>JAFNAS010000024.1 GCA_017860295.1 Bacteroidota bacterium | reverse complement strand
GCTACAAAACACCTCCGTGTTTCTCCCTCAAAGCGGCTGCAAAGTAACACCCTTTTTTCCATACTTCCAAACTACTACACCCTTTTTTGTGAGAAAAATGCAATAAATAACCTATTCTATTGATAGAAATTGGATTACCAATTCTGAAAAAATGTTTTTTTTCAGAATTGGTATCAGGATCAGCATAAGGAGTCCTATTTTCAACTAATTTTTTCATCTGAATCTGGATGAAAAAATAACGAATAAAAGGGCATTTATTCGCACATAGAGCCAAAACAGATCAAAAGTTTATTATATAAAGGCTACAAAAAAGACGAATAAAAAGGAATCTGTAGCCCGAAAAACAGAAAAAGCCTCTTGCTTTTTCATCAAGCAAGAGGCTTTTTCGTCTATTGACGGATCAATTCCAATCTGAATATTCCTTTATTTCCGTTTTTCGGCCAAATGTTTTTCCCAAACCCAGGCAGATTTCAGGGTATCTTCGACGGTTTCTTGCGCTTTCCAACCCAAAACCGTGTTCGCTTTATCGGGATTTGCCCACACTTGCTCAATATCTCCATCACGACGATTGACTATTTTGTATGGAACTTCCACCTGATTTACCTCTTGAAATATTTTCAGGAGCTCCAAAACCGATAATCCCCGGCCAGTTCCCAGATTAAATACTTCAAGGCGGTTCTTACTCTTTTGCTCAACCATACGTTGCATGGCCACGACATGGGCTTTTGCCAGATCAACCACATGGATATAGTCGCGGATACAGGAGCCGTCGGGGGTGTTATAATCGCTTCCGAAAACACTCAGTTGTTTACGCAGCCCAATGGCCGTTTGCGTAACGAAAGGAATCAAATTATTGGGAACCCCGTTCGGCAGTTCACCAATTAAGGCTGAAGGATGCGCCCCGATGGGATTAAAATAGCGCAGCAAGATACTGCGAAGTCCCGTATTGGCATGCAGCGCATCATGAATTATCTCTTCGCAGATCTGTTTGGTATTGCCGTAAGGTGACATCGCCGGCTTAATCGGAGCCGTTTCGCTCACCGGCAACACATCCGGCTGACCATATACGGTACACGAAGAGGAGAATACGATATTTTTAATGTCGTGCAACGGCATCAGCTCCAAAAGATTCATCAACGATACCAGATTGTTCCTATAATAGAGGAGCGGCTTCTCGACCGATTCGCCTACCGCCTTGCTGGCAGCAAAATGGATAATCGCTTCCACTCCTTCGTTTTTCGACAGTAAACGGTCGAGACCGACATAATCGAGGCAATCGAGATTCTCAAATTGAGGTCGTATGCCGGTAATTGTTTCGATACCGGTCAATACTTCCACGCTAGAGTTGGAGAGGTTGTCGATAATCAATACCTCGAATCCGGCATTCTGCAGTTCAACCACTGTATGAGAACCGATATATCCGGTACCTCCCGTCACAATTACTTTTCCCATTTCTTTTTTTAATTGAAAAAAGGCATACAAACACGACCGGTTTTTATGCCTTCCTTATATTATTATATGTACAACTTTATTTCTTCCACAACGATTTCGGATAAACGCCCTCTTTAATCAACTGGTTAATTTTAAGAACCACTTGCGGACGATCGTTGGCATAGGTCACTCCAAACCACTTCGATGGGGTATCGAGCACCTTACAGGTAGCCTTACCAGCAACGATCAATTCGTTGACAACCGTTGGAATATAGAACTCCGATTTGAGTTCCTGTCCCTTTTCCCGAAGAAAGTTCTTAAAACTTTCTTCCGAATAGTTGAAATAGTCGGGTGTAAAGCCCCACATATTCATTGAGACGGGCGTATTGAACTCCAGTTTGTTTTCCTGACTCTTTTCGTCGAGAAAAACAATGGTGCCGCCTTTCATCTCGATGCTGGTTCGCTCAACAACTGATGTCAGGAAGCCGTTTTCGTCGGTAGTACATACGCCACGACTTACCGATCCGCTTTCGGAGAGGGTGTTGCCCACGCGGTAACCCACCATGCAATAATCGTTCTGCTTATTTTCGACATTCATCAGGAACTGATAGAGAATTTCGAAAGACTCTTTCCCATAGAAATCGTCGGCATTGATTACGGCAAACGGTTCTTTAATGGCATCTTTACCCATCAACAGGGCATGGTTTGTTCCCCACGGTTTTTCTCTCTCCTTATTATAGTCGGCACCTTCGGGAACATAATCAATTTCCTGAAAAACCACCTCGACCGGTACAACATCGCGATACTTCGGTATGATTTGTTCATTGAAGTCTTTTTCGAAACTGTGACGAATGACAAAGACTATTTTTCCAAAACCTGCTCGTACAGCATCAAAAACAGAATAGTCCATAATCGTTTCGCCATTCGGTCCCAAACCGTCAAGTTGTTTAAGCCCTCCATAGCGACTGCCCATGCCGGCAGCCAGTAAAAAAAGTGTTGGTTTCATCTATATATGTATATGTAATTTATTAAATGTGGATCGAATTGAGATTCTGCGTAACCCGTATTACCCTTACCGATAGAAATTATCCTTCTGTTTCAGAAAAATCTTCATCTTGCGCATACTTATTAGTCAAGAAACTTTTCCGTTTTGTTGGTTACCCACACACATCAAAGCCGTTATAAATAACAAAATCGGATACTACCACTTGGTCGGTTATTCTTGCAAATATACAAATTTGTCTCAAAACCCATACCCCGAATTTGTTTTTTAATAGCAAAAAGTAAACACAAATCTTGTGAGAATATCCAGATTGTCGTATATTTAACCCGAAATTTTCTAAACACAAATGTAATGGAAGACAAAGAATTACTCACGTTGGTTGAAGGCAAAGCGCAACAGTGGATTGCCGGCAATTACGACGAAGCCACCAAACAGGAAGTAAGCAAATTACTTGCAGCGTCGGACAAGACAGACCTCATCGAAGCTTTCTATAAGGATCTGGAGTTCGGAACCGGCGGGCTACGTGGCATCATGGGCGTGGGCACCAACCGCATGAATATCTACACCGTGGGTGCCGCCACTCAGGGATTATCGAACTACCTGAAGAAAGAGTTCGGCTCGTTGCCCGAAATCAAAGTGGTGATCGGTCACGACTGCCGCAACAACAGCCGCAAATTTGCCGAAATATCTGCCGACATCTTTTCGGCCAATGGCATCAGGGTTTTCCTTTTTGAAGACCTCCGCCCTACCCCCGAAGCTTCGTTCGCCATCCGCCATCTCGGTTGCCAGAGCGGTATCATCATCACCGCCTCACACAACCCGAAAGAGTACAACGGCTACAAAGCTTACTGGAATGATGGCGCTCAGATGGTGGCTCCACACGATGTGAACGTGATTAAAGAGGTGGAAAATATTAAAAGTGTCGACGAAATAAAGTTCAAAGGCAACCCTGCCCTCATCAAGATTATCGGCGAGGAGATCGACAGCGTTTACCTCGACAAGATCAAAACCATCTCGTTGTCGCCCGACGCGATTGCGCGCCACAAGGATTTGAAGATTGTCTATACCCCGATACACGGCACAGGCGGCCAACTGATCCCGCGCATGTTGGGTCTGCTGGGCTTTACCAACGTAATTCACGTTGCCGAGCAGGATGTGGTCGATGGTAATTTTCCCACCGTGGTGTCGCCCAACCCCGAAGAACCGGCTGCTCTCGACATGGCGATTCAAAAGGCAAAAGCGGTGGATGCCGACATTGTGATGGCTTCCGACCCCGATGCCGACCGTCTGGGCATTGCCGTGAAGAACGACAAAGGCGAATGGATTTTGGTGAACGGTAACCAAACGGCGCTGATCTTCACCTACTACCTTATCCGTCGCTGGAAGGAACTGGGCAAAATAACCGGCAGCGAATATGTTGTAAAGACTATCGTTACCACCGAAGTGATCAAGGAACTGGCCGAAAAAAACGGCGTGGAGTGTTTCGACTGCTACACCGGTTTCAAGTGGATCGCTGCTGTGATTCGCGATCTGGAAGGCAAACGCCAGTACATCGGCGGAGGCGAAGAGAGCTACGGCTACCTTGCGGAAGATTTTGTACGCGACAAAGATGCCATCTCGGCCTGTTCGCTGATGGCCGAAATCGTTGCCTGGGCAAAAGACAACGGAAAAACGCTCTACGAAATGATTCAGGACATCTACCTCGAGTATGGTTTTAGCAAAGAAAAAGGGATCTCCATCGTGCGCAAGGGCAAATCGGGTGCCGACGAAATTCGCCAGATGATGAGCGACTTCCGCACCAACCCGCCGAAAGAGATTGCCGGATCACCGGTAGCCTTTATCAAAGATTACAAATCACTAAAGCAAACCAATGTTGCCGCAGGTTCCGTTACTAATCTGGTAATGCCAACCACCAGCGATGTGTTGCAATATTTCACCGCCGACGGCACCAAGATTTCGGTACGCCCTTCGGGAACCGAACCGAAAATCAAATTCTACATCGAGGTACGCGGTACGCTGAACAGCCGCCCCGAATACGATGCTGTAAATGCTGCCGCCGAGGCCAAGGTAGACGCGGTAAAAAAATCGTTGGGAATCTGAGGAGACACGCATCGAAGATCAGCGAAGCTAATTTCACGAATTAGCACAAATAAACCGGTCGGTACAAATTGATTTTGTACCGACCGGTTCTTATTTATGGCTATTTCTGCGTTTTCAATAGATCTTCTACCTCTATGATTAAGTCGACCAATCTTTTGTATGCATTTTCAAAAGAGGTATATTTCCATCCATACCACCAAGTTGACTCTTTGAAACCATCAAGAACCGGTTTCAGTATATCTTTAAGTTCTTCTTCAATTTTATCTGAGGAATAATGACGGCCTATCCCATAATAAATATTGCTTTCCTTTTCAATAAGAATCGCAAAATGCCAGTTATGATACACCAGATTCACACCCACTTTAGGAAATCTTTTATCGTTAATCTTATCCACTATTTCATACGATGGAAAATCTTTGGATAAGCGATTTTTCCATTTATTCCAGCACTCTTTTTCAGTCTGATCCTTTAAAGATTGTAACTGATTTCTTACGTTATCAAATTCTTTAATGGCATTCTTCAAAGGCTCATGATTTTTCTCTGGACTTTCTCCCAATCCGATTTCTTTTCGAATATAATTCTGTAGTTGTTCGTTCATTTTAGTATGTATCTTTCGTGTATTAAATAATCCGTCCAAATGGTCTATGTATTGCTCAATCGCACTGAGCAAATAAACATCCTTCGTCCTGCATTCAGGCATCACTGTATCCTTCAGCCAGGGTAGAATATCATCGCGATAGGAAACAATCCTGAATCTTTCGGCAAATGATTGCTTATATTCACCCCAGCTTTGGGCTTCGACATCTTTTCCTTCATCGCGAATCAAATACAAGACATAAATATGCTCTTTAGGATGCCTTGTACTGACACTTTCGATATATCGCTTTATCTGTTCGTGCTGATCTGTGGCACCGTGTATTTTATTTTCGATAATAACGGCAAACTTCTTATCATCGACAAGCAAATCAATACGATCTTTTTCGGCAGTTATCGTTGGATTCTCGATTTTCAAATCAAAAGAAAAATAATCAAGAAAACTTTGCAGAATCTCAAACTGTCCATGCTTATTGAACTGCAAAAGTTTCATCAAAATACGACTGTGCGCGTTTTCATTTGCATGAAGTAAATCAATCACATTGATATGATAGGGAAGTTTGTCCTTCTCTTTCCGATAAATCTCCATAAAGGAATGAACAAAAGTCCATATCTCGCTAATCTCTTTCTGTTCTGTCTCCATCGTTTTGTTGTGTATTTAATTTTTCAAGGATATTACGTCGATATTCAGTCTATAATTGCGACCTAAAACCAAGGGACGCCCCGCAGAGCGCCCCTTTGTAACACTAAAAAAGTTGAATCATGCCTTCTTCACAGAGGCTTTTGGCGAATCGTGCACATCGAAACCCCATTCGCCGAGGGCCATAGGGTTATCGCGATAGATTCCCAACAGGGCATCGCGGCTGGCCTTGACCGATTCGTCGATCTCGTCCAGCAACAAATCGCGCTTTTCGTACGTTTGATTGAGTTTGCGTTGCAGCTCTTCCGCCTCGGTTTGCAAGGCCTGCGCAGTAGCAACGGTTGGTCCATTGGTTGCCCAGGTGTGCGACTGCAACACATTCAGCGGCGATGCAGTGCCCAATTCCTGATGTTTTGCAAAGATTTTTGTAGCTAACTTCAGTTCTTCAGCTGGATTTCGGGGCACATCGACCCGTGGTTTGGTGTTTCCCATAAGTGTTGGTGTTAAGTGGTTAATACTAACTGCTCATTATTGCACAAAGCTCACTTATTTCAAATTGATAATTACCCCGGCATCGGCAACAGTACCGCCGTCATGACTAACAATGGGTCTGTCACCACCGACAACGCCTTCGTCATGACCAACAATGGCACGGTTATCATCAACAATAGCTCCGTCATCCATCACGCAGCCGAAGTGATAACTGACAATTCTATGGTCGGGATTGAACTCGGCATTACTACCGTTTACAACGTCGCCGTCATCAATTGCACTGCCAACTCGCCTATATCCAACACAAAACGCCAAAACAAACAAGATAGAGGCAGGTTCGACATGCCAACTCGTCGGATTCAAAAATACAGGTATTTTTTGAATTATCAAACAAAACAACAATTTTATTTTAGATAAAATTTGAATTCACATACGACAATACGATAAAACCGGTCGGTTTTTTTTGACAAACCATTAGGGTTGATAAAAAGTCAAAATGACTTCAATTATATTGCTCATGGCACAATATTCCAACAATTTCTTCACGTGTTTGTCGAGGGCTTCGCATCCCGGTTCCGCAATCTATTTCGAAGAGGCGGTATTATCTACGATCCTGCCAAAATGAGGGACTTCGCTCTAAATTGGTCAAAAAAAAACATCCGGATGCAGAACCGGATGTTTTCTTGTTGAATTGGATGGTATGAAACTACAGACGTTCTGCACGGATCACACCCTTGACCCCTTCCAGTTTTTTGATAAGCTGAGAGAGTTGTGCCACGTCGCTTACCATTATCGTGATGGTTCCGTCGAACATGCCGTCGTGCGAGTTGACGGAGATCGATCGCATCTGCACTTTGTTCTCTTTAGAGATAACAGAGGTAATGTTGCTCACGATGCCAATATCATCTTTGCCCAAAATATGCAAGGTTGCCAAGTCGAACTTGCCCGATTTGCCGGCCCATTTCACATCGATAATGCGGTAGTCGAACCGCTCTTTCAATTGGGCGGCATTCGGACAGTCGTCGCGATGGATTTTGATGCCACCCGAAACCGATACAAATCCAAAGACATTATCACCGTATATCGGATTGCAACACTTGGCCAACGAATATTGCACATTCTTCACGTTGTCGCCGATCACCAGCACATCATTTTCGGATGTAATTTTTTCCAGATCGGTCTGCTTCGAAAAGTTATCGACACTTCGCAAGGCAGCCTGCTCGGGCGACTCTTCGTGCTGTTTGTCAAGTTCTACCAACTCCTCGCACAGGTCGATCACGTCCAGTCGCTCGTACGATATTGCCTGATAGAATTCCGACACAAACTTATAACCATGTTTGCGAGCCAGCTTCATAATTTGCGCCTCGTCAAACTCGATCTTGCGGTTTTTCATACGCCGTTGAAGCGACTCACGCCCGAGATCGGCCGCTTTATTCTCCTCTTCCTTGAGCGACTGCTTTATTTTAGTCCGCGCCTTGGAGGTAACGGCAATATTGAGCCAGTCGCGCTTCGGCGTTTGGTTGGCCGATGTCAGAATCTCCACCTGATCGCCATTAAGCAGAATATATTTTAGCGGTACATTACGTCCGCCCACCTTAGCACCCACACAACGGCTACCCAATCCGGAGTGAATGGCAAAGGCAAAATCGAGCACGGTAGCACCCTTCTTCAGTTTATGAAGATCTCCGTTGGGGGTAAACACAAACACATCGTCGTCATAGAGGTTGAGTTTGAAATTGTCCATCACCTCCTTGGAATTCATCTCCGGATTCTCCAGAATAGTCCGTAGGTTCTTCAACCACTCGTCCATCCCGCTCGATTCGCTCTTGATGCCTTTGTATTTCCAGTGAGCCGCCACCCCTTTTTCCGCAATTTCGTCCATCCGGCGCGTCCGAATCTGCACCTCTACCCATTTGCCGTCGGGTCCCATCACGGTAATGTGCAGCGATTCGTAGCCGTTCGATTTGGGAATCGAGAGCCAGTCGCGCAACCGCTTGGGATTGGGCATGTACATATCGGTCACGATGGAATAAACCTGCCAGCACTCCGACTTCTCCTTCTCAACGGGAGTGTCGAGAATGATCCGGATCGCGAACAGATCGTAAATATTCTCAAAAGGAGTATTCTGCTTTTTCATTTTGTTCCAAATCGAATGAATCGACTTGGTTCTCCCTTTGACTTCAAAATTGAAACCGGCCTCTCCCAATCGTTGTTTTACCGGTTCGATAAACGACGCAATATACTGGTCGCGAGAGCGCTTGGTTTCATTAAGTTTATGAGCTATTTCTTTGTATATGTCAGGATTTGAATATTTTAAAGACAAGTCTTCCAACTCGGTTTTAATGGCATACAAACCCATGCGATGTGCCAGCGGTGCATACAGGTTCGATGCTTCGTGGGCAACCTTCAGCCGTATTTCATCATCGTCATGATGATCTTTGAGTGTCCGCATCGTATCGAGGCGGTCGGCAATCATGATGAGGATCACCCGCATGTCTTCGGCAAAAGTCAACAACAGTTGCCTGAAATTTTCCGTTTCTATGGCACTGTTTTTCTCATACAGATCGTGTGCCCTGCACAACCCATGTACGATAAGCGATACCGACTGTCCGAATTGTTTTCCGATCGACTCTAGCGTTTCCGATCCGGTCAGCAAACTGTCGTACAATACCGTAGCCAAAATAGCAGAACGTCCTAATCCGAATTCGTTAACCAATACCTGAGCCATCCGCAAATGCTTAATAACACGATGCGTCGGCATTGCTTCGCCGGCTTCAAGCATTTTAGCTATCGACTGATAGATCCATCGACGTGACATCTTAATATCATCCTCAGTCAGAATGTTGTCCACAGCATGTAGCATATTGCGATAGTGCCGTGTAACCTCTCGCCTCTCTTTTTCCGGAATTAAAAATGGTTGTGCCATAACAAATTCACGTGTTAATCCTCCGTTCTGTTATACACATAGGTATTTGCCTGACGGGTCGGAGTAATAAAAATGTCGTTTATATTCACATGAGCCGGGCGGGTAACAATATACTCCACCGCATCGGCTATATCGTCAGCATTTAACGGGGTTAACCCCTGATAGACGGCGTTGGCTTTTGCCTGATCGCCGTGAAAGCGAACCAACGAAAATTCGGTTTCTGCCGCACCCGGAGAGATGGAACTCACCTTGATGTTGTGCTTCAGCATGTCAATGCGCATTCCCTGCGAAATAGCATTCACCGCATGCTTGGTGGCACAATAGACGTTACCGGAAGGATAGACTTCACGCCCGGCTATCGACGACAGATTGATGATGTGTCCCGAGTTGGCTGCCACCATCAAAGGGGTAATGTACCGGCTGATGTAGAGCAACCCTTTCACATTGGTATCGATCATTTTTTCCCAGTCGTCTATATCGAATTCGTTAAACGGTGCCGAACCGGAAGCTAATCCTGCATTATTCACGAGCACATCAATTTTTTGCCATTCGGCAGGCAAATTTTCGACAGCCAAACGACAAGCCTCACGATCGCGTATATCAAAACACAAAGGCAATACCCTGACCGAAAATTCATTTTTTAGCGTTTCTGACAAACTATCCAATCGCTCTTTACGGCGGCCGGTAATAATAAGATTATATCCTAATTTTGCCATTCGAAGGGCTATAGCCTTCCCAAATCCGGCGGTAGCACCGGTAACGAATGTGTTCATATTGTTACTCATTAATAAACAGGCCAATAGCAGAGATAATATTTCTTCACCTCTTTACTCAGCACCTGTAGGTTAAACATATCGGATGCGTCAGTAATATCCTTCACATCCCCATTGTTAAATTTTATCAAAATTCCAGCCTCTGCCGGATTATAAGTTTCATTAGTGACCTCTTCCAATGCCCAGAAATAATTGGCATCGTGTTCTGAAATTCCAAAATGTTTCTGATACTGAGCATTCAATTCCTGACACTCTTCCCTCGATAGCGGTTGCGGCAAAACCTTCACCTTAAACAATCGCCGGTTGATAAATCCGCTACTCAGAGTCGACAATACGATATCCGAATGAGTCATCCACACCTTCATCGCCGATAAAATATCGCTATCGTCCAACAAAGCATACTGTTGCAGCACTTCGATCCATTCTATAAAATCTTTTTTCGAAATAGAATTGTACAAAAAGAAGTGCAGCGAAGGAGACGCAAACAGTTCTTGACCTTCCAGAGCCAGTTCCTTTGCCCGTGTCAAAGCATGAATCATCAATTTTTCAGCAGCAATAGATGTTTTATGCAAATATACCTGCCAATACATCAGCCGTCTGGCCATCAGAAATTTTTCGATAGAATAGATTCCTTTTTCCTGTACAACCAACCGCCCTTTGTAAAGATCCATCATTTTAATGATCCGGTCGGAGCCTATATTTCCTTCTGTCACGCCGGAATAAAAACTGTCGCGCCGGAGATAATCTAACCTGTCAACATCCAGCTGTCCGGAAACTAATTGGTGCAAAAAGGCATGCGGATGGGTTCCGTGAAAGATTTTGAGGGCGTTATCCAGTTTTCCCTTCTCTTCTTTGTTGATTTGCTGCATCATCAACAAAGAGATCTCCTCGTGCGAAATATTCGACACCAAGCTATGTTCGAGCACATGAGAAAAGGGAGCATGACCAATATCATGCAACAAAATGGCGGCCAGAGCTCCTTCACAATCGTCTTTACTGATTTCATATCCAAGCATGCGCAACTGGGCAATTGCCTCGCTCATCAAATACATGGCGCCCAAAGAATGCTGAAAACGGGTATGTTGCGTACCGGGATAAACAAAAGAGGACATACCCAACTGCTTGATCCGGGTAAGACGCTGCAAATAAGGATGCTGAATCAGATCATACAAAAATTCGGTAGGAATATTGATAAATCCGAATACCGGATCATTAATTATTTTGCGTTTGTTTCTCATAACGGTAACTAAATAAGTCTCCCATTGCCACTTACATTCAACTAATTGTCAGTCCCCCGACCGGCAATATATGCCCTCCATCGCTCCAGAAGCTGCTGCATATCCGCCGGGATTTCGCTATCGAAATAGAGATCTTCTTTCGTAACAGGATGAACAAATCCCAAGGTTTTGGCGTGAAGCGCCTGACGGGAACATACATCGAAACAATTCTTTACAAACTGCTTATATTTGGCAAATTGAGTTCCTTTTAGAATTTCATGCCCGCCATAGCGTTCGTCATTAAAAAGCGGATGTCCTATATACTTCATATGAGCACGTATCTGGTGTGTTCGTCCTGTTTCCAACCGGCATTCAACCAGTGTTACATAGCCCAACCGTTCCAGCACCCGGTAATGCGTCACCGCGTGTTTACCATAGTCACCATCCGGGAAAACAGCCATTTTCTGCCTGTCTTTCAAACTCCGGCCGACGTGCCCTACGATCGTTCCCTCGTCCTGTTCTACAGTTCCCCACACAAGTGCCCAATAAAGACGTTTGGTTGTTTTATGAAAGAATTGATTGCCAAGTAACGTTTTAGCCTCCTCTGTTTTGGCAATTACCAAAAGACCGGTAGTATCTTTATCGATACGATGCACCAGACCCAACCGGGGGTCATTCGGATTGAAATTAGGATCGTTTTTCAGATAATAGGCTAACGCATTAACCAACGTTCCGGTAAAATTACCATGTCCGGGATGAACGACCAATCCGGCCGGTTTGTTGACAACCAGCAAAGCATTATCTTCGTAAACAATGTTTAAAGGAATGTTTTCGGGAAGGATCTCCGTCTCGTGAGGCGGATAGGTCATCATGATGGCAACCACATCGTTCGGTTTGACGCGATAATTTGCCTTGACCGCAGCTCCGTTTACTAAAATAGCTCCGGCGGCGGCAGCCTCCTGAATGCGATTACGCGATGCATTTTGAATTCTGTCGACCAAGAACTTATCTATGCGCAACAAGGTTTGGCCTTTGTCGGCTACAAAACGGAAATGCTCAAAAAGCTCTTGATCCGGAGCCTCCTCCAGTTCATCCAACTCGCCTTGATCAGTGTCAAAATCATCGATCATAACATGGGATGTCGATCTATTTTTATCAGAAGAATTTCTCAATATCTTCTTTCTTTTTCTTTTTTTCTTCTTTTTTCGGAGCTACAGCAGGAGCGCTCTTGGTAGAAGCAGGAGTAGATACTTCGTCGTTAGCGACTACTTTGCTCTTATCTTTTGTCAGCCAAAGAGTAATTGCTTTTCCGGCAGGAACCGAATCGTTAGCTGCAGGTATCTGTTTATAAACGACATAGTTGGCTTTTTCTTGTTCACTAGCCGGTTCTACGTCAAAATTGGTAGCTCCTATCGTAAGCATGTGACTATTAATCAATCTTGTAGCCTGATCCAACGTAAGCGATTGAACATCTGGCATCAATTGGCTTCCATCTTCGTCGGTAGACGTGCGACCTACCACAAGTACGATACCGCTGCCGGCCGGTATTTTTTGTCCCGGAGCCAATGTCTGTCCATTGAATTTGATATCCCTTACCAAATCGCTGAATTCCGACGGCACATATTCGATTCCAATCACTTTGATCCCCATACTTTCCAACAGCGACTGCGCATGACGTAAAGAGAGATCCCGAACATCCGGCAGGGCAATTCCGGGAGGCATTGTAGCATTAATGGTTATATAAACACTTCGATACGATTTTATTTTAGAACCGGCTGCGGGAGATTGCTCCATCACCATACCGGGTGCCTTATCGGGCTTATACACAGAATCAATCACCTGATACTGCATTCCCCTGCTATCCAACATTTTTTGTGCATCTCCGATCTGAAGTCCACATAAATTGGGCACCGTTTCCGACTCTCCATGGTGAGTATAAAATTGCAGCATAAAGAGAACAAACAATAACAATACGACTACGATTGCGGCGGCATACAATATATTTTTCAGAATCAAACTCTCTTTTAAAAAATCGAGAAACTGAGAAAAGTGCTTCTTATCCATAATGTTAGGAAAGTATGTATTTTATCCTGCAAAAGTAGCTATTTTTCTGTTAAGAACTCTACCCCCACGGCCTTTTCTTACCGCCCATTTCTATTTATTTCACCAAGAACACAATATGAATACAATCAGAATTTTATTCCACAACAGATCCAATGTCCTGTTTTATTTCCATTTACAGTTGAATGAATAATCGTGTCTTCATCCTGATATGATTGCTATATGCAACTAATTTTCAACATATTATTCATACATTCATAAAAAAAAGATAGTTCGTTTCGATTAATGTTTATATCTTTGCACGCTTTATTTTAACCTAGAATTACTCTTTGATCCATCGAATTGTTGTCGTTTTGCACTGAAATAAAACGATTTATGGCTGCGAAAACAATAAAAAGAATAATTTCGAATGACTATGCAACGAATCATTGAGCAATGGCATCTTATTTAAGATATACTGTAGTTTAAAAAAGAAAGAAGTTCTAACCGAACTAATTTCATACACAACAAAAACTCATGACGAATGGAATTTTCTGCGCAACAAATTGCTGATTTTTTAAACGGAGACGTTGTTGGCAATCCCGAAGTTAAAGTCAGCAATCTTTCAAAAATAGACGAAAGTATTCCCGACACACTTACTTTTTTATCCAATCCTAAATACAGTCATTTTGCTTACGATTGCAAAGCCGCAATTATCCTTGTAAATAAGGATTTTATCCCGGAACAACCGATATCGGCGACTCTCATCAAAGTGAATAATGCGTACCAATCGTTAGCATCACTGCTTCAATTAGTCGATAGTTTCAAGAAAAATAAAACTGGCATTGAACCGTTATCTTATGTATCGGCAACGGCAGAAATCGGATCTTCACCTTACATTGGGGCGTTTAGTTACATAGGAGACAATGTGAAAATGGGTGAAAACGTAAAAATATATCCGCAAAGTTTCATTGGAGACAATGTAACTATAGGAAATAACGTTACTATCTATGCCGGTGCAAAAGTTTATGCCGATTGTAGCATTGGCAACCGGTGTGTGATCCATTCCGGGGCGGTTATCGGAGCCGATGGATTCGGCTTTGCTCCGACAGAAGACGGGAGCTACAATAAGATTCCTCAAATCGGGAATGTTGTATTGGAAGATGATGTCGAAATAGGTGCAAATACTACCATTGACCGGGCAACCATGGGCTCTACCGTTATTCATAAAGGAGTAAAACTCGACAATTTAATACAAATCGCTCACAATGTAGAAGTCGGGTCCAATACCGTAATTGCAGCTCAGACAGGCATTGCCGGTTCTGCAAAAATCGGAGAAAATTGTATGTTTGGAGGTCAGGTGGGCATTGCAGGCCATTTACACATCGAGAATGGAGTCAAGCTCACAGCACAAGCGGGTGTGATTGCCAATATTAAAGAGAATTCTGTTCTCATGGGAGCTCCGGCAATACCCATGATGCAATATAATAAAGCGTACGTCTATTTCAGAAAATTACCAGAATTAGCACGAACCATTGATGCTTTACAAAAAGAGATAGACCAGCTACGCAACCAAATAAAAGCAGACTAACTAACAAACCGAAATGCCGAAACAAAGAACCCTTAACGGATCCTTTACCTTACAGGGGAAAGGGCTTCACACAGGAGTTGACATTCAGCTCACATTTTTCCCAGCACCCGAAAATCATGGATGCATCATAAAACGAATTGACTTAGAAGGACAACCTACGATTCCCGCACTGGCAGAATATGTAACACAAACCACCCGAGGAACTGTTTTGGCAAACGGAGATGCTCATGTAAGTACGATAGAACATGCGATGGCAGCTTTATTCTCCTTTGAGATCGATAACTGCCTCATGGAAGTTAATGCTCCTGAGTTTCCTATTTTGGACGGGAGTGCCAAACCCTTTGTCGACATGATTCAATCGGTTGGCTTTGTGGAACAGGATGCCGATAAAGACTTTTTTATTGTAAAAAAGAAAATCGAGTACAACGACCCGGCAACGAACTCGTCAATTGTAATATTACCCGACGACCATTTCAGTATTCAAACCATGATTGGTTTCAAATCGTCCATTTTAAGCAACCAATATGCCGTACTGAATCAGTTGGAAGATTTTGCCACAGACATCGCAGCATGTCGCACATTCGTTTTTGTCCGCGAACTGGAGCAACTTCTGAAAATGAATCTCATTAAAGGCGGTGATCTCGAAAATGCTTTAGTTATTTACGACGAACCCATACGTCAAGCCGAGCTCGACCGTATTGCTGATTTGCTTAACCATCCGCACAAAAAAGTCGATGAACTGGGCTATCTCACCCCGCTTCAGTTTGAAAATGAACCTGCCCGGCATAAACTTCTGGATGTGATGGGGGATCTTGCCTTAATCGGAAAACCGATAAAAGGGAAAGTTATTGCAACCCGTCCGGGACATAAGACCAACACCGCATTAGCAAAAGTCATCCGAAAAGATATTAAACGCCAGGAAGTTTCAATTCCGGTATACGATCCGAATAAAGAACCCGTGCTAAACATCAATCAGATAAAGAAGATGTTACCACATCGGTGGCCTTTCTTAATGGTCGATAAGGTAATCGATATTACGCATTCGGTGGTGATTGGCTTAAAAAATGTAACCAGTAACGAAACCTTCTTTATGGGTCATTTTCCCAACGAACCGGTTATGCCGGGAGTATTGTTGGTTGAAGCGATGGCGCAAACCGGAGGTTTGCTGATATTGCATCAGGTGGAGAATCCGGAACTGTACTCGACTTATTTCATGAAAATAGATAATGTCAAGTTTCGGCATAAAGTGGTACCTGGCGATACCGTTATCTTCCGGTTAGAACTGATCAGCCCAATCCGAAGAGGCTGTGCCACTATGAAAGGGTATGCCTTTGTCGGAGATAAAATTGTAGCCGAAGCTGAATTTATGGCTCAGATAGCCAAAAACAGATAAGAAACTAAATTAAAAGTATAAAACGATTCTATTATGAAACAAGCACGTAAATCATCCTCACTCTGGTACTGAATGATTTACCCGCTAGTTACATACTACTATTAACTAATCAATTTTACGTATGAAGCAACCGTTAGCATACATACATCCGGAGGCCAAAATTGCTTCCAATGTAGTAATAGAACCATTTGTCACCATTGACAAAAACGTTGTCATCGGAGAAGGAACGCATATCGGTTCGAATGTAACCATTATGGAAGGGGCTCGCATTGGGAAAAACTGCAAAATTTTTCCGGGTGCAGTAATCAGTGCCATTCCTCAAGATCTGAAATTCAAGGGAGAAGACACCTTAGCCATTATCGGTGATAATACCACATTGCGCGAATGTGTAACCGTTAATAGAGGAACCGCGTCAAAAGGAAGCACAACGATTGGTGATAACTGCCTGATAATGGCCTATTGCCATGTAGCTCACGATTGTACTGTGGGAAATAATGTGATTATGTCGAATGTTACACAGCTAGCAGGCGAAGTGGTTGTTGGCGACTGGGCCGTGATCGGAGGTGGCACCATGATTCACCAGTTTACTCACGTTGGTCCTCACGTAATGATTATGGGCGGAAGCAAGGTCAATAAAGACATTCCTCCTTATGTAAAAGCCGCTCGCGAGCCTATTTCCTACTGTGGCATCAATTCGGTGGGACTTCGCCGCAGAGGCTTTGCAAATGAGCAAATAAGAGACATACAGGAGATCTACCGCTACATTTATTTATCACACATGAATACCAGTGTTGCCATCGAACACATAGAAGCAGAAATGCCGGCCACAAAGGAACGTGATGAAATTTTACTTTTCGTACGCAACTCACCTCGTGGTATTATGAAAGGTTACTTCGAATAAAGGTTATTCTATAAAAAACAAAAAGAAGCCGCTCGAAAATGATTCGAGCGGCTTCTTTTTTGTCAATAAAACTCAGTTTATTCAGCTGCAGCTTCTTCTTTAGTTTCGGCGGCTGGTGCAGCTGCAGGAGCTACCTCTGCTGCAGAAGCAGCAACTTTTTTACCGGCACGACGTGTACGAGAAGTTTTCTTAGCTTCTTTGGTTTTCAACAAGTTTTCGTTGTAGTCTACCAATTCGATAATGCACATTTCGGCAGCATCACCTAAACGGAAACCTGTTTTCAGAATTCGGGTATAACCACCCGGACGAGTTGCTATTTTTTGAGCAATATCGCGGAATAATTCCGTCACCACTTCTTTGTTTTGCAAATAAGAGAAAACAATTCGGCGAGAATGCGTATTGTCGTCTTTTGATTTTGTCAACAGCGGTTCAATATAAACACGGAGAGCCTTTGCTTTAGCTGTTGTAGTGGCAATACGTTTATGTTTGATAAGCGAACAAGCCATATTTGCCAACATAGCTTTTCTGTGCGAAGACGTACGACCTAAATGGTTGAATTTCTTATTATGTCTCATTTCTGTTATTCTTTATCTAATTTATACTTAGCCAAATCCATTCCGAACGAAAGTTTCAGCGATTCCAGCTTTTCATCCAATTCGTTCAAGGATTTCTTACCAAAATTGCGGAATTTCAACAAATCATTACGATTGAAAGCACACAATTGGCCCAATGTCTCCACATCGGCAGCTTTCAGACAGTTCAAAGCACGAACCGAAAGGTCTAAATCAACCATTTTGGTTTTCAACAACTGACGCATACGTAATGCTTCTTCATCAAATTCTTCGTCCACACTTTCTTCTGTCGATTCCAGCGAAATTTTTTCGTCGGAGAACAACATAAAGTGCTGAATCAAGATTTTAGCCGACTCGCGAAGGGCATCCTTAGGATTAATAGAACCGTCTGTCGAAACTTCAAAAATCAGCTTTTCGTAGTCTGTTTTTTGTTCTACACGGTAGTTTTCAATTGCATATTTTACATTGACAATTGGCGTAAAAATTGCATCAATAGGAATTACATCTACCTCAGAACCTGCTACTTTGTTTTCTTCAGCCGGAACATAACCTCTTCCTTTATTGATTGTCAGGTCAATCTGCATCGTATGATTCGGATCAATTCGGCAAATCAATAAGTCTGGGTTTAGAACCACGAAGCCAGTCAAATAGCGTCCGATATCTCCAGCGGTAAACGTACTTTTACCAGAAACAACAATGCTTACCTTTTCGTTTTCAACATCATCCACGCAGCGTTTGAAACGAACCTTTTTCAAGTTAAGGATAATGTTTGTCACATCTTCCATTACTCCCGGAACGGTAGCAAATTCGTGTTCAACTCCATCTATTTTGATAGATGTGATGGCGAAACCTTCCAGTGAAGAAAGAAGGATACGACGCAACGCATTTCCGATGGTGATCCCAAAACCAGGCTCAAGCGGACGGAATTCAAAAATCCCCTTTTGAGCATCTGATTCAAGCATGATAACCTTATCGGGTTTTTGGAATGCTAATATAGACATGGATAAATGGATTATTTTGAATACAATTCGACGATTAATTGCTCCTTAATGTTTTCAGGGATGTCAGCACGTTCGGGTTGGTGCAGGAATTTACCAGACAAACTGCTTTTGTCCCACTCCATCCAAGGATATTTGCTATGATTGAATCCGTTCAAAGCATCGGCTATCACAGCCATCGATTTGTCCTTTTCGCGTACACCGATAACCTGACCCGCTTTAATCTGGTATGAAGGAATATTCACAACAGCACCATCGACAGTAATGTGACGATGGCTTACCAACTGGCGGGCAGCAGCACGTGTAGGAGCCATACCTAAACGGAAAACAACATTGTCCAAACGAGTTTCGAGTAACTGGAGCAAAATTTCACCGGTAATACCTTTTGCACGTTGAGCTTTTTCAAACAACAAACGGAATTGACGTTCTAAAACGCCATAAGTATATTTGGCTTTTTGTTTTTCGCGAAGCTGAATACCATACTCAGACGTTTTTTTGTGACGGTTATTTCCATGTTGTCCGGGAGGGTAATTCTTCTTCGATAACGTTTTATCGGGGCCAAAAATCGGCTCTCCAAATTTACGTGAAATTCTTGTTTTTGGGCCTGTATATCTTGCCATTATTTCAAAATTTTTGTGATTATTATTGCTTATATCACACTCGACCTACCGTGCAGCCGCGATTACAGAGAGGTTAGAATTGTAATCTTTATCCACTTTTAGCCGGGTAATGAACAAGTTGGTGATTATTATACTCTTCTGCGTTTAGCTGGGCGACATCCGTTGTGTGGTAATGGAGTAACATCAACAATTTCGGTTACTTCGATACCAGCTCCGTGAATGGTTCTGATAGCTGATTCGCGACCATTACCTGGACCTTTTACGTACGCCTTTACTTTTCTCAGACCGAGGTCAAAAGCAACTTTGGCACAATCTTGAGCTGCCATCTGTGCAGCATACGGAGTGTTCTTTTTAGAACCTCTAAAACCCATTTTACCGGCAGAAGACCAAGAAATTACCTGTCCGTCACCGTTTGCAAGGGTCACAATAATATTATTGAATGAAGAGTGAACATGCAACTGGCCTACGCCGTCAACTTTAACCACTCTTTTTTTGGTTGCAACTGTTTTCTTTGCCATATCCTAAAAATATTTGCTAAGTTAATTACCTTACTTTGTTGCTTTTTTCTTGTTGGCAACAGTTTTCTTCTTTCCTTTACGAGTACGAGCATTGTTTTTTGTGCTCTGACCTCTCAAAGGCAAACCCAGACGGTGACGTACGCCACGATAGCATCCGATATCCATTAAGCGTTTGATGTTCAGCTGAACTTCTGAACGAAGGTCACCTTCTACTTTGAACTTAGCTCCGATTATTTCACGGATTTTAGCTGCTTGGTCGTCAGTCCAATCCTTCACCTTAGTGTCTAAATCAACACCGGCTTCTTCCAAAATTTGTTTTGCGCTACTGCGACCTACTCCGTAGATATAAGTCAGTCCAACTTCGCCTCTTTTGTTTTGAGGCAAATCTACTCCAACGATTCTTATAGCCATATACTTAAAATTAAAATATTATCCCTGACGTTGTTTGAACTTAGGATTCTTTTTGTTGATTACATACAAACGCCCTTTACGTCTCACGATTTTACATTCGGGCGTACGTTTTTTAATGGATGCTTTTACTTTCATGTTGTATAAATATTTGCAATGTTTGCTGTTGCGATAAGATCAGGTTTATTTATACCTGAATGAAATTCTTCCTTTTGATAAATCATACGGTGACATCTCAACACGTACTCTATCGCCCGGTAGGATTTTGATATAGTGCATACGCATTTTACCGGAAATATGAGCTGTGATAACATGTCCGTTTTCGAGTTCTACACGAAACATAGCATTCGACAATGCTTCGGTTATGGTTCCATCTTGCTCAATAGCAGATTGTTTAGGCATAAAACGTCTATTTAATCTATTGTTTGTTACAATTTACCGACCACTTCTTCTACATAATCAAAGGTAGAAAGAATATCAGCTTTTCCGTCACGGATAGCTATCGAGTGTTCGAAATGTGCTGCATATTTACCATCAATGGTTCGGGTAGTCCAACCGTCTTTTTCAAAAAAAAGTCGGTATGAACCCATAGCAATCATCGGTTCAATGGCTATCGTCATCCCATTTTTAAGACGAACACCGTTACCCCTACGTCCTGTATTAGGAACCTGAGGGTCTTCGTGCATCTCTTTACCCACACCATGACCAACCATTTCGCGGATCACTCCGTATCCATGCTTTTCACAATGCGATTGAATAGCATAACCAACATCACCCAAACGATTTCCATTAATGGCTTGTTCAATACCCATATAAAGCGACTCTTTCGTCACTCTCAATAATTGCTTTACATCTTCAGTTACTTCACCAACGCAAAATGTATATGCGGAGTCACCCACAAATCCATCCTTTGTTGCGCCACAGTCAACCGAAATAACATCACCCTCTTTCAAGACTGCATCTTTCGAAGGAATACCGTGCACTACCTGATCGTTAACCGAAGTACATAAAGTGTTTGGAAATCCTGCATAACCCAAGAATGTAGGTATTGCACCATGATCTCTGATGCAGGTCTCTGCCACTTTATCAAGCTCCAGAGTCGAAACACCTGGAGTAATTAACTTAGCTACTTCAGCCAAAGTTCTTGATACAATCAAATTACTTTGGCGAAGTAGCTCAATTTCTTCCTCTGTTTTGAGATATATCATCTCTTGCTTATTATTAATAAGCCGAAATGTTGCCGGTGCGTCCTTTTATTCTGCCTGATTTCATCAAACCGTCATAATGACGCATTAACAAGCGGCTTTCAATTTGTTGTAGTGTATCCAAAACAACACCTACCAAGATCAACAATGAAGTTCCTCCATAGAACTGAGCAAAACTGGTACTTACTCCTGCGATTCTTGCAAATGCCGGTAAAATAGCTACCAAGGCAAGGAAGAATGATCCAGGTAAAGTAATGCGCGACATTATTTCATCGAGGTATTCTGCTGTTTTCTTACCAGGCTTAACACCCGGAATAAAACCGTTATTACGTTTCATCTCTTCAGCCATCTGAGTCGGGTTGATAGTAATAGCAGTATAAAAATAAGTAAATGCAATAATCAAAACGGCAAAGACAAAGTTGTACCAAAATCCCGAGTTATCGGTAAAGGCACTTACCAGTCCACTTGCAGCTTCCGAATGCGAAAAACCTACTAAAGTAATTGGAATAAACATGATTGCCTGAGCAAAAATAATCGGCATTACGTTGGCAGCATTCACTTTCAAAGGAATATACTGACGTACGCCACCATATTGTTTGTTTCCGACAACACGTTTTGCATATTGAACAGGCACTTTACGAGTTCCCTGAACAAGTAAAATACACAGTCCGATAACGAACAATAGACAAACTATTTCTCCGATAAACATCACCAAACCACCGGCTGCGTCACCTAAGCGAGAAGCAAACTCCTGTACAATTGCAGTCGGGAAACGTGCGATAATACCGATCATGATGATGAAAGAGATGCCATTACCAACACCTTTGTCGGTAATTCTTTCTCCCAACCACATGATAAACATACTACCGGCAGTCAAGATGACGACTGATGTAATTTGAAACCAGAAGCTCTGCGGAAGAGCGGCTCCAACATGTCCCAGTTGAACGCTAAGGTTGACCAAATAGGCCGGAGATTGGAACAATAAAATCAGAACTGTCAGATAACGTGTGATCTGATTCATTTTTTTTCTTCCGCTCTCGCCTTCACGTTGCATTTTTTGGAAATAAGGAACTGCAATACCCAACAACTGTACCACAATGGATGCAGAAATGTAAGGCATAATCCCCAAAGCAAAAATAGAAGCGTGAGAAAACGCACCACCCGAAAACATATCCAACAAGCCAAGCAAACCACCTGAAGTTTGATTTTGAAGAGCTTCAAGATTTGCTGGGTTGATTCCAGGTAATACTATGTATGACCCAAAACGATAAACCAATACAAAAAGTATGGTGGTTATCAGGCGTTTTCTAAGGTCCTCTATCTTCCAAATATTTTGGAGTGTTTCAATAAAACGTTTCATCGGATTACAATTTTACCACTGTTCCACCTGCTGCTACGATAGCTTCTTCTGCCGATTTTGAAAATGCATTGGCCTCTACCTGAAGTTTTGCACTTAATGTACCGTTGCCTAAGATCTTCACAAGGTCATTCTTTGCAATAACTCCGGCCTGAAGCAATTCGGCAACACCAATCTTGGTCAGTTTTGTAGCGTCGGCTAAAATTTGTAAAGTGGCAAGGTTAATCGGTTTGTATTCAACACGACTTATATTCTTAAACCCGAATTTGGGCAAACGGCGTTGCAAAGGCATCTGCCCTCCTTCAAAACCGATTTTTTTCTTATAACCTGAACGGGATTGAGCTCCATTAAGACCACGAGTAGCTGTACCTCCTAAACCGGAACCGGTACCACGACCTATTCTTTTTCTTACCTTAACGGATCCTTTTGCAGGTGTCAAATTACTTAAATCCATATATGTATGTTATATTAAGCGTATTAAACAATTTATTTCTCTACTACTACCAAATGTCTCACCTTGTTTACCATTCCCAAAATGGAAGGGGTATCTTCATGCTCGACAACGGCATTTACTTTTTTCAAACCTAAAGCCTCCAGAGTCAGTTTCTGAACCTTGGGACAATTAATTTTACTCTTAACTTGTTTTATTTTAATAGTTGCCATAGTAGTACTTTTTAGCCTTTGAATACTTTTTCAAGTGAAATACCACGGTTGGTTGCTACAGTAGCTGCATCACGCAATTCTGCCAGCGCTTCCATTGTTGCTTTCACCAAATTGTGAGGGTTCGACGAACCTTTCGATTTTGCTAATACGTCGGTAATACCAACGCTTTCGAGTACAGCACGCATAGCACCACCGGCTTTTACTCCAGTACCGTGAGATGCAGGTTGAAGATACACTTCTGCACCACCAAATTTTGCAGCCTGTTGGTGAGGAATGGTTCCTTTCAACACAGGTACTTTAATCAGGTTTTTCTTTGCAGCTTCTACCCCTTTCGCAATGGCAGCTGTTACTTCGCTGGCTTTTCCCAAGCCCCAACCAACAATACCATCTTCATTGCCGACGACTACGATAGCCGCGAAACTAAATGCACGACCACCTTTGGTAACTTTAGTTACACGATTGATGGCAACTAATCTGTCTTTTAATTCTAAATCGTTGGTTGATTTAACTTTATTATTTATTCCTGCCATAGTGATTAAAATTTAAGTCCTGCGTTACGTGCGGCTTCTGCCAATTCTTTTACTCTACCGTGGTACAGATAGCCATTACGATCGAAGATAACTTCGGTTACACCGGCTGCCTGTGCGTTCTTTGCGATCAATTCGCCCACTTTTGCGGCTTGTTCCTTTTTGGCCAATTTTTCAACAATAGCTAATGAAGAAGCGGCAGCAAGGGTTTTGCCTGATTTGTCATCTATAACTTGCACATAAATTTGTTTGTTGCTTCTGAATACCGACAAACGGGGTCTTTCGGCAGTTCCGGCAATTTTACTGCGGATATGTGCTTTTATCTTGATTCTACGTTCAATTTTCTTAATCATAACTCTTTAAATTTCAAAAAATTATTTTGCACCTGCCGATTTACCAGCTTTACGACGAATGACTTCGCCTACAAACTTAATACCTTTTCCTTTGTAAGGCTCAGGTTTACGGAACGAGCGGATTTTTGCACAAATCTGACCGATCAGTTGCTTGTCGCAGCTTTCCAGCATAAGCAACGGATTCTGGTTACGTTCGCTCTTAGTCTCCACTTTAATTTCGGGAGGCAACATCATGTGAATGTTATGCGTATATCCCAATGCAAACTCAAGGAGATTTCCATTGTTTGAAACACGATAACCAACACCAACCAATTCGAGTTGTTTGCGGTAACCTTCCGACACTCCAACAACCATGTTGTGGATCAGTGAACGATAAAGACCGTGCATTGCGCGGCTCTCCTTTTCATCATTGGGACGAGTTACAACGATCTGATCGTCTTGCTGAGCCACAGTGATGATAGGATTAATTTCTTGAGAGAGTTCTCCTTTGGGTCCTTTTACGGTAACTACGTTATCTTTAACGGCAACTGTTACACCTTTAGGAAGGCTTATAGGTAATTTTCCAATTCTTGACATCTGTAATCCTCCTCTTAATTAATAAACATAACATAAAACTTCGCCTCCGATATTCAAATCGCGGGCTTCTTTGTCTGTCATAACACCTTTCGATGTAGAGAGGATGGCGATGCCTAATCCGTTCAATACACGGGGCAACTCTTTGTGACCTGCATATTGACGTAAACCCGGTGACGAAATACGTACGAGTTGTTTGATTGCATTGACCTTGTGAACAGGGTCATACTTTAAGGCAATTTTGATAGATCCCTGAGGACCATCTTCTACAAATTTGAAGTTCAAAATGTACCCTTTTTCTAAAAGAATCTTAGTGATTTCTTTTTTCAAGTTCGAGGCTGGAATTTCCACCACACGGTGGCCTGCTCTGATGGCATTCCGCAGTCTCGTTAAATAATCTGCTATTGGATCTGTCATATTGATTTGTTTTAAATTAATCCGGCCTGCCCGGACAATATTTATCACGCTTATATAAAATGCAACTCTAAAAAAATCAGAATGCATAAACCTGCATTATGCCTATTTCGGGGCACAAAAATAGTGTTTTTCCCCGAATTAAACAACATTAACGCAAGTTTATTACGACTGACTCCTGAATGCTATACAAACTGGTTACCAGCTTGCCTTTTTTACACCCGGAATTAAGCCTGCAGAAGCCATTTCGCGGAACTGAATACGCGAAATTCCGAAGATGCGCATGTAACCTTTAGGGCGACCTGTCAGTTTGCAACGATTATGCTGACGAACAGGAGATGCATTTTTAGGAAGTGCTTGCAAAGCTTCGTAGTTGCCCTCTTTTTTGAGTTGTTCACGCTTTGTAGCGTATTTAGCACATAATTTTGCTCTACGTACCTCACGAGCTTTCATTGATTCTTTTGCCATTGTATCTTCTTTAATTAGTTGTGCTTAAAAGGTAAACCAAACTGTTTCAACAAAGAGAAACCTTCTTCGTCTGTTTTGGCCGATGTCACAAAAGTGATGTTCATACCCAACAGGCGAGAGATGCCGTCGATGTTAATTTCAGGGAAAATGATCTGTTCTTGAATACCCAGGGTATAATTACCACTGCCATCCAATTTACTTTCAATCCCTTTGAAGTCACGGATACGAGGCAAAGCTACGCGAACCAAACGTTCCAGAAATTCGTACATGTTTTCGTTACGAAGAGTAACACGTACGCCGATGGGCATTTGTTTACGCAACTTGAAGTTTGAAATATCCTTGCGAGAAAGTGTGGCAACAGCTTTCTGTCCGGTTATTGCAGTCATCTCGTTAACGGCTGTATCGATAATTTTCTTATCGGCAACAGCGATTCCCAAACCTTGGTTGAGAACGATTTTTTCGAGATGAGGTACCTGCATAATCGACTTGTAACCAAACTCCTTCATCAAAGCAGGAACAATGCGTTCCTTATAGTCGTTTTTAAGACTGTTGGTTGTACTCATTATTTAATTTCCTCCCCTGATTTTTTAGCGTAACGCACTAATTTACCTTCAGCATTTTCACGACGACCAACACGGGTTGGCTTGTTACTCTTCGGATCAACTACGTTGAGGTTAGAGATGTGGATCGATGCCTCTTTCTTAATAATGCCTCCTTGCGGAGCTTTTGCATTGGGCTTAGAGTGTTTAGACACGAAGTTGGCACCTTCAACGATAGCACGTTGTTTTTCTGCCAGGATTTCGAGTACACGTCCTGTTTTGCCCTTGCTCTTACCGGTGTTTACAAACACCATATCGCCTTTTTTAATATGTAATTTACTCATTGCTAATTTTTTTACAAGGGTTAAAGTACTTCAGGCGCTAATGAAATGATTTTCATGTTAGAGGCACGAAGCTCACGCGCTACGGGGCCGAAGATACGGCTGCCGCGCATTTCGCCTGCATTGTTGAGCAACACGCAAGCGTTGTCGTCGAAACGAATGTAAGAACCGTCTGCACGACGAACCTCTTTCGATGTACGAACAACTACTGCTTTAGATACGGTGCCCTTTTTCATGTCGCTGGAAGGGATAACATTTTTTACCGCTACCACGATAACATCCCCCAGTGAAGCATAGCGTTTGCCGGTACCGCCTAATACACGGATAACCAAAGCTTCGCGTGCTCCGCTGTTGTCAGCTACTGTTATTCTGGATTCTTGTTGTATCATAATTACTTAGCTCTTTCTGTTATTTCAACTACTCTCCAATTCTTTAATTTGCTCAGCGGACGGGTTTCCATGATGCGCACGGTATCACCGATGCCACAGTCGTTTTTATCGTCATGAGCATGGAACTTCTTCGTCTTGTTGACGAACTTGCCGTAGATAGGGTGTTTTTCTTTCCACTTAACGGCAACGGTAACGGTCTTATCCATTTTATTGCTGGTAACGACCCCTACTCTTTCTTTTCTTAAGTTTCTCGTTTCCATTCGGCTCAATATTATTGTTGTTTATTTTCTCTCAACTTCAACTCGGTCGCAACGCGAGCGATTTGTTTACGAACATCCCTGATTTGCATCGGATTGTCGAGCGGAGAAATAGTATGGTTCAATTTCAAGCGCGATAAGATGGCTTTATCATTGTCCAATCTTTCCTGCAGCTCTTTAACACTCAGTTCTTTGATTTCTCTTGTCTTCATATTCGATTACGCGTTAAGGTTTGTTGAATCAAAATCACGTCTGACGACAAACTTGGTTGTAACAGGTAACTTCTGAGCTGCCAAGCGCAATGCTTCTTTTGCAATCTCAAACGATACGCCTTCTACTTCAATAATCATACGGCCGGGAGTAACGGGTGCCACGAATCCTTCGGGAGAACCTTTACCTTTACCCATACGTACTTCAGCAGGTTTCTTAGTAATTGGTTTATCAGGGAAAATACGAATCCAGATTTGTCCCTGACGTTGCATATAACGGGTTACGGCAATACGGGCAGCCTCAATTTGGCGGCCTGTAATCCATTTTGATTGTAATGATTTTATGCCGAAAGAACCGAATGCCAGCTGATTACCTCGTTGAGCCACACCTTTCATGCGACCCTTTTGCTGTCTTCTGAACTTTGTCTTTTTCGGTTGTAACATAAGTCTTAGAATTCAATGCGTTAGAAATTATTTTTTCTTTTTACGGAAGCCGCCTCTACGGTCGCCACGATCTCCACGATCATTGCGGTCATTGCGTTGGCCACGGTTATTAGATCCTTCTTTGGATGTTGCGAATTGAGGAGCCAGGTCCTTTTTACCATAGATTTCACCACGGCAAATCCACACTTTCACACCAATAAGACCCACCTTGGTTAAGGCTTCTGCAAGAGCGTAGTCGATATCGGCACGGAATGTATGCAGCGGAGTACGTCCTTCTTTATACATTTCCGAACGTGCCATTTCAGCTCCGTTCAAACGGCCTGATACCTGCACTTTGATACCTTCGGCTCCCATACGCATTGTAGATGCAATGGCCATTTTGGTTGCACGACGATAAGCAATTTTACCTTCGATCTGACGGGCAATGTTGTTGGCAACAATTACGGCATCAAGTTCGGGGCGTTTCACTTCATAAATATTGATCTGAACATCTTTGTCGGTGATAGCTTTCAACTCCTCCTTCAACTTGTCGACTTCCTGTCCACCTTTACCAATAATGATACCCGGACGGGCTGTACATACTGTAATAGTGATGAGTTTCAACGTACGTTCAATTACTACGCGAGAAACACTCGCTTTAGCCAGACGGGCGTGAAGATACTTTCTCAGCTTGCTGTCTTCCAGCAATGTATCTCCATAATTATTCCCTCCATACCAGTTGGAATCCCATCCGCGGATGATTCCCAAACGATTACTTACCGGATTAGTTTTTTGTCCCATCTGCTACTTCATTTGATACGTTAATACTATTCTTTGAGCCGACAAACAACGTTACGTGATTCGAACGTTTACGCACTCTGTAGCCACGTCCCTGCGGAGCCGGACGAAGGCGTTTCAACATACGGCCACCATCAACATGAATGGCACTGACAAACAAATCACCATCTTCGGCTTTTTGTTCTGTTTTTTGTTCCCAGTTGGAAATAGCGGAACGAAGCAATTTTTCAAGTCTGGCTGACGCCTCTTTGGTCGAAAACTTCAATACCCCAAGCGCTTTGTTCACTTCCATACCACGAATCATGTCGGCCACAAGGCGCATTTTACGGGGTGAAGTAGGAACGTCGTTAAGACGGGCAAAGTATTGTGTTTTGAGGGCTTCTTTCCTATTTTCTGCTGAATTTTTCTTTCTTGAACCCATTTTATTGATATTTTTATTTTTTCAAGTAAATGAATCAACGGGTTATTTACGGTTACCGCTATGACCGCGGAAAGTGCGGGTTGGTGAGAATTCGCCAAGCTTATGACCCACCATATTTTCGGTAACGTAAACCGGAATAAATTTGTTCCCGTTGTGAACTGCAATCGTGTGACCTACAAAATCAGGTGAAATCATTGAAGCACGTGCCCATGTTTTAATAACCGTTTTTTTACCGGATTCATTCATGGTTAACACTTTCTGTTCAAGCTTCAGATTGATGTAAGGTCCTTTTTTTAATGAACGACTCATAGTATCTCTCTAATTATGCGTTATTTTTTTCTTCTTTCGATAATATACTTGCTTGATTGCTTTTTCGGAGCTCTTGTCTTATAGCCCTTAGCCAACAAGCCTTTGCGAGAACGTGGGTGACCACCAGAAGCGCGTCCTTCACCACCACCCATGGGGTGATCGACGGGGTTCATAGCAACACCACGTACGCGAGGACGTCGTCCTTGCCAGCGTGTGCGGCCAGCCTTACCTGAACTTTCGAGATTGTGTTCTGAGTTGCCAACACTTCCTACGGTTGCTTTGCAGGTGCAAAGAATTTTGCGGGTTTCGCCTGAAGGCAATTTGATAATTGCATAGTTTTCTTCGCGAGAAGTCAACTGAGCAAATGTACCTGCCGAACGAACCAACGCTGCTCCCTGACCCGGACGTAATTCAATGTTGTGAATAATAGTACCGAGTGGAATGTTCTTCAACGGTAGAGAGTTTCCAACTTCAGGTGCTGCTTCAGCTCCTGATAACAGAGTTTGGCCAACTTGCAGTCCATTGGGTGCAAGAATATAGCTTTTTTCACCATCAACGTAATAGAGCAATGCGATACGAGCCGTGCGGTTCGGATCATACTCGATGGATTGTACCTTCGCAGGTATTCCTTCTTTGTTACGTTTGAAGTCAATTACTCTATATTTCTTCTTGTGACCACCTCCGATATAACGCATGGTCATCTTGCCAGAGTTATTACGTCCGCCGGTATTACTTTTACCTGTCACAAGAGATTTTTCCGGTACCGCCGAAGTAATTGTGTCGAACGTACCGATAATTTTGTGTCTCTGCCCCGGTGTTACGGGGTTCAATTTACGTACAGCCATTGTTTTACTTAAATATTGCTATAAAAATCAATGTTATCTCCCTCTTTCAACGTAACCATCGCTTTTTTGAAAGCTGAAGTTTTACCGTTGATCACTCCACCTTTCGTGAAGCGGCTTTTCTTTTTGCCTGGCATAACAGCTGTATTCACTGATACTACGGTTACTCCATACATGTCTTCTACGGCTTTCTTGATCTCAATCTTATTCGCCTCTTTTTCAACGCGGAAGCTAAAACGATTGAGTTTTTCACTAAGGCCGTTTGCTTTTTCTGTAACAATCGGTTTAATTATAATTCCCATCTCTTTTATCTCCTTATGCTTTAAAGATTTGATCCAAACCGGCGAAAGAAGCTTCAACAAAAACAAGTGATTTCGCATTCAAAATACTGTAAGTATTTAGATCAGAAACAGTTGTTACATTAACGCCTTTTAGGTTTCGAGCCGACAAATATACGTTTTTATTTGGTTCCGATAAAATAATAAGAGGCTTTTTATCAGCGACTTTCAAATTTTCGGTCAATGCAATTATGTTCTTTGTTTTCGGAGCTTCATATTGAAGAGCATCAACAACAACAATCGCATTTTCTTTTGCTTTGTAAGCCAAAGCCGATTTACGAGCCAATTGTTTCTGCTTTTTGTTCAACTTGAAACTATAATCGCGTGGAACGGGACCAAAAACTCTTGCACCACCCACCAAAATAGGCGAGTTAATATCACCACGACGAGCGCCACCTCCACCTTTCTGGCGGATCAGCTTGCGTGTACTACCGGAAAGTTCGCTTCTTTCTTTTGCTTTGTGAGTACCCTGACGCTTATTTGCCATGTATTGTTTTACATCCAGATAAATGGCGTGGTCATTAGGTTCAATGCCAAAGATAGCTTCGTTCAGCGTAACCTTTTTTCCGGTTTCTTTTCCTTCTATGTTATATACGTTCAGTTCCATTACTTATTGATAATTACGATTGAACCTTTTGCTCCGGGCACAGAACCTTTGATTAACAACAAGTTGTGTTCCGGAATTACTTTTAACACTTCCAGGTTTTGAACTGTGATAGAATCACCACCTGTACGACCGGCCATTCTCATGCCTTTTACCACTTTAGAGGGGAAAGAAGATGCACCCAGAGAACCTGGGTGACGCAAACGATTGTGCTGACCGTGAGTGCTTTGTCCCACACCACCGAATCCGTGACGTTTAACAACGCCCTGGAATCCTTTTCCTTTTGAAGTACCGACTACATCTACCCATGTAGTTCCGTCAAACAATTCAACTGTGAGAGCATCTCCCAGCTTAAATTCACCTTCAAATCCTTTGAACTCAACCAAGTGTCTTTGAGGAGCTACGCTCGCCTTTTTGAAGTGACCTGCTTCGGGTTTTGTAGTGTGCTTCTCTTTCTTTTCTTCAAAACCTAACTGCAGCGCTTCATAACCGTCTGTTTCAACGGTTTTGATCTGCGTAACAACACAAGGACCAGCTTCGATAACAGTACATGGAACGTTTTTTCCATCGGCACTGAAAACGGATGTCATTCCGATTTTTTTTCCAATTAATCCTGGCATTTCAATTAAAATTTAACCCTTAACCCCAAGATGGGGGATCGGCCTTGTTTACAATTATATGTACTTATTTTCTTTTTTTGTTGCGAAAGCAGATCATACTTTGATTTCTACTTCCACACCACTAGGCAATTCGAGTTTCATCAAAGCATCAACTGTTTTAGCAGTTGAACTGTAGATATCGATCAAACGTTTGTAGTTTGAAAGCTCAAACTGTTCGCGCGACTTTTTGTTAACAAACGGAGAACGCAATACGGTGAATACGCGTTTGTGTGTAGGCAATGGAATTGGGCCACTTACTACCGCTCCGGTTGCTTTTACTGTCTTAACGATCTTTTCTGCTGATTTATCAACCAGGTTGTGATCGTAAGATTTCAATTTGATTCTGATTTTTTGACTCATCATTATAGTCGATTAATATTAATAGTTGTAGCGTTAACAGAGCAGGTTAAGAGTCATTTGCTAACCTGCTCTGTTTCCACTCATTATTTTTACAATAGTTCCACTTTACCCTTGGCTTCCGTCACAACAGCTTTTGCAATTGCGGTAGAAACTTCGGCGTAGTGAGAAAATTCCATCGAAGAGGTTGCACGTCCCGAGCTGATGGTACGCAACGAGGTTACGTATCCGAATGTTTCGGCCAAAGGAACTTTAGCTTTCACAATACGAGCACCAGTACGACTCGATTCCATACCTTCAACCTGGCCACGACGTTTGTTCAGGTCACCGATTACATCACCCATGTTTTCTTCCGGTGTAACCACTTCCATTTTCATGATCGGTTCCAACAGAACGGGCTTTGCTTTAGCACAAGCAGTTTTGAATGCAATCTGAGCACAGATTTCGAACGAAAGCTGATCGGAGTCAACCGGGTGGAATGAACCGTCCACAACTTCAACTTTCAACTGATCTACCGGGAAGCCTGCCAGCACACCATTCTTCATAGCTGCTGTGAAACCTTTCTGGATAGAAGGAATGTATTCTTTAGGAATGTTACCACCCTTTACAGAGTCGATAAACTGCAGACCGCCTTCGAAGCCGGCATCAACCGGACCAACCTTAACGATAATATCGGCAAATTTACCACGACCACCAGACTGTTTCTTGTAAACTTCGCGAAGTTCAACTGTATTCTTGATAGTTTCTTTGTACGATACCTGAGGACGACCCTGGTTACATTCAACCTTGAACTCACGTCTCAAACGGTCGATAATGATTTCCAGGTGAAGCTCGCCCATACCTTCGATTACAGTTTGACCCGTATCTTCGTTAGTTTTAACACGGAAGGTGGGATCTTCTTCGGCCAGTTTTGACAAACCAAGACCGAGTTTATCCATATCTTTCTGCGTTTTCGGTTCAACCGAAATACCAATTACAGGTTCGGGGAAGTCCATCGATTCGAGTACGATAGGATTTGCCTCATCGCAAAGAGTATCACCCGTACGGATGTCTTTGAAACCTACACCTGCTCCGATATCACCGGCACCGATCACTTCAACAGGATTCTGTTTGTTGGAGTGCATCTGGAACAAACGAGAAATACGTTCTTTTTTGTCAGAACGTGTATTGTAAATGTACGAACCGGCTTCCAGTTTACCTGAATAGACACGGAAGAAGCAAAGACGGCCTACATAAGGGTCAGTTGCAATCTTAAATGCCAAAGCGGTCAGAGGTTCTGAATCGTCCGGATGACGCACAACTTGTTTGTCTTCAAAGCGAGGATCGTTACCGAAAATTTCCGGAGTATCAAGAGGGCTCGGAAGATAAGCACAAACTGCATCAAGCATTGTCTGCACACCCTTATTTTTGAAAGCCGAACCACAAATAACCGGATTGATCTCCATCGATAAGGTTGCTTTACGGATAGCCACATTGACTTCTTCTTCCGTAATCGTAGAAGGATCGTCAAAGAATTTTTCCATTACAGCATCGTCATATTCAGCCACAACTTCCAGCATCTTATCTCTCCAGTCCTGAGCTTCGGCAAGAAGATCGGCAGGGATTTCTTCAACAGAGTATTCAGCACCCATTGTTTCATCGTGCCAGAAGATAGCCTTCATTTTCACGAGGTCAATAACCCCTTTGAATTTTTCTTCAGTGCCGATAGGAATTTGAATAGGGCATGGTTTTGCACCCAGCACATCCTTAATCTGACGAACTACTTCATAAAAGTCAGCACCAGATCTGTCCATTTTATTAACAAAACAGATACGAGGTACGTTATATTTATCAGCCTGACGCCATACCGTCTCCGACTGAGGCTCCACGCCACCCACAGCACACAACGTCATGACTGCACCGTCGAGAATACGCAAAGAACGTTCTACCTCAACAGTAAAGTCAACGTGACCCGGAGTGTCAATCAGGTTGATTTTATATTTGTCACTCAAATAGTTCCAGAACGTTGTTGTTGCAGCAGAAGTAATGGTAATACCACGTTCCTGCTCCTGTTCCATCCAGTCCATGGTAGCAGCGCCATCATGCACTTCACCAATCTTATGAGTAAGACCGGTATAATACAGAATACGTTCCGAAGTTGTTGTCTTACCAGCATCGATGTGAGCCATGATGCCGATATTGCGGGTATAATGTAAGTCTAATTTTGCCATTTGTTTTATATTTACCTAAACAATAGGTCGTTGCTAATTTAACGAGGTTTTGTCCGGTTTAAATTTAAGGTTAGAACCTGAAATGAGCAAAAGCACGGTTTGCTTCAGCCATACGGTGCATATCTTCTTTGCGTTTGAAGGCACCACCTTGGTTGTTAAACGCATCAACAACCTCAGCAGCCAATTTTTCAGCCATTGATTTGCCACCGCGCTTGCGTGCATATAAAATAAGATTTTTCATACAGATAGACTCCTTACGGTCAGGACGAATTTCGGTAGGAACCTGGAATGTTGCACCACCTACACGGCGCGATTTTACTTCGACCTGAGGAGTGATATTGTCGAGAGCTTTTTTCCAGATTTCAAGCGGAGTCTTTTCTTCGTTGGGAAGTTTGGCTTTTACGGTTTCGAGTGCACCGTAAAATATATCGAAAGCAGTGCTTTTTTTGCCATCATACATGAGGTGATTGACAAATTTTGTCACTACCACTTCATTAAAAACAGGATCAGGTAAAATAATCCTTTTTTTAGGTTTCGCTTTTCTCATTGTAATTCAAAATTTTGTTTTGTTCTGGTTGTTTTTTCTGTAGTTTCTTCAACGATCCCACCGGATCATTTACTCAACCTTTAACGGTCACCAATAACTCAAACCGTGATTAGATTTCTTACTCGGGAAAGAACCGGCAATTATTTCTTGCCTTTAGCTGCTGCAGCGGCCTGACCTGGTTTCGGACGTTTTGCGCCATATTTCGAACGACGTTGAAGACGACCGTTTACACCTGCCGTATCCAAAGTACCCCGAACAATGTGATAACGTACACCAGGAAGGTCTTTTACACGACCACCACGAACCAACACGATACTGTGTTCCTGCAAGTTATGACCTTCACCCGGAATGTAAGCATTGACCTCTTTTTGATTAGTCAAGCGAACACGAGCTACTTTACGCATTGCAGAGTTAGGTTTTTTAGGAGTAGTTGTGTAAACACGCACGCAGACGCCACGACGTTGAGGACAAGCATCCAACGCAGGAGCTTTACTCTTGTCAACCAGCGCCGTCCTTCCTTTTCTCACTAATTGCTGAATTGTAGGCATTTTGACTGTGATTTAAATACTTAAATTTTTGATATATCTACTCTAAATTGGGCTGCAAAGATAGAACTATTTTTTTAGAATACAAAGAGGTACAAAATAATTTCTTGATTTTTTATCCGATACCCCCTTATTGGTTCCAACCAAAAGAGAATCGCAGAACTAGGAAAACAGATCAATGATAAAAAAAATAACATTATACTGTATATTTTTCACTCACAAACAAAATAAATCCTTGTCTTTTCGACTCTGGAGAAAGTTTCCACAGAGGGATAGAGATCGGAGAGGAGATTCGACGGAAAAATCCAGACAAAATATGATTAGTTAATCTCATGAGTGTCCACTAAAAAAGGACACGATTAGAAATTAAACAAATTCGGTTCACGAGAACCATAGAGATCATTGACATCATTGATATTCTTTTTGTCG
>JAFNAS010000023.1 GCA_017860295.1 Bacteroidota bacterium | reverse complement strand
TCTATTGCTTGGATTGGGTTGGAGACTTCCAACCTATACCGAATGGTATAAAGCAGATGATGCACCTCAATACTGGCAAAATGCTACCGATGCTTATAACTCAGTCTTAAAATTACATATGGCTGGTTATCTATCAAATACAACAGGAGCGCTCTCTTCAAGAGGTAGCATTGGTGATTATTGGAGTGCTACATATTCTAGAAATAGTGCGTACAGTGATATTTTACGTATAAATGCATCATCGTCTATCATGACCGACGACCTACAAAACTATGCCTACTCAGTTAGGTGTATTCGTAATGCTGTGAGCATATCTACCCCTACAGTAAGTAACGTTAGTATTCCTACTTCTGGTATGACAAGTACGACTGCAGCTGGTAGCGCTACCGTAGCGCTGGACGGAGGAGATACGGTAACCGAACGCGGATTAGTTTGGAATACGACAGGAACGCCTACCACCTCAGATAATAAAATAACGAATGGTAGCGGAACAGGCAGCTTTACTGCCATCATCACAGGCTTATCGGTTGGAAATACCTATTATGTAAGAGCCTATGCTATCAACAGCAAAGGCACCTCTTATAGTCCAACTGTCACTAGCTTTAAGATTTGTCCGACAACCTTCAGTATTACGCATACTGCCGGTACCAGTGGTGCACCTGAATCCAAAACGGTTACTTACCATTCTATTAGCAGCAATATTTCAGGTACTGCCAAATGTTGGTTAACCCAAAACCTGGGTGCCGATCAGCAAGCCACATCCGCAAGCGACGATACTCAGGCTTCTGCAGGTTGGTACTGGCAATTCAACCGCTCTCAAGGATATATCTATGGAACTTCAAGAATTCCAGCAACAGCATGGAATACTGCTTATTCCGGGACATCCAGTTGGTTACCTTCAAATGATCCCTGTACCTTGTTGCTCGGATCAGGATGGAGACTACCAACCTATACAGAATGGTATAAAGCAGATGATGCACCTCAATACTGGCAAAATGCTACCGATGCCTATAATTCAGTCTTAAAGTTACATATGGCTGGTTATTTAGTCTATACAACAGGAGCTCTCTCATCAAGAGGTAGTGTTGGCGATTATTGGAGTGCTACATATTCTAGAAACAGTGCTTACAGTGATATTTTACGTATAAATACATCATCATCTGCCATCACTGATGACTTGCAAACCTACGGCTATTCCGTTAGATGTATAAAAGATTAATATATGCTTAATAAAAACAGGGTTATTCTATTTATTTTTTTACTTGCTGGACAGTTTGCAAGTAATGCTCAGGACATAAATATCAAAATTCATGTCAATAGTGTTTTCGATACGAAAATCAGTATTCTCCCGCTTGTAGGAAGCAAGGCCTATAAACCCGTTGTAGAAACGACAGAAAATGTGAAAAACGGAACATCGACAACCCTTATCGTGCCAAAAGATTATTTGCCGGGTCAATTTGTTCTGCGTTTCGATTATCGGGATAAAGAGACTAGTACACCATACCCTGCTGAAAAGTATTTCTTCGCAAACAATCAGAATTTGGAATTATGGGTCAATCCGAAAGCAATCGGCAAACCGGATAGCACCTATTTTCAAACAGGAGAACGGGAAAATGCTCTTTTCGCTGAGTTTGCAAAAGAAAACGGACAAAGAAGGAGCCAATTGAATCTACTTCAGAACTTCTTGATGAATTACGATCAACCTAAATCGAAGTTCTACCAAACCGGATACGCAGAATACGAATCCCGTCGCAACGAATATAATCAATGGCTGACCTCTCAGATTAAAACAAACGACGATGCATTTGTTAGCCGGACATTTCAATTTCAGTACGTACCTCAATTAGAACTGGGAGGAACCGAAAAACAGCGAATGGACAACATGATCGACCACTACTTCGACATGGTCAATTTTCAGGATCCGTTGCTGGCGAAGACAACAGATTTGAGAGACTGGATGAATAATTACGTCAATCTTTACGGAGCTCGGGCTACCACCGTTGCTCTACGCGATTCGCTCTTTACGCTTGCCGGGAAAACGGCTATCGAAAAAGTCAAATCAGGTCACCCGTTGGTCTACGGTTGGATGGTCGACTACTTCTTCAAAGGATACGAGAGTTTCAACATTACAAAGGGAATGCAAATGTTACAGCCCTATCTGGAAGATCCTCGCTGCCTGACTAACAAACGGTTGGAAATAGAGAGACGCTTACAAGGCATTGAAACGATTCGTCCGGGTGTAGTTGCTCCCGACTTTACGACAACGGATGCTGCAGGAAAACCGGTATCATTTCTCAACTACAAAACCAGCTCTCGCTTCAAACTGATTTTGTTCTGGTCGGCTGATTGCCAACACTGCAAAGAGATGGTTCAAAAACTTTACCCTTGGTATCTACAAATTGGAGGAAAACGCCAAATAGAGGTCTTTGCAATCAGTGTAGACTATACCGAAACTGAGATTAAAGTATGGGAAGAAGCCAAACCAAAACTTATTGGTTGGAAGCATAGTAGAGCGGCTGGCGGCATTAACAGTGCGGAAGCAAATGCCTACTTTATTTTGGCAACTCCGGTCATGATACTGGTCGATGCTAAAACCAATAAAATTGTAGCAATGCCGGATAATATAGACGATCTGGAAAAAGCAATCAAACAAGAGTGACCCGCAACTCCCCTTGATTTTTGAACTCTTCCGCTACTCTGGTCTACGACGGCTTCACAATACCCAGTTCTATGGCTTTTGCCATCAGAAAACGGTAGGCGGCATCGTACTCGTTGGGGATTTCACCATCAAGAATGGCATCTTTGATGGCACTTTTTAACAGTCCCACTTCACGGCACTGCGGCAGGTTGAATATTTTCATTATCTCCACACCATCGATAGGAGGTTGCCAGTTGCGGATGCGATCTTTGGTTTCGATGTCTACCAGTTTCTGGCGTACCAATGCGAAGTTTTCGAGATGAGTGCGTACTTTTACCTGGTTTTTGGAGGTAATATCTGCTTCGCAAAGCTGCATCAGCAGGTCGATGTCGTCGCCGGCATCAAACAGCAACCGACGGATGGCCGAATCGCTGACTCCCTCCTCGCTCAGCACGATGGGGCGCATGTGGAGCGATACCATTTTCTGGACAAAGCGCATCTTCTCGTTCATCGGCAGTTTCATCCGTTTGAAAATGGAAGGAATCATCTTTTCTCCGATAAAATTGTGGTTATGGAAAGTCCAGCCGATCTGATCGTCCCACCGTTTGGTCACCGGTTTGGCAATGTCGTGCAACACGGCTGCCCACCGCAACCAGAGGTTGTCCGAATGGGACGCCAACTTGTCGAGCACTGCCAGCGTATGGATAAAATTGTCTTTATGCCCTTTTCCTGCCCGAGTTTCAACTCCCTTAAGTGCAGTCAGTTCAGGGAAAATAAGTTCCAACAATCCCGATTTATCGAGCAGAAAGAAGCCTTCGGACGGATGCTTGGCCATCATCATCTTGTTCAACTCGTCGGCAATACGCTCGGCCGAGATTATTTTAATGCGTTCGCGATTGCGAATAATGGCATCGAACGTAACGGGATGGACGCTGAACTGTAATTGTGCGGCAAAACGAATGGCACGCATCATGCGTAACGGATCGTCGCTAAAGGTGATATCGGGATCAAGCGGTGTACGCAGTATTTTCTGCTCCATATCCTCCCGTCCGTTAAACGGATCGAGCAACTTACCCAGCGTATCTTTATTAAGAGAAATAGCCAATGCATTAACCGTAAAATCGCGACGACGCTGATCGTCCTCAAGCGTTCCGGGCGCCACTACCGGCTTACGCGAATCATGACTATACGATTCGCGACGGGCGCCTACAAATTCCACCTCTACGTTTCCTTTTTTCAGTTGCGCCGTACCGAAGGTTTTGAACACACTCAGATGGGTGCTTTTACCCCACTTCTTTGCAACAGCCTCGGCCAGTGCAATCCCACTTCCTACCACCACCACGTCGATATCTTTCGAATGACGTTTGAGAAAAAGATCGCGCACATAACCGCCTATCACGTAGCACTCGCACTGCATTTCGTCGGCTGCTTCCGAAATAAGCCGAAATATTTTATGTTGAAGAAATTCCTGCATGACAAATTTAAGGATTCCAAAAGTTCAAAATTTCAGGTTTAATCTCCCTTCCTTGGAAGGGTCAGGAGAGGTTTTCACCGAAACACTACGTCTGCCACCACCTCATCACCCATTACCCGGTTGATTTTACTTATTATTTCGTCTTTCGACAACGAGAGGCTGTGCCGTAGCACCGACGAAGTAAGCGTTACATAAAGCTTTTGACGCCGGATCTCCACGTTTGAAGTGTACGAAGCTACCGTCGAACCCATAATTTCGTTCCATGAATTGACCACCCGATTTTCCATCAGCTTATGGTTAAAGCTTTTCTTTTCCGCCAGGAAAACACGGATGGCATCCCCCAGAGTTTGTGCGTTCTGTCTTTTCATAATGATTTATTCCCACGTGACATTCTCGCCTGAACTGCTCCGCTTTTCGTATTTCAGATCTTGCAGCAACGACGACTTAACGGCTATTTTAAACGAGTACGAGGTATAATAACCCACCGGCACTATCTGAGCGCTCATCGACCAACAGTGCATGTCGCGGGTAATCCCCAGATTTACCTGAGTAAGTTTCTTATCAGAAAAACTGTAGGTAGCCGACCAGTTACAATTCCACTTGGGAGTAGGCGATAGCGTGCCGTTGAAACTCAAGCTGTGAGTCAATGCCATGTTATAATCCATTTTTGTATAATTGAAAGAGGATTGCCCGTACTGTACTCCGTAGTTGGCCGATATGCTCCATTTGAATGTCGGCTTCACATAACCGTCAGCATCTATTTCATTTTTTTCGTTCTTCTTTTGTTCGGCAATAGAATCCTGTTTGTGCTTGGCCACCAATTCGGGATTCAACAAATCGGAGCCTGTAAGGGGCGCTAATCGTTTTTCCTTCTCTTTCTCTTTCTCTTTTTCTTTAGCTGTCTTCTTCTTAAAAGTCTCGTTATTGATCGTAAAACTCTGAGAAAAACTGGTTCCCATAAAACGGGGCAGTTTCCCGTGATTCCACCGGAGCTGGTTAATGTGAACCGGCGATCCACTCGAGTTCAATCCGTACATATAGGGATCAAATGTCCCTCCAATGTTCAGAGTTGAATTAGTTGAAAAAGGCATTTTGATACGCAAGTTGGCCGTAATATTTGACCATTGAAGTGAATCGGCCGCTAAGTTATACGAACCACTTACGGAGAAATTATCGATAAGACTTACCACCTTATAGACTGGGAGGTCGGTTGTGTCCGATTTTTGTTTCACCTTCATCTCAATGTTGTTGGTAAACGAATATCCGATAGCACCCGACTTGCCGGCACCCGGATAACCGTAAAGAGACCCCTCAAAAGGAGAATACTTGACATTTTCGACGTACGCTTCATGCGCTGTAGTTGCTGCCACGTATTTACTATAAGTAGAGTACGACCCCCATATCGCATCGCTGAAATCGGGATTGAAACTAAAACTAATAGATGGAGTAAACACATGTCGAATACGGTCTATCTTATCGCCGAACAGTTTACGCCAGGGAATATAAAATCCATACAATGTTGTTTGTGCCGACACACTTGTACTAAAGTTGTAAGAACGGAAAAAACCTGATACAGTATCATTTAAAACCGTATCTTTTGCCGTATCCCAACGCTTATTGATTTTTTTAAGGTACCACCGCTCCGTGTAATTAATGGCCGGAGTAATAGTAATATAATTGAATAAACTGAATGATGCGTTGGTCGACAGCGTATGTTGTGCCCCGTTTTTCCAATCTCTTGATAAAGAAGAGTTCTTCAGACTGTATTCTTTCGTCTCAATACTATTAGACATTATTCCGGCATAAGTAAGCGTAATTTTTTCATACCATTTCTGATTTCCAACAGATACTTTACGTTTAAATGGATAAAGCGTCCCTGACGCAATACTAAGAGATGGCAATGTCAAACTAATGGTCGTATCCGATGTTACCTGCGTGACGTTGGCATTCCCCGTAATCGTCCAGGAGTTTTCAGGAAAGCTTTTTGTATAGTTAATGGAGGATGTTTTCGTGTTTTGCGACATCAGGGTCGTATTGTATACATTATCGATATTGCTTCGATTATAGCTGGTAGTTGAAAAATTGACGCTGGATGATAACTTAGAATATGGAGACGCCTTGCTATCCTGACTATGCGTCCACTGAAGGCTCATACTATTTGTTTTAGCATAATCCGGCATATCCTTTTCACTTGTTACATCGTTGCGGTAGCTGAAATTGAAATTTCCTCGATATTTATACCGTTTCACATACGAGCTGGTACCATTAATAGCCCAGGTTCCTTTGGTATAAATATCTCCGGTAAGAGCCAAATCGACATAATCACTCAGGGCAAAATAATATCCTCCGTTATGCAAATTGAATCCCCGGGTAAAATCATCGCCATAGGCCGGCATAATTACTCCAGACGAATATTTGTCGTTAAACGGAAAATAGCCGAACGGAATGGCTATCGGCAAAGGAACATCTTCTATAACAAGGTAAGCTGGGCCTGCCACAATGAAACCCTTGGGTTTCACCTTGGCTTTGGTCATTTGCAGGTAAAAATGAGGATGTTCGTGATCGTCGCAGGTGGTGTACTTCCCGTCTATCATGTTAATCATTTTGTCGGGAGTGATTTTAGAGGTTTCACTCACAACAAAGCCTTCTCCCTGTTGAGTCACGGTATGATGAATCAATCCTCTTTTGGAATTGAAATTGTAGTTTAGCTCGTTGGAAGTAAACTCATTACTTTCGTCTTTAAAAACCGGTTTCCCAACCAGTGTGCCTGTAGAATCCTTCACCGCCGAAGCATATACCCGACTGCTATCCATATTCATCCGAATGTAGTCGGCTTCAAGCGACATTTTCTGGTATTTCACATTGCCTTTACCATACATGTAACCGGTTCCGTTACCATAAAAAACAATAGAATCTTCGGCCTGATAATTGATAATATCATTGATTTGCTGTTTCTTTTTCTTCGGTTTCAACGATACCGAATCGACAGTGGCCACGCGGCGAAGCGTATCTCCCGAAAGCTTTTTACCGTCTTGCGGAGGGGTTATTTTTGCTGATACTGAGACAAACAGCAATAGAAAAAAGCCAAGCAATACGCTTATTATTAATACTTTATTTCGAAGCATGCGACGATTTTGACGGCAAAAATTATCTTGCAAAGATACTATTTTTTAGCGGTGGGATAAAGTGTTGCGATGCAGCGGTTCGAATGAACTCCGATATTTGGATTATTTACCATTTCTGTGCAATTTGAAACGATATAGCAAGATGTTACCGTTCGGACAAACCCGATTGAATGAAGCGCAACTGAAATTCAAGCATGGCTACCTTTTTCATATTGTAACCGGCTTTAAGAGCTGTTTTTACAGGACGTGTATAGATATACTCGATCTCCATCGGCCGCTTATGGTCAAAGTCGAGTTTCATACTCGGGGCATACGGTGTCATGCTGTCGGTCAGCTCCATCATTTTGTCGGCAAAACTCTCTTTAACTTCTATGCCACAAGCACGGGCTCCCGTTACCACTTCCAGCATCAGTTCATACGAAAGCTGCCGGGTCGAAGCATCCCGCATCAAACGGTCGGTTGTCGTGTTTAGTACGACAGTCATGCCATTGTAGGGAATATTCCACACCAGTTTTTGCCAGCGGGCTTGCATCAGATCAGGCGACACTTCTGTCGGTACTCCCGCTTCGGCAAAATCGGCTTTTATTTGTTCCAAAACAGAATTTATATCTCCCTGAAAAACACCAATATTCAGTTTCCCGTAATCGAGATGTGCAATATGCCCGTCACCAATTTTATTGGAACAGATAAACGCTAATCCCCCGGCAATGGGTTGTTGCGGAAAATCGAGAGCGACATCGGCCTCCACTCCCAGTCCGTTTTGTATCAGTACAATCACCGAATCTGAATGAAGTATCGACGGAAGAAGCGTTTTAAGTAAGTGATTATTGGTTGTTTTCAGACAGACTAATACCACGTCGGCCTTCGGCATATCGGCTGTCGACCGGTAAGCTCGAACATTGGCAAGATGAAAATTACCGGTAACCGAATCGACCTTCAATCCGTTGTCAACAACAAACTGATAATCGTTGTGAAACAAAAAACGAACATCCTTGCCGGCATGTGCCAGCTTTCCGCCATAGAATCCGCCAAGGGCTCCGCTGCCGATTACTGCATATTTTAATGACATCCGACTCTGTTTTTGAGAAAATTAAAATAGATTGTTGCCTATTGAAGAGAGGCTAACAAGGCATAAAAATAACTTGAATCTTTGAACTTATGCAAAGCACACCAGGCATCCAAAGACTCCGGTTTAAACACATCGAGACGTTTGAGAATATGCTGTGCAAACTCAAGCGGAGCCGTACCTGGAGCCGTAATAAGATTGCCATCGGTCACAGCCGGTTCATTGACATAGAGTTCGGAACCTATATAGTCGGGGCAAACTTGTTGCAGAAAATTCAGGTCGTTGCTGGTATGTTTCCGCGTATCAAGAATTCCAGTCTTTGCCAGTGCCATGGTAGCGCCACAAATGGCTCCGACTATCAACCCTTTCGGCAAATACTCGGTTACCACAGAGAGTATCGGCAAGTGAATATCTTCCAGCCATGTTTCGCCGCCGGGAAGTAGAAGCAGATCGTTATCGGTAAATACCGTTTCCGCCACCGTCTGATCGGGCAAGATGCGAATACCTCCCATTGTCTTCACCGTATCTTTTTTATTGGCAATTGTGATAACACGCAAAGGATTTGTCGATTGTTTAAAAAATCTTCCGGTATTAAGTTCGGCTGTAATATACCCGATTTCCCAATCGGAAAGTGTATCGAATACGTAAAGATAGGCGTTCATGTGTTTGTTTGAAGTTTAATTGATGGCAAAGGTAACTGTTTTTTGTGACTCGTGACATTGCGGTTATTTCCGAAATTTCCCGAAAAAATCTTAGGGTATATTTTTCCTGAAGGGTCTTAGTGTTGTAATGCAAAGAAAACGGCTACCGGAATATAGCCTGATACAAATAAAAATATAGTGTTCAACCTCTTAATTTCAATCGTATGAAAACAACTATCGCAAAATGGTTCGGCTGTATGCTTACAGTCATGCTATTGGCTAGTATTTCTCCACTATCGGCTCAAGTGGGAGAAAATTTTTACACCGTAAGCGGCGTTGTAAAAGATGCTCAAACCAAAAAGACGCTGGGCTATGTGAATGTATCCGTGCCAGGTACCAATATCGGTACCATCACCAATGCCGATGGCGAGTTTGTCTTAAAAATCAAATCTTCACTCAAGGCAAAAGAGATCGAGTTTTCTCATCTGGCATATAAGAATGCCCGAATTGCCGTAGATGGAACCAGCACCGAAACAGTCGTCGCCCTGATCCCAAATCTGCGCATGCTGCGAGAAATCATCGTCCGACCCGAATTGCCCAAACAACTCATTGAACAGGCTATGGATAGAATTTCTTCAAATTACAGTAAAAATGCCGATCTCTTTACCGGATTTTATCGTGAAACTGCACAAAAAGGGAAACGTTATATCCAGATTTCCGAGGCGGTTGTCAATTTGTACAAAAGTTCTTACGACCACTCGACGATCAAAGACCGGGTACGTATTTTCAAAGGAAGAGAATTGCTGAGCCAGAAAGCCTCCGATACACTGGCCGTTAAGTTGATGGGTGGCCCTACACTGGCCGTAATGCTCGATGTTGTAAAAAACCCGGATGTGCTGTTGGACAAAGAAATCTTACCGTGCTACAACTACACCATGGAAGATCCTGTCAGCATCGACAACCGGATGCAATACGTCATCAGTTTTAAACCGAATGTCTCCTTACCGATCGCACTTTACAACGGTAAATATTTCATCGATCAGGAAACGCTTGCCTTCACCCGGGTTGAGTTCAGTCTCGATATGCAGGATATCGATAAAGCCACCAATATGATGTTGGTAAAAAAACCGATAGGCTTGCGATTCAAACCGTCGGAATTCTCATTTTTGATTACCTACAAAAGACAAAATGGCATTTACTATCTGAACTACGTTCGTAGTGAAGCTAAATTCAAATGTGACTGGAAACGTCGCCTGTTCTCAAGCAAATACGATCTGGTTTCGGAAATGGTAGCGACCGACCGAAGTCTACAGCTCGGCGAAGCTATTTCATATAAAGAATCTTTCAAATCCGATCAGGCATTTACAGATAAAATCCCGGCTTTTTACGATAACACATACTGGGAAAACTACAACATCATCGCCCCGACCGAATCGTTGGATGCAGCCGTAAACAAACTGAGAAAACAGAAATAACCAAATCTTCGGTACACAAGTATGCAGCACGCAGATTTTCACCTGTGTACTGCATACTGTGTTCGAAGTACTTTTTCATCTTCCGATATGGCAATCGCAAGATTATCATGTATCTTTGAATATTCTTTCGTTCAATTAGATACTTCTTATTAAACCGAACCGATACTATGCTGGACGAACTGTTGCTTCTTTCGAAGATACGGAATAACGATCTGAAAGCCTTTGAAAAGCTCTTCCGCAACCATTATGCACCGTTGTGCCGGTATGCCAATTCATATCTCAACGACCTGCCGGTTGCCGAAGAAATTGTTCAGGATCTCTTTTTCCTCTTATGGAAAGAGCGGGAGCAACTGAAAATTCGTTTATCGCTGAAATCGTATCTCTATCAGGCTGCCCGCAACCGAGCCTTTCATTACCTGAGACATGTACAGGTAGAGGAAAATTACAAGGAAAAGGCAATAAATGGATTCATAGAAAACGAAACCTCTACCCCGATCGATGAACTGGAATACAAGGAACTTGAAGCTCAGCTATCGATATCATTGAAACGGATGCCCGAGAGACAGTGCAAGATATTCTGCATGAGCCGATTCGACGGAAAGAAATACAGCGAAATAGCACAAGAACTGTCGGTATCGGTAAAAACGGTTGAAGCCGAAATGACCAAAGCTCTAGCTCTGTTGCGCAAAGAACTAAAGCATTTTACAAACACTCAAACTTCCGCATAAACTTCTGACAATGAGCAATAATTATCACAACTACATTCATCAGATTGATACCGATAAGGCGTGGGACAAACTACAAGCACGGTTGCAAGAAGAAAATCTGATAGCGGATTCGAGAAAGGGTCACAGCATATTCAAATCGCAGACGTTCAAGTGGGCGATAGCTGCCGTATTGGCTCTCTGCCTTACCACAGCAGTTATCAAGTTTTTCATCCCCGAGCAACATAAAGCACCTCTGCTCTCAATGCGTAATATGGATATAAACAACACGCTGGTCAAAACGCTCGAAGACGGCTCTACGGTTTATCTTGCCGGAAGCAGTTCGCTCTTCTATCCGGCTCGCTTTGCAAATGATTCGCGTGAGGTTGTGATGCAGGGAAATGCCCTCTTCGATATTGCGAAAAACTCCGCAAAGCCATTTCGCATCGAGACAAAAAAAATTATCGTCGAAGTATTGGGTACTGCTTTCAACGTAAAAAGCGACACAAAAGGGAACTTTGAGCTGGCCGTCCTTAGAGGCAAAGTAAAAGTCACCAAAAAATCGAACGGAGAATATGCTTATGTTGTTGCAGGCGAACAGGCCACAATCGTCGATAATCATTGGCAAAAAACCCATCGTATCGACAATAATCTGCTTATCAGTTTCACCCGAAAAATGAAATTCAAAGACGAACCTCTCGATAAGATAGTTCAGGTTATCAACCTGTATTCGCAACGCAAAGTTTCTCTGAAAGGAGAAACGATTAAAAATCACAAACTTAACGTCATGTTTTATAACAATGATGTAGAGAGTATGACAAATATCATCAGTCTGGCTCTCCATCTGAAAAGAGAAGTGACGCGGGATTCTATTTTCATCTCGCAACCTTAAATAACATACGACCTTAATTCTGCCAGGTATGAAAAAACGACTTCTGTTTCTTCATATTTTATTCATCACCATAACGCTGTTGGTAGCTCAGACTCACGAGCCACTACAGCGTTTATTGTCTTTGCCGAGACAAAAAAGTACCGTCTACGAGCTACTCAATACCATCGGAGAACTCTCCGGATATAGCTTCATTTATGACAGTAAAGTAGCTGATAACGAGCGGAAAGTAAAACTTCCAGCCGGGACGTACACTCTTCGTGACGCCATCTACCGGATACTTGGCAATACCAATTATACCCTATCCGTAGTCGATCGTTATATTCTGATCGACAAAAAACGAGTAAACTCTGCTTCTCCTCCAACCGTTCCCGTACAACTCAGACCGGACTCGATAACTATAATCAACATTAGCGGAACGGTGACCGATAAGATAAATAATCAACCTATCTCCGACTGCACCCTTGGAATCGACGGAACCAGTATCGGAACTATTGCCAACGCGGACGGACGTTTCACATTAAAAATACCGCTCAAGTATAAAGACGCTACGTTGCATATATCTCATCTCGGATACGAAGCCAGGCAAATACCGGTAGCTTTTTTTGCAGAAAATTCGCGAACCATCTACATGAATCAGCGAATTGTACCCCTTCAGGAAGTAATTGTCCGGATGGTAAATCCACGAAAAATCGTACAGGAAGCAGTGGAATCCCGTTCGAAAAACTATCCGTCGGAACCGTCGTATCTAACCTCATTTTATCGCGAAGGAATTGAAAAAAGGAAGGATCTGCTCTATCTTTCGGAAGCCGTTTTCAAAGTGTTCAAACCATCGTACGAATCGAACTCCGAAGGACAGATAAAGCTTTTGAAGATGCGTAAAATTACGAACGAAGTCAACAAAGATACGGTAATATTGAAAATGAAAGCCGGACCGGAGGCATCGTTACTCATCGACTTAATCAAAAATGTGCCTGATTTTATGGACATTAACGACAATACGCCATTCAATTACACCAAAATAGATATGGTAGAATATGACTCGCATCTGGCTCATGTCGTGACATTCGAACCGAAAGCCGAAGTGACGGAACCGATGTATCGGGGTCGACTCTACATCGATGCAAGCAATGCAGCATTGTTACGAGCCGAATTTGAGATCGATCCGCGCCATATCGATAAAGCAACCTCCCTTTTCATCATCAAACGAGGTCGTGATGTGCAAATTAAGCCCCAGCAGATTTATTATTCGGTTGCCTACAAACTGTGGAACGGCAAATATTACATCAGTCATCTTCGGGGCGATCTGTTTTTTAAGATGAAACAAAAACGACAACTATTCTACAGCCCGACACATATCTTCTTCGAATCGGCCACCTGCAAGATTGATACTCTGGAGGTCAAACCCTTCCCGAAAACAGAAAGGGTACCGTTAAGCAAGATTTTTGCCGAAACTCAATACACGTACGACAACGCCTTCTGGGGCGATTTCAACACCATACTTCCACAAGAAAAACTAAATGAGGCCATTGAAAAGATCTCGGCCAAAGTGGAAGCTTCTGCTGATGGGGACTAACCAAAGACCGGGCAAATAAAGATTGTATGTAGCGTTGCACTGAGACGCAAAACAACAGAGGCAACCTCTCTTCGTGGGATGGTTGCCTCTTCATTCTCCGGAATATCAAAAAAAGCTCCATAAGCTGATGACAACTTATGGAGCCTGAGTTTATTGCTGTTGATTAATTAGTCAACAAAAGCAAGAATTTCGCCTTTTTCGATAATTTCGCCCTGTTTGGGATAGGTAGCGACAATCTTACCTGCGAAAGCAGTTTTCACCGGTTCGATACCGTAAATGGTCTGAATATAACCGACAGTATCTCCTTCTTTCACTGCATCGCCGATATTAGGTGCCTTCGATGTGTCAATCACATCATATTCCCACAACATCTGTCCTTTGGCAGGGGCCTGAATGGCTTTTGCATTCGGATTCTGTTCCTGAACAGTTGTAATGTCGATTTTCGGAACTTCAACCACCGGTCGTGTAATGATGATCGGTGCACCGGCTTTCGCTTTTTCAGCTTCCAGTTCGGCTTCGAAACGTTTCTTGGCACTACCGTTTTTATAATCAAGATATTGACGTTCGTGCATTGCAAATTCGAAGAGTTCTTCTTCGTCTTGTCCTACATCCCATCCTTTTTCTTTCATTTGAGCGCGGTATTTGTCCAGTTCATTGGGGAATGCATCCTGCGGGTTCCCATGATAGAATTCAAAGCCGTTTTTCTTAACGAGTTCTTTGATTTCAGGAGCCAGTTCGCCGGGAAGATTACCGCATTTGCCCAGAATCATATCCCATGCATTTTTATCTATGGTCGTCCATCGAGCTTCTCCTTTTAGGATGTGCATTACGTTCATCAAGGCAATGTTCTTCACATATTGGCTGAACGGAGTTACCAAAGGAGGATAACCCAAACGAGGCCAAATATATTCAACTTCCTGGAACAAAAGAACTACCAGTTCGTTAAGCGATACTTCGCGTTTTTTCTGTGCACGCAGCGCCATGTTGATAGCACCGTGCATTGCTTTCAGGTCGGACATCATCGATCCCATCATACCACCGGGCAAGCCGCAACCTACCAGCAATGAGGTCATGTGTTTGTTACCCGGATCTATAAAGTAACCAAGGAAATCGTCGATGAACGATTGGGTTAGCGAACGGGCTTCCATGTAAGCTTCCATATTGATGTCGGGCACTGAAAACCCTGCATTTTTCAACATAGCTTGAATGGTAATCACGTCCGGGTGAACCATACCCCATGAGAGTGGTTCCATTGCCACGTCAAGATAATCGGCACCAGCACGAGCTACTTCAAGCATAGAAGCCACCGAAAAACCAGGGCCTGTGTGACCGTGATACTGAATTTTGATATGCGGATGACGTTTTTTGATAGCAGCTGTCAGTTCGCCCAGAAAAGCAGGACGACCGATACCAGCCATATCTTTCAGACAGATTTCGTCGCAACCGAACTCAACTACTTTGTCTACCATTGCCAAGTAGTAATCTACAGTATGTATCGGTGAGTTGGTGATACAGCAGGCAACCTGCGAAATCATACCGGCTTCTTTGGCATATTTTACCGACAATTCGAGGTTACGGGTATCGTTCAAACCGCAGAACGAACGGGAGATGTTGGTGCCCTGAGCATGCTTCACTTTGAAGAAAAGCTGGCGTACATCAGCAGGCACAGGGAACATACGGAGGCCGTTAAGACCACGTTCCAGCATGTGTGTCTGGATGCCGACATCGTTGAAGGGCTTTGTCCATTCACGAACGGCTTTGTTGGGGTTTTCACCGAAGAGCAAATTTACCTGCTCGAAAGCACCTCCGTTGGTCTCTACACGGGCAAAACAACCCATATCGATAATAACCGGCGCAATTTTTGTAAGTTGGTCAACACGTGGCACATACTTTCCTGAAGCTTGCCACATGTCGCGATACACTAAACTGAATTTTATTTCGCGTGACATATAAGTAAGTGATGTTTGTTTTGCTACAAAGTTAGCCAAAAAAGCAGTGGTAACATGTATTTTTGACGTTTATTTTTTCTTAAAAAACGCCTAATCAAATTGCACAATAGTGTGATATTTGTGCATGACTTTTAGGCATTTGACACAGGAATAGCATAGTTATCATCCAAAACAATTTGCCTCTCTTTGCGAACGTTGAAAAACCTTAAAAAAAAGAGGCCGATTCCTCTCAGGGTTGTGATCCGAGCCAGAACAAACAGCACCCATTTGCTCGTTTTTTTCGCCCTGAATTAATGCCTATCTTTGTGCTTCATTTCCAATCTATGGCTCTATTCCTTTTCATTCTCATTATTCTCTTTGTGGCAGGCAATTATCTGCTGGAACAACTATTATCAACACTCAACAGAGGCCGATTATCGTCCATCATTCCCCCTAAACTGATTGGGATTTACGACCAAGAGAAATATGCCCGGCAACAAAACTATTCTTTAGTAACCAGTCGTTTCGATGATTTTACCCGACTGTTTACGTTGATTCTCGCATTGGGCATGTTGTTTCTCGATGGCTTTGCCTGGGTCGATACTATTGCCCGCAACATCAGCGACAACGACATTGTTATTTCGTTACTCTTCTTCGGCATCCTTTTTATAGGGAATGAAATACTGACATTACCTTTCAATATCTATTCCACTTTTGTAATTGAAGAACGATTCGGATTTAATAATACGACGATAAGAACATTCGTTCTCGACTTCATAAAATCGCTGTTACTGACTATTGTATTGGCTGGCAGCATTCTGGTTCTTATCCTGTGGCTTTACCAACTGCTGGGCAATCATTTTTGGCTGGCAACCTGGGTCGCTGTTTCGCTCTTCTCGTTGATTATGTTACTTTTCTATTCCGAATGGATAGTCCCCCTTTTCAACAAGCAAAAATCGCTCGAAGAGGGAGAACTTCGCACCGCAATCGAAGCATTTGCGGCCAAAGCCGGATTTGGCCTGAAGAACATCTTCGTGATCGACGGATCAAAACGAAGCACCAAAGCCAATGCCTATTTTACAGGGTTCGGAAAGAAGAAACGGGTGGTGCTTTACGATACGCTTATCGAGCAGCTGACCACGAAAGAGGTGGTTGCCGTACTGGCACATGAAGTGGGTCATTACAAGAAAAAACATGTCGTTTCTTCGCTTGTATTATCGTTCATGCAATCTTTTCTATTACTCTATATCCTATCACTGTTTCTACGGCTGCCAATCTCAGCGGAAGTGCTAGGGGCTGTAAAACCCTCATTCCATATCGGAATTGTGGTGTTCGGTTTGCTCTACCAGCCTATTTCTATCGTTCTGGAGCTAATAATGAATCTCTTTTCGCGTAAACATGAGTATGAAGCCGATGCATTTGCGGCCCAATACGGACTGGGAGATGCACTTATCAGCGGTTTGAAAAAAATATCGGTACAGGCGTTAAGCAACCTCAACCCCCACCCCGCTTATGTTTTTGTGCACTATTCACATCCTACGTTGTTGCAACGAATAGAGCGAATGCATGAGCAGAATTAACGGTTTTTCTTTCTTTTTGTACATTCAAAACGACAGATTCGCTATTTTACAGGGTCTCTTTATAACAATTTGATTATCTTTGTTACTCTTCATATCTGATCTATAAAAATCACATTACTTATGAGCTACCTTATTGAACCTAAAAATTACAAACCCATTCTCAATTTGCAACAAACAGAACTGGGTATTTCAAAAATCAAAGATTTTTTTCAAGCCAATCTGTCGTCCGAATTACGCTTACGACGGGTTACAGCACCACTTTTTGTGTTACAAGGCACTGGCATCAACGACGACCTCAACGGAGTAGAACGGGCAGTAAATTTTCCGATAAAAGACATGAATGACGCCCGAGCCGAAGTGGTGCATTCACTGGCCAAATGGAAGCGTGTCACTCTGGCCGATTATCATATCGAAAACGGATACGGTATCTACACCGATATGAATGCCATTCGTGCCGATGAAGAGCTGGGTAATCTGCACTCTTTGTACGTCGATCAATGGGACTGGGAAAGAGTAATGTCTGCCGAAGAACGCAATATCGACTTTCTGAAATCTATCGTCCACAAGATTTACGACACATTTCTTCGTACCGAATATCTGGTCTCGGAGAGTTTCCCTGAAATACAATCTTCTCTGCCTGCTGACATTACATTCATTCATGCTGAAGAGTTACGCCGTCTCTATCCGGATCTGACACCGAAAGAACGTGAATGTAAAGCAGCCAAACAATATGGTGCCATATTTATAATGGGAATTGGCGGACCGCTCGGTGACGGACAAAAACATGACGGTCGTGCTCCGGACTATGATGATTGGACAACCCCCGGCGAAAAAGGGCTGCCAGGCCTCAACGGGGATATCATCCTTTGGAATTCTGTGCTCGAAATTCCTTTCGAAGTCTCTTCGATGGGGATCCGGGTAGATAAAACGGCGTTACTTAAACAGCTCGAAATGGAAGGCAAGACAGATCGTCTTGGCATGTATTTCCACAAACGACTGATGGAGGATTCGTTGCCATTGTCGATTGGTGGAGGTATCGGTCAATCGCGTCTCTGCATGTTCTTTCTGCGAAAGGCACACATCGGCGAAATCCAGGCCAGCATCTGGCCCGAAAAAATGTACGAACAATGCCGAAAACTCAACATCAACCTGATATAATATTCAAACGCAAAAGAGAGCCGGTTTCAGCTCTCTTTTGCGTTTGAATGGTAACGCTCATTCGCCACGTCTACTCCGGACTCTTATCGTACTCAACGTATTTCGTGCCAAAAAAATGCTGAATACAATCAGCAAAGCAGCCATCATAAACGGAGCACCGGGAAAGTAAAAAGATGTGCCTTTAGCCGTAAAATGTGAAAAAAGCGTGGTCATCAACACAGGACCTATGATGGAAGTAATGCTGCGCAAACTGGTAAGCGCTCCCTGCAACTCGCCCTGTTCGTTGGCCGGTACTTCGTTCGAAATAATACTTTGAGCAGCTGGGTCGGCAATACCTCCCAGACAGAAAGGAATCATTACGGGGAACAACATCCAGCCCTGTGGAACTATTGCAGTAAGAAAAAAACCAATTCCGTAAAAGCAAAGGCCGACATAAATGGAGCCTACCTGCCCCAATTTCGGATTGACTACACGAACCAGACCTCCTTGCACAATGGCCATCAACAAACCGACCAAACCAAGCGAATAACCGACCAGCGATTCGTTCCAGTGGAAAGCTTCCATGGTGAAGTAGGCCCAGGTACTCTGGGTGGCAAATCCGGCTACCATCACGCAAATCAATGAACCAATCATGCCCGACACTATCGGGTATTTGCGCAACAGCATCAGCGAACCTACCGGATTGGCCCGACGGATATCGAACTTACGCCGGTGCTCTTTCGGCAACGATTCGGGCAGCACAAAATATCCGTAAATCCAGTTCGTAAATGTGAGTCCGGCTGCAACCAGAAACGGCAGTTGCAGGCTATAGTGGCCGAGCACACCACCCAGCACCGGCCCGATGATAAATCCCAGCCCGAAGGCCGCACCGATCAATCCGAAGTTTTGTGTCCGTTTCTCGGGCGTGCTGATATCGGCAATGTAGGCGGTTGCCGTTGTAAAACTGGCTCCAGTAATGCCGGCAAAAATACGGCCCACAAAAAGCCAACCGATCGTAGGAGCAAAAGCAAGAACCAGATAGTTAAGTCCGAAGCCGAACAACGATGTGAGCAGAACCGGTCGCCGGCCGAACCGATCGCTCAGGCTGCCGATAACCGGAGAAAAGAGAAACTGCATCACCGAGAACGAGAACATCAGCCATCCGCTGTAGATCGACGCATGGCTCAAATCGCTGCCGATAAGGTGACTGATATATTTTGGAATGATGGGGATGATAATACCGAAACCGATAACATCGAGCAATACTGTTACGAAAATAAAACCCAGAGCAGGTTTCTTGCGGCTGTTTGACATGACTTTTTATTGTTTTGTTTCGGCTGCAAAGGAACTGCTTATTCCATAAACCTGCCAGTAAAAATCGATAAAGCTACCGTTTTTGGGGGATGAACAGGGGTTTTGAGACTGTGATTTGAAACCGGAAACGGGCAAATTGCTACAGTGTGTTGCTAATTGTCTGACTTTAAAAATGACAAAGGCTGCCCCGCAATGGAGACAGCCCCTGTCTGTTCTGAAAAAGTATGTTGTTATTTATATTCGATCACAAACTCTTCTTTGGGGTTGCGTACTTTCTTCATGTTCACCAACCAGTCGTTGGTGGCATCGCGGTAGCCTAACGGTAGCATAAGCACGCTTTTCAGTCCTTTCGGTTTCAGGTCGAGCAATTCGTCCAGTTCATCGGGACTGAAGCCCTCCATCGGCGTACAATCGACCTTCAGTTCGGCGGCCTGAGCAATTGCCATGGCAAAGCCGATATATGCCTGACGGGCGGTGTGAACGAAGTTTTGGTCGGCACTCTGAGTCAGATAAAGCGCTTTGAGCCGGTCGGTATACGATCCGAAACGACCTCGCGGTAATCCGCGCTGATCGGTGGTGAAGTCGTAAATGGAGTCGATACGCTCTTCGGTATAACGATTCCACGCGGCAAAAACCAGCAGGTGCGAGCAATCTGCCACTATTTGCTGATCCCAGGAAATGGGAACTATTTTGTTTTTCAACTCCTGATTGGTAATAACCAATACCCTGAACTGCTGCAAACCCGAAGAGGTGGGAGCCAAACGGGCAGCTTCCAGAATTTTATCAACGTCCTCCTGAGCTACTTTGCGTGTAGGATCGTACTGTTTGGTGGCGTAACGCCACTGAAGATTTTCCAATAATGTCATAATAAAATTGTTTACTGTTATGAAATAGCAACACACAGAACCTTCTGTTTCATCAATCGGTCGTGGTTGCGGAAAGGCATCCGCGACCGCTCTTCTCAAGCAATTTTTGGGCAATGATCCGGAGCTCCGACAACTCTTCCATGGTCACATTCATGCTTTGCATCACTTTTACGGGAATTTCAAGTGCCGCATTTTTTAGCTCTTTGCCGCTTTGTGTAAGTGTAATTTCCACTACCCGTTCATCCGACGAACGCCGGGTACGTATAATCAATTTCTTTTGTTCCAGCCGTTTCAGCAACGGAGTCAATGTACCGGAATCGAGCCGCAATCGCTCTCCCAACTGGTTTACCGTTTGAGGTTGGCACTCCCATAACACCATTAATGCCAGATATTGCGGATAGGTGAGATCGATCTCGTCGAGTAAGGGCCGATAGTGATTAATGATCTCCCTCGACAAGGCATAAAGCGCAAAACAAGCCTGATTATCTAATTGTAACACGTTCTGTTGTAATTAATTTCGAATACAAAGATAATATATTGCGCACAATATAATAATGCAAAATATTTTAAACTGTGTTAATCCAAAAAGAGTCCCATAAAATAAGGATCACTATCACCACACGTTCGCATAATTTATGACCGTTAAGGATTTTTCTTACCCGTCTCTTCCAATTTTTACAAATACATACCACACGTTTGGTATGAAAATACCAAACAGAAGGGATTTTTATCGGCCTGTAAAAACCCGAATTTTGTGCTGTAAAACATATTTATGGCACCTCTAATTGCTAACCTCATTTTTAGAGCTGCTAATTTGCTAATAGGTAGGTTAATTATACAAATTTTAGACAAGAGTTTATGAATGCAAAAATGAACATGATGATCCGAATGTCCATGCGTGGCTGTTGCCACGACATGAAATAACAAGACCAACAATCCCGGAGGCCGATGCCGGGGATGTTCCATCATAAAATCATTTTGTCTGCGTTTGTAGTTGCTCTTCTTCCCTACAACAAGCTTCATCTATCAGGAACTCCCCGAACAGAACTCCTCCCCGATCAAACAAGATTTCGATCCTGCCCTCTGTGGCCTATTAACCTGACTGAAATTACATTTCAGACAAAAATAACAAGCTCTCAAAACTAACCATTATCCATTAATTAAAAGCGCCCCTGCATTTTACAGTAACTGGCATCGGGGGCTCTTTTCCAAACAAGTTAGAGTATGACAAAATTATTCCCAATTATCAAATCTTGCGTACAATCAGTCAGAATACCCCTCCGGATTTATACCCTTTTGATGATACTTTCCGGTTCGGTCTTGCTACTTCATGCGCAACAAAATATCGCTTTACACGGCCAAATTATTGATTCGAAACAGATTCCTGTTATCGGAGCTACGATTATAGTTTCAGGCACCACGAATGGTACCGTTTCGGAAACAGACGGTTCGTTCCGGTTCACACTCAAACAGGCTCTGCCGGTTACCCTGCAGGTAAGGGCCCTCGGTTACAAAACGGAGACGGTCGATGTATATGAAAACGAGGAGGTAACTGTCACTTTAAAAGAACAGACCAATACACTCGATGAGGTAGTGGTGACTGCACTGGGTATCACCAAAGAAAAGAAATCGTTGGGATATGCTGTTCAGGCTCTTCAGAATAAAGATCTGGAAAATACCAAAGAGACCAATCTTCTCAATACCCTTACCGGAAAACTGGCCGGGGTTCGTATTACCAATTCGCAGGGCGATATGGGTTCGTCACGCATTGTTATTCGTGGTGAAACTTCCATTGCCGGTAATAACCAGCCGCTCTTCGTGGTAGATGGCGTACCGGTGGATAACTCCCAGTTGAACTCGGGAGGAGCAACCCGCGACTTCCGCAATGCCATTGCCGACCTCAACCCCGAGGATATCGAATCGCTCAATGTGCTGAAAGGGCCGAATGCAGCTGCTCTGTACGGCTCGCGTGCCGCCCATGGTGTGATTCTTATCACCACCAAATCGGGTAAAGGTCAAAAGGGGTTAGGAATTACCCTCTCTTCCGGAATTACTCTTTCGACAGTAGCCACCCTCCCCGAATATCAGAATGTTTTCGGACAGGGCTCGAATGGCAAGTTCAGTTATGTTGACGGAAAAGGTGGAGGCGTAAACGACGGTGTGGACGAAAGCTGGGGTCCTAAAATGGATGGGCGCCTTATTCCTCAGTTCTTCTCGAACGGAGTGGCAGTGCCTTTTGTGGCGCATCCCAATAACGTAAAAGATTTCTTTGAAACCGGCGTGACGCTCGACAACGGGATCTCCATTGCCGGGTCGGACAAGAAGTACGATTTCCGTCTCGGAGTGAACAACCAGCGTCAGAAAGGTACGGTGCCCAATTCGGAAATCAAGAAAACAAATTTTACAATTAATTCCAATTACCAGTTGACCAAAGATATAAAGATAGGAGCAACGGCCGATTATATCGTTACCAATGCGCCTGCCCTGCCGGGAGGCCCCTCGGGAGGCCGTGCTGCCGGTGTTATGCTTCAGTTTTTGTGGTTCGGTCGTCAGGTCGATATCAACGAACTGAAAAAGAACTGGAACAACAACTGGAACAATAGTTACTACAACAATCCTTACTGGAATGCTTATTACAACACTACCAGTCAGGATAAAAACCGGCTCATTGGCGACATCCACCTCGAAGCAAAAATTGCGGACGGTTTGAATTTCAGATTCCGTACCGGTACCGATTATTACAACGATCGCCGTAAATACACTATCAAATACGGCACCAGCGGCACTCCTTACGGATCGTATGCCGAAGATGCCTACACGGTTAGCGAAAACAACACCGAAGCAATTTTGCAGTATACCAAAAATCTGAACAAGGATTTCAGCTTGGATGCGCTTGCCGGATTCAATCTGCGCAATCGCAGTTATGCCAACAATTACCAGAAAGCTCCCCGTTTGGCGGTTCCGGATCTTTACACGCTGACCAACTCACGCGATGCGCTTACGTCGTCCAACTATTTCTCGCGTCAACGAGCATACAGCGGATATGCCTCGGCTCAATTGGCGTACAAGAATTTTGTCTATCTGAACGTCACAGGCCGCAACGACTGGTCGTCGACATTGCCGAGCAACAACCGCTCTTACTTCTATCCCTCTGTCAACGGAAGTGTGGTGCTGTCGGATGCGCTAAAAATAAAAAGCAAGACGCTCGATTTCCTCAAATTGCGCGGTGGCTGGTCGGAAGTAGGAAACGATGCCGATCCTTATCAGTTGGCTACGGTCTACAATTTCCAAACGGCTTTCAATGGAAATCCGATCCAGACTTCGTCTCAGAAAAAGCTGAACGCCGATCTGAAACCCGAGACTACCCGTTCGGTGGAGTTCGGTTTGGAATCGAGCTTCTGGCAAAACCGGTTGCATCTGGATTTCGCCTACTACAACACCAACAGTTTTGACCAGATACTTGAAATAAAAACAACGGCGGCAAGTGGTTATACCTCTCAATTGATCAATGCCGGGAAAATCAATAACCACGGTATCGAACTACAGGTGGAAGGTACGCCGTTGCAAAGCCGTCGTTTCAAATGGAACGTGGCAGTGAACTATTCGAGCAACAACAGCAAAGTGAAAATACTCGACTACGCCGGTCAGATTCAGAATTATACCATCGGCTCGTCAAACGGAGTCGATGTGCTGGCGTCGGTGGGTAAAGCCTATGGAATACTCTACGGCACCGCCTACCTGCGCGATGCCAACGGAAACATCATTGTGGGAGCTAACGGTTTGCCTAAAGCCGATCCGCAAAACCGGGTGCTGGGACACTACACTCCCGACTGGCTGGGTGGAATCACCAACACGTTGACATATAAAAATTTGCAATTGTCATTTCTCATCGATGCCAATGTAGGAGGCAAACTCTATTCGGGAACCAACAGAACGGGGAACTATACGGGTGTTTTGAAACAAACGCTTCCCGGTCGTGATGCTGCCCATGGAGGTCTTAGCTACTATTATCCGGGCAACCTTTCGTCAAACGGCAAGAAATTACTCACCGGAACTTCGGCTCCAAACGGTGAGACAGTTTATGACGACGGCATAATTTTCAAAGGCGTGTTGGCCGACGGAACACCAAACACCACAGTTATCAGTGCACAAGAGTATTACAAAGCTTCGTATAACATCAGCGAGGCATATATCTACAGCTCCACGTTTGTAAAATTCAGAGAGGTAAAACTGACCTACAACGTTGGCAAGAAGTTGGTTAAAAAAATCGGATTGCAGGATGCGAGCCTTACTTTGACAGGACGAAATCTATTCTTTATTTACAAAGCAGTACCGAACATCGATCCCGAAACGGCTCTCAACACTGGGAACGGCCAGGGACTCGAAAGTCTGGCATTGCCAACAACCCGTAACTACAGCCTCAATCTCAACGTAAAATTCTAAAAAAACATCCTTATGATAAAGAAACTATTTCCCCTGCTAATTATCGCATTGCTTGCCAGTTCCTGCAACAGCCAGCTGGACGAAATCAACAAAAATCCAAATGCGACAGAAACTCCGCAACCGGCATATTTGCTGACAAGTGCCCTGAAACAAGGGGCTGATCTCTACTGGGGTTCGGAGAGCAACTTCAATTCATCGCTGCTGTTTGTACAGCACTGGGCAAAAATTCAGTATACCGAGCCCGACCGTTATGATGTTTCAAATTCGAGTTTTACCTCCCTTTGGAATACTGGCTATTCGACGCTCATTACCGACCTCAATACCATCCTCAATTTTTCGGACGATCAGGTAAACTCAAACTACAAAGGCATTGCTCTGACGCTGCGTTCGTGGGTATTTCTTTTACTGACGGATGCCTACGGTTCCATCCCTTATCAGGAGGCCGGTTTGAAAATAACACCGGCATACAATACCCAAAAAGAGGTCTATACCGGTTTGCTGGCCGATTTGACACAGGCTCAGTCGTTGTTAGCCACAGCGAATGGGAGTGTTAGCGGGGATGTGGTTTATAGCGGCAACATCAGCAAATGGAAAAAACTGGTCAACTCGTTGCGACTTCGTATCGCCCTCCGGATTTCCGACAAAGAACCCGATCTGGCAAAACAGGCTGCCATTGCGGCTACCGTCGATGCTGCCGGATTGCTTGCCGGTAATAGCGATACATTCCAGTTTGTGTATGCAAGTTCGCCACAGCAGAATCCGGCGTCCGCCTGGTTCGATACCCGCGACGACTACCGCATCTCGAAAACGATGGTCGACAAACTGTATGAATTGTCGGATCCCCGTCTGTCGGTTTATGCGCAATTGCCGTCCGATGCCAGTGTCGGGAAATACGTAGGCGGTGCCAACGGTTTGTCCAACAGCGATGCCAACAGTCAGGGCTTTGCCAAAACATCCAAACCAGGCACCTATTTTCTGGCACCTCAATCGCCAGCCGTTATATTCAGCTATTCCGAAGTGTTGTTTGCCCGCGCCGAAGCTGTTGCCCGGGGCTATATTTCGGGTGATGCCGAACAACTGTACAAGAGCGCCATCACCGCATCGCTCAACCAGTTTGGGATAACCGATGCAACGGTAATTTCCAACTATTTGAACCAGGCAAGCGTAAAATACGATGCCACCAACTTTGCCAAATCGATCGGAATTCAGAAATGGATCGCCTTTTTCGGACAAGGGCTGGACGCTTTTGCCGAGTGGCGTCGCCTCGATTATCCGGTATTGACGGCAGGTCCGGCCACTGTTCTCGACGGCCAGATTCCGTCTCGCTTTTTCTATCCCGGCACCGAACAATCGTTGAACGGAATCAGCTATCAGGCAGCCATTAGCACTCAAGGCAAAGACCTGCTGACTACAAAATTATGGTTTGACGCAAAATAAATTTTAATGATTATCCGCAAAACATTATAAGAATATATCAAATCCATGAAACCTCTACGAGGTATTTTTCCTACATTCGATAGTTTCTACTGATATGCAAGCCCTAACGGGCTACCGGGTTCATGTCGGTACGACATGCATATCAGTAGAAGGAAAATATTTTCCCGGATTTTATTTCTCCGTAGGAGATTCACATATCGGATTAAGAGGTTTTATGGATAATCATCAATTCTTATTATCAATACTTCGTTACAAAGGTGCTTATGTTGTAGTAACCCAAGTCGATAGATAAAAAACGATTTAGCGTTTTTTTCTGCGTCTTATTTTCTCACGCAAAGCCGCAGAGACGCAAATTACTCATAAATGATTGACCTACATATATCATGACTTAAGACGCAATAAAGAAAAACCGAAAGTTTTTCTTTATGACTTTGCGGCTTTGCGTGAGAAACATATTTTATAACGAACCATTAATTATGAAACAATTAAAATTATTCGTGCTGTTTGTGGCTGTTGTGGGCCTCAGTGCGTTCGAACCGGCTCCGTCGTTTACTATCAACGGCAAAATCAACGCTTCGGGAGGGAAGGTTTATCTGAAGAAATTCCGGAACAAGATGTTCTTTACCATCGACTCCTCCCGAATTGTCAACGGACGGTTTCACTTCAAAGGAAGCGTACCGCGTACCGATTTATACGGCCTGACCACCGACCGGAACGAGAGTTTCAGTCCCTATTATATTTTTATTGAGAACAAACCGATCGACGTAACCATTGATGTGGTCAACCGACGAACGGCTCGTGTTTCGGGATCTGAAGCTAACGATCTGTATGTCAAACTACAGTCAAAACACGATAACTTCAGTATCGATTCGCTGGTCAGAGCCGAACCCAAATCGGTGGTTGTCGCGTACATTCTCTACCGCGAATTTGCTAACGATCTGTCGGTAAAAGAGATTGAAGAGAATCTGGCGCAATTCGATCCATCGCTCAAAGATCTCTATTATATTAAGGAGCTGGAGCGGATCGTTGCTATCAAGAAACGGGTGGAGATCGGTCAGCCTGCGGTAGATTTTGCCGGAACAACTCCCGATAACCAAATCTTTCGGTTGTCCCAATCTTTCGGTCACTACCTGCTTCTCGATTTTTGGGCTTCGTGGTGCGGACCGTGCCGCAGAGAGAATCCGAATCTGGTAAGAGTGTATAATAAATTCAAAGCAAACGGGTTCGATATTTTCTCCGTTTCGCTCGACAAAGACAAAACGGCCTGGACAGAGGCAATTGCCAAAGACAGCCTGACATGGAAGCATGTGTCCGATCTGAAGTTCTGGGACAGCGAGGCCGCCGGACTCTATGCCATCCGAAGCATTCCGTCGAACGTGTTGATCGATCCTTCGGGTAACATTATTGCCCGAAATCTGCGGGGCGCAGCGCTGGAACAAAAGCTGGAAGAGCTTTTCAATCGACAGACAAAATAGTTTTTGAAGTACTAATTAGTTGTGTGTGTTTGCCATTCCGGTATCCGATTGCGAGAGCAAACGGGTACCGGTTTTTTGTTATAATTCCTCTCTAACACACAGCCATTTGGACTGTTGATAACAGGAATATGCCCTTGTAAACAGGATGAAGAAATATTTATACCTTTACAGTAACAAAAGAAAAGTTATTCATGTCGCTTATTGTTCTCACTATTATTGCCATTGCCAACCTGCTAATTTTATTCTTCCTGTTATTGGTCGTTAAACCACGCACAGCGGCTAACCGTTTACTGGCAATCATCCTACTCGATCCCGTGTTGGCAATGTTGCTTATTCTGGCTATTTATTACAAAAAGGCGGATGGATACCCTGCATTGTTTTATGTAAGCTATTTGTATGATTTATTGTGGGCGCCGTTGTTGTATTATATTTTCAGATTGATCCTCCATAAAGGAATACGGTTTTCCTTCCAAAGACACATCCTACATTTCTCATTTTTTATAGCCGGTTGTCTCTATTTCAGCATATTTGCGCTGCAACCCGAAGCTTACCGCCAAGAAGTATTCGCCGCAACCATATCCGACAACTACCCATGGCAACTATCCATTCTGGATTACTTCACCATAATACAGGCTTTTTTTTACTTGTACATTATTTATAAAATGGCAAGAAAACACAACCGTGATATAGAACAGGTATTTTCCAATACACAGCGAATTTCCGCCAAATGGATAGAGCGGAACATTGTGCTTGCTTTCTTTTTGTGTGCAGCCATCTATTTTCCGACAATGATCAATGCAAAGTCAATGACACTCTACTTGATTTTTGTCCCTGTATGTTCCATGATATTATACTGTTACTTGGTTTATCACGCCATTAGTTCTCCGGCATTCGGACAGGAAACACTCGAAATAATCAAAAATTCCGAAGTGGTAATAGAAAAAAAAGAGAAAAAGCAGTTAATTTCAGACGATGAAATCCATACCCAATTAGCACAAACACTCGAAACCGTATTGGTCAATAAAAAACAGTTTTTAGATCCCGATTTAAATATTCAAACGCTGGCCGAACAGTGCAACACAAGACTGCACACACTATCGGCATTTATCAACCACCATTACAACAAAAATTTCTTCGACTACATCAATTACTATCGGATAGAAGAGGCAAAAAAACTACTATCCGACCCCGACCAACAAAAATATTCCATCGACACTATTGCCGAAAAATCGGGCTTTACTTCACGTTCGGCTTTCTACAAAGCCTTCAAGAAAAACACCGAATTCACTCCCAGTGAATATCTCAAACAGACTTGCCCCGCTGTAAAATAAGCAAATAATTTGTCCTCTTTTAAGATAAAAGGACAAATTCAGCCTTTGAACAGTTATTCCTTTACTATTTTTCCTTTTCCTTTGTATACACTATCAAAAAGGTTATCTGCAAAGTAATCTGAATAGATAAACGTATTGTTTTTAACCCTTCCACTTTTTTCGTCCCGACCTTTTCCCAATCTTCTCAAAAAAATAGGGAGAAAATCCGAAAGGGCATCTCGTCTTCATGGCAAACAATCGTATTACGATCATTGTTTATCTTTTCCCGAAGACGAAATACGGTTAAAAAACAGGAAATCGGGTCTCCTTTGTCGACACAACTTTGTATCCATACATCAGCGCAAAAGAGAAATAAGGAATGAACCGATGGATCGGGACATCAGACCGCAGAATTTTGACCCGGGACAAGGCAGAGACGACCCAATACAAGGTCAATCCCGGCTAAGATGCAGTCGGAATAAGGTAAGAGGTAAGCTATCCGACCCAAGATAAACCGAAAATAAGGTACGAAACTCAAAATATATCCCGGGGTAAGACCCAAATGACCCAATACAAAGTCAGTATTGGCTAAGATGCAGTTGAAATGAGGTAAGATGTACACTATCCGACCCAGGGCAACCCGGGAATGAGGTAAAAAACCCGAAAACATAGCTAATATTTCAGAAAAATGACCCAATATCCATAATCTCTAAATCACTAAAAATCTAAACACTATGGCAAAAGTAAAATTGGAATTGAGCAAAAAAAACACAGCTGAAAAAACAGCATTGGGAAACAAAGTGGTAACCAATATGACAGGGAATACAAATTTCCTAACGCCTAATCCCACGTTGGATACACTGAAAACAGCAACTGCCAATATGGCAACAGCCTCTGACGATGTAGAAGCCGCCCGCAAAATTGTTCAGGTAAAATTGAGTCTTCTTTATCAACAGGAAAGTATTTTCGACGGAGTCATCACCCAGATGGGAACTTATGTGGACAACGTGAGTAATGGCGACGAAGCCAGTATACTCAGCTCCGGCATGGATGTGCAGAAAGACAAAAGCGCTACCACACTCCCGGACAAAATCACTTCGGTGAATGCCACATCGGGCGATAGCGCGGGAGAAATAGACCTCTCGTGGGACAAATTGTACAATGCCAAAAGTTATGTGGTGGAAATAGCCGTCAATGGTGCCACGCTGGAATGGAAACATGAACTGATAAGCACCAAATCGAAAGCCGAGCTCAACGGTCTGATAACCGGAACCGCTTACCAGATACATGTAGCCGCCGTCGGCTCGGCGGGGCAGGGCCCGTGGAGCGATCCGGTGTTGAAAGTGGCTCCGTAAAATAAAATACGAATTACAACTAAATTAAAAATATATAGTGGTTTGCAAAATCCATCGAGACCGACCACCTCATGTGACAAAACAATAAGAAATATATGGAGGCCGAAAACCATCAAAATCGCGGGTCTGCCGTCAACAGACTATAAATGAACGGGCATAACCGAAAAGCCTTACGAGTAGGACAATCAACAAAATAAATAAATTATGTCTAAAGTAAATGATGATATGCAGAGACTAACTGCACTATGGTACAATACTATGGTAGCTGGCTTACACCTGAGTGATCAAAGTTTTCAACTTTATCAGGGACCAAATACACTGATCACTGACGATCAGTTAATGTGGAATATTTTTAATGCCGTTCCTCCCAAGGCTATAAACAATTATTATAATCCAAGTCAGGTAAACAACTTTACAGGAAACTACGGTTTGATTTTGGGTGCTCTGGTAGCTACCCCCGATACAAGTTTTAAAAGTTGTCTGGGAGATGATTATTACAACGCTTGGCAAACGTACTTCAAAGATTACCGTCAAAAACATGTTGAGGCCGATCTAACTAATGCCAAAACAATTTCCAATATCTTTACTAATTGGGCTATAGTGAATGCCCCCGAGAAAGTCAGCTGTGTTGCCGGATTGACAAAAACATGCATTAATCCTATCAATATAGCCAATATCATGTATTCTTCTGTGGATGCGGCTGCAGGTGGAAGTTATGCATGGAATAATACGCTGGAAAATCTAAAAAAGGCATTAGCAAGTGGAGCCACTATAGATTTTGAATTAGATTCTTCTGATAAAAACATTTCTACTACACATAGCTGGGCAGGCGGAAATGTTTCCGTATTATTTAATATATTCTCATTTAACGGCAGTGGCAAATATGATGATGTAAGCTATAAAACAACTTCGGAAGGATTTCATATTACAGCCCATTTTGGAAAGGTAACCACCTTTACCGCTGGTCCATATACTCAGCATGATGCCCAAGATCCAACATTGAAGGACTTTCCTGCATGGTATAATAGTGCGGCTTTGTCATTAGCTTATACAAACGGAGAGAAAGTATGGAGTACAGAGAAAGGAAAAGTGACTTGGAACGACATGTTTGGACCTAATGGCCATTTGCAACGGATGGTTAGTTCGCTGGTAGTTGCTGATGATATAACAATTATAATGAAATCGGAAATAGACTACACTTCTTCGGAACTAACGGAAATACAAGCGGCTGCCAAAGCCGGAGTATGGCCTTTTTTTCAGGCTGAGGTTAGTGGCGGTATAACTAACAAGGTCGATATTGATGAAAAAGGAAGATTTACATGTACAACCACCATTCCGGCCGGACATCCTCAAATTCTCGGTATTCTGCAATCGCCAATGTCTACAATTTTCTAACTAAAAATAGACTAACAGAGGCATTTCAATATGGAATGCCTCTGCTTTTACTTTTCTCTTTATGAGAATCAAAGCAGTAATCTTTCGTATCATCCTACTGATAGCATTTTCAGAAGGGATAATTGCTGCACAATCTGGCAAGAATGAATATCTATCCAATCAATTTTTACAATCCACGTTATCAGCAAAACTTCATCTGAGCAAACAACACTTTAAATTATGTCAGGGTGTTCAAACAATAGGAGATAATTCATATTGGTTGTGGTCGGTATTTAATTCTACGGCTATTCAAGATAGTGGATATTGGTACAATTCTTCGCAACACAATAACTTGTCAAGTAGCTACAAACTCCTGCTTTATCATGCTATAGTAAGAGCAAATGCAGATAATTGTAGCCTAAATAACGCCATTTTAAAATATGCTGATGCACAAGATTATTATGCATGGAACAAAACGTATGATAATCTGATTTCAGAGCTCAAAGCAGGCAAGCCAATGACTATTACTGCCGATACATCATTTGTAGAACGGAATGCTACTGAAACATTCAATGAGAGGATTGTAATTAAGACGACCTTCGACCACCTGGCTATATTCAGTTCTTATCCTCTTTCGCAAACCGACACCCTGAATTCAGAGTTAAAATCATATAACCCCTGGTTTACTCCCTGCTTTCTAACAGAGGCTTACGAGAATATTGATAACAGGATGCTATCTCCCGAAGATTGGGAATGTGCATTCAATTCATCCGGTTATTTAACCGGAATCACAATAGCCTTAATAGTGGTTGATAAGGGAACTATCGCAATCACGGTTTCTTGCAACACAGGTGAAACAACAACCTTAACTCAGATAACATCACCCATCATGCTTGGAGTACTGGTTTCAGGCATAAAAGAGTATATGAGATAATAGTTCCGGCATAGATTTTCAATATATAATTGCTTTTTCCGATATTCCGATTTGCCAACCGAAAACCCGTACCAGAGATATTCTTATCTGTATGTACATAACACCCGCCAACCCGGGCAATTATTTTCGGTGAATCTACAGTTAGCATAGCCAATTGGTCGTCGCCCGAAAACATGCGTGTATTGGGAATAGTAAGACAAACTTTTAGAAACAATCATATCAATGAGCTCGATAAAATTCTGGAGTTACCGATTGCAAATAAATGAAGGCGTAGTTTATAAATAGACAAAATATCAGTTACTTATTTTTATTACTCACATTTAAAACATAATCATTATGGATTTTTACATTGGAGCTATTTTATTATTCGGATTTAATTACGCCCCCCAAGGGTGGTTTTCATGTGAAGGGCAAACGCTATCTATTAACGAATATCAGGTATTATTTGCGTTGATAGGTACCACTTATGGAGGGAATGGAACAACAAATTTCATGTTACCCAATCTGAGCGGCGCATCGCCGCTGCCTGCCATGAAGTATTATATTTGTGTTTATGGAATTTATCCAGCAAGACCTTAATTATTCAATTAAACATTAAAGATATACTGTATGGACACATATATAGCAACTATTTTATTGTTTGCATTCACTTATGTACCTAATGGATGGATGTCATGCGACGGACAAACATTAACGATTTCACAATATCAGGCATTATTTTCCTTGATTGGAACTACTTATGGAGGGAATGGAACAACAAATTTCATGTTACCTAATCTGAACGGTGCTTCACCGCTCACCACCATGAAGTATTATATTGCCGTAGAGGGTTTATATCCTCCAAAATAGTAATTTCTCAACTCTAAGTGATTTTAAATACTAAAAATAAAATTATGGCAACTAATATATTATTGAATAAAACCGCTACGGCAAGCAGCTATGTTATGCCGTATGCACCTTCTAAAATTGTGGATGGAGCAATGACGCCCTTCAATCGCTGGTTGTGCAATACATTTCCGGGCTGGATAAGCATTGATGCAGGTGCTGCGTTTTGGGTAAACCGGTGGGTAATAAAGTTGATGGGGAATGCTGACTGGGAATCTAATTACAACATGTCGGCCTATACGTTGCAGACAAGTGTAGATAATATCAACTGGACAACTGTAGATTCGGTAGCCGGAAATACAGCAAATACTACCGACAGGAGCTTTGCAACCATTTCTGCCCGATATTTTAGAATCAGCGTTTCATCCGGGATAGCAATAAACACTAATTTGGCTTCCATTATGGAATTTGAAGTGTACGATGCTCCGGCTCCAACTGGCTTGTCTGCACTTACAGTAAGCAATGGGAATTTAGCCCCTGCATTTGATAACCTAACTTTAGTCTATACTGTTGCGGTTGGTAGTACTATTGGATCCATTACGTTTACACCAACGGCAACATTACCAACGGCAACTATAACAGTTGATGACGTAACAGTTGCTAGTGGAGCGGCCTCACAAGCCATTACTCTGGAATTGGGTGAAACAAGAACCATCTCGATTGGAGTGACAACCAATGGAAGTTTAAAAACCTACACGGTTCAGGCAACACGGGGAACACAGGTACAAACAAGTGCATTCCTTTCAAAGCTTGAACTAACGGGAGGCGGAAGAGTGGCCCCTACTTTGTCTCCGTCATTTGTAAAAACAACTTTCAGCTATACGGGAACAGCTTCGGCGACACCGATATCTATTGGAGTAACGACGGAAGATCCTGCTGCTACGCTTTATGCAACATGCAATGGAGTTGTATTAACTGCAAATGCTACTACTTATAGTGTGCCACTAAATGCCGGAAATAATTCCATTGTTATAAAAGTAACCTCAACATCAGGGTTTGTCAATAATTACATAATTACCATCACTAAATCGTAACGATGTAAGTAAAAAGAAAGGGGTTGCGATGCAACCCCTTTCTTACAAATAATCAAAACTCTTAAATCGATTTCTAAGAGAACATATTGATTTATTATAAGCTAAATACATAATGCCAATGAAAAAAGCAATTCTCCTTTTATTTCTAATGCTGGCTTTACTCTTTGGCAATAGGACGACAAGTAGTGCGCAAACAGCTACGATTCCTTTGGGAAGTGGTACTATTGGCGATCCCTATTTAATTGCCTCGCTGGAAAATCTTTACTGGATAGCCAATCAAGCTAACAACAAATCAAACAACTTTTCAGGCAAATATTTCATCCAAACTGCCGATATCGATGCATCTTCAACTTCCACATGGTTTAGTGGAGCCGGCTGGACACCCATTTCAGGAACTTCCACCGATTTCTTTGGGTCGTACAATGGACAGGGACATATTATTTCCGGTTTGCATATTAACCGGTCATCGACTGGTTGTGTCGGTTTATTTGGCACTTTAGGAAAGGGAACAATACAAAATCTGGGATTAACGAATGTTTCGATAACCGGACATGCGAATGTCGGTGGTTTAATCGGATATCTTTGGAACACAGCTACAGTGAGTAATTGCTACACTACAGGTTCGGTAACAGCTACTGATCAATGCTGCGGCGGCCTTATTGGAAAAGATGATGGAGCTGGAGGCACAGATAACAATACGGTCAGTCAATGCTATTCCGGTTGTACCGTTTCCGGAACTGATTATACCGGCGGCCTGATAGGACAAGCATTCAGCGCAACGACCACCTTTGGAACAATAACCGATTGTTATGCTACAGGTGCTGTGACCACAAGCGATGTAAATACCGGTGGCCTTATCGGATGGATAGGAGCAATAGGCTCTGTAAGCAATTGTTATGCTACAGGTGCTGTGACCTCCAGCGGGGCTTCTGCTACGGGTGGTCTTATCGGTTCATCAGAATCAAAATCAGGTACAGTTAACAATTGCTATGCTACAGGTAATGTAACAGCCACTTTAATTACTTCATTTGAGGTTGGAGGTCTTATTGGCGTTGCTTCATCGACAGGCACTGTGAGCAATTGTTATGCTACAGGTACGGTTACTGCGGGCACTACCTTTGTGAATGGAAGTCTTGATTTTAGTTCTAGCATCGGAGGTTTAATCGGGAAAAACAGTAGCGCCGTAAGCCGCTGCTTTGCAACAGGAGCAACCTATGGAGGAAATTATGTAGGAGGATTACTTGGATTAAATAGCGGTGTAGTGAGTGATTGTTATTCTACCGGGACTATAACAGATAATGGCTACAATGGTCACTTAGGTGGATTGATTGGGCAAAATCAAAATACAGTAAGCAAATGCTACTCCATAAGTTATTTTATTAGCCTTTCTTCTGCGCATGGTGGACTAGTTGGAGATAATGCTACAGGAGGTGTTATTAATAACAACTGTTTTTGGAACACCGACATTAATACGAATGGAGTTCAATACGTTTCTGGTGGTACTTCTGTTGCAGTAGGTAAAACCACAGCTGAAATGCAAATCCAATCAACTTTTACAGGTTGGGATTTTACAACTATTTGGGCCAGAACTGACACCAAAAACAACAAGTATCCATATCTGGCTTGGCAAACGGGCTACTTACCAACCTTAGCAACAACAGTTGGTAGTGCTACAAGTACAACCTCTATAAATTTGGGTGGAAATATAACTAATAATGGTAATGCAACTGTAACAGAAAGAGGTATTGTATACTCTTCGTCTAATGCCAAACCTATTATCGGAGGAACAGGCGTAACTAAAACCATAATTGGTTCGGGATCGGGAAGTTTTAGTACTACCGTTGGTTCATTAATAGGCGGAACTACATATTATGTAAAGTCTTATGCCATCAACTCAATGGGAACAAGCTATGGTGATGAGGTAAGCTTTAGCACTACTTATCACATTACTTACAATCTAAATGGAGGGACAAACAATGTCGCCAATACTGCCACATACACATATGGAGTAGGCTTAACATTAATCAATCCAACTCAAACAGGTTATACCTTTGGTGGTTGGTATGATAATACCGGTTT
>JAFNAS010000022.1 GCA_017860295.1 Bacteroidota bacterium | reverse complement strand
CAAAAAGAATATCAATGATGTCAATGATCTCTATGGTTCTCGTGAACCGAATTTGTTTAATTTCTAATCGTGTCCTTTTTTAGTGGACACTCATGATTAAAACTCTTAATTGAAGGCTAATTGACTCATTTGCAAACAATGCCTAAATACTTAAAAAAGAGCCTGATAAATCGCAAATAAATACGCATTATATATGTCAATCAACATCCGTTGGAATTTTCTAAAACTTACAGATGACCAACAACAAACGCGCAATCAATTGGCCGAGGAGCTGGGAATCAGCCCTATATTGACCCAATTATTGGCACAGCGGGACATTACCAGCTTCGAGGAGGCAAAGAGATTCTTTCGTCCGGATCTATCGCACTTGCACGATCCGTTCCTGATGCCCGATATGGACAAAGCCATCGAAAGATTGAACATTGCTTTAGGAAGAAAAGAAAAAATATTGGTTTATGGAGATTACGACGTAGACGGAACAACTGCAGTATCACTGGTTTATAAATTTTTACTCCAGTTTACATCCAATATAGACTACTATCTTCCTGATAGATATACCGAAGGATACGGAATTTCTCACATCGGCATAGACTACGCAGCCGCCAACAATTTCAGTCTCGTAATTGCACTCGATTGTGGCATTAAAGCGGTTGAGAAAATAGAATATGCCAAAACGCTTGGCATCGATTTTATCATTTGTGATCACCACATGCCCGACGAAAAAGTGCCGGATGCAGTGGCTGTACTTGATGCCAAACGTCCCGATTCGCACTACCCGTACGAACACCTTTCCGGGTGTGGCGTCGGATTCAAACTAATGCAGGCATTTGCCATCAACAACGGCATCGACCTCGCACTTCTCTATCAAATGCTTGACCTTGTCGTGGTAAGTATTGCCTCTGATATCGTGCCGATCACGGGAGAAAACAGGGTGTTGGCCTATTTCGGATTGAAAAAACTCAACTCATCCCCGTCATTGGGATTGAAAAGCATTATCGACATTTGCGGATTGAATGACAAAGAGATTACCATCAGCGATATCGTTTTCAAGATCGGGCCGCGAATCAATGCATCGGGCCGCATACAAAAAGCCCGTGAGGCCGTCGATTTACTGGTTGCACGCGATGAAATATTTGCGCGCGAAAAAAGTGATTGCATCAACCAGTATAACCAGACACGCAAAGATCTCGACAAAACCATTACCGACGAAGCTGCCGCCATTTTGGACAAGCTGGAAGGACTCAGCCACCAGAAATCGATTGTTGTCTACAACAGCGAATGGCATAAAGGAGTAATTGGGATTGTAGCCTCACGGCTTACCGAGTTGTATTACCGCCCTGCTATTGTACTCACAAAATCGAATGGCTTGGCTACCGGTTCGGCTCGGTCGGTACCGGGGTTCGATATTTATAAGGCAATAGAAACCTGCCGCGATTTATTGGAAAATTTCGGCGGACACACTTATGCCGCTGGCTTGTCGTTAAAAGAAGAAAATGTGGAACCGTTCACCAAACGATTCGAAAAATACGTGGCAGAGAATATTTTGCCCGAGCAACAGCACCCTCAAATAGACATTGATGCCACTATAGAATTCAGAGATATTACGCCGAAATTTTTCAGAGTATTGAAACAGTTCAGCCCGTTCGGACCTGAAAACATGAAACCTATTTTCTGCACCAAACATGTGTTTGATTACGGCACCAGCCGGCTGGTAGGAAAAGAACAGGAACATTTGAAAATGGAACTGATTGACTCCAGTTCTGAAAATGTAATGAACGGCATTGCGTTCCGTATGTGGGAATTCAATGATTACCTGAAAGCACTCAATCCGCTGGATATCTGTTATACGTTGGAAGAGAACACATTTAACGGGAACACAACGGTTCAGTTGATGATTAAAGACATCAAAACAGAGCAATAAATCATTGATAAGACCGTTTTACAAACCATAAAGCTATACAGACCTGTGACAAAAGCTAAACCCGACTACAAGAACTGAAAACCGATACCGGGCACGCAATGTCCGGACATTTAAAGACACCTGCTATCCGAATGCAAATCCAGACACGAAGGATTGTTCTATTCTCAATATGCATCGCAATTGTGTTTCAGCTATCCGCTGTCCGTGCTATTCCCGGAATCATCACAATTCGGCAACCGGATGGAACATCATTGTCCGTTCGCCTGCATGGAGACGAACGTTCGCATTATATGACCACCAGCGACAATCTGATGCTTCTGCAAGCTACAGACGGTTCTTATTGTTATGCCACACCTGAATCGAACGGCATACAAACAACCGGTTATCAGGCCAAAGATCCAGAGAAGAGAAGCACGGACGAAATCAATTTTATCAAGAAAATTGACCAAAAGAAATTAGTCCGAATACAGGTAAATTCCGGACGACAAAAAACAGCATCACTTGTCAGTGCGCAACAGACCGTGCCGCTGGGAGCCCGACTTATCACCCTTGCAAAAGGGCAAAACGCCGGCAGTAGCACAACCAAAACGAGCCGGGTTCAAAGTGTCAAAACGGTAAAAGCGTTGGTCATTCTGGTCAATTTCTCTGACACCGTATTCACCATCACCTCGCCACAAACGTCTTTTAATAACCTGTTCAACCAAACCGGATATAACGTTAACGGATCATCGGGAAGCGTCCACGACTTTTACAAAGACAATTCGATGGGTCTTTTGTCATTTGACTTCACGGTGATCGGTCCCGTTACGTTGCTTCATCCGATGGCCTATTACGGAGCCAACGATAGCAATGGCAACGACCTACGACCGGCAAACATGGTGACCGATGCTTGTCAAATTATTAGTTCATCAGTCGATTTTTCACAATTCGATAACGACGGAGACGGGTATGCCGATAACGTATTTATCGTTTATGCCGGACATAACGAAGCCGAAGGAGGACCCGCAAGTGCTGTATGGCCACATCAATGGACATTAACCAGTGCCGGGCTCAGCAATCCCACTTACAATGGGGTCAAAATCAACAATTATGCCTGCACCTCCGAATTGACAGGAACCGTAACAAGTAAAACAATAGCTCCTATCGGTACATTTTGCCACGAATTCGGACATACCCTGGGGTTGGTAGACCTTTATGACACCGATTACAACGGAGTCGGAACCGAAGCTGGAGGACTGGCCAACTGGGATTTAATGTCGACCGGCAATTACAACAACAGCGGACGTACACCTCCGTTTCTCTGCGCCATTGATCGATGGTTATTGGGATGGTGCGAGACTCAAACTCCGTCTTCTGCACAAATCAACACGCTTGCTCCGATCGGCAGTTCCAACCAGGTGTTCCGAATCAATCTTCCAACCGATAACGAATTCCTCTTGCTGGAAAACAGACAGCAGACTTCCTGGGACAGTTCATTGAATGGGCACGGCATGCTTGTAACGCACATCGACATGACCACAAAAACACCCTGGAACGACAATATAGTAAATACAGAACCCGCACATCAATATGCCGATCTGATGGAAGCTGATGGCAACGAGACCTACTCCAGTAATGGCATAGCCGGAGATCCATATCCGGGAACTACAAAAAAAACCGAACTATCGGATGCATCTTATCCGGCCATGGGGTCATGGTACAGCACGACAAAAATGAGGAAGCCCATCACTGACATTACAGAAAATACGAATATCACTTTCAATTATTGCGGAGGACCCAATGGTGGATTACAAGCCCCCGAAGCAACCAAAGCGACTCAGATAACCGATACCTGCTTTGTTGCGAATTGGAATTCGATCAGCGGCAATAACATAGAATATCTTCTCGATGTCTATTGCAAAAAATACGTAAGTTACACTGAAGATTTCACCGCATTTCTGACCGAAAAGAATGCCCATGAATGGAGTGGAAACTACGCCACCTCAACCGTGACCTACAACAGTTCTCCCTGTGCCATTATGCTGAATGCAGCAAATGACACGCTGAACTCAATTCTATTTAGCGGTCCTATCCAATCGTTTTCATTCTGGGGAGTGAGCGACGGCTCATCCGGTACCACTCTGAAAATAGAGGCTTTTAATGGACACTTCTGGAAAACAGTCGCCTCTAGTTTAGCTCTTTCATCAACATCAACCACCTACACCTTCGGTTCGACCACTACAACCTCCCTGCCGGACAGCACCTTAAGCATCCGGTTTATCTTTACCGGATCTGCAGGCAATATCTATATTGACGACATGGAGGCATCGTACTACGGGAATGCCTATGTATCCGGTTATCAGAACAAAAGCATGGGTACATTCCTTTACACATTAGTCCATCCCGTTTCGAAGAGCCAAACATATTATTATCTGGTAAGAGCCCAGAGCCCGGTTTTTATCTCTCCAAACTCCAATATCATACAGGTTATTCCTATTCAGGGTCGAAATAGCGTACTGGCAAATGCATATGTCAACGATGGAAATCTTATTGTCGAATCCCACAATATCAATAACAACACACTACAAATTTATACTACAACCGGTCAGAAGATTATAGACAGAGATATACCGCAAGGAATATACAAGGTAGGAGCATTACAACCTCACGCCCTCTACATTGTGGTTATCAATGGACGTAGTTTCAAGGTAATTTTTTAGCTCTTCATTCAAACAGACTGACTTTGTTTCTTTTACAATCAACTTGTCCCGATCGGATATGTTAACATGCGAATTTTAGGAGGAAGGAGTTGCACAAATAGCCAATTTCAATTATCTTTGTATATGTAAAGCCGCTTCGGATAAGCTGGAAAACTCAACAGAAAAATCGTACTGAGATAAGTTTAGGAGTTCAATGGCGGGCTGCACCTTCGGGTTGTCGAGAGACACGGCAGATTACAACGAATTCCGACACTCAAACCCTATTTATTAGGAGTTTTCTCACAACTTCCGAAGTGGCTTTATTCTGTCCAAAGCGGACTTTTATCATCCGAAATTTTCGGATATGACAAAAAGTCAATACCTTTGTACTCTCAAAAAGCGGATGTGGCGTAATGGTAGCCGCGCCAGACTTAGGATCTGGTGCCGAGAGGCGTGGGGGTTCGAGTCCCTTCATCCGCACAGTTTATTCTTCATAAGGCTTTTCAAAGCCTTATTTTTTTGCCCCTATCTTATATATTTTGCCCTCAATCAACGAGAAATAAACATTTCCTTGAGTATCGGCACTAAACTGATTGACTTCGGAATTACCCCCTTTAAACGACCATAAAACCTTGTGTGACACTGCATCGACAGCCACCACAACGCCGTTGCGGGAACCGAGATAAACTGTCCCGTTTTGTTCGAGTATCGGACAAGGTGCATGTTCGTAGCCCAGACCGACATCTACCGTCCAGAGAGGTTTGTATTCCGGGCTTTCGGCTGAAACAGCCAGCAACTGCCCATCCATCAATTTGGCATAAACCGCTTTCCCGTCGTCCGAAATGCCCTGCGACTCACGCACCTGATACTGATTGCTCCGCCACAACAGCCTGCCTGTAGAGAGATCGAGAGCGGTCATGCAACGATCGGGAGCCACAACGATTACCTTACCGTCGTGCACAGCAGGTACACAATTGGCCGGAGAATAAAGATTCTGAGCCTTCCCGTTATTCCATTTCCAGATCAAAGTGCCGGTTTGCTGATCAAGGCAATAGAGGTTGGTATCCCAGGCACCGAACAATACTTTACCGTCGGCAATTGCAGGTCGTGCCTGACAGTAGTTGTCGATATCCGTAAACTTCCAATCGACTTTGCCCGAAACAACATCGATGCAGTAGAAAGCTTTGTAACCTCCCTGATATAGTTTTCCTCCAGACACTCGACCATCCGCCACAAAAGGATTATCGGTTTTCACACTCCACAACTGTTTTCCGTTTTGAGCCGCCAAAGCATAAACCACGCCATCGGTTGCCGGAAAAATCACTTTACCACCGGAACAAACAGGAGAAGAATAGAGAGAATAACCGGTAGGAAAACTCCACAACAAGCCTGCCCCTTTCTTCGATATTGCCTCAATATCTCCCAGAGAATTACCAAAATAAAGCGCATTATCATCGATGGAAATGCCGGTAAAAACAGAGGCTTTATCCTGATAAATTAGAGAGACGGACATCGGCTCCGGAAATCGCAGCTTCACAATCGGATATTGCGGTTCCTTCATTTTACTACTTGCATCTATCGAGAATGCAAAACGACGATTCAGACCATCGCCCAGTTTCTTCTCGTTGACAAAGACAGAATCCGGGGTCAATTGGACAACCGTATATCCGGCAGACAAGGTATCCTGACCGAAGAAAGTGGAACGAGCCATGATGCCCTTAAGACTGCCAAACGCCATCTCTTTGTAAGCGTGACCGTGACCGCAAAACGAAACGATCGCATCGTGTTTTTTCAGCATGGCAACCACTTCCTGTGCATTACCCATATCGTTTTCAACCAACGGATAATGCGCAAACGCCAACAAGCGGGTACCTTTTATCGACTCTTTGGTAAGAATGGAATCGAGCCAAAGCAAATCTTCGTGCTTCACATGTCCGTCACCCATCTTCATATAGGGACCGGTATTATAGCCAACAAAAAGAAGATTATCTTGTTTAAAGAAGAACCTGTCGGAACCGAAAAGGCGATAATATTCGCGGACCGCACTCTGCGACCAAGTGGTTTCGTGATTGCCGGGAATCAGATAATAAGGTTTACGAAAACGACCGAACTGCCTTTTCACATTGGACAATTCGGCATTACTCCCCTGATTGGTGATATCACCGGTAATAATTACAAAAGGCAGATCGGATGCATTGATCTCATCGATAATTCCGGATAATGCCCGTTCATTGGCATTACCGGGAGAAACATGCAAGTCGGTAAGCAATGCAAACTTTGTTTGAGCCGGCAGAAACAAACTTAGCATCAACACACAACTCATCAATAGCCACCTCATCGTCAGCTCCTTTTATTCGATTCGTAAATCCTGAAAAGAAATAATTCCCTCATCATTCGGACCATCAATCACAATTTTTACTGCCTTGAGAGGCTGTGACGGACGAAGGACAGCCGTTCCTTTTTCAAACTTATCACCACGCATCCACCTTGCTCCATCAGGGGAATACTCCACATGCCCGTTTTTCAACAGATAAAATGCAGTCAATGTCCCGGTGTTAAAGGTTATTTTTGAACAAGTAAGAGGTTGAGCAAAAACATACGTGATCGATTGTCCGGTAGCACCCCGGTCGATAGTACGAGCAACAGTTTCAAAGTCATAATCGGTCAGATAACGGGCATATTCCGAATTCAGGTTGGCATTTACAGAAACCCCGACAGCGGGCTCCAGGTAGCGCGAACATTCGATTTTCACTACACCCGTAACCGAATCTTTTCCCTGTAAAATGGCTTTCAACAAGTACTTTTTCGCTTTATCGAAAGCAAAAAGAGGCAAACGATACCGCTGAGTGCGCTCGGTGGAGCTATTCTTATCATCGGAAGAGACTGCAAGATCATTCTCGTAAACCCTCACCTGCGATACTGATGCAGATCCTTTCGCCGTCTGATCGGGGATAAAAGTAGCATACCAGATGCCCGGTCGATCGACAATCCCGGTCAGATCCCAGGATTGCACCTTTGGTTTTACTGCCGTATCCGCTTTCCAGACACCAACATTCACGCATTCGGGCGACAGCGCCACGCTGGAAAGAGTCTTATAAATCGTTTTGAACTTCAGCTTTTCATAATAAAACTCCCGCACCGGAGCCATATAAATCAGAGATGACGCATTGGGTTCGCTTCCATCATTGGTGTAGCGCACTTCTGCCCCAGAATAAGGCGCCGTTGCAGTAACCACGTTACTTTTATAAGTTACAACAGGAGGTGGTACCCGAAATGCAATATCCATGTTATACATTCTATCAAAGTGAGAAGCGGTCAGGCGTTGATAAAAATCACTCCAGTTGCGCTGCGATTGGGGGGTCCAACCGGCTTCGGCCAAAGCACAAATACGTGGATAGGATTGATAATCGAGAAAACGAGCCGGTTCATTAAATAATTCGGACCAAATTGCTCCCTGCACGCCCACCACCAATTTTGATTGTTTCGAAGTAAAAATCGACCGATCGGTCGGATCGAGCGCATAAACTTTTTCAAGAGAAACCAATCCTGCCCAGTTATGCCCACGTTCATATTTCGACTGCGCCATATCAAAATAGTAATTTTGGCCCACCATGATGACCGTAGGAACCCCTTTTTCGGTCGATTCCTCCGCCCGTTTCAACGAACGCCAGGCATATACCTGCGTGGAGGCATCCAAATCACCACCTTCCAGGATTTCGTCCCAACCGGCCATCCGCTTACCCAAATGATGCACAATAGTGCCCAGTCGGTGAACAAAATAGTTCTGCAGCTCTTCGGGCTTCTGCATATGTTCTTTCTTCATAAAAGCCGAACAGATGGGGCAACGGGGCCAGATTGCCATGTTCACCTCATCACCACCAATATGAATCATTTTCGAAGGGAACAATACTGCAACCTCCTTCAGGATGTTGGTAAGCATAGTAAAATTAGCCTCGTTGCCCACACACCAGACATCGGCTTTATCGCCGGCAGGACGCTTCGATTCTTCCACACGACTGGTAGGACACAAAATTCCGGGATAAGCAGCCCCCGCAGCATAGCTATGCCCCGGCAGATCGATTTCGGGAATCACCTCAATGTGACGCTCGGCAGCATAGCGGACGATCTCTTTAATCTGTTTCTGCGTATAGAAGCCACCGTAACGCTTATCGCCCGAACCGAGGGTAGGAGCAATCGCTTCGTTCGGCCCACGCCAAGCGGCAACGGAGGTCAATTTCGGATATTTCTTTATCTCGATGCGCCAACCCTGATCATCGGTCAGGTGCCAGTGAAATTTATTGATTTTGTGCATCGCCAGCCAGTCGATGTAGCTCTTCACCGTTTGTTCATCAAAGAATTGACGTACCACATCAAGCATCATGCCCCGGTAATGAAAACGGGGATAATCTTTGATCGTCACAGCAGGCACAGTCCATTGAACGCCATTCTGAAGTTGTGAAGCATACACCTGCGAAGGCAGAAGTTGCAACAACGTTTGTACTCCATAAAACAACCCGTCGGAATCTTTTCCTTCAATTTTCACACCTTTATCACCAACCGACAACAGATAGCCTTCGGCAGGCAAATCGAGAGAGGCATTCACGCTCAGTTCGACAGCAGGAGATGTAACCGGAGATGAGACTATCTTTAGAGATACTCCCATCGGACGACTCAGTTTTTGTTGCAAGTAAAGCGCTACCTGTTTACCCTCTCTTCCGACAACAATCGGTGTAACCGAAGTCAGCGAAAAAGATCCCTGCGACGGAGTCACTTCAACAGGACGGGGAATCAGATTATACGATTGAGCGGACATAATTCCACAAAGGGAAGCGACAACAATGGTTGACAAAATCTTTTTCATCAGCTAGTAACGTAGTTTTGAATTAACACAAAGAGTCTGATTATTTTTCAGGATAGAGCAAATAGGACTTGCGTTGCTGCTTGAACTTCTCCACATCATTTTTCCAGCAGGCTTTGATCTGTGCAGCCGACTTGCCCTCTTCTATCATCTTGCGTACGTAATCGACTCCAATCAGTCTCTCAAACGATTTGGTAAAAAAGGCATCTCCCATTTTTAAATTCGAATAAGCATCAATCAGATAACTCAGATTGACTCCGCTTTTGAACACTTCCGCATTGGAAGGTTTTGTCCGCAGGTCGACACCGTAACACAATTTATCGAGCTGTGGTGGCGTTTTGGCTCCGGACATGCTCCGTGGCGTAAAACTATAAGCGTAGCCTTTCATATCGGGATGCCCGTATTGTTCGAAAGGAGCATCGGTGCCACGGCCCAGACTGACCGGGGTTGCCTCAAAGTAACACAGCGACGGATAAAGATATACGGCTCGCATATCCTTCAGATTGGGTGATGGAGCGATGGGTAGTTTGTAAAGCGTTGCGTGTGTATAGTTTTTACATTTAACCACTTTCAAATCGCATTGCGCACCGTTCGTCAGCCATTTTTCTCCATTGACCATTCCGGCCAGTTCGCCCAGCGTCATGCCGTGCACCACCGGAACCGGAACCCAGCCCACAGACGACCGGTATTTCAGATCGAGAATTGGACCGTCGACATAATGTCCGTTCGGATTGGGCCGGTCGAGCACAACCATTTTGACGTGATTGGCGGCACAGGCATCCATCATACGCACCATTGTTGTAAGATAAGTATAGAACCGCAAGCCCACATCCTGCAAGTCGAACACCAACACATCGATCGACTGCATCACCGCATCGCTCGGCTTGCCGGTATTGCCGTCATAGAGCGATTTAATGGGAATGCCCGTCTTCTGATCCACCGAACTGGAGACATGTTCGCCTGCATCGGCCATTCCCCGAAAACCATGCTCCGGCGAAAAGATGCAAACGACATTTACTCCCTGACGGTGGAGAAAATCGACAATATGCTCTTTACCGATGACACCGGTCTGGTTGGAGAGCACCCCCACCCGTTTTCCTTTGAGCAAGGGTAAATATTCATCCACACTTTCGGCACCAGGCTGAACCTTTGCCTTGTTTTCTGCGACAGCAATCGACAAGCAACTGCAAATCAGCAACAATACAATACTAATTTTTTTCATTTGTAAATAATCTTTCGTCTAAAATTGAACGGAGATACCCGGTCCAATCAACCAAAACATTGTTTTTGCTGAGAATAGATACCCTCCGCCCAAGTAAATTGAAAACGTAAATTTCCGATCCGTATTGATCGGGCTCAAAGTTCCTAACACCACAGCACCCAGATCTCTCGAGGAGTTATCGCTACTGAAATCGAATGTATTCAGTGCCAAAAAGCCGGCTCCGATCTTAAACGGCTGCAATTTATTGATTTTACCCTGTTTGTAGAAACTGAATTCACCGAGAACAGACATGCTGACGCCTCCGAAATTTCCCAGTCCTTTGGTATTCATTTTCTTTACCAGCAAGCCGGTTGGAAAGGAGACATTGATATCAAAATCAGTATGCCTTTGAAGAACAATCTCTACCGTTTTTTCCTGTGTCTCTTGCGAATATTTGTCTTTCTGGTTTTTAAATGTCAGTTTTATTTTCGACCAGTCACTCAAGTTATAGGTTGTATTCGAGATCTTCGAATTGACACTTATTTCCGAATTTTTGCAATCCGCCTTATCATAAAATGTATATCGCGGCGATTTTGCACCGGGACAGATGGCAATGTCATCTATCGTAACCTGATCGACAATCTCGTCCTTTTTCCCCAGTATCTTTACTTCCACCGTCAGATATTGCTTTCCGAAGAGGCTACCGACCGAATCGATCTTATCGGGTTGGAAGGAGATAACGACATCCTTTATCAGTTTATCGTACAACTCAGGCCCATGTATGTCCGACAAACGTTTATTCCCGGCGCCATAATTGATGGAAATATAGTCGAACGGATGCGCCTTCGCATACTCCTTCACATTCAGTACGCTGCCGGTTTTAGTTCCTCCATTGTATATCTCCACCGTTTTCTTCGAGATATCGAGAGGCACTTTCAGTTTATACTCCAGCGAATGATCGCTATGGGTTACCGAATCGACGCTCAGATTTGCCACTCCGTCGAAACGAAACCGCCCTTTGTCAAGGCTTTTTCCTTCCAGCTTAACATCAACGGTTTCTCCCGGATAGATTGTTGCTTCGTCCTGCCAATCCTTGCCGTTACGCATCACACGGATGTGCTCAATGGCGATTTGGGGAATAATGTTGAAATTGGTCACAAATCGTGCCACATCGTTATCCTTAACATAAAGGTATCCCTGCGACGTCGTATGATAGTTATAAGCTCTCAACAAACACAAGATTCGGTTATTCGACAAACGCTCTTTCGTAAAGATTTGCGCAATCAGGGGCGACCCAACCGCCTCTTTTGATTCGACCAGATACGTATTGTTCAATTGCAGGTTTTTCGCATTGTCGAGATAAATTTCGGTTCCTTTATTCTTCAGGTCATCGTCCAGAATAAAATCGTTTTTATCGGGCTTCAGCACGGCCAGCGGAGCTTTCTTCACTGTAAGTGTCTGACTTATGACCGGTAGAGTATACGACAACTTTCCATTCACAAATTGAGGAACAAAGGTTCCGAGTTGAATGGCAAGCGTTTTCGACCCAACCGCATGAGCCAGCAAGTGAAGAAACAATTTTCCGTTCAGCTCGGCAATACGGTATTCTACATCCTGCTCTTTCTGCCAATTGGGATCAAATCGGATATTCTCAGGATGATTGGAGATCAACTCGCAAACCTTCTCTTCGCCGACGGTCAGCTCCGGTTCCGGAACATCCGGCACCAAAGTAGTAGTTGTAACCGGCAATAGGGGAACGTCCTGAATCACCCTGCCGGAGTCCGAACTGAGGATAAAGCGAAAACGCACAAAAGAGCTGGCCGACAAGTGCCGAAACTGCACCGTAAACGTGTAATACTGGCCATTGTAATCGACCACCGAATCCAACAAATTATAATCTGCCGATTCGGCAAGCGCCAATCGCTTTAACTTGTACCCAACCGAAGGAAAGACCTTTACATTACAGATTTCGTTATCCTTTGTATACTGAAAATAGAGAGAATTTCGTCCCTGTACATTAACCGTATCTTTTTCAGTAGAAAAGCCCGCATTTTCGGTCTGCAATATCACTTTGTCAAAATACGTTGCATGCCCAAACTGAGCGAATGCGCTTACCGAGACAAAGAAAGCAATAGTCTGGAAAACAAACATTTTCATTTTCATTGGTTTCAATTTTTATCCAAATATCCAATTCAACAAGTAACCATAACAGATGGTAATAACGTCGGGTAAAGATAGATAAGAAATAATCTCCTTCCGAAAATTCTAACGCTCGCTAACTATTTACGCCATAATATAACAAGAAATAACGCTTCCCTCTCAATAAATGCCAAACCGATAACAGCATTGCTACAACCTCACCGGAAAGCAAAAGCTACCATATCCGGCTTTTACTTTATCCGCATATAATTCCAATTACATACAGTAGTATGTTTCAACCGATAAGCAACTATTTCCATTTTGATGTACATCTAAACACAATCTAGACTTATATCTAAATATACTTTAGACTTATATCTAAGTAGTGCTTTGACTTATATATTACAAAACACGGATGCGTCTGCATTCCAAGTTTCATGCGTACGAAAAGCAAAACCAGTAAGCATCCCTTTTACTTTACTTTCTGTTCAAAAAAGGTCAGAATGCTTTTCATCAATCCGCTTCGCATTTCAGGCTTCACGGCTTCGAACGGGATGCCGAGCACACAACTCGAATAATCGCCCTTGTAAGCCACTCCGGCGCTCAGGTTATTCTCCGAGTAACGGAAAATGGTATAGGCATTCTTATCCGCCGGTTCAATGGCATCAGGGCGTTCTACCACGTACGATTCACCGTTCAGTTCGTTGTAATAATTATAGTTTCCGGCAAACGACGGGAATGGCGAAGCCACCGCTTTGAAACGTCCGGTGACAGCTCCGGCGTCGTTCCGCCACTTGAATTTCAGAATATTCGTTGCCCAGGTACGATCGGCTTTGGTCGCACGGGGATTGTCCCACAGATCGGTTCCCACGTAAGCGCCGGTCACCAAAAGATTGCCGCCTTTGAGACAATAATCGGTGATTGCCGACTGAAGCTCTGCCGGAAAAGCTTTGAACTGCGGCGGTTTGGCTCCGTGAGCCGTTACCCACTCTTTCTCTTTTCCCAAAATAAGATCGAGAACGGCATATCGTTCAACCGCTACATCGCCATTGACAACAGCTTGTTTGCTTGTCGAAACAAAAGAATAGCCGTTTTCGGCAAGAGCCACTCCGTGCAGCGCCGGATAGTCGAAACTATTTCCGGCAATGACCTGCCGCTCGCGGTCGCCATTACTGCCGCCGAAACCGGGAGAGTCGTCGTCGGTCCAAGGCTTACTGCGGCGGAACTCGTACTGACTTCCCACGTAATTAAACTGCACCTTGTCGGGCACTCCATGATCGATAAAATCGGTAAATCCGGTAATGGAATCCTGTGTTGCCCAACTGGCTGGAGCGCTGATGCGGGTAAATCCGTTGACAATCATCGCCACCCCTTTTTCGTTGCTTTTACGACAAACGGAAAGGATTTCGGAAGGGAAGCTGACCCCTCCGTCGTTCACAGCAGCCACTTTGAAACTATATATCTTGTCTTTATCGATGTCAACGGTGCACGAAGTTCCTTTCACTATTTTGCCGTTGTCGAAATCGCCGTTGCTCACACGGGTATAGACCACATATTGCGTCGGTACGGCAGTCGGTTCGAGTGAATCGTTGACGGCTTTCCATTTCAGCTCTACGCTGCTTTCACCGGCAAAACGGCTGCTGAATGCCTCCACCGGAAGCGGTTGCACCACATATTTGAAACCATATTGACCGGCAAGAAAGCGGAGCATCCCTTTGTAAATGGCACGACTAACGATAAAGCGGAAGCGGGGATCGAGGCCGTAGCGCATATCGGCAAAATTCTCGTGCGAGAGCAGTTCGAGCAGCATGGTAGGCACATTCGGCACACGCGCTTCGCTGTACGACTTATTCCACATTGCCCGGCGTGTCCATTTAGGCTCGAAACCGGCACGAATGTCACTCACAATCTGATCCATTACCAACGAAGTCAGGTCGCGCGAAGCCCAACGCGATTGTCCGTTTTCGAACGCTTCATTGTTGTGATGCGTCATGTAAATACCCAACGTTCCGATAATAGAGTCGTTCGACGTATAACCGGCATCGGTATGAAACGCCAGCGCCAGATCGACCGGAATATGAAGACCCTCTTTCCCGGGCCGCACTTTCGAACCACCGGACAGATAATTCACCCAGTAACCACGACTCTGAAAATCGTCGGAATAGTCGTTGTTGAAATGGGTACGGCTATAAACCGAATCGGGCATACCCGCCCACTGCAACCAGTAACGAGCGCCCTCAATATAGCGGGGAGCGCCACTTGTTTCGGGAGTAAATTGAATGGGCAAATTGGGCACAATCGATTCCTTCGCGCCACCGTTGAGATGTTTGGAGGTGCCTGACATAAAACCATCGGCATTGGGGGATCGGGCAATATTACCCGTTCCCCCGCCGATCTTTACCGCATCGGCGGTCACTATACAACCTTTTTTGCCTGATATGTTAGATAGTGTGATGCGGCAAGCGTCGTTCTTACCTTTATCGAATGTGAAAGTTCCGAGATAGATCCAGGTTCCTCCACCCATTGTTTGATTGACTTTGAATTCGGTTTTGCCGCCAAGATGATAAACCGTATAGCGAGCATCGGTAGCACTATTGGGCAACGATTTGTACGAAACATAGAGCGCATAACTCCCCCGTTCGGGCATATCGGGCAGCCATTCGGCAATACTCTCTTTGCCTTTCTTCAGTGTGGTTGCCTGACGGAAGGTTCCTTCGACAAACGGGTTCTGACCATCGGTATACTCTTTCCGTTTCTCAGCAAAACCGGCTCCTTCACCGTTTTGCCAGCTTTCGGCACCATTCTGTTCCTTGTAGAGCGAACCGTAACGCGAAGCATCGTTATCCACAATCACCTCCACGCTGTGATAGTCGCGTTCACGGGGCAACAACACATTGGCTCCCGCATTTTCGAGCATCGGCACCAGATAGGGCAACACAAAACTTTGCGGAAACAGGTCTTCTACCGACTGGAACATCCGCGCCCGCTGCCACTCCCAACGTGCCAGTTTTTGTTCGTAGTACCAGCCGTGACTCTGCCACAGGGCAATATGTCTCTCCTGCAACCCGCTTTTGATTTGATAGGGTTGCGAAATTCGTTCCACGAGCGGCACTCTGTTTCCTTTGTTATTGAAAATACGGCCTTTATCTTTCGGACCCGTACGGTAAACATTCGGAATGAGTTCGCTCAATTTCTGACCGTCGGAAAAAATTGTCAGTTCATATTTCTGCAACGAATCGGGCAATAAACGATGCACACATGCCTGCATAGCAGCGGCATTTTGCTCATTAATGGTGATATACGCCAACCTCTCATCCATGGTAACGACCACGCTTTTGGCTTTGCGATCGGCTACAATCGTTTTTACATTTGTAGTTGTTGCAATTTGTTTCTTGCAGTATGCCGTCAACGAATCGGATATTACCTGTTTCAGACCGGCATCTGTAATTTCCTGCGCCGACAAAACAGACGTTGCCAGCATCAACAAGCAGACACATGCTGCTTTCCAGAGTATTGATTTCATTATTTTTATAGTTTTGACCACTTCTCCAACACCTCTCCAAGAGAAAGGGGATAATAATCAGAAGTCTTGCAAAATTCACTATTTGCTTGTAAAATTTCTCAACACAATTACAAGTCCCTCTCTTGTGGAGAGGGATTTAGGGAGAGGCTTCAAATCTTTTTCACGCCGATTCCCGGCTCATTACTCAGAGTAATTTTCCCGTCAACCAGCTTCATACCGGTGAAACAGTCATTGGCAATCAGTATATTTCCATCCAGATCGGCAAAATTCATCTTCGGAGCCAGCTGTGCAGCCGCTGAGATGGCACATGAAGTCTCAGTCATACAACCGATCATCAGTTTCATGCCGAACGATTCGGCCATGCTGATCATTTTGTTGGCTTCGCGCATACCGGTACACTTCATCAGTTTGATGTTGATGCCATCGAAAACACCTTTCAAGCGGGGAATATCTTCAAGCCGCTGGCACGATTCGTCGGCAATGGTAGGCAACGGACTGTGTTCGGTGAGCCAGGCCATATCGTCGAGGTTGTGCTTTGGAAGCGGTTGTTCCACGAATTCCACATTTTTGGCAGCCAGCCACTCGATCATTTTCAGGGCGTAGTGTTTGTCTTTCCAGCCCTGATTGGCATCCACGCGAAGTGGTTTATCGGTCACAGAGCGAACGGCATTGATAATCATCTTGTCGGATGCCTCATCGACACCCAGTTTCACTTTGATCACCTTGAACTGTTCCGTTTCGCGGGTTTTTTGTTTCACCATCTCCTCAGTATCGATGCCGATGGTGAAGGTGGTAACCGGAGCTTTGGAAGCGGTATAACCCCAAATCTGATGCCAGGGACGGCCGATCAGTTTACCCACCAAATCGTGCAGGGCAATATCTACCGAAGCTTTTGCGGCAGTATTGTTAATGGCAATTGCATCGACATAGGCGAGAATATCGTCGAGCTCAAACGGATTGCTGAATTGCTTGAGGTTGACCTTTTCAAGGAAAGAAGTCACCGATGCGATGGTCTCGCCGAGATAAGGAGGCATGGCAGCCTCACCATAACCGGTCACCCCATCGTAGGTGATTTCGGTGAGTACGATAGGCGTGGTGGTGCGGGTATAGCCCGACACGGTAAATGGATGTACCAGCTTGGCTTCGTAGGGTTTGAACGTCAATTGCATGGTTTTGCTGCCACCCAAGCGGGAGGACTTGTTTGATTGTGAAAATATCGAAGCTGGGGTAATCAGCGAACCGGCTGTTACCAACGCGGATGTTTTCAGAAAGTTGCGTCGTGTTGTCATATCGTTCAGATTGAATGTTTACGATTGATATTGCAGAGTAAAGCCTATTTCTCAGATTCGTTCTCCCCTCCCCGTGGAGGGGCCGGGGGAGGCTTTTTTTATTTGTAGTACGGATGATTCTTCAACGAAACGATGTTCGGATCTTTATCGATTTGTGTAAGGATGCGACGGGCACTCAACAAACGTTTAGTATTCCATGCATCGTAGTTGGATGCTTCAGGGCGCAAACTACTGATATGCACCATTCCGGCAGAATGAATAAACTCTCCGTTGCCGATATACATGCCCACGTGAGTCACTTTTTTAGCTCCGAAAAAGAGCAGATCGCCGGGTTTCAGGTTGTCGTACCCTTTGGAAATATCTACCGGATCGCCCGTGGTTGCCTGTTGTGAAGCATCCCGTAGCAGCACAACACCATTGAGGAAGAAACTGGTTTTGGTAAAGCCGCTGCAATCGACCCCCTTGGTGGATGCCCCACCCCATACATACGGAAAGCCAAGGAACATTTTTGCCGTAGCAATGATGTTTTCGGCAGTCGGTCGGCGACTTGCCAGCCACTGATCGAAAGGCATAGCCGACTCCTGTTTCAGGAAGGCCATGCGTCCGTCGGGCAACTGCACTTTGTAATAGCCGTTTTGTTCTCCCATATTTTTTACCAAATCGCCCCACACCACGTCGGACACTACGCCCGAATTGGCCGATGGCTCTTTGCGCAACAGGGTAAAATATTCCGTCACGATCACTTTCGGTGCTTTATTCCAGGCCTTCATCTCCTTTTCGTCCACCAATTTTATCTCCGAAGTGGTTGTCCACGAAGCATATCCTTCGGGGGTCGTTACCTTCACCCAGCCATGCCCTTTTTCAAGAACATGCAACGGGGTTCCCATCAACGCCTGGGTTCCCATCTCGCCTGCAAACGAAGGCGCCAACCGCAAATCGATCAACGACTGAATGGCAATGCCATATCCGGGTTCCGCACCTCTCACTGGTTGTACCACCGCAAGGCACAACATCAATCCACACACTAAACCAGAAATTAAATTCTTTTTCATCATCGCGTTTTTTATATTTTTCGGTAGAGACGTAGCATGCCGCATCTCTACAACGATTATTTCAACAATTCCGTAATCGAAACGAAACGATATCCCCGCTTTTCGAGGGTGGTCATCAATTCGTCCAATTTATTATAAAATTTATCCGTCCGCCGGGGATCGGTGCCGATGTGCGTCAGCAACAGGAATCCATTCAATCCTTTAGACGATTCATATTTCAAAATATTGTTCAAAATCTCATCCGACGAGCGGTAGCTCTTCATATCGGGAGTCGTATAATCGGCATTCGACGTACTTCCGGGGGTATAATTGACCAACGTAACACCCAGTTGCGCCGTCCATCCGGCAATCTCTTTGTTGTAATATTCAAAAGCCGGAAGGAATAAGAGTTGCTCCGGCACTTTCAACCCTGCCTGACGCATGGCAGCATAATTATCTTTCAAATCCTTATCGAATTGTTCACGGCTTACCAGCGTGGAGTCACGTTTGCTCCAGTCGGCATACAGCAGGTGCTTGTCGGAATGCGGGCCAAGATAGTTTCCGTTTTGCTGCAACGTGCGAACGATCTTCGGATACTTCCGGTAGAAATCACCCGTCAGGAAAAAGGCTCCGCTGGCGTCATGTTTCTTCAACACTTTGGCAATGATCTCGGCACCATCGGCAAATTCATGGCCGGTAAAAACCAGCGTTATCTCCTTTTTCTCTCCATTTCTCCGGACAATACCACCTTCATCTAATTTCAACCGGCTATCGGTAAGCTTTCCGGCCAGCGACGAGAGGTAGTAACAAAGGGAAGCCGTACCATCCATGGTCGGCTCGTTGCTCGAATAGTCGGCATAATCGTCGTGATACACCACCCTGTCGGACTGAAAATCGGCATAGAGGTCGTCGCTCGTCAGGTGTACCCCTTTCAGGCTGGCAAAAATCGGAGTGTAGATCGGCCCGTCAACCAAACCACCCGTAATCGGATAGTGATAGAGCTGCGCCAATGCCGAATGAGGATGATGCGGATAGTCGCCGTAACCCGGTAAACCCACAATCATACATTTGCCCCAGGGATTGCAGCCGAAGAGCCAATCGCGTAACGCCGTTTCCATGTCAAGAAAGGTAGTATCGCCGGTGAGTATCCGGTACAGACGGGCTTGCGTAGCAGCTGCCACGACCAAATTGTTGGAGCACCAGATAAACGGAATGCCATTGATGAACGGATCGTCACCGGCACGGTCGCGCAGGCGTTCGAGTCCGCTCCGCATATTGCGTATAAACTCAGCACTGATGCGTTTGTTGTTTTGTTCGCCCAGGAAATAGTGCCCCAGATTGATGAACGGATACCACTGGTAATGACGAGCCGAATCGGCACCCAGCCACGGGGTCACCGGCTCCATACGACCGTAATTCACGGCACTTTTGAGGTAATCCTCTTTCCCTGTCATCCGGTAAAGCTGTGTCGCCGCCAGTTCCATATCGTCCACCCAGTTATCTTCTTCGTAAAAATAGGGTGACACGCAGGAAGCCGTTTGGCAAGCCCCCGGATGCTCCACCCCTTTTTGGTAGGCATCGGCAGCCTTTTGTTTCAGCTTTTCAGCAAAATCGGGATAGAATTTTGCCAGCACCTCCGAAGCCAGAGCAAACGAAGAGGCATATTTTCCTACCGTCGAGGCCAAGCCGGTGGAACGGTTTTTATATTTTCGCAAACCCTGCGGTTCGCCCATGCAGGCATATACCGGGCGCTCCTTGCCCGATCCCCAGCCGTAATCCACCGGATCGGTCGTCGGTAAGCGGAACGAAGCGTGGTCGCGGTCGTCGGCAATTTGATTGAAAAAGGTATCCTTATCGGGATTCAGCCGCACCAACCAGTCCAAGCCCCATTTGGCCTCATCCAACACATCGGGAATGCCATTGCTACCCAGAAGTCCGTTAGCATCGTACTGATCGCCGAACGCAGCCGGATTTTGCTGGTAGGCGAACAACATCTGGAAGGTTGCGTTGGCCGAAGTAGTTACATATTTCAGATAGTCGGAAGCATCGTGCCAGCCACCCCAGGCCGTAATTTTTTCGTTTTCATGTCCCGGTAGAAAGATGATCCGTCCGTCGTAACGGTGACAGGAGTCTTTCAGAAAAGGATTGTAGCCACAACGTTGCTGGCGCATATAATTCAACGGCACATCGGCAGCTCCACGGTAAACATCGTCGCCGATGCGGAAAACCGGTGAAGCCGCATTACCTGCTTCTACGCGATACGATCCGGCTTTGGCAAACGCGGAGAAATTGAGTCGGCAAGCCGCACCAAAAGCACTGTTGGCCTCTTTATTTTCGATCGTCCGCCCCCGAAAAGCTACCTCGCCGGTCAGTTCGTTGACCACCTTGAATTCACTAACCGGGGTCTTTTGCTTACTCAACCACACGGCAACTTTCCGGTCGCCGGAAAGGTAACCCAACTGGTTGACACGTATCCATTGTTGAGCGGAAATACCGACAGGAAAGCACAATAAGAGCAAACATAGAAGCCTTCCCCTACGAACCTCTCCCCCCGCCCTCCCCACAAGGGAGGGAGCTAATCGGCAAATTCGTTTTTTTATGTTTTCTTTCATTGTCAATAATATCGCCTAAAATAATCAAATCATTAATTCAGATTCCGCTCCCCTCCTTGGGAGGGGCTGGGGGAGGCTTTCCGTAGCAGCCACATAGCCACAAAGGTAAACAATCCATTAAATATCAACAATGTAAATCCGAATCCAAAATGAAAGATGCTTTTTGCCACCCAATCGAGCACAAGGCAAAACAGCGGTGAAGCTACCGCTACAATCGGCATCCAGCGGTCACGTACCTGATATTTGGTAAGGATTCCAAAGAAGAAAAAACCCAGCAACGGACCGTAAGTATAGGCTGCCAACTGATATACCAGGTCGATTACCGCCTTGTTGTTAATCACGTAAAACAACAAAATCAACAAGAAAAAAATAAAGGTGTAAACTGCATGAGTCGTATAGCGGATTTTCAATTTCTTTTCGTCGCTCAGGTCGGTACGACGGTTGAATCCGATAAAATCGACACAGAACGAAGTAGTGAGTGAAGTCAACGCACCCCCGGCACTCGGATAAGAAGCCGATACCAACCCGATGAGGAAAATCACCCCACACACCAGTCCGAGGTAGTTTTCGGCAATGGTCGGGAATATTTTATCGACCGCCGGAATACCCATAGCCGCCATTCCACCGTGCTTCTGTACATACAGCGCCAGTACAGCTCCCAGCGTCAGAAACAACAGATTGACAATAACGATGGTAATGCTGGTAGTAAAAATATTTTTCTGCGAATCTTTCAGAGTCTTACAGCTCAGATTTTTCTGCATCATCTCCTGATCGAGACCCGTCATTACAATGGTAACGAAAATTCCGCTCACAAACTGTTTGACAAAATGCGTGTTGTTATCCCAGTTCATGTCAAACCACGACGAATAGTTGCTTGCCGTCACTGCCGACACCATTTCGCCGAAGTTCCAACCCATTTGTTGTGCAATAACAATAACCGCCACAATAACGGCCAGAATCATAAAGGTCGTCTGCAACATATCGGTCCAGATAATGGTTTTTACCCCACCCTTCAACGTGTAGAGGAAAATGAGCAGCATAAAGACGAAAGCCACTACCCAAAACGGCACCGTACCATGTGGCAGAAATCCGTGCAATACAAAAACAACCAGATAGATACGAACGGCAGCACCCAATACTCTTGACAAAACAAAAAACGATGCCCCCGCTTTGTAGGTATAGAACCCGAAACGCGATTCGAGATAGGTATAGATGGAAGTCAGATTCATCCGGTAGTAAAGCGGCAGCAACACCAGTGCAATAATGGCATATCCCACCACAAAGCCAAGAACCATAGGCATATAGTAAAACGCCTGATTGGTCACATTACCCGGCACGGAAATCATGGTCACTCCCGAAATGGAAGTTCCAACCATACCGTAAGCCACCACGAACCACGGAGATTTTTTATTTCCCTGAAAATAGGAACTGTTGTCGGCTTTCCGCGAAGTATACCACGAGATCGCAAAAAGCAACACCGTATAAACAACAAAAACGCTAAGAATAAGAGTTAAAGACATAAGAATACAGCAATTTACAAATAAATGACCGGAACCAATACGTTTCCCTTGACAAAGCAAAAATAGGAATTTATATATTACTCACCTCGAAGATATTCAAACATTAACAGAGTTTCAATTCTTTATCGAATTGAATATTTTTCAGTTCTCCAATCCTGAATTACACCCTTCCAGTTCAATCCATAACCAAAATTGTAAAGGTGACCTTCGGTATCTTTATAACACTCCATATCGAAAGGCACATCCTCCTTCTGTTTTTCGACAGTAGACATGTTGGCCGGCATTTGAACCGGTAGTAATCCTGACGGCTCCTTTCTGCCGGAAATAATATCGAGAGCAGCCTGCGCCATCACGCCGAAATGAATAAGTATGCCATCCACCTCTTTTTCAAACTCACCCATTACCATTGGTTTCGAGGCATTCACCACCACAATAACAGGTTTGTTGCCCATCATCGTCTTTGTATCGAGAATAGTCCGAAGATCCATCGTGTTGGTAGCAGTTACCACTTTGCCTTTATAAGACCTATCGGTGATCGATGGGTCTATAACCGGATCACCCGCTGCGAGGCTGTGTTCACGTGCATCATTGGCCACGTAGGTTCCATATTGAAGAGTAATGGGTAAATATCCGTTTCCTCCGGCTTTACGATCTTTTGAGGTATAACCGCCGTCGGCACTATAAGGACTGGTAACAAACACAATGGCAAAATCGGCTTTTGCCGGGTCGGTAGTCAACGCATAATATTTTTTCAACAAAGTCGTATCCACCGGATAGTCGAAGTGCGGTGTAGAAAGTTTGCTACTCCAGACATCCTTCACCGCCGGATAGTAAATCTTCGGAACAAAAACCGTCTTTTTACCAGAAACCGGCATCACATCAGCCCTGTTTTTCAACAGAACCACCGATTTTACCTGCGCGTCATAACCGGCCTTCATATATTCGGGATTACCAACAATTTTTTGGCTTTCAGCCGGATCAAGATACGGATTCTCAAACAACCCAACCTGAAGAATATTCTTCAAAAGCCTGACAGCAGATGCTTCAAACCGAGCCCGCATAAACCTTTCGCCATGCTCTTTCACTCCAATTTTATAAGCTTCAATCACGGGCTGCACTTCATCATTTCCGCCAAACTGATCGACACCGGCCATCAAAGCTTTGTAGTGTCTTTCGGCCTCCGACAACTTTTCAACACCCCAGGGCTTGCCTTGCACAATATCAGGACGGGAGCCTTCATTATGAGTGATGATCCAATCGGTGCAAACCACGCCATCATATTTATATTTCTTACGCAACAAATCGGTAATAATATATTTGCTATAACTGTTGCCCACGTTTTGACCCGAAGGATCCTGCCCGTATGAAATGGTGTAATAAGGCATCACGGCAGAAGCCATCTTGGTTTTTCCATCCAGTTTGAAAGCTCCTTCGGTAAACGGATAAAGATGCATATCGAAGTTATGACCCGGATAAACGGCATATTTGCCATAAGCCCAATGTGCATCGCGACCACCTTCACCCGATCCGCCTCCCGGCCAATGTTTCACCATCGCATTTACGCTCTTGTATCCCCAACCGCCTCCGATTTCATCTTTGCCGGTAGAAGTCTGGAAACCGTCGATATAGGCTTTAATCATATCGGCATCCAGCTGCGCATTTTCACCCAGAGTCATGTAAATACGATACCATCTTGGCTCCGTACCCAAGTCGGCCTGAGGAGAAAGAGCCGTTGTGATGCCCAATGCCCGGTATTCTCTGGATGCAATTTCGGCAAACTGCTTCACTATACTCGGATCAAATGTTGCCGCCATTGCCAGTCCGTCCGGCCATATCGAAATATCACCACCTGCACCTGCATCAAATTCAGCATTGGCTGTTGCCTTGTTTCGGGGATCCGAACTGTTATTGGCCGGTATTCCCAATCCGATTCCTTCAACAAAAGCTTGTACATTATTACTCCATTGAGCAGCAATTGTAGCATTCCTTACCTTGGTCACCAAAATATGACGCAAGTTATCCTGTTTTAAGAATTTAATCTGTTCATCGGTCAAATCATCCAGTTTAGCTCCGCTCTGAGCGAATGTCTTACCTCTATAAATTCCACTTCCCGTGCCTGATTCAAGAGCAGGAACCGCCTGATGACTGCTATAAAGCATCAAGCCGGCAATCTGTTCTAACGACATTTTGGAAGCGATATCTTTGGCTCGTTCCTCCGTACTCAATCGCCAATCCTCGTATTTATCCAGCTTCCCATTCCTGTTCAGATCCTTAAATTTCAGACCATTCTCGGTGATGATTTTTACACCTGATGCCGGACTATAACCTAAAGTCGGGCCTTTTTTATTCTCTACCAACACAAATGGTTTATCCTTAAAACCGCTGTTGCCGTTCGGTTGTTGAGCGTACAACGTTCCAATAAACAGGAAGGAAGCAATAATTCCTTTCATACTACTATTCAACATCATCACTAATCTTCGCTTTATAAATGAACACAGATTCATTATTTATTTTTTGAATTTATAAAAGACTCGTATATAGCTGTTTGAACTTTTGCACGAATCTTTGTCGTCACAATTTTAGAGTTGTTGCGTGTCGGATAAACCCGATTCGACAAGAAAATATAGACCAAATTACAAGTCGGATCCACCCAAATTGCCGTACCGGTGTATCCTGAGTGGCCGAAAGCTTCGGGGCTGGCCAGCGATGAGCAATAAGAATGCCCTACCACTTTTCCATCCTTCATGTCGGGTTTATCGAAGCAAATCCCGCGACGAACGCCTTCTTTTTCAAAGGGACAAGAGTTAAACGTATCGAATGTTTTTTCGCTGAAATAGCGTTTGCCACCGTAAGTCCCCTTTTGCAGATAAAGTTGTAATAATTTTGCCAGATCATTGGCATTGGAAAACAAACCGGCATTGGCAGAATGGCCTCCCATGATACCCGAAGCCTCATCATGCACATAACCCAACAACTGTGTTTGGCGGAAAAAATTATCCAGTTCTGTCGGCACAATCCGCGACAAAGGAATCGTTCTCCAGGGGTTGTACATCATTTCCGAAGCCCCCAGCGAGCGATAGAAAGTCGATTGCAGAAACTCCTCAAACGGTTTGTGTTCGATAGCTTCTACCACCGGTGGCGTCATCACAAAAGGCCAGTCGGAGTAGACATATTTATGTTTCGGATAAGAGGACAACAACGGCGATTTCGCAATGGCTTTATAAATAGAATCGCCAATGTCTTTGCGGGCATACAACGCCGCACTGATGCGTATCGGAAACTCCTCCGAAGGTACCGAACGAACATAATTCGGATTCAGGGAACCGTCGGCATTCACCGCCCATTTGTAGAACGGAGAATAGGCCTGCAAACCTCCCACATGGCACAAAAATTCCTTTACCGTGATATTTTCTTTGTTGCTTCCCTTCAAAACCGGGAAGTAGGTACTGAACTTCTCATCCAGATTGATTTTCCCCTCATCCACCAATTTCAAATAAGCCGGACATCCTGCAGTTACTTTGGTAACCGAAGCCAGATCGAACAGATCGTCAACCTCGGTTTTACGGTTCAGTACATCATTTTTATAATTGTCACCTTCGACTTTCAGGTAGGTATGATAGCCGTACGCCTTGGTAAAGACAATTTTGCGGTCTTTGGCCACCAGCACCACACAACCCGGAAAGGTTTGTTGCGCAATGGCATCATTCACCAGCGAATCAATCTTTGCTGCCAATTTCTTCCCGTCGATACCGGCATCTTCGGGCAAGGTATATTTGAAGCGAATTGCCTGAGTAGTCAGTCCTGTTCCTTTCTTAAAACTCCCCAGCTTGGCCGTGAGCTTCCCCTGGGCTGCAATGCCACCGAAAATCAATTGTGCTGCCATCTGCTGCGAAGCCACTTCTGCATTGGGAGCAAGCACAAACGTCGTACTCTTGCCAACCATGCCCAACCATTGAGAAGGATTGGCAAAAGAACATACTACGACTCCGCTTTGCTTCTGCAGCCGAATCAGAAAGGCAAGTTCATTTTCCGACAAAGCACTTTTGAACACAGCAACTATTTTCAGGTTCGAAACCGACAGACAGTTTCGGGTCGAATCAACATTCTTCTCCGACAATGCCACCGACTTAATCGCCATATACTTCGCCAACATCTCCGAGAAATCATTATCGGCAGACTGACCCACAGACACCGCAGTTACCTTTAAAGTATCTAATCCTTGCAAAGGTACAAGTTGATGCGGGTTTTGTAATAAAACCACATTCTGTTCGGCTTTTTTCAAATCAAACAAAGATGGTTGTGTCGCGTTAACTGCAAAACACAACATTAAGATCAAGAGAAATACAGTTGTTTTCTTCATTTTACCAAACAATTATTAATTAAATGCTCAAAAATATTCGAGCGGAATAACCATCCATCTAAGATAATTTATTCCGCCCGAAAAAAAGTTAGTCCCTAAACCAACTAATTATTTAGCTGTATATGATCCCAACCTGATAAACTGAGTTGCATTAGAGGTTCCCTGCTTTCCGTTAAGATAAATAACATAAGCTCGACCTTTACCTAAACTCCAACCAGTACTTGAATAAGCCGATTGTGCAGTTGAAGAAGTAGAAGCATAGTATTGCAACTGATTTCCAGAACCATCAAAAACAGCAAAAGTGATATTTGTTTCAGTACCCGACCAAGGAGAAGATGCAGCCGTATTCTTCAACGAATACTTATAGTAGGCTGCCGTTTGCGTCCCGAAAGCGATATCGGAAGCAACCGTTTCCCATGTGGCTCCTGTAATATTCTTTTTAGCCTTCAGCGTAATGTTTCCGAAAGGAGTAACACCATCTGACTGGAAAAAGAAATTAGCTACTCGAATAAAGCACACCGTATCTGCCCACGCATCAGTTGTTGGAACATCATCTGCATCTTGCAGCAAAGCAGGCGCTTTACTTGCATTATAAATATACGCAGACCATTTACCTGAAGTCAGCGTCACACTATTCGTGTAAGTAAATGCGGATACTGCTGGCGTGGTGGTCTTTGCATTATATTTCAACGAAATACTAGCAATCCCAATAGGTACAGCCAAATATTTAGTTGTAGAAAAAGGGATATAACCACCCAAGGTCGTTGATACCGACGAATAGTTTTGCCCATTGATTAATAAGGTATCACAGGTTCCTGTCACGGGTATCACATTCAATACTCTAAGTTCGGAATTTGTATTGGTATCCAAATCAGAACAAGGATACGAAAGTTCATTTTTTTGACAGGATGCAAATACCAGTCCAAACATTGCCAATAATATAATATGTATTTTTTTCATATTGCAATTCTTTTATCAATTATTAGGAATACAAAACCACACCATCGAAGTATTATAATTCGCTGCTAACCCGGATATCGGGGTCAAAGCTGATAAAGCCGATTGATTCCATACGTATTCAGAATTGTATCTCGGACGTAATCGGTATGACGGAGAACCTAAATTAGTAGAAGTAAAAGTTCCTTTTCTACCAGAAACATTTGCTGAATATAAATAAAATCCTTTATAAACACGACTTGGATCGGTATCTAGCTTATGATAAACAGTTGACGTAGTCCATGAAGTACCCGATTCTGGGATTCCACTAGAGTTCAATTTCAAATCATAATGATAGCGCCGCATGTCATTCCAAGTATCTAGTCCCCACGGATAAAGAGCCACATATTTCTGCATCATAATATGAGCCAGTTCAAAATCACTTAAAGCAAGACCATTAACATATTGGCTATTCAGATAAGTCGTTGCCAACGAATTAAACACAGACGCACTTATTTTATCTCCACTCACGGATGTTTGTGTTGTGCCAGAAATCACAGCTGTACCTTGTTTAATGTAAGCGGCTGTTGTTTGCATGCTAGCCGCCACAGCTCCTTTAAATGTAGTTAATGCATCCGATTTCAAACCTTTTCTATATTGAGCCTCTGCCTTAATAAATTGAAGTTCAGCATATGTCATGACAATATATGGAGCATCATCTCTAAATAACCATCGTCCTGTGCCCGAAGTGGTTGAAGTGGGAGCCGTGGATGTCCCAAAAATAGTCACTGAAGGAGCAGCTCCTGGCAAGGTACCAACAAAAGAATACGTGCCTTTATTAATTGTTGTTAAGTCAGTTGGCATGATAGACTTCGTTCCGAAATAACAGATTGCTCTCGGATCAAGAGTTAACGTATCAGTAACATATTGTTTTGCCATCAATTGTGTAACTCCGTTACTTGAACTTGTACTACCAGTATTCGGGTCATAATATTTTACTTTACCAGTCATCACATCAACCATATAATCAGATTGCGTATATGTATTAGATATATTGCCTCTTAAAACTCCAAAGAAATTTGAATTAGCAGATGTTACCCCAGTACATGTCACAGTGGCATCATCAGAATAACTTTTCATAGAATTATTAACAGCAGTAATTGCAGAGTCAAGATAAGCTGTATTTTTACTCGAAAGAGTCATATAAATTTTGGCAAGTGTTCCATAAGTAAATTTCAACCATTTTGATTTATCCCCTTTATACATGATATCATAAGTTGACAATGCTGCAGGATAGGTAGTTGCATCTGTTTGGGTTAAATATGCAATAGCCTGCTTCGCCCAACCAATCGACTGGTTTATAATATACTCCTGGGAATCGTAATCAAAAACAGTTCTACCATCTTCCATAAACTCTTTACAGGGAGCTTCTCCATGCAACGAAGTCAATTCATACCATCCGTACGATTTCAGAGCTAAGCCAATACCGGCATAAAAAGGTTTATTGGTCGATTTCCCATCACTAATCATAGCTTCTAGATTAGCGCCCCATTCATAATAAACCATTTTCCAGACTTCAGCATAGTCACTCGTAGGAGCATAATACATAGATGCTCCATACGTAGAAGGAACAGTTCCGCTCCCACTAAAATACTGGCACATAGAACCGATCATTCTCATATCGTAATAATTGGATGCAAAGCCGCACAAAATGGGAGATAATCGTAAATATGGTTCTACCGAACTTGGAGAGTCAACATTATTATTAACATCCAAATAATTTTTACAAGACTGAGCTGCAAACAACGTATAAACAGCTAGTAATATCATTAATATCTTTTTCATATTTTCTCGTAATTAGAATGTTATATTAAATCCGAAAGAATATCCTCTAGGAGTCCCAATACTTAACATATCATACCCGACACCGCCTGTTCCTCCCAATGCAGCGGAATTAGCATTGCCCGTAGGATCAATTCCAGAGTAGTTTGTCCACAAAAACATATCTGATCCTGCGACAAACACTGAGCATTTAGATACAAGATTTTTAGTGAGTTTTGCAATTAATTTTGCATCCAAATTATAAGACAACCGTACCTCAGAAAGAGTAAGGTAATTAACACCTTTTTCTATCCATTCGATATCCGATCCTGTATAACCGTTCAAGTCTGCTAATTTCACTGCTATATTACTAACCGTTGGAGTCGAACTATCTTGCTTTCCATCCTTAAGAACACCATTAAACACAACGGCTCCTCGATTTCTCAACGTCACAGATTCTGTGCTTGTACCATATGTCATCATGAGGCGTTTTGTACCATTTACTATCGTAGCTCCGAGTTTTCCATTAAACAGGCATGACAACGAAAAATTCTTATGTTTCACTAAAGCGGTAAATCCATAAGATAGTTTCGGTTCTCTATCTCCCAATACCGACCAAGTACTACTAATCAATGGAAGTCCAGAGGTCGGATCAATCAAAATCTGCCCCTTTTTATTTCGTTGGTAATCAAGGCCAGTGATAGTTGTAATAGGACTTCCAACCATAATACCATTTCGAATATTACCCGACACCCAAGTATAGGCATTATAATATTCCGTTACGCCGTTTGGCAATGACAACACTTTACTCCAATTTCGACTTCCATTTACTCCAACATTCAATGACCAATCATGATTCCTGATAAAATCATATGACACTAAGAATTCAGTACCATTAGTCTTGAACGACCCCATATTTCTTGTATTCAGGACAAATCCAGTTGCATAGGACATACGAAAACCAGAAATAATCTGATCCTTCGAATGTGTATCATAATAAGACACATCAAAATTCAACCGATTATCAAACATACGGCCTTCTACCCCAACTTCCCATGCCGTATTCATTTCAGGCTTCAACTGATTGTTCGGACCCGTATACCCATAAGCATATCCGGCTCCAGTAGTTGTCTGCAATTGTAACGCAGGCTTAATAGAGAGCGGATCTGCATCTTTACCTACTTGAGCCGCAGATCCCCGTAATTTTAGATAGCTCCAAGTTTCAGAATGCTTTTTAAGAAATGGTAATTCAGACAACATGAAACTCACATCAGCAGCAGGATAAAAATAAGATTGATTATCTACTGGCAAAGTAGACGACCAGTCATTCCTACCTCTTAATGTCAAGAATGCCATATTATTATAAGACATCTCCAATGAACCTGAGACAGCCTGAACTCTGCGCTTTTTCGTTATCTGCGTATTGGTTATAGTTGATTGAGCACAATTATTAATAGACTGTAAATCTTGCACATAAAAATTCGAACCATATACAGCAAGCGTCTTTGATCCTACTTCTAATTGGTGGTATCCTACTTGGGCATTGAAATCAAATTTCTTAATACTTTTTTTATACGACGCCAATAGATTGAGTGTGGGATCCGATTCCGCAACGTTAGATTGGTCATAACTTCCGGCTTTGGTTGTTGATGTTGTAAACTGAGGATTGATACACGTAATATAGGTACTTGCAGAAACATCCCATCCAAATTGCGCTCTAACCTGCAAATCTTTCAACGGTGTAATAATCATGTTTAATGCTGAGATAAACCGGTCACTCGTATCATATCTTTTATCTTTATAAAGGTCATAATAAGGGTTCAAAATATCAGTATCACCATATTTATCAGGATATTTTATTGAACTACCGTCTGCAGCCAAATAGTTTTTCATATTATCAGTTGAAGGCCATTTCAATGCCAAATCCAAAACACCACCAACACCTTTAGCGACTTTATGGTTCTCACTGTTTACATATTGTAGAGATCCATCAAAACTCAGCCAGTTATTAGCCTTCATTGATCCTGACAAAGCAAGATTTTTACGCTTATAAGACGCCACCGGTATAACACCCGTCTGATCTAACAATCCCGCCGAAGCGCGTAATGTCATTGTTTCATTTCCTGCCTCAAGAGCGACATTGTGTTTTTGACTAACACCTGTTTTTAATAATTCTTTCACATTATCGTACAACTTGGTCCCAGCAGCGTATGGAGCCCCCCACCGTACTGAGCTGTAGTAATTGGTTGTCCCATAAGTTCCTTGATCATAAGTCGTCTGTTCTTTGGGATAACGGTATACTTGATCAAACCTAATATCGGTGTTATAAGAAATCTTAGCCTTTCCTGAGCGTCCTTTTTTTGTAGTAATAATAATAGCTCCATTAGAAGCATCGGATCCGTAAAGAGCCGCAGCTGCCGCACCTTTTAAAACTGTCATACTTTCAATATTATCAGCATCTATATCAGAACCACGATTAGTATAATCATTCTGTGTAGCACTCAAAGTTGTGGATGCAGCTTGAGTAGTTGCATCAAATGTAGTATTACTCATCGGAATACCATCTATTACGTATAATGGACTATTTTTCCCCGAAATAGATGTAGGAGCTCTGAATACGACTGTTGAAGAAGCTCCCGGAGATCCGGATGATGAAGTAACATTTACACCTGCGACACGTCCCTGAAGAGCATCGATAAAATTTTCACGCCCAGACTCGGCAATATCCGAACCTTTGACATTTTGAATAGCCGCTCCAACCGAACGTGCTGCTCTTTTCACTCCGAATTCTGCTGTAATAACTGCTTCTTGCAACATTTGAGAATCTTCATTAAGAGCTACATTTACTGTTGTACGAGAACCTATCTTCTCTTCGCTAGCTTTGTATCCAATAAATGAAAACGACAACACATCTTTCGGAGATGCCGAAATAGAATAACTTCCTTCTTCATCCGTAATTGTTCCTGTTTTAGTTCCCTTAATAACAACAGAAACGCCAATCATAGGTTGACTTTTTTCATCAACCACCTTTCCCTTGATTGTTTTTGTCTGTGCATAAGCGCCCACTACAGTGAACAATGCGATCAGCAAACAACAACCCAAATAAAACCATCTTTGCTTAAACATCTTAGTCATAATTTTTGGGGTTTTGAATATTAACAACTATTTTTAAAGATGAGACTGAGCGATATAAAACCACTCCTTATTATTAAAAATTTAACATCTAAATTTCAAGAGAATATAATTAAGCTGGTAGTTTATAGATTTTAATCTCTCTTTGAACCTCGCTTTTCGCACCTAAACAAAGTGGAATTTGAATCTATCGCAACAAATAATTCTGACAAAAAGACATCAAAAATCAATTTTCAATTAATTACTGCAATAATAAAGAATCATTTAGCGACATCAATAATACAAAAACAAGTAATACACAAACTTGGACACATATCAATTACAAATATACACTAATTTTACAGAGATACAACACCAAAACTTGTTTTTATGATTTACATACATTTTTTTATCTACATTTTTGAGCGTAAATACTTTTAAAGTATAAGAGGTGCATCAATTGTCTCACATATCAGATTTTAATATAAAGCTGCTTTCTATAAAGAATGTGTCCAATAGACCAATTAAGCAAAACAAAGAGAATAGCGTATACCAGCGAAGCCCATAAGTCAGGAAGCCAGGACAAGAGTAAATCGTTATAAACAAATCCCTTTATGGTTAGCACTTCCGGGCTTAGCGATACGGGTATGGTACTCAACAAAATAGACAGGAAAGCTCCCAGTACATACATAAAGAGCGGATTAATGCCGAACGATTCGAAGAAATGCGACCAACGGGCATACCCCTTAATATCGATCAACCAAATCAGTAATGAAAGTAGCAACGAACCCAATCCACAAGTGACCATCACAAACGAAGGGCTCCACACTTTCTTGTTGATCGGACAGCCATAGCTCAACAGGAATCCAGCAAACAAAAGAATGGTGCCGAAAATAAAGATCTGTTGTATGCGTTGTCCATTGTCCTGCACCGAATTGATAATTTTTCCCACATAAAATCCAAGCAAGACATGCGCCAGACAGGGAAGCGTGCTTAACAATCCTTCCGGATCGAAAGCGATGGATGAGCCATCGGGTAATACATCTTTATATATATGGTTGACACCGAATAATGCCCGGTCGACGACATTAATCACATTATTTTCAGACAAATCGAATCCGTTTCCTACCAGTAAAACTACCAGATAAGCAATTAAAATTCCGCCGGCCACATACAACACTTTCTTCTGATCGATCAGCAATATCAACAACGATGCTCCGCAATAACTCAAAGCCAGACGCTGCATCACGCCAAGCGCCCTGATTTTATCAAACGGCATCAGTCCGTGCATCAACCTTTCAGAAAAGGTCATCTCCGTGTTTCCGAAATTCAACGTAGTCCGACAAAGCAAGCCGAACCAACCGATAGCCAATCCGATCCCGAAAATCACTAGGGTGCGCCGCAATATTTTCCAGACAGCATCGGACGAAAATCTGAAATCGTATTTTCGCAATGAGAAATAGGTCGACACTCCCATAATAAACATAAAGAATGGGAATACCAGATCGGTCGGAGTCAAACCGTTCCACGAAGCATGTTCCAGAGGAGTAAAGATGTGCCCCCATGAACCGGGGTTATTCACTAGAATCATCCCAGCAATAGTGATGCCTCTCATCACGTCGAGTGCCAAAAGTCGGTTTGTTACCTGCATAGGAAGCGTTATTTATAGAGATAATATTTCTTTGACAATTTTCGGAAGGCATCCTCATCTTTTCTCCAATAAGGAAGAATATCATCAACCCTCATACTCTGAGAAAAACGCAGTCGTATCTGATCACTACCGCACACATTATCAAACATTTTATATCGAGACTGCGTTGTCTCTCCGAAACATCGCTTTTGCGGATAAAGTTTTGCCATCTCCTGCATCACATAAAACTGAATCTCCGTAAGCCTCGCTTTTTTGTCATCGGTAATAAAATATTGAACGCCCGAATAGTTTAATCCCTTACCCACCGAATAAAACGGCTTCAGGTTAATTGGTCGAAATAACACACCGGGCAATTGCAAAGCATTCATTTTTTCAGACAACAAAGTTGCATCGATCGAATCTTTAGCAAACAGTTGGAATGGCAACGTATACCCTACGCCAATCGACATGAAATCGAATTCGCCGAGAATTCCCGATGCCGCATAATAAGCTGCCGATTCGGCATAGGGGATATGCGGAGACGTCAGTACCCAGGGCAACCCGGTTTGCGAAAAATTCATCTTGCGCTTCCACCCTTTCATCGGGACAACCGTCAACTTGCACTTTTTACCCAACATATTTTCGTTGTTCAGCAATTTGGCCAGTTCACCGCAGGTAAGCCCGTAGAGATACGGTATTTTGAACTGACTGACAAACGAGATAAACTTATCTTCCGTCAGGTTTCCCTCTATTTTCAATCCACCAATAGGATTCGGACGATCGAGCACCACAAACTCTTTGCCGTTTTCGGCAGCCGCCTGCATGGCCAATCCCATGGTACTGATAAACGTATAGGAACGACACCCGATGTCCTGAATATCATACACAATCACATCAACATCTCTCAGCATATCGGGTGTCGGTTTCCTTGTTTTTCCATAAAGCGAATAGACAGGCACTCCTGTCCGATCCGCAGCATTATCCACATGATCGCCTGCATACACATCTCCACGAACACCATGCTCGGGACCATACAACGCAACCAGTTTTACTCCGGGAGCTTCGTTCATAATATCCACCGTCGATTTCAACTGCGAATCGACTCCGGTAGGATTGGTTATCAATCCCACGCGTTTTCCCTGAAGCAACTTAAATCCACTCTCGCGAAGTACTTCAATACCCGTTTTTACCCTTTGCGCACCCATTCCGTTCTGGGACAGACACAGCAAAGCGGTCATCAACCAAATCACATTCAATTTCATCATCATCACATTGACCTAGGTAAAAACGGTTAAGCTTTCTTTTTCTTCCCGAATTCGGGATCTATTTTCAACATCGAAACTACCAGATAACAGGGTATAATAGCCAACATCACTGTGAAAAAGTAGTGCTGATATCCGAGTTGTTCTTGCAACCATCCGGCCATCATCCCGGGCAACATCATTCCCAATGCCATAAAGGCGGTACAGATAGCATAATGCGCCGTTTTATGCTCGCCATCGGAAAAATAGATCATATACAACATATAGGCTGTAAAGCCGAATCCATATCCGAATTGTTCAACGGCAACTGCCAGATTGATAAAGAAAAAATTATCTGGCAGGAATGTCGACAAGAAGATGTAGGCACACTGCGGCAAGGTTATCGACATTGCCATAGGCCAAATCCAGTATTTGAGCCCTTTGCGTGATGCCGCAATGCCACCGGTGATGCCACCCAAAGTTAGAGCCAACACCCCAACGGTGCCGTAAACCAATCCAACCTGTCCGGTTGTCAGTCCAAGTCCGCCCACTTCACGTCCGTCGAGCAGGAAGGGCGACACGATCTTCACCAGCATGGCCTCACCCAAGCGGTAAGTCAGCATAAAAAAGATTGCCAGCACAATGCCTGGCTTCTGGAAAAAAGTGGCAAACGTGCGCCCGAACTCCTTGAATATACCACTTACACTATTTGCCACCGTCGAATGATCGGAAGCCGGATACGGCAACACAAAACGATGGTAGACAAACAAGAGGACAAAGAAACCTGCCAGAATAAAGAAGGTAATACTCCATGCCAATTTCAAATTGCCGGAGACTCCTTTAAATTCGCTTCTCACATTACCATTCAGCTTTTTATCGAGTTGAACCACCACATAAGCCGGTTTATTCCAGTTTTCGGCAGTGAAGGTAATCCGCTCGCCCGAAATCACCGAAATACTTTTATCTCCTTTCGAAAAGTTGGTGTTCAACACCACCGATTTACCGGCCTCAGGCTGTTTCGTCAGGCGAATGGCCACAATGCCGGCATTACCGGTCATTTCTTTTGATGAAGTCACTGCAACACCTGCTTTCTCGCTGCCCACAAAACCATTTTGTTTGTTTTGTTCGAAGGCAAATGATTTTACTTTTTCCAGCGAATCTTTCAAAATCTGATTTGTATTCAGCACCAAATCGGATGGAAATGCCACAAAAGTCATTTCGTCCGTCTTGGGCACATTGCTAGTTTGTGCGGGCAATACTATTGTCGACTTAGCCGTAGTTGACGATTCAACCGAAAAATTTAGCGGTTGCAAGCCAGTAAAACTCTCCAAGCTTCCGGCCAGAATAATCAGCAGTCCCTGTCCGGTAATCATCGCCAGTCGATAAAACGTACTGCGGATCCCCACAAAGAACGACTGCTGCGAACTATCGAGCGCCAACATATAAAAGCCATCGGCCGCAATATCATGCGTAGCCGAACTGAACGCCATCAACCACAGCACGGCCAGCGTTGCCTGAAAAAAGAAGGGAGCCGGAATAAGAAAAGCCACGCCGGCCAAACCGGCACCTATAAACAGCTGCATGGTCACGATCCACCAGCGTTTGGTCTTCATCATATCCACAAAGGGACTCCAAAACGGTTTTATTACCCAGGGCAAATAGAGCCAACTGGTGTACAAAGCAATATCGGCATTGGAAATACCCAACCGTTTATACATCACTACCACCAGTGACATGGCCACCACATACGGAATCCCTTCGGCAAAATAGAGCGTTGGAATCCAGGTCCAGGGAGATTTCTTTGTTGTTTCTGACATCTTATTTATCAATACTTATTTTTGCGTAACTACTTCGAACGACATTTTCATCGTTTCGACAAATACTTTTTCCTTTTCGAACGATACTTACACCTTTTAGAAGGATACTTTTATCGTTTCGAATGATACTTCCCGCTTTTCGACAGACATTCCTCTGCTTTCGAAGATCGTACCACGCTTTTCGACAGTTTACCCTCGCCTTTCGATAGACCTACCACTCGTTTCGACAGAGTTTCCACGCTTTTCGACAGACATCCCTCTGCTTT
>JAFNAS010000011.1 GCA_017860295.1 Bacteroidota bacterium | reverse complement strand
CGGCACGGCAGTTACAGCCATCAGTGCTTCTGCTACCGGCGATGTCACGCTGTATGCTAAGTGGACGGCCAACAGTTACAATATCACTTACAACCTAAATGGAGGTACAAATGATGCAGCTAACGCTGCTACCTATACGTATGGAGTCGGGTTAACCTTAAGTAATCTTACCCGGACAGGCTATACCTTTGGAGGTTGGTACGATAATGCAACCTTCACCGGCACAGCCATTACATCAATCAGTACTACCGCTACCGACGATGTCACGCTATTTGCTAAGTGGATGGCCAACAGTTACACCATTTCTTACAACCTTAATGGCGGAACCAATGATGCCGCTAACACCGCCACCTATACGTATGGTATAGGTTTAACATTAAGCAATCCTACTCAAACAGGCTATACCTTTGGAGGTTGGTATGATAATGAAACCTTCACCGGCACAACGCTTACAATCATCTCCACTATCGATACCGGCGATAAGACGCTATTTGCCAAGTGGACGGCAATAGGTACATATACTATTATTGCTTCAGTAGGCTCCGGCGGAAGTATCAGCCCTGCTGGTTCGATAAGCATAAGTGAAGGGAATACCCAAACATTTACCATTACGCCGAACTCGGGTTATCATATCACCGATGTATCGGTCGATGGATCCAGTGTGGGAGCTGTAAGCAGTTACACCTTTAGTAATATAACGGCCCATCATACCATTGCGGTAAGCTTTGATCTCAGTGTAGTGATTTATCCCAATCCTTGTTCCAACGGATTTATGGTGAATGTGGGCAATAATACGCCTAACTTATTTATTTATAATTTGATGGGAAAATTACTGCTATCACAAACTATCAGTAGCAATAGTTATGTCAATATCTCCAATCTGAAGGCCGGTATGTATGTTGTGAAGGTGAATGGAAAGAAGTTTGAACTGATCAAAAAAGAGTAAATAGACTATTAACAACCTCTTAAATACAGCATACTGGTTAGTCCTAAAAAGTTATCCTATTTCGGAATAACTTTTGTCACAGGAAACAAACATGATTTTCGGAGAATCTATGGAGATCTCTTATCTGATACCTCAGGTTAGGGATACGTTCGATATCCATACCGAAGGCATATCCGGAATCGGCTTTGTTGTCAATGCTGTAAGCTCCGAAAAATTATCATTCTCACCGAAATGTTGTACCTTTGCACGCACAAATTACACACTTATATTTTATGTCTACATATCAATCCGAGGATACCCGGAAAGTTACCACCCGACGCTTGTTTGAGATGAAACAGCGCGGAGAAAAAATATCGATGCTTACTGCGTATGACTATACAATGGCATCTATTGTCGATCAGGCCGGCCTTGATGTTATTCTGGTTGGCGACTCTGCATCGAATGTGATTGCCGGAAATGTCACCACATTGCCCATGACTCTGGATGAAATGATTTACCACGGACGCTCGGTAATGAGAGCCGTCAAACGGTCTTTGGTTGTGGTAGATATGCCATTCGGAACCTATCAGGGAAACTCCAAACTGGCTCTGGCTTCGGCTATTCGTATTATGAAAGAGACGGGTGCCGACTGCCTCAAACTCGAAGGTGGTGAAGAGATTCTCGATTCAGTAAAGCGTATTCTTTCTGCCGGAATTCCTATTATCGGTCACCTGGGGCTGACTCCTCAATCGATCAATAAATTCGGAACTTACACGGTTCGTGCCCGCGAAGAAGAAGAGGCAAAACGACTGCTTTCGGATGCCCATTTGCTGGAAGAGGCCGGATGTTCGGCTGTTGTTCTGGAAAAAATTCCGGCTACACTGGCTGCTCAGGTTGCTTCGGAATTAAAAATACCGGTTATCGGTATCGGAGCCGGAAACGGAGTCGACGGACAGGTGCTCGTCATACACGATATGCTGGGGATGACCAACGGTTTTTCGCCCCGCTTCCTGCGACGTTATGCCGACCTGCACTCCATCATGAACGGCGCCGTGCAGCAGTATGTAAAAGATGTGAAGTCTGGCGATTTTCCGAACGAAAAGGAACAGTATTAATCTATTAATATGACATTTATACGATACAAGGTCGCTACGAATTCAATTTCCTGCGGCCTTGTGTTCGTTTATAACAAACCCGAAAAACTCTAAAACCATCTATATTTTATGCAATTAATTGACGGAAAACTTATCTCTGAGCAAATCAAACAGGAGATTGCTCAGGAAGTGGAAGCCTTAAAGGCGGCGGGGAAAAAAGTTCCCCATTTGGTAGCAATTCTGGTAGGTCACGATGGCGGCAGCGAAAGCTATGTTGCCCACAAAATCAAAGATTGTCAGCAGGTCGGCTTCGAATCGACACTGATTCGTTACGAAGATGACGTGACGGAAGAAGAATTGTTGGCAAAGGTGGAAGAACTCAACAACGACAACTCAGTAACCGGGTTCATCGTGCAGTTGCCATTGCCCAAGCATATTGCGGAACAAAAAATTATTGAAGCGATCAACCCGGCAAAAGATGCCGACGGCTTTCACCCCATCAACGTGGGACGAATGCTGATTGGTTTGCCTTCGCTGGTTTCGGCCACTCCGGCAGGTATCATCGAACTGTTGGAACGCTACAAAATCGAAACCAAAGGAAAACATTGCGTGGTAATCGGTCGGAGCAACATTGTGGGCAAACCCATTGCCGGCCTGATGATGCAAAAAGCCTATCCGGGCGATGCTACGGTTACCGTATGCCACAGCCGTTCGCAAAATATTAAAGAAATCTGCCTCCAGGCCGATATTCTGATTGCGGCCATCGGTTCTCCCGGTTTCGTGAAAGAAGATATGGTGAAAGAGGGTGCTGTTGTGATCGACGTGGGGACTACCCGTGTGCCTTCAACGCTGACCAAAAGCGGTTTCAAACTCACCGGTGACGTGCGATTCGACGAAGTATCGCCGAAATGTTCTTACATCACTCCGGTTCCCGGTGGTGTCGGCCCGATGACTCGTGTAGAACTGCTCAAAAATACGTTGCTGGCTTACAAAGCTCAACAATAAAAATTCTACCTGAATTTTTCAGGCAACTGATCCTGCGGATTTAGTCGTAAATGGGGGCAAACGATTGTTATTTTGTTCTTGGCCTTTTCAATGTCCTTTTTCAAACGTACCACGTTTCTCAACATTTCGGCTAAATAGTAGGATTGAGTAATTGCCTGCTTCTCTGCCTGCGACAGCACATAACTGTAGCTGCGTTTACCTCCTTCGAGTGCCACCACCATTTTTGCCGTGAGGTTGTGCGCAATAAAATTATCCACCCCGTTGATCTCAGGATCAGTATAACTCACATTCTCCCACGACTGCCCCTGATGTGTGAATGCCGTACGGCTATCGCCACTACCTGCCACTGTTTCGGCAAACAAATCATTCACCGATACTTTTGTCTTTGAGAATCCCAGCGGTGATCCGGTATAGGAGCTCACAATGGTCATCTCGCCCAGTTCGGTCACATACGCCCTGAGTCCGATCCGGTTCGTGCCCGATTGCGTTTTATAGATATACCGGCCTACATCTTCGTATTTCGCATTCTTCTCGTAACGGAACGATCTTAGCAGTGAATCGGCCAGGTGCTTGTGCAATGGTAACATCTTATCGGCAAAAATAAGGTTGCGTTTTGCCTCGGCCAGTTCTACCTTGTACATCAGCGTATCGGCTGCCTGCCGTATAGGGATCAGGCGCGGGAACAACAGATGAATGCTGTCCAGACTTAGTTTGGCTGAATTGTAATTGCCCTGAGCGAACAATTGTTCCGCTTTCTTCAGGTATTCTTTTGCACGAACGGTATCATCTTTCTTGCACGAGGCTAAGAAAGTGACCAATATGAGAGATATAAAAACAACCTTTTTCATCCTATCCTTTTTTGCAAAGCTATGACAAACCCGTGAAAAAACAAAACAAAAAACAGGGACTCTTTCCGTTGTCGTGGGATCTGTTATGGTTGTTAAACACGATGTTTGGGGATGGTAAAAGAGGCCGACATCCCCTTTGTTTACGGCAAAAAACCGGTCGGAACCGAAATATTTCTTGTAACTTTGTTTGTCTTTTCACAGAAGCATCCTGTGCTTTGTTATGGTTTGACAAGCAAGGAGTTGATTCTATCCTGCATAATGCAATACAATTTGAAATTGGATTCTCCTAAAGAGGTGAGGGTAGGATTTGTTATTTGTTAAAGTGGACAAATTGTAAGAAGAGAATCGTATCTATTAAAAATCAGTTACATATGGAATGAACATGTTGCTGTACAACGCCCAAGGGCTCCCGATAGCTATCGGTGAATAATTTAAAGCAACATGAAGTTAGCTTCGCTGATTTTTCAATTCCATACAACCTTTCAAAAACAAATTACTATCGTATGAAAAATAAAGTTGTTACGTTTGGAGAAATCCTGTTGCGCTTGACGGCACCCGGTTATCTTCGGTTTGCTCAGGCTAAAGAGTATGTCGCCACCTTCGGGGGAAGCGAAGCCAACGTTGCCGTGTCGCTTGCCAATTTTGGAATCGACACCGAATTTATTACCCGTTTACCGCAAAACGAAATAGCCCAAAGTTGTCTGAGTCAGTTACGCTCTTATAATGTTGGCACGAAGCATATTGTTTATGGAGGAAAACGGTTGGGCATCTATTTCCTCGAGAATGCATCTATGTCGCGCGGCTCGAAGGTGGTATACGACCGTGCCGATTCGGCATTTGCAACCATTGCTCCGGGGATGATCGACTGGCAGGCAGTGTTTGCCGATGCTACATGGTTTCACTGGTCGGGTGTGGCCGCGTCGTTGTCGCCCGAAGCTGCCGATGTGTGCCGCGAAGCTATTTTGGCAGCCGATAAACTGGGATTGACTATTTCGTGCGACCTCAATTTCCGGAAAAATCTCTGGAACTATGGCAAATCAGCGACCGAAGTGTTACCCGAAATGGTGGCTTACAGCGATGCCGTTTTCGGAAGCCACGACGAATACCGGAAGGTGCTGGGCATTGATATGGTCGATTTTAAGGCGGTAGATGCCAGCTACGAAATGGATTTGGAAAGTTACGAAAAGGCGGCAAAAGAGATGGTGGCAAAATTTCCCCGTTGCAAAAAAGTTTTTATCGAATTCCGCAATACGATCAACGCCAATCATAACACCCTTGCCAGCGTGCTCTATTCGGACAGTACGTTGAAACATACGCGGGTTTACGATATTACGCACGTAGTTGATTGTGTGGGTGTTGGTGATGCTTTTGTGGGAGGTATGATTTACGGATTAATTGCCTATCCGCACGACGACCAGAAAGCACTCGACTTTGCACAGGCCGCTTCTACGCTTAAGAATACCATTCAGGGAGACTTCAATCTTATCTCGGTAGCTGAGGTCGAAGGCCTGATGAAAGGCGATGGCTCCGGCCGTGTATCAAGATAAAGAAATTATGTTATATTTGCACAAAGGTTAACCTTAATATAGGCGTATAAAGAGAACTTTCGTGCAAATATTTTTCTCTCTTAGTACGGATATATTAATTGATATACAATCAATTATGGCGTACCATATTTTGTCCCTCAATCCGGGATCCACCTCTACCAAAATCGCGCTCTATCACGATGAGTGTTGCATTTTTACTGTGAATATCGACCATTCTTCCGAAGAGTTGAGGCGGTTCAAAAAAGTCACCGATCAGTTTGAATTCAGAAAAGGCCTGATACTGCATGAACTTGCGAAGGCGGGTATCGACTTGCAATCGCTGGATGCGATTGTGGGACGGGGTGGTATGGTAAAACCTGTAGAATCGGGCGTTTATGAAATGAATGACCGATTGCGTGAAGATCTTGTGGCGGGCATTCAGGGCGAACATGCCAGTAGTCTGGGTGGGTTATTGGCCGCAGCAATGGCGGCCGGTATTCCGGGTGCCCGGGCCTTTATCGCCGATCCGGTGGTGGTTGACGAGATGCAGGAGGTGGCGCGCATTTCGGGACATGCTTTGTTTCACCGCAAGTCGATGTTTCATGCGCTAAATCACAAGGCAATCAGTCGTTTGTATGCTAAATCTGTCGATAAGCCGTATGAAGAGCTGAATTTGGTGGTTGCCCATTTGGGCGGTGGCGTAACGGTGGGTGCTCATCAGCGGGGTCGGGTGATCGATGTGAATGATGGCATTAGCGGTTCGGGGCCTTTTTCGTCCAACCGCTCGGGTCAGCTACCGGCGGTGGATGTCGCCAAGCTTTGCTTTAGCGGAGAATATACACTCGACGATATAAAACTGATGATTAACGGCAAAGGTGGCGTAATGTCGTTGATGGGTACCAGCGATATGCGGCAGGTGGAGCATCTTGCAATTCACGAGAATGATTCAAAGGCAAGATTGGTGATGGATGCGATGGCCTATAATGTTGCCAAAGAGATTGGTGCTATGGCAACGGTTCTCGAAGGAAAAGTGGATGCTATCCTGCTGACCGGAGGGATTGCTTATTGCCGCTATATTGTAGAATATATCACCCGTAGCGTTTCGTTTATTGCTCCGGTGAAGGTTTTCCCGGGCGAAGACGAAATGGGAGCTCTGGCAATGAACGGACTGGCTGTATTGCACGGGGCTCCCGTTAAAGTCTATACTTGAAGCGGTTATTCGTCGGCTTCGGCAATCACGAACTGAACATCATAGTTTTTCAACCATCTGATGTCATCTGCCGTAATTTTAGAATCGGTGATCAGATAGTTGATTAATGATAGTGCACCCAGACTGGCAAATGAACTTTTGCCGATTTTGGTAGAGTCGGCAACCAGAAAAGTTTCGTTGGCCGATTCGATCATGGCTCTTTTTACACAAATATCGCTGATTCCCGGATAGGTTAATCCCGACTTCAAGGCGATACCCGCAGTGGCCAAAAATAGCTTATCGACGTGCAGGCTCTGAAAGAAATCGGCAGCTTTCTGACCTGTCAGTGAAAGTGTCGGTGCTTTGAACTCGCCGCCGGTAACAATCACAGTAATGCCCATTTGAGCGCCAAGTATGAGAGCAATGTTCAGTGCATTGGTAATGACCGTGAGATTGCGGTAGTTGGTTAACAACTTGGCAATTTCAGTGGTGGTAGATCCCGAATCAAGGATGATAGTATCGCCGTCGGTAATGAACTCCACAGCTTTGCGGGCAATGGCTATTTTCTCGGCAATATTTTCCTGATTTTGCAGGCTGAAATTCCGGACATTCGAATCGATATCTTTCAGGTAGGCTCCACCATGTTCGCGAACAATAAGACCCTCTTTTTCAATTCGTTCAAGATCCTGACGTATGGTTACTTCTGTTACTTTAAAGATACGGCTCAAATCCATTACTTTAGCGTGGCCGTCTTCCCGGATCAGTTCCAGTATTTTTTCGCGTCGTTGGTTTGGGAGCATAATCGTTACTTTTGAATGTGTTTTCTAAATTCTTTGATTTGGGTAATAGAGATTAATTTCATGTCATGTTGTTTGGCAACATCTACAAGGTCATCCCACCGTGCCATCGTGCCATTGTCATTCATCACCTCAACCAGCACTCCGGCCGGGCTTAACCCTGCAAGGCGGGGTAGGTCTACGGAGGCTTCGGTGTGCCCCATCCGTCCCAGAACGCCTTCGGTGTGAGCGATAAGAGGAAATATATGTCCGGGACGAGCCAGATCTTCCGGTTTCGTGGCTACATCGGCCAACGATTTTACCGTTTTTGACCGGTCGGAAGCCGAAATGCCGGTAGTGCAGCCATGTCCTTTCAGATCAACAGATACGGTAAAATTGGTCTGCATCAGAGCCGAATTGCTTTGAACCATTCTCTCCAATTGCAATTCATTACAGCGTTCTTCGGTCAGGGCGGCACAAATAAGTCCTCGTCCGAATTTGGCCATAAAGTTGATGATTTCGGGAGTTGCCAATTCGGCTGCTGCAATAAAGTCACCTTCATTCTCGCGGGCAACATCGTCAAAAACCAACACAATTTTACCTTGTTTTATATCTTCTATGGCCTCTTCTACCGTATTCAGTTGCAATGACATTTGATTCTAAATTATCGTCTTTGGATTCGTGTACAAAGATACGTTTTTATTTGCAAAAACCTGATTTATCTTTGTGGCATATTGTATTTCGTGTCGACTTAAAGTATTATTTTATATGACTTTAAGTCGTTTTTGCCACACTTTAATGTAAACCGGGTAGCGAATGAGCCTTTGTTTTCCATTCCTCCGATGACTTTCAGTGCGTACTGTATTCCTTCAACAGCCATTTGTGATCCGAAGGCATCTATTGTTGCCAGCATTTGTCCGTTTTCTAACAGGGGTTGAACGGATGCGTCGTTGTCGAAACCAACGACGGCAATCTGACCAGTTTTTCCATTAGCTTCAAGAACCTTCATTACACCCAGAGCCATCGCGTCGTTGCTGCACATCACGCCCTCAATGTCGGGATGCTGCACATATAAACGAGCAAATACCTCTTCTGCTTTGTCGGTTTCCCAGTCGGCAGCTTCCGAAGCAACCAGGTGCAGCTCGTTTTCCTCAATCGATTTCAAAAATCCGGCTTTACGTTGCTGCGCATTTTCTGCGACAGCAAGTCCTTCTATAATAATTACCTTTGCACCTTTTCCGACCTTTCGGGCAAGAACATCGCCTACCATTTTGGAGGCAGTGGCATTGTCAGGGCCGACGTAGGTAAGTTCAATGCCGTTTTGCGCAAGGAGAGCTTCGTCCAGCCGAATGTCGATGTTGACGACTTTGATGCCGGCCTTCACAGCCTTGACAACAACAGGAACCAATGCTTTCGAATCGATGGGAACAACCACCAGTGCATCGACTTTTTGTTGTATAAAATTGTTTATCAGTTCAATTTGTTGGTCTATCTCCGTTTGGCTGTTAGTCCCGACCGTGATCAGTTCAAAATCATTGCGTGTAGCTGCAAAAGCCTGTGCTCCTTTCTTCATCTCTTGAAAGAATTCGGCTTGCAGCGATTTCATTATCAGACCTATTTTCATAATTATGCATTTTGTTGACTACTATAATTTCCATCACTTGCTGTACAAATAAATAATATAAAATGCTGTCTGAAATTCCAGACAGCATTTTAATAATATTGTATCAATTAATAACCGTTAGTGCCAAATTCGTCCGCATTATTAATTTGGTTCAAGAAGTTATACGGTATAGGACGTTTATAATGTTTTGAGGGATCAAAATTAATATAAGCTGTTCTATTATAATTTTGTAGTCGTGTCTCAAAAGCTTTATTTCGCTTTAAAAGCGCCCAGCGATAAAATTCTCCGCAAAGCTCTCTGGCATATTCATCAAATACATCATTCATGGTTGCTGTAGTGAGTTGCATACCTGTGGTAGTGTTGAAATCACTGGCGTTTCTACATGCCCGCTTACGCAATTGATTGAGATAGTTTGCTGCGGTAGCCCCATCGCCACTATTAATATGAAGTGTAGCTTCGGCAGCAATTAAATACACCTCTGCCATACGCATAATCATAATGTTACCCAATTTTAGCTGAAAATTTGATCCTACCCATCCACCATCGAAGTTGTGATTAAACTTCATCATGGCAGGGAACAAATTAGCAAGACTTGCTAATGGTAATCCATTGGTTGAAGTTACACTTTTATACGTACTACCAGTAGGATCAGTCGCCGTATCAAATAAATCATCAATATTTACAGTCACATATCTACGCGCTTTCTTTTCTGCTGAGGTTAGGGGATCTTTACTTAAATAGGCAAAGAATCGATCTTCATCGGCCGCTAACGGATAAGGATGTAAATTAGCATTTGTCGTATCTTTCAGTTGGGCTGCTACTCCGGTATGAGAGCCTTTTGTCCATATCTTCGGGATATACTGCCATGTGGCATTTTTAGAAGCATTTACTGCATTTACATCAGCATACGGATAAATTTTCTCTCCTACATGAGAGGCATCTATTCCATATTTATTACACATCGCAGTAGTAAGCGTAATGGTTGCTGCATTATAGGTTATATTGCCCGGGGTAGGAACTCCCGTTCCAAGACTCGCAATTGCTTGCACTCCTGAGTAGTTGGCAAAAGCAGTAACAAACGTATTTTCCCATCGTTTGTCATACTTTGCATTGAAACAGTTAAGCAAATACTTGGTTGGTGCAAGAAATTGTTGATTGCAACGTCCGTAATAGGCATTTGACGTATTGGCATTTACCCCTTTTTTTAAGAGATCGGATGTCCCGAATGCATCATCGAACTTAGGATAATAATAAAGATAAAGATTTGGTTTGGAATTCCCTGTAAAATAGTCGTATGAAGCATCATACGGGTTAAGTCCATAAGCTGTGAACAAAGCTTCGGCATTGTTTCTATTGTTTGCAGATGCAAACACTTTCTGAAAATCATCATACAAAGAAGCTCCATAAGCGGTTTGATTGTTTATGAGGCTATCTGCAACTTCTTTAGCACGTACCCAGTATGTCTTACTACCTTCGCTTAAACCTTCACCGGCACCCTGAGCATAAACACGAGCCATCATACCCAACGCACTCTTTTTGGTTACACGTGCGGCATTATTATCATATGGAGTAACAGGCAGATTGTTGAATGCAAATCTTAGGTCGGAAACGATTTGAGTATAAATTTCAGAAATACTATTGCGTTTGGGAGTCAAGCTCTTTAGCGGATCATCAATCAACACTAATGGAACTTCACCAAACTGAGTTACCAGCACAGAATAATAGTATGCTCTTAAGAATTTTGCTTCTGCAACTAACTTTGCTATATCAGATGCGTTACCATCGGCCAATTGTGTCGATAGCTGAATTGTTTTATTGCAATCTTTTATCGAACCAAAAGCATATGCCCATACCGCACTTACAGGCCCGCAACTTGTCGTGAACTGTTCATACGCCATTAAATCTTTAAACATATTGTGGGTTCCGTAGGAAAATGTCCACAAGTCCGTCCCGACTTCCGACTGAACGCCATAATTCAGCCCAATAAGTGATCCCCAAAGCCCTGTATAACAGTTGGATTGATATGATTTCCAACCGCTGAAATTTTTAAGTACATTTTCTTCTGACAAAGCAGACGGATTATATTCATCTAAGCTACATGATGTTATGTATAATGCGAGGGATAAGCCTAATGCACATTTACATAATAGTCTTTTTATATTGAAAATTTTCATATTCTTTTTTTTTATTTTGACGATCAAAATGTTACGTTAAGACCTACAACAATTTGTTTTGTAAGAGGATAACTCAGTGATCCGTTCATTTCTGGATCGTACTGTTTCAACAAATGGCTTTTTGCAATTACCAACAGGTTTGTTACAGTGCCATATAACCTGAATTTCTCAATAGAAAGTTTCTTTATTAAGTTTGCAGGTAAAGAATAACCCAAGGTTATGTTTTTGAGTTTAAAGAACGAACCGTCGACGTAGTTCAATCCTGTAAAACCATACATTTGAGAAGTCCCATATTGATAATTCATTATAGGAAAATCGTTGGATGGATTTGTGGGAGTCCAGTAATTGAATGATTTAGGAATCGTTCTTGAGGGACTTGCATTGATAGCAAATGCACTAGGCTGATACCACCCCATCATGTTATAGCTAATCATTTGTCCCCATCTGAGATATGTGTATATACTTAAATCAAAATTTTTGTATTTGAATGTATTTTGAAATCCAAGTGACCAGTCCGGATTATTATGTCCCAAAATCTGGTAATCCTTGCTACTATAGGAGTACTTTGAAATTGCCGCTGTGAGGTTGGAATTGTATTTCTTTGCAGCAGTAAGATCAGAATAATAGTAGGTTTGTGTACCATCGGTAGCGGTTTTTACATAAACACCCGCTTCAAGTCGGGTCATACCCGGAACATTTACATTCAGCTCTCCCGGTTTTGCACCAAATACAGCTGCATCTTTTTCTTGCCCGATTTGCCAAACACCATTTAGCTTGTAGTTATAGAATGAATTGACAGGCTGGCCAATAGCAAGCGTATATGAACCATTACTAATATAGTTGTTCGAACCGCCAGTTAACGTAAGAATTTCATCCTTGCTCGATGCAAAAGTAACCGCCGAATTCCATTGGAAATCTTTGGTAACAATGTTGCGTGTATTTAATGTGAGCTCAAGACCTCTGTTTTTTGTTTGACAAATATTGACATTTTTAAGATACTGATTATTTGGCAAATAGGTACCATATAGCGATGGTGAAGAAACACTATAGATAACGCCGTTGGTTTTGGTAATGTAATAATCCAATGAAATATCAATGCGGTTCTTAAGGAGCATTGCATCCAGACCAATGTTGGTGTTATACGATTTTTCCCATCCTAAATCCGGATTAGTCAGATACTGCGTGTAGCGATAAATCGACTGAGTTACACCACCCAACGACATATTAGTACTTTCTAGATTTTGTACAGAACTGTAAGGATTAATTTTCGCAGTTCCCGTAATACCCCATCCGACACGAAGCTTGAGGTTATCTAACCAATTTTTTGCGAAAGCCATAAATTTTTCATCAGAGATTCTCCATGCTGCCGACGCGGCAGGAAAATTGTCCCAATGCTTTGTTTCGTACAAAACGGATGAGCCATCGTGACGTACAGAAGCAGAAAAGAGATATTTACCTAAATAGGAATAGTTAAGGCGCGCAACCAGTCCCATCGTTTTTTTCATGTCGTATGATGATGAAGCAGTCGTGTTAACATCATTCGTAAAATTATACCATTTAAAGTTGTTAGTTAATATGTTGCTCTCATACATAGAGGTGTAAAGATTCTGGTTGTCACTCCAAGAAGTAACCCCCGTGAGAGTGAAATCATGATCTTTAGCAATATTGAAGTTATATGTCAAGACATTTTCCCACTGATACCCATAAGAGCGGTTTTGAGTAATTTGTGCTTTAGCAATTTGTCCATTATTATACGTATAATTTACCGAACCAATGCCATCGAATTTATAGTTATTGTTATAAGTGAACCATCCACTAACACGTGATAATATACTTAACCCTTTTATCGGTTTAATTTCAATATATGGGTTTACATTGATTCTAAAATTGTTATCTTTATTGGCATATACACCCGGTTGGTAGTTGAGCAGAAGATTATACACGTTGTTGCCAAGATTGGTATTCAGAGTACCATCGTCATTGTGTGTCCTAACTAGTGGATCGGTAGTTAACGCATTTTCCAGTTTATCTTGAGCTCTATTTCTGATCACGTACGAAGCCTGCATACTACTTCCTATCGAAAGCCACTTTTTATAGTTATGATCTACTTTCATGTTAGAGGAATATTGTTTATAATCATCCCCGTAATATTGTCCTTTTTCATCGGTATAGTTGAAAGAAACATACCCTTTGGTTTTTTCATTACCTCCCGAAATGCTTAAGCTGTAATTTTGCGTACCGGCACTTTTTCGTAGAAATTCTTTGGCCCAATCTACAAACTGCCCTTGCTTATAAATAGCATATCTTGTAGCACCAAAGATTGTTTCGTCATCAGCCGCCGATTGCCATTGTGCTCCTGTTGTTGTCCATTTATTATTGGTCGAATCCCACACATATTTATATGCATCGCGTTTGGTTTCTAAGTACGATTCGCCGGTACGCATCTCCGGAATAATCGACCACCCATTATATCCATAATACGCATTGAAATCAACCGTTAGTTTTCCGGCTTTACCTTTTTTGGTTGTAATAATAACAACCCCGTTTGCACCTGCCGAACCGTAAACAGCTGTTGAAGATGCATCTTTCAGTATTTCAATCGATTCTATATCATTCGGATTCAAAGTGGAATAATCACCGGGTAAACCATCAATTAAAAAATAAGGAGTACCATCGGCACTAATAGAACGCGTACCACGTAATTGCATATTTACTCCTGCACCAGGCTCGCCTGACGTACGAGTAATATCCAAACCAGCCACTTTTCCCTGCAGAGCTTCCATTGGATTGGAGCCAGGACGCAAAGTAATATCCTGACTTTTTACTGATGCCACAGCACCTGTAAGATCCCTTTTTTTCACACTTCCGTAGCCCACAGCAACAACTTCGTTCAGATTGATTGTAGAACTCGATAGTTGTATGTTTTGAACGTCAGAACCATTAAAACGGACTTCCTTCCTGTCCATGCCAATAAAAGAGAATACCAAAATTCCGGATTTGGTTTTGGGTTCAAGAGAATACTTCCCATTAGCATCCGTAATGGTGCCAATAGATGTTCCTTTTACCACAACCGAAACACCTGGTAAAGATTCACCACTGTCGTCTTTTACAACGCCACTAATTTTTGCGGCTTCCTGAGCCGTTACATTTTGCAAAGCTAAAAAGAGGGAAATAAAGAAGAATATCCTCTTAAATGTATGCTTTGACTGTTTGTTCCAATGTGTCCGAAAATACATTTCCGGACTTTTTCTCTCATCTTTTTTCATTCAGAAATTGGTTAATTAAAAAAATTATAAAACATAAAAAATCAAGCTTCTATATCTTCGATAGTGTAATCACAATCAATCCGAGGATAAATAACGAAAACATGGCTGTTAGTAAGAGATTGGTGCCTTTGGGAGCAGACTTAAATTCTTTCCATACAAATACGCCCCAGAACATAGCCACAACGGGAGCTCCGTTGGTGAGCGCATACGAAATGGTAGGACCCGCTTTAGGAACAGCCATAAAGCTGATTACCATACCCGACATCCAGATGATACCACCCAAAACGCCAATAAGGTGCGTTTTCAGATCGCCTTTGAAATAATCTTTGATAGATAGTTTCTCGCCCTGAACCGGATGACGCATCACAAAGAGGTTGAATATCGGAGTGCTGATTACGGCTCCGATGGTAAAGAAAAATACACCGGTGAAAGGAGTGAGGTTGCCTGTGCCGCCGCTTACGTAGGCAGGATCGAGCGATTTTACTACCAGTCCGTAGAAAAAGGCGATGGTGAGACCAGCCAGCAATGAAACGACAATGCCTTTGGTTGTGGTTTGTTGTTTACCGGCTACCAGTTTTTTATAAGCTGCCATGCAACAAAAGATAGCGACCACAATTAATGCTACACCAGTAAACAAAAGAGAAACATTATTGCCTTGCGCTCCGGCAATAATAAAATTGACAATGATGCCAAGTACCCAAGCCAGTCCTCCGCCGATGGGAAAACCGACAGCCATACCGGCGATAGCCATAGCAGCAACCAGTAGAAATGTTCCTAAATTCCATACGATGCCACCGGTCAGGGCATACATGATGCTGGTTCCGTCGGCTTGAGCAATGTCTTGCATAAAAGAGCGTCCGTCGGAACCGAAACTTCCAAGAGTGAAAGCGGCCACAACGGCGGTGAGGAGAAGACCCCAAACGAAATCGAAGTAGAAGAGCTCGTAACGCCAGGTTTTTGCAGCCATTTTCTGGGTATTAGCCCATGATCCCCAGCATATCATGCTAAATATCAGAAAGATAATAGCAGGCACATAATTTTGAATAAGTGTCATTGTGTTTTAGATAAAAGATTTTAGAACTAACGAATAAAAACAATCTGCTATAGCAGATATATATTCCCCTCCCTTGTGGGGAGGGGGGGTGGAGGAACAGTCTATTCGTGTTTGTACAATTCCCAGCCAAGATAAGAGTCGATGGACTCCTGAAGAACCTCAGCTACATTGCCACGAGTCATTGCTACATGGTGTTCGAACCCGTTTTTGCACATGAATTTCATCAAGGCCTGAAGATTGTTTACTTCCGTTACAGCAATACATCCATCCATTCCGTAAGGATCGTTGGTAATTTTTCCTTCTCCGAGGTACGATTTAATGATACCGTAATTATCATCCGTTGAGATACGGAAATAAGTAAAAGCTCCTTCGGATACTTTGCTGAGTATGGCACCCACCGTATTAACACGACCCAGCACATTACCAAGTACACCCAGAGAACCGACTTCCATCGGGGCTTTTGTGAAGCCTTTGGCAAAGTTTCCACAATGAGTGCAAACACATTTGTTACGATCTTCTGCAAAATTGTTATTCCAATCGGCCAACACAGCCGGAACTCCTGAAGCTTGCATAAGAGCATACATAGAAACCGCACCGGCAATGTCCGATTCGCAAGCACTTGGGAACAGACGGTCACTCATCATGCTCATAGTCAAACAAGCTGCACAACCGTAATTCTTTTCCAACGAATCCCAACACTGTATGGCTGTAGCATCAACTTCATTTTCGACAATCCAGTTATCTACGGCCTGCCCAAACTGAGCCTGAAGCAGCAATTTTTCTTCCAGTGCTTTAGGAACACTGGCATAGGCTTTCATCTGTTCGATGCGGTTTTTGATGGAAGCAGCATCTTTATCCATTTTGTTGGCAGCTCCAAGTATTTCCGACAAATCGACGGGAACTACCGTGATTCCGCTATTTTGTAAAAGCTTCTCACTGGCACGGCAGGTTTGGAAGCCGATAGGACGGCAACCGATCTGGCCGATACGGGCTTTCCGTAGGCTGTTCACCACGCGGCAAATACGGGCAAATTTATCCACGTCTTTTTTGAACTCTTCGCTGTGGATGGAATAGGTATGGAGCGATGTGTCCGTAAACGGAATATTGTACTGATATAGATTGTTGCAGACCGAAAGCTTTCCGCAGAAAGCGTCGCGGCGTTTGTCCAACGATACTTTGTCATTTTCATCGTCGCAAGCCTGAATCAGAACGGGAACGTTGAGTTCCGACAAACTGATGGAATTAACAATGCCCACCTCGTAACCGAAGTTGGGTAGAGACACAATGATACCATCGATTTGATCACGGTTGGCACGGAAAAGAGCAGCACATTTTTTTGCATCGTCATAAGTTTCGATGCTACCTGTCGGTGTTTCAGATTCATCCAGAATTACATAATCGTGACCCTGAGCCTTAACTTCTTGCAGTACGGTTGCCCGTACATCGGCAGCTAATGCCGAATTGAAATACGCTCTGGTGCCGATAATAATCCCAAAGGTAAGTTTTTGTTTGTAAGCCATTTTTCGATTGATTTAAGTGTTAAGTGTTCTATATTTAATTTGAAAAATCCGGAAGTTTGAAAATGAAAATCAACACATGCGAATACAATGAGTATATTATAAATTTTCAAGCTGTTACATCAACGTCCGTTTTACAGCTTTCTGCCAGTCGGTATAAAGAATTTGTGCTTTTGCTACCGACATTGCCGGTACGATATAGTCATTGTCTTTTCTTAGAGCAATGACTTCCTGTTCGCTTTTCCAGTATTTCAGGGCAAAGCCACTCATCAAAACAGCTCCTAATGCCGAAGCTTCCTCAATCGGACTCCGGTTGATTTTTGCCTGAAGCATATCTGCCTGAAACTGCATCAGAAATTTGTTTTTTACAGGACCACCATCTACACGCAGTTCCTTTAGTTCAACTCCCGATGTTTGAATCAAAGACATCAGATCTTTTACTTGGTAGGCAATCGATTCGAGGGCTGCACGAACAATATGAGCCTTGTTGGTTCCTCTGCTCATGCCACATATCAGGGCTTTGGCTTTGTTGTTCCACCACGGGGCTCCCAATCCGGCAAAAGCCGGAACAAAGTAAACACCATCCGTACTTTCCACCGAGGTTGCCAACATTTCGGTTTCGGCAGCCGACCGGATTAATTGCAAGTCATCCTGCAACCATTTGATAGTTGCCCCTGTGCAGTGAATATTGCCTTCGAAAGCATAATATACCTTACCATTAGCAGCAAATCCTACCGAAGTAACCAGTCCGTTGGGAGCCGGCAATGCCTTTTCTCCGATATTGACCATAATGGACGATCCGGTGCCATAGGTGGCTTTGCCCATACCCGACGAAAAACACATCTGCCCGGCCAGCGCTCCGTGCGAATCGCCCAATACACCAGCAATGGGAGTTTCGGGTAGCAGCCCGTTGAGGGTTGTCGTGCCATAATGTGCATCGCAGGACAATGCTTCGGGCATCATAGACAAAGGAATAGTAAATATTCTGAGAAGATCGTTGTCCCAATCCAACGTGTGGATATTGAACAGCAAAGTGCGTGAAGCATTTGTATAGTCGGTGGCGTGTTTTACTCCATTTGTAAAATTCCAGATGAGCCATGCATCGATGGTTCCCATCAACAGATGACCGGCTTCCGCATCTTCGCGGGCACCCTTCACATTATCGAGAATCCATTTTACACCGCTCGCGGAGAAATAGGGATTGATAATCAGACCTGTTTTTTCGGTAACCATCGGCTCGTGACCTTGAGCGATTAGTTGGTCGCAAATGGCTGCGCCACGGTTACATTGCCATACCACCGCATTGTAGACCGGTTTGCCTGTACGTTTGTCCCATACCACCACAGTTTCGCGTTGATTGGTGATGGCCACGGCTTTTATCGTTGAAGCTTCAATTCCACTTTGCTGGAAAACGAGTTCGACCGCTTTGTAGGTATTGGCAAGTATCTCTTCCGGATCATGTTCCACCCAACCCAATTGTGGATAAAACTGCTTATGATCGACCGATGCACGGGCAATTAAAGAAGTATTTTCATCAAACAACATGGCTTTGGTAGCCGATGTGCTCTGATCGATGGCTAATGTGTATTTCATAAGAGCTCCTCCAAACCTCCCTGCAAGGGAGGCCTTTAGCTTGTATTATTTAATAAAGTCTGTTCTCAATTTGCAGAACAACATTTCTGTTGTAACTTTTCAAATTGTTTTAACCGATTTGCAGCGCAGCGTTCACTATACCTTCCGTATCGATACCATAATAATGGAAAATTTCTAACGGTTTCCCATGAATGGCAAATTCGTCGGGAATACCCAGAATACGAACAGGAACCGGATTTTTTTGCGATACGATCTCAGTCACTGCACTTCCCAATCCGCCGAATATGCTGTGTTCTTCCACCGTGATAATCCGTCCGGTTTCAACTGCTGCTTTTTCTACAATTTCCTTATCGAAAGGTTTCAACGTGTGCATATCGATCACCCTGGCACTTATTCCTTTCTTTTTCAATATTTTAGATGCCTCTAGGCAATGATAAACCGTCTCTCCGGTTCCAATGATGGCCAGATCGTTTCCTTCTGCTATCTGATTGGCTTTGCCTATTTTGAATTCGATATTTTCCGATTCATACACATTCGGTACGGCATTTCTTCCTACACGGATATAAACGGGGTAAGGATAGTCGATCAGCTCTTCGACCAGCTTACGGGTTTGGAAGATATCGCAGGGCAACACAATATGCATTCCCGGAAAGGTACGCAACACAGCTATATCGTGCAGACTATGGTGCGAAAATCCGAGTGCACCATAACTTACACCACCGCTCACACCTAGAATTTTGACCGGATTGGCCGAATAAGCCACATCAATTTTTACTTGTTCTAGACTACGTGCCACGTAAAAACAGGCAGGCCCGCACACAAATGCTTTTTTTCCTGCAGAAACCAGTCCGGCAGCAATACCCACCGCATTTTGTTCAGCAATACCGAGTTCTACAAATTGCGCAGGTAGTTCTTTCGCAAAGGCATCCAAAGTAACCGAACCTCTCGCGTCGGTCGTTACTGCCACAATATCTTTATCTTGTCTCGCCAGTTCAACCAGTGTGTCTGTGAACATTTTACGGCAAGGAATCATGTTTTTTTCTGTACTCATAATAATTTGCTCAACCTATTAATACGGTCTTCAATTTCGGTAATGGCTTCTGTATACTGCTCCTCATTGGGCACTCCGTGATGCCATTTAGCCACTTTTTCCATGAAAGAGACACCACAGCCTTTTGTTGTATGAGCAATCATCAGTTTGGGTTTATTGTTACAATTCATATTTTCAAAGTTGTTTACAACATCGGCAATATTATTTCCATCGACGTCGAAAACTTCCCATCCGAAGGCTTCCCATCGTTGTCGCATCGGTTCGAGCGACATAACATCTTCCGTTTTTCCACTAATTTGAAGACAATTACGATCAATAATGGCAATCAAATTATCCAATTTATAATGGCTGGCCGACATAGCCGCTTCATAGATAGAGCCTTCACCTTGTTCACCATCACCCATCAAAACATAAGTGCGATACGGTTTCTGATCCATCTTGGCGGCTATTGCCAAACCAACACCTACAGACAATCCGTGCCCTAATGCCCCGCTGTTAAGCTCTATTCCGGGAATTTTCTTGGTCGGATGACCAGCCAGAGGTGATTGAAACTTCCCGTATGTATCAAGTAAAGAATTGTCGATAAAACCAGCAGCTGCAAGGGTAGCATAGAGTGCTTCCATACTGTGACCCTTACTGAGAATAAAACGGTCGCGACCTTCTTTTTGCGGATTTTTTGAGTCGACATTCATCACATAGAAATACAATGCTGTTTCTATTTCTACGGATGAAAGCGAACCTCCGATATGGCCGGACTTAGACATATACACAATCTCCACCAACCGTTTTCTGATTTTTTCAGACTGTAATTGTAGACGTTGAATTACAGCTTCTGTTACGTTAGACATAATTACTTATTTTCGTTTTTCTTCGATTGCAAAAGTAATAACAAATAATAGAAAACTCAAGAAAATAAATACCAAATATTTAGAAATAATTATTTTTTTTGATCAACCAACGGATTATTGCATATAATATATTGAAATATATATAATTATATGCCTTATTTCAGAAGCTTTGTTTTTGCCATATTAAGATAAAAAAAACTCCTGCGGGTGTCCTGATTATTTTTCATTCAAAATAAATTGAAATCGACATACAGAAAAGTAAAGATTATCAACAGATTTGATGCTAACCCGAATACTAATGGTTGATATTTTTCACGAGTTTGGTACCATTCGTGCATTTCTGCTATATATTTGTATTTCATGTTGGTTCTGTTAGCTAAAAACAGGCTTGGAAAACAAGCAGCAGAACACAAACGCAAATAAAAAAAGAATTTTTGACCAACTTATTTTGATAAAAAACAAGAGATTGAAAATTCCGTGTATTACTAATTATTTAATTTTCAAAGACTATGAAATATGAATTACAGGCATTACCCTATGCCACAGACGCATTAGCGCCGAAAATGAGTGAAACAACCATTAACCTCCACTGGGGTAAACATGTGTTAACCTATATCAATAACCTGAACGGATTGATTCCGGGCACACCGTTTGAAGATGCTTCACTCGAAGATATTGTAAAGAAAGCCGAAGGTCCTATTTTCAACAACGGAGCTCAGGTATGGAATCACACCTTTTTCTTCTGGCAATTTTCGCCGAAACCGGCTGCTTCGAAACCTTCGGATGCTCTCGCGGCAGCTATCGACAAGAGTTTCGGCTCGTTCGACGCTTTCAAGGAACAATTTACCAAGGCTGCCGTAACGCTGTTCGGTTCAGGTTGGGCATGGCTAGTGAAGAAAGAAGATGGTTCACTCGAAATCGTTCAGGAAAGCAATGCCGGCAACCCCTTGAAAAAGGGATTGACGCCGGTGCTGACATGCGACGTGTGGGAACACTCCTACTATGTCGATTACCAGAACCGCCGTGCTGACTTTGTGGCTACCTTCTGGGAACTGGTAGACTGGTCGGTCGTAGAAAAACGGTATTAACAACCACCCGATAATAACCAACGAATTATGCTAAGCAAACTGTTAGAAAAGGAGATCAACGACCAGATCAATTATGAATTCTGGTCGGCTCAGCTCTATCTCTCCATGTCGGCTCATTTTGCCGATTTGGGATTGCCGGGCTTTGCTCACTGGATGTACATTCAGTATCAGGAAGAGACTACACATGCAGTTAAATTTTTCAATTACGTGATTGAAAGAGGAGGTAAGGTGCAAGTTCAACCGATTCAGGAAGTGTCCACCGTTTGGGATTCTATCCTGAGCGTGTTTAAGGAGACGATGGAGCACGAGCAAAAGGTAACCACTCGCATCAACCATCTGGCAGATACCGCTGTAGCAGAAAAAGACCATGCCACTCAGAGTATGCTGCGTTGGTTTATCGACGAGCAAGTAGAAGAAGAAGCGAATGTAAAAGCAATTGTCGATACGCTGAAATTGGTAAAAGATAATGGCTATGGCATTTATGCCCTCGATAAAGAACTGGCTACACGGGTATTTATAGATAATACACAAACTGGTATTAACGCGTGAAGCGATCAGGGTTGGTTTATGTATCTTTACTCATAGGTTAACTCCCGCAGATTAAAACCGTATCTGTGGGAGTTTTTTATTCATAATCATTTGTATATTTGAAATCCGGATTATCCTGTAGCATTAAATCTTCAAAAATTCCTCTAAGATCACAAAACATTACAATCAGTCCTAATTTTTTCTACTAAATTGGTAAGTAGGCAGCTGTACTTTATTTTCTATTCCAGATCTTCCAAGCCTCCACAGCCTGTCCTTCCAGCATTTCCAGTCCGTTTTTGATGGCGGCTCCTTTTTCCTTGCCCTGAGCCAGAAAGCGGGTGAGGAGAGGGTTGTACACCAGATCGTACAATAGGTGTTCGGGTGTAAGGAATTCGTACGGAATAGCCGGAGCTTCGTCATCGTGCGGGAAAGTTCCCACCGGTGAAGCATTGATAATCACGGTATACTCTTTCAGAGTTTCTTCGTTTAGTTGGTCGTAAGTCAAGCCATCCTTGAGGGGAGAACGTGAGACCAGCGTCGGTGTGATGTTTAGCTCTTTCAATCCGTAGATAACAGCTTTGGAAGCACCTCCGGTTCCCAGTACCAATGCCTTTTTGTGATGCGGTTTGAGCATGGGGCGGATTGATTCGCGAAAACCCACCACGTCGGAGTTGCTGCCGATGAGCAGCGTGTGCTCTCCGTCGCGTACAATGCGTATCACGTTGACGGCGCCAACTTCGGCAGCCCGTTCGTCGAGGGCATCGAGGTAGGGAATCACCTGTTCCTTGTAGGGAATGGTAACGTTGAGACCCACGAGGCGTTCGTCTTTCAACAGCTCGGGCAACAGGGCAATATTGTCGATGTCGAACAATTCGTAGGCGGCATCGATGCCTTCGCGTTCGAATTTTTCGGTAAAATATTTCTTTGAAAACGAGTGACCCAGCGGGTGGCCTATTAATCCGAAAAGCTGCATGTCAATTTGAGAATTTGAAGATTTGAGAATTTGAAAATGAATCGAGGTACAAATTAAAATCGTAAATTAGAATTCGACTTTTCCTTTTCCCTGACGAACAATTTCAGGTTCGTCACCTGTGCAGTCGATAACGGTAGAAGGTTTTATGTGGCCGAAGCCTCCATCGATTACCAGATCCACCTCATTACAATATTTTTCGCTCATCAGTTCGGGATCAGTAAGGTATTCCAATACATCATCGTCGTCATCACGCAACGATGCCGAAAGGAGCGGGTTGCCAAGCTCTTTTACCAGTTCGATGACGATATTGTTGTTGGGAATACGAATACCCACTTCCGACCGCTCCTTAAACAATTTGGGCAGCTTGTTGCTCCGTTTCAGAATAAACGTGAACGGACCGGGTAGCAGCCGTTTCATCAACTTGAAAGTGTTGTTTTCGACCTTGGCAAATTCGCTGAGGTGGCTCAGATCGGAGCAGACGATGGAGAGATGTGCTTTACTCGGATCGAGGTTACGGAACTTGCAGATTTTTTCTACCGCGCGTGCCTGAAAAATGTCGCATCCGAAAGCATACACGGTATCGGTGGGATAGATGATGACACCTCCGTTACGCAACACTTCCACTGCCTGTTCTACAGCTTTGGGGTTTGGATTTTCGGGGTATATTTTCAGTAACATATCAGCCTCCCCAAATCCCTCCAAAGGAGAGAAGATACAGTTACCTTTGAAATTTTGAAACGTAAACTCATATTATATGTGTGCTAAAAAATGCCATGCGATCTTAACCAATATCAGATTTTACTCCCCTCTTTGGGAAGGGTCGGGGAGACCTTTTTGTACAACACTTCGAACTGTGCGGTCATGGCTTCCCAGGTAAAGCGCTTACGTTCTTCGGCAATAGTTTCTGCAAAATGGGGAGCACCTCCGCAGGCATAGAACTTTTCGATAGTCCCGGCAATACTTTCGGGCGTCGGTTCGGAGACAAAACCCGACCGCCCATCGGGAACAATCTCGGCCAGTCCTCCCACGTTGGTCACAATCATGGGGACAGAGAACTGGTAGGCAATCTGTGTGACACCGCTCTGTGTGGCATCCTTGTAGGGTTGCACCACCACATCAGCAGCCGAAAAATAGTATTTCACTTCGTCGTCGCGGATAAAGTAGTCGCGCACCAGAATGTCATCCTGCAAGCCCAGTTGCTCTATCTGAGCCGTATATTTTTCTTTGTTGTTGTAATATTCGCCGGCCACAATCACCTTTTTATCGGTAGTGACCCCTTTTTCTTTCAATAGTTTCCATGCATCGATCAACAAATCGAGTCCTTTGTAGTCGCGGATAATGCCGAAGAAGAGCAGATACTGAGTATCTTCCGAAAGATTCAGATGGGTAATAGCCTCCTTGCGGTCAACCCGCTCACCGAAGTTAGCAAACACCGGATGCGGCGAGAAAAGCGCCGGTTTGAAAATAGTGAATTTGTTAAGATCCTGTTTTACTTGTTGCGACATATAGATAAAACCGTCTACAGCACCGATAAAGTAGTGGGTAAGCCAACTGTCGAAGAAATGAGCTTCGTGAGGTACCACATTGTCGAGTTGCGATAGGACACGGGTATGTTTGTTGCCTTTTGCCAGATAACAAATAGTACCCAGACAAGGCGCTAGAAAGGGCGTCCAGTATTTTACCAGCACCATGTCAGGGCGTTCGCGACGAATGCACAGACCGGTACGTATCCAGTTGAAAGGATTGATCGAATTGACGCAACGCTCGATGTCGATACCTACGGGTGCTGCTGCTGCTGAATATTGCGTCTTTCCGGGAAAAAGAAAATTGGGATATTGTACGGTAAAGGTTTTTACGTTCACTTGTTTACCTTTTTTCAAAAAGGTGCGAGCCAGCATTTCGTTGAATGAAGCCAAACCTCCACGATAGGGATAAGCAGTACCAAGTATGGTAATTTTATTCATTAGCATTGGATTTAACACAAAGGGCACTAAGAAATCACGAAGGATACAAATTTACAAGCTCCCATTAATAACCCTTTTCACGCCATCTTTGAAAAGGACAGAGTTAAAGTTCATAAGCAACCTTAATTTACATTTGCTTAATCCGGCATCTATATTGAACACCCTGATATATCAGAGGAAATGCTTTCTGTCTTCCAACGCACAAGTTGAGGTTTGTTAATTCATAATATAAGCATGCTTCTTAGGCACTCTCCGACAGACCGCATCTAAATCTTTATATCTGCACCAAAAACAATTTTTGCCAACTCCTTTTCAGTCCTCATGGAACATATTAGAGTATAATATCTTCAAATTCTTTGTGCTTTCATTTTGTTCCTGGTAGTAGAAGTACAAAGTTACACAATTATTACAAATATTTCATGATCACTTCGATAACCGGTACCATAATAGCTGTCATCACTCCCATCAGCCCAATCGCCAGTCCGCTGATAGCTCCTTCTACGGCACCCAGTTCCATGGCACGGGCAGTTCCTACGGCATGAGCAGCCGCGCCGAGAGCCAGTCCTTTGGCCAATTTGCTTTCGATGCGTAATATTCTCAGAATTACAGGTCCGACCACAGCACCAAAGATTCCTACCACAATGACTACAATGGCTGTCAGTGCCGGAATTCCCCCTGAATGTTGACATACGGTAACTGCAATAGCGGTGGTAATCGATTTCGGTTCAAGAGAAGAGACTACCCTTGGGTCGGCACCCAATGCCCTGGCAATGAGTATTACACTCACAATTCCAACCACACTACCAACAAGAACGGAAGTAAGCATGGCTGTAATATTCCCTTTCATGTGAATCATCTGTTCGTAAAGCAGGTATCCCAGTGCAACAACCGATACTCCCAGCAAAAAGTCAATGATTTTTGTTGCTCCGGCATATTCGGGATAGGGAATGCCAGCCGATTTAATACCAACAATAATAACCAACAAAGAGGTCAATAGCGGATGAAGCAACATTAGTTTTGTCCGCCTGTATAGCCACACGGCAACCACATATGTACCAATGGTGAATGTAAGCAAAAAAAGCTGAGAATGGATCAGATTAATCATGGTGCTTACTCTCCATTTTTTGCGCAATCACCCCCACTACAGCTACCACTAGTACCGTACTCCCGGCTGAAGCAATACTGATTGCAGTTAAATATTTGCTTATAAGAGTGTATGACGCTATCAGTCCGACGCCGAGTGGAATAAAAAACAGCATCATATGGTTGAGAAAAAATGTAGCGGCACTACGAACCTGTTCGGATTTTATGATATGAAAAACGAGCGAAAGGAACAACAGCAACATGCCAAAAATGCTTCCCGGTATAAAGTTGCCAGTCAAATACGAAAGAAGAGTTCCCAAAAAATAGTAAAACAAAAGGATGAAAATCCCTGCCATAAGTCTGAAATTTAAGAGATAAATATGCGGAATTTATGGGTAGAAATTAAGGAGGATAATGCAAAACAGTACACCTGCTTTACAGGTACAAAGATAGATACAATATGTTGAAAAGCAACGAGGATAAAAGCCTTTCTTTATTTCGGAATTGACGCAATATTTTGTTACTTTGCAAAATAAATAGAGAGATCTTGTCTTTAGAAAAGTAAACAACATGATTAAATACAAACGTATAGCGGTAAAAATCGGAAGTAACGTGCTGACCCGTCCCGATGGCAGACTGGATGTGACACGTGTTTCAGCTATTGTCGACCAGATAACCGTTTTGCATAAGGCCGGTGCCGAAATCATTCTTATTTCGTCGGGAGCCGTCGCTTCGGGCCGAAGCGAGGTAAAACCGCACAAAAAGCTGGATGCGGTTTCCGCACGACAACTTTTTTCGGCAGTAGGGCAAGCCAAGCTGATTAATCGCTATTACGAGCTTTTTCGCGAACAGGGCATTGCCTGTGGCCAAATTCTTACTACAAAAGAAAATTTCGGTAGTCGTTCGTTATATCTTAACCAGAAAAATTGCATCAGCGTCATGCTTGAAAATAAGGTGATTCCCATTGTAAATGAAAATGATACCACCTCCATCACCGAACTGATGTTTACCGATAACGATGAACTGTCGGGACTGATGGCCACCATGATGGATGTGGATGCACTGATTATTCTCAGCAATGTGGATGGCATTTACAACGGCAATCCATCCGATCCGTCATCTCACGTTATCCGTCAAATACTTCCCGGGCAGCAGGATATGGACGACTTCATCTCCGATCAGAAATCGACACTCGGACGGGGTGGAATGCATACTAAATGTGCTATTGCCCAGAAGGTAGCCGCCGAAGGCATCGCCGTGATGATTGCCAACGGCAAAAAAGAGAATATTTTGCTCAATCTGCTCCAGAAGCCCGAAACGACAGTGTGTACGTTGTTTGTCCCAAGTGAGAAAGAAATTTCGAGTGTAAAAAAATGGATTGCACACAGCGAAGATTTTGCCAAAGGGGTGGTCTATGTCAATGCCGGAGCAGCTGAAGCGTTGTTGGACGAATCGAAAGCCAGCAGTCTGTTACCGGTGGGGGTCTCCCGTATTGAAGGCGAATTTGAAGAGGGCGATATTGTGAAAATTATCGCCGAAGAAGACGAACGAATCATTGGGGTAGGAAGAGTACAATACGACTCTGACACCGCCCGCCAATTTATCGGAAAAAAAGGGCACAAACCCTTTATCCATTACGATTATATGAGTTTAGACTGATAAAAGATGCCCAGCAAACGTTCAGCATTGATCCATTGCTCGGATCTGTAACAACAACTATTCCGCCCTCCCCTACAAATAAATTTTGAAGTTGTAAAAGATACAATTTCTAGTTTGCAAAGACGTTACAAACATTTTAAAAGAAAGATAGTTGCCGGAATTACCCAACAACTATCCAAAATAAAATATTCTTGCCCTATAAACCGGAAACAGTTTATTAGGATGATACAAATCAAGCAGCTATTAGAAACCGAAACGGCTCTTCAAACCTTTCAACTCTTCAGCCAACTCAGCAGGCAGGTGCTTGCCGAATTTAGCGTAGTGTTCGTCGATCAATGCGATTTCATCTTTCCATTCTTCCGCTTTTACTTCCAAAGCTTTAGTCATCTGAGCTGCATCAATACCCAAACCTTCTACGTTGATTGCTGTAGGAGCAGGAACTTTACCGATAGGAGATTCAACAGCATCACCCTGACCGTTGCAACGATCGAAGATATAAGCCAGTACACGGCTGTTATCGCCATAACCCGGCCACAACCATTTGCCATTGTCTTTGCGGAACCAGTTCACGAAGAAGATCTTCGGTAATTTAGCACCTGCTTTTTTGCCGATTTCGATCCAGTGTCCGAAGTAGTCACCCATGTTGTAACCGCAGAAAGGCAACATTGCGAACGGATCGCGACGTACACCTGCTTTCAAACCGATAGCAGCAGCAGTTACTTCAGAACCTACGATAGAACCCATGAATACACCGTGGTTCCAGCTGTTGGCTTCGTGTACGAGAGGCACAGTAGAAGGACGACGGCCACCGAACAGGATAGCTGAGATGGGCACACCTGCAGGATCTTCCCAAGCTGCGTCGATAGCAGGACATTGGTAAGCAGGAGCGGTGAAACGAGCGTTAGCGTGAGCGCAAGGTTCGCCCGATGCAGGATCGTATACACGGTTTTTCCAGTCGATAGTACCGGCAGGACAATCGTGACCGATGCCTTCCCACCAAATATCACCGTCAGGTGTCAAACCTACGTTGGTAAAGATAGTGTTGGCACGAGCCGACAACATAGCGTTTTTGTTTGTTTCCAAAGAGGTGAAAGGAGCTACACCGAAGAAACCTGCTTCAGGGTTGATAGCGTAAAGACGACCATCAGCACCGAATTTCATCCATGCGATATCGTCACCTACAGTTTCTACCTTCCAGCCCGGAATAGTAGGAATCAACATGGCCAGGTTGGTTTTACCGCAAGCCGATGGGAATGCAGCAGCAATGTATTTCTTTTCGCCTTTGGGGTTGGTAATACCGAGGATAAGCATGTGTTCTGCCAACCAGCCCTGATCTTTTGCCATTTTAGAGGCAATACGCAAAGCGAAGCATTTTTTGCCCAACAAAGCGTTTCCGCCGTAACCAGAACCGAACGACCAGATTTCGTAGGTATCAGGGAAGTGAGTAATATACTTGTTATCGATAGGAGCACACGGCCATTTTACATCTTTCTGACCCGGTTCCAGCGGAGCACCTACAGAGTGGACACAAGGAATGAATGTTCCGTTTTCGCCCAAAACATCCAATACTTTTGCACCCATACGAGTCATGATACGCATGTTCACAACAACATAAGCAGAATCGGTAATTTCAACACCGATATGAGCAATGTTTGAGCCAAGAGGACCCATAGAGAAGGGAATAACATACATGGTACGGCCTTTCATACAGCCCTTGTACATTGTTTTCATTTTAGCACGCATCTCTGTAGGATCGGCCCAGTTGTTGGTAGGACCAGCTTCTTCCTGAGTTTTTGTGCAGATAAATGTACGGTTTTCAACACGAGCCACATCACTGGGGTCGGATTGGAAATAGTAGCTGCCCGGACGTTTTTCTTCGTTCAGTTTCACTGCCATGCCACTGGCAACCATACCGTCCAACAGGCGTTGGTTTTCCTCTTCGGAACCATCACACCAAACTACATCTGTAGGCGTGCACCATGCAGCCCACTCATTTACCCAATCAATCAGTTTTTGATTTTTTGTTAACATCTTACTTTGTTTTAGGGATTTATACATCGGGTTTACTAACACATCGTATGGAGAAAATACTAGCCACAAAATTACTCTTTTTTTCCTGAATAAACGAGGTATTAAAGAAATTTTTCTTTAATCGAACAGCAAATTAAAGTGCCGAGCCAATTATCAGGTAGAGTTCAACTGTTTACCTATTCTTCTTCATTAATCTTTAACAATCCATCCGGCAAATTCACTCGCATAATCCGGTGCATATCGTCAATCTCCATAATCCATTCGTCTACGACAGGAATCAGTACCTGCTTTCCGCAATATATCACTTCAAAAAGTAAGTTTTCTGTGGCATCATCTACTGCTTGAATCTCTCCTATTTCGCCCAATATGGCATCCATCAGTTTATATCCGGTATAAAACTGTATATCGATTTCTACTTTATCTGTATATGGCATAACATCTTTTGATATATAAATAGTCTTGCCTACAAATTCTTTTCCGACCAACTCGTCATCGACGCGCTCAAGCTTAATAAGCGCCGTTTCTGCGGTTTTGAAACGCCAGTCCTGAATAAAGAAAGGAACCAAAATTCCATCCAGTTCAACCACAAAATAGTTGAAATCAAGCGATTCAAAATCGGAGGTAAGAACAATGGAAAGCTCGCCTTTGATGCCATGTGTTTTTTGTACACGACCAATCGGATAAAGTTCGGATTGCAAAATCATAAATGAGATGGAGTTATATAAAAAACGCCCTGAACAGAACATTCAAGGCGTCTCTTACTGTAATCGATGACTACATTATTTTTTCTTGTAACGAGCATTTAACTGTTGTAACACGTCTTTTGTAACGTCGTAACCCGGAGCTGCATACAAAACATTATCATTCATTGTATTGGTAGACAACACCATCTGATAGTGATGAGCCGGGGCATAGATTTTCAAAAATCTATTCACCGTATCACGAAGTTGTTCGTTAAATTTTTGCTGCTTAGTCAACAACGCATTAGACAATTGTTGATTAAGATCTTCCAATTCTTTTCGTTGAGCCAATATTCTGTTTTGCTCTTGTTCGGCACGTTCGCGGCTCAAAAAAGCATTATTTCTCATTTTGCTTTCAAAAAGAGAGGCATCCTCCTGCAATTGCTTGGCACGTGAGTTTACCTTCAAACGAGAATCTTCCTGCCCCTTTACTAATTCTTCATTAGCATCTTTTGCAAATTGATAATTTGCCAGTAGGGTATCCACATTGACATAAGCTATCGGGAGCTTTCCTTTCACAGATGCTTCGACTGGAGAGTCACCCGGATTATTGCCTTTCTTATTAGCACATTGCGTCAACATTAAAGCTACAGCAGCTAACGCCACGGTAGCTGTGGCAAAAGATAAAGTTCTTGTCATTGTGTGTGTTTTGAATTAAGAATTCTTACTTATCATTTCTCTATCTCTGCGATAAATACTAACCGATTCTCTTGTTGCAAAGAAAATAGAGGTTTTGTTGCAGACCGAATTGAGGAAGGCAAAGATATTATTTTTGTGACTTTTTCCGCAACAGTTTTTTATTTTTTATGAAACACCTATAAGTTTTCTACTCGAAATATCATTGTTTATCAGCCATTTAATAGACAAGAATAAGAATAATTGTTAAATTAATTCACAGACTATATTTCAATTTGCCACTTATCCTGTCTTCTTTTTACATCCATACTCAACGCTGAAGTGCCTGAATAGCCCGTTTGACCGTAATATCGTTCTGGTTCAGTGAGGAATAAAATCCCTCGTCACCCAGAATATTACGAATAATATATGCCTTAACCTGCTGCCCGATAAGTTGATGAGAGATAGCAAAGTAGTAATAATGCTTCGGCACACTCTTTGCTTCGGCATAAGCAGCCAGCATGTTTGCCAACGGCTGATGGCTAAGGTAGTCGTCCATTGCCTTCCAGTTGCTGAACGTTTTCAGTTTATCCCGATGTTGATCAGCATAATGCACTGCAAACTGGAACATAGTTCCACTGTCGAACAATCGCCTATAATAAGGTGTAACGCCAAGCGTATCTAGCGGAACAAAAATATCGGGAACAATGCCGCCGCCACCATACACAATACGCCCTCCGCGAGTCCGGTATTTTTCTTTATTTTGAATTTTGATGCTGTCCTTTGAGAAAAATTCTCCGTGCAGATAACGGTTTACGAAATCACGTTCGTAATTCTGATCCTTTCCTCGCTGATACGGTTTCTGAATACAGCGACCGGAAGGCGAATAATAACGGGCAATAGTAAGCCGTATTGCCGAATGATCGGAAAATTCAAACGGCTGTTGTACCAACCCTTTTCCGAAAGAGCGCAATCCGATAATCAACCCACGATCATTGTCCTGAATAGCTCCCGCAAAGATTTCGGATGCCGATGCCGACCATTCGTCCATCAATACGGCAATTTTCATATTGGGAAATGATCCTCGTCCGTCGGAATAGAAATCGGTTCGGGGATAAGCCCGTCCGGCAGCATAAACAATCAACTGATCCTTCGGTAAAAATTCATTTACCATTTTTACTGCTGCCTCCATAAAACCACCGGTATTTCCTCGCAAATCGATAATCAATCGATTGGCTCCCTGATTTCTGATTTTTGCCAAAGCCGTCAAAAATTCCGAATAAGTTGTATCTCCAAATTTGCTGACCTTGATATATCCGGTTCGAGGTGCTATAATATACGAAGCATCGACACTGGTAACCGGCACATCGCCTCGCTTGATAACATAATCAAGCAATTTGCGCCGTCTCGATCTTTTTATACCCAGTTTAACCACCGTCCCCTTCGCACCTCTAAGTTTGTGCATTACCCGATCATTATTGATCGATTTCCCGACAAAAACCGAATCATTAACATTCACAATACGGTCCCCAGCCAGAATGCCGGCTTTTTCTGCTGGCCCACCCGAAATAACGGAAACAACCATAATCGTATCACGCTGAATATTGAACTCAATACCCACCCCGCTGAAACTTCCTTCGAGTTGCTCGTTGGTCGACTGCAAATCTTTGGCCGGAATATAAACCGAATGAGGATCGAGACTTGCCAGAAGGTTACTCATTGCGTTATCTGCCAGTTCATTGACATCTACAGAATCGACATAACGAGAAGCGATTAGATTGATTGCCTGCGAAACTTTGTTTTTGTCCAAACCAAGGGATCGAAACAAACCCAAAGTTGCCCCGACATTACTTCGCATGGCAAAAAAATTGCCGATGATGATTCCCACAGCCATTGCAAGAGCCAGCGAAAATGGGAATACTATTTTTTTCCAGGTTTTCATGCGGAAATACTATTTTAAATATCGCATGGAACTCGTCGCGTATAAAACGTGATCCGTTTCATTTTTCAGATGTATGAACGTCAATAAAATCGACTTTGATTCCGGCCTCTTTCAGAAGATTGATTCCATCGGGCAATCGATACTCTTCTCCGTAAACGACCCGTTTGATTCCTGATTGAATGATGAGTTTTGCACACTCTATGCAAGGGGAAGCGGTGACATAGAGGGTGGCGCCGTCACTGCTATTATTAGATCGAGCAACCTTGGTGATGGCATTGGCTTCGGCATGAAGCACGTATGGAAACGATTTGTTGTTTTCGTCTTCACACTGATTGGGGAATCCGGAAGGAGTCCCGTTATAGCCATCTGAAATGATCATGTTGTCGCGCACAATCAAAGCACCCACTTTACGGCGTTCGCAATATGAATTCTGCGCCCAGATTTGTGCCATTTGCATGTATCGCCTATCAAATTGTATTTGTTTATCACTGGCCATACTCACACAATATATTAAAGCAGAACAACCTCGTTCTGCATGTATTAAGCTCCTAAAAGCTCTTTTTCGAAAGTAACTATGTCGAGCCCGGAAAAATTACCGGACGACATCATCAACAATGCTTTCCCGCTATAATCGATCTTTTTCAGCTTTTCTGTCAATAAACCGGCATCGGTAAATACTTCCAAATTTTCTCTTCCAAACGCGGCTTTTACCTGCTCAACCGTAATCGGTTGCAGACGTTTATGCATAATCACCTCGGGATTGAAATAGACGTACGCCACATCAGCCTTATCCATACAACCCTTGTATTGTGGCAAAAAATTCTCCTGAAGACTACTGAAAGTATGGAGTTCCATGCAAGCTATTAGCTCTCTGTCGGCATACTGCTCTTTCACCGCATTGACGGTTGCCCGGAGCTTGGAAGGCGAATGAGCAAAATCCTTAAAGGCAACAGAAGTAGTTGTTTCAGCTACTTTCTGCAAACGATTGGAGGCTCCCCTGAAATCTGCAATAGCCTGAAGAAATTCAGTCTCCTTGATACCCAATTGCTTGCATATCATCCGAGCACCCTGGATATTTTGCAAATTGTGTTCACCAAAAACGCGCAACGGATATTTCTCTCCTTTATAAATAATGCTCGTAATCCCGTCTTCAATCACATATTCAGGTGTATTATAAGGCATTGTCACAATATCCGGACGTACGTTTTCCGCTATGATTCGTAGTTGCTCATCGCCTTCAAAATAGATAAGACGACCATCGCGTTCGATCTGATCGGCAAATATTTTGAATTGTTCCACGTAGTTCTCAAACGTTGGAAAAACGTTGATATGATCCCATGCGATACCAGTCAGCAAAGCAATATGCGGACGGTACAGATGGAATTTGGGACGGGGATCTATAGGAGATGTAAGGTATTCGTCACCCTCAAAAACAGCTATCTGCGAATCGTACGAAAACTTCACCATCGTATCGAACCCTTCGAGCTGTGCGCCCACCATATAGTCGGCTGCGCGGTTAAGCTTTTTCAACACATGAAGAACGATACCGGTAGTCGTGGTTTTTCCATGGCTCCCTCCCACTACTACGCGTATTTTCTTACGTGTCTGGTGATAAAGGTATTCTGGGAAAGAATAAACATCGATACCAAGCTCTTTGGCACGAATAAGTTCGGGATTGTCGGCACGGGCATGCATACCTACAATCACAGCATCTAACTCTTTTGTGATCTTCTCCGGAAACCAGCCGATAGCAACAGGCAATAGCCCAGCATTCTTAAGCCTGCTTCGAGACGGTTCAAAGATTTCATCGTCGGAGCCGGTAACCACATGATCCGGTTTTTTGCTAACCGCAATTGCCAAATTGTGCATTGCAGCCCCGCCTATTGCAATAAAGTGAAGACGCTTCATATATTTACCTGTATCTTTCCGGAGTAATTGCAATTAAGCAACACGAAAAGATGAAAATTGATTACCTGTGCAATTTAGTTAGGACGGAAAAACGTCAGATTTTCAGCATTTTTCTCCCTTCAGTGTTAAACCACCTCAATATTTGATACTGATTATCAGCTATATTTTGCGGTTCTAACTATTCTTTCTAATTTCGCCGCAAAATTACAACGATTTTATGAAGATTGCTAAAATAGAAGCAGGTTTTTTTCACTGCGACGGCGGAGCAATTTTTGGAGTGGTTCCGAAACGCGTCTGGCAGAAGCGTTACCCCTGCGACGAAGACAATTTTTGCAAACTTGCCATGCGTTTATTGCTGATTGATACGGGGAAAAAACGCATTTTAATCGATAGCGGAACCGGCGATAAACAATTACAATACCTGAAATATTACGGATTTCAGGGAATCATCGATTTCGACACGAACCTGGCAACATTGGGATATACCTGCGAAGATATTACCGATGTGGTGATGACTCACCTCCACTTCGACCACTGCGGCGGCAACACGCGGTTCAACCCGGACAAAACCGGTTACGAACTCACCTTCCCCAATGCAGATGTATGGGTGGGTGAAACGCAATGGAAGAATTTTCTGAATCCCAACGTGCGCGAAGGCGATTCGTACTTTAAAGAGAACATGATGCCCGTAGCCGACGCCGGCAAACTTAAACTTGTCGAGACTGATACGCGCATTTGCAACGAGGTGCTGTTGAAAGTGATGAACGGGCACACCACCGGACAGCTGGTGCCTTACGTTTTCACCCCAAACGAAGCACTCGTCTACGTGGGCGATGTGATTCCGATGGCGGCCAGCCTACCGCTTGCCTGGGTTTCGGCCTACGACACATTCCCCATTACCTCCATGCAAGACAAGGAGCAATTATTGTCGGAAGCGGCAGCCAAAAATCAGATTCTCTTTTTTGAACACGATGCCTACACCGAATGTTGCCGTGTCGATTTAGTAAAAGACAAATACCGCATAAAAGAGAGCTTCAACCTCTCATCCATTACCCTCTAAGAGCAACTGTACAAAATGAAGGTTCCCTCCATAAATACCGTCACATCGCAAATCCAGAAAATTTTTGCCAATCTGCCACAATCCTGGGACGAAGTCAAACAAAATTTGCTGGAATTATGGCACATCAAAAAGATCGATAAATATATTATCCGCAAATTCATCGGCACATATTTCTTTTCTATTATTTTGATTATAAGCATTGTAATAGTGATAGACACTAGTGAAAAACTGGACAATTTCTACGACCACCATGCACCGTTAAAGGCAATTATTTTCAGCTATTACATCAACTTCATCCCTTACTTCATAAACTTGTTCAGCCCACTGTTCACGTTTATCGCGGTGATCTTTTTTACCTCGAAACTGGCAGACAATACCGAAATTATTGCTATCCTCTCGAGCGGTGTCAGCTTCAAACGGTTGATGTATCCCTATTTCCTTTCAGCCGCCATTATTGCTATGCTTACCTTTATTCTGAGCGGTTACATCATTCCGCCGGCCAATCAGGTGCGTTTAAAATTTGAGAACACGTATGTGAAACCAGTGAGCAGGGATAATGCTCATAATGTACAGATGCAGGTAGATAAAGGAGTGGTCGCCTATATCGAACGGTATGAGCAACAGAGTAATGTGGGATGCCGTTTCTCGTTGGATAAATTCGAGGGCAAAACGCTTGTTTCGCGTATGACTGCCGATAGCATCCGATGGAAATCGGGATACAGATGGACTGTAAAAAATTATTTAATCCGCGATTTCAAAGGACTTCATGAAGATATCAAACGTGGAGACAGGTTGGATACTACACTCATGATGCAACCGGGCGATTTTTTCATCACTTCGCGCGAAGCTCCGCAAATGACCAACGGTGCTCTTTCAGGGTATATCAACCGACAGAAAAGTCGTGGAGTGGGAAACACAGGTGCGTTTCTGGTTGAATATTACCGCCGCTTTGCCAACCCACTGGCTGCCTTTATCCTGACATTAATTGGAGTGTCGCTTTCATCTCGAAAAGTACGGGGAGGTATCGGACTGCAAATCGGTATCGGAATCGCACTTAGTGCGCTTTATATTCTTTTCAACACCGTATCGGCCACCTTTGCCGCCAACGGTAGTCTGCCGCCACTTTTAGCCGTGTGGTTGCCCAACATTATTTTCATGATTATCGGCATATCGCTTTATGCAAAAGCACAAGAATAGCATTAGTGCATTAGAAAATAAACCAAACAACCAGACAAATAACCGACCAGAGCCAGCCAGGATATATGTTTTAAATACCAGAGAAATTCTATTTTTTCCATACCCATAGCGGCAATACCGGCAGCAGATCCTATAATAAGAATACTCCCTCCGGTTCCTGACGTATAGGCAAGAAATTCCCAGAACGTCCCATCTTGTACAAAATTGGCAAGATAACCCACTGCAGAGGCGTCGGTCATAGGATACATTCCCATTGCACCTGCTACAAGAGGTACATTGTCAATAACAGAAGATAAAACTCCGATGGCCATATCGATCAGGTAAACATTATGCAATTTATCATCCAGATAATGTGCCAACAAATTAAGTTGTCCGGCCGACTGCAATGCTGTTACAGCAGACAATATTCCCAAAAAGAACAATACGGTAGGTACATCAACTCGCTGAAGAACGGCAGAAACTTTTAGTTTATACTTGATCTCATCGGGCTTATTTCTGAAAACAATATCGGAAATAATCCAAATTAATCCCAACGAAAGCAACATTCCCAAATAAGGCGGCAAATGAGTAACTGCCTTGAAAACAGGAACAGATAACAATCCAAAACCACCTAAAACCAATATGCCAATACGTTCGGTTGGTGTAGAAAATTCTTTGTCGGATGCCGCATTTTTCGGACGGACTACTTTCCCTTTTACAAAAAAAGAAAGTATAACCAATGGGACAATCGCACATGCTAACGACGGGAGGAAGACTCCTTCAATGATTTTCAAAGAAGTTATTTGCCCGCCAATCCACAACATGATGGTCGTAACATCCCCTATGGGAGACCAAGCACCACCTGCATTGGCAGTTAATACAACCATGCTCGCAAAAATCCAGCGAGTTTGCTTGTGGTTGATTAATTTTCGCAATAAAGCTACCATCACAATTGTAGTCGTCAAATTATCAAGCAATGCAGAGAGAAAAAAGGTAAGAAATCCGACGAGCCACAACAATTTGACTTTATTAGTCGTTTCAATTTTGTCGGTAATCACCTTAAACCCCTGATGCTGATCTATTACCTCTACAATGGTCATAGCTCCCAGCAGAAAAAACAAAATTTCCGATATATCGCCAAGATGCCTCGTTATCTCGTAATCGGCAATAAACGTGTGAACTGCCTCCGAACCATGCAAATTGGGGTAAAGGGACAAAAATTGTCTCCAGGAAGAACTATAACCTAACGATAAAATTTGCTCTGCACCCAACATATAGACCACCCAGCATAATACGCCGATAATCAAAGCTGACGCTGTTTTATCAATTTTCAGCGGATGTTCCATCGCAATAAAAACATAGCCCAGAACAAATATTAAACTCATCATTAAAAACATAGGCACATTATTTATTCACTGTAAACCGGCCTGTTTTGACGTCAAAAAAGAATTGATCGCTTTTGAAAACATTTTCAAAACTTCCATCTGCAATCAACTGATCGGGAGTTCCAATGCGCACTCCGCGGTCGTTCATCAGCCAGAGTTTGTCGGCCACCTGCATGGCCAGTTCCAATTCGTGAGTCGACAGCAGAATCGCCTTTCCGGTATTCTTGGCAAGTCTTGTCAGCAATAGCATAATCGACACGCGGTTGGGCAGATCGAGATGCGCAGTAGGTTCGTCGAAAAAGAGCAAAGGAGTAGCCTGAGCCAACACTTTTGCAATCATGGCACGCTGTCTTTCTCCATCCGACAATTCGCTGATGTAGCGTTGAGCTTTTTCTTCGAGATGTACCTGAGCCAGCGCTTCGGCAACAATTGCTTTGTCGATATCGGTCAGTCTGCCAAAACGGTTCGTATAGGGATATCGACCCATGGCAACAATTTCATAAACCAGCATTTTATCCACTTCTACCCTATCGGTCAGCGTGAGGGCAAGCGATTCGGCTCTGTCGTGTGCCGAAAGCGTTTCCAGATTTTTACCGTCAACCAATATCGAACCAGTAATCGGACGTTGCAATCCACCCAACGTGCGCAGCAAAGTAGATTTACCACATCCGTTGGGACCTATCATACAGACTATTTCACCGGGAAAAAGTTCAAGATCGAGATGCTGCTGCACTATCGTCAGTCGGTTGCTTCCGGTATATCCAATGGCAAGATTGCTGGTGCGCAAGGGAGAATATTTCGTTTCTGCAGGTTCCATTAGCGTTGTTTTAATACAATCCAAATAATCATCGGCGCTCCGAACAAGGCACTCACGGCATTCAGCGGCAACGGATAGGTAGTTTGCTGCGAAATAACATCACACAGCAACAGAAGGGCAGCACCACACAGTATCGTTCCCGGAATAGCAATACGATGATTGGACGTGCCGAAAATGCCCCGTGCAAGGTGAGGAACCGCCACACCGATAAAAGCAATGGGCCCGGTAAATGCCGTTATGGTACCTGCCAATACTCCTGTAATAAGAATTATAGCTACCCGGACGATAGTAACGGAGATGCCCAGTCCACGCGCATAATGCTCACCGAGTAACATTACGTTAAGACTTTTCTGCAGCCAGAAAGTCAGTATCAACCCCACTAGTATAATCGGGATCAAAAGCTCCATTTGCGCCCACGTAACGGCACTGAGGCTACCGAATGTCCACACGACAAAAAGTTTTACAGCATCGGGATTGCTGAAATTTTGCAAAATACTGACCACAGCTCCCGCAACGCTGGCAAACATCAACCCCACTATGAGCAGAGTTACTGACTGACGAATACGTGTAGCCACAGCCAATGTAAGCATCAATACCAATAACGCTCCGATTACGGCTGCTCCTACCATTCCCCAGCTACTTTGCAACAACGAAGCCGACCACCACGAAGCTGCCATCACGTAAAGCGCCACACCCATGCTTGCCCCCGAACTTATCCCCAATACATCGGGTCCGGCCAGCGGATTCCGAAAAAGAGTCTGCATCAGTAAGCCCGCCACCGACAAAGCAGCACCACACAATATGGCCGTCAACGCTTTGGGCAGTCGGAAATCAAACACAATGTTTTTGTAGAGCGAATCGGTTTCGGGATGAAGGAAAGTCTGCCACAAGTTATGCAGCGAAATCGGTATACTGCCAAAAGCTATATCGGTCAACAACAACAGCAGGCAAAATAATAAGAGAACCGTAAATAATATCAGGTTGCGGGACATAAAATCAATTTGAGGATTTTGAGATGAATGAATGTACCGATAAGTTCATTCTCAAATCTGTGCTATTTTTTCATCAGAATGGTCATGCCGTCGCGAATAGGCAAAATCACTTTCTCCACGCGAGCATCGGCAGCAATATAATCGTTGAAGCGACGAATTCCGGCAGTCTGCTTATCTCCCGAAGCCGGTTCGTACAGTACCTTTCCGCTCCAGAGCGTATTGTCGGCAAAAATAAAGCCTCCCGCAGGTACCAATGGCAACACCGCTTCGTAGTCCTCCACATACTGCCGCTTATCGGCATCCATAAAGACCAGATCAAACAATCCGGTAAGCGTGGGAATGACTTGCTGCGCATCGCCAATATGCAGTATTATTTTTCCCCCGTAAGGAGAACGGCTGAAATATTTCGTTATAAATGGCTCCATTTCATCGTCAACCTCCACGGTATGGAGCTCTCCGTCGTCGGGCAACGCCTCGGCCATGCACAACGCCGAATAGCCGGTAAAGGTACCCAGCTCCAGAATACGTTTCGGCTTCAGCATCCGGCAGAGCATGGTCAGCATCCGACCCTGAATATGCCCGGATGCCATCCGCGGATTGATCTGCGTGAGGTGCGTCTCGCGAAAAAGCGTCGACAACAACTCATCTTCGGGATCTATATGCTGTAGAATATACTCTTCGATAGCGTCCATAGCTCAATGTGAAAATTTGAGGATTTGAAAATTTGAAGATGAAGTCATAACTCCATGATTCATAATTAATAATTCATCATTTATAACTGATCTACGCATTTATCGAGGCGCATTCCGTGCGATCCTTTTACAAGCACCGTGTAGCCCGAAAGTTGCTCCTTTTCCATGTAAGCGATCAGAGAGGCGGTATCTGCAATTTTTATAAAATCCGATGGAATCGCACCGAAACGTTCGCCTACCAGAATCACCTTGTCGAAAGCAGATTTTTCAAGCAGGTCGACAATCTTTTGATGCTCCTGGTGCGACTGATCGCCCAGTTCGAACATATCGCCCAAAATCACCGCTTTCTTTGCTGCGTTCATATGGCCGAAATTGATGATGGAGGCATTCATGCTGGTAGGGTTGGCATTGTACGCGTCGATAATCAGGTGGTTTTTCTCCGTCTCCTTAAATTGCGACCGGTTGTTGGTAGGTTGGTAATCTTCAAGCGCCCGGTTGATCTGCCCCGGAGTTACCCCAAAATGCAAACCGATACAGATCGCTGCCAATACATTTTCGGCATTGTATTCACCAATAAGGTTGGTATTCACCATGTAGCCGGACTCTTCATTGCTCTTCTTCCAGTCCAGTTTGAGGAACGGGCCGCCGGAGATAACGCTCCCCTTTACGACAGCTTCCTTGGAGCTAATTGCATAACCAACGCGTGAAATATTCGCCGAAAGATCGGTTAAAATCGGATTGTCGAGGTTGACAAAAAGCGAACCTCCATTGGCACGAATGTAGTCGTAAAGCTCGCCTTTGGTGCGGATCACCCCTTCGAACGAACCGAAACCTTCGAGATGCGCTTTTCCCACATTGGTTATAATTCCAAAATCGGGGCAGGCAATATTCGCCAGGGTTTTAATCTCGCCGGGATGGTTGGCTCCCATCTCGATAACCGCCATCTCGTGTTCCGGTTTCAGCTGAAGCAGCGTGAGCGGCACCCCGATATGGTTGTTGAAGTTACCCTGCGTAAAGAGCGTATTGAATTTTTGAGAAAGCACCGTAGCTATCAGCTCTTTGGTGGTGGTCTTCCCGTTGGTGCCTGTAATGCCTATGACCGGCGTTTTCAACCGGCGCCGGTGCATCTTTGCCAACTGCTGAAGCGCTTCCAGACAATTACCGACCAACAAAAAGCGACTGTCGATAGCATATTGCTCATCATCCACCACCGCATAACGGCAACCCCTCTCAAGTGACGATAAGGCAAATTTATTTCCGTCGAAATTTTCTCCTTTGAGAGCAAAAAACAATGATCCTTCCGGACAATTACGGCTATCGGTAGTGACCGAAGTACACGTTATAAAGTATTGATATAACTGTTCAACATTCATGGTTCCACTATTTTTAAGGATGCAAAGGTACGGATTTTTCATGGGAGGTAAAATCCTTGCAGCATGCTATTGTCATGGTTGTCTATCGATTTGATATGGCAAATAACAACCCAAAATGGCACTTCATTACCGGCAACGGGTCTCCACAGTTGCCGAAAGGGCATTTCAGTGTCAGCAGAATGGTGCGCACGGTTGTCGAGAGGGCTTTACACTTGATGTAAAGAGGGTTCAACAAGTATTGACAGGGCTTCTTGGTGTAAAATGGGTTCAACAGCTGTAGACAGGGCTTTGCAAACGGTGAAGAGTCTGTTCAACCGTCTAGTGTGCTCTGATTAGGTTTTTTGAGTCATGCGAGGGTCAAAATCAACAGGATCATTACCCCTCAAGTGAGCATTTGCGACATTACCCAGAATCAGTCGCCGGCCTGCCAGCCAAGCTATCCAACAAAGGGACCGAGCATGCCGCCGGTGAAGATGGTGGTAATAATAGATGGGGTTGATGCGACTGTGAGAACTCTCATCGAGCGTATAAATAGGCAAAACATTGGTCCCCTGCATGGCCTACGCCTCGGTTCGTCGTAGCGTGTAAAGCAAATGGAGGTTGTTACTCAAACGTTTGTTACATTTATTGAAATATTAAATAACCAGAAAGATTTGCCAAATCTAAACGTAACAACACCCGCTCAACAAAATACACCAAAGCCCAACAATGAAGAACAAAAGTAAAATAATATCGGATACAGCAACCTATATCTTTTGCTTTCTTCTTAGTCGATAAATGGATAAGAGGAAATCTGCGCACTGCATTAATATTTGTCAATACGCATATACCTGGCATGAAATGATTGGAGAAATTCCTAAATTATTGGCATTGGTAACAGCATTCTTTATTCTATTTATTATTAGTCGCCAAAAAAAGGTAGAACAACCATCTGATAATAAAAGAGCGGGCTTACGGGTCTGCTCTTTTTGCATTGAAGGAGAAATGCAAAAAAACGATCGTTTAACTGAACTTTTTTTGATGTACTATTTTGCAGGGTTTGAAGAAATAAAAAGAGGCTGTCTCAAAAAAGAATTGAGTCAGCCTCCCTATCTGCGTTAGTGGTTACCCCTCCTACTCAACAATCTTCTTGAAAAGTTGTTTCATAGAGACTTTCTGTCCGATTAGTTCATGCAGTTTTTCCACCGGAACGCGTTCCTGTTGCATGGTGTCGCGGTAACGAATGGTTACAGTGTTATCGGTCAATGAATCATGATCCACTGTCACGCAGAAAGGGGTACCGATGGCATCCTGACGACGGTAGCGTTTCCCGATGGAATCTTTTTCGTCGTACTGGCATTTGAAGTCGAACTTCAGGCTATTCATGATTTCGCGTGCTTTCTCGGGTAGCCCGTCTTTTTTTACCAGAGGCAAAACCGCCAATTTGATCGGAGCCAACACTGCCGGAAGTTTCAATACCACACGGCTCTCTCCGTTTTCGAGCTGTTCTTCGGTGTACGAAGCTGCCATGATGGAGAGGAATGTACGGTCTACTCCAATCGAGGTTTCGATAACATACGGAGTGTACGATTCGTTGAGCTCGGGATCGAAATATTTGATGCTCTTACCCGAATATTTTTCGTGGCTGCTCAGGTCGAAATTAGTACGAGAGTGAATTCCTTCCACCTCCTTAAAGCCGAACGGCATCTCGAATTCAATATCGGTAGCGGCATTGGCATAGTGTGCCAGTTTGTCGTGATCGTGGAAACGGTATTTTTGGTCGCCCAGACCGAGCGCTTTATGCCATTTCAGACGGGTTTCCTTCCATTTTTTGAACCACTCCATTTCGGTGCCAGGGCGTACGAAGAACTGCATCTCCATCTGCTCGAATTCACGCATACGGAAGATAAACTGACGGGCAACGATTTCGTTACGGAATGCTTTACCGATCTGAGCGATACCGAAAGGAATCTTCATTCGACCGGTTTTCTGTACGTTGAGGTAGTTCACAAAAATACCCTGAGCGGTTTCGGGACGGAGGTAAATCTTCATCGAACCGTCGGCTGTAGATCCCATTTCGGTAGAGAACATCAGGTTGAACTGGCGAACGTCAGTCCAGTTTTTGGTTCCGCTGATAGGACAAACCACATCATAGTCGACAATAATTTGTTTCAACTCTGCCAGATCGCTATCATTCAATGCTTTTACAAAACGGCTGTGAATTTCATCACGTTTTGCCTGGTGTTCCAGAACACGCGTATTGGTCTGACGATAAAGAGTCGCGTCGAATGATTCGCCGAAACGTTTCGCAGCTTTTTCTACCTCTTTTTCAATTTTATCGTCGTATTTGGCCAGTAGGTCTTCGATTAGCACGTCGGCACGATAACGTTTCTTAGAGTCTTTGTTGTCGATAAGCGGATCGTTAAAGGCATCTACGTGACCCGAGGCTTTCCATGTTGTGGGATGCATAAAGATGGCAGCATCGAGGCCTACCACGTTTTCGTGGAGCAACACCATGCTGTCCCACCAATATTTTTTGATATTGTTTTTCAGTTCAACGCCGTTTTGTCCGTAATCGTATACGGCTGCAAGTCCGTCGTAAATTTCGCTCGAAGGGAATACAAAACCGTACTCTTTACAGTGCGCTACTAATTTTTTAAAAACATCTTCTTGTTGTGCCATTATTGTAAAATGTTGAATCGTTGAATTGTTAAATTGAAAATTTTTGAAGCCGGAGATAACCGGATAACTTGTGATTTGAAAGTAAATCGGCAAAAGTCAATGCATTCGGCTGCAAAAACAGGACTGCAAAGTTACTATTTTTTTGTCATTCGTAAAACGATTACCTTTGCATTCTATTTGAATGATTATGAGAATATTTTGCTCTCTTTTAGTTTCTTTTTTTGCTGCTGCAGTTTTTGCCTCATCGCCTGAGATAGTTGATTACACGTCCCAAATAAAATTCGGTCATCAGGTGAAATTGTCGAGAACTGTTGATGTAATTGTTATTCATTCAACGTATTGTACTGAAGGCGATCCGTATAATGTTGAACATGCAATTGCTGTTTTCCGGCAGTACAAAGTGGCATCTCACTATATGATTGACCGCCAGGGGACTGTTTATCGTCTTGTGGAAGAAAAAGATATTGCCTATCAGGCCGGCAGAAGCGTCCTTCCTCAAAACGGACGCAAAATGCTCAACCGTACTTCCATTGGTATTGAATTGCTCAATTCGCCTACCGATCCTCCTACCGAATTGCAATACAAATCATTAGTCGATCTGGTAAAAGACATCAAAACCCGTTATCCGATCAACTATATTGTCGGACACAACAATATTGCACCCGATCGGAAAACCGATCCCTGGCTGTTCGATTGGCCAAAATTCAACGGAATGATGCACGAGATGGATCAAAATGCCTCCATGGCCGTCATAAAAAACTGAAAGCCTTTATCGACATTGGTATGCGTGATGTCCCAACGTCCGCTCACGTTTATCTTGCCCCGTGTTATTTTGAAGCGTATGCCGGCGCCATACGATGTTTTAAGACGGTTAATCGCCATGTTGTTGCTGTTGAAAACATCGCCTGAAGACCCAAAAACGGCTCCTCGCAACACTTTGTAAATAGGAAATCTGTACTCACCCTGCACTGCCGCCATCACATTATCGCGGAAAAGGCCGTTGGGAACACCCCGCAGGAGTTGATTTCCACCAATGGTGGTTAGCATTTGAAAGGGAACCAAGTTCCCGAGTCGCCAATCGGTGACAAATTGCCAAGCAAATACATGTTGCTCATAAATAGCAATATATTGACGGAAATCCAGGTTGATTTGCACAATATTGTATGTACTGCCCCAAATCGGATCGTAATGGACAAGACTGGCGCTGCCTAGGATTCCTTTCGTAGGATAAAAAAGATTGTCGCGAGAATCGTAGGTGATCACTCCCCCGAAACCAAGCAAGAAATAGGGTTTCCATCCAGTGACGTGAATTCCCATCGCTTTGAATTTCAGACTATCATCTACGACAGGCTTCTCACTTCGGAGTGCAACCTGAAGACCCATACTGATATGCTTGTCGAGAAAGCGTTGGAATTGAAAATAAAACGAATAATTACGTGAAGTATATGCAATGGCAGTCGGCAGTAATAGTTTCCGGTTATTTCCGATTCCAAGAAAACTGGTCGGAAAATTTTGAGCAGAGATATTGCCAAACACAGTCCATTTTCCTCCTCCGCCTAAATAGAGGCGGGGAGATAAACTGACCGAATATTGTTGCTTTTGCGTGAAGATCTGACTGAAAGTAAGGTTACTGATTTTTGTAGAATCGATAAACCGGAAATAGTATCCCCCGTTAAGACCAAATTGATTTCCTGTCTCCGTTTGATATGAAAGCGTAGGGATAACGTAGAAATTGAGACGTGAGAATCGATTCAGCAGCGAGTCGATGTTTAATCCGTAAACGGAAGAAAACGTCAGCCCAAATATGACCAAAGCCAGAGTATATTGCTTCCCTATCATCTTTCAATATTCGGCTAAATAAATTCATACCTACGCAAACGAAGTTTTTCAACAAAAAATTATTTCAACAAGAAATTTTTAAAATCGGCAAACTCTTTTGAAAGTTCGATGCTGAGTTTTTCTCCTTTCATAAACTCCTGCAACTTTTCAGGAATAGAAACTTTCTCTCCAATGATTGCTTCGACAGTTCCAACAAATTTTGCCGGATGAGCCGTTTCGAGGAAAACCCCTGTTTCGCCCTCCTTCAAACCCTCTTTCAAGGCCTGATAGCCGCAGGCTCCGTGCGGATCGAGCAGATAACCGGTCGATTGGTAACAGCTCTTCACCGTTGCACGGATCTGTTTGTCGAGGTAACGACAGCCTGAAATGTCAGCCGAAATTTTTTCATGCGAATTGCCGTAGAGGTCAAGCACACGGGCAAAGTTGCTCGGGTCACCCACATCCATGGCGTTGGCGATGGTAGCCACCGAAGGACGGGGAGAATATTTTCCTGTTTCGAGATATTGTAAGAAGATGTCGTTCTCGTTATTGGCGGCAATGAAGCGTTTGATGGGCAATCCCATCCGTTTGCCGAAAAGTCCGGCCGTGATGTTGCCGAAATTACCGCTCGGTACGCAAACCACCAGATTATCGGCTTTTCCCTGTTTCTTGAGCTGGGCATAAGCGTTGAAGTAGTAAAATGCCTGCGGAAGAAAACGCGCTACGTTGATGGAGTTGGCCGAAGTCAGGTTCAGTCTGGCATTCAGCTCTTCATCCATGAAGGCCGATTTTACCAGGCGCTGGCAATCGTCGAACGTGCCGTCGACTTCCAAAGCGGTGATATTTTTACCCAGCGTGGTAAACTGCTTCTCCTGAATTTCGCTCACCAGCCCTTTGGGATAGAGAACATAGACATGAATTCCCTCTACGCCAAGGAACCCGTTGGCAACGGCGCTTCCGGTATCGCCCGAAGTTGCCACCAACACGTTGACGTCGGTTTGCCCCTGTTTTTTGATGAAATATCCCAGCAAACGAGCCATAAAGCGGCCTCCCACGTCTTTGAACGCGAGTGTGGGTCCGTGGAAAAGTTCAAGACTGTAGATGTTTTCTTCTACCTTGACAACCGGAGTTTCGAAACTGAGCGTATCGTAAACGATTTGCTTCAGGGTATCGGCCTCGATATCTTCTCCGAAAAATGCATCGGCAACGCGGTAGGCAATTTCCTGAAAAGAGAGTTGGTCGATCGTTTCGAAAAATCCGGCAGGCAAAGCCTTGATTTTTTCAGGCATGTAAAGCCCTTTATCGGGAGCCAGTCCTTTCACAACGGCCTCCTGCAACGAAGCTATCGGCGACTGGTGGTTGGTGCTGTAATAGTTCATCTATCAATTTGAAAATTTGAAAATTTGAAAATGAGCCAATTCGATGATTTGCAAATTGACACACTTTCAAATTATCGAATTGATTACTCTTTGTGTCTCTTTTTCAGTTCGTTTGCTAAATCTTCGATGCGGTATCCTTTCGATGTCAGCAACACGATGAGGTGATAAATCAGGTCGGAAGCTTCGTAAATCATGCGGTCGTCGGTGCCATTGGTAGCTTCGATGACAGTCTCGACGGCCTCTTCACCTACCTTTTGAGCCATACGGTTGATGCCTTTGTTGAACAGCGAAGTGGTGTACGAACCTTCGGGCATCTCTTTTTTACGTTTATCGATAAAGTCCTGCAAGTAACGCAGGAACTGGATATCATCCACATTGGTTTCGTTCCAGCAGGTATCAGCACCAGTATGGCAAACCGGACCTACGGGATGTACCTTGATAAGCAAGGTATCGTTATCGCAATCGGGAGCCATCGAAACGACATTCAAGAAATTGCCGCTCTCTTCTCCTTTTGTCCACAGACGGTTTTTGGTACGGCTGAAAAATGTAACCTGTTTGGTTGTCACGGTTTTTTCGTAAGCCTCTTCGTTCATGTATCCCAACATGAGCACCTTATTGGTTACGGCATCCTGAATGATGGCAGGAATCAAGCCGTTGCCTTTTGCAAAATCTAACTTCATATGCATTGTTTGAAAGAGAAATGAATCTTTCTTTTATATAAATCGTTGTAATTCTGATAGTTTAATTCGTCCCTCGTAAATGGCCTTGCCAAATACCACCGATGGAATTCCCGCTTCGTCGAGTGCTTCGATGTCGGCAATGTCGCTCACTCCTCCGCTTGCAATCAGTTGCAAAGCCGGAAAATGAGCCATTATTTTTTTGTAAAGATCGACCGAAGTACCCGTCAACATGCCATCTTTGGCAATATCGGTACAGAGCACCTTTTGGATTCCTTGTTTGCAATAGCCTTCGATAAACGGCATCAGGTCGTTGTCGGTGGTTTCGAGCCAGCCGCTTACGGCAATTTTTTCGTTATGCACGTCGGCACCCAGAATAATTCGCTCCACACCGTAACGTTCGATCCAGTGCGAAAAAACCTCCGGCTGTTTCACGGCGATACTACCACCGGTTACCATAGCCGCTCCGCATTCAAAGGCAATGCGCAGGTCGTCGTCGCTTTTGAGACCACCTCCGAAATCGATAACCAAATCGGTGTGCGTGGCAATGGTTTCCAGTACTTTATGGTTGACAATGTGTTGTGCCTTGGCACCATCGAGATCGACCACATGCAAACGACGTATACCGGCATCGGCAAACTCCTTTGCCACCTCGAGAGGTTGCTCGTTATATACTTTTTTTTGCTGGTAATCGCCCTGAGAAAGCCGTACACATTTACCATCAATGATGTCGATGGCAGGAATAATTTCAATCATCTACTGGTCAATCAAAAACGTTTTAATAACTTTGCAAAGTTAGCGTTTTTTACGCATAGGGTGAAATGAGAATCTTATTTATATAATTCTCATATTATCAGTCCTTCGTAGGTAATGAAATGCATCGTTATGCATGTTTATGGCATCTATATACAAAATACGATTGCTTTATGAAAAAAATTTACCTTTTGTTCACTGTCGTTTTGTTGCTTGCGGGCTGTAGTTCCAGTGCAACATATGAAAAAAAAGCCTATTTTGAGTTGTCCTATCTGAATTACGCTTGGGGTTATGTGCGGCAAGGATGGTTGATTGATGAGGATGGCCGGGTTTTATCTTTTCACAATCCAAAAACATGGAATTCAGATGAAGACGGTGGGTATATAACTCAGGATGCTTTGTCTAACAATATTTTATATTGCGATTCAACTATCCGGACTATTCCCCTGGCAACTCTGTCGCATTACAGGTCGTTAATTCCTTCTGCGCTTTCCGGTAAAATATCGGATAATGGATGGGTGGGATGCGATGGCGGAACTGTGTCATACATCTGCTATTATTATGATTCCACGAAAGGTAAGTATAAAAAAGTTGTATTAAAACAGTCAGGTGATTATAGTTGTGAAAATGTCAGCGCAAGTGCACAATCAATAATTACATGGATGGAATCTATCTCAAAGCAATAAGTAAACATGAAATTATTTTATTCCGTTTTATTTCTGTTTTTCGCGAACAGTTATTTCGTATTCTCTCAGTCGGCATCAATTACTCCTCAACAAGAATCTTCCGACAGAGGCTATATCGTCAAACTTGGTCAGACAGCGCCCGGTTTCACCATGACGCTTACCGACGGGCGTACGGTGAATTTGTGGTCGTTGCGAGGAAAAGTGGTGATGCTTCAGTTTACGGCAAGTTGGTGCAGCGTTTGCCGTAAGGAGATGCCTTTTATCGAACGCGATATCTGGCAACGCTGGAAATCGAATCCTTCGTTTGCGCTCTATGCCATCGACCGCGACGAACCACTCGATGTGGCAAAAAATTTCGTCCTGACAACGGGAATTACCTACCCGATGGCGCTTGATCCGGGAGCAGCTCATTTTCAGCTATATGCCAATAAAGAAGCCGGAGTTACCCGCAACGTCATCATCGATAAAGAGGGAAGAATTGTCTTTATGACACGACTCTACAACGAAACCGAGTTTAAGGCGATGGTGGCTAAACTTGAGGAACTATTGAAGTAAATGCTCTTCAGTCGAAAACGTACAGTTTGGACGGAGATGTCCGTTCGAGGGTGACCAGTTCAACATCTTTCCCGATAATAATACCCTTGTCGGACAGCAGTTCGCTTACCGTACAGTAGGCCAGTTCCGGCAGATTGTTCGAATGGCTCAGGTGGCAGAGGTAGATGTATTCCAGTTTTTCCGAATAATTATCTGCCAGAAAACGACCGGCATCGCTGTTGCTCAAGTGACCGGTGTTGCTACGAATGCGCTCTTGCAGCATATACGGATAGGGTCCGTTTGCCAGCATCTCTTCGTCGTAGTTGGCCTCAAGAACCAGGTAGTTGGCCTCAGCGATATGGCGTGCCGAATTTTCACACACATATCCCAGGTCGGTAGCCAGTGTAAATACTTTATCTTTATATTCGACACAATAGCCGACATTATCGGTTCCATCGTGAGAAACCTCAAACGCCGTTACCCGCCAATCGCCGATAATCACAGGTTCTTCCTTGCTAATAACACGTTGCCCAGCCTGAAACTGCTCCCCCATTTGCTGCAACTGAGTAATCGAAGAGAGCGTCTCTTTGGTGCCGTATATTGGCACCAGCATTTTCTCCACCAACGGTTTAACAGATTTAATATGATCGAAATGGTCGTGGGTGATAAAAACGCCCAAAATATCCGAAAAATCCATTCCGATCTCTTTCAACCGCTTCTTCATGGTGCGAATGCCGATTCCGGCATCTATCAGTATTCCTTGCGAAGCATTGCCTACAAAGAAGCAGTTTCCGTTGCTTCCACTTGCAAAACTGATAAACCGTAATCTATCCATCTCTTGTGTTTTAAATTTGGAGTGCAAAGGTAACAAAAAATGAGGTGACGGCATCTTAAAAAAACGGATTGGCAACATGAACCATTTTTTTTCTTAAATTTGCGTTACCTACTGATTTATTTAAATGAACCGTATTAAAAATATAATCGGAGATTTGAGTTCCGTTTTGCCGGCAAACGAAGCGCGTGCCGTTGCCATAACTCTGTGCGAACACGTTACCGGTTTGTCGCGGGTTCAGTTGCTTTCGGACAATTCTCTGATTTTTACTACAGAACAGGAGCAAATTATTGCGCAGCAAGTAGCACGTCTCAACAATCATGAACCGTTGCAATACGTGCTTGGCGAGACCGAATTTTTCGGTCTCACGATGAAGGTTGACAGCCGCGTGTTGATTCCGCGCCCCGAAACGGAAGAGCTGGTAGAGTGGATTGTTAATGACTGGAAAGATATCCCCTGCCGTATCGCAGACGTTTGTACCGGCAGCGGTTGCATTGCCATCGCTTTGGCAAAGAATCTGCCGGATGCCACGCTATCGGCCTACGACATATCGGAAGATGCCCTGACCCTGGCTCGCGGAAACAGCCGCCTGAATAAAACGAATGTCCGTTTTTTTTGTGCCGATGCTTTGTCTGACAAATGGATCGATCCTCTTGATACGCTTGATGTTCTCGTGAGCAATCCCCCCTATGTACTCGAAAGCGAAAAGTTGTCTATGCAACCAAATGTGTTGGATTATGAGCCTTCGATTGCCCTCTTTGTGCCCGATACCGACCCGTTGTTGTTTTACGAAGCGATTGGAAAAAAGGCACTTGCCTCGCTGAAACACGAAGGGGCTCTTTATGTCGAAATAAACCGGGAAAAAGGGAAAGAAACCGTTGCGCTGTTCCGACAGATGGGGTTCGGATTTGTAGAGCTGCGTACCGATTTGTTTGGCAATGCCCGAATGATAAAGGCGGTGAAAAATTGATAACGACCGATACCGAGATATGGAAATTGCGTATGATTTTTTATTGAAAAAAGCAGCTGCTTATTGTTCGAAACAGGAAACGTGCACTGCCGATGTCGAGACCAAGCTCCAGACCTGGGGTGCAGATGCTGGTCAGAAAGAGAAAATCATTTCGTATCTTGTTGAACAAAAATATATTGATAATGAGCGTTTTTGCCGGGCGTTTGTCAACGATAAATTACGATTCAACAAATGGGGGAAGGTCAAAATAGTGCAGGCACTACGAATGAAGCAAATTCCCGATAATATCCAGCAGGGGGTTTTCGGCGAAATGGATGTATCTTTGTACGAGCAAATACTCGATGAACTGTTGCATAAAAAAGTTCGTGAAATCAAAGCATCAGGCAGTTACGAAAGACGAGGAAAATTACTGAATTTTGCTTTGCAGCGAGGCTTTGAATATGCTATAGCCGAGCGTTTGATAAACAAAATGAGTTTGTGAGACGAAACCGGAATTATTTGCATCTTTATTTTAAATAAGGTTACCAAATGACGGTACGTTGCCACAAAAATTAAACCGAAAACAATTGAGCAATGAATGAATTTTTAGCATTGGAAGAAGATATCGTCAAGATGTTGCGTACGGTTTTCGATCCCGAAATACCGGTCAACGTGTACGATCTTGGCTTGATTTATAAAGTGGATATCGGAGAGGGTGGCAATGTCAATCTTGATATGACGCTGACGGCTCCCGGATGTCCGGCCACCGATTTTATTCTGGAAGATGTCCGGATGAAAGTAGAATCTGTGGAAGGCGTTAAGAGTTTGAACATCAATCTCGTGTTCGATCCCCCCTGGGATCGGGATATGATGAGTGATGAAGCAAAACTTGAACTGGGACTGCTCTGAAATGAGGAATCAAACATCTCTTTTGTACTTGATTCAAAGGGGCATAAGAACTCTTTCAAAATTAAAACACACTGCTATGAGAACTCTATTGAAACTGTTTGTGGGGTGTATTCTGACCGTAACAGTATCTTCTTGTTTTGTTACAGGAACGGTTACAGATGAGTATGGCGAAGCATACGTCAACTATTATCCATACTATTTTTGTCCGGATTTGAACTTCTATTACAATCCGGATTTGAATATATACTGGTGGCATCAGGAAGGGATGTGGCTCTCGGGGTCTCAGCTTCCCTATTCGTATCACATCGGTTACAACACCAATTATGTCATCGTATCGGTATACGACCAGAATCCGACACGCTACTATTCACAGCACATCAACGACTATCGCCGTGGATATTACAACCGCTCCATGTATCATTATGGAGACAGGCCTATGCAAAGTTTGAGAAGTTATCGGACGGACAGAACACCTTCGGGATACCGCAAAAGTGGACAAAACGACGATATTTACGTTCCCCGCAGAAATCCGAGTTATAATAATAACGGAAATCGTAACAATACGGGATCGGGATCACAAAATAAGGGAAATCGTTCGTCGGTCAACGGTCAAAACGGATCACGCAACAATTCTGTCCAAGAAAATAGTAGCTCCAGTACTCCGAACAGAACTCAGCGAAACAACGGGGACAAGCTCAATCAGAATGGGCAAGCGACCCGTCCTTCTCAATGGAATAGCAATTCAATAGAAAATCGTAGGACGCAATCCGGATCAGACAGTCAGACTCCTACTCGTCAGCCGTCGGCGGAAACACCTCAAAAACAGACACAAACGCAGCCATCCAATAACATACAAAGGCAAACCCAGAGCAGAAACATCAATCAGTCTCGCTCGCCAGAAAGCCGTGTACAGAGCACTTCCCGTCCGGCAACCAGAGGAGAAGCTGCGAAAAAAACAGAAGAAACAACAAATAAATAACGGGTGGGCTTTGCCTGCCTCATCTGAAAGTAGTTGAATAACGAGTGAAACGTATCTATTTTGTATCAGACGCCCATTTAGGGTCACGCCTTGTAGAAAACCCACGCGAACACGAACTGAAGCTTGTCCGCTGGCTCGATTCTATTAAAGAAGATGCCTCGGAATTGTACCTGTTGGGCGACATGTTCGACTTCTGGTATGAATATAAAACTGTTGTACCCAAAGGGTTCACACGGTTTTTGGGTAAGCTTGGAGAGTTATCGGATAGAGGCGTAAAAATTCACTACTTCACAGGCAATCACGATATGTGGACGTTCGGCTATCTGGAGCAAGAGGTCGGACTGACAGTGCACCGTGAACCTGAAATCGTTGAATGGGACGGCAAGCGGCTTTATCTGGCCCACGGCGATCGTCTGGGCGATCATTCCTTAAGCGTAAAAATTATTCAGTCTATCTTTCACAATAAAATTTGCCAAAAGCTCTTTTCGTATGTACCTCCCCGATTAGGGCTCGGATTCGGACTGGGGTGGTCAAAGTCCAACCGCAAAAAGCCCAAGCGGGATGACTATGCCGAATATCTCGGTGAGGATAAAGAGTGCTTGGTGCGTTATGCCAAAGCATTTCCCGAAAGCGAAAAGATCGATCTTTTCGTGTTTGGGCACCGCCATATCCTACTCGATTTGATGCTGAAAAATAACAGCCGGGTGTGTATCATCGGCGACTGGTATACCCAATTTACCTACGGCGTTTTTGAAGATGGCAACTTTTACCTCGACCATTTTGAAGCAGACAACTAAAAAGAGTTCCCCGCATGGAAATTATATTTGCAACCAACAACGACCATAAACTGCACGAAGTATCGGAATATCTCAAAAATAAATACAAAATATTAAGTATGAAAGAGATCGGATGTTTTGACGACATCCCCGAAACGGCAAATACACTGGAAGGAAATGCGCTGATAAAGGCTCGATATATTTATGAGCGTTTCGGGAAAGATTGCTTTGCCGACGATACCGGGCTGGAAGTGGAAGCGCTGAATAATGCCCCCGGGGTTTATTCGGCCCGATATGCAGGTGCCGATAAAGATGCAGGAGCCAATATGCGAAAGCTATTGGCAGAACTATCGGACGAATCGAACAGGAAAGCCCGTTTCCGGACGGTCATTGCCCTGATAAAAGAGGGGACAGAATATCTATTTGAAGGCGAAGTTCGTGGTATCATCTCGCGTGAGCCAAAGGGGATTAACGGCTTCGGATACGACCCTATTTTTGTACCTGAAAACTATGACAAAAGTTTTGCCGAGCTTGATCTGTCGGTCAAAAATACGATTAGTCACAGAGCAAATGCAGTAAAAAAACTGGTCGATTTTTTGCAAAATACAATTAACTGACATGTTTACAGTGATTTATATATTGGATTGATTTTTTGTTGAAATTGCTTACATTTGTGTTGAAAAACATGTTTTTATGGCACCGAAACAGACAACGGATTTGTCCATTCTGTCCCTTCCCGGAATTTGGGATGTGTTGACCGGAGAACAACTGGATTATTTACGAAACAATTCGAAGGTACAGCAGTTCAAACGCAATGAAATGATCTACTGTGAAGGAGACTCTCCCACTCATTTGCTTTGTTTAGTAAAAGGGAAGGTAAAGGTATACAAAGATGGAGTAGGTGGTCGCAGTCAGATCGTTAGGATGATTAAACCGATCGATTATTTTGGTTATCGCGCTTTTTTTGCCGAAGAACCCTACCTTACGGCTGCGTGCGCTGTCGATGCCGCTACCATTTTTATGGTTCCTTCTGATGTGATATTCAAGCTTTTGAAAGAGAATAACGATCTGGCTCTGTTTTTTATTAAGGCGATGGCAATCGATCTGGGCATTGCCGATACACGTACTGTCAACCTCACTCAGAAGCATATCCGGGGTCGTTTGGCTGAGTCGATACTATTCCTGATTGATAGTTACGGGCTCGAAGAAGATGGAGCGACGCTCAATATTTACCTCTCGCGCGACGATTTGGCCAGCCTTTCCAACATGACCACCTCAAATGCCATTCGTACCTTATCCAATTTTGCAATAGAAAAAATTATTGCTGTCGATGGTCGGAAAATCAAGATTATTGATGAAGAAAGATTACGCAAAATCAGCAAAATCGGGTAATTCGGAAGCGAAGTCAGTTATTCCGTATACGGTTGTCAATCATCTGAAAAACAGCAATTTTATATTTGCTACCCTTTTGCTTTTCTGTGGGTTGTTGTTGGGTTGCAGTAGCTCCGACAACGATATAAAAGCAATATGGAGTTACGAACAGAATCAGGTATCCGATCCTGATTTTCAGTTTTATCCCCTAGAAACCAAAACACTTGGACAAATTACCGTCAAAGACAGCCTCGCTTTTATCGAAAAGTCTTTGGAGCAACCGGTAAGCTCTCTGCTGAAGCAAAATAGCCAGACTCTGAAAGAGTTGTTGCAGATGCAGACGTTGTATGTAAAATACGACATGGAGACGCTGCGTGAAAACCTATCACTGGAGATCGGGCAGTTGGAGTCGAGCCAGAAGTGGCTGAATGGCATGAAAGCCCGGATAGAGAGTTATCGCAGCATGTCGCCCGACAAAGTATTGGTTCGCCGCGTGGAGTGCCGGTTCCAGTACACCCTGCCGCTCTCTTCTCAGAAAGCAGAAAAAGATAAAATTTACTTCATTCATGCCACAACCGGTCATGTGATTCTGGCACAAGACAAACCTTCAGGGAAAACGGGTTCCATAAATTGAAACAGAATCATGGCATGGTTTTTGCGAGTGATTATACGCCACTTTTTATCGACATGAAAGAGAAAAAGTGTCGTTTAATATTACCTTAGCAAACAGCTTAATCCATTACCCGATATGACGATAAACGAGATGCAACAGACTGCCACCGAAATTTTGGTATATCTCAAAAACAGGCAGCTTAAACAGGCCATTGATTCGTTGCGAAACTGGCTTCAAACCGTTCATTTTGTTGAATATGTCGATCAGGTTGACGAGTTGGAAAATAACTACCGCCTTATGCTTCAGTATGCTGTGGATGGGGTAAATGACCCGCAGCGCGAACTGGTCTATCACAACCTGGTAAAAAAGGCGTTTTTACTGACCGATACGATCAAGGAAGAGCTTTTTACAAAATTTTCTAGCGGGTACGACTATTCGCAAATTCGGTATCACCGTTCACAGTTGCGAAGCCTAAGGGCAATCGTATCGTCACTGGAAGAGCAATCGACCAATAAAGAGGTTGCCTTTTTGATAGAAGAGGGGTTGAATCAGCAAGTAAACAAGCAGGAACAAATTGCATTGCACGAACAGACACGTCTCGAAATGTTCCGATCGTTGTGGCTGATACAAGAGGTGGATGCCGACAGTTTCAATTTATTGCTGGCCAGCGATGTGATCGATCCGATCGACAAATCTTTTGCCATATCGGCTCTGACACTCAATCTGTTGCGGCAGTTTAATCCCGAACGGATAGTAATGCTTGCCGATGCGTGTATGCACCAGCAACCCGAAGTCCGGCTTCGTGCCATGGTCGGCCTGGCGTCGGCGTTGGCCATTTACAATGCCCGTCTTCCGTTTTACGACGGTATTCGTCAGCGCCTTGCCCTGTTGAATGACGATCCGTACTTTGCGAAAACACTGGTTACTATCATTATCCAGTTTGCAAGAACATCGGAAACCGATAAGATTTCGCAGAAGATGCAGCAGGAAATTATTCCTGAGATGATGAAATTAGCTCCGCAGGTAAAAGATAAAATTGATCTGGAAAGCATGACTTCTGCCGAAGAGTGGGAGGACAAAAATCCGGAATGGCAGAATCTGATTGAGAAAAGCGGTATGGGCGACAAGCTTCGGGAGATGAGCGAACTTCAGCTGGAAGGCGCCGATGTCTATATGAACACGTTTGCGCAGTTGAAGCACTATCCGTTTTTTAACGAACTGCCGAACTGGTTCTTACCCTTCGACTCGGCAAATTCGGCTATCGGCGGCCTTTTCGAGGAGAGCAGCCAGCTCATGGAGCTGCTTCTGAATAACGCTTACCTCTGCAATTCGGATAAATATTCGCTGGCCATCAGCATGAAACAGATTGCACAAACCCAACGCAACTCGATGATGCAGGCTTTTAAAATGGAGTCGGAGCAAATTGAAGAGATGAAAAAAGCGGATCTGAATGTCGGGGCGGAGGTTCGTGAGCGCCAGATCTCAAACCAATATATTCAGGATTTGTACCGTTTCTTCAAGCTCTTTGCCTACCGGAACGATTTTATGCCGGTGTTCAACTGGTCGTTGCGTTTTCATTCCTGCTGGTTCTTCGACATGCTTCATTTGTCGGAAGAGCAGCAGCTACAGATCGCCGAGTTCTATTTTGCCAAAGGATATTACGACGAAGCATTTTCGTTGTTTGAGAAACTATCGGCTACCGATGTCGCAGCCGATCTGTTTCAGAAAATGGGTTACTGTAAGCAGCAATCCGGCGATTTCGGACAGGCGCTCGAATACTACCTGCGGGCCGAAGCATTGTTGCCCGAACAGCTGTGGCTGACTCGCAAAATCGCTTTTTGCAACAAGATGCTTCGCAACTACGACGAGGCGCTTAATTACTACAAACGCGCCGAAGCGCTCGACCCCGAGAACCGGAATATCCAGCTACAAATAGGCCATCTATTTGTACAGGAAAAACGTTATCCCGAAGCGCTGAACTACTATTTCAAGGTTGAATTGGCAACCTCTACCCCCAAAGTGTGGCGCGCCATTGCCTGGTGCTCTTTTCTGAGCGGGAAATTCCGTCAGGCAGAGAATTACTATGCAAAAATTATTGACCAGAAGCCTACAAAACTCGATTACCTGAATGCGGGACATGTTGCCTGGGCTCAGCAAAAGCGTAACGATGCACTGCAACTCTATGCCAAAAGCGTTCAGCTTTTCCGGCAGGACGATGACGATTTCTATGCAGCCTTCAATCAGGACATCGCCCAGTTGTGCGAATCGGGCATCGTTAAGGAAGAAATTCCGCTGATGATGGACAAGCTGCGTTATATGGTATAAACCCGAATTTTTAGGCGTAAGGCCGCTCTATTTGCATCGCATCGCGCAAGAATAGACAAGTTTGTTTGCAAAATAAACGGTAGATTTGCGGGATATTATTACCCCATTCAACCATGATACAGGAGCAAAGCCGCGCCGAATATATAGCGCGTATCAACCGTGTGATGGAATATATCGACGCCCATTACGACGAGCCCATCCGGCTCGAACAGATGGCCGATATTGCACATTTCTCGCCGTTTCATTTCCACCGCATCTTTACCGTCCTGACGGGCGAAACCCCTGCCGATTTCTTCGTTCGTATCCGCACCGAGAAAGCCGCTCTGCAATTGAAAGATTCTCCTCGGAAAAGTATCTCGGATATTGCTTTCGACTGCGGATTCAGCAGCATAGCACTGTTTTCAAGAACCTTTCGGAAACACTACGGAATCAGCGCGAGCGATTTCAGGAAAACCGAAATGCCGTTGGTGGTAAAGAACGGGATTTACTATAGCAAGAACGGACAATTGCTGAGCAAGAAAAGTAAAGTTTTTGTGGCTGCGAATCAGGAACTTTGTGTCGTAAACTTAAAACAACTTATAATTATGGACACAAAGATTATTGTAAAAGAGTTGCCCGACATGCAGGTGATCTATTGCCGCCACACCGGTGCTTTCGATCAGATTCACAAAGCGTATACCAAACTGATGCAGTTTGCCGCTCCCCGGGGGTTGGTTGGTCCCGATTCGCACACGATAACCGTTTATCACGACGATCCTTCGGTCACCGCTATCGAAAAGGTACGGCAGAGCGCCTGCCTGCTGGTGCATCAGGAGGTAAAAGTAGAGGGCGAGATTGGGAAGATGACCATCAAAGGGGGAAAGTATGCCGTAGGGCATTTCGAAATTGAGGTACAACAGTTTGAAGAGGCCTGGAACACGATGTGCGTCTGGTTTACCGAGAGCGGATATGAACCGGGAGAGGGAACCCCGCTTGAATACTATTATTGCGATCCGGAAAACCATCCCGAGCATAAATTCGTACTGGATATTTGCATTCCGGTAAAGAGTTTGTAAATAACAATTTAGCTCATATAAAAAGCCGCTGCAACAGAATCGTTGCAACGGCTTTGATGTATAAGCAAAGATTGGGTTTTATTTCATCAGATCGATGCTGCGTTTTACAAAATTGCTCAACGCCTCCCCTTTCAACAGGTTGTTGGCAAGCAGAGCCAAATCGATCAGCTGGCGGACTTCAGGATTAGCCGAAGCATATTGAGCCACAATTGTCTTTTTGCTTTCGGTAGCTTCGCTGCTTTGCTTGTCGATAGCCTCGAGCTCCTCTTTTTCGGCCTGAGGAATCTCTTCGTCTTTTTTGCCTTTGTGCGACTCTTTCAAAGCATCGCGACGGCTCTTCAACTCCTGCAGTTTAGTTTCAAAAGGAGCCGTTTCTGCAGTACATTTGCTCTCCTCTTCTTTCAGAACCTTGTCGACTAACGGATGAGCCGTGTTTACCACCAGGTTGTAACTGTCGGGCATTTCGCCGTAAAAACTCATCATACCACCACTCTGCATGGCCGACATCTCTTTCATACGACGCATGAACTCGTTTTGTGTTACCACCAACGGCTGCGCTTCGGCTCCGATGTTTTCGAAGGTGACGATAAATTCGGTTTTATCGAGTTTCGGCAGCTGAGAGCTGAACACCGTAGTGAGCGCTTCGCGCTGCTGATCGTTCAGTTCAACTTTCGGTTCGTCGTTTTTGCGAATCAGTTTCTCCACAACGTCGCTGTCGACACGCACAAAACGGCTCTTTTCGAACTTTTGTTCTAACTGACCCACCCAGTGGATATCGAGCTGTCCGTCCATCAGCAGTACGTCATAGCCCTTGTCGCGTGCAGCCTGAATGTAGCTGTGCTGTTCAACAGCATCGTTGGCATACAGGTAGATAAGGTTGTCCTCTTTGTCGGTTTGGTTCTCTTTGATGAGGGTTTTGTACTCCTCGAAAGTAAAGAACTTGTTCTCTGTATTTTTGAAAAGAACGAATTTTTCGGCGCGTTCGTAGAACTTTTCATCGGAAAGCATTCCGTAGATGATAAACAATCGCAGGCTATCCCATTTTTCTTCAAACTGAGCGCGGTCGTTTTTGAAGATCTCCTGCAGGCGGTCAGCCACTTTTTTGGTGATGTGACTCGAAATTTTCTTCACGTTGCCATCGCTTTGCAGGTAGCTACGTGACACGTTCAACGGAATATCCGGCGAGTCGATCACGCCGTGTAACAGCGTAAGAAACTCAGGTACGATACCTTCTACCGAGTCGGTTACAAATACCTGATTGCAATAGAGTTGTATTTTATTGCGTTGTAGTTCGATGTTGTTTTTTACTTTTGGAAAGTAGAGGATACCGGTCAGGTTGAACGGATAATCGACGTTGAGGTGGATGTGGAAGAGCGGATCTTCCGACATCGGGTAAAGCGTCTGATAAAACTTGGTGTAGTCTTCCTCTTTCAGGTCCGACGGTTTTTTTGTCCATGCAGGAGCCACGTCGTTGATGATATCATCTTCCTCGGCCTCAACCTCCTTGCCATCTTTCCACTCTTTCTTTTTGCCAAAAGCGATGGGAATAGGCAAGAATTTGCAATATTTGGTCAACAACCCTTTGATTTTTGCCTCTTCCAGAAAATCCTCGTTATCGTCATCGATATGAAGCACGATATCGGTACCGCGGCCTTTCATATCAATCTCTTCCAGCACGTATTCGGGATCACCTTTGCACGACCAGTGTGCTGCTTTAGCACCCTCTTTATGCGACAAGGTATAGATTTCGACCTCTTTGGAAACCATGAACGCCGAATAAAATCCGAGACCGAAGTGCCCGATAATAGCGTTAGCGTCATCTTTGTATTTGTCAAGAAACTCTTCGGCACCCGAGAAAGCAATCTGGTTGATGTATTTTTCAATCTCTTCGGTGGTCATCCCGATACCACGATCGCTCACCGTGATGGTTTTCTTCTGTTTGTCGACGCTGACGGTCACTTTCAGATCGCCCAGTTCGCCTTTGAATTCACCGACAGAAGCTAGAGTCTTCAATTTTTGGGTGGCATCAACGGCATTCGATACCAATTCGCGCAGAAAAATTTCATGATCGCTGTACAAAAACTTCTTGATTACCGGAAAAATATTATCCGACGTTACTCCGATGTTTCCTTTCATAATAGCACTTATTTTTTAGTTTATTGATTTCAATAATGTTTGCCCCTGCAAATGAGACACCGGCTTGAAGTTATCAAAAAAAATGCCAATCCTGATACTCTGCCAAAATGACAACCTATTGGTTCATGAGTGTCAATCCTGGGGAAGCCTTTGCCAGTCTCTGTCCCTTTCAAATATCTTCGTTATCTTTGTAATCGCTTTGCATTCTGCATTGCGAATAACAAAAACATCTTATGGCCAGTTGCTTACAAGTAGAAAACCTCACTAAATCGTTTGGCGATAATCTCCTTTTCGAAAATATTTCATTTGGCATTGCCGACAGCCAGCGTGTTGCGCTGATTGCTAAAAACGGAGCGGGCAAAACGACACTTCTCTCTATTCTGGCCGGAGATGAGGACTACGAAAGCGGAACCATCTCTTTTCGCCGCGATCTGCGCGTGGGGTACCTGCGTCAGGATCCCTCGTTTGCTGCCGGATTGACGGTGCTCGAAGCCTGTTTCAGCACTCAAAATGAGATAACGGATGCTATAAAGGAGTACGAGTTGTTGACCCGCCATCTCGAAGCAAATCCGGCATCGGTGGACGAAGAGGTGTACCAGCACGCGTTAGCCCGCATGGACGATCTGAAGGCATGGGACTATGAAACGCGCATCAAGCAGATTCTCGGCAACCTGAAAATTACCGATTTCGACCAGCAGATCGGCCACCTGTCGGGCGGGCAATTGAAGCGGGTGGCACTGGCCAATGTATTGATCTCGGAACCCGACCTCCTCATTCTGGATGAACCGACCAACCACCTCGATCTGGAGATGGTGGAGTGGCTCGAGAACTTCCTCAAGGGCACAAAAATGGCTCTTCTGATGGTGACGCACGATCGTTATTTTCTCGATCGGGTCTGCTCCGACATCCTCGAAATCGATCAGGCAAGCATGTTTCAATACAAGGGAAACTACAGCTATTATCTCGAAAAACGGCAAGATCGGATCGAAAATTTCAATGCCGAAACGGAGCGAACCAAAAATCTTTACAGAAAAGAGCTCGACTGGATGCGCCGTCAACCACAGGCACGGGCAACCAAAGCCCGCTCGCGTGTGGAAGCTTTTGCCGAAATCGAACGCAGGGCAAAGCAGCGCCGCGAAGAGAACAGCGTTTCACTCGAAGTGAAAGCGTCCTACCTCGGTTCTAAAATTTTTGAAGCAAAATACATCTCGAAAGCATACGGAAGTAAAGTACTGATAGATAATTTCTACTATAATTTTTCGCGCTACGAAAAGATGGGAATCGTCGGGAAAAACGGTACCGGAAAATCGACATTCCTGAAAATGCTTTTGGGTGAGGTAAAACCGGATAGCGGTTCGTTCGACGTGGGCGAGACCGTCTCATTCGGCTACTACAGTCAGGACGGTTTGAAGTTTGACGACCAGATGAAGGTCATCGACGTGGTGCGTGGGTTTGCCGAAGAGATTTCGCTGGGCAACGGCCGTAAACTATCGGCATCACAGTTTTTGCAACTCTTCCTTTTCCCTCCCGAAGTGCAATATAATTTTGTTGCCAAACTGAGTGGAGGAGAGCGTCGCCGTCTCTACCTGTGTACGGTGCTTATTACAAATCCGAATTTTCTGGTACTCGACGAGCCGACTAACGACCTGGATATTGCTACGTTAAATGTACTGGAAGAGTATTTGTCCGGGTTCAAAGGGTGTGTTATCGTGGTATCGCACGACCGCTACTTTATGGACAAGGTGGTAGATCACCTTCTGGCTTTTGAAGGCGATGGAAAGATCAAAGACTACCCCGGTAACTATACCGACTACAGGGAGTGGAAAGAGCTTCAATTGGCTCAGGAGGCAGAAGAGAAAGCACCCAAGGTAGAAAAGGAGAAGCCGCAACGCCCGAAAGCCGAAAAACAGCAAAAATTATCCTACAAAGAAAAGAAGGAGTTCGAGACCCTTGAAGCAGAAATCGAAGGACTTGAAACGGAGAAGAAGCAGATTGAAGAACAACTTTCGGGCGGAACCAGCGATACGGATCAAATTGTCACCCTCTCGAACCGGATGTCGGAAATTATCTCCCTGCTTGACGAAAAAACCATGCGTTGGCTCGAATTGAGCGAATTAGCGTGAATCGGATAGCATAAAAAACAAAAAACCGCCCTGAAACAGAGCGGTTTTCTTTAAAAAATTCCGAAAATTTACGATACGACGGGATGCACAATATTTGCCGATAATTTCTGTTCTTCGGCGTTTACTGTCATCGTTACCGTATCACCCGGTAAAATGGTTGCTCTCATTATTATTTCCACCATTTCGTCTTCCACATATTTCTGAATGGCCCGTTTCAACGGACGGGCGCCAAACTGTACGTCATACCCTTTATCGGCGACAAAACTCTTCGCCTCATCAGTCAGTACAAGGTGGTATCCTAAGCTTTCTATTCTGTTGTAAAGCCCCTGCAATTCGAGGTCGACGATCTTCAGAATAGAATCTTTGCTCAACTGGTCGAACATAATCACATCGTCCACCCGGTTCAAAAACTCGGGAGCAAAGGTGCGGTTCAATGCTTTCTGAATCACATTGCGTGATCGTTCCGATGCCGATGTCGAATCGTTTTGTTCCAAACGAAAACCGACACCCGCCCCAAACTCTTTCAACTGACGCGTACCCACATTCGAAGTCATGATAATAATCGTGTTTTTGAAGTCGATACGGCGACCGAGCCCATCGGTGAGGTGGCCTTCGTCAAACACCTGAAGCAGGATGTTGAAGATGTCGGGATGCGCCTTCTCAATCTCATCGAGTAGAATAATCGAATAGGGTTTCCGTCTTACCTTCTCGGTCAGTTGTCCGCCTTCTTCGTAGCCTACATATCCCGGAGGCGCTCCGATAAGGCGCGACACGGTATATTTGTCCATGTATTCGCTCATATCGACGCGAATCAACGCGTCGTCGGCTCCGAACATAAACTGAGCCAGCTGTTTTGCAAGATGCGTTTTCCCTACTCCGGTAGGTCCAAGGAAGATAAAGGCTCCGATCGGCTTATTCGGATTTTTCAGTCCAACTCGATTGCGTTGAATCGCTTTTACCACTTTTTCCACCGCTTCTGTTTGTCCGATGACCTTGCTATTAATACCCGCTTGCATCTCTATCAAACGGTCGTTTTCGGCCTGCGCAATGCGTTGCATCGGTACTCCCGACATCATGGCTACAGTTTCGGCTACTTTATCGGCATCTACTACCTGACGCTGCTCTTTGGTCGATTCTTCCCAACGCAAAGTGGCCTCCGTCAGACGTTCGTGGCATTTTTTCTCATTGTCTCTGTATTCGGCAGCCAGTTCAAATTGCTGGTGTTCCACAGCCTTTTGTTTTGCTAGTTTCGCCTCTTCCAATTCTTTTTCGAGTGTTTCAATCTCTTTGGGAACCACAATATTGGAGATATGCACCCGCGAGCCCGACTCATCCAAAGCATCGATTGCCTTATCTGGGAAACAACGTTCGGTAATATAACGATCTGTCAATTTGACACAAGCGGCGATTGCTTCCGGCGTATAAGTCACGCGATGGTGGTCTTCATACCGTTGTTTTATATTATTCAGAATCTCCAACGTTTCTTCCGAAGAGGTAGGTTCTACCACAATTTTCTGGAAACGACGTTCGAGAGCTCCGTCTTTTTCAATGCTTTGGCGGTATTCGTCCAACGTGGTAGCTCCAATACACTGAATTTCACCGCGCGCCAATACCGGTTTTAGAATATTAGCTGCATCGAGCGATCCGGCAGCCCCCCCGGCACCAACAATAGTGTGTATTTCGTCAATAAACAGGATAATTTGAGGATTTTTCTTCAACTCATTCAGGATGGCAATCAGCCGTTCTTCAAACTGACCACGATACTTGGTTCCCGCTACGATTGAAGCCATATCGAGGGCAATGATCCGTTTGTCGAAGAGTGTACGGGGCACTTTTCGCTGAACGATACGCATTGCAAGTCCCTCAACAATAGCTGATTTACCTACTCCAGGATCACCAATCAGCACCGGATTATTCTTTTTGCGACGACTCAGAATCTGAGCGACACGTTCAATTTCGTTCTGACGCCCTACCACAGGATCAAGTAAATTTTCACGGGCTGCTTTGGTCAAATCGCTCCCAAAATTGTTGAGAACGGGAGTGTCGCCTACTGCTTTTGTTCCCGGTTTTTCGGGTTTTTGCTGCGATGTTTTAGAACCACTGAGCTCTTCGTCATCATCCTCGTCGTTGGGGAATCCTCCTCCCATATGAATGTCTTTTTTCTCTTCAATTACTTCACGTACAGCATCATAATTCACATCTTCGCCATTTAAAAGTTGAGCGGGCAAATTTTCTTTTTCTTTCAAAATAGCGAGTAAAAGATGTTCCGTATCTGCAATATTCTTGTTCAACGAACGAGCCTCCAAATACAGAATCTTTAGAATCCGTTCTGTGTTTCTCGGCACCGTCAAATCGTTGGCAGAAACCACATTATCTGTTTTTATCTGTTCTTCAATCTTATTCTTAAGTTGAGACAGATCGGCGTGCAACGATGTGAGCGCTTCAATGGCTTTTCCTTCTCCATCGCGTATTAGCCCCAACATCAAGTGCTCCGGTCCAATATAGCTGTTACCCAGCCTTTCGGCCTCTTCGCGGCTATAGCTGAGCACATCTCTTAATTTATCCGAAAATCGGTTTTCCATTATAATTTCCTTTCTTTTTATACCACAAATATAATTAATCCTTTTGCCTTTTACCAATTTCTTACTCATTTTATAAGCAAAATTGGCCTTTTTTACGTTGAAAAAGAGACCTTTTACCTTGTTTTTCAACCATACAATTACAATAATCAAAGCGTGTGCCACAAAAAAAAACGGTAATTTTGGCAGATTTAATCCCTCTGGATAGAAAATAAATGCTATTTTTGCACCTGACAGAAAAAGAATGAGAAGCAAGAAGAAATATCACCTCCACCTCTTTATATTATTGAGCATACTGCTCATTGCATTAGTTATTGCCGCACTTTTCATACGCCCTTACTTGCTACAACCACGTATGTTTCGCGTCCACACCTGTAGCTGCGATTTTTGCAAAGACGCTGCTGCCCCAATAAGCTCTTCCGAATTGCTGGACGACCTCAACGATGTACAGTTGGAACATGCTCAGATTGGAGGCTTAAAACAAACTTTCGATACTGACAGTGATTTTCTGAAATCGGTTGATCTGCTGGTCAAAAAAGATATTTTGGTGCATTTGGTCGATTGTAAATTCTTCCATATCGACGATTTGAGACACTCTCACCCCTACTTAGTTCCCGAAGCCGTGAATTTATTGAAAGACATCGGTGTTGAATTCCAAAAGCGGTTGAAAGCAAAAGGGATGAAGGATTATCGGTTTGTAATTACTTCGGTGCTACGTACCGATGAGAGCCAACACAAACTTGGCCGACACAACGGAAATGCCAGTAATAATTCGGCTCATCGTTACGGAACAACCTTTGATATTACGTATAACAAGTTCATGGATGGCGACACCGTAGCTTATCCGGCAAAAGTTCCTCACATATTTGCAGAAACTTTGATAGAGATGCGTAAACAATGCCGGTTTCTGGTCAAGAAAGAATATCACCAGAGTTGTTACCACATTACCGTAGCTATTTGTAAAGAGAGCCTGACCAACCGGGCAGAACAATAGAAAAATTGACCTGTAACCGAAAAAAAGCGGATAAAATAGGCGAAAATAAATAATTTATTATACCTTTGCAGCCCGAAATGACTCCGTAGCTCAGTTGGTAGAGCAATTGACTCTTAATCAATGGGTCGAGGGTTCGAGCCCCTCCGGGGTCACACAGAAAGCGCTTAAATTTAATAATTTAGGCGCTTTTATTTTATACCGTCTTGAGTTTTGAGGATTCACCTCTTTTGTGTACGCATCCCGATAAGTCAAAATAGACAAACACAGGCTGCCCCGTAATGGAACAGCCTGTGTCTTATTTATCTCAAATCTAATCTTTCGTCTGAAAGAAAAAACGTTGGTAACCTGATTTCTAATTTGCCGATTCGAATTGCCGCAGGAAGCGAACATCGTTTTCGGAAAACATCCGGAGATCTTTTACCTGATACTTTAGGTTGGTGATCCGTTCGATACCCATTCCGAAAGCGTAACCGGAGTAGACTTTGCTGTCGATACCACAAGCTTCGAGCACATTCGGATCTACCATGCCACAACCGAGGATTTCCACCCAACCTGTATATTTACAGAAGGGACAGCCTTCTCCATGGCACAAATTACAGGAAATATCCATCTCTGCCGAAGGTTCGGTGAATGGGAAATAGGAGGGGCGCAGACGGATTTTGGTATGTTCGCCAAACATCTCTTTGGCAAAGTAGAGCAATGCTTGTTTCAGGTCGGCAAACGATACGTTTTTGTCGATATAAAGGCCTTCCACCTGATGGAAGAAACAGTGTGCACGATAGGAGATCGCTTCGTTACGATAAACACGCCCCGGACAAATAACACGGATCGGCGGTTGTTGGTTGAGCATTACACGCGACTGAACCGATGAAGTGTGGGTACGGAGCAATACATCGGGATTTTTTTCAATGAAGAAAGTGTCCTGCATATCGCGGGCCGGGTGTTCGGGCGGGAAGTTAAGCGCGCCAAAAACGTGCCAGTCGTCTTCCACTTCGGGGCCTTCGGCAATGGTGAAGCCGATGCGGGCAAAAATATCGACGATTTCGTTTTTAACGATAGAGAGCGGATGGCGTGTTCCCAACAGAATCGGATCGGCCGAACGGGTCAGGTCGGTTTCGTTACCGGCAGAAGTGCTGTTTTCGAGCGACTCTTTCAGTTCGTTGATTTTGGCAGTAGCAGCCTCTTTCAACTCGTTAAGCAATTGGCCTACCTGACGTTTCTGGTCGTTAGGTACTTCACGAAATGCATTGAACAAAGAGGTGATTTCTCCCTTTTTGCTGAGGTATTTTATACGTAATTCTTCCGCTTTTTCATGTGTGGCGGCTGTCAGGCTTTCCACTTCGGCCTTCAGCTGGTTTATCTTATCAATCATAACGATATGAATTTTTCAGAGTGCAAAGGTATTGATTTTTTACGAGAAAGTGATATTTAAATAGCCTCCGTTTCGGCTACTTTCACAACTTATTGTTCGGCCAGTTCGGCCAAAAAGACTTCCTGCAAAATGGCCGGATTGTACGACATTTTTGCCTGACGCAAACCCTCCACGCCGCCATCCTCCGCCCGGTTCACGTATTTATACCCGGTGGCATAACGACGAATCATCTCCCTGTTTATCAATGTATAGGCTCCCCGATAAATGTGTGATGCCTTTTCAAACAGGCAAAGGTATACCTCATCGTTGAGCGGAGTGCCGACAGAAATACCTGCCACTTTCCCATCCAAATGGATGCAGCCGCCATCGAGAGGCATTTTGTCGTAATAGAGAAAATAGTCGTTGATGGCTTTGTTCTCTATAAAACGCTTCGACTCGGGATTGTCGTTGTAGTGGTAATCCCAGGCATCGTTGAACGCAATGCACTCGCCGATATTCTCCGGAGTAATGGGTTCAAACTGCCACGAATAGTTCTTTTCAACAAAGTTGATGTGATTTCGCTTCGGTTGCAAGGCTTTACCGCTCAGCGTCGCCAGTTTTTCCGACTCGTAGAGGTATTCGTACTCGTTGCGCGAAGGGATGAATTTGAACTTCCCCGGCATCAGCCGCTCCATCACTTCCCTGTTTTCGGGCGTAATTTGTCCGATCACCGGAGCGCAATCGAGGCAAAAAGAGTGATCGAGCATCGCTTCAAGCGTCGGAATCAAGTCGTCGTTGCCAACTGGAAACAGAAAATAGTGGCATCCGTCGACATATGTCTTAATTAACAGATGGTTGTCGAATTCGGCAATCTGGAAATCGTAGACATTCCGCCACAGAAAAAGCACCTCGAACGAGTAGGTGAAAAGTCGTGTATGTTGTTGCTTTAAATAGCTATTTATTAATTCTTTGTCCGATAATGTTACCGGTCTGAATACAAGCATAAAATTGATTTACGATTTGTCCCGATAGCTATCGGGGTTACAATTTACGATTGAATCTGTCTGGAAACCACAGAGAGCGCTAAGATCAGCGCAAAGGACACAGAGAAATAAATAGTGGATAATTCCACCCCGAGTAAATTCTCATCTCCACATCCTCAAATCCACAAACTCTCACATTATCTTCTCTGCAAATATCGTTCCAACCTATTTAACCCCTCCGCAATATTCTCCAACGAGTTGGCATACGAAAAGCGAACAAATCCCTCTCCCTTGGTTCCGAAGTCAACTCCGGGCGTGATACCGACATGTGCATTTTCGAGCACATCGAATGCAAATTTATACGAATCGGAGGTGAACTTGCGGGCATCGGCCAGCACGTAAAAAGCTCCCTGAGGTTCTACCTTTATCTCAAACCCGATTTCGCGCAAACGACCAATCATGAAGCGGCGGCGTTCGTCATACACTGCCCTCATCTTCACCACATCCGTGTCAGACTCTTCGAGTGCGGCAACACCGGCAGCCTGAGCCGTAGAAGGAGCGCAGATAAAGAGATTTTGCTGAAGGATTTGCAGAGTGCGCATATACTCTTGTGGGGCAATCACGTAACCCAGTCGCAGACCGGTCATGGCAAAACGTTTGGAAAAACCGTTAACCACAAAGGCATTATCAGTAAATTCAAGGATGGAATGCGCCCGTCCGTGATAAACCAGCCCGTGATAAATCTCGTCGGAAATAACCGGAAACGGCAATTGCGCCAGCATGCGGAAAACCGATTCGTCGGCCAGTGTTCCCGAAGGATTCATGGGCGAATTGAAAAAGAGCGTTCGGGTGCAGGGCGTGATGGCCTTTTGCAATGATTCGGCTTCGTACTGAAACCCCGTTTCGGCTCGCACCTCCACATCGACAGGAACGGCGCGACAGGCCAGTGCAAAATTGCGGTAGCAGGGATATCCGGGATTGGTCATAATCACCTCATCGCCGGCATTGCAGATAGCCATCAGTACCATCAGGATGGCAGGCGAACTGCCGGAAGTGATCAGTACACGGTCGGGGGTTACCGTTACGCCATACTCTTTTTTGTAAAAACGGCAGATCGCCTCGCGTAAACCAAGGTCGCCAAGCGAGTGGGTATAGTGGGTTTTGCCCCTCTGTTGCGCCTTTTCAGCAGCTTCGGCAACACATTGAGGTACATCGAAATCGGGTTCACCCACCTCCATGTGAATGATAGAAATACCCTGTTTTTCAAGTTCAGATGCCCGTTCCAGCACCTCCATCACAATAAAAGGGGTCATCTGTTCGGCATCGGGATTCAGAAACATGCAGTTCAAAGTTTAATGTTCAAAAGCCTCATTCGAAGAGAGACGCAATTTGTGTGAATAAGGTGAGGCTACGAAAATTTGATAGCTCAAAATTAGAAATAAAATATGAATCTGCCATGTGTGGACTAAAAAGCTGGAATCACATCTTTCGTGCTGAAAGTGTAATAAAAATCACACAATTGGCACGAAGGATGTGAAAATTCGGCTGCGGGATAAAGAAGAATTGAAACGGACTTTCTTCTCATGTCGTAAAGGATCAACTATTTATTTCCCTGTCATTTTCGCCATGGTCTGCGTGTAACGCGCTCCCGTATCGGGATATTTCGTCAGCAAATCTTCAATGTCTTTCAGGTCGGATGGTGACAAATCGACATCCACAGCGCCGACATTATCTTCCAAGTATTTCCTCCGTTTGGTACCGGGAATAGGAATGATGTTTTCGCCTTGTGCCAATACCCATGCCAACGCCAATTGCGCAGGAGTACAGGTTTTGTCTGCGGCCATATCGGCAAAAGCATTTGCCAAACGACTGTTGTTGTCCCAGTGTTCGTTGGAAAAACGGGGAAGTATCTTTCGAAAATCGTCTTCGCCCAATGTCTTGTTGTCAACGGTGTTGGTGACTAAGCCCCTCGCCAGTGGACTAAAGGGGATAAACGAAATGCCCAGCTCTTTGCAAAGCGGCAAAATCTCCTTCTCTACATCGCGGGTCAACAGCGAGTATTCGCTCTGAAGTGCTGCAATGGGATGCACCGCATACGCTTTACGAATCGATTCGGGTGATGCCTCCGACAAGCCCAGATAGCGCACTTTCCCCTCCTTTACCAGTTCACTCATGGCTCCGACGGTCTCCTCTATCGGCACATTCGGATCAACCCGGTGGGCATAATATAAGTCGATGGTCTCGATTTTCAGGCGGCGAAGGCTGGCCTCAACCGCTTTGCGCATGTAAGCCGGCGACGCGTCGAGTGCAAACGGATCGTCGGGAGTGGCGTGAAATCCGAACTTAGTGGCAATAAATACTTTGTCACGATTCGGAACCAATACTTTAGAAATCAACTCTTCATTCTTTCCCGCTCCGTAGAAATCGGCCGTGTCCCAAAAATTGATTCCCATTTCAAGTGTCTTTTCCAGTGTGGCTATCGATTCCGTATCGTCCGGTTGCCCGTAGGCCTGGCTCATTCCCATGCAGCCTAATCCAACAGCCGAAAGCTCGACTTCAGTGTTTCCTAATTTTCTGTATTGCATTTGTAAAATATCGTTTTGTTTGTGGAAAAATGGTTATGCTTTCCGGTCGGAACCCTGACGTTCAATCATCCACCCCGGATATTCGGGCGACAGTTTACTTACTTCGTCCAGTTTGCTCAACTCTTCGGTAGACAAGACGACCTCCGTCGATTTGAGGTTATCCTGCAATTGTTCGGGTCGTTTCGCCCCTATGATTACCGTGGTAACTACGGTTTGGTGAAGCAGCCACGCCAGCGCGATCTGTGCAACGGTAACACCTTTCGAGGTGGCAATCTCCTGCATTACGTCGATAATGTCGTACGCCTTCTCTTTGTTGACAGGTGGAAAGTCGAAATTGACGCGGCGCCCGCTTTCTGTCGATGTATTCCGGGTATATTTGCCGCTTAAGAAACCTCCGGCCAATGGGCTCCACACCATCAATCCCAACTTTTGATCGCGCAGCAAAGGGGCCAGTTCACGCTCCAGATCGCGGCCGGCAATGGTGTAGTAGGCCTGCAACGAAACGAATTTTGCCAGATGGTTTTGAGCCGAAATGCCCAGCGCTTTCATTATTTGCCAGGCAGCCAGGTTGGAACAGCCGATGTAGCGCACCTTACCGCTTTTCACCAACAGGTCAAGCGCTTCGAGGGTCTCTTCTATCGGAGTAAGCGGATCGAATCCATGAATCTGGTAGAGATCGATGTAGTCCATGTTGAGGCGTTTGAGGCTTTCGTCGGCCTGTTGCAGGATGTGTTTACGGCTCAGGCCGCTTTGGTTGGGCCCTTCGCCCATCATGCCGCGCACTTTGGTGGCAATCACCAGATCGTCGCGGTTCAGCCCCAGGTCGCGGATCGATTTTCCGGTCATCTCCTCACTTAATCCGATGCTGTACACGTTGGCCGTATCGATAAAGTTGATGCCTGCATCCACCGATTGTTTGACAATGGCATTCACCTCGTCCTGCGGCAGAGTTCCTATGGCGGTCCACCAGTCCCGACCACCGAAAGTCATTGTTCCCAGACAGAGTTCGGACACTTTCAGTCCCGTATTTCCCAATAATTTGTATTTCATAGCTTTTTTGTTTTAATGAATAGCACAATTATTTTTCTATGTGCAAAGGTCGTTAAACCGACGACCGGATTTGTTACACGAACCAAATAAAAAGTTGCAAAAATCAAACATTTTCCAGCTCCCGATAATTTTTGGGAGTATGTTCGGTATTCTGCCGGAAGAAATTGATAAAATGGGGCAACTCCTCGAATCCGAGGCTCCAGGCAATTTCCGAAACATTCCAGTTGGTATGCCGCAGCAAAATGCAAGCCTCACGCAAAATCCGTTCCTGAATCAGTTTGGAGGTGGTTTTACCCGTAATTGTTTTCAACGAACGGTTGAGATGGTTTACATGCACCGATAGTTGGTGGGCATACTCTGCCGGGGATTTCAGCCGGATTTGCTGATGCGGATTTTCTATCGGGAACTGGCGTTCGAGCAACTCCGTAAATGTAAATGCAACGCGCACGGCAGCATTCGATTTGTCGTGTGGTTGTCCTGCCGAAGGCTGTATTTTCAGCGCTTTATGTATAATCTGCAACACCATATTCCTCAGAGAATCGTATTTAAATGCGAAATCGGAGACCAGCTCTTTCTCCATTTCCGTCAAAATAACTTCAATTTCAGCAGCCTGATCGTCGTTCAATACAAAGACGGGAGAGTTGCCCGGCTGGTACATCGGATAATCGCGAAGGTTGGCAAACTGAGCAAAAAAGGTTTCGGTAAAAATGCAATAAGTTCCGTTGTAATCTCCATCGATGCGCTCGAAAGCGTAGGGAATTTGAGGATTGGAAAAAACAAGGGCATTCTTCTCAAATTCAATCGATTTATCGGCATACACAAAGCGGGCGTGCCCTCGTATTAGGCTGATTTTATAGAAATCTTTTCGACTGTAAGGGATGGCGCGGTGAGTGGTTCCGGCAGGTTCGTTTATACGGAATAGATTAAAATGACCGATATCTTTACGCAGATTATCCGGCATCCAGGCACATTTGGCCTTATAAAATTCTTCTATGTTCAACGTTTTGTTCATAATGCAAATATAGGTATCGGAAACAATAATAGTATCAAAAATCAAACATTTTTAAAGGTTGCGAAATTGTAGAGGCTGTTCGGAAACAGGAAATGAATCCTTACCTTTGTCGTTTCATCAACATTTATCTTCGGCTATGGATCAACTAAAGTCGCAACAGAAATCCCTTTCCCGCTTTCAGGTAATGCTGATGGCGGTGGCTGCCGGTATTTCGGTTGCCAATATCTATTATAATCAACCCATTCTGAAGGATCTGGCTACCACATTCGGATGTACCGAAGCGCAGGCCGGACTCACCTCCATGCTGGCGCAAATCGGCTACGGCCTCGGACTCTTCTTTATCACCCCGCTGGGCGACAAACTGAACAAAAAGTCGCTAATCGTAACCCTGTTGGTACTGCTTTTCCTTTCGTTGCTGCTGATGATTATTTCGTCAAGCATTGTTCAGGTGTGGGTACTCAGTGTACTTATCGGCATCCTGTCGGTGGCCGTGCAGGTGATTCTGCCCATGGCGGCCGGTCTCGACAGCGTCAACCGGGGCAAGACGGTGGGTACCATTTTCACAGGCATTCTCATCGGCATCCTTGCCGCGCGGGTGTTTAGCGGCGCCATTGCCGAATGGCTCTCGTGGCGCTGGGTCTACGGTTTTTCGGCCGGTCTGGTGTTGGCGGTTACCCTGCTGCTCAAAACCTACCTGCCCGAAGTGGAGACCTCTTTCAAAGGCAGTTACCTGAAGCTGCTGGGTTCGACGCTTAGCATGTTACGCCGCTATTCGTTGTTGCGCAAGGTGGCGTTGTTGGGCGCTTTTCAGTTCGGCCTTTTTTGCTCCTTCTGGACTACCCTTACCTTTCATCTGAGCGGAAAACCCTTTTATTTTCATACCGACACCATCGGACTATTCGGTTTAGTGGCCATTGCAGGAGCGCTTTTAGCTCCGGTTTTCGGCAAAGCGTCGGACAAAGGCAGTGCAAAAAGAGTTCAGTTTATTGCTACAGCGATTATGATTGCCTCCATTCTTTTGATGTTGTTTTGGGGGCAATCGGTCATCATGCTGGTGGCTGCCGTGCTGCTGCTCGACATCGGGGCGCAGGCCATGCAGGTGACCAACGTGGCGCTGGTCTACACCCTCGACGAGTCGTCGCATAGCCGCGTCAACACCATCTACATGACCACCTTTTTCATCGGTGGCGCGCTCGGCACCTTCGTGGGACTGCTCTGCTGGCAGGCCGGAGGCTGGCTCTGGGTAACGCTGCAAATGCTCACCTGGACGGTAATGATCCTGCTGATTCTGATTGGGTTCCGGGCGAAAAAACGCTAACCGAACCGACAGAAACTTACGAATTCGGACTTTATCAGCTGCAAAGGGGTCTCAACAACTACCGGAACCCCTTTACATCCGATGCAAAGCCCTGTCAACAGCTGTTGAACCCATTTTGCAGGAGATGTAATGCCCTCTCAGCAACCGTTGAACCCGCTTTACAGACACTGTAAAGCCCCTCCGGCAACTGCCGAGACCCCTTTGCAGGCAATGAAGTGCTGCGTCGGCAGAAAATAGCCCCGACACTGCCTGTAACTACCACATTTTCTTTGCTTCGTGCCTTTTTTTGCGCAACGTGTTTTGAAAAATAAATTGTATGTTTGCATGAGAAATAGATGAATTTTTGACAATTAGAGACATATTCACGTTTTAATATCATGAGTAAAGATTTTCATGACTTAGTAATTAATCTGTTAGGGGGGGTATTAGTCGCCGTTCTCGATCGCCTTATTATCTTTCTAAATGCAAAATTTAAGAGTTTCAAATTCAAACAAATATTTGGTAATGACCTTTCTAATTTCAATCTCGTTTATGGTAAAATGGTTTTAAAACCACAATATGTACGTCAAGATAAATTCCCATATTTGAAACCCAGCACAAATAAACAATTTAGCATAAATAACCCCGTTTCATTTGCAGAAACGAGAGCTGCAAGTTACATGTCAGAATCTTTTTCCAAATTCATTAATAAAAACCCACAATTGATATCTGATGATGAAGTAAAAAATAACCCTGATATTTCATACTGTTCATTAGGCGGATATGACAATTTTAAAACCATTGAAATAATCGAAAGTATACAAAATGAATTTCTTGAATTTAATCTCCAAGGGTCTGGATCAATAGTAAATAAAAAAGATAAGAAACATGTGTACAAAGTGGATGGTACTTATGATTATGCGGTTGTAATAAAAATAAAGCATCGGCTTTTCCCAAATAGGACTCATATTTGTGTGGCTGGTTTAGGTGAATGGGGAACAAGTGGAGGTACATGGTTTCTTGCTAATAAATGGAAAGAACTACAAAAAAAAGTTGGTGACAAAAATTTTGGGGCGGTTATAAAAATAAAAGGAGGCACAGATAAATTAGCCGAATTAGTTGAAATTATCAAATAAACCTCTAACGCGAGTCTCCTGACTCGTGCTCATCCCAAGCGGTAGTAGCATCGGGGCGTAAGCCCTGTAATCTTGGTAGCAACAAACCGGAAAATTGCAAAAGAGGGGCATAGCCCTGATACCTAAGCGGCTCATCAGAGGAAACAGGTCAGAGCTACGCTCCTCCTGCTGCAGGTTTTATGCTCTTCCTACAAAGAGATCGGGGCTAACGCCCCTAATTTGCGCTCGTTGATATTTGATATCCCGATGATGCAATAATTCATTCAACAATACAACCCGATACCCTATGCAACTCATTTATAAAATCACCCTGCTTTTGTTGCTTGCCGGAGCTATCCGGCCGTGCCAGGCGCAGTTTGCGAAAGGTGCCGATGTGGGTTGGCTGCCCCAGATGGAGGCTACCGGTTTTAAGTTCTGCGACAGAGACGGCAAAGCCAAAGATTGTCTGCTGCTACTCAAAGAGCGTGGCATCAACACCATCCGCCTGCGCGTGTGGGTCAACCCCTCCAACGACAGAGGCAGCGGCCATTGCGGCAAAAAAGAGACGGTGGAGATGGCACAACGGGCTCAGAAACTGGGCATGCGCCTGATGATCGATTTCCACTACAGCGACAGCTGGGCAGACCCTGCCAAACAGAAGAAACCGGCTGCATGGGAAAAGCATTCGTTCCCCGAACTTTGCAACGACGTTTACAAACACACTTTTGAGGTGCTGGACACGCTGAAACAGGTCGGCATTACGCCCGAATGGGTGCAGGTGGGCAACGAGATTCCCGGCGGTATGCTCTGGCCCGATGGCAGCACCTCCAACTGGCCACAACTGGCACAACTCCTCAACAAAGGGTACGAGGCCACCAAAGCCGTCGATCCGAAGATCAAAGTGATTGTGCACCTCGACGAGGGCAACAACAACGCGAAATACCGCACCTTTTTCGATAACGCCACGCAACACGGGGTGCGCTACGATGTTATCGGCATGTCGTACTATCCCTACTGGATCAACAAAAGCTACAAGGCCACCCTCGGCGATCTTGTCGGCAACATGAACGACATGATTGCCCGCTACAACCCCTCTTGTTCCAAGTTTGCCCGCTGTTTAGTTCAAGTTTAGGCGATAGCCGTAACTTGGACTGGAAATAAGAGCGGCTTGTAACCGCAATCAGTTACAAACTGATCCTATTTTGCGTCCAAGCTACACTTCGTTAAGCTTGAACGAGAATCTGCCATACTTGCGCTATCAAGAGGGCCTTATGACGACATCACCAATTCTGATGCATTACCGATGCTACCATTCTCTGCTTAAAACAATATAAGATTCAGCTTTTCTATATGATGAATCTGTTTTGATAATTTTCAATGACTTTACATATTCCATTAGAAATGGATAATATCTCTGTATTATTGGAGGGTAGTGTTTAGAGTCATATTGTCTTACAAATGGTTTATTAAAATAAAATATGACTTTTTTTGAAGCTTTATCTATGAGTCTAAAGCGAATTATTCCTAGTCTAAGTGGTCTAAAATTTTTTGTTGAAAAATACAGTTTCATAACAACTACACCTTCGGTGGATATGTTTGAAAGAGAATCAGGAAGCTGAATTTTTTCATTAGCATTCCAATTTTGAATTTCAAATGAGGAGCCTGTCCCTGTTTGAGATTTAGAGGTCAATATATTTAGGGAAAATAATAATAAAACTATACATATTCTATACATTCTCACCAAAATCAGTTTTTTAATTTTAAGTGTGTTCATATTTTGTTGTTTTTGAATTGTTATTTTGGCATCAATGGAAAGAATTTTGAAATTATAGGATTTCTTTTCAACGTGCTTTTATATCCAGTTTTTGTATATAATTTATTGGTATTTAAATTACTGCCACCTAAGAAGGTTAATGTAGCTTGATTAAATAATTTCTGATTAAACTGACCTGTACCTAAAACCATTTGTTCCATTGCGCGGTTAAAACTAACATCGGATTGATTTCCTGAGCCATTGCCGAAATATCCATAATTTTGCATTACTGCCGTCTGAAAAAGTAATGCTTCTACTTCTCTATATGACTCTCTCCCCGTTTCCCCAAATTCAGATTGATATCCATGAAAGGTTTCATGAGACAGAGACCTTATTTTGCTTTCACTGGATCCATTTGAATCCATTAAATATCCTGCATGAATTTCACCACCTCCACTTGCATCTCCAGCAAAAGAAAGAGCATCTTTCATTTCTTTACCGTTATCTTTGGCATAAGTATTTGTATATTGAAAATCATTTTCAGAACCCGCCAATTTTTCTACTACAGATTGACCATAATCATTGTTGTATAACTGATTAAGATAATCAAATGTTGTACAAACAAATTGATCATCACCATTATATTGTTGTCCAGGAGAATAATTTACCCAATTTCCATTACCTGCTATAACCCAAATACTATCTCCATTTATATCTGTATTGTTTATGGGATTCCCTGCACAATATGCATACGGTGAGATAGAATAGTATTTTTCCGAGAGAGGATCGAGAGCCGTCCATATCGGTAATCCAGCCGGTCTTCTGCGTGCTCCGTAGTCGTACTGGTTCAGCCCGTTCATTGTTTCCAACTCTTTGCCGTTGTAGCGGTAAGGCAGAGCCGCTGAATTGGAAGAACTTTCAGGATAGAACCGCATTCCGCTCGGGTAGTAGTGGCTCTTTTCTATCTCAGTTCCACTGCTGTTTATTGTTACCCGGTTATCGCCCAAGTGGTCTTTCAGATAGTAATAGTATTTGCCGTTTTGCCAATATCCTTCCGGCAATAATACCATTTTCAGGGTATCGTTCTGATAAATATAGTTATCCACGTAATCGGTTAAAGTTGTTTTATAAGCCTCTCCAACTTTGGTGTAATAAACAATAGAATCCTGCGGAACATTTAATATCCTTACGGAGGTAGTATTCCTTAGTCTTAGTTTCTTACCTGCAGCATCATAGGTATAGAAGTTTTTATGCCCCTCTGAAAATTGGATTGTATCGGGCAAATTTAATACATTATAACGGATTGTGCTAATACCACTGTTGGCATCATAAGTGGTTGATCCATTTTTATCATAGGCATACTCTACCGTAAGCGCCTGAGGTCCATCCTCAAAAGCTTCAGAACCATACCGCTTGGTTACCGAACTACCATCTGTCACGGTTTTCAACTGGTTGCCGGTATAACTCATCGACAGACTGTTCAGAGCAGATCTATCCTCCGTACGATTTAGCGTCAGAATATTTCCCATTTCATCATAGCTCATTGTTTCATTATACTTATCGGCAATCCCAGTTACAAGCGAACCACTGTTCAACCCACAGTACACACCTTTTGTCAACCGGTTCAAATTGTCGTAAGTAAACCGGTAAGCCCGGTTGTATCCCAAACTCTCACTGGGAACTCCCCATTGCATGCCGGCAATATTGCCATTATAACAGGCTGTTACTCCTAATCCCGATGGACCATTCGTGTAGTAAAGATTTTCGGTAAAACGGTTGCCCGAAATACCCGAAATCCAGCTACGAACATTATACGTGTAGGTGGTGGCATCTACCCCGCCCAGGGTTTTGGTTTGCAAGCGACCTAACGGATCGTAGCTGTTCGAAACCAGTGTCACCGCCGTTCCTCCATTCAGGCTATGCGTAGTGGTAAGCAACCGTTGCGCGTGGTCGTAGGTATAAGTATACAGTTCCGTATAGGTAGCCGAATTGCCGCTGATACCATCTGTTTTCAGAGTCTTGTTAGGTTTGCCGGTAAAGTCGATTTCATTGTAGGTAATATCGTATCCACTCAAATGGTTGCTTGCCCGGATTTGCACCGTGCGACCGTACTTGTCGTAATAGAGGGCAGTTACTTCAAATTTGGACGGATCATCCAAATGATAGGTGCGGGTTCCAGTCAGCATTGTTTTAACGTGGTCTTTGTCGGGAGCGGTGTAGCCGTCGGGAGCAGTAGACGATAGCATACCGCCCGGGTTATTGTCTGTGTATGTCAGAAAATCATAATTGTCGTAGTAGTTTACCGTCAGCAGGATAGATGGGGTAACATTGTCGCTGGTGTAGCCAGCCACCGGGCCGCTTCCGGTGTAACTCTCGGTAAAGATTTGTCCGGAGTAGTTGCTCTCCATCGTAGCTCGGTTGCTGCTGTTGTTAGCAATGCCGCTGTAGAGCAGGCGGCCAAAAATATCATATTTGTTTACTGTCCATTGATTTTTCAACCGTTGATTACCATCCTGCGACAGTATCAGTCGATCCGTTTGGTCGTATACCATGTATATCCAATCGCAGCCGGGTAGCCGTTTGGTGATGCAACGTTTCCGTCCGTCATAGGTATAGAGATAAGCATATTGAGCCAACACATCGGTAGTGTTTGCATAAGTCCCGTCACCAAGTGCATTACAGGCTGACGGAGGTAACACATAGCGCAAATTGTCAAGGTCGTCATACACGTAGTAAGTATCATAAGTATCTGCCACTCGACTTAATATTTTACGCCCCTGCTTGTCGGTAAATTCTTCTACGGTTTTACCATCTTCGTCTGTGGTCTTTTGCCCGTAGAGAGTCGCAGCGCCATAGGTCCCGCTACATTTCAGCTGATCATTGTCAACCGTAAACAATTTCACATCAGATCCGTTGGTAGTATATTCAATACTTTTCTTCTTCCCAGCAACATACCAGTCGGCGCCGGCTCCATATTGTCCGGTTACCCGATTGAGCGGAGAAGCCTCGTACTCTGTTGTCGCATAAGGGGATGAATCGCTTCCGTTGGTACTGATGGAAGCAGTCCCAAAATCGGATACGTAAGCCCCATTATTACCAGCCACAGTACCCGGTAGCCATTTTTGTTTTTCACGCCCGTAGTCGTCATACACGATACCACTTACCAAATCGGCTCCCGCAGGAGTAATGGCTTTTTGTACACTCTGACTGGGACGTCCCAAACCATCAAAATACTGAATAGTGGTGTTGGAGTTGGTATCGGAAAGCGAAGCTGGGTTACTCACCTCTGTGTAGGGTACGGTGGTTACAATATAGTTCTGCGTGGTGGTTTGGGCCTGCAGGTGTATTGCAGTTATAAAGAATAGAAGTCTGTATAAGGATTTCATGTGAGGAGCGGTTATTTAGTTTTAATAATGACAAGAATCATAGGATGCAGAGACGGATATGAACTTATTCTTATACGATAAGTCCCAGCGGATGGAAAACATATCGGATAATTTACTTGTTTGAGATTATTCTCCCCTGCTGCACATTCTACATTATAGGTTTTGATACTTCCATAACTCGCATCCGTTTTTTTCTGTATAATGATTGCTGCAGGAGCCGTTTGATCAGAATATCCAACATCAGAAAGCCTATAATATTGAATAGTTACAATGTTATTTAAATTTGAGCTTTGTACTTCAAATTCATCACTGTATTCTTCATAATTAGATTCATCGGGATTCATATCGTCATAAAAATAGTAATAGCTGGTAATCGTACTCCCTACAGGAAGAGGGGTAGGGTCATTATTTTTACAAGTTAAGGTCGCTTCTGCCGTATATGTTGCTAATGTATTTTTATCTGTTACAACACATGTGATATTATAGACTCCGGTTTCTGTCAGAGTCAATTGAATCAGGGATGCAGTATTGTCGGTAAGAGTTTGATTTTGTCCGGAACTATTGGTTACTGTCCACACATAACTACACACTCCCGATCCTTGCTCAGTAAAGAGGGAAATATTAACAGAAGATCCAACCACACAAGTGGAGGAAGATAAATTAATATAGCTTTCAGGAGGAGGGAAACAATGGAATGTTTGAGATTGATCCTTGTAGCTACCTGTCAATTGGTCTGTTACCCTGCATGAGATAGTCAGATCTCCTGTTTCTGTGCAGTTAAAGCTAAAGGATTGCGCCGAACCGGTGGCCAGTGAAGTGCCGTCCCGAACCATCATTCACAGAGACTGTTGCCGTACCTGTGTCATTTATAGCATAAACCGTCTTGTTTTTGCTGATGGTTGTAGTAGGTGTTGTATAGCACGGGATGGATTGACTCGTTGAAATGGTTTTACTCGTTGTTTCGTCTTTCACGGTGCAACTAATTGTTAAAGTGCTTGTTGACGTAGCAGTTATGTTGCAACTACTGCCGGTAGAACTTCCGTTAATGGTGCCATTGGAGCACGACCAACTGTAAGTGTATGTACCTGAGCCACCCGAAGGAACTACTGTTACCGAAAAAGGAGTACTCTGCATACAGTATGTCGGTACATTGCTCAAAGAAGCAGTCGGTGAGGTATAGCAGGAAAAAGTCTGTTTGTTCTCTATAATTTCTCCGGTTTCTCTGTTGGTTACGACACAGGCGATCGTTGTAGTTCCAGCGTCCCTGCATGTAAAACTATACGTATTTGCAGTTTGATCCGAAGCACTTGCCTGTAACACTCCGTTATCGTCATTGTTTACTTCCCAGTCGTAGTAATACGTTCCGACTCCATTGGTTAGAGTGGCAGTAGCTATGTTGGCATCTTGCGTTACAGCTGCTGCCGGTTGTCTATCGAGGGATAGGCTCAGTGCCGGATAACAGGTGACCGATAGTGTTTTATTATCGGTAAATCCGGTAATATTATCGGTTACATAGCCGGTTACTCGGAGTGTTCCGGTCTCCGTTGGAGTGAATGTAAAAGAGGATGATGCCGATGCACTGCTTTGAGCAATAGTAGCACCGCTACTGTTCTGTACGGTGAACGAGTACCTGAAACTACCCGATCCTCCTGTTACTGTAGCCGCAGCGTATCCTTGCGATTGTACTCGAAAAATACTGGATGATGCCAAGTTAGACAACGAAGGTGCAGTATAACAAGTAAGACTTTTGGATACCGTAGTCTTGGCCTTAGTATTCTCATCCAGAATATCACAATAAACAGTATATTCGCCGGTGGCGGGTAAAGTAAATGAAATGCTCTCTCCTGTTGTGCTTCCTAACGATACATCAGCACCCACCTTGGTTTTTACATACCACGAATAGCTGTATCCCCCGGAGCCCTCTTCCATGCTGATAGAACTCTCGAAAGAAGAATTCACCACACAGCCGTCTGCCGAGAAATTTATACTCCCTGCTGGTTGCGGGAAAGTGCAGTTAAAGCTAAAGGATTGCGCCGAACCGGTGGCCAGTGAAGTGCCGTTGCTATTGGTCAGGCTCCATGCATAGCTATAATCACCCGAACCATCACTTACCGTGGCTGTGGCTGTACCTACTGTGCCCTGCAGGTAAACCGTGTTATAGTCATTAATTTTTACACTAATTTGTGAGTAACCACCCATTCCATCATCCGGATTGTTTTGATAGCCGTAGCTATATTTGGCAACAATATTTTTATCATCGTTGCGTGCTAAAAAGAGTCGGTTGAAAGAATCATAGGTATAATTGGTGGTGATCCCCCGTGGGTCGGTAGCTGTTGCCATTCCGATAAGTGGAATATAAGTGTAGGTAGACACCATGCCCATTTTTCCACTTGCGGTAATAGACGAACGTATCTGTTCAATCTCACTTTTTGTAGGATTGGAATTGGCCGCCAATGTGTTGATCGTATTTTCACCTATAGCCGACTCTACCTCATCATACGTCAGGCCCTCTATTTTGGCTACAGGATATTGGTAGTTGTAGCTCCAGAGATAACTGATCTTTGCGGCTCCGTCTTTAGTTATATGGAGCGGATTACCCTTAGCGTCGTAATTATAATACGTCAAGCGGGTTTCTGGATTTATTTGCTGGCTTGTTTGCAGTTGAACCGTCTCTGGGGCAAAGATATTGTTACCCCAATTTTTATAGTTGGTGATGGTCTTTTGCAAGAGTACATTGTTCTTGAAACTTGCATTTTCAACAGCCGGAGATAACATATTATTATTGACCATAGAGATATAAGGGTCGGTAGTATAATCATGCGGATATTTTATTGTGTGAGATAAAGTGTCATTTGTACTATTGATTGTTTTTTCATTGTTTATCAGCCAGTTGTTGCTATCATATTGGTATTCGGCAGTTTGAGAAAGCCACTTGTCGCCATACAACCACGATTCGTTTTTTTTATTCAAGACCCATCGTTCCGAATATAAATCATAGTATTTAAGATTGATGCCATCTCCACTTATTCCTCCAAATATTGCCGGTTTATAACACATTAACCCTTTAATGCTGTCAGAATCTAGTTTACAATACTCAAACTCTTCTTTTTTGATAATATGATCCTGATTGTCGTAGTAGGTAGTACTCAAGAGACTTCCATTATTCAGATTCGGTAGAGACGGATATCCTTTGATGAGTCGATCATGAACGTCAATGACCCGATCCTCTTGATTGGTAAAACCATAGACTGTTTTCCCGTTATTTCCTGTTGAATTGACAACTGCCTCTTCTACATATGAATAACCGACAGATTGCCCAGATGCCGAATTACTAAAAGGAGTCCACGGACTTGACGATGCAATTATGCCAAGAATGCCAACCGAACATATCCGCCCATTCGATAACGTTTGCAAGTTGTCTTTAATACAAATTATATTATCTAGTTGATTCATAAGCAATCCAGTGCTTATTCCATCTCTTTGATAGTTGAAAGTGCGTTTAGTATAATTAGTTGCATTTGTATAGTCGCTAATGGATTTTATTCTGAGTCCGCCTCCTTTGTTAATTTTTTTAGTAAAAGGGCACTGGATTGAAACGTTGATATTGGGATATAGTAAAGAATCAGTACTTATTCTTATCCGGTAGGTTCCTGCGCTGGGAAAAATGATAGGAAGCTTTTCTGTTTTTCTGTTACTTTCTCCTTCTAAGCACTCAATATCACATCGTTGTATGTTTTCAAAACCTGTACTACTTGTTTTTCTTTGCACAGTAATGATTGCAGGTACTGTTCTGCTGTCATTGCTGGTATATCGGTAGTAGTCAATTTTGAGGGTTCCTTTTGGCGTTTCATCTGTTACTTCAAATTCATCGCTGTATTCTTTAAAATTAGATTCGTTAGGGTTCATTTCATCATAAAAATAGGAATAACTACCAACCGTTTTTTCGTCTACAGAGCCACTAATTGAATTTGAAAAATCGTGTGTTTCATAATCAAATACACTTTTACCTCCTGTTGGGTATTGGATGGCGGTTAATGTCCCTATTTTCATGTATTCTTCATTGGGTTGGTTATCTTTCCCTGTTAAATAGTAATAATCATTCCCATCCTGAATAACAGTTGAAGGTGCCAAACGAAAATCAGTTGAATAGCTTACATTAGAATGGTTATAATATCCCCAATAATCGGCATGTGCATTGTCTTTTTCCGGCAATCCAATCCTTCTATTATAATAAGAAAAAGCGTAGGTCTTGTTGTTTATATTTAGAGAATCAAGCATTAATCGTTTCTGTGTGTCACTTAAAGATAAGCTGCCAATATAAGACTGATTCAATTTTATTCGCTCTATAGTAGTACCTGTATTATTCTGGACTACAATGTTGTCAATTTTCCGGGCTTTATTTTTTGTATCAACAGATTCTATATCGTTCCGATCAGAATAATTAACAATAACCGTCCCATTGGGTAAGGTTATCTCCTTCAGCAAAACCTGTTCATTTTTTGAATATGTATAGGGGTATGAATACTCATTGGCTGTCAATAATCCGTCTTCGTTATGATAACAATCCGATTGCATATTGATTAATCTATAGACATACTCGGAATATGATACATGTGTATAAATATTGTCTTTACTATACGAAAAACTGATTCGCTTGTGAGTAGGAGATACGATAGAATCAAGATACCATGATGTTGTGGCATAAGGCTGATTGGGCTTGTACTTAAAATATGTCCGGTCTACATTTGCATCGCTAATATAAGTAGTCGTTTTTTCATTCGTGTGGAAATGATACTTGAACCCATCAGCATCCGTTACTATCCAATAATCTTCTTCATTGCAAATTCCACCAACAATAAAATACTGGATTTTCAGATTTTCCTTTCCATTCCGTATTATAGCTTTTGCAGAGTTTTCTGTGTTCCCATTGGCATTCATTTTTTTGAAAAAACAAGATCCGGAAAAAGATGCAAAATTAAAATGGAATAAATCGGGTTCTGCATCATAAGACCCTCCAGCATATCCTTTAAATCTTGCTAATATATCAGGTGAAAGAGTTGTGTCCCAATCATTATTACTTGTTGGCGCTGGTAATTCTGTGTCAAAATAGTAGCCTGTTGGCGATTTCTGAAAATCATCCCAACTCCGGATTTCTTTAGTGATACATCCTCCTGCATTGAGTACCCAACCCAATCCTACTGTGCTTGCTTCTTGCATAACTTTGACACCTGAAGCATGATAACTAAAAGAAATGGGAATTTTTTTTCCATCCAATTCTACTTCATACATAGGAAGCGTAATATTTGGAACACCTGTATAGTAGCTAACGGGAATAGTGCCGTATATGCCTAATGCCGCTGCGTTCGGAGAAACAGGTACAATTTTTGGAAAAGTGGGTGTAGTTTCTCCCATAGCTTGGGTTATAGCACAAAACAAAGATGTTACAACAAATATTGATATTTTTGATTTCATGGACTAGGAAGTTGATTAATAATCTTTCATTAGATAAAAAGCCGTACCGTTATGGTTTTTGCAAAGAACGATGTTTTTCACAGTAACCCGGTAACTCTCTACCGGATTACTGTTTCAAGGTTTTAGCCCAGTGTCTTTTCCTGCCCGGAGATGTTTCCCGGCAGATCGAACGCGCGAATCACAATTTTGTCGCCGCTCAAGCTGGCATTGGTAATAGTGGCGGTGTAGAGCCACTTGGCTTCATTCACCTGCTGCACGGCATTGCCATGTTCTACCTCGCTACCATCGGCATTATAGATAGTAACACTTACTGTCATTACTTTGAAATCGTCAGTCACCTCTACCTCAATCGTATCTCCGGTTTTGCCAGTGTACTTACTCACATTCACTTCTTTGATGTTCGGAGCATGCATGAAGTCGCTCACAGCCACATTGTAGGCCGTTACCCCTTCGGGAGCAGCGGCTTTGTACTCCTCTTTCAATGTCGGATCGGCCAGCACGCTTTTCCCGTAAAGGGTAGCTTCCTGAAAACGACTCTGGTGTTTTATCTGAGCTTCCGAAGGCTCACCGGTTCTCTCCTTCGGCTTGGCCGATACAATGGTTTTACCTGCACGATTGCGGAATACTAACATGTCGCCTACTGTCCCACTCAACCCGTGGGTCACGATGTTGTTTTTTGATTCTGCCATAAATTCAGCATTTTTAATAATTAATATTTCTTACTTGTCTCTCGCTTATCCTATAGCGATCGTATATCGATCCTATACCGAAGCCATAGGGTAAATCTTTATTGAAATGTTATTTTATTTAAGCATTAGGTTCTTCTTAACCATCACTTTGTGTTAATAATTTTACACTCTTTTTTATCACTAAGATTCCGTTGTGCTCTTTTGTAGTCAGGCATTCTTTTGCACATTTTTTTCATTTTTTGACCACATGTAATGTTTTTACCAAGCCATCTACCTTTACGTAGAGAGGGTAAACGCCACGGGAAAACCCTCCCATAGAGATAGTCTCAGTGTAGTGTCCTGCCTGCTGCTGTTTTGGTGAAGTGATGACTTTAGGAATACCCACAGCATCATGCACCGAAAAACCGATCGCCGCACTCTGTGTCAGGTCATATTCTATCCTTAATTGTGATTCCACAGGATTGGGGAACAACTTGCAATTGGTAAATATCCGGTCTATTTCAGGTTGGCTTTCCGGATCGGTCTCTTTCTCGGCCAGTCCGGTGGTGTCGGTCTGTTGTTGCTGATTCATAGGTGGGTAAAAGAACGAAGCAACCTTGTGTTCGGTCTCTTCTTTACCGGCTTTATGCGTGGCTGTTTTCACCGTTTCGAATACCGGATAACGGTTACCCTTCACATACCAGGCATAGGTCTCCAACCGCATAGTTACGCTGTCGACACCGGTTTCGGTATATTCGCGAATGCTTGTCACGCGCAACACGTTTTTATATTCGAACCCTTGCGGAGCATACAGCATCCCTGTCCCGTCGGCGGTTGTCGTGGTGGTTCCGGCCACATGCAGCGGAATGCGATGGCAATATTCGCCCTTGCCCTCGAACTGGCAACTAACGGTATCGCCGTAATGAAACGGAAACCTCATTTTAAGTTCAGGGTGCGTGTACTCCATCAGCGTAGTAGTATTTTCATATCCCGTATGCCATAGCGTGTCGCCTTGCACCCGAAAGCGGTAGATGGTGCGGTGCTCGATACCGGCCAGCCGGGATGTATCGGCAGTAAGAGCTTTGTACCGAAGGTTGTACGCATCGTTCACAGGATGCACGTTGTGAAAATCCCAGGTGATGTTGCGTCCGGCTGCTCCCGGATCCACAAATTCTACTTGTTGTTTGATAATGGAGTCACCGGCATGAGGCAGGTTGCGGTGTTTTGTCAGAACGGCAGTAGTACGGCTTTGAGCCAACAGACTGGTACCGATCATGACAGTAAGAGATAAAGACAAGATGTGTTTCATACTATAATAATTTTTTTCGTCTAAGAAAGAATGGAACTCCATGGTGCTGAAATCATTATAGTACCCTTAGATGTTGTGAAGCAACATGTTCGTTTCATAATATCGATTTGTTTTAACGGTTATGTATTGTGCCAATTATGCCAACTTAGCCCGTAAACGGTCTATGGCGAAGCAAAATGTCGTTATTCGGCGCCCGAAGGTGAGCCGGAATAATGGCAAACACAGGCATCTATTCATAGTTGCTTGTAGCGCAATAGCCATAAGCTTCGCTGTCAAGACACATCTATGCCTTTCAATAAATAAAATTGTTTTCTCTTGCTCAGGCGAGAGCAGGTTCGATTTTGGTTGTTTTCGGATCGGCCATAGATTAACTTCAGTGGTCTTAATGAAACAAAATAGCTCCGATCCTGTGGGCAATTCCCTTTTCCGATTAATAGCATCCGATAACGATCATCAGTTTATCGTTATTAGCAGAATATGCATACAAAGAAAAATAAAAAATACAATTAAAACAAGTGGTAATATAAATAATTATTTTTGTTGTATATTTTTACTGTAGATTAACTCGCATTTTTTGTGATTGATTTACGAAGGCAAATTTCATATTATATTCATCTGAAAATTAAAGTTTTATATATTTATTATCCAGCTTCTATGATGACCCCTTAATGTGCATTTTGGTTCTGTTTGTTCGCAAGTGGTATATGTTGAAAAACATAAAATATGTGCGTATTATTCAATAGAAAATTGCCTATTATAAGAATAAACAGATAAAATTAGTGTCTGTAAAGTGTGGCACAATGCTATATCACTACTTCTGCGGAGGAGTTTTCTATACCGAACCAGGCATCTGCCATCCAGGTTTTAGCGCCGAAAGGAGCTGTGAGGCGACGATTCGTATTTTCATATAACGCTGTCGACCACTCTTCGAATTGCAAAGAAGATTTGATTGTATTAATCTCAATATTAATTGTTTTGCAATAATTTCTGTTGAACGAGAAGGTACTTTCCAGTGCAGATACGGTTCCGTTACCTATCCATTGGACTTCTATGTCGATCGATTCGGAGTAAGAATCGGCCTTATTGAAAATGGTTGCCAGATCGCCTTTCAGCGGCTTGAAAAGCCTTATGGAATTACAGGTAGTGGTCGGTGGAGAAATTGAAATGGTATCGTCGCCCATGTAAATATTAAGCTTTCCATAGGTTAATCCATCGATGTTGAATGTCACGCCAAATCCCATCCGGAGCATATTGAAGTCGATATTTGATATGCCTTTTTCTGCGGATATTGTTTTTTCGCAGTAAAAGGCATCAATTTCAGGATAATCTTTTGCCAAGAGTTTCTTTAATTTGATAGACGATATCAAGTTTATATCTTTCAGCGAATTGCCTTTTACAAATTTGTTTCCTAAAAGAATTTTATTGGGAAGATAGAAATATTGTCCGTCAGCCATTTCTTCCTGCCTAAGCCCGCTTCCGGTTCCGATTCTGAACGCTGCAATCCGAAAATTATACGATTTGTTTGTCGAGAGTGCAATTTTCATGCTGTCGGGATTATCGAAAAGACCATAATAATATTTGGCGTTATTTTCATAGATCTGCACGGCATAGATCACTTTGGTGTCATTGCTCGATCCGGTTACATTTCTTTTTACATTCATCGGGATGTTGGTTCCTTCCGTTAGCTGGATGAGCGATGGATTTAACTTGACGGCAATTAAATCACCGGGTAATTCGTTTCCCGTTTTACACGACAAAAAGAAGATTGATAATAATCCCAAACATAGATTGCATCGATTCATGGTAAAAGTGTGTTTTGTTAATAAAATGGCATTAATTGTGTGTAAATATAAGCATGCATTTGTTGTTTTACAAGAAAATAGAGCATAAATATTTGTATAAATAAGAAACATAAATAATATTGCAAATTACATTATATGAACAGAAATGGTTGAAACCTCCTGTTTTTACAGCTTTTTCGGCATATTTGCAATCCTGTATTCCGTCTGTTGATAGACTGAATTTTTAACAAAAATAGTTGGCTTGTGACTCTTCGGGAATTTGGGAAAAACAAGGTTATGGAAAAGTAATCAGGTAGAACATGTCATATATCATCCTAATTGAGGTTATAAATCAGAAGGAAATAGATGTGTAGAATAATCTCGCTCAAAAAAACAGAAATTTAATTCAGAAAGGAATAAGAATATTCGAGAAAATAAGTGAGTTTGTAAATGGTTCCGATTGGAAATATGGTTTGATTTACAAAAAATCATACAATCAAAAAGTGAAAATTTGAAATAGGCAAAAGAATTGATGATAGAAACTGAAAGAGAGAGAAATTTACTTATAAACAATTATAAAACAATACGATAAGATGTAATTTGTCCGTTAGCGCAAGTCTCCTGACTCGTACACATGACAAGTGAAAAAGCAATCCTAAGACAACCTGCAAATCTTTACCAATGTCGGATCAGACAATCAACGGGGACCCAATCTTATTCACTTTCCGTTCTTTTTCCCAATCGGATGGATACGAGGAAAAACGCCTTTCCCCTACTTTTTTGTTATCTTTGTGTCCGCTTAAAGCTGATGTTTTGCCGAAAATTATGAACAAGAATCTCACTATAGATCAGTGCAATGAGTTGTGCAAAGGCACGCTGATGGAACACCTTGGAATGAAAATTACCGTGGTGGAAGAGGGTCGCGTGGAGGCTACCATGCCCATCGACAAGCGTACCGTTCAACCGGTAGGAATCCTGCACGGCGGTGCTACCATCGCTTTGGCCGAATCGGTGGCCGGGATCGGCTCCTATTATCTCTGCTCTTCCGAAGAACATGCCGTGGGGATGCAACTGAGTGTCAACCACATTTCGTCGCCCCGCAAAGGCGAAGTGAAAGCGGTAGCCGTTATCCTGCATCAGGGCAAAAAAAGCCACATCTGGCAGGTGGAGGTTTTCGCGGCCGACAACAAACTGGTTTCGGTAATTACCGTCACCAATATGATTATCAAAAAGAAAGTTTCTTGACAGATCAATTGTTACATATCGAACGGATAAACAAACTCACGCAGACCGATTCCTGTTTTGCTCTCTACCGGCTCCCGGGCGAAGAGAGCGTCTGCTTGGTTTATCAGGCATCGGGGCAACCCTCGCTTATCCGGTCGATTTCCGAACTGAACAACCGCGAAGGGTTTGTCTTCGCCCCGTTTCAAATCACAGACAAGCATCCGCTGCTGCTCATTAACCCTGAAAAGCGTCTTGCCGGATGGGAAGTCATCGAAGCATTCCTTTCAACGTTGACTATCAACAATAAAAAGAACGCTTCCAGAGAAATTTTTGCCCATTCCCCACAAAAAAATACAAAGTCGGCCTACCTTGCCGCTTTTGGAAAATTTATCGAAGCGTTGCAATCGGGCAAGTTCAATAAATTAGTGCTCTCGCGCTGCGCGACCATTGCCTGCCAACCGGAATTTTCGCCTGCCGAAGCATTTCTCCGTGCCTGTGGAAAATACTCCGGTGCCTTTGTCTATCTCTGCCACACGCCCGTTTCAGGCACCTGGATGGGGAGCACCCCGGAAGTGTTGCTGAAAGGAGGCCATGCTGCCTATCAAACGGTTGCGCTGGCCGGAACCCGCAAGGCCAAAACCGACTGCACCACCGCCACCCGCTGGGATCACAAAAACAAAAACGAACAGTCGCTGGTAGCGTTGTATTTACGGGAAGTACTCTCGCGCAATGCCGAAAGCTGGAGCGAAGAAAAGACCGAAACACTGACTGCAGGCAATGTGGTTCACCTCAAAACCGGTTTTTCGTTTTCCTATCCAACCACCGGTAAACTGGGCGATCTGTTGCAACAACTTCACCCCACACCGGCTGTTTGCGGCTTGCCGAAAGAGGAGGCTTACCGGTTTATTCTGGCCGAAGAGGGCTACGACCGTGAATACTACTCCGGATTTACCGGCTACCTGTCGGCTGACAATCAAACGGATTTATACGTAAATTTGCGCTGCATGAAGATCGAAGCCGGAGAACTGAAACTCTTTGCCGGCGGAGGCCTGCTCCCCTCTTCCAATCGAGAAACCGAATGGAAAGAGACGGAAGAGAAACTGCAAACCATGCGGGGAATCTTATAGAAGGATTTGTTGTCTTATTTCAGATATACCTTAAACCATAGTTGGTATGCAAAACAAAATCCAGTTGTTTGAAGAGAAAAAAGTTCGTACCGCCTGGGACGAAGCATCCGAAGAGTGGTATTTTTCGGTGGTGGACGTTATTGAGGTGTTGACGGGAACCGACCGTCCCCGAAAGTATTGGAACGACCTGAAAAAGAAGCTGAAAATTGAAGGAAGTGAGTTGTCCGAAAAAATCGGACAACTGAAAATGGTTGCTGCCGATGGGAAAAAGTACTTAACAGATGTGGTTAGTACACAGCAGCTTTTCCGCCTGATTCAGTCTATTCCCTCTCCTAAAGCCGAGCCGTTTAAGCTATGGATTGCTCAGGTGGCAAAAGAACGATTGGATCAATTGCAAGATCCCGAACTGTCTATCGAACAGGCAATGGCCGATTACAAGCGATTAGGTTATTCCGACAGTTGGATCAATCAACGTCTGAAAAGTATCGAAATACGCAAAGACCTCACGGACGAATGGAAGTCAAGAGGCCTGCAGGAAGGGATTCATTTTGCAACACTTACCGACATCATTTATAAAACATGGGCGGATAAAACAGCTAAAGAATACAAACATTTCAAGGGATTGAAGAAAGAAAACCTGCGCGACAACATGACCAATGCCGAACTGGTATTGAATATGTTGGCCGAACTATCGACCAAACAAATTTCGGAGGTTACCGATCCCGACACGATGGACGAACATGCAGATGTTGCCCGAAAAGGAGGTGAAGTTGCCCGCAACGCCCGCCTTGAACTGGAAAATAAAACCGGTAAACCGGTAGTTTCTCCTCTCAATGCCAAAAAGGGCATTATAAACCGAAAACAGGACGAAATAGACGACTAATTAGGATATCACCTGTAAACTTGTACACTCGTCAACTTGTAAACTAAAAACAGTGTTTTCCAACAAAACCAACATATTACAACTTGCCTCGCTGATGCTGCAATACGGCATCCGTCACGTGGTACTCTCGCCCGGATCGCGGAATGCTCCGCTGATTCATACCTTTACGCAGCATCCCGGTTTTACCTGTTACACGGCAGTCGACGAGCGCTCTGCCGCCTTTTTTGCACTGGGTTTGAGCCAGAGGTTGCACCAACCGGTGGCAACCTGCTGCACTTCGGGAACGGCACTGCTCAACTACGGTCCGGCCATTGCCGAGGCATTTTATCAGGAGATTCCGTTGCTGGTGATTTCTGCCGACCGCCCTGAATCGTGGATCGGTCAGGGTGACGGGCAAACCATTCCGCAAAACAGAGCATTTACCGCCATCACCAAAAAGAGCGTTCAATTGCCGGAACCGGCCAACGATACCGACGAATGGTACTGCAACCGTCTGGTCAACGAGGCGTTGATTCAACTGACAGCCAACGGAAACGGTCCGGTGCATATCAACGTACCGCTATCCGAACCGCTCTACCAGTTTACAACTTCCGCGTTGCCGGAAGCAAGAAAAATCAGTTTCCACACCACAAAACAACAAGTTAAACCAGAACCATTCCAATCGATTTGGAACACCTCATCCAAACGAATGATCGTAGTGGGTCAACTGCCGCCGAATAATGGATTGGATGCCATCCTCAGCTCCCTACTGAACAAGGGTGATGCGGTCGTACTGGCAGAACAGATAGGCAATGTACACCTCCCGCAACAGATCGCCAATTTCGATTTGGTGCTGGCTTCGTTACCGGAGGAAGAGTTGAACAACTATGCTCCCGATTTGCTGATTACACTTGGCGGCCATCTCACCTCCAAACGGTTGAAACAGTTGCTGCGCAAGTACCACCCGCAACATCACTGGGATATTCGCCCCGACGGCAAAGTGAAAGATACGTTCCAGACTATCACCGACCTGATTCCGGCTGACGCCGCCTATTTTTTGCAACAACTCGCGGAAAACATCATCCCGAAAGAAGACAAAGCAAAAGAATTCAACAACTTGTGGATAGATAAATCGACCGTGGCAGAACAGAAAGTTGCCCGTTTTATGAAAGAGGCTCCCTTCTCCGATCTGACTGTAGTCAATGCGTTTATCCAGCGTTTACCACAGCAATCCACGCTCCATTTGAGCAGTAGCGCTCCCATCCGTTATGCCCAGATCAGCAAGCTGAATCCGACGGTTTCGGTTCTCTCCAACCGGGGCACTAACGGCATCGACGGATCCATGTCGACAGCGGTAGGATATGCGGCAGCCAACGAAGGATTGACCTTCCTGCTGATCGGTGACCTGAGTTTCTTTTACGATATCAATGCTTTGTGGAACAAACAGATCAGTAAAAACCTGCGGATATTATTGGTAAACAACGGAGGCGGCAACATGTTTCACCTGATTAACGGGCCGCAACAATCGGAGGCTATGGCGAGTTACATCGCTTGCCACCACAACGAATCGGCCAAAGATCGGGTACTGGCTTTCGGATTGCACTACCTGTCGGCCACCAACTTCGATGAACTCGACCGTTGCCTTCCTTATTTCTGCAACCGGGATGAAGATTACCCGATGGTGCTGGAGGTTTTTACCCATACCGAAACCAATGCCTACGTTTTCAACCGTTTGCTTGAAGCCCTGAAAGAGAATTGATATGTGCATTAATAACCCATAAATTAATTAATGGATATGATTAAAAATCTACTCGTCCTATTCCTTGCTATAGTAATCATAGTTTCCTGTTCTAAAAATGAGGAGCAGATGGGAGCTTTGCAAATTGATAAATCATCCGTTGTTCTTTCACCCGAGAATCCTTATGCTGCTATTCATATCACAAAAGGATCTGGCACTTACTCCGTTTCCTCATCCAATAAATCCGTTGCCCAAACTTTGTTACAAACAGAAACATTGTATATAGCTGGCAATGAAATGGGGAATGCAGTCGTTACTCTATCCGATGAAGCTGGGAATAGCGTCAACATAAAAGTCGAAGTAAAAAATTATATTTCACGACCAGTACCATTATTAATACCGGTGTTATTAAAAAAAGGAGATAAAAAATCAATAGAGATTGCAAACATTAGCGCCGGTTTTGCTATTCAATCCAGCAACAATGCCATTCAGGTACAAGAAAATGGGAATAACGTATTATTAACAGCTCTATCACTTGGTACCAGCACTGTATACCAGTTTGCAAATTATTGGTTAAAAGAAGTATATGCCATTCAAATCGTAGAACACTATCCTTTTTCAATAAGTCCAAGTTCAACAAATATTTCAGTTACTAAAGGTTATGACGGAGAGCTATATATCGTCTCCGGAAGTGGATCGTATAGCCTTAGTACATCTGTTTCTGGCGTGATTTCCACTGAACTTCGACCATATCCAATAGCGGTAAGCTTATCTCAAAATAACCCAGCTTTCGTCTATTATAAAGCTATTGCAAACGGAGTTTCTGTTTTAACTGTTACAGACAATGAGACCGGTGAAAGCAAATCTTTTTCTATTCGGGTAAATTAGTCTGAAACAGAAATTTATCTCCCGATTCAACTTATAAATAATAAAATTGTAAATCAAATAATTATGTCAACAACACGTCAATGGGAAACCATTAAAGAATACGAAGAAATTTTGTTCGAATATTTTGAAGGAATTGCCAAAATTACCATCAACCGTCCCCGTTACCGCAACGCGTTCACCCCAACCACCACCATGGAAATAAGCGATGCGTTACATATTTGCCACGAAAATCAGGATATCTACGTGGTAGTGCTGACCGGCGCGGGCGATAAGGCATTTTGCGCTGGCGGCGACCAAAACGTGAAAGGCAAAGGCGGTTACATCGGTAAAGACGGCGTCCCACGCTTGCAGGTATTGGAGGTGCAGAAACAGATTCGCTCGCTCCCGAAACCAGTCATTGCCATGGTAAACGGCTACGCTATCGGCGGCGGACACGTACTGCAGGTGGTTTGCGACCTCTCTATCGCTTCCGACAACGCCATCTTCGGACAGACCGGCCCGCGCGTGGGAAGCTTCGATGCCGGCTTCGGCTCGTCCTATCTGGCCCGCATCGTCGGCCAAAAGAAAGCACGTGAAATCTGGTTCCTTTGTCGGCAGTACAACGCGCAACAGGCGCTCGAAATGGGTCTCGTGAACACCGTTGTTCCATTCAACCAACTGGAAGACGAAACGGTGAAATGGGCGCACGAAATGATGCAACACAGTCCGATGGCCATGCGCATGATTAAGATGGGTCTTAATGCCGAACTCGACGGACAGACCGGTATTCAGGAACTTGCAGGTAACGCTACCCTGCTCTATTACCTGACAGACGAAGCGCAGGAAGGCAAAAACGCATTCCTCGAAAAGCGCAAACCTGATTTCAAAAAATTCCCGAAATTTCCCTGATAATAACGGAATAACAACACCGAAGGCGAAACGACAATCAACCGTTTCGCCTTTTGTTTTGAAATAAAACCGACCCACTCCGGATAAACGCAAAATCAGTAACTTTGCACAATTGCTTTCAAAACCGAACACTATGGCTCTTGCTTACCGCATACTTCCTTATACCCTCCATTTCAAACAACCGGCGGGCACTTCACGGGGCGTTTACCGCACCCGGCAGTCGTGGTACGTGCAGTTGTGGCACACCGAACAACCGCTTCGCGTCGGCATTGGCGAGTGCGCCCCCCTACCCGATCTGAGTTGCGATGCATTACCTGATTACGAAGAAATTCTGGATCGATTTTGCCAGCAACTCATTGCCAACGGACAGTTGGATTATTCCGCTTTACGCGCCTACCCCTCCATGTTGTTCGGACTGGAGACGGCACTTCGACACCTCAACACCGGTTCATTCCGCCTCTGGGACACTTCGTTTTCGCGGGTTGAGAGCGGAATCACCATCAACGGCCTTATCTGGATGGGCGATAAAGATAAAATGTTCAGCCAGATAGAACAGAAAATGGCAAAAGGATTCCGTTGTATCAAACTGAAAATCGGCGCCATTGATTTTGAAGAGGAGCTGGCACTGATCCGGCATATCCGCAGCCACTTTTCGCCCGAACAGATTGAAATACGGGTGGATGCCAACGGGGCCTTTTCGCCCGACAATGCGCTGGAAAAACTGCACCGGTTAGCCGAATTGCAGCTTCACTCCATCGAACAACCGATCCGGCAGGGACAATGGGAAACGATGGCAAAACTGGTTCGCGATACCCCTCTGCCCATCGCGCTGGACGAAGAGTTGATCGGTATCAACGATCCAGCAGAAAAACAACGTTTGCTGGACACCATTCATCCGCAATATATTATTCTGAAACCATCGCTTCACGGCGGCATTCAGGGTTGTACCGAATGGATTACCGAAGCCGAAAAACGTTCCATCGGTTGGTGGATCACCTCCGCGCTGGAGTCGAATATCGGTCTGAATGCCATTGCGCAATGGTGTGCCACGCTCAACCCCTCTCTGCCGCAGGGCCTGGGCACCGGAGCTCTTTTTACCGACAACATCGACATGCCGCTGGTGGTTGAGGGAGACCAACTCTGGAACAAAATGCCTGAAAATGAAGAAAACACGCCATTTTGTCTCGATAGAACCCGTCAATCGATTACCCTCAACGGCATCCCCTATTCCAAAGAGCTGGCACTGATTTTGGCAAATGCAAAGCTGACCGACCCGGAAACACCCGAGTGGGAACGCGAACTGTTCTCCTTTTTGCAAGCATGGTGGGACGACTCTTCCACCCTTACAGTTCACACCTCCGGATCGACCGGAACACCCAAAAATATTGTGGTGGAAAAAGAGCGTATGATGCAGAGTGCAATCACCACTTGCTCGGCTTTAGGTCTGGAACAAGGCAACAAAGCTCTGCTCTGCCTGCCGGTTCGCTACATCGCGGGCAAAATGATGGTGGTACGCTCACTCGTTGCCGGACTCGATCTCTACACCGTTGCGCCGGATGGCCGACCGTTGGCAAACATTCCCAGCGGTTTGACCTTTGACTTTGCCGCCATGATTCCGCTACAAGTATTCAACTCCTTGTCGAACGATAAAAAGGCTCTGGAAACCATTAAAAACGGCATTATCGGGGGTGCTGCCATCGATCCGGAACTTGAAAAGGAAGTTGCCGCTTTGCCCAATGGCTGGTACTCCACCTACGGCATGACCGAAACGCTGTCGCACATCGCACTGCGCCGCCTCAACGGCCCGGCACGATCCGAAACCTACTGTCCGGTCAACAATGTCAACATCTCTCTTTCCGAAGAAGGAACTCTTGTGATCGAGGCCCCCCTGATCTGCCCTGAAACGATCGTTACCAACGATATTGCCCGCATTTTGCCCGATGGCAGTTTCAAAATTCTGGGCCGCAAAGACAACGTAATCAACAGCGGCGGTATCAAGTTGCAAACCGAGCAGATCGAACAAAAACTCTCTCCGGTTCTTGATGTTCCGTTTTGCATCACCTCTGCTCCCGATCCGAAGTTAGGCGAAAAAGTGATTTTACTAATCGAATCGAACGATATTCCGGAACAGGATTTACTGACCAAAATTTCGGGCCTTTTAGGTGTTTATGAAACTCCGAAACAAATTATTCCGGTAGATAAAATCCCGATGACCCCCAACGGAAAAATTGACCGCAAAGCAGCAAAAGATATGATTTTGGTGATTTAAATAGAAAAACATCATGATATTTGGTGATTACGATGACCAAAATCATACTTTTTTAAAATGCACTCTGACTTTGCCAACATTCGACAAATTTGTACATTTGTATCAACTTAAACTATAATTACCTTATGAACATAAAATTCCGCCTGACGCTGATGAGTTTCCTCCAGTTTTTTATCTGGGGGTCGTGGTTGATTTCTCTCGGTGGATACCTGGGTCGTAACCTCAACTTTGAAGGAGGCCAAATCGGATCGATTTTCGCAACCTTAGGCATAGCTTCGTTGGTGATGCCCGGAATCATTGGCATCATCGCCGACAAATGGGTCAATGCCGAACGTTTGCTGGGCATTTGCCACCTGTTCGGTGCCGGAGCGCTGTTTTACGCCTCCACCCTTACCGATTACGATCACATGTACTGGGCGATGCTGATAAACCTGTTCTTTTACATGCCTACCATTGCGTTGAATAACACGGTAGCTTACAACGCCCTGGAGCAATATAAATACGATATTGTCAAGGCTTTCCCGCCGATTCGAACGTTCGGAACCATCGGTTTTATCGTTGCCATGTGGGTAGTCGACCTGTCGGGATTCAAAAACTCAAACGCGCAACTTTATGTAGGCTCCATTGCCTCGTTGTTCATGGCCCTGTACTCGTTTACCCTGCCGGCTTGTCCTCCAGCCAAAACCGAACATAAATCGTTGCTTTCGGCTCTTGGCCTGGATGCGTTGGTTTTGTTCAAGACCAAAAAGATGGCTGTTTTCTTTTTCTTTGCCATGCTGTTGGGAGCTGCGTTGCAAATCACCAATTCGTATGGTGACCTGTTTATCGGCAGTTTCAAATCGATTCCCGAATATGCCGAATCGTTCGGCGTCAAACATTCGGTGATCCTGCTTTCGCTGTCGCAAATGTCTGAGACATTGTTCATTCTGACTATCCCTTTCTTCCTGAAACGTTTCGGAATCAAACAGGTGATGCTGATGAGCATGATTGCCTGGGTACTTCGTTTCGGATTTTTCGGTATCGGCAACCCCGGATCGGGACTGACACTGCTCATCCTCTCCATGATTGTTTACGGCATGGCTTTCGATTTCTTCAATATCTCCGGTTCGCTGTTTGTTGAGACCGAAGCAAAACCCGAAATCAGAGCCAGTGCACAGGGGTTGTTCATGATGATGACCAACGGTTTGGGCGCCATTATGGGAGGTTATGCCAGCGGAGCAATCGTCGATTTGTATTCCAAATATGGCGAAGGCGGTGTGCTGATTAGCCGCGACTGGCCTACCATCTGGTTTATATTTGCAGGTTACGCAATGGTCATTGCGGTTTTGTTTGCCCTGTTCTTCAAATACAAACACAAAGCACAGTCCATTTAATAAATTACACGTGAAACGTTTAGGAATAATTATTCTGCTCTGGGCGGAAATCGTTTGTTCGGTTTCCGCCTTTGCGCAAAATATAAGTCAAACATTCCGGTTTGCTCTGGTTACCGATACCCATCTAAAGCAAATCGATCCGCGAAACGAAGCCACTTTGCGTCAAACGGTAAAGGATCTCAATAGCCAGAACAATCTGGATTTTGTGATCGTGGCGGGCGACGTAGCCGATAAAGGCGACCGACCGTCGCTGCTAAAGGCCAAACAGTTGCTCGACAGCCTGAAGATGCCCTATTATGCCATTCCCGGCAATCACGATACCCGTTACTGCCGAACGACAACTTCCACCTTCGACTCGGTGTTTGTTCAGCACCATTTTTCGTTCACGCATAAAGGATATTTCTTTATCGGGTTCAATACCGGGCAAGGCAATAGCAATAACAGGGGATCCGTAAACTCGCAAGAACTCAACTGGATCGATAAGCAATTATCGAAAATCCCGTCGCAGCAACCCGTAGTTGCCATTACGCACTTTCCTATCGTAACGATTCAGGTCGACGATTCGGCGCAAATTGTGAATCATTTGTTGAAATACAACACCAAAGCGATTCTTGGGGGTCACTATCACCGCAATGCCGTGTTTGACTATAACGGCGTTCCGGGCATTCTTACCCGCACACTGCAACCTTCTCTGGCCGGCAAAAGCGGTTATTCTGTATTCGAATTTTCGGATCAAATAAAGGTGTACGAACGCAATCCCGCTACCTCTTCTGCCGTTTTATGGCTCACACTTCCCATTAGCAAAGAAACAAAAGCAACGATTGAATCAAATCCGTAACTTTTTTCCTAATTATTTTCCACGTCCTAACTTCTTCTGAGTTAAATTGAATTGGAAATCAACACAATTTAAATAGCGTTATTCTCTTTCTTGACGCGCTTTTTTATTGTCATACCAATAAATTTCCCGAACTTTGCGCCGCAAAATATAACGCTATTTTAACCCTACATTTTTATGGCAATCTACAAACGCATTTTGCTAAAAATCAGCGGTGAATCGCTGATGGGAGAAAAACAGTACGGCATCGACGAAACCCGCCTCGGCGAGTACGCAGCCCAGATTAAAGAAATTGCCGATATGGACGTTCAAATCGGAATCGTTATCGGAGGTGGCAACATCTTCCGCGGTTTGAGTGGCGCATCCAAAGGTTTCGACCGTGTAAAAGGCGACCAAATGGGCATGTTGGCTACCGTTATCAACAGCTTAGCTCTCAGCTCCGCACTCGAATCACTGGGCGTAAAAACCCGCGTACTGACCGCTATCCGCATGGAGCCGATCGGCGAATTCTACAGCAAGGCGAAAGCCATCGAAAGCCTCGAACGGGGCGAAGTAGCCATCTTCTCGGCCGGCACCGGCAATCCGTTCTTCACTACCGACACCGGTTCTTCACTTCGTGCCATCGAAATCGAAGCCGACGTGATGCTCAAAGGCACCCGCGTGGACGGCATTTATACCGCCGACCCTGAAAAAGATCCTACCGCAACCAAATTCGACGAAATTACCTACGACGAAATCTACACGCGTGGTCTCAAAGTGATGGATCTGACCGCAACCACCATGTGCAAAGAGAACAAAATGCCGATCTACGTCTTTGATATGGACACCGTTGGCAACCTCAAAAAGGTGATGAGCGGCGAAAAAATCGGAACTTTAGTAAAACTATAATCAAAATGTGGAAAGTTGAAGATGTAAAGATTTGAGGATGAACAAATATTCCCAAATTTTCAAATCCTCAAATTAAAACAATGAAAGTCTTTTCAACCATTGCCGACCTGAAAGCTGAAGTTGCAGCTCAAAAAGCAGCCGGCAAAACCATCGGACTGGTTCCCACCATGGGAGCTCTTCATGCCGGACACGCATCGCTTGTAAAAAAGTGTGCCTCCGAAAACGACATAACCGTAGTGAGTGTTTTTGTAAACCCTACTCAGTTCAACGACAAAAACGACCTGAAAAATTATCCCCGTACGCTCGAAAAAGATGCCGAATTGTTACAAAGCGTCGGATGTAACCTTATCTTTGCACCAAGCGAAGATGAAATTTACCCCGAACCCGATACCCGCGTATTCGATTTCACACCGCTCGACAAGGTGATGGAAGGCAAGTATCGCCCGGGACATTTCAACGGAGTAGCTCAGATTGTGAGCAAGTTATTTGACATTGTGACACCCGACAGGGCCTATTTTGGAGAAAAAGACTTTCAGCAACTGGCCATTATCCGCGAAATGGTAAAACAGCTCGGTCTGTCGCTCGAAATCATTGCCTGCCCCATCGTGCGCGAAGCCGACGGTCTGGCATTGAGCAGCAGAAATGCCCGTTTAACTGATAGTCAGCGAAAAAAAGCGGTAACTATATCGAAAGTTCTATTTGAAAGTCGTAATTTTGCACCCTCAAAACCGATTGCCGAACTCACCGACTGGGTGATTGACAACGTCAACAAAGAGAGTGAGTTGCGCGTCGAATATTTTGAGATTGTCGATGGCAATACCCTTCAGGCGGTTTCGGATTGGAATCAAACCGATTATATCGTAGGATGTATCACCGTATTCTGCGGCGAAGTGCGCCTCATCGACAATATTCGTTATAAGTAGTTTTATTTTATTGAATTAAGGCAAATTAATCTGTTGTTGAAAGTTGTCGGTCGACAATAATCAGCACCCAACTAACCAATCATTTTCATGCAAATTGAAGTTTTAAAATCCAAGATCCACCGTGTCACTGTTACCGACGCGAATTTGAACTATATCGGCAGCATCACTCTTGACGAAGATTTAATGGATGCCGCCAATCTCATAGAGCACGAAAAAGTCAGCATTCTGAACAACAATAACGGCGCACGCTTCGAAACTTATATTATTAAGGGAGAACGCGGTTCGGGAACCGTATGCCTGAATGGTGCCGCTGCACGTCTGGTTCAACCGGGTGATATTGTGTTGGTTGTCTCTTTTGCAACGATGGATTTCGAGGAGGCAAAAACATGGAAACCGACCATCATTTTTCCCGACACGGCAACCAATAAGTTGAAATAAATTCCGGCATTTAGTTGCCGCTTGCTGACAGAGTTCTCTGAGTCGCTTCGTCTGTTTATAATTGTTTATATTCAATTGATTATGAAGAAAAAACTCATCATTTTCGGCTCTGCTTTCGGAGGATTGTTCTTGATCCTCCTTTTTTTGCCTATGGCTTTCAATGGCAAAGTAGACACTATTGTCAAGTCAGAAGCCAATAAAAAGCTCAATGCTACATTTAATTACAGCAAATTAAGCATCAGCTTATTGCGTAATTTTCCGAAGGCAACCATCGAACTCGAGGATCTTTCCATCGTGGGAGCCGGTGAATTTGCCAAAGATACTCTTGTCTCTACCAAATCGTTTCAGGTGGTGGTCAACCTCCTGAGCCTTTTCGGAAACAGCGGTTACGAGGTTTCCAAGGTGGTGCTCGATCGCCCGGTGGTAAATGCCATTGTGGCCAAAGACGGCAAAGTGAACTGGGACATCATGAAACCCGATTCCACGGTTGCCAAAGCCGATACCACCCCATCAAAATTTCATCTCAAACTTAAGAAACTGGCCATCGACGAAGGCCGTATTACCTACAACGACCGCAAAGCCGGGCAATTGCTTACGCTCAATAAATTTTCCGGCACACTCTCGGGCGATATGACGGCCGACGTTACCGACATCGAAACGCAGATGAAAGCAGAAAAAGTGAGCTTCACCATGGGAAATATCCCCTATCTGCACGATGCCAACATCGAACTGGAAGCCAAACTGAATGCAGACCTCAAGCACAGCAAATACACACTCAAGAAAAACAAAATAAAGGTCAACGACCTCGAAGCCAGTCTCGACGGATGGGTGACTATGCTCCCGAAAGGCTATGGCATGGATCTCAAGCTGTCAACTCCGGCACTTGCATTCAAAAACATTCTTTCGCTGGTTCCGGCCATCTATGCCAACGATTTTCAATCCGTTCAGGCCGATGGCAAAGTTTCGTTGGAAGGCTATGCAAAAGGCCAGTACAGCGACTCGGTAATGCCTTCATTCAAAGTCGCTTTGAATGTGATTAACGCCTGGTTCAAATACCCGAACCTTCCGAAATCGGTCACCCATATCAATCTGCAAGTCATTGCCGAAAATCCGGGCAACCGACTCGATCAGGTGCAACTTCACGTACCGAAATTCCATTTCGAAATGGGCGGAAATCCTTTCGATTTGAGTGGCAATTTCAGCAATCTGCTCGGCAATACGGCATTTGCCATGAAAGCTGCCGGAAGACTCGATTTGGGAGGTATTAAGGATTTCTATCCACTCGAAGCCGGAACGGGCCTCACGGGGCTTATTACAGCCAATTTGGCGGCCTCAGGCACCATGGGGCAGGTGCAAAGCGGGCAATACGAAAACATCAATGCCAACGGATTGTTGCAGATCAACAACATGAACTACAAGGGTAAAGATATGCCGGCAGTTCGTATTCCGCAGGCAAAATTGCAGTTCTCACCGAAATATGCCGAACTGACCAATATGCAGGTTATTATCGGCAAAAGCGATATTTCGGCCAACGGAAAACTGGAAAATGTCATTCCTTACGTGATGAAAAATCAGACTATTAAAGGAACCCTGAATGTCTCTTCCAATAATCTGAATCTGAATGAACTGATGGCATCGTCAACCACAACAAGCAATAAATCGGTTCAGACAACCGCATTTATCGTACCGAAAAATATCGATTTCGTACTCAATGCCAAAGCAAAGAAGGTGGTCTACAATAAATTCGATATCAACAATTTGTCCGGTCAAATAATTTTGAAAGATGGTATTGCCTCGATGAAAAATGTTCAATTGGGTATGTTCGACGGAACGATCAATACCAACGGAAGTTACAGCACTGTCGACCCTAAAAAACCGGCCGTCGATTTTGATCTGAATATTCAGACCGCTTCGTTTGCCAAAACATTTGCATCCCTCGACATGGTGCAAAAGCTGGTTCCCATTTTTGAAAATGTAAAAGGAACCTATTCGGTGAAGATGTCACTCAAATCATTGCTTGACGATAAAATGAATATTGATTATAATTCACTTTTTGCCAACGGATTACTTCAATCTAACAACGTTCAGGTAGGTGGTGTATCGGCACTAAACTCATTAGCATCAGCACTGAAAAACGATAAACTCAAAAGCTTCTCTACAAAAGATTTGAAGATTCCGTTTACCATCGCCGAAAAATGGGTTACAGTAAAGCCGTTCGATGTGAAAGTAGCCAATTATACCCTCAATTTGGGAGGGAAAACCGGTTTGGACAAAAGCATTCTCTACGACGGAAAACTGACCCTTCCCCCAGGAACGCCATCACCTTTCGGATTGAATATAAACACTATTCCTTTCCATATTCTGGGAACATTCAGCAATCCTAAAATAAAACTCGGCACGGCCGAATTGGGCAAATCAATTGCCAATACAGCTTTGAGTGCAGCAAAAAGTGCCGTTGCTCCCAAACTGGATGCAGCAAAAGCAGATGCGCAAAAGAAAATGGATCAGATCAGAGCCGATGCCAAGGCAAAAGCAGATGCACTTTTACAGGCTGCACAAACCCAGGCCGACAACATCGTCAATCAGGCAAAAAACCCGTTTGCTAAAATTGCTGCTAAAAAACTTGCCGACGAAACCATGAAAAAGGCGCGACAAAAAGCAGCCGACATCATTGCGAAAGGTGATGAAGAAGCACAAAAAGTTCAGATAGCAAAATAATATTCTGCTGAAATTCAGCATTGTGATTAAAAAACGCGAAAAGAATTCCAATTATAGAAATAAATTGCGAATAATTTTTTGGTTGTTGATAAAATTTCTGTACCTTTGCGCTCCCATTCTGTGAAAGAATAAACAATAAAAAATAGAATAAGATATGGCAAAGACTTGTCAAATTACCGGAAAAAAAGCAATGACAGGAAACAACGTTTCTCACTCGAAACGTCGCACCAAACGCGTTTTTGATGTAAACCTGTTTACACGTAAGTTCTATTGGGTAGAACAAGATTGCTGGATTAGCCTGAAAGTATCGGCTGCCGGACTTCGCACGATCAATAAGGTCGGCTTAAATGCTGCCATTAAGAAAGCAGCTGTAAAAGGGTATTTATACGTATAACCAAGAGGAGGCAGACAAATGGCAAAGAAATCAAAAGAAAACAGAATCCAAGTGATTTTGGAATGTACCGAACACAAAGAGAGCGGTATGCCCGGTACATCTCGCTATATCACAACCAAAAACCGTAAGAACACAACCGGTCGTTTGGAATTGAAGAAATACAACCCCATTCTTAAAAGGGTTACAGTTCATAAAGAAATTAAATAATTACTCTATACTATGGCAAAGAAAGCGGTTGCATCATTGCAAACAGGTGAAGGTCGTGCTTATGCTAAGGTGATTAAAATGGTTAAATCGCCCAAGACAGGTGCCTATATCTTCAAAGAAGAAATCGTTCACAACGACGAAGTAAAAGCATTTTTCGCTAAATAATTTAGCGCTACATTATAACTGAAAAGAGATTGTTTCGTACGAAGCAATCTCTTTTTGTTTGTTATTTATTGTTGATATACAGCTCAATAAATCAACCAGGCTCTCACAAACCGTACAGCCGACAACAGTAACGGAATACTCATAAACAGATAGAAAAGCGACAAATAAGGCAATGTTATCAAGTGATTTGCCCTTAACCCCACTCCACCGCTTATCATCACCACCATTATACCGTACGACCGTAAATTGAAAAATGAGAACAGGCAGGGACGTTCGATTTTCATTTCCCGAATGCGGTTGATGTGTTTGGTTGAAATGCGGAGAAACATTCCCCGAAAAAATAATAAACCTCCTATAAAAGAGACAATTAATAACCACGGCCATCCTGATACAGGACTGAAATAGGCCCAACTTCGCCACAACAACATGCCTCCGGCCACCAGCCACATGCAGGCTGCCGCCAATAGTAAATTGTGTCGCGATACACGGGGAGTTATTTTATAAATGTAATGTTTCATCGTTTGCTGAATTAGGATGCAAAAATACATCACGATTCGATTATTTCCTCTTTTTGTACCAACATTCGTAAAAAAACGTACCTTTGTGATGTCAAATAAAAAGTAACTATTTTTTCGTAATTTATTATCATTCAATATAATGTCAGCAAATAAAACTATTGCAATCGTTGCGGGTGGAGAACAATCGGAAGTTGTTGTTTCCATCAAAAGTGCCAAAGGTATTTTCTCTTTTTTACAGGATTCGGGTTATAACCGCTACATTGCCGTAATTGAAAAAGACAATTGGCACGTACTGCTCGAAGACGATACCACCTTGCCAATCGATAAAAACGACTTTAGTTTTACGTTGAACGGACAAAAAATCACGTTCGACTGCGCTTACATCACCATTCATGGCATCCCCGGCGAAGATGGCCGTCTGCAGGGCTATTTTGAGATGATCGGTATGCCCTACACCTCTTGCAACGTTCTGGCCTCTGCCATCACCTACAATAAATACGTTTGCAACACGTATCTGAAGAGTTTCGGAGTAAATGTGGCACCATCCATCCGCTTACGAAAAAACGATGCGATTACCGCCGCTGAGGTAGTTGAAAAGGTGAGTTTACCCTGCTTTGTGAAGCCTAATCTCGGCGGATCCAGCTTCGGGGTTACCAAAGTAAAAGCCGTCGAAGAAGTAGAACCAGCCATTGCAAAAGCTTTTGCCGAAGCCCAGGAGGTTATCATCGAAAGTTTTATGCAGGGGACGGAAATCACCAATGGCATTTTCAAAACGGCGAAACATCAGGTAGTTCTTCCTATCACAGAGGTAGTTCCTGCCAACGAATTTTTCGATTTTGCCGCCAAATACAAAGGCGAATCGCAGGAAATTACACCGGCCCGTCTTTCCGCAAAACTTACCTCCAAAGTCCAGAAAACAACGGCATTTATCTATAACACGCTGGGATGCAACGGAATTGTGCGCATCGATTACATTATCACCAAGGGCGATAAAATTAATTTGCTGGAAGTAAATACCACTCCGGGAATGACTCCTACCAGCTTTATCCCGCAACAAATTCCTCATGCAGGACTGGTTATCGGTGAGGTTATTTCGGAAATTATTGAAGATGCTATTGCCCGCAAAAAGGCTTAAAAACGGCTTTATGACTTTCAAAATAAAATCACTCGATACGATTCGTGACACCGCCCGCGAATTTATCAACAACATGGGCGAACGGACGGTTTTTGCCTTCTACGGAACCATGGGAGCCGGCAAAACTACATTCGTAAAAGCAGTGTGTGAAGAGCTGGGCGTGAAAGATGTGGTAAACAGCCCCACATTTGCCATTATAAACGAATATGAGGTGAACGGTAAGGCTCCTATCTTTCACTTCGATTTTTACCGCATAAACAAGCCTGAAGAGGCTTTCGACTTCGGGTACGAAGATTATTTCTACAGCGGAAGCATCTGTTTCATCGAATGGCCTGAAAAAATAGAGGCGCTTTTGCCCGAAAATTGTGTGAAAGTAACGATAGAAGAACTGGCCGACGGAAGCCGCGAAATTGAAGTGGAATAAATCAGCTCTGCTTCAATTCATACGTTTTACGGTACAAAAACCTGCCAAAATCTTCCGGTTTGGGGTACAACTTTTGCTCCTCCACGCTGATGGGTTCTCCAATGCGTAAACGAATCTTTTTCCCCCGTTTGTTTTTCACCTCCGCAGGAATCAGCGCTGTGCGAAGAATGGGATGTATCAGCCCAACCAATAAAAATTTCCAGCTGTTGTGTCCTTCAAAATAGACAGGAATAATAGGTACTTGCGACTTTTGAATCAGCTTTACAGTCGGTAGCTGCCACTCCCTGTCCGCGATTCTGAACCATTTTACAATCTTGGAAACCTGACCGGAAGGAAAAAAGAAGAGAGGATGCCCCTCTTTCAAATGATTTTTGGCGATACGCAATCCCGGAAGACTGGAACGCTTGCTGGTCGACTTTTCAAAAGGATTTACAGGAATAAAATGATGAGCGATGGGTTCTATTTTACTCAGAAGAAAGTTGGTAATACCCCGAATATCCGGACGAACAGTTGCTATGGTTCGTACCAAAGACATGCCATCGAAGGTTCCGTAAGGGTGATTGGATACTGTTACAAATGTTTTATTTTCAGAAAAATAGCGTATAGTTTCCGGATTATCAACAACCGTTTCGACTCCGAAAAATTTATAAATTTCATCTATAAATTCCAGACTGTTCGAAGAATTGGCTTTTGCAACGATATACGATTCGTGAATCTTGTCCAAACCCAGCATACGATATACTGCGCGACCAACATGTTTTCCCAATTTCGACCGAAAAAAGGAATTCAAATTACAAAATTCTTCTAAACTAATCACCTTTTTTCCTACTTAAAAAGTATACGACTATTCACTATCTTCTCCGAAAATTGACAATTGACGGCGGAAAATTTCGTCAAGTGAAAGCTGAAAAGTTTCGGTGTTGGCTACACCCGGAATGGTTGCCAGTTTATCCAAAAGCAATTTTAAAAGATGCCTATTATCTTTGGCATATATTTTAATAAACATGGCATATTTGCCGGTAGTATAGTGGCATTCCACCACTTCTGGTATCTGCTTTATATGATCGACAACCGATTGAAATTCGACATTATTCTTCAACACAATTCCAATATAAGCACACGTTTGATATCCTACTTTGTATTGATCTATAACAAATTCCGAATTCCGTATCACTCCTTGGTTAACAAGTTTTTGTACACGTTGATGAATGGCAGCACCGGACACATTGCACTCTCTTGCAATTTCCAAAAAAGGTGTCCTTGCGTTTTGAGAAATGTAGTGTAGTATTTTACGATCCAGTTTATCTAATGTATGTGCCATGTTACTATATTTATTTGGGGTGCAAATATAATGTTAATATTGAAAATTAGCAAATTATGTAATCTAATAAGTTTCAAAATGAAGTTATCGACAATTGTTTTACATCAGGTTGTTAGTAAAATTGTGGATAACTTGTGATTTATTTTTGACAACAAATCGTATTTATCTCTTGCTTTTCACATAAAAAGATTCTGTTATTCAAACCCTCCAAAATATCAAATTCCTTTCTGCTTTTTTATACAACCGGCATCAACTACTTTTTACACACTAAAAAGATAAGACGCATCAAAAACTTGCTAACTTTGCACTTTATGAACAATATGTTGATAACTCATCTATCTTCGGTTAAAATAAGCAATTTAGAATAATAATAAATTGTTCATTTCTCTCCCGGTTTATTTAAAAATGAGAAATCAAAGATGCTAATCAAAAAGTTATCCGTATTATCAACATTCAATAATCATCATCTTTCTAAGTTTTTAAATTGAAAAAAAAATATGAATATAAAAGAATCTTGGTTGAAAAGTGGATTTGCCAATGAAAAGGTTCCGGACAATATAGATCTTATAGCCGAAATTAAACGGCTGAAAAAAGAAAAAAATGCCGTGATAATGGCTCACTACTACCAAACAGGTGATATACAGGATATTGCTGATGTAGTAGGCGATAGTTTGGCTTTAGCTCAATGGGCTACCAAAGTGGAAGCTGACGTGATTGTGATGTGTGGTGTCCATTTCATGGGTGAAACTGTAAAAATTTTAAGCCCCGATAAAAAGGTTTTGATCCCTGATTTGAATGCCGGTTGTTCGTTGGCCGAAAGCTGTCCGGCGGATAAATTTGAAGCATTTGTAAAGGCTCACCCCGATCATACGGTTATTTCGTATGTAAATACTACTGCAGCTGTAAAAACGTTGACGGATGTAGTGGTAACGTCGAGTAATGCCCGAAAAATAGTAGACAGTTTTCCAAAAGATGCCAAATTAATATTCGGACCGGACAGAAATCTTGGAAATTACATAAACAGTGTAACCGGTCGTTCGATGCTTTTGTGGGATGGTGCTTGCCATGTACACGAACAATTTTCGTTGGAAAAAATATTGGCCATAAAAAAAGAACATCCGAACGCTTTGATTTTAGCACATCCTGAATGTCAAAGTGTTATATTAAAAGTGGCCGATGAAATTGGATCTACTTTAGCTTTACTGAACTTTACCAAAACATCGGATGCTAACGAATTTATTGTGGCTACAGAGAGTGGCATTATTCATGAAATGAAAAAATGCAATTCGGATAAAACATTTATTCCGGCTCCTCCCATTGATAGTACCTGTGGGTGTAACGATTGTAATTTTATGAAGCTCAATACCATGCAAAAAGTATATAATTGCCTGAATTTTGAATTTCCTGAAATTACCATTGAAGAGTCAGTACGCGTGAAGGCTGAAAAACCAATCAGAAGAATGTTAGAATTAAGCTGATTAATAGTTATTTATAAATGAAATACTATTTCATACTTTTTATTTTTTTTGCATCGTATGGTGTTAATGCCTCAGCTCAAACTCTCGAAACAAAGTGGTTACATTCCATCAATAGTCAATCGTCAATAAAAGGATCGAGTAAATTTATATCGAATAGTGCTGCATTTGTGGTGGTAGGAGTACCTTTTGCTTTATTGGCAGAAGCGTATATTGACAAGAATGAGTCAGGAGCCGAAAAAGGGTGGTATATAGCATCTTCTGTGGCTTTGTCGGGAATAACTGCTCTTGTTATGAAAAGTTGCACCAAAAGAGAAAGACCATATGTGACTTATTCCGGATACATTGTACCGGAAACAATGGAATCTAATTCTTCTTTTCCCTCTTTTCATACATCGGTAGCTTTTTCATTAGCTACCTCTTTGAGTATCAGTTATCCGAAATGGTATGTGATTGCTCCTTCCATGTTGTGGGCTACCTCTGTCGCCTATTCACGAATGAATCTGGGGGTTCATTATCCTTCGGATGTAGCGGCAGGAGCTGTTTTGGGAGCCGGTAGCTCTTGGTTGACGTATAAGATGAATCAGTGGTTACATCAACCGATAAAACGCGTTACAAAGCGTTCTATGGAGTGGCTGCATTAAAATTGAACCTGATTTACTTTCAAATTGAGATTGCCGGATAACTGTCCGCTGATGACAATGGCTGTAGGTGTGATTGTTATTGCATCGAAACTGTTTTTTTCCAGCTGTCCGTTCAGCGATATTCCCTTTATCAGTTCATAGTTGGCAAGCATGGCATTGCTTGAGTTGACTATATCACCAATCTGATCTTTCATGGAGATGGTCAGATTGGGTTCTACCATTTTCAAAAATTTATTGTGCATCAACCAGTTGGCACTTTTTACCAAAACATTTTTTGTTTTCATGTCAAAATCGAAATTGGTGATGCTCAGAGTCTGGTTTGCATTGTTGAAAACAGGCTTTCCGACGCAATAAATAGTTCCGTTTGCACTTCCCGACAGCTTTGTTTCTACAACCAACAGTCCATTATGTCCGTAAAATTTGATTTTATCGATGGTGATGTGCTTGTTTCCTTGTCGAAAGGTTTTTCCTATGATCTGTTTCGATGAAATTTCCGTTAGTTTTTTATAGTCCAGATTGACACTAAACAGGATATTAAAATCGGGCTTTATTTCAGAAACATATTGATAATCAGGTAAAATAATTTGATTGTTACCATTAATCGGATTACCTACCGAAGTTTCTATCAAAGCATTAATACCCAGATTGAAATTGATATGGTTACCGGCAGAAACCATGGGAGTGGAAAGAATACTTTTCGGGGTTACTTTCAGCCAAACATTGTATTCTTTGTTTATTTGAATCGGTTTTTGAGCAATCGACCATGTTTTGGTCATGGCTTGCCGAATGTTCATGTTTTTTTCAATGGCCTCGTCTATCGATTTATCTATTTTTTTCTGTAACGATTTAAGAATGATATTCGATATGAAAGTGATAGGCATTTCGGTACCTGCAACTTTGACGGTGGGTTTTTGAGTCCAGGTATAGTCATTAATTTTGGTAGAGGTAATGACGCTCCAGTCTTTTTGAATGTGATAATCGATGCTTACATCCAACGTAATGGCTCCATTGGCTTCGTAGTTTTGCTGGAAAGTAGCACCTAATATTTTTTTTCTGAAACCAGTTTCAAGCCATATTTTGAGTGGCATTATGCAATCGATATGGCTTCCGTTGAGTGAAAAGCGCAAATCCTGTTGTTTCCACACTTTCAGTTTCAGATTGTCATCTACTAATGAAGTGTCGTTGTAAATAATGTCTTTGAAGCGATTGTTGATACTTTTTTCAATATCTTCTACGTTGATATCCAATGCAATATCAATAGTAGATATTTTTTTTTCAATGGAGGGAGCAATATAACTCTCAGCGGGTTTTTCGACTGAAATTTTAGAACCTGCACATGCTGTCAGTACTATGGCAGCTACCAGAAAAAAATACTTGTAGCGCTTCATTTATCGGATAATTATTCTTTCTTGTTGTCTTCCCATTTGAAAAGTTTGTCGTTACGTCGTACCTTGTCGTTAACGGCAATAGAGAAAAATTCTCCCTTTTTTGCTTCGTTTACCGGTTTTAAATCGACCCTGATTTCGGACAATGTATCTTCGTAGCAACCTGTTGTAGGTCCGGTTATGAAGATTTCATCTCCTATTTTTACCGATTGTGTCTCTATCAGGCATTCGGCAACACCGATGTTGGCAAAATAGTTGGTCACCTTGCCTACGTAAATTTTCTTTTTGGTTGCTTCCGAACCGTAGTTTTTGCTCCACTCACCCAGACGTTGTCCCAGATAGTATCCGTCCCAGAAACCACGGTTAAATACCTTTTTCAACCGTTCGTCCCAGGCCGCAATCTTTTCATCGGTGAAACTAGTGTCCAGATAAGCCTGAATAGCCTGTTTGTAACATTCCACCACCGTTCTCACATATTCGGCGCTGCGGGCACGTCCTTCTATTTTGAAAACGCGTACACCCGAATCGATCATTTTATTCAGGAAATGGATGGTTTTCAAATCTTTTGGAGACATAATGTACTGGTTTTCAATGTCCAGTTCAATGTCCGATTCTTTGTCTTTTACCGTATATCCACGACGACAAACCTGCATGCACGCGCCCCGGTTGGCCGACGCGTTCATTTCGTGCAGACTGAGGTAACATTTACCCGAAACAGCCATGCAAAGTGCTCCGTGACAGAACATTTCGATGCGTACCGGTTCACCTTTCGTACCGCAAATATTTTCATTCACTATTTTTTCGTGGATAGCTTTCACCTGATCCATATTCAGTTCGCGGGCCAGTACCACCACATCGGCAAACTGAGCGTAAAAACGCAAAGATTCCGCGTTGGAAATGTTCAACTGTGTGGAAAGATGCACCTCCACCCCTACCCGATTGGCATAAGTCATGGCAGCCACATCTGATGCAATAATGGCCGATACGCCTGCTTCTTTGGCAGTGTCCACTATTTCACGCATCAGTTGAAGATCTTCATCGTACAGTATTGTATTGAGAGTCAGGTAACTTTTTACGTTGTTCTTTTGGCAGGTAGCTACAATCTTTTTGAGATCTTCGGTCGTAAAATTGTTGGATGAACGCGAACGCATGTTGAGCTTTTCAATGCCAAAATAGACGGAATCGGCTCCTCCCTGAATGGCTGCCGTGAGCGATTCCCACGAACCGGCGGGTGCCATTACTTCAAAGTCCGAAAGCCCCACCTGGCCTCCCCCAAGGGGAGTGTTTAATCTGATATTGTTTGTTTTATATCTACTATTCACTTTGTTTTATCGTATAAAATTATAACGATCTAAAAATAAAATTTTCAGATTCAAAAGTTCCCTTGTGGGTAATTTAAGGGGCTGGTTTTTAGATAATCATACCGCTTCCCAGACAGAGTTGCGCGTCGTTGTCGTAAATAACGCCAAATTGTCCCGAAGCTATGCCCTGAATTTTGTTTTCAGAGTAAATGCGGTAGATATCGTTTATTTTAACCAGTTTACCTTTTGTAAATTCGGGAGTGTGACGAATTTTGAAATTGATCTCTTTTTCGCCTTCAAAATCACCCCACCAGTCTTCGGTAATAAACTGGAACCCCTGCAAATTGATTACTTTACCATATTGTGTTTCAGGATCATATCCATTTGAAACGTAAACTATATTTTCTTCCACATTCTTTTTTACCACAAACCAGGGTCCCCCGCCCAATCGCAAACCACGGCGTTGGCCGATGGTGTGAAACCAGTAACCTTTGTGCGTGCCCAGAATTTTTCCGGTTTCCAGTTCAACGATTTTTCCCTCTTTTTCGCCAAGGTAACGGCGAATAAAATCGTTGTAATTGATTTTTCCCAGAAAGCAGATCCCCTGGCTATCTTTACGATCGGCACTCGGAAGTTTGGCATCTGCGGCAATTTGGCGTACTTCGCTTTTTTGCAGATGTCCAATGGGAAACATCAGTTTACTAACTTGCAGGTAATCAATTTGTCCTAAAAAATAGGTCTGATCTTTCACATGATCGGCAGCGGTCGCAAGATAGGTTTTCCCATCGATTTCGGCCGTACGGGCATAATGTCCGGTGGCCGTTTTGTCGAACTCTTTTCCCCATTTTTGCTCAAAGCAACCGAATTTAATCAGCTTGTTGCACATCATGTCGGGATTGGGAGTCAAACCGCGTTTTACGGCTTCGATGGTATAACTCACCACGTTTTCCCAATACTCTTCGTGAAGCGAAACTTCTTCGAATTTGCAGCCATATTTTTTGGCAATGTATGTAGTAATTTCAATATCTTCTTCCGATGGGCAATCGATGAATCCATCTTCTTCTTCCATCCCGATGCGGATGTAAAAAATGGTGGGATCATAGCCCGATTCTTTGAGCAGATGTACCATCACGGAACTATCCACTCCTCCTGAAACTAACGCGGCAATGTTCATTCTTTAATTCTAAAAATATTATAATGTATTGAATACTAATTGTTTGTTTTCTTTATTGCTTCAAAGAAAAGACGTTGCAAAAATACTCAAAAAATGCGGTATGTCAGCTATTTTTTACTGGTATACAATTTGTTGTATTAGATTTGTTTTGATGTATCTTTGTAGCAAATAGGAAGTCAAAATTAATTCGGACAAAAATAAATTTTTATCGTATGAAAAAAAGTTTGATTATTTTGGTGGCAGTTGTAGGCGTAATTGCCATATTCATTTTTTGGGGTATAGGAAAATACAATGGTTTTGTATCTCAGGAAGAAGGTGTTAAAGCTCAGTGGTCGAATGTGGAAAACGTGTATCAGCGTCGTGCCGACCTGATTCCGAACCTGGTAGCAACTGTGAAGGGTTATGCCACTCACGAAGAAAAAACCCTGACCGAAGTGATAGAAGCGCGTGCAAAAGCAACTTCGGTAACTATTGATCCTACAAAACTGAATGCAAGCAATATTGCTGCTTTTCAGAAGGCTCAGGACGGTCTTTCAGGTGCTTTATCACGCTTGATGGTAAGTGTGGAACAATATCCTAACCTGAAAGCGAACGAAAACTTCCTGGCTTTGCAGTCGCAACTGGAAGGAACAGAAAACCGTATTGCGGTAGAGCGTCGTAAATATAACGAAACTGCTCAGGCATTTAATGCTTCTATTCGTAAGTTTCCTGCCAACATAATTGCCGGAATGGGTAGTTTTGAACAAAAAGGTTACTTCAAAGCTTCTGAAGGTGCAGAGAAAGCCCCTCAGGTTAAATTCTAAATACGTTTCCGGACACATAAATTCCTGTTTTTGGTATTTGTGTGTCCTTGTTTTTACTTATAAATTAATTATTTATGGATGTAACCGATTTTTTTTCTCTTCAACAAAAGGGAGAGATAATGGATGCAATTGCCGAAGCGGAGAAAAATACATCCGGCGAAATACGTGTTCATCTCGAAAATTATTGCTTTGGGAATACGTTGAAACGTGCTACTAAAGTTTTCAAAAAACTTGGAATGGCTAACACGGCACAGCATAATGGTGTGTTGTTTTATCTGGCTGTAAAAAGTAAAAAACTGGCTATTGTGGGCGATAGCGCTATTCATGAACATGTGAAGCAGCAATTTTGGGATGAACTGAGATCGGGTATGTTGGATATGTTTGCAGAAGATCACTTCAAAGAGGGATTAGTGTCTGGAATTCTTTCTGCCGGTCAGAAGCTAAAAGAACATTTTCCATACCAAAGTGATGATGTGAACGAATTACCGGACGAAATTTCATTTGGAAAATATTGATAATGAAAAACATAAAATATACATTGATTTTATTGTTATTGGTTGTTTCCGGTAACATTTTTTCCCAGGATTTTCCGAAACGTCCCGATCCTCCCCGTTTGTTAAATGATTTGGCTAATCTTCTTTCGCCCGAACAAGCCGATGCTCTTGAGCGAAAACTGGTTGCATACAATGATTCTACTTCCACACAAATTGCTGTTGTAACTATCAGTGATATAAAAGGATATGATATAACCGATTTTACCGATCGGTTGGCTATGGACTGGAAGGTAGGACAAAAAGGTATCAACAACGGTTTGATGATTCTGATTGTTCCGAAACAGGCTAATGGTGAACGCGGACATGTGCGGATTTCTGTAGGCTATGGTTTGGAAGAACACATTACCGATGCTGTTTCGAGTAAAATCATCAACGATGTGATGATTCCGGAATTCAGAAATAATAATATTTACGGTGGTATAAATAAAGGAGTTGATGTTGTTATTGGAATTTGTTCCGGTACATTCAAAGCCGATCAGATTAAGAAAAAGGAGAAAAACAACTCTTGGATATTCTTTCTGATTCCACTCTTCATTTTGTTTATCATCGGTTTTATTCGTCGTAATCGCTACAGCAGTTATGGAACCAGTAGCTCTGGAAGCGGAGCGCCGTTTATCTTTTTCCCCGGATTTGGTGGGGGAGGAGGCGGTTTTGGGAGTAGCGGAGGCTCCGATTTTGGAGGCTTCGGTGGTTTCGGCGGCGGTGACTTTGGCGGCGGCGGAGCCAGCGGTAGCTGGTAATATAAACAGATTATAGAAGAAAGAGCCAAGAATCAAGACGATGTTGTCTTTGTTCTTGGCTCTTTTATATTCTGATTGTCAGATCAATATCCGGCTATTTTCAAAAAATTGCGGAACAGTTGTTTGCCCGTAAACATATATTCTTCGAAGAAAGAGCAAAAATCTTCCACACATTTCTCCTGATCGATAGCTTTCAGATCTTCCACTTCATCCATCCACTGTACAAACATTTCGCGGGTCAGTTCAAAATGGCACTGAATGCCGTAGGCTTTATCGGCAACTTTCACAATTTGATTGCGGCAAAGTTTTCCGATTCCTAAAACTGTCATTGAATCAGCAGGTTCCACCGTTTCTCCATGGAGTTGAAATACCGGGAAATTATCTCCAAGATTTTCAAAAAGAGGATCATTTTTGCCGGCTTCGGTCAGTTCTATGCAGAATAGTTCGCCATCGGGTCCGCGAAAACCGGTCTCTTTTACGGGGCTTTTTACCACCTTTCCACCGGCCGATTTTACCAAAATTTGCAGTCCGAGGCATATTCCCAGGTATGGGATTCCGGCTTTCAGTGCCTCCTGAATGCGGGCTATTTCGGCGATCATCTTTTCTGTGGTGTCGTTGGCGCTGTCCGGACCACCAAGGACGATCAGAGCACCGTAATCGAGTGGGGAAGGGAAGGGTATCCCGGCGGCAAGATCGATTTCATCGGCAGAAATGTTCATTTCACGGAGTACCTCGTAAAGCAATCCGCCACCTTCGCTGCTTTCGTTTCTGATAATTAATATTTTCTTCATATGGTTTATTTTCAATTATTTGTATTGTAAAAATTTTCTACTTCAGCTATTTTTTCCTGCTTTTCGGCTTCGGACAGAAAGCTGGCTGCAAACGAGTTTTTGGCTAACAGGGCAATATCTGCTTTGGAAAGACCCAGAGCATCGGTCATTACGATGAAATTTGCGTTGAGATAACCGCCGAAGTAGGCTGGATCGTCCGAATTGACAGTGGCCATCATGCCGAGCTCAAGCATCTTTTTAAGCGGATGTAAATCAGCTGATTTTACTACCTGCAATTTGAGATTGGAGAGGGGGCAAACCGTCAGTGCCAATCTTCGGTCAATAATCTCTTTTACCAGACTGGGATCGTCAAGCGATCGGTTTCCGTGGTCGATACGGTCAATTTTCAAGACATCTAAGGCTTCTTTCACATATTCGGCATTTCCCTCTTCACCGGCATGGGCAACGGTAAGAAAGCCCTTTTCAGCGGCTTTTTCGAACACTTTCTGGAATTTTGAAGGCGGATTTCCCACTTCTGACGAGTCTAAACCGACTGCCGTGATCCACTCTTGGTAGGGAATAGCCTCTTCGAGTGTTTTTAAGGCCGATTTTTCGCTTAAATGGCGCAGAAAGCATAAGATGAGCCTCGAGGTGATTCCAAGCCTATTTTCGCCGTCTAAAAGCGCTTTATGGATGCCTGTGATTACCGTTTTGAAAGCAATTCCACGCTCTGTGTGTGTTTGCGGGTCGAAAAAGATTTCGGTATGAACTATATTTTCCTCTTTTGCTTTTAGAAGATACGCCATTGTCAGGTCATAAAAATCCTGCTCTTTTTGCAAAACGGCAGCTCCGGCATAGTAGATATCCAGAAAATCCTGCAAATTGCCGAACTGATAGGCTTTGCGCACCTCTTCTACGGATGAATAGGGAATAGCAACTTTATTTCGTTGGGCTATTTCAAACATCAGTTCCGGTTCGAATGTCCCCTCGATGTGAAGGTGAAGCTCGGCTTTCGGGATTTGACGGATGAAATCGTGTATGGACAGATTACTCATAATCAGCAATTATTTAGGAGTTATTTATTTTGAGGATTTATTGAGTGCAAAAGTACGACAATTTGACAAGTGATTGCAAGTGCGATTTCTTGTTAAATCTAAATTATGGATTCTCTGTTTTCTGTTTTTTAGCGACAGAGAAATTAGCCGTATCTTTGCATCTCTTTTATTTTTCAACTGAAATCGATTGTAATATGCAGATAGGCAACATTATATTTCCAGAATATCCCTTGTTTTTAGCTCCGATGGAGGACGTAACCGATCCGGCTTTCCGCTTGCTTTGTAAACAGTTTGGTGCCGATTTGGTCTATACCGAATTTATTTCGGCTGACGCGTTGATCCGGAATGTGAAGCGGACGGAACAGAAGTTGACGATTTTTGAAGGTGAACGTCCGGTTGCCATTCAGCTCTATGGGCGTGAACCCGAAGCCATGGCCGAGGCTGCCAAAATTGCTGAAACTGCCAATCCTGAGATCATCGATCTGAACTTCGGTTGCCCAGTGAAGAAGGTGGCCGGCAAAGGTGCCGGATCCGGTCTTTTGCGCGATATTCCGAAGTTAATTGCTATTACAAAGGAGGTTGTGAAATCAGTGAATGTGCCCGTTACGGCAAAAACCCGTTTGGGTTGGGACGATAATTCAAAAGTAATCGTCGATTTGGCCGAGCAATTGCAGGATTGTGGTATTCAGGCATTGGCTATTCACGGTCGTACACGCGCTCAGATGTACACCGGCGATGCCGACTGGACATTGATTGGCGAAGTAAAAAATAATTCCCGGATGAAAATTCCCATTATTGGTAACGGAGACGTTGTTTCCCCTCAAAGGGCAAAGGAGTGTTTCGACAAGTATGGCGTGGATGCCGTGATGATAGGGCGTGGATCAATCGGCAAACCCTGGATATTCAAAGAAATAAAGCACTATTTGCAAACAGGCGAACTGCTTCCGTCAATGCCTGTATCCGAACAATTTGACATAGTTAAGAAGCAAATATTGAGCAGTATAGAATGGCTGGATGAACGAAGAGGAATTGTTCACACGCGTCGTCATTTGGCAAATACGCCTCTTTTCAAAGGCATTCCGCACTTTAGAGACACTCGTATTGCCATGTTGCGTACCGACAATCTGACAGACCTTTTTGCAATATTAGACAATGTACAAACTACTTATTTCGGCGATGCTGAATGATTATTTCATCAGCATTCCCTGAGCATACATCCACAACACGTAGCGCGAAAATTTACCAATGGTCATGGCAATTGCCGTGCCCAGAAAGTTGCACCGGAAATATCCACATGCTACCACAATTACGTCGCCGATTCCGGGAACGAAAGAGAAAAACCCCAACCAATCACCCCGGTTGTACATTCGCTTCTCAAATTTTTCTATCTTTTCTTTCTTGATTTTCAGGTATTTTTCGATCCATTCAATTTTCCCCATTCGTCCTATCCAGTACGATGTGATGCCGCCCAGCGTATTGCCAACAGTAGCCACGGCTACGCACGTCCACATATCCAGTCCGGCATAGATTAGCGTGGCAAAAACCACTTCCGATCCGAGCGGAAGTACGGTGGCTGCCAGAAAAGCTGCCAGGAATAGGCCTATGTAGCCAAATTCAGTGAAGTGTTCCACTGTAGCCAAGAATTAAAGTGACAACCTGGAAAATCACTAAAAGAGCAAAAAGAATCGTATTTTTTCGGGAACTACGAGTTGAAAAGAAAATGGAGAAAATAAGGGCACAAATCATTAAAAATGACGGCAACAATTCACTGATATGGCCCATTTTTACCCATAGGATAACAAGCATGGCAGCATATAACCAAACCAATACCTGAAAATTCCTGCGTTCGGTGATGCTTGAGTTGAAGCGGTTTTGGGAACAACCCATGATAGCGATTAATGAGAGGATAGTAAATATTCCCTCAACGACGATTAGGGCAATATTGGATGTCCAATTGCTAAAATTGAAAACAATATTGCTCATGAAATAGTGAAGCTGATTGTCGAGTTGACCGAGCCAGAAACTGATTCCGAAAACTAATATTGCCGGAGTAAAGATGCCCAGTAGTGTGGCTAAAAACAGACGGACATTCAGGTTGTTTACAATATTTAATATGATGAATAAGAACGGGATAAGAAAGATAAAGTCGAAACAAAAAAAGTATCCAAGTGACAAAAAGAGTCCGGCATTGTACGATGCTTGCAGTGGCAGATTTTGATGATAAGTAGAGAATACCTGCCACAGGCACATCATCAGCAGGGATGCTGCGATGAGGCCATTAGTAAGATAATGAAAGTGAGGATAAGATCCTGACAATAAGATAAAAAACAGAAATGGAAGAAATGTTCGCTGCTGGAGAAACGTATATTTTTCCAGAAATTTGAATGAAAAATAGGCAATGCCGAGATTCAGTAAAAGGCCAAGCCATGCCGAATATGCAGGAATGATTGTGGTATTGAAAAGGTAGAGTAGGGGAGTGCTTTCTGCCGGGAGAATAAACTCCTTCATCCATAACAATCCCGCCACGACAAGCGACAGGGAAAAATTTACGACATTGGGGTGTATCAGTTCTTTAATGCGAACGTTCATATTCAAAGCATTAATATTCAGGGCAAAGTATTTCTTTGCCCTGAATAGTTTTTATTTCAATCCTTTGCTTTTTAGGAGGGCATCGGAAGTTGGTTCGTGTCCGCGGAATTTCACATAAAATTTCATAGGATCGTCGCTGTTCCCTCTTTCGAGAATGTTTTTGCGGAAAGAGGTGGATGTTGCGGGATCAAAGATACCTTTTTCTTTGAACAATTCGAATGCATCTTTTTCAAATACGGAGGCCCATTGGTAGCTGTAGTAACCGGCCGAATATCCGTCGTTGAAGATGTGTTTGAAGTATGTAGAACGATAGCGGGGCAGGATTTCGGGGATCAGGCCTATTTTGTCCATCTGTTCTTTCTCGAATTTATCCACATCGATACCATCGACGCTGGTTAATTCGTGCCATTTCATATCTAAGATCGAGGCGGCCACTAATTCTGTCATTTCAAATCCCTGGTTGAAATAGGTGGAATTTTGGATCTTTTTCATCAATGGTTGAGGCATTAATTCGCCTGTTTTATAATGGAATGCGTATAATTTCATTACCTCAGGCTGAAAAGCAAAGTTTTCCATAAACTGAGAGGGGCATTCAACAAAATCGCGGGGAACATTGGTGCCGCTGACACTCGGGTAGGTGCATTGCGACAGCAACCCGTGAAGTGCGTGTCCGAATTCGTGGAAAAGCGTGCCTACATCGTCCATACTCAGAAGCGAGGGAGTGGTGGCGGTAGGCTTGGCCAAATTACCCACATTGACGATAACCGGGCGAACCATCACCCCTTTTTCGATGTATTGATCGCGGATATTATTCATCCAGGCTCCAACCGTTTTGCTTGCCCGCGGGAAATAGTCGGTGTAGAGAATTCCAATCAGTTTGCCATCGGCATCAGAAACTTTAAAAGCTTCAACATCAGGATGATATATTGGTAAATTGTTGAGTTTCTCAAAGTTGAGTCCGTACAATTTATTTGCAACCTCAAACACACCTTTACGTACGTTTTCAAGTTTGAAGTAGGGCTTTAATTCGTCTTCGTTCAAATCGTATTTAGCTTTACGTACTTTTTCGGCGTAGTACCACCAGTCCCACATGGCCAGTTTGAAACCTCCGTTTTCGGCATCGATTATGGCCTGCATCTCTTTCACCTCTTCTTTGGCTTTAGCGACTGCCGGTCTCCATATTGATTGGAGTAATGTATCGACTCTTGCCGGGGTTTTAGCCATAGTGTTATCAAGTATGTAGTCGGCCGGAGTTTTAAATCCAAGCAAATTGGCCAGGGCAATACGGTTTTTCATGATATCGAGGATAACCTGTTTGTTATCTGTGGCATTCCCGTAATCGCCTCTCATCCAATATCCTTTGTATAATTTTTCGCGCAAATCACGCCTTGTGCTGTAGGTCAGAAAAGGAATCCAACTTGTTTTTGAAGGTGTGAAAATCCATTTCCCGGGCATGTTGGCCGCTTTGGCTTCATCTGCCGCTGCCGTTTTTACGCTTTCGGGCAGGCCGGCAAGGTCTTCGGCTTTATCAATAATCAGCTTGAAGTTATTAGTTTCGGTAAGTAGGTTATTTCCGAATTTTAGCTCCAACATTGCCAGGTTTTTATTGATCTCTCTCAGCTGTTGTTTTTGTGCTTCATTCAGCGAAGCTCCTTTGTGAACAAATTTTTTATACTGTTCTTCGATTACCCTGCGTTGCTCTGCGGTAAGTTTAATTTTAGCACGGTTATTGTACAGCGTTGCGATGCGTTTGAATAATTTTTCATTCAGCAAAATATTGTCCGAATGTTCTGTCAGCATCGGTGTTACTTTCTCTGCAATTGATTGCATTTCAGCGCTGTGCATCGATTCTTCGAGATTGAAGAATACCATTGATACCCGGGTCAAAAGTTTACCCGAGTATTCCATAGCAGCCATGGTGTTGGCAAAGGTTGCCGGAGCCGGATTATTGGCAATGGCATCTATCTCTTTTTGGTGTTGTTTGATGCCTTCGGTAAAGGCCGGAAGATAATGTTCGGTTCTTATTTTATCGAATGGAGGAACGCCATAGGGGGTTCGGTAGGGGGTGAAAAAAGGATTGTTTTCTCCTTTTGATACGCCAGTGGTGAGCATAATTAGAGAAATTAGTGTTAGAAATATTGTCTTCATCTTGGATTATTTATTACTGATGCAGAGGTGTCAGGTAAATGGTGTGTAATTATCTAAAATTCTTATTATATGCATTTTATCTATTTCTATTTGTTCTTTTAAGGTTTGCATGTTCGGAAATTTTCTTTCGTCTCTTATTTTCTTTACAATTTCCAACGCGATATGTTCGCCATAGATTTCCTGATTGAAGTCGATGATATTTACTTCAATCGTTGCTCTTTGATTCTTAGGGACTAAGGTGGGGCGTAATCCGATATTGAGCATCCCCTTATAACGGTCGTCGTCAATCAGAACCCAGCAGGCGTAGACCCCTAGCTGAGGTAATTTTTTTTCGGTGTTTGAAACATAAATATTTGCCGTGGGAAATCCGATAGTTCGGCCTATTTGTTGTCCAGCAACTACTTTACCCTCAATTTTATAGGTTGATCCAAGTAGTTGATTTGCAATAGAGATGTCGCCTTCATCCATTAAGCGCCTTATTTCGGACGAACTAACCTGCTTCCCTTTGTAGAGGAACTCTTCGGCTTCCTGAACGAGCAAACCCACCTCATGTCCATACATTACATATTGTTCAAAACCATCCACTCTTCCTTTGCCAATTCTGTTGTCATAGCCGGTGAGCAGCACTTTTGAATGTAATTTATTGGATAAAAGATCTTTAATAAATTCTTCGGCAGTCAGATTCTGAATTTCGGGAGTAAAATCAAGTAGTATGCAGTAGTCAAGACCCGTTTGTGACAGCAATGCCATTTTTTCTTCACAGGTTGTCAGCAGTTCGGGCACAAACTCGCTGTGAAGAATTTTGCGCGGATGTTCGCGAAAGGTAAGCACCGCCGTTTTGAGCCCTTTTTCCGATGCAATCTGTTTCAGGTTCTCGATCAGAAAACGGTGACCCCGATGCACTCCGTCAAAAAATCCAATCGTTATGGCCAGCTGCTCTTTCGGAGCATTTTGTATATCTGTTATTATTTGCACAAGGTAAAATTTAGTTTGATAAACAGGGCAAAGTTACGAAATGGATGTCGAATCACAAATGACATTCCGTTTGTATTTATTTGTAATATTTAACTCAAAATATAATTTGTCAAATTCGGGCCTTTTTCATGTGCAGAATCTATTGATTCTCTATTTTCAATAGCGTCAGAATGGAAAATTTGCCTGGCAAATACCCGATTCGAATCAAATACTCGACTCTCATGAGCTTAAATCTGGGTGAAAATGGGCATAAATTATTGAGGCTCTTTTATTTCCTACTATTTCTGCAATTTCATCATTCGACGCTAATCTGAGTCGTTTGACGCTTTTAAAATGGGTCAGGAGCTCTTTTTTGCTTTTTTCTCCGATTCCGGTTATCGAATCGAGTTCCGATGTCACCTGTGCTTTGCTTCTTTGGTTTCGGTGATGTGTAATTCCGAAGCGGTGGGCTTCGTCGCGTAGTTGCTGAATCAGTTTCAGGCTTTCGGAGTTTTTGTCGAGATAAAGCGGAATAGGATCTTCCGGGAAATAGATTTCTTCGAGTCGTTTGGCGATACCAATCACAGTAACTTTAGCGGAGATTCCCAATTGTTGGAGAGCGCCCATTGCCATCCCGAGTTGTCCCTTCCCTCCATCCACCACAATCAGCTGGGGTAGGGGAGTCTCTTCGTCGAGCATCCGGCGGTAGCGGCGGTATACCACCTCTTCCATGGAGGCAAAGTCGTTTGGCCCTTCAACCGTTTTGATATTGAAGTGACGATAATCTCTTTTGGATGGTTTCGCCTTTTTGAAAACCACGCAGGCTGCTACCGGATGGGTTCCCTGAATGTTGGAGTTATCGAAGCATTCGATATGCATCGGAAGGCTTCCCATTTTAAGATCTTTTTGCAATGTGCTGAGAATTCGCACCATCCGATGATCCGGATTGAGCTTTTCTGCCTGCTTCAGCTTATCCAGCTTGTATTCGCGTACATTTTGCATCGACAGGTCCAATAATTTTCGTTTATCTCCTCGCGATGGGATAGAGAAATTTACACTATTCAATTCGAGATCGGGCAGGAATGGCACCAGCAACTGCTTGGTTTGGCTTCTCAATTTTGTGCGCAATTCTACGATGGCCATTGCCAGAATCTCTTCTTTCGGTTCATCTAACCGTTTCGTATACTCGATGGTGTAGCCTTGAACAATGGAACCTTTTGATATTCGTAAAATATTGATATAGGCGGATTTATCATCGTCATCGTATGCAAACACATCGTAATCGTCTTGTGTAGCGGTGGTTACGATTGATTTCGATTTATACCGTTCCAGAGCTTCATATTTTTCTTTTATGCTTTGCGCCTCTTCAAATTTGAGTTCTGCTGCCAGCGATTGCATTTGTTGCTCCAGATAGTGCAAAATAGAATTGATATTCCCGTTGGCAATCTCCTCTACTTCGGTTATCATTTGCAGGTAGTCCGCTTCCGTTTGCAAATTCTCACACGGTCCTTTGCATTTATGGATGTGGTACTGGAGGCATACCTTAAATTTTCCGGCATTTATATTTTCGGGAGACAAATTAAGCTTGCAGGTTCTTAGCGGATAAATTTCGCCGATAAGGGATAGGAGCACATGAAGTGTGGTGATTGAGCTGAAGGGACCAAAATATTTCGCGCCGTTTTTATATACTTTGCGGGTTTTGAAAACCCGGGGAAAGGGTTCCTTCGTGATGCAAAGCCAGGGATAGGTTTTGTCATCCTTAAGCAAAATATTATACCGGGGCTGATGCTCTTTGATAAGATTGTTTTCCAGAAGCAGAGCATCCTCTTCGGTGTCGACAACAATGTATTTCAGATTGACAATCTGTTTTACAAGAACCGTAACTTTCGAGCTATCGTGTTTTTTTGTAAAGTAGGACGAGACTCTTTTTTTTAGATTCTTTGCCTTTCCCACATAGATAATCTTTCCATCCTTGTCGAAATATTGGTATACTCCCGGTTTTTCGGGAAGTGTACTAAGGATGAGCTGAATATTTTCTTTTGTGTTCAGTTGCTTGTCCATTGGTGGAGTAGGGATCGAATTTTAAAAATGAATCAACGAGTATACTTCATCTGCCTCTTGCAAAGTGTCTCTTCCTTTCAGAAAATCGAGTTCGACCAGGCAATTGACGTATATCTTTTTTACTCCGAATTTTTTCACCAGATTGTAGGCTGCTTTCATCGTTCCGCCTGTTGCCAGCAAATCGTCGTGGAGCAGAACTACATCGTCGGGTTTTAGTGCATCTTTATGAATTTGAATGACGTCAACTCCATATTCTTTTGCATAACTTTCTTCAATCGTATCGGCAGGTAATTTTCCTTTTTTGCGTACAGGAATAAATCCGATTCCCAATTTTTCGGCAAGAATGGGACCTGTGATAAATCCTCTGGATTCTATACCTACAACTTTTGTCAGTCCAGTATCTTTGTATTTATTATACAACATGGCGGCTATTTCTTGCAGTTCTGTGCCATTTTTGAAAACTGTTGTGAGGTCCTTAAACATGATCCCGGGATGTGGAAAGTCCGGAACATCTCTGATATTTGCTTTTATTTTTTCAATGCTCATATAAATTATATTGCGTTCCACGTGGAACATTTTTTGTTTTGCTGATTTTTATTTTTGTTTTTGTTTTTCCGCGCGGTGTTCCACGTGGAACAAATTGCTATCTGCCCAACAGAACCAACAGAATATTGATATCACTTGGCGAAATTCCGGAGATTCGGCTTGCCTGGCCAATTGTTTCCGGGTTTATTTTGCTCAATTTTTGGCGTGCTTCCGTCGAGAGGGATAGAATAGAGGAATAATCGAACTTGTCTTTTATTTTCATGCTTTCGAGTCGTTGTAATTTTTCGGCAATAATTTTTTCGCGTTCAATATAACCCTGGTATTTCAGCGTTATTTCGGCAGCTTCTACTGTTTCGTCTTGTTGAGTTTTTATTTCCGAAATTGCGGTTTTTAGCGATGAAACCTGATCGGATAATTGCGAAATGGTTAGCTGAGGCCTTAGAACAAGGTCAAGTAGTTTTGCCGATTGTTTGATGGGAGAAGTGCCTATTGTTTCGAGAAAATTGTTGATTTCATCAGGCTTAACCGAAGTTTCACGGATAAAGGTGATAAGGCGGTCTCTGTTCTCTTTTTTTCCGGTGAATTCGTTGTACCGTTCGCGTGAGGCAAGTCCCAATTGATATGATTTTTCGGTCAGGCGCATATCGGCATCATCCTGACGGAGCAGAATGCGGTATTCGGCGCGTGAGGTAAACATACGGTAGGGCTCATCTACCCCTTTTGTCACCAAGTCATCGATAAGAACGCCAATATAAGCTTCTTCTCTTCCCAATACAAAGGGGTCTCCTCCATGACAGGAAATGTGCGCGTTAATTCCGGCAATCAACCCCTGGCCGGCGGCTTCTTCGTATCCGGTAGTTCCATTGATTTGACCGGCGAAAAAGAGGTTTTTTATCCGTTTCGTCTCCAGCGAATGGGTTAATTGGGTAGGGGGGAAGAAGTCGTACTCGATGGCATAACCCGGCCGATAAATACGTACATTTTCGAATCCCTGGATGGTATGAAGCGCATTTACCTGAACATCGATGGGAAGTGACGAAGAAAATCCGTTCAGATAATACTCCTGCGTGTTGGCCCCTTCGGGTTCCAAAAAGAGTTGATGGCGTTCTTTGTCGGCAAAGGTGACGATTTTTGTCTCGATGCTCGGACAATAGCGAGGGCCGATGCTTTTTATTTGTCCGTTGAAAAGAGGTGAAAATTCCAATCCACTGCGTAGAATGTCATGGGTCTGCCCGTTGGTATAGGTGATCCAGCAGCTTCGTTGCGGAAGTACCCTTTTTGACGATGAAAGGTAGGAAAATGTATGAAAATCATCGTCTCCTCCCTGTTCTGCCATTTTGGAAAAATCGACCGATCGACCGTCGATTCTGACGGGTGTTCCCGTTTTCATTCTTCCGGCCGTAAAACCCAATTCGACCAATTGTTCGGTCAAACCTTTGGCGGCAGGTTCTGCTATTCGTCCACCGGAGATTTGTTTCGATCCGAAATGGAGTAGTCCGTTCAAAAATGTTCCATTGGTAAGAACGACACTTTTTGCATAAATATCAACCCCCAGACTTGTCCTGACTCCGCAAATCTGGTTTTGTTTTACCATCACCTCCAAAACCTGATCTTGCCAAATATCGAGGTTGTTGGTATTTTCAATTATGTGTCGCCATTCAATGATAAACTGCTGCCGGTCGTTTTGCGTACGGGGACTCCACATGGCAGGGCCTTTCGATCGGTTCAATAATCGGAATTGAATTGCTGTTTTATCGGCCACAATGCCGGTAAAACCTCCCAACGCGTCTATCTCTCTCACAATTTGCCCTTTGGCAATTCCTCCTATTGCAGGATTGCAGCTCATTTGAGCTATCTTGTTCATATCCATTGTGATAAGCAATGTTTTTGATCCAAGATTTGCTGCAGCGCACGCAGCTTCGCAGCCGGCATGTCCGGCGCCAACTACTATTACGTCGTATTGTAAAGTCATTTGATTTAGATTCAGTTATAACCTGCAAAATTACAAAAAATCTGGTGTGTAGCCGTAGTTAAAATTAGGAGTAATCGTGTGAGGTACGTAAGCCTTATTTGCAAATAAATACCAATTGCATTACTTGTGAACTTAAAACTTCCTGAGATGAAATAAAAATAAGAAAAAATCATGTACTTTTGTTTTTCTAATTTGAATTCCAATTATATGCGAACTCTCAGAATAAAAGCGGTATTGTTTTTTGTGCTGTTTTCGCTTGCTTCAATTTTTTCTCAGGAACCTAAAAATACGATTACAAGTAGGGGTTGGTCGTTTGGTTTGGGAGGTGTTAGCGTTTACGACGAATATTTATCTCCTTTGGTTTATACCGGAACCGTATTCAGAGCCGATTATGAGTCGATGCATTTTATATCCGATTCTAATAACAAACTTTCGTTGCAGCAAACATTAATGGTTTCAGGGGGCATGACGGATAATGTTGCCAAGACGAATTCGATTTTTTATCTTGCTTTGCGTCCTGGAATAGGGATGCATTACCATTTTCGTCCGATGGCTAATCTGAAAATTCTGGTTGGAGGAATTTGGGATCTCGCGTTTGTCAGTAAATATAGTTTCAATAACGGGAATAATCCATACTCGGCTGATTTTTCTACGCAGATAAATGCTTCTTTTATTGCTCAATATCTTTTGAATGTCAAGAAATTTCCAATTATGATTCGATATTCGTTACGTTCTCCTTTGGCCGGAGTGATGTTTGTTCCAGAATATGGAGCATCTTATTATGAAATGTTTACGCTGGGAAAACTGGGAAATGCCATTCATTTTTCATCGTTGCATAATTCATTGGCATGGAATAATAGCCTTACGGCTGATTTGATGTTAAAAAAAATGATTATAAGACTATCATATATTCACGATTATGAAAAACATCATGCAAATTCACTTCATTTCGAATCGATGCAAAATGTGTTTTCGATAGGCTCGGTCATCAATTTCTCCATATTTGACAGAGGTAAGCGGAAAGCTCCTGCCTCTTATAACGATATTAACAAGTAAGCCTGTTTGTATGCGTCAATTTTTGTTATTCCTAATTGCTGTTAGTTTTGCTTCTTGTAAGATGTCGGTCGAAGAGCCGTCGAATATTAACGATTACAAGACCAATTTTGAGTCTCTCTGGAAAATAATGGACGAACATTATTGCTATTTTACCTACAAGAAAATAAACTGGGACTCGATTGGAAATGTATACCGAGCGAAGTTGCAACGTCCGGATACGTTGAATTATGTACAATTCTTCAGAATCTGCGGCAATATGTTGTCGGAGCTTAAGGACGGACATGTAAACCTTGCCTCTTCATTCGATGTAGCTCGTTATTGGAAATGGTATACCGATTATCCGGATAATTTTAGTTCAACGATTTTATACAGCGATCGTTATTTGGGAAAAAATTATTACATTGCCGGTGGATTTCAATATAATGTGTTACCCAAGTCGGCCATCGGCTATATCTATTACGGCGATTTTTCATCCAGTTTTTCCGGTGCCAATCTTTCGTATGCCATCGGAATGTTGGGAAATTGTCAGGGGTTGATACTCGATGTACGGAATAATGGCGGTGGCCTATTAACTTATGCCGAGGATATTGCAGCGCGTTTTACAACGCAATCGTTGACGTATGGATATATTCGGCATAAAACCGGCACCGGACATGATGATTTTTCAGATCCGATTGCTCAAACATTGACTCCTTATGCAACCGGCTCTATTGCTACTAATTGGGTGGAGAAACCGGTGGTTGTGTTGACTAATCGAACCTGCTACAGCGCAACGAATGATTTTGTCTGTATTATGAAACAATTGCCTAATGTTGTTATAATTGGCGATCAAACCGGAGGTGGCGGGGGACTTCCGATGAACAGCGAACTACCGAATGGGTGGATGATTCGTTATTCGGCATGTCCGATGTATGATGTCAACATGCAGGATATTGAATTTGGAATTTCGCCCGACATTAAGGTTGATATGAGTACAACTGATATTGCCAAAGGGGTTGATACTATTATTGAAACTGCGATCACGTATCTAAATCAACATAAAGTAAATTAGGAATTTACAATAACAATTTATTCAAACAATATGGAAAAGAACCGGGCCATCGAACAGCTTCAACCTACGGCTGTATGGCAAAATTTCAAAGCATTGACACAAATCCCGCGTCCTTCGGGCAAGCGCGATCTGATAGCAAAGTATTTGGTCGATTTTGGTAAAAATCGCGGACTTGAATCTTTTGAAGATGAGGCCGGCAATGTGATTATCCGTAAGCCGGCCACTCCCGGTCTTGAAAATTTGAAGGGAGTGATTCTTCAGGGTCACATGGACATGGTTCCTCAGAAAAATGCTTCGGTTAACCACGATTTTGAAAAGGATCCTATCGATGCCTACATTGACGGGGAGTGGGTGGCTGCCAACCAGACAACGTTGGGTGCCGATAATGGGATCGGTGTGGCTGCAGCTTTGTCGGTATTGCAATCGAAAGAGATACCGCATGGTCCTTTGGAAGTGTTGATTACTGCCGATGAAGAGACAGGAATGTATGGCGCTGTCGGTTTGAAGAATGGCACCTTGAAAGGCGAAGTTTTGCTCAATATGGATTCGGAAGATGAAGGAGAACTCTATGTAGGGTGTGCCGGAGGAATTAATGGTAAAATTTCGTTTGCTTACAAGGAAGAACCCGTTTATCATGGTGATGTTGCCTACAAAATCAGCCTTACGGGGCTCAAAGGCGGACACTCGGGCATGGATATCAATTTGGGTCGTGCAAATGCCAACAAACTGCTTTTCCGTTTGCTGAAATATGTGGTTTCATCCTTCGAGGCGCGACTGGCTTCGGTAGAAGGAGGTAACCTGCGCAATGCAATTCCCCGCGAAGCTTTTGCCGTTGTAACGGTACCCGAAGAGGGTCAGGACGATTTGCTGACTGCTTTGTCGGAGATGGAAGCCACTTTCAAGTCGGAATACGGAGTGATAGAGCCTGGATTGAAAATCACCGCCGAACCGGTTGATCTACCCGAAGGATTGATGCCCGAATTTGTACAGGACGACCTGATTAACAGCATCACGGCTTGCCCGAATGGCGTACTGCGATTCACTCCCGGAATGGGCGATGTGGTTGAAACATCTTCCAATCTGGCTATTGTCAAATCGGACGGATCGTCCATTCAGGTTGCCTTTTTGATTCGCAGCTCTGTGGAATCGATGAAAGAAGAACTCTGTTCGATGATCGAGAGTGTATTTTCGCTTGCCGGAGCAAAAGTCGAATTTTCGGGTGGTTATCCGGGATGGCAGCCTAATTTCGATTCTCCTATTTTGAAAGTGATGTCGGCGGTTTACAACGAAAAATTCGGTAAAAAGCCTGAAATAAAAGTGATTCATGCCGGGTTGGAGTGCGGAATTATCGGTTCGGCCATTCCCGGGCTGGATATGATCTCTTTCGGACCCACTATTCGCCATCCACATTCGCCGGATGAGAAGGTGAATATTGCCACTGTTGCCAAATTCTGGGATTATCTGACCGCCGCGTTGAAATCGATCCCTGTAAAATAAACGTTGAAGAGTCATTGATGGAAGGAGGAATGAATGTCTGGATGTCGGTAGCTTATCTGGCTCCGTTGCATTATTATGCCCGCATGTTGGCCGCGCAAAAAGTGTATATCGAGCAACACGACAACTATTTGAAGCAGACCTACCGTAACCGTTGCCAAATCGTAACGGGAAACGGAGTCATTCCTCTTTCCATTCCTGTGGATAAAGGCGAGAATCTGAAATGCCTTTCGCGCGATATTCGCCTTTCCGACCATACCAACTGGCAAACGCTTCATTGGCGATCGCTGGTTGCAGCCTACAATTCATCCCCGTTTTTTGAATATTATGCCGACGATCTTCTTCCGTTTTACGAACGGACGTGGCACTTTTTATTCGATTTTAACCGCGAAATTCAGGCGAAAATTCTGGAGTTGATTGATGTGGAGGTGGATATTGAACTGACGGCAGATTTTAAAACGGTCTTCTCCGACTGGGAACTCGATTTGCGCGAAAGCATCCATCCGAAAAAAAAGCCGGAATCCGAAGATCCGGCTTATAAAACTGTTTCGTACTATCAGGTATTCGATTCGAAATTCGGTTTTGTGCCCAACATGAGTATCGTCGATTTGTTGTTCAATATGGGACCCGAATCAAAAACGATTCTGAGAAAAATGATAGTCGGTTAATTTCCCTTACTTCAAGGCTAAGGAATCTTTTGGTTCCGAAGGTGTTTCCTCTACCTTGGAAATCTCTACCGGGGCAATTCCATCTCGAATAATGTCAATCTCTTTCGCAGCAGCATAAGATAGATCGATTATGAGATTTCTGCGGTGTGGTCCCCGATCGGTTACTTTAACTATTACTTCCTTGTTGTTTTTTGGGTTACGTACTTTCAAAATTGTTCCCAATGGATAGGTACGGTGTGCACAAGTCAGACTATCTTTGTTGTATTTCCCTCCGTCGGAAGTTTTACGACCATGCATGTTGTGGTTGTAAAAAGTTGCATTTCCATGCTCTTTCGCAAAGGTAAATCCGGTACTGAACAGCGTAAAAAGAAGCAGCAGTCGTATGGTTAGTTTCATTGTCTTCGTGGTGAATGGCAGCGCGCGATATTGCGATCGATTGCTGCCTGATTACCTCTTTTTTTCGGGCAAAAGAGAATAGCCAGACGAGTTTCACCTACAAATTAAGCAATTTTATTCGGATTTACCGCAAAAAAAGGCGGAATATTTCTCGATGGAAAGGATTTATTAGTGTTTATTTTTCGAATATGTTAAAATAGGTACAGACAAATTGCCCTTTTCTTAAATAAAGATACCGTTTTTGAAAGAGGCTCTAACCTTCAAAATGCAGGATACGTCAGATCAATTTATTGCAAAAAACGGAGCCTCATTTTCTGTTCAATAATCACTGAAATCGACTTAATTCCTCTTTGCGGTCGCCTTCTTTTTCAACAGGTATTCGAGCGGGCAAAATCCCGTAATGGAGGATTGCAGCAGGTTGAAACCGACGAAGCCGCCGAGCCATAACCAGTTCAGCGAAACGGTAAGCGACAAAACGATGCTTACCAAAACAAGCGTACCGGCTACGGCACGAATAATTCGTTCAATCATAATTTTTTTGTTGTTAGTTGGCCTTGATGGCCAGATTATTCAAAATATTGTTCAGCACCGAATTGAAAATCAGCAACTGGTTGCGGTCAATATTGTTCATAGCACTTTGTATCAGATCATCCGTAATGCGACTTACCTTCTTGTACTCGCGGATTCCCAACCCGGTAATCGAAATGTTTTTAATCCGTTTGTCGGTAGCATCGGCTTCCCTTTTCACCAACGCTTTTGCTTCCAGCTTATCGAGCAAACGGGTTACCGAAGGCTTATCCTTTCCGGTGATTTCCGACAATCGGGTTTGTGAAATTGCGCCTCGTTCTTTCAGGAAACTCAGAATCTGATATTGTTCCGATGAAATCTGTAATTTTGCCCGGGATACCGTTTTGTTGAACGGCATTTTCAGACTACTGCACAGATTGGTTGAAAACAAATTCTTTATTCGGATTAATTCTTCTTGTGGTATCATACCTTTTCCTATCAACTGGTTATACACTTGCGGCCGTATGCGATTCTACATTCATCACAAAGGCATGGATGGGCAACCGATCCGGAGAATCGCTGTTTCTTCGATCGATAACGGCTACGGCATCCTGCGCTTTTTTATCATCGGTGAAACTGAAGAAAAAAGCGGATTCAAACTCGGTGTTATGGTTGCCAAACCAGTTATCGAGCAGGTTGGGCTGCCCGTTATTCCGTTTGTAGCCCGTTGTCTCGCTTACACTGAAAATATTGACTCCCACACTCTGCAATAGTTTGGAAACGGTATGGCGGTCTGCCTCGAGGCAGGTTACGATAAGTAACTTCATAAGACTAAGTATTTATGGGTTAAGCTTGCGATTCGGGGTATTTTTTTCTCATCATTTTGAAATAGAGCAACGGAACAACGATAAGAGTCAGCAAGGTCGAGGTGATGGTTCCGCCCATCAGGGAGATGGCCAGACCCTGAAAAATAGGGTCGAACAGAATTACCACGGCACCCAGCGCCACGGCACCGGCCGTCAGCAAGATGGGCGTGGTACGCACAGCACCGGCTTCGATAATCGATTGCTTGAGCGGAATGCCATCCTTCAGCCGGATATTGATAAAGTCGATCAGCAGCACCGAGTTCCTCACCATCACTCCGGCCAGAGCAATGAACCCGATCATGGAGGTTGCACTGAAAAACGTTCCCATTATCCAGTGGCCGATAACGATTCCAATTAGCGAGAGCGGAATGGCGGCCAGCATCACTAAGGGGACGGTAAAATTCTGAAACCACCCCACAATCAGGATGTAGATAATGACCAGCACCACCATAAAGGCAATCCCCAGATCGCGGAACACTTCGTACGTAATTTGCCACTCGCCGTCCCATTTCAGGGAGTAGTTGTCTTCCAGTTCGGGTTGCTTGCTGTACTCTTCGTTGAGCGAATAACCGGCCGGTAGTTTGACCTCTTTCAACCGATCCGATATTTTGTTCATGGCATAGAACGGACTCTCCAGCTTACCAGCCATATCACCGGTGACGTAGACCACCCGTTTCTGGTTTTTGCGGAAAATACTTTTGGGAGCAATCTCCTTTTTTACCTGAATCAGGTCGCTTACAGGAACCTCCATACCTTGCTGATTAACCACTTTCAAATTGCTCAGATCGGCCACGCTGGCCTTATCGGCATCGTTCAACTGAAGCATAATGTTGACCGGTTGGTAACTGTTGGGCCGATGCAGTACGCCGGCCGGCATTCCCGACAAAGCCGCTCTGACCGTGGCCACCACCTGAGCGGGAGCAACACCCATTTTCATCGCCTTTTCTTTGTCGACATCAAAGTTGAGTTGCGGCTGATCGTCTTCTACCATCCAGTCGACATCTACCACATCGGGTGTCGACTTCATCAGTTGCTTCACCTGACGGGCAATGGCCATCTGTTGATCGTAGTCGGGGCCGTAAATTTCGGCTACCATGGTCGACATCACCGGCGGACCGGGAGGTACTTCCACCACTTTCACGTTTGCATTGTATTTTTTGGCAATTGCCTGAATTGCCGGACGCATTCCTTTGGCAATCGCGTGACTCTGTTCGCTACGTTCGCCTTTATCCACCAGGTTTACCTGAATATCGGCCACATTTTCGCCGCGACGCATGTCGTAATGGCGCACCAAGCCGTTGAAACTGATGGGGGCCGAAGTTCCCACATAACCCTGATAGTTGGTAACCAGCGGTTGCTTTGCAATGTATTGCGAAATCTCCTGCGTGACAGCAGCCGTTCGTTCCAGCGTCGTACCCTCGGGCATGTCGATCACCACCTGAAATTCGTTTTTATTATCGAATGGCAACATCTTGACCGGCACCGCCTTGGTGTAGAACAACAGCATCGAGAGAAGCAAGATGACAACCGTTGTCAGCATAAACGCCCATCGTCTTTTGCGGTTTTCGAGCAACGGAACAATCGTTGATCGGTAGATCCGGTAGATTTTACTCTCCTCCATTTGGTGTTCTTTGCGCTCCTTTCCTCCGTCGTTTTTACCACGCAGAAAGAGATAGCCGAGATAAGGAGTGAGTGTCAGGGCGATAATCAACGAAATAAGCATGGCAATGGAGGCTCCGATCGGCATCGGACTCATATACGGACCCATCAATCCCGATACGAAAGCCATGGGCAAAACAGCGGCGATTACCGTAAAAGTTGCCAGAATAGTCGGATTACCCACTTCGTTGATGGCAAAGATAGCTGCCTGATGGAAGGGCAATCGTTTCATCTTGAAATGGCGGTGCATGTTTTCGGCAATAATGATGGAGTCGTCCACCACAATTCCCGTAACAAACACCAATGCAAAGAGCGTGATGCGGTTCAGCGTATAATCGAGGAAATAATAGGCAAACAGTGTCATGGCAAAGGTCACCGGCACCGACAAGAACACCACTAATCCGCCGCGCCATCCCATCGCCAGCATCACAAACAGCGTAACCACAATAATAGCGATAAAGAGGTGCAGCAGTAGCTCCGACACCTTGTGCGAGGCCGATTCTCCGTAGTTACGGGTAGTCGTCACCTGAACATCGGCCGGGATCAGATCTTTTTTAAGATGATCTACCTTGCTGAGGATCTGTTCGGAAAGATGCATGGCATCGGCACCCTTCTTTTTAGCAATGGCTAAGGTAACAGCAGGGAAATTTCCCTTGTGGTTGCCCTGATCCGCCTTGGCAGCAGCCCCGTAACCGAAGGTCACATACTGACGGGGAGTTTCGGCGCCATCTTCCACTTTGGCAATCTGGCGGAGGTAGACAGGTTGATTACCGTTAGACCCCACAATCAGGTTGGCTACATCGTCGGCACTACTCAAGAAATTACCGGTTTCTACCGTGAAAGCAGTGTCAGCCTGCAGCAGATTGCCCGAATTCATCTGGGCATTATTCCCCTGAATCTGTTTGGCTACCGACAGAAAATCGACATGACTCTCGGCCATTTTATCTTTATCGAGCACTACTTTCACTTCGCGGCTCCGGCCTCCCAACACCGTTACATTGGCTACATTGGGAATTTTCTTGATTTCGGAGGTCACCACTTCGGACAACTGCGTCAGGGCATAATCGCTGCTTTTGTCGCTCCACAGGGTAAGGCTCAGTGCCGGCACATCGTCGATGGCGCGGGTTTTTACCAAAGGCATGGTAACTCCCTGGGGCAGTTTATCCATGTTCTTCATAATCTCGTTGTAAAGCTTCACCAACGAGCGTTCCACATCCTGTCCCACATAAAACTGCACCGATACCATCGCTTGCCCCTTCATGGAGGTGGAATAGACATACTCGACTCCCTTTATGTTCGAGACCACTTTTTCGAGTGGTGCCGACACGGTCGACTCCACCTCTTTCGGCGATGCTCCGGGATAACCGATCAAAATATCGGCCATCGGCACGTCGATTTGAGGTTCCTCCTCGCGGGGAATCAGAAAGGTGCTGTATGCGCCCAGCAACAGGAAGGCGATCATCAGCAGTATGGTGAGTTTCGACTTCAAAAACAGATTGGCAATTCTGCCCGATAATCCTTCTTTCATCTATTATTAATTTGAGGATTTGAAAATTTGGAGATTTGAAAATGAACCCTCTTACGGTTCAGTTGATTATGATTTTAGCATATTACCTTTTTTCCATCACCACCGCGCCATTATACAATTTGCCTTCGGCCCTTAGCACATAACGTTCGGTGTCATTAAGACCCGAGAGGACTTCCACTTCATTACCTGCTGTTTTACCGATCCGCAGCCAGCGCAACGATACCGTATTGTTCCCGTTCAACACATAGACTCCGATCAATTGATCGCGGGTAACTAATGCCGATGCCGGGATGCGGAGATTTCCCGTGACCGGTTGGTCGCTGACTTGTTTGCCTGAAAGCGTTGCATTGACATACATCCCGGACAACAACCCTTTTTGTTCTGAGGCAGGAACCGATATTTTTACCAGATACTGGCCTCCCGAAGCCGTCGATGACGGACTCAGTTCGACCACTTTGCCGTGCAACTGTTTGCCGGTCGATTTTACGTCGACAGTAACCGCATCGCCCACTTTGATTTGTGACACCTCACTTTCGGGCACGGTAGCCGTCACGCGCAGGTTACCTCCCTGTTCCAGAATCAGTAAAGGCATTCCGGGCGAAGCCATACTTCCTGCATCGGCCAGCTTTTGGGTAATAACTCCCGAAAAAGGAGCCCTGATCTGAGTATATGCCAGCATGGCATTCACTTCGTTACGCATCTGGCGTGCAGCTTCGAGGCGCGATTGTGCCGAGGTGTTTTGCAACGAAACGTTTTCCAGCTCCTTGGCCGATACACTCTGTTGTTTGTAGAGGGTTTGGTAACGGGCATAATCTTTTCCCGCATTGCGGGCAGCCGCTTCCGCCTCGGCAATCATAGCCGAAGCCTGCGCTTTTTTTGCCAGCATATCCTGACTGCTGATGGTTGCCAGGAGTGCTCCTTTGGCAACCCGATCGCCCGGTTTTACGTGGATGGAGGTGATATATCCCATCACACGGGTACTCAGGTTAGCGGTATTTTCCGACTCTAATTTTCCACTCAGAAGGATTTCACCTCCAATACTCTTTGCCGGTGTGGAGACCACCACAGCAACCGGTTTGTCACTGTTTCCGGACGGTTTTTCGTGTGACGAACAGGCCGCCAACAGAGTGGCAACCGAAATAATTGCGTAGATTTTCAACGATTTGAAAGTAGAAGTTATCATAGTGTTTGTTTTTATTTTGCGGTGAGAAATTGCAGATAAGCCAGCGTAAGGTTGTTACCGTAAACCGCCTGAGCAAGCGCCATTTTTTGTTGCAATAGTTGGGTTTGCGCTGTCAACAGATCGGTAGTGGAAACCAGCCCTTCGCGGTAACGGTCCTGCAGGATGCGCAACGACTCTTCGGCCTGCGCTACCGATACGTTCTGACGGTTGATTTCGGACAGTAGGTCGAGACGGTCGCGTTGTGCTTTGTCGAGTTCCAGCTGACTTTGATCCTGTTGTTGCTTCAACTCCAGCTCCATTTTGGTGCGCTCGGCCTTACGGGAGCGGATGGCGTTGTAATTTTTAGTCCCGTTAAAAAGAGTCCAGGAGAGTTTCACGCCCACTAAGTAGGAGTTGGCATCGAATTGCCCCAACTGCGAATCGTTGTACTGAAAACTACCGAAAGCGTTGATGCGGGGCAGCAGGCTCATCTGTTCCGAGCGAACCATCATGGACGTGGCATCCACCGCCTTTTGCATCGCCATCAGGTCGGCACGTGTAGGGAGAACCTGCCGGGAGGCGGTTGCGTCGGTAGCCTCTTCGAGCAAAAGAGAATCGGGTTGATACACCGTAGCGATATTGGTCCCCATCGTGACGGCAAGGGCTTCCGATGCATTCAGCACCATGCTATTGGCTTTTGCCAGTTGGCTCTCTACCGTAGCCACCTGCACCTGTGCGTTCAGCACATCCGATTTTTTGAGCAAGCCCTGATCGAAAAAGCGTTGGGTAGAGGCCGCAATTTGGCGCATGTTGCGCAGCGACTCTTCCAGCACCGCCACCGAACGATAGGCCAGTTGCAAATTCAGATAAGCCTTGCGGGTATCGAACTCCACAAATTCGCGTGTACGTTGGTATTTATACTCGTAAAGTTCCTTTTGTTTGGCTGCCGCGCTGCGCTGATAGAGCATGTCGAGGTTGAGCAACGGCTGCTGTACCTCTACTTTGGCGCTGTAATCCTGCGTATGTCCCGGATGATTGAGCAGATCGGGCATAAAGTCGCTGGCGGCGACCCGTTGTTGTTGCAACTTGAATCCGAAAACATTGAGTGGATTATCGGTCGTCATGGCTGTATAACCCAGCTCTACCGACGGCAGGAAAACGGCATTCGTCTGCCGGAAATTGGCGGCTGCTACCTGCGACTCCGCTCCGGAGATTTTGAGTGTTGTGTTTTTGGCTAATGCGGCAATGACCGCATCGTTGAGTTGGATTTTTCGTGTTGAGGAGGATTGCGCTGTTACCGGCGGTGAAACCGTCAGGAGAAGAGACAACCCGAAAGCAAGGAATAGGGAAGAGTTTGCGCGTGTAGGAACCATGTTTTAACTGATTTAATTTGATTGTGCAAAATTAAATCCGATAAAATTGCTGGTCAGCTACTTTTGTTACATAAGAAAAATAATTAGGGAAGTTTACGCTTATTTCCCTTCGAGAAGTGTTATTTTGTTCCGACCCAGTGTTACCAGTCCGGCATCTTCCATTTGTTTCAACAAACGCGATACCACCACCCGGGCAGTCCCGAGTTCGGAAGCCAGTTGGGCATGTGTAACCGAGATGGTCGATTTGCCCTCCGTTTCGCATTTGATCTTCAGCAACGAGAGCAGACGGTCGTCCACTTTTTTGAAAGCCAGTGCATTCACCACCTCCAAAAGCTCTTCAAACCGTTTGTGGTAGAGGCGGAAAATATATTCGAGCCACTCGGGAAACTCCTTGATAAGCGGAACGATATGGTTGACCGGGATGAAATAGATTTCAGTCTCCTCTTCGGCAATAGCTTTCACTTTGGCCGTTTCGTTGTACATGCCTCCCAGAAACGACATGATGCAGCTTTCGCCGGCTTTGATGTAGTAGAGGAAAATTTCGCGACCCTCGTCGTCGGTTCGTACCACCTTGATGCGGCCGTACGAGACGATGGGGATGGCTTTGATATAGGCATTCTCCCGTTGAATCACCTCTCCAGCCTGAAAAATCTTCACAATGCTGTACGACACCAGCTTTTTGCGGATGGCCAGCGAAGTCTTAAATTCAACTATTTCATTCAGTGTATCCATAGATTCTATCCTTGTTGATTGAACAATCCCGATAAAAGTACTCATTTCTTTTGAAATTGGGATCGTTGTCAATAGAGATAGGAAAAATAGAAGAGGGAAACATCCGGCCAACAGATGTTTCCCTCTTGCAGATAAGGTGAATTGCCTGATTTATTTTTTACCGAAGAGATGATCAAGTATTGTCACAATCTGTTGTTGCGTTTGCATTCCCGACGTGATGTGTACTGCTTCTCCGTTTTTGTAGTAAATAACATAGGGCAATTCGTCCGGTTCGTTACAATCCTGTGTTTCCGGCACCACTTTCGATTCCGGATTGTCAAACTCCATGTCGTAAAACTTCACATGCCTGTACCTTTTTTGCGCTTTTTCCATAATGTCATAAACAGAGATGCTCTTCAACCCCATCCGACCGTAACAAATCATCACGTTTTTTTGTTTGCTGATGATTTCTCGGTAGTCGGCGGCAGTCTCGATATGCTTCAGGTTCGTGTACAACATTTTTTTCTCTCGATTTTGGCTGGTGGTGCTATTTGTATAATACCTATTAGCAAACTCTTTATTTTTCTCAATTATCCACAATCTTTATTTCGTAGCTTATCTTCATTGCTTGACGGAGCATGGCCGAAACTCCGCAATATTTTTCTTGTGACATATCAACGGCTTTCTGTACTTTTGCCGTATCGATATTTTTCCCTGTCAGGTTGTAAATGATGTGCATGTGTGTGTACACTTTCGGATGAGTGTCGGAGACGTCGGCACTCACTTCCATATCGAATTTTTGTATCTCAACCCTCATTTTTCTCAATAGCTCCACTACATCCATTCCGCTACATCCGGCAATAGCCGCCAGCAATAGTTCTTTCGGTCGCGAACCGGCATCTTCTCCTCCGAATTCGGGAGAGGCATCCATTGCTACGCTGTGTCCGCTGACTTGTGCGCTAAACTGCATGTTGCCCTTCCATGACGTATGTACTGTATGTGTCATGATTTGTGTTATTTTTATAATGTAAAGTTACGTTTGCGGAACGCCTCTGTCAAGCTTTTCATCGTCGGGTGAGACGACTTCCGTATTGAAATAAATCAATTTTTTTATTGATCTGTATCATCCGGAATTGTGATTTTACAATTTATAGTTACCTTTACGGCTTGTAAATCATTTGCTTCCACCATTATGAAAACAATTGTCGATACCGATCATGATTTTGTATGTGAGATAAATGCTCCCTGTTTTCAGTTATTGAATGAAGAGGAAGTTGCATTGATGCGCGGTAGCCGAACCCAGGTGTTTTTCCGTAAAGGAGAGAACCTTACGAAACAGGGAACGTTTGCTTCCTACGTTCTCTTTGTGATAGAAGGGTTGGTGAAAGTGTATGTGGAAGATGGCGGTTCACGGAACTTTAATTTGCAAGCAGTTCGAAAAGGCGAATTTGTCGGGCTGCTGGCTATTTTCGGCGAAAGCATCTACACTTATTCGGCAACCGCTCTCACCGATACCCGGGTTTTTCTGGTGGAAAAAGCGGCCATTATTAAAATAATTCAGAACAATGGAATGTTTGCTTATCATATCGTTGAGCACTATTGCAAGCAAACTTCCTCTATGTTTACCACCCTCCGGGGAATGATGTTCAAGCAAATGAACGGCCATTTGGCCGACACGCTGCTTTACCTCAGCTCCGGCCATTTCGAGGGAGAAGATGTAATTTCGTTACTCAGCCGGAAAGAGATTGCCGAGTTTGCCGGCATTTCGACCGAGAGTGCCGTGAAATTGCTCAAGACTTTCGAGAAGGAAGGAATCATTCGGCTGGAAGAAAAAAAGGTCTCTATTCTGAACAGAGACCTTTTGGTAGAAATCAGCAAACGGGGCTGAAAAAACTATTTTTGCCGGGCTTCGATTGCTTTGAGCAGGAAATCGGGTGGCGCACATGGTTTCCAATTGTTGAGCTTCACAAAGGCCAACTCCGTCTCCGCTTCGTTAATCAGTTCGTTCTGTTCATTATACAATTGGTAGGTAAACCAGATGCGAACTCCCTTCATGGCTTTCAGGGTGGTTTTTACCGTCAGCAATTCGTCGTAACGGGTCGTTTGGACGACTTGAAATTCATACTGATAACCGGACACATCACTCCGGCATCTTCTACCGATTTGTACGGAACTCCGATGCTGCGAAACAATTCCCAACGTGCCTGTTCGTAATATTTGGCATAATTGGCATGGTGCATGGTGCCCATGCGATCAGTGTCGGGATAGGCTACCCGAAACTGATAATCGTGTTCAATCATCAGCTTTGTCCGTTTCAATGGTTGCAAACATGTCCGTCTTCGTGATGTGAGTGAGAGGCGCAACTTGCTCCTCCGTCTTTCAATTTTCCGGCAAGATACGCTTCCACTAACGAGTGCACTTCGCCTTTGCAATTACGGATTACCCGAATGTTTTGCTGAGCCAGTTTGTTGATCGCTCCGTCTCCGATACCTCCGGCAAGCATGATTTTGACATCCATTTTTGTCAGATCGGATGCAATATTTGATTTACACCCGCATCCTTGCGGCGATTTGAGAATGGTTTCGGCCATCACCTTATTCTCTTCCGAAATACTGAAGATGGTATAAAACGAACAATGACCGAAATGATCGTCGATTTGATTGTTTTGCTTGGTTGGAACTGCAATTTTCATTATTCTATTGATTTTTATTGATTTATACTGACTAATTCGTCGTCGTTGTAGCATGTACATCCGTTACAGCGTGTATGGTTTTCGATTCCTTCCACCAGCTTGTGGCATTTGCGGCAACGATACCACTGTTTCTCAAACCGGGCGTCTCCGCCGGTAATTGTAATGGATTTTCCTTCCACGAATGCTTTAGCAATGGTTTTTCGTGCTTGTTCGTAGATTCGGGTAAATGTAGGACGGGATACCTGCATTTGTGTAGCCGACTGCTCTTGATTCATTCCCTCGTAATCGGTAAGCCGGATAGCTTCGTATTCTTCAAACAGAAGTGTTACTTTCTCCGGTTTGTTGCAAGAGATACCGAATGGTTTGAACCCTTCCATTGCCGGAGGAGCTCCTATTTTGCGCTGGCATTTAGGGCGTGACATTATTTTTGTGCAATAAGGAGAAAAACAGGGAATGGGCTCATTGCTCCGCTTTCTATCTGTTTGTTTATTACGAAACATTGCTTGTATTGCGGATCTTTGAATCCTGCAGCAACAAGCATATTGGCTATTTCTTGCGGATCGAACCCTTTGTGTACTGTAAAATCTTTTCCATGGAACGAACCGTCTTCTGTGTACAAGTCGGCAATGGCAATGTAGCCGTTATCGTTCAGTATGGTGTAAAAACGGTCGATTATTGTCGGAATATCCATGATGTGGTGCAGTGCCATCTGTGTGGCCAGCAAATCGAACGTGGCTCCCGAATAGGGTTGCTTTTCCAAATCGAAAAGAGTGGGAGAAAGGTTATGGTCTCCGCTGTCGGCAACTTTTTGTTGCATCACCTTTACCATCTCTTCCGAGCTGTCCATCATGCAAATCTCCTTCACGGCATCTTTCAGCATAAAACTGAGGATACCGGTTCCGGCGCCATATTCGAGTACGCGCCACTCTTTGGAAAGCGGTAAGAGCATTTGAATATCGGTGGCGATTGCTTTTGACCGCTCCCAGTGGACGGAATTGGCGTCCCACACTGCGGCTACCTTGTTGAAATGGTTCATTTGCATTTATTTTTAATGCTGCAAATATACATCTTATTTTGAACGTATGTTCAAAAGTATTGCTAAAAAAGTAGTAGTGATACGATTTTTATTGAAAGAGACTCTTTTGATTGACGTCGGGATCTTTGGATGTAAGCAGAATCATAAGCTCTTCTAAAGCAGGTAGTAATGCTATAATAAACAAGGCTTTGATAATAATTGCGGGCAACGAAAACACCATAAGCGGAATGACGCAAAAGAGGAGTAACCCGAAGATTTTATTGGCAAGCGTATGGATGAATATGAATTTGTGGAAACGGATGAGTGCGGTAATAACAGACAGTGCCTTAATAACAAGTATCAGCCCCAGCCATTGCCAGTTGTCGGTGATTACAAAAGGATAGTGCAATCCGATAACCGCTAAAATGATAAGATAGAAAACCGTATCGGCCAGCGAGTCGAGTAGGGCGCCGGTGCGGCTCGTCCATCCGTATTTCCGGGCAAGGTATCCATCGGCCACATCGGTGATACCGGTTAGCAGATAAATTGACAAAAAGAGAATTGGGTTCTCCGGGAGAAGCAGGAGCATTCCCGAGAACCCAATACGACAAAAAGACAATATATTCGGAATCTGTTTGGGTTGCATTGCGATTGCCTGTTATATCCACTTCACCTGAGCCTCTTTGCGCTGAGGCGTTTTGAAATAGCGATATTTCGGATATCCCACCATCAAGGCCGAATGTACGGTGTACGAATCGTCGAGTCCGATCACTTTCTTTAAGTCGGGAGAAAACTGAAGGGCAATCATCAGGTAGCCTGCCCAGCATCCGCCGAGTCCGAAAGCGGGAAGCAACAGTTCGAGATGAGAGGCCGCAATGGCATTGTCTTTCGATCCGGCAGAATAAGAAGCTTCCGTGTACCCGATTACCAAATGCGGCGCATGGCGGCAAATCACATCATTCCCACGCTCGAAAGCGGTAACCAGTCCCACAAAGTTGAGGCGTTTAGCCAACTCCGGATTGACCGGAATCATTGCTTTCATCCAGGCAATAACACCCTCGCCCAATTGACGGATCGTTTGTGCATTGCTCACCACCACCCAACGGTTCATCTGGCGATTGACGCCGGTGGGAGCATAACGAACCACATCCATCACCTCTTCCAATACGCTATTCTCTATCTTTTTAGGCAGGAAAGTACGAATAGAGCGTCGGCTGCGAAAATATTCACCGATGTTTTCCGGGTTTATCTCTTTCAGTTTATTCTCCTTTAGGGGCTGCATCCCGGTCAATAGCGTATGCTTTAGCGCCGATTCGGGACAGATCGATTCGCAATGTCCGCACAATACGCATCGCTTCTCTTTTTCATCCGATACAAAGGGAATCTTCGCGTCTCCCATAATAGTTATAATAGAGACAGGACATGCCTGTACACAAATGCCGCAACCTTTACATGCGGTGCTGTCGATAATCAGTAAGCTCATACTACGGTTATTCGATTAATAAATGGTTTCTATTACCTGAAACGGTAAGATAAAGGTAGGCAGAGATTCTTAAAGTGCAAGGGGAGAAGCGTATTTTGATGTGGGAACTGGGTATAAAATAAAGGGGCGCGATAAATTTAGCCTGTAGGACTTGAATCTCAATAGAAAATACACCCACATAAACCGAACGCCATAAGTGTGCAACCTCTACGAGGTTATTCCGTTTGGTTGGTATTTTTTGCTATTGATATGTATGCCCTATGGGCAATCCTATTTTGGTTTTATTTGCTCTGTGGTTAACCGAATGTGATGCAAAATCGTTCTTTATTTCTACCGGATAAAATTTAAATATTGAGGAGATTAGAAGTTTCGCTGAGGTGAGGTGATGTGAAATTGTTTGTGAAATACTTGCAATGAAGAAATTTATTGAGGGGGTATATAGCATAAAAGCATATTAGCTGAATTATTCTTGTTGATAGATGTTGTTTATGAGATTCTTTTCGTAAAAAAAGATTATTTTTGGGGTGTGAACCACAATATAATTTTATAATGATAAAAGCGATAGATATTTATGTGCTTTTAGACATGTTATGAGCCGTCTTTGTGCAAATAAAATTTACAATAAATAAATTCATCATCTAATATAAATGACATGAAGAGCATTGCAATTTGGTATAAGACCCAAGAAGGAAAAACAACAAAGCAACAAATCTCTCTACATTTTAATTTGTGGAAACTCCCAAAATCAAAAAATAAATTTGAAAGATTCTTCGATATTGGAATGCAACTTGAGAAAGCTTCTGAAATTGAAGAAATAAAAGTCTATTTCCCATGTAAAATTGTAAATAAAGTCGAAGATCTGGGAAAAATTATATCTGAAGATAATAAATTGCTGAGCGCTATATTTAATGAGGATCTATCAACAAAAACAGAATCAAATTCTAACTATATTGATGTGTCTTGGGAAAATGTTGACAAATTCAGCATCTACACATTAGGTCAATGTAATATCTCTTCAAAAAAGATTGATAATGACGACGGAACAATTATTGTTTTGAAAAATTTTAATACGGGACAGCGAGACAAAATCTATATTCGCATAAGAATTAAAGATAAAGCTATTGCACAATTTTTTCACGAAGAGGAATTGTCAAATGCGTTTATTCAAAACGCATTTTCTAAATCTGAAACTATTGATTTCAGAATGAACGAAATTCGTGAAATAGATCCTAAAATTTTAGAAGAACATATTGATACAAGTTGTTTTTTTAGAATTAAAAAAGCGCATTTCTTTTATATGTGTAGTTCAAAAGAAGAAAATATTTTTTCAAATAAAGAGCTAAACAATTGCAGACATTTAGAAAAAGAACGTTGGAACAATTATATTAATTCGGTTGATATTGATTCAAACTCAATTGTATTAGCTTATCATTGGAAATTTGTTCCAAAAAGTGATAATGACATTCTTACTGGGTTTGGCCTGTTAATCAAATCTAAGTTTGAAAGTATTAGTTGGAAACCGATGCTGAAATATTTTATGTGGTTGATTTTGATTACCGTCTTTCTAAATTTCTTAAGTAATTTTTTATATAGTTTGACTCAAAAGGCGAATAATAAGAATTCAATTGAAATCCCTATCTCTTTTATACCGAGGAACCCTAATACAAAGAAATAAGATCTATGAAAGCTTTATTAGACACGAATATTATTATCCACAGAGAAGCAGGAAAAATTGTTCAACAAGATATTGGAATTTTATTCCGGTGGCTTGATAGAGCAAAATATATTAAGTGTATTCACCCAGTAACGATTCAGGAAATTCAAAAGAATCCCAATAAAGGAACAGTCCAAGTTTTTATGACTAAACTTGATAGTTATGAACAGATTCAAATACCGACACCTTTGCATAGAAAAGTAAAAGAAGTATCTTCTATTATGGATTTGAATGAAAATGATAGAAATGATTCGATTTTATTAAATGAAGTCTATGCTGGAAGAGTAGATATTTTAATTACAGAAGACAAAAAGATTCATCAAAAAGCAGAAAGCCTTGGAATATCAAACAAGGTCTACAAGATTGATGGTTTTTTGGAAAAAATATTTTCAGAACATCCTGATCTTATTGATTATAAAGTTTTGAATGTTCAAAAAAAACATTTTGGTCATATAAATCTTGATGATGATTTTTTCTTGTCTTTGAAAGAAGACTATCCGGGTTTTGAAAAGTGGTTTGTCAAAAAAACGGATGAAGTTGCCTATATAACTCAGAATAAAACAAATGGCCTTATCCTTTCGTTTCTTTATCTAAAAGTAGAGAAGGAGGATGAAAGTTACAGCGATATAATTCCTATTTTTGCACCGAAGAAAAGATTAAAAGTTGGGACATTCAAAGTCATAAATAATGGATTTCGATTGGGAGAACGCTTTTTGAAGATTATTTTTGACAATGCGCTTGTAAATAAGGTTGATGAAATCTATGTTACTATTTTTAATCACAGAGATGAACAAAAGCGGTTGATTGATTTAATGGAACAGTGGGGATTTAAATTTTGGGGAATGAAAGGAGAAGAACGTGTTTATGTGCGTAATTTTAGCCCTACATTTGATCTCAATAAATTGAAATGTAATTATCCCTTTATTAGTCGGAGCAGTGGCATTTTTATTGTTCCAATTTATGATTCATATCACACAGAACTGTTACCAGATTCGATTTTGAATAATGAATCTCCATTGGAATATATTGAGGATTTCCCACACCGGAATGGTATTAGTAAAGTGTATGTATCAAGAGCAATGAAACCACATCCTCAAAAGGGGGATATATTGATCTTTTACAGAACAGGAGGACTCTATAAAAGTGTTGTCTCAACGATTGGGGTAGTTGAAGAGGTCGTATATAATATTCATACGGAAGAAGAATTTATTCGACATTGTAGAAAAGGAAGTGTTTTCCCTGAGAGTGAACTAAAAACCATGTGGAATTACAATAAGTTTAACAAACCATTTGTTGTCAGATTTATGTACAGCTACTCATTTCCACATAGAATAAATATGAAGCGGTTAATAGAGTTAGGCATATTGGCGAATGTCGAAGATGCTCCTAGAGGCTTTAGACCTATAAATATCGAACAGTTTAATTTAATATTGAAAGAAACAAGAAGTGATGAAAGTTTTATTGTCAATTAAACCTCAATTTGCCATCAAGATATTTGATGGGACGAAAAAATTTGAATTCAGGAAAAGTATATTCAAGAATTCAAATATAAATACCGTTGTTGTATATGCCTCTTCTCCCATGCAAAAGGTTATAGGCGAATTTACGATTGATGAAATAATGGAAGCGAGCCCAAATGTGCTATGGGAAAAAACTCAGAAACATTCTGGAATTTCTAAAGAGTTTTTTGACGAATATTTTTTTAATAGAGATCGTGCTTTCGCAATAAAAGTGAAAGATATTATGCGCTATGAAGAACCAAAAGACCTAGTTGATTTTGATTTGAATTTTGCCCCTCAATCATTTGTCTATTTATAAATAAAATATTAGAATCCTCTATCAATACACTATACATTAGGGCCAATGAGCAACAACAAACATGGAAATAGGAAACATTTCGTATGCCATGAAAGACAAAGCGATGGAAAAATCTATCGCTTTGCCTGTATATCATAAGCAGGATCAAAAAACCGTCAATAATTTGCTTATTTCATGTGGATGTATTCAGGGTTTAGAAAATAGCATCCGGTGGATTGATGAATATAAAGAATCTCCGTTTAGTCAGAGCGGACAAAATTTGGTTTATTTTGATGATATTGAAGCATTACCCTATTTTATGCAGTTGGTTGAGCGGGGTTATGATAAAGAAATACAAACGGAACACTCATTAGACAGAATGCTTTCTTTAGTGCTGGATGGCATTCAATATTTAGCTCTTGCTTCGAAAGAAAATTTTGATGCCGTTTGCCAGAGTCTACAAGCGTTTATTCAAGCAAAGAGTGGTGTGTTGGAAGAGGTGGAATTTCTGAATGCCACCATCGAGCGAATCAAAGAAAGATTTTTTCAAAACGATACACCGCCCTATAAGATCAAAGATGTAAAACGAATGATCAAAGAATTTGCCGAATATCAATAGTCGGTCGGCTTATCTAACCCATCCCCCTTTGTGTACTTCCCTATGTCAAAAGGGAAGGCTGAATATGCATTAGCAAGTTTTGTTTAGAATAGAGGCTTTTAGAATCTTACTTTTTTTGCATTCGTTCCTAAATGATCTGCATCTGGCACCGAGCAGTGTCCCCTTTTGTCAACGGGGACGAGCGCAACGGCGGGGTTTAGCCGTGTAGCTCTTCGGGCGAATGTTCAGGAATATACGGTATAGTGTGTCGCCACATACCATATCCCGGGAGGGGTTACGGGTCGATGGTATCCGGCTTTACTTCCTATTTTTCCCTCTCCGCTACGTCTTCAAACTTCTACAAGCCGTGTTGTTGCTTTAACAACATCTGTTTTTAAATCATTAAGGCGTGGCTAAGGTTTTCGGCCACGTGGCGTAGCTCTTCGGCCGCATGGCGTAGCTCTTCGGCCGCATGGCCGCAACATTCCTCTGCATGGCGTAACTTCATAAGGTTGTAGTGTAGCTATTTAGCTATGTGTCGTTATCTTTTTCTTTCACATCATTCCTTCGGTATCCTCTTTTGGAGGCTAAAAAGTTAATCTATTTAAACAAAAATAGCTACACATAAAATATGTACTATATTTGTATAATAAAATGCAACTGTGCGAATGTGCCTGAATCGGTATTCGGTGGTGCGGCATTTTAGTATATAGCGAAAAATAGGGATGCCTTATCTTCCACCTACCAAAGAGACACATTTGCGCCTATGTGAATTTCTGGGCGACGTCAATCCTGCACATCTGCGCGGGGTCGATTATTATATGAGCGAAGATGTCGTCATGCTGATGTCGCTGGGAGCTCCCTGTCCGGTGGCAGCGCAACCGTTTCACAGCCATCCGGCACATCTCTTTGTATTCTGTTTTACCGGCACCAACACGGTGGTGATGCCCCACTATCATTACCGGGCATCGGCCGGACAGTTACTTCATCTGCCGCCCGGCAGTTTGCACCATGCTCTTCACGAATCACCTGCACCTCAGGATGTGGCGGTGTTTATCCGTCCTTCGTTTCTGCAACGGTTGACCGAAACCTATGCCAGCCATTCACCCGATCTGCAAAACTGGTCGTGTTTCGAACCGACATGCGATTTGCTTTTTGCTGTCAAACGGTTTATTGCCGAGGGGAAACAGTGGCAATGCAGTAACTGCAACATGTTGCATGCACTGGGTTTGGAGGTGGCACACCTGCTGCTGCGGTCGATGCTTTGTCTGAAAGGCTGTTTTTCGGATCACTACGGCAGGAACGAAATCAACTGTGCGGTGGCATATATGTGGCACCATCTTGCAGAGAAGCTCCCGATGAATCTACTGGCGAGCTGTGCCGGAATGTCGACTCCCAATTTCAACCGCGTATTTCGGAAGGAGACGGGATTTTCGCCCAACGATTACCTTATAGAGATTCGTCTGGAGACGGCTTGCCGCCTCTTGCTGGCGGGTAGTTTGTCGCTACAGGAGATAGCGATGGATTGCGGTTTTTCAAGTCTTGCTCACTTCTCTTCTTCGTTTCAAAAAAAGTACCGTCTCTCTCCTTCCTCCTATTTAGTCGCTTCGTTGCCAAAATAATAGAATCCTGCAAATCATTGATCGGATTTTGCAACCCTTCCCTTTATTTATCCTTTTATATTTGCATTGTAGGTTTTATATGCGTGCCGGTTGCAGCCGGTGCCGACAGTGCATCGTTTCGGATAGCTGTTCTGCCGTTTTCGATAGGGGGCAATAGCCTTTTTCAACGGAGGGGAAAGAGCGAAGAGAGGTTTGTAGCATGCCGTGTCGGATGGAATAAGAAGACAACTTCGTCGCAAAGTAATAGAGAATCAGTATGTTTAATCCTTAAAAAATAGAATTGCCTATGGGAACAGGATCAAGAATGCCGCGTGGAATTGAAGCTTTCAATTCGTACATTGTGAACACGGCAGCCTATTTAACGGCAGGTACTCCAACCACCAATGCCGATCGGTTGGGAGTATTGCCTGCCGAAACCACACAGTGGGTGAACCTGCATACGGAATGGGTGCCGTTGTATGTAAAGTACGACGATAAGCGAAACAGTCGTACTACTGCCGTCAAAGATCAGTTGTTGAATATTATCGATCGCTGTGTGGATCTGGATCAGACCAGCCATATTCTCGATCGTATTGCCGCATCGCCCAACGTGACGATTGCCGATTTGGGTGTTTTCAACATCAAAAAGGGACTGTTGCAAAAAAGTACGCATACCACTCCGCAAACAGTTATCAGCGAACCGGTGATTGCAAGCCTTCAACCGCAGGGAGGCGGTTCGGTGCTGGTGAAATGCTATAGCACTACCGGCGAACGGGCCTCCATTTTCGATGATGCCGACAGCGTGCAGTTTCTGTCTATAGTGGGCGACACTCCTCCCGCATCGGCCGAAGTAGAGGGTTTGAACCGTGATCTCTCCACCAAAGCTACTTTCACCTTGTCGTTGGGAGCCGGCAAGGCGGGCAAACACCTTTATATCTATTTCCGCTGGTACAATACCAAATATCCTGCTCTGGCCGGCCCGTGGAGCGTTTTACAAACCACGCTGATATTGTAAGCGTAACGAAAGGCAGTCTGTAAGAAGAAGCGATATCCGATAGGATACCGCTTTTTTGCATCTTCCGTCACAATGTCTCTTTTTTCCAATCGGGGTACATTTTCGCTTTCTATCTTTGTCGTATTAAATTATTAAAAAACAAATCGATATGGACAATTTGATTGCATGGGTCGAGATTCCTTCGACCGACTTCGAACGGGCTGTAAATTTCTACAGCGGGTTATTGGAGACCAAACTGGAGACGATAGTGTGTGAAACGGAAAAGATGGCCTGCTTGCCGGGCAATGTTGGATATGTGTTTGCCGCACCGGATTACCGACCGTCGGATCAGGGCGTGATCGTTAGTCTGAACGTGGGCAAACAACTGGATAGCCGGATCCTGTTCGTCGAAGCAAACGGAGGTAAGATCGTCGTTCCGAAAACAAAGATTCAATGCGAAGGACGGGGATGGTTTGCTCTCTTTACCGACACGGAGGGAAACCGGCTGGGTCTTTACGGAGAGGAATGATTGGGTATTTGCTCCCTTGCCGTATAATGCGGTAGGGGAGCTTCTCTTCCATGCGGATAGGAGGTAAAATTTCCTACCTTTGCGTTACTTTATCTCTTTATAAACCCCATGCAGTTCCGTTTAATACAACCCACCCCCTTATTGTCTCCTTATATCAAGCAATATTGGTATCTGGAGATAGCTGCAAACGAAGGAATGCCGCAACTGCAAAGGGTAGTCCCCAACGGGTTTGTGGAGATGTCTTTTCACTTTTCGGAGCATCTGCTGAGGATCAAAGAGAGGCGGGAAATGCAACCCGGCCTTATTATCAGCGGACAGAAAACCGGATTTTTCGATGTGCTGCCGACCGGCAGTACGAAGATGCTGAATGTGCAATTTTATCCGCATAGCGCCGGACTCTTCTTCCCGTTTCCGGTCAGCGAACTGGCCGATCTCTCGTTATCGCTCGCTGATATTATGGGTATGGCGGCACGTGAGCTGGAAGAACAGTTGCAGGAAATGTCCACACTCATGGAACGTATCGCTCATATTGAGCGGTTTCTATTGCAGTTGCTCGCCGGCAACACCTCCTACCGGTGGAACCGTATTCAGCACAATATCGGTCTGATAAATATCTCCAACGGATTGATAAACGCGGCAGAGCTGGCCGATGCCTCTTGCCTGAGTCGCAAACAACACGAGCGTGAATTCAAAAAGATGGTAGGTTTGTCGCCCAAACAATACCTGAAAGTGATTCGCTTTCAGTATACTCTTTATGCCCATCAACAGTTTCCCGGCGATTCGCTGACCGAACTGGCGTATCGTTGCGGTTATTTCGACCAATCGCACATGATAAACGATTTTCGTCAGTTGTCGGGCATTACTCCCGGTCAGTACTTCTCGGAGTGTGACGCTCCTTATTCCGATTATTTTTAATATTCGGACTGTAGCCAGTGCGAGAAAAAGAGAATCATATCTACTTTGGATTACTTATTATAGATAGTCTGAAGTAGATATTGTTGTATATTGATGATATACAAAAGCATAACATCCTTTTTGATGCTAATGCGTTACCTTTGGAGCCCTTCTCCTCTTCGGAGTCATACCGTTGAAAATTAGTATTTTTGTGCCGTATTTCCGATTCGATTGAAAAAACTTTTTGCGGTGATGTTATAAATGAGTGATAGCTTCGTCATATTGTAAAATGAATCCCGAACGATTTAAAGCGGAGGTTGTGCCGTTGCGTGAAAAATTGTTCTGCATAGCATGCAAAATGCTGGAAGAAGAACAGGATGCTGAGGATGCCGTGCAAGAGGTGTTTCTCAAGCTTTGGCACATTCGCGATTCGCTCGATAAGTATGACAGCATTCCCGCTTTTGCCACCACAGTAACCAAAAACATCTGTGTTGATAAGATCCGGATTCGGGGAAGGGAGAGCTCGCTCGACGATGAGATATACCGGCAGGCCGGGACCGACAATCCCTATCTGCAACTGGAACGCAAGAACAGCGATGAAATTATCCGGTTTATAATTGACAGACTACCGCCGTTACAACAGGCAATTATACGGATGAAAGATATTGATGAATACGAAGTAGAACAGATTGCCGGCATAACCGGCACACAGGTTGAAGCCGTACGGATGAACCTGTCGCGGGCTCGAAAAAAGGTGAGAGAGGAGTATCTAAAATGGACAAGATAATGCAATTATTCAGCAACCATAAAATAATCAGTACAAAAGAGGCCGATGCGCTTCTGGAGAAATACTACGAAGGGTTTACTTCGGCTGAGGAAGAGCGGCAGTTGTATCTGGTTTTGTTGCAACCGGATTTGCCCGAGCGGTATCAGGCCGATCGTGCGATGATGGGCTATTTTGCCGGCGAAAAACAAGCGGGCAAACCGAAGAAAAATAGGACGATTATTCCAATGATCCGCTGGGCAAGCGTAGCAGCAGCCTTAATCGGGGGAATCTTTCTGGTAAGGTCGCTGATAGAGGAAAAGCCTCAGTGCTATGCTTATGTGGATGGGGTGAAAGTAACCGATGTGGCCACCGTAAAGGCAGAGGCCATGCAATCGATCAGTGAAATTGCTTCCGATCCCGACGAAGTAGCTCAGGCTGCAAAACAATTCAAAGCCGAAGAAATTGTAAAAGATCAGCTATCTGTATTTTCAGGAAACTAATAAAACCAAAATAAAATGAGACGCTCAACAAAACTTTGTTTTCTTCTGCTCATGCTGATGGCCATGGCTTTGCCACACCATTTGTCGGCGCAGAAAGATTTGCAAATCAGTAAAGTGTTCGACCTTTACGGGAAAAAGAAGGGTGTGACCATGGTAGAACTTTCGGGAGAGATGCTGGGTGACTATAATCTTTCACTGTTCAAGAGCATTGTTATCAACAATGATCCTACTGCCGGAGATTTTATCCGAAAATGCCTGGACAAAGATCAGGAGGGAGCTAAAAAGGTAAAGCAGGTAATTTCAAGCGGAAATCTCTCTACCATCATTCTGCAACTGCCTCACAAGGGTCGGCTCAACCGTTTGATCCTTTACAATGCTACCTCGTCGGGTTATAAACTCACGCTGGTTTATCTGGAAAGTCACGACGATGTAGACGATATTCTGAATCTATTATTGAAAAAGAAATAACACTAAAGAAATGATCCTATGAAAAAACTAATTGCACTTGTAATGCTGCTTCCTTTTACCGGAACGCTTTTGGTTGCTGCAAATCTGCCGACCGATACTACTGTGTATTTTAACCGCAAAATGGTTAAAATTGAAGATGGCAACGAACAATTAAAGGTAAAGGTGTATGACCAGAGTAGCGACTCTGTGCCCTATAAACAGTTGTATGAAGGAATATTCAGCGATGGAAAGAGCTATGAGAAATGGACGGTGATGCAGGAAGTGGGTTTGCAGTTGCCGTTTCTGAACAACAAGAGGGCACGGAAGTATGACGGTAGAAACTATCGTATGAAACCACATTATGCCGGTTTCGGACTCGGGTATGCCAATATAACCAATGCAGCACACGATAAATTATCGAATGTCAACGGACTGGCAATCAAGCCCGATCAATCGACCGAATGGTTTATCAATCTGATTGAACATATTCTACCTATCTATCGTAACAATCTGGGAATCACCACCGGACTTGGAATGAGCTGGCAAACTTTCCGTCTCGACTACAATACCCATCTGGTGGATGTAAATGGTGTGACCGGTGTTTATGACGCTCCGGACGGAATAAAGTATCAGTATAGCCGCTTGAAAGTAGTACATCTTACGTTGCCGGTACTTCTCGAATGGCAACCGGCTTTCGGTCGCGATCACAAATCGTTTATTTCGGCCGGTGTGGAAGCGGGTATCAAAACGTTTGCTTCCTTTAAGGTAAGATACACAGATGCAGATCGAAATTCTATCAAGCGGGTAGAAGACTTTGGGTTGAATACCAACCCTATTGCAATCAATCTGATGGCACAGGCAGGTTATGGAGATATCAGCGTATTTGCTAAATATGGACTGGTCAAGATTTTTCAGAATGGGAAAGGGCCTGATGTCAGAGCGGTGTCTCTGGGCTTGATGCTTCATTTTTAAGATAAAAAAGATCGGATCGAAGGCCGGAATCGTCGCATGTTCGAATGATTCCGGCCTTTGTTGTGTTAAAAATTACACAGATTCGATTTTTATGGGCAGTTTTTTGGTTGTTTACTGAGGATGTAAATTGCTGTTCTTTATATGAATAGAGAAAAAGATGTTTTACAACATAAAATTGGTCAACCAAAATCGGTACAATTATTGAGATAAAGAATTAATTTTGTCGCCGTTTGCAAACTACAGATTGCAAATTACATCATTTTGTGAAAAGTAGAGTTGCCATTTTGATGAAAAAATCACACGAATTGCACACAATGTTTGAAATTGTGCACCGAAAAATGGCATAATGATTGAAAAATCAATATGATAAACAACCAAAAATCAATACACGAGTTGCAACTGCATACCGGCGTGAATGTAAACAGGTGCTATCAATGCGGTAAATGTACTGCCGGTTGCCAGTTAGCCGACGAAATGGATTTTCCTCCCAGTATGGTAATGCACATGCTGCAAACTAAAGACGAGGAATTGTTGCAACAGTTGTTGAACTCCAAAACAATATGGCTCTGTATATCGTGTCAGAACTGTATCGAACGTTGTCCGATGTCCATTGATATTCCTCATATAATGGATTACCTGCGCGAAAAATCAGCAGGCGAACACAAAATCAATCGCCAGTCGCGCGACATCGTCGCCTTCCACCGCGCCTTTCTCGATTCCATCAAATATACCGGACGTCTTTACGAAATCGGCTTGGTTGCCGGTTACAAGGCACGCACCTTCCACCTCACGCAGGATGTAGTTTTGGCTCCGAAAATGTATGCCAAAGGAAAATTGCCGTTGGTACCCGAGATGATTAAAGGAACCCGAAATATCAAAGGAATCTTTAGAAAAACAGCCCCCTAAATCCCCCACAAGGGGACTTTGAGGCAACAAAAATAATTGAATAAATTATGTCTGAGCAGATTATTAATTCCCCCTGTGGGGTTAAGGGGACTATCGGATTTTATCCTGGCTGTTCGTTGAAGGGCTCTTCTTCGGAATATGCGCAATCGGTGCTGGCGGTGGCAAAAGCCTTCGATATCGAACTGCAAGAGATTCAAGACTGGAATTGTTGCGGATCAACGGCGGCTCATAACCTGAACAAGGAGCTGGCGCTCTCGCTCTCGGCTCGCATTTTGGCATTGTCCGAAAAACAGGGATTGACCGAAGTCGTCGTTCCTTGTGCCGCCTGCTACAACCGCCTGACCGTTACCCAGCACGAACTGAACAACGACGCAGCGCTCAAACAACGGGTTTGCGATATTATTGACATGCCGATAAAAGGCAACCTGCAAATCCTGAATGTGATGCAGATGATCGATAAATACGTGGCTGACCGTCTGGAAGAGAAGGTGACGACTCCGTTCGGACACAAGGTTGCCTGCTATTACGGTTGCCTGCTGGTTCGCCCGCACAACATTCTTCAATTCGATCGGCTGGAAGATCCGCAATCGATGGATATTCTGATGAAACGTTCGGGTGCCGAACCCATCGAATGGGGTTTCAAAACCGAATGTTGCGGCGCCGGATTTTCCGTGTCGCGCACCGACGTGGTGGCTAAGTTGTCCGGCAATATTGTAAAAGATGCTGCCGATCGTGGAGCCGAAGCTATCATTGTGGCATGCCCCATGTGCCAATCGAACCTCGATATGCGCCGTCCGCAAATCAACGAATACCTGAAACAAAAAATCGATATCCCGGTTATTTATATTACTCAGGCCATTGGGCTTGCTGTGGGACTGAGCCCGAAAGAGGTCGGGTTGCAGAAACATTTCGTCCCGGCACAGTTTGCCTGATAGAGGGGAGATCCTCAAATTCCCAAATCTTCAAATTCTCAAATTAGCACCATGTCGAAAATAGGAGTTTTTATTTGCCATTGCGGAGAGAACATCAGCGCTACCGTTGATTGCGAGCGGGTAGCTGCCGAAGCCGGAAAAATGGATGGGGTGGAATTTGCCACCGACTACAAATACATGTGTTCCGATCCGGGGCAAACACTCATCAAAAATGCCATTAAGGAAAAAGGGCTGACCGGTGTGGTGGTGGGCGCCTGTTCGCCGCGTATGCACGAACCGACGTTCCGCAAAGCGTGTGCTGAAGCCGGGCTGAACCCTTATCTCTGCGAAATGTCGAACCTGCGCGAGCACTGCTCGTGGGTGCACGAGAAGAACGAGCAGACTACCGAAAAGGCGATCGACTTAGTGAAGATGCTGGTAGAGAAGGTGAAGAAAAACAAACCGCTGAATGCCATCAAAGTGCCCATTACCAAAAAGGCACTGGTAATCGGTGGCGGTATTGCCGGAATCCAGGCCGCGCTCGATATTGCCAATGCAGGCCAGCAGGTTATTATGGTGGAAAAAGAACCCTCCATCGGCGGCCACATGTCGCAGCTCTCCGAAACTTTCCCTACGCTCGACTGTTCGCAATGTATCCTTACTCCCCGTATGGTGGAGGTAGCGCAACATCCGAACATTACCCTGTATACCTACGCCGAACTGGAACATCTCGACGGTTTTATCGGTAACTTCAAAGCGACCATCCGCCTGAAAGCAAAAAGCGTGGATTACAAGCTCTGTACGGGCTGCGGGGCCTGTACCACCAAATGTCCGAATAAAAAAATTCCCAGCGAATTCAACGAAGGACTGGGCATGCGTACGGCGATTTACACCCCGTTTCCGCAGGCTGTGCCCAACAAACCGGTGATCGATCGGGCTAATTGTACCTATTACCAAAAAGGCAAATGCAAGGTGTGCGAAAAAGTATGTCCCACAGGCGCCATCCAATACGACCTTCCCGACCAGTTTATTACCGAGGATATCGGAGCTGTGGTGATTGCCACCGGTTTCAACGTGCTGAAAACCGACTTCTTCCCTGAATATGGTTACGGCAAATATGCCGATGTACTTACCGGATTGCAGTTCGAGCGTCTGGCTTCGGCTTCAGGCCCGACACTGGGTGAAATCCGCCGTCCGTCGGACGGAAAAGTGCCCAAGAAGATTGTTTTCATCGCCTGTTCCGGTTCGCGCGATCCGGCCAAAGGTATTCCTTACTGCTCGAAAATATGCTGTATGTACACCGCCAAACATGCCATGCTTTACCAACACAAAGTGCACGATGGCGAATCGTATGTCTTCTACATGGACATCCGTGCAGGCGGTAAAAATTATGAAGAGTTTGTACGCCGTGCTATCGAAGACGACGGTGTGAACTATATCCGTGGACGGGTTGCCCGCATCTACGAAAAGGATGGTAAATACATCGTGAAAGGTGCCGATACGCTGCTCGGGAGCAAACCGGTGGAGATTGAAGCCGACATGGTGGTGCTTGCCACGGCAGGTGTTTCCAATCCCGGCGCGGAAGAGTTGGCGCAAAAAATGCATGTGTCGTACGATGCCTACAAGTTCTTTGCCGAAGCGCATCCGAAACTGAAACCGGTAGAAACCAACACGGCAGGTATTTTCTTGTGTGGCGCTTGTCAGGCTCCGAAAGATATTCCCGAAACGGTGGGTATGGCCTCGGGTGCCGCTGCCAAGGTGATCGGTCTATTTTCGAATAACGAACTGACCCGCGAACCGTTGATTGCCGTAGTAAACCGTTCGGCTCCTCCGGTATTCTCCACCTGCGTGGGCTGCTTTATGTGTCAGACGGCTTGTCCGTACAACGCCATTGAACGCGAAGAGATCAAAGGGCGCGACGGCAGCGTCATCAAAACCGTAGCGAAAGTGAACCCTGGATTGTGCCAGGGATGCGGTACCTGTGTGGCCTTCTGTCGGTCGAAAGCCATCGACATTCAGGGTTTCTCGAACGAACAGATGTTTGCCGAGGTGATGGCGCTGATGAATGAGTAAAGCCTTACCCCAACCCCTCTCCACAGACGATAAATGTCTGTGTTGTGAACCCAAGAGAGGGGCAATCTGAGGTATTTATAAATTGAACATTCCTTTTGACAAAGCTGATAGAATACTTTATGAAGCTGACAAAAAAATTAATGACTCTGAAAAAATAAAGTATTAGAATATTTATGCCTTCGTGCCTTTGTGTTGAAAAGATCAAATTATAAAAATGAATACTGTTAAACCAATAAATTTACTCCTCCTTTGTGGGGAGGCTGGGAGGGGCTCTTATGTCAGAATTTGAACCGAAGATCGTTGCGTTTGTCTGCAACTGGTGTACCTACGCGGGTGCCGACCTGACGGGAACGAGCCGTATCAAATACGCTTCCAACGTGAAGATCGTCCGCTTCCCGTGTACCGGTCGCATCGACTTCATGCTGTTGCTCAAAGCCTTTGCCGAAGGTGCTGACGGTATTATCGTGTCGGGTTGTCACCCCAACGATTGCCACTACACTTCGGGTAATTTCCATGCGCGTCGCCGCTGGGTGATCTTCCGTGGATTGCTCAACTTTATGGGTATCGACGTGAACCGCATTCAGTTCTCGTGGGTGTCGGCAGCCGAAGGTGCCAAATGGGCCGACGTGGTGAACGGTACGGTTACAACCATCCGCGAACTGGGTCCTTACACCGAGTACCGCAAGGCAGCCGACTATCTGGTACAACAAGATAAAAGTATTATTGACGGTCAGGAAGCGCTTATTAAAAGCGTCAGCTCTTTGTGAGCATAAAAGAACTATTCAATGGAAGATGTATTGATAGAAAAGAAGCCTGCAATTGCTGGAAATAGTTTCTCCGGCGAATTGCAAAAAACGGCTAACGAGCTCCTGCAATCTGGCGAAGTGGAGTTGTTTATCGGGTACGAAGAGGGAACCCGTTTTCCTCGTCCCTGTTTTATTGCTTCGACTGATGAGGTTGGCAAACTGATTTTCGACGACCGTTGCACTGGCAATCTGGCGGTTTACCTTACCCGCAAGGATTTGATCGGTGACAAAAAAGTGGGCATTACAGCCTCCTATTTTGCCCTGCGCAGCATCCTCCGTTTGTTGACCGAACATCAGATTCAACTCGACAAGCTGGTTGTCCTCACTGTTTCGGCAGAAAAGGAGGTGATTCGGTTTGCGACCACCGACGATATAACGGCTTATCTGCAAACTGCACCTATTCCTGTCCGCGAAGACGACAAAGCGTTGATCGAAAAACTCAATGCCATGAGTCGCGAAGAGCGTTGGGAATTCTGGTCGGCCGAACTTTCGAAATGTTTCAAGTGCTACGCTTGCCGGGCAGCTTGTCCGATGTGCTACTGCACCAAATGTATTGTGGAAGAGAACCGTCCGCAGTGGATTCAGCCGTGGGCAAGTACGCTGGCCAATATCGAATGGCACATCAATCGCGCCATGCACATGACCGGCCGTTGTGCCGACTGTGGAGCTTGCGGAGCGGCGTGTCCGTTGGGATTGCCGATCCATTTGCTCAGTCACCAGATTGTACAGGAGGTAACCGATAACTTCGCGCTGGATGTCAATCAGGCCGTGTCGGGCGACAATGCGCTCTCGACCTTCAAACCGGAGGATAAGGAGAATTTTATTAAATAACGTTCCAGCCCCCTAGATCCCCCACAAGGGGACTTTAGAATCTGAAATTAGAAAATTATCATGACTAATAAATCTTCTATCCTATTGCCCCCTCTCTTGGGGAGAGGGGTTGGGGAGAGGTCTTAAGATTAAATAAGAATGAAAAAATGCTTTATTAGTTTAGCGGGACTTCAACGGTGGCTAAATGTCCTTATTGATACTCAAAAGCATCTCTACGCTCCGGTGAACAAGGGTGCCAAGGTTGATTTCGGGCGTGTGGCTTCGGCCGACGAAATCGTATTCGATCATATCCAGACCACGCAATCAGCAAAATCGGTCGCATTTCCGCGCACCGATGTGCTCTTTTCGTACGAAAAAGAGAAAGGAAAGGTTCAGCTCGAAAATGCCGACCTGACCGCTTATCCCGAAACGGTGGTGTTCGGTTTGCATCCCTGCGATGCTGCCGGATTCAATCCGCTGGGAGCGATCTTCAACTGGGATTACAAAGACGAACTCTACAATGCCCGAATGGAGCGCACTGTGGTGATAACGCTGGCCTGTACCAAAGCCGATGAGTATTGCTTCTGTACTTCCGTCAATGGAGGCCCGGGCAATACCGTCGGGAGCGATATCCAGCTTACACCGGTTAAGGACGGTTTTCTTGCCGAGATCCTGACCGAAAAGGGCGAAGCCCTGGTGAAAGCCGATGAGGCCGCTTTTGAAGCCGATCGTGGCGATGTAAAGGAGAAATATCTAGTGAAGTTACCGGAGAAATTCGACATAAAAACTGTTCAGGAGAAGTTGCAGACAGCCTTCGAGAGTCCGATCTGGAAAGCGCAATCGCAACGCTGTATCGGTTGCGGAGCGTGTGCTTACGTTTGCCCCACTTGCGCCTGCTTCGACATTCAGGAAGATGCGCACGGCACCAAAGGAAAACGCCTCCGTTGCTGGGACTCTTGCGGATTCGCGCTGTTTACCCTGCACACCTCGGGGCATAATCCCCGTCAAACACAGGCACAACGGTGGCGCCAACGCCTTTTGCACAAATTCTCCTACATGCCCGATCGCCTTTCGGTGCGGGGCTGTACCGGTTGCGGCCGCTGTTCACGTGCTTGCCCCGTGGATATGAACATTGCAGAACATCTACGCTCGATTTGAGGATTTGGGGATGTGGAAATTTGAAGATGGGAACAGTCTTCGATTTTATTGATTATGAAACGAACATGTTGCTCCACAACACCTAAGAGGTTCCGATAGCTATCGGAAAATAATTTCAGCAACATGGAGTTCCATACTTCCTTGAACCAAAAAATATTATAGTATGAAAAATGACAAGGATAATTTGATTGTCAACCTTTCGGTAGAATTTGCGTTGGCTATTATCGAATATTGCGAATTGCTGGAGGAAAATCGGAAATTTGTTATTGCCAATCAATTGCTTAAATCAGGAACTTCCATTGGAGCGAATGTTCGGGAAGCGCAAAACGCAGAGAGCAAGGTAGATTTTATTCACAAACTGAAAATAGCTGCAAAAGAGGCAGACGAAACAGAATATTGGTTGATTCTTTGTGAAAGGTCAAAGAATTATCCGGATCCTTCGGCTCTGAAAGAAAAATTGAACTCTATACACAATGTGATTTCAAAAATCATCATCACATCAAAAAAGAACTGATTAAGACGTACGCTTATGGATAATTTACAACATATTGAGGAGAACGGTATTTCCACATCCCCAAATCCTCACATCCCCAAATCTCCAAATCTCTATCTTCCTTATTTAATGACCGTCGAAAAGGTGACGCAGGAAGCTCCCGGCGTGAAGACTTTCCGTTTGAAGTTTCAGGATGAGGAGGCTGCAGAACAGTTCTCGTTCAGGGCCGGTCAGTTCGGCGAATACTCTGCTTTCGGCGATGGTGAAAGTACCTTTTGTATCGCTTCGTCGCCTACCCGCAAAGGCTATATCGAATGTACCTTTCGCGAAGCCGGTAAGGTGACTTCATCACTTGCCCGCCTCGAAGAGGGCGATACGATGGGCTTCCGTGGCCCGTTTGGCAACACCTTCCCTATCGATCAGTGGAAGGGCAAGAACCTGCTCTTTATTGCCGGTGGTATTGCGCTTCCTCCCATGCGTTGCGTCATCTGGAATGCGCTCGATACCCGCGAGAATTTTAAGGACGTGAGCATTCTCTATGGCGCCAAATCGGTGGCCGATCTGGTGTACAAACACGAACTGAAAGAGTGGGAAGACAGGCCCGACGTTAAACTGGTAACTACTGTAGATCCGGGCGGAGAGACTCCCGACTGGAAGGGCGAGGTAGGTTTTGTACCTTCCGTACTGGAAAAGATGAATCCATCGAGCGAAAATACCGTGGCGATTGTGTGCGGGCCTCCGGTGATGATTAAGTTTACTTTTCCGGTGTTGGAGAAACTCGGTTTCAAACCCGAAAACATCTACACCACGCTCGAAAACCGGATGAAATGCGGAGTAGGGAAGTGCGGCCGCTGCAACGTGGGCAAACTGTATGTCTGCAAAGACGGGCCTGTATTTACCGGAGCCGAATTGCAGGCTTTACCTCCCGAATATTAACAACACGCTGTTTAAAAGAAGCTTTATTTATTATTTATTGTGTTTGTGCGGAGGCTGCTGTCGTTTGATGGTGGCCTCGGCTTTTTAAAATGCAGCTTATCTTTTGGATTCACAGATCTCTATACTTCGTTGCGGGACGGACAAATCCGCCACAGCAGAAAGACTAAAATGAGGGTTTCACCTCCTGTCCCGTCGGATTTGCAATCCGATAATGGCTTTCTAATCAAATATGTCTGATTATTATTGTAGCTTATCTTTTCGGGATCACAGATCCCTATCCTCGGTTGCGGCGACGGATTGCAAATCCGCCGCGACGGCAGCTACAGACTGTAGCAACCTTTGGCGCAAGTTTAGCGATAGCGTAACTTGTGCCCAAAACCCAAGTGGTTTGTAACCACAATCAACAATTAACGAAGCTAATCAGTTACAAACTGCTTTTATTTTGCGTCCAAGCTACACTTCGTTAAGCTTGAACGAGGATCTGCTATTTTTGTATTCTTGCGCCAAAAGGGGCCGCACTCATCCTCTCGTGTAGCTATACGATCTTTTGCTGATTACATCAACTATTTAATAGGGTAACTCCCCTCATCTTCAGCCGATCATAAACATCTCTGCAAACATACAATAAATAATTAACATACAGCAAGAATTTATTTTGCAAAAAATCAGCGATAGCTAAATCAGCTGCGACGGAATCTTTCGGGGTCACGGCTCTTTATATCCTATTGTGGTGAACAGCAAATTTCTCTGGACGGGAGGAGCTATCAAAGGGGGTTGTATCAGTTCCATATATTTTACTACCTTTTCCCAATTGCCGGTTAAACCAAGATTCCCGATCAGGAGATTCTTTACCTCTTCTGTGATCGGTTGCCTGATTGTCGAAATGTCATCGTCTGTTATGACTATTTCTCGCATCGTCAGTGACTCCAGATATGACCCGGTATCGCGCTCTTTTAAGAATGAAAGATAGCTATCATCCAGATGTATAATTCGTTTAAGAATGGTCTTCTTTTGTTTTGGAGATGGGAAAGTATCGCTCCAGTATTCTTCAACCAGACTGCATAATAGTTCCGGTTCCAGCGATTCTATTAATGGCGCCAGGCTATATTCATCCGGCTGACGATGATAGTTTGTTATGAGTAATGCTTTCACGTCATCGCACCATATAAGATCGGCAACTTTGCTCGCCATATATCTGTCAATCGTCAGATCGGATGCAGATAGAATATCGAAATAATCTTTTATGATATCAGGGGAGGTAGTCCTGATAAACTGGCACAGGAATGTTCGTATGGCAATTTTTTTCCTGAAATTTACCTCGACGTATATATCCAATAATTTTCTTGCCAAATAATTAAATGCCTTGGGAGGCTCGTAAGTAGACCTTTGTACTATATATTTTTCCAGTATATTCTTGAATGTGGGGTTGTCTTTGCTAGAGTCAACATATAAAGCAGTTATTTCTTTTTCCGAAATACAGTTCAGCAGAGCATAAACTGTAAGTTCAGAACCTTTTGATTTGTAATGATCAAAATAATATTGTTCGATATAATCAAATTTGCTCCGGTCTATTTCCTGATTCATAAGGCATCGATTGTTTCGGTTTTTGTTTGAAGCCATCTTGGCTTTTGGTATGTATACTCTATTTTTCAATAAACCCGATATAAGGTACCGTATCTACGGCACTTATTGTATGCGAAAAAAGTTGGGAGTTCTGAGGAAACGGCAAATGCTTCGGGTTTTGTTTGCCAACACAAAAGTGACGAAAAAATCCGTCGCTTTTGTGTGTTGAGGGATGGCAGGCTTAGCCTACGATCATGGCGCTGAAAGGTGCGCTCCACGGACCGTGTTCGCCCCGGTTATTGATCCAGCGTATCCAGTAGTAGGCAATTTTGCCGGTATCGTCGCCGTCGAAGCTTACGGTGTAGGGCGATGCGGTGCATGTGCCTTTATAACTCAGCTCCGAAGCCGATTTGGGAGCTTCGCCGCCTACTTTTACCCAGATTTCGCAACCGTGTACTCCGGTAGGTTTGGCTTTGCTACGGCCATTGGCTTCGTCGACATACGCCACGGTGTGTTGCTGCCTGATAGAGAAATCGACCGTAGCTATCGGGCGCGTAGCGGGTACGGGCACCGGTGTGCGGGTTTCTTTTCTTACGGTAAGACCCATCCGTTCGCGATCGGCATCGGTTACATGGCTGTTGAAGGTAATCCATTCGCCTAAAAAGCTCCGAATAGCTTTTTCGTAATTGTAACGGGCATCATTTTTGTCCTGCACATCGGCAGAGGTACGGTTCTGCTTGTTAGAGGCCTTCAAATAAGCGCTAGACCACTTTGTTTGCAGAGTTTGCAAGTCTTGAAAATTTTTGTCGGCAATAAACCAGGCAATAAGATTGGATGAGATTTGATTCATTGTGTTGCCTTGCCACACATTGAAAGCAGAATCTCCGGGAGGAATGTAATCCGGCATGCGTTCAGGATTTTAAGGGTTAAACAATTAATGAATTAAGTAAAAGGATATATAGATTGCTGATTATATGACAATTACTATTCTTTCCGAAGGATTTGCCTAAAGGGTCTGAAATGTTCTCTCCTTTTAGCCGAACTTTCCGGCCTTTTAGTAAAACTTTCCGGCCTCTTGGTAAAATATTCTCTCCTTATCGTAAGACTCTCTCTCCTTGTCGTTATTCTTTTCCGCTCAGGCAGAAAAGTCTGCGGCTTATACTGAAAGCTTTGTCGCTACTAACGGAAACTTTGCCACCCGGGCAAAAATGGTTCTCTCCGGGGAGAGAGTGTTTCTATCTCGGGCGGCGAACTCTCCGGCCAAAGCGGGAATGTTTGCCGCTTTAGCGATAAACTCTCCTTAAAAGGCGATAAACTCTGTTGCCAAAGAAAGAAACATTGCTGCTTTATCAAAAACGATTCTCTATTCAACGGGAATGGCTCCTGAGTCTTTGCCATTATTTGCCGCCCCGTAATGTGTAAAATATATTATGTAATCCGGAATGCATTTAAAAATAGATAAGTTTGTCTTGAATTAAATTGCTGCGAAACATTATAATCTATTCTTTTGATTACAGCGATACTTATCAAACCCTACCTCTTATCGGGGACTCTCCTTCAGATGAAGGAGAGATGAATCTGTTATTTTGGCAATAAATTGTATAATAGAGCCGAAACTCCGCAGTTAGTGGCATCCCATTTTTCAACAGGGGACGAGCGAAGCGGAGGAGGTTGGAGATGATTAAAATGTAAATAATGTAACATATAGCGTTTTATAATATTATTCCCAAATACACCACGGGTTTATGTCATACTAAATTCGGAAAACAGATGAGGTCTGTTTCTATTTCACAAATTACATTATATAATGGATATATTTATACTATATGTTACAAATATATGCAAAAAGGAGGCGATATAATTTTAATTCCTCAATTTTGGCGCTAAAATTAACAAAAGTTACGATAGTATAGGTCAATACTATAAAGGGAATATAGGGAAGAATGAATTAAAACGTTGCCCGATTTTAGGAGGATTGTTGTCGATTGAAAGAGGGGGAGAAATACAATATGAGGTATTGTGATAAAATTCGTCTGTTTTGAATATTTAACATTCATGACGAAAAATGGGGGATGCATGACGAGGAGAATAAACGGTCAACCCCTACGGGATTGATATATATGATTACTTCCTTGTACCTCGCACTGCATACAGGGTTATGCCCGGTAAGTTGCTACATGATTTCCGATTAGAAAGACGATGGAGTCATTCTATTTTTGGATTGTCTCTGAAACATCGCGTTATTCGAATAGCTTTTCCCACGGGTTGTCGCTACGGAAAGGAGCTGCGGGTAGTCCCTCTTTGTTGACGAAATTGGATTGAGCTGCTTCGTTCCAGGCAAAACGAACCGCCACCGGATGTTTTACCAAGGGAGAAGTTACCACCACTTTGTTATTTCTGATTATGGCATCGGCCGGATAGAATTTACCGTCGGCGCCGGCAATGGAAAACCAGGTGAGCGGTTTGCCGTCGCGACTGGCCAGTCCGCTGCCGGTGTTGGTAAAGCCTACTTCAATTTTGTCGCGGACTATTTTGATGCCGTTATACATCGGTCCGTTGCATACAATATTTGTCATCCCGTAGGTTTTGTTCAGTGCCAGTAATGCCAGCCGGCGACCCACTTCCCATTTATAGCCCGGGTGCAGGTCGGCTACGCTGTCTACCAGGTCGGTGATAACGGCCATGCCGGTATGCGGTAATTTGAGCGCCAGTGCCTGCGATTCCCAAAATTCGGGAAGGTTTTCGGTGGTGTGAGGGCGTACGTCTTTGGCGGCAGAGTAGGCATACGGAGCTATCTGTACAAAATAGAAGGGGAGGGTATCGCTCTTCCAGTCGGCTCGCCAACTGTTGATCAGGGTCTTGAATTTATAAGCATAGCGAATGGTTTCGTTGAGGAAGCAGGCCGATTCGCCCTGATACCAGAAGAAGCCGCTCAGGGTGTATGGAATCACGGGGCTAATCATTGTCTCGTAAAATTTCCCGGGGTCGCCGCCGTCGACAATCAGGGGTTTGAGCACCGAGTCGTTTTTCAGACGGGGAGCCACTGCCAGCTGTTTCTTTTCTATCCACGGTTCGATGCGGCTTCCCGGTACGGCCGAAGAGATCATGCCAATGGGCACATGTAATTTTGCATAGAGTTCTTTGGCACAGAAATAGCCGGCGGCCGAGAAATCGCGCAGCGGAGTGCCGGCGGCCGTATTCCATCCCTGATGGGTGGAGTCGGGAGCCATGTATTTACGACGTACCAGAAAGATGCGGATATTCGGATTGTTTGCCGTTTTCAGATCGTCTTCGGCCGGATGCGTTCCTTTTACTTTATCGAACAGTTTGCCGTTTTTGCGCATGGCATATTCCATGTTCGACTGACCGGAGCAGAGCCATACTTCACCTACCAGAATATTGTGGAGCACAATGGTATTGGATCCTTTGATTACCATGTCGCGTCCTTTTACGGAGGCCACCATCGGTTTTAGTTTTACCTCCCAATGACCCGAATCATCGGCCTGTGTGCGCTGTTTTTGTCCCGCAAAAGAGACGGAAACCCGCTCTCCTCTTCCGGCTTCTCCCCAGATAGTAACCGCTTTGTGGCGTTGTAGCACCATGTTGTGCCCGATCACTTTGGGCAGGATAATTTTTGCATCCAGCCGGTTTGCAGACAAGAGCACTGCCAGCAGTACCCCTATGAGGATAGTATGTTTTTTCATTGTCTCAAAAAATTATGTGCAAATATACCAATACATTACGATAGCAATCGGGCTGTTTGCATAATACAATGGTTTTTGATATGAATTAAAGAACAACGGGCTATTTATTATCAAAACTATTTTCCGAATGTGCTCTAAAACATTTCCACCCCTCTTTTTTTATTTCGCGATAAGTGTTATTTTTACACAAATTATCTCATTAAAACTCCAATTCATGATCAGACGCACTCTTTTTAGCGCAATGGCTTTTTTTATGCTGTTCGGGGCGGTAGCTCAAAACAGACTGACCGTACAGGTCGACAAGCCGGTAGCCGACATTCAGCCCACCATGTGGGGTATTTTTTTTGAAGACATAAATCTTGCTGCCGATGGCGGTATTTATGCCGAACTGGTGAAGAACCGCTCTTTTGAGTTTACCAAACCCCTGATGGGATGGAAGGTGCAGCAGAAAAAAGCAATGGAAGGAGCCGTGCTGGTAGTAAACCGTCCCGAAAAAGAGGATACCAATCCGCGTTATTTACAGGTTACGCTGCAAAAGGCAACCGGGCACGACCTCGGTCTGACTAACGAGGGCTTCCGGGGAATGGGGGTGAAAAAAGATATTACTTACACCTTTTCGGCACTTTACCGTCAGTCATCGCCAACAGGTAAGCTGACTATCGAGCTGGTTAATAGTCATAATGAGATTCTGGGAAGCGCATTTCTCACTCCCGGTATTGCCGATAATCAATGGCACAAACAATCGGTATCCTTTAAGTCGGACGCTACCGATCCGAAAGCCAAACTGAATATCTGGTTCGAAGGCGATGGTAAGATTGATCTGGATATGCTCTCTCTCTTTCCGTCCGATACATGGAAGAGCCGTCCCGGAGGGTTGCGTGCCGATTTGGTGCAGTTGCTTGCCGATCTGAAACCGGGCTTTATCCGTTTTCCCGGCGGATGTATCGTCGAAGGTTTCGACTTGGCGCAGCGTTACCAGTGGAAGAAAACCGTCGGTGCGGTCGAAGATCGTCATTTGATTATCAATCGCTGGAATACCGAGTTTTCCAACCGTTCCACTCCCGACTATTTCCAGAGTTTCGGGCTTGGGTTTTTCGAATATTTTCAACTGGCCGAAGATATCGGTGCCGAACCGCTTCCGATTCTCAATTGCGGTATGGCCTGCCAGTTCAACTCGGCGGAGCTGGTTCCTACCGGGCAAATCGATCCGTATGTACAGGATGCCCTCGACCTGATTGAATTTGCGAATGGCTCTACAGATACCCAATGGGGAAAACTACGTGCAGCAATGGGACATCCCGCTCCGTTCAACCTGAAGATGATGGGCGTGGGGAACGAGAACTGGGGTCCGCAATATGTCGAACGGCTCAAAATATTTACCAAAGCTATCAAGGATAAATATCCCGGCTTTAAGTTGGTGAACAGTTCGGGTACCGATCCGAGCGGCGAGCGTTTCGACTACCTCAACGGTGAATTGCGTAAGATGAATGCCGATCTGATCGACGAGCACTATTACCGTTCGCCCGAATGGTTTCTCTCCAATGCCAGCCGTTACGACAACTATCCGCGCACCGGGAGTAAGGTTTTTGCCGGTGAATATGCTTCGCATTGCGATAATTCGTTTGCGGGAGCAGCACGCAACAACTGGAAGGCAGCCCTTTCGGAAGCCGCGTTTATGACCGGCCTGGAGCGTAATGCGGCGGTAGTGAGCATGGCCTCGTATGCCCCGTTGTTTGCCCATCTCGAAGGGTGGCAGTGGGCTCCCGATCTGATCTGGTACGATAATCTACATTCGTACGGAACGCCGAGTTATTACGTGCAAAAACTCTATTCCACCAACAAGGGCAATAAGGTGGTTCCCATAACCGCAGGCAAAGAGGTGGTAGCCGGTCGCGACAGCATTTATGCCTCTGCTGTAATCGATACCAAAAGCAATGAGTTGATCGTGAAAATTGTCAATGCCTCGGGCAATAAAGCGGTGAAGGAGATTCAACTGGAGGGAGCGGCCAAACTGGCTAAAGCAGGTACGCTGACCGTGATGCAGAGCAACGATATGAAGCAGGTCAATTCGATTGAAAATCCGGCTGCGCTGGCTCCCCAAACACAGCCCTTCTCTCCGAAAGGGAGAATTATCAAAGCCCAATTGGCTCCCTATTCGTTTGCCGTCTACCGAATCGGGTTGTAGTAATTGGCCAACAGGGTAACAAAAGGAAATTTCCAAAACAGGAGGCTGTCTCTTTATTTATTTGCGAGCATCTCTTTGGCAATAACCGGTTCGTCGGTGGTAATGTAGTCGGTTCCGAGGTCGATTAGCTTTCGGATGATAACCGGATCGTTTACCGTCCAGGCATTTACTGTAAGTCCCAGTGAATGGGCTTCTGCAATCCACTCGGGATGCTTCATCAGTACCGAATAGTGATAATCCAGACCCGATAACCCGATGCTTTTTAATATTGCGGGAGTAAGCGCTCCTTCCTTTCCGGCAAGGAAAGCAATGGGAGCTCCGGCCTTGACCCGTAGCAGCGTTTTGCAGGCATTCATGCTGAATGAGATATATTCCACCGCTTTATTCATTTTCATTTTTCTCACCAGATCGACCACCGCTTTCACCGTGCGCTGTTCGAGCAGCGTATCCTTTTTGTTCTTAATTTCAATAATCAGTCGCATATTTTTGTCTTTCCGGGTCTGGTTGAGGTACTCTTCCAGGGTCGGAAGCATTTCTCCGTTCGATAGCTTCAACGTTTTCAAAACCGGTAACGGAGTGGAGCTTATATCGTATCCCCCGATAGAGTCGTCGTGGTTGATGATAACCGTTCCGTCGGCGGAGAGATGTACGTCGGTTTCCGAACCGTAGATGGACAGTTTCTGCGCATTCGATAGCGAAGAAATGGAATTTCTTGCCGATCCGGCGGCTTTCCAATATCCTCTGTGCGCTATCACGCAGGTTTTTCCGAATCCGTCGACGGACAAAAAGATGGCCAGGCCGACAATACACGCTTTTGCTATTTTGTTTCTGTTCATACAATTAAAATAGAGAGATGTGATGCAAATGTAAAAAGATCTGTCGGTAATACCTCATAAATCCGATCATTGTCATAATTATTTAATTTCTCGGATAATTCTTCTAAATTTGCTTTGACGAAGGATCTGCGGATCTGTTCTCTCTTTTTGTACATGTAACAGCAAATTCGATATTATGAAGAAGATTCTTATTTTGATTCTGGTTGCAATGGCCGGCATTACGGCATGGGCGCAGAAGTATGATTTTGTGGTGGCGCAGGATGGCAGTGGAAACTTTACCACTATTCAGGCGGCAATCGATGCCAGTAAAGCTTTCCCCAATGCACCCATCACTATTTTTATCAAAAACGGAGTGTATAAGGAAAAAGTGAAAGTAGCGGCCTGCAATCCGCATCTTCGACTGATCGGAGAGAGTGTTGAAAAAACCATTCTGACTTACGACGACCATTTCGATAAGATCGGTCGCGGACGCAATAGTACTTTTTATACCTACACGTTAATGGTAGAAGCCGACGATTTTCATGCAGCAAACCTGACGATTGAAAACGCTGCCGGACCGGTCGGACAAGCTGTTGCTCTCCATGTGGAAGGTGACCGTTGTTCATTTGTCAACTGTCGGCTGCTGGGCAATCAGGATACAGTCTATCTGGCCGGGCAGACCAGTCGTGACTATTTTGCCAACTGTTACATCGAAGGCACTACCGATTTTATCTTCGGTGCGGCAACGGCCTATTTTGAAAAATGTACGCTCCATAGCAAGACCAATTCCTACCTTACGGCAGCCAGTACCAATAAAGGGAAAAAATACGGTTTTGTGTTCAACGAATGCATGCTGACAGCCGCCGCCGGTGTCGATAAAGCTTCCCTGGGTCGTCCCTGGCGCGATTATGCCCGTGTGGTCTATATTCGTTGTACTATCGGCAAACACATTGCTCCTGCCGGATGGGCAAACTGGGATAAGACTTCGCGAGATAAAACAGCCTACTACGCCGAATTTGAAAACAACGGTGAAGGAGCTTCCAAATCACAACGTGTAGCCTGGAGCCATCAGCTTACCCCAAAAGAGGCTGCCGAATATACCAAGGAAAAAGTTCTGGCAGCGGCTTTGCCTTCACCGGAACCGGCCGTAGGCGAGTGGGCAAAATGAGTTTAAAGAGGAAAAGCGACATCCTTGCCGCTTGAAACACAAAAAAGGTTGTCCCGATACTTTCGGAACAACCTTTTCTATTGTGAATGCTTGTGTTTCGCTTAGAAACCGCGGATAGCTTCGATACCCGGAAGCACTTTGCCTTCAATCATTTCGAGGAGAGCACCACCACCCGTGGATACGTAGCTTACTTTGTCGGCCAAGCCGAATTTATTAATACAAGCTACCGAGTCACCACCACCGATCAGTGAGAATGCACCATTTGATGTAGCTTCGGCAATTGCAACAGCAATAGCTTTAGAGCCAACGGTAAATGCATCAAATTCGAATACGCCGGCAGGACCGTTCCAGAGAATAGTTTTGGAAGCCTTGATTACATCTGCTACTACAACGGCCGAGTCGGGACCAAGGTCGAGCCCCATCCAGCCATCAGGAATTGCCGAATTGGAAGTAACCTGAGTTGCTGCATCGGGAGCGAATTTATCGGCGGCAACGCAATCGGTAGGAAGAACCAGATTGACATTGTTTGCTTTTGCTTTTGCAATAATAGTATTGGCCAATTCCAGCATTTCGTCTTCGCAAAGAGAATTTCCGATTTTTCCACCTTGTGCTTTTGCAAATGTGAATGCCATACCGCCTACGATAATCAGATTGTCGACTTTCGACAAGAGGTTTTCGATAATGGTGATTTTAGTAGAGACTTTGGAACCGCCAATGATAGCAGTAACCGGATGAACGGCTTCTTTCAATACTTTTTCAACGGCTGTTACTTCATTTTGCATCAGGTAACCGAAAGTTTTGTGGTCGGCATCGAAAGAGGATGCGATCAGGGCTGTAGAAGCATGTGCACGGTGAGCGGTACCGAATGCATCGTTTACATAGATGTCAGCTAAAGCAGCCAGTTTCTTGGTAAATTCTTTCTGAGAAGCTTTAACTGCTTTTTTAGCAGCAGCTTTTTCTTCGTCGGTAGCATCTTCGGCCAAACCGCGCGCTTTACCTTCTTCTTCAGCATAGAAGCGAAGGTTTTCGAGCAAAAGCACTTCGCCCGGCTTCAAAGCAGCAGCCTTAGCAACTGCGTCGGCACCTACACAGTCGTCGGCAAACTGAACGTCAGCACCTAATAATTTTGAAACGTGAGCAATGATGTATTTCAACGAATATTTAGGTTCCGGATTCTTTTTAGGACGTCCCAGGTGCGAACCGATAATGACGCTACCGCCATCGGCTAAGATTTTTTTCAACGTAGGCAGAGCAGCACGGATACGTGTGTCGTCTGTAATTTCAAAATTCTCGTTCAAAGGTACATTGAAGTCCACGCGAACGAATGCCTTTTTGCCGGCAAAATTAATGCTGTCAAGTGTTTGCATAGTTAATGAATGATGATTATGAATAGTTTATGAAAATATTTTTGTCAATCGAATTTATTTCAAATATCCTCTTGCCCTTAAATCTTTGTGTATTTGCTCCAGGTTCTCCGGAATTTTTGCGCCAATCATCCAGTTGACATCCAATCCGTTGTAAATGGCGCTTTGCATCAGATACGGATTGTTGCCTATTAATTTGCCCAGCTTTTTCAGATCATCCTCAAATTCGATCCGATAATCTTCGTGCATCTTTTTGATAAGAAGCATTATTTTGAAAGCTCTGGCGATGGTAGCAACACAAAAAGTGTTTGCTTTGCCTCTGGTTGTAGATAGAATCTTTGCCCCGTTTTCTTCGAGTACTTTATTGATCATCCACAGGTTTAATTGAGCTTCGCCGAATTTATCCTTGGTCAAAGAAACATGTTCGTTGATAAAACCGCTCATATCCCGTACGGCCATAAGAAGATATCCGGGCGAATAATAATGATTGGTAGCACTGTTTATCCGGAGTGTTAGGCGTTGTTTTACCTGCTCTCTTTTATCCTCTACGCTATCTTCGCTGGTCAATTCGAAAAGCAACCGGTTGGCAAGTGTCAGATCTTTTTTCAACAATCTGAAAATCAGTTTGTCTTTTTCTGTAGAAGGAAGTCGGCTGATTGCTTCTTTTAATTCTTTTGGTAATGTCATTGCAACAAGAGATAATTGCAGTGCAAAATTAATGAATTTATTCGACTTTCAGCCGGTCTTATTAGTTTTTAATCAGGCTGATAAACTCTTCGCGTGTTTTGGCGACCTCAAAGACTCCCGTAAAATCGGAAGTGGTGGTCACGGCACCGTATTTTTGAACTCCGCGCATTTGCATGCAGGTGTGTTGTGCTTCGATAACTACCATAACACCAAGTGGGTTGAGCGTTTGCTGGATACACTCTTTTATTTGAGTAGTCATACGTTCCTGTACCTGAAGGCGGTGGGCAAATATATCGACCACACGGGCAAGTTTGCTCAGTCCGGTGATGTATTTATTGGGTATATAAGCTACGTGTGCCTTGCCAAAGAAGGGGAGAAGGTGATGTTCGCAGGTGGAATAAAACTCAATGTCTTTCACAATGACCATCTGGCGATAATCTTCGCGGAATTTTGCGGAAAGCAGCACTTCGCGTGCATCCATTTCATAACCCTGCGTCATAAACTGAAAAGCCTTGGCTGCGCGTTCGGGTGTGCGTATAAGTCCATCACGTTCAGTGTCTTCTCCGATAATTTTCAGAATCTCACCGTAGTGATATTTCAGCTGTTCGAGCTGTTCGTTATCTTGTTTTTCTATTTCCATCGCGGAATCTTTTTGAAGCTGCAAAAATACAAAAACCTGCCCATATTACGGACAGGTTTTTGTATATCAGTTCAAATAATACTTATTGTTTGGTAAACTTCAATGCAGAGGTGGGCGAATTACCTGAAATTACCTCTAGCGTGGTGGTCGATGTAAAATCGCCATCCAGCGTATTCCCATTGGACACTTTGACTGTGACATTGGGGCTGCTATAAGTGTAGGAAAATGAATAGGATTTGGTACTGCCGCTTGTAGTCACATAATAGGTGCCCGCACTGGCAGAGGTGAATTTCAACACCTGATAGGCACTGGTTGATGCTGAATATTTCCACGACGTACTCTTCAGTGATGAAGGAGCCGAAGAGTCTTTTGAACAGGAGACTAATAGAAGCAGTGCAATGCAACCTGCCAGTAGAAGTGTTTTTTTCATATCCGATAGCTCATTAGTTGATTTTCGGCAAAGTTAACGCCATTCTTTGGTCGGGAACGAACTATCAAGTCTATTTTAGCGAAGTTTCACGCAAGCACCTTCTAATCATCTTTTTTTTACAATTTGAAGGGCATTGTTGTGTGAAGTTATTATCGGAATAACTACCTGTAGCTGTGGTGTTGTGGAGTAGGGTATTGCAATTGGTACCCAAGGGTTTGATCGGCACGACTCTCGTGCCGATTCGTTTTTCGATCGAGATTCAAGTGGACAGGTCTCAACTTGTTTTTGCAATCTTGCCGCAACCGGCATATTTTACGCCGGTCGGTTTTTCGTCTGTCCCTGTTTTTCCGAATTCGATACCGATGCTTACGATCAGGGTCACGCTGTCGGTCATGGGGACGGCTCCGGCATCAAGATTCAGTGTGTGACTTTGTGCGGCAATGATTCCGCTGGTTGGGAACCAGTCGGTAGTAACCGAAGCGCGGCGTCCGGCAGCATGCCAGTCGGTTTCCCGATATCCTTTTTTCTCTTCGAGTGCCACCAGATCGGATACGGCTCCCAAAACCATTACTATTCTGAACCAGGGTAACGACAGCGAGTTGTGCAAAAACAGGGCGGTGTCGATAGCCGGAATTGTTACGATGGCCTGCTCCTTCTCCCGGTCGATGGTGTAGTCGATAGGTACCGGCAGCACGCTTTCGAACACCTGCTTGCGACTCACATTCAGTCCACCGATTAGCTCCTTGCAGCGCGACAGACAGAGGCTCCGTTGCCCCTGCTCGTGTTCCGTATCGACCGCCTGTATTTTCTTTGCCAATCCGTTGAGGGTGCCGATCACCGGGAAGTCGGCCAGATCCTTCACCTCGCCCATGGCATTACGTATGGCGCTGGCCATTAGCGTACATCCTTTCCACTCGTTGTTGTTTTGCCGTAGCTTGGCAAAGCTTGCCGATTTCTCGATTTGGCTTTTAGTGGGGCCGCCTTTGGTACGCACAATTACCTTGTCGTGCCCTTGCATGGTGTAGAAACTGATGTTCTGAATGGTTCCGGTAATCAGGACGGTGCCTTTTTTCACGATTGCCATAATGCTTATTTGTTACTATCAATGGTATCTTCTTCAGCCCTTCTTTCGTTGTACAAAGGTATTTACGATAAGCATATTTTATCTTTATCATATAGATGTTATATAGCATAAAATAGTATATAATATCTATGAGATAACTATATTGTATCTATGATATATCTACCTGTTTACATTGGAGATAGATGGGAGGAAAGAAATAGTCATAACAAAAAAAGCGACTGTCATTGATTGTCGCTTTATTTGTTTGGTGTGGTATTACGATGCCGGACTACTTTTCGTTGATGCGTTTTTCCACTTCTTTCCAGTTGACTACGCTCCAGAAGGCTTTGGCATAGGCAGCCCGCTTCGACTGATATTTGAGGTAGTAGGCATGTTCCCATACGTCGAGAGCCAGTATCGGTTTGCCGCTTACGGCGCTTCCCGGCATGAGTGTATTGTCCTGATTGGCTGTGCTGACGATTTTGAGTTTGCCGTCTTTCTCTTTGACCAGCCATACCCATCCCGAACCGAACCGTCCGAGAGCCGCTTTCTCAAAGTCGGCTTTGAATGCGTCGACACTGCCGAAGTTGGCAATCAGCAGCTTTTCCAATGCCGGTGAGATGGTGGTCGTGCCGGCGGGAGCCATCACTGTCCAGAAGAGCGAATGGTTATAGTGTCCGCCGCCGTTGTTGCGGACTGCCGTCTGTATCTCGGCAGGAAGCTTGTCCAAACCTGTCAGCAGCTCTTCCAGGCTCTTCTTTTGCAGGTCGGGATATTTCTCCAAAGCTTTGTTCAGGTTGGTGACATAAGCCGCATGATGGTTGTTGAGATGGATGTACATCGTCGTACTGTCGATATAGGGTTCGAGGGCACCGTAATGGTAAGGCAGCGAAGGTAGTTTGAACTGAGCGGTAGCCAGCATAGTGGCTGTGATCCATAGCGATATAAAAAGGATATTACGTTTCATAAATCAGTAAATTAGAGGGTTGTTGTTAAGTGAATCATAGCTTCACGATTACGAATTTACAACAGGAATGTGCCTAACCGAATCAATGTGGCAAAAAATAAGGAATTTTTGAGGGGATTTAACAACCGGCTGGGAGAGACTAAAGAGCAGAATGAATTCTTTAGGGTTGTTTTCATCTCGGGGGTCTTATAAGCAAGTGTATCTGGCAAGAGACTATTTGCGTCTGATTTTCTTCTTTAATTTTCCTCATTATGAAAAACAAATTGTTCCTCTTTCTACTCGGTGCGATTCTCAATTTCACCTTCTTTTTCTCCGTAAAGGCCACTGGGCAAACCTCTTTTTGTCGGGATTCGGTTTTGAATGCAGCCCGTGAAATAATTAACGAAACTGATCATTGTGCGCTGATTACTACAGACTCTACTGGGTTGCCTCATGTGCGCACCATGAGTCATTTTCCGTTTACTCCCGATTTTGTGATTTGGTTTGCTACCGCTCGAAACAGTATGAAGGTGACTGAAATAAGACACAACCCGAAAGTTTGTGTCTATTTTTCAGACCATACCAAAGCAGATGGTTATGTTGCAGTTATCGGGAAAGCCGAGATTATTGACGACAAAGCGTTGCTTTTGAGTAAAAAACGTGATTATTGGGATGGAATTCCAAGATGGAAAGAGATATTTGTATTGATAAAGATAGTGCCGAAAAAATTGGAGGTGATCAATTACCCCCGAGGAGTAAACAGTGATCCTGAAACACTGAAGGCTCCAAGTGTAGAATTCTGAGAACGAGGGCGCATAAAGAAAACCGGCTCATCAGTAGCCTATTATGCTACGATGAACCGGTTTGTGTATTGTTGGATATCCGATAATTAGTTTTGCAAAAATTCTTTCCAGTCTCTGTTATCCCCGTTGAAAAGGTTAATGTCTACTATCCCGGAAGCCCCCGAACACTTTCCCCGTTGAGATTTTTGCCAGAGTGTCCATTTCTGGCTTATTTGTGGTGCTTTACCGATGGAGCAGATCCAGATCGGATTGTTTCTGAATTTTCCCTCGATGTATTTTTTGAACGAGTTCTTATCAGCATAAATTACTACTCTCCGGTTAGTCTTGTTCTCAATATTGTTGATGAAAGATTGTACCTCGGCCGAAACGTAGCCTGCATTTTTAGAAAAATTGTACTGACCCCACTCTTCCACATCGACCACAGGAGGCAGATCCAAAGATCTGACATCGACCTGAGACAGAAAATTGGCGGCCTGCTCTTTTCCGGTTCGGTGAAAACGGAAGAAATGGTAAGCTCCTACCGGCAATCCTGCACTTTTTGCCTCTCTCAGGTTATATAAGTAACGAGGATCGAGATAATCGGCTCCTTCGGTAGATTTTATATATGCAAAATCGACACCCTGACGTTTGATAATATCCCAATTAATAATACCGGTATGCATCGATACATCGATCCCAACAATCTGATCATTAGTTGTATATCTTGAAATATCAACTCCGGCAGTCCGGTGATAAACCTTTACATGTCTTCCTTTTTTCGAATGTTTTCCATTAAGACCAAATGCTCCTACAAATAGCAGAGCTATCGCTATGATTCCAATTCTATACATACTTTCTCAATCTTTCTTCAAATGTGGTACAAAATTACGGCTTAAAATGCATACACAGAAATTGTTTTGATAATAAAACTCGTTTTCTTTGGTTGGGAAACAGGAAAAGTTAGCATGGATTCTAATCCACAAACTGAATTCTTCCTTTTCCGACCTTTTCAAAGAGTTCTTTCAGGTCATAATATTTCAAGTCGTTGGAAATGAACTTTTGTCGTTACGAAGATAAAGACTGTCAACCAAAACAGCTAGTTTTGGCTCCGATATTAAAGGTTTTATGAAGGCAGTACGAACTTTGTTGGTTCCGTTACGCCGGAGATTTCGGCTGCCATTCGTTCGGGAAAAATATACTGTTCCGGTTCTATTTAGGTTCTGATTTAGCAACCTATAAAATATCGAGATTCTCTTCTCTCTTTTATCAAATTTTAGATAAAGATCCGTGGAAGAAATGGCTCTTATTTTCTATCTAATAATATGTCAGTTGATTTTATTTGACAAATTTCCCCTGAGAATGATAGGCAAGAATATCTCCAAGCAATTTTATTTTCGCTTCTGGATCCCATTTTCCTCCAAATGTCCAGAATGCATTGATTTGTTCCGGTTTGGGCGAGCCTTTTGCTTTTTCCAGATTGTTTTTCATCCATTCGAAATTACCGCCATCGCGTTCCACATTGTACATATAAACCCGTTGTCCCCACGGGCATGGATCGAGCACCTGATCGGTATAAGCGTACCCAATCGGATGATCGATGATTTTGTCGGTCATCGTACAATTTATCAGAAAAAACTGTGAGTCGTGGTGGTAGCGGCCCAGTGTGACGGGACGTTTCGAGTCGAAATGAGAATCGGTTATGACCAGCTTTTTATCATAGTTGCCGCGCCCATCATGCCAGATCAACGCCCGCCCATCGCCATAAAAGGTGCAACGGGTGGCATAGCACCAACCTCTCGGGCACAAAAAATCCACTCCCGGACAGCGCAGGTTGAGATCCGCATGGTAATACATTCCATCCTCTTTTGCCCAGAGCGACAAAGCGTCGTTGCCATCGGCCCACACGTTGCAATTAATGATGATTGTTCGCGTTGCTGTGCCAAATATTGCCATCTGGTGAGCGGTGGTTGGTTCAACCGTACTACCGTAATTGTTATAAACGGTCATGCCACTGATAATACAGTCGTCCGCTCCATCTTGCAAAACAATTACGCCATTGCCAACCGGTTTGCCTTTGTATTCCTTTATTGTGCGTTTACTCGAAAGTTCTGCGAATATTATCCGGGTGCTGTCCCGATTTTCTCCAACGAGCACAATATTTGGTTTGTTGATGATCACCTTCTCCTTGTAAATGCCGTTTTTTACCAGAATGACATACGGTTTGTCGGGTTTTTCAGGAGCCGCTTCAATGGCCGACTGAATGCTTGCTCCCGGCGAAACAACAGCTTGATAACGTTGTGCGTGCAAAGAACTAAATAGTACGATGATGCCGCTCATTATAAAACAGGCAAGTATTCTTGTCATGGTTTGTGTTATTTTGAAAGATGATTTTTCTTTTGCCATTTGGGAAATCTGGCTAACACTTTCTCCGGAGCATCTGTGTACCAGCTATAACCGTTTCGACGTTCGGAACTTATTTCAGCCAATGTATTCTTTTTGATCCCATCACGACTGCAAAAGAATGGTTTCTCTGTCGTCAGATCGTAAAATCGGGCCCAAATAGGCGATGCATTTTTATCTTCAATGACAACCCGGTTTCTTTGACCATTTTGGTCGGTTTCGCTTCCGATTTTTATTCCTTTTAATTCATGTGCTTCAAACCATTTCTCTGCACCCGTTACAGCCGAAATAATGGCCTTTGACGGATGGTCGATATCCATCAATAACAAGGCGATGCCCACCGATTCGGCTCCGCTGAATGATGCCAGTTCGTAAGCACGTGCATTAGCCGGGGCAAGTGTTTTTTCGTTGTGTTGGGCACACCAGACGGTAGGGTGATGGTTAACCTGAATCTGTGTTTTGAGGATACATTCAACCCCTTTTTCGAATGCCTTTCTTGCTTTCTCTTTTGTCTCTTTCTCTATGTTCAAAGATGCAAATTCCTTATTGTCAGAAAACAGATCTTTAAGGAGCGTCATGACATTTACCATGGCATTGTCGTTGAAGGTAATATGCATTGAGTACGGTTCGGTTTTATCCAGGAGTATCTCATCCCGAGCATCTTTCACTGGAAAATACTGAGGCCATCCTCCATTTTCATATTGTGCCATGAAGATATAATTCACCCCTTTTTCGAATGCCTGCTTGTATCGTTCATCTTTCAAATGAGAATATACTTTAGCCAGAAATCGCAATTCAGAGATGGTCGAGCCATTGTCAAACGTTCCTCCTTTTTCGGTTTTAGTTCGGAGATAGTGAGTTCTCAAAGAGTCGGAAAACGGATGATGATAGGGTTCATTTTTTGCCCAGCCTCCAATCTCTTTCTGGCTGATTAACACATTTTCAGCCACCTGTTTTGCTTCATCCGTGCCATACCATTGTACCGGCATTCGGGTTGCCACCGTCTCCCATCTCATTTTAAGATAGTCTCCGGGTTTAACTTGTGGCTTATTTTGAGCAAATCCCAAAGTTGATGAGAAAAGCAATAATATTGTAATTAAATAGATGTTTCTCATTTGTTTGTATTTTATTTGGTCGGTTTTAATAAGATTGCCATATAAGGTTTTCCCGGTAGCCCGATTGTTCGGCTTTTGTTATCGTATATCCCTTTGGCGTCGGCTTTGGTTGTGGAAAAAACTCCGGTTACCGGTGTCCGGGTCATATTCCAGGTATCGATCACTTCGGCGGTGTATTTGGTACCTTCCGGAAGTTTCAAATCGCGCGAAAGCAGGAACGGCCATTCGGTTTTAGCGTCTGTTCCGAGATAGATTAGTATATCGCCGTGCTCCGATTTTGCCATGTTGTTCATTCCCCAAAAATGGTCGATTTGTTCGAGTGTTCCGGTCTCTTCCATGATACTTTTAAGAAAACGAATCCGTTCGGGACTTCTGCCTCGCAACTCACGTCCCCAAACCAGATGCAGCACACTGTCTTTTCCTACAAAAGTTTCTCCGTGGCCTACATAACAACCGGCGATGGCGCCCTGCCAATAACGATATACCATCCTTTCGGCCGAAAGATTTCCCCAGCGGTAAACGATATCGCCTTCATAACAAATCTCATCGTAAATGACCGGTTTTTTGTAGGCATCGCGTTGTATAACCGCCCGTCCGAAATCGTCCACGTAGGTTCCTCCCTGCACGCAGGCATGCGTCAATGCCGGATTGGTATTGTTGAACATTCGTTTGTCGTTGTGAATGGAGCATAAATGGTGGTACGGATCTTCCTTCGCCACGGTCACAATCAAGTCGTCCCAGTCTGCATCGCTCTTATGTTTGAAATGATCGAACTCGTTGCAGAGTGACCACCATACGTTTCGGAACGAACTGAGGCGTGCCACGATATATTTCAGGTAAAACAGGTCTGTTTTGTGCGACATCTTGTCGAAGCCCCATTTCCCTTCATCGTATGGATGAAACAGTATCACGTCGGCTTCCACTCTTTTCTTGGCCAATTCATCAATGTGTTTCTCCAGATTTCGGAAAAATGCCGGATCGAAACGGGTATAATCCCAAAGAATGGTATCCTTTTTTGGCAATGGTTCTTTGCTTTTTTCAAACGGAAAAAACGGTGTTTGCACTTTGGTATAGTCCTGCCATTGCGGGAAAACCAAAAAACGTAGCTTGTTGAACGGACTTTTTGATAAGGTATTCAAAGCCACTGCTACATGTTCGTTATCTTGATGAATATAGGAATAGACGGTGGTGCCGAAAGGATAATAGGGCGTTGAATCGGCATACGAGAAATGATATTGATTGCGCACCACCACCGGGCCGTGATTACTGCCGGTTGCCGGTTTACAAACCAACTTCCCCTTCTTTCCGTTCAATTCGGGAATATTGCTTGATATAAGGTATGTCCATATACCGGTTTGGGTTGGCATAAAGCGTACGATATACGTGTTGTTTCCATCGTAAAAACCAGGCACTTTAACCTTGCCTGTCCCATTCGAGAACTCGGCGGATAGTTGGTCATCTAGATACGGATTTTTGTTCGGTTGATGTTTAAATCTTACTTCGAACCGACCCCACTGCTCAACTACACTTTGAGCGATTGCTTGCTGACAAGTCCAGCAGCTCAGCAATAATGCTATAACAAAATACTTTTTGCCCATTTGAATGATTCCTTATTTTTCTGCAAAATTACGCTATCTTCTGAAAGGTGCCAATTGCAGGAGCGTTTGCTTTGCTATCGTTGACGAGCCCGCAATTGCTCTTCGGTTAATCCGTTTTTATGCGCCTCTACATAGTTAATGAGCATGCGCATATTCCGCACATAGTCACCGGTAGAAATATAAAGAGCATCCGATGGATCACGGTAAGGAGAAGTATCGGTTTCATCACCTACAAAAGTCTTGGTGTAGTCGTCCGTCAACTCCTTTTTTACGCCATCGCCGATGTAAGGATGGCTGGTCGATCCGTGTTTTACCAACCATCGACCCTCTTTGTCGAGCGCTTGCAGGATGTGTTTTACAAAACCTTCGTCGGGTATACGTGTCGGACGCTCGTGACTCAGATCGTAGTAGGCTGGGGGAGTTCCAACTTCGGTATAGGTACGTTCCAATAATGGAGAATCTTTGGTTGCCTCATCAACCGTCATGGATCTCAGTTTGTTATATTCATCCTGCAATTCCTGAATATTGACAAACGATTTACCGCCGTAGTGACTCAGGAGGTTCGTGTCTTTATAGTCGACATAATAATAGCCGTAAACCACGTTGGAACCTTTACGATGCGGATAGATAGCTTTGTTGGTTCCTACCTCTACAAATTTGGGATGAGAATAACGTCCATTCTCGGTCTCATTTTGAGGAAGACGTGTTTGTTCTAACCATTTCAGGGCGGCAGGGATCGGGTTGAGGAATTTGCGATCGCCGGTGTAGCGGTAAAAATCCATCAATTGTTTGATGATAGCTTCGGTGTTTCGGGGCAGTAGAGCTTTGGGTTCGTAGGTGCGAGCACCGGCCGTTTGAAGGTTCAGATCCATTTGCTGACCCCATCCGCCACTGCCGTCTTGTGAGATGATATAGAAATTCATCGCCCGTCTGATCGGGTCGAGGAAACGTTGTTCGCCTAGTGTCAGATAACATTGGATGAGAAAATGAATATTTTCCCAGATCACATCGTCGTTGTAGGTGTAGTAGGTGGTATAATCGTGATGACCCTGCTTGTTGAAATCGTACATCAGCGGATAGCGTTGAGGCCATGCGCCGATGGGGTACTGACTTTTCAGGATAAAATCAATGGCTTTGTCCAATGCTGGTTTATACACCGGATCGAGTTTGGCAAGATACATTCGTAGCAAAAAACGCGCGGTTTCGGAAGTAACATTATCGTCGAAAGTACAATTGCCGTAGTAGTGTTGAAATTCTTCCAGTCTCCAGCCGTTTTTGCCAACTGTGTTGTACCACAGTTTTAACGAACGGTCGCCGGCAAAATCGATCAGGTAGTTCCATCCGCCCTCCGGACTTTGACCGTATATAATGGCGTTAGCGGCTTTGGCGGCAGCTTGGTAGTAGTATTCATTGCCGGTTGCGCGATAGGCATCGAGTAGCATGTGTCCCACAAGGGTTGTTCCCGGATCTTGTAGCCAAATCATGGTTTTGGTCGCTTCCAACTCGCCCCAGCGGCGGCTGAAATCGGGGGTATAATACCACACATAACCTCCATTTGTACTCACCTTTTCAACCATGAAGCGAGTCGCATTTAGCATGGTTTGTTCTACATCCTGTGTCAGTTTTGAGTTGTCCTGCCCCTTGCTCGCTTGAGCGCAAAAAACTACAGACAAAACAGAAAGAAGGATTACCTTCATTGTTCTCATCGGTAATGAATTTATAGATTAATAAAATAGGTTCAGGTTGAATGGTTCGGTAGTAGGACGTTATTTTCGGGTGAAAAATTTTGGTGTTAAGGCTTTGGGTGTGATTTTGATTTTATAAATGGCTCCTTTGAACCATGACAGTTCATTCTGTCGGACTCCCAGGGCAGTTTTACCCGTGAAAAACGGAGTCATTGGAATAGAATCGTGCAACTCTTTTTTACCATTGACATAGGTGGTAAGTTTCCCTCGATCAATGACAAAAGCCACGTGGTACCATTGGTTCGATGGATGCAGCAGTGTGGAGTCGACTAAAGTTTTTTTGGAATTGTTGGCATTGAGAAATGCATCGAAATACCAGCCTTTGGGTGTGGAACGGAGTTCCAGCATAACGCGGCTTCCTTTTATTTCGCCGCAATGAAAAAACCGTTGTTCGAATTTTCCTCCGTCATCAGGACGGAAGATTGCTTCAACAGTAAATTGTTCCAGTCCGGCCAATGGCATTTGATTGATAAAAATTCCGTCTTTCAGGCCGTCGAATAACACGGCTTTGCCGTATTTTGAAGAAATAACCTGTGGACTACCTAAAACCTTGACACTATCATTCTTATCTAAAAACGTGTGAACAATCCATTCGGTCTGGTTCTTACCGACGGTAGCTGTTTTCATTTTTTGCGCTTGTGAACAAAGAGGGAGGCACGAAAGAATCAGGGTAAATAAGAAGATATTGATGTGTTTCATGGTTTTAAGATTATTCAAATTTAAAGAGCCCGGAAATGCTCCGGACTCTTTAATAGATGGAAGAAGAAAATAAATCGGTCAGGTTTTCAATCAAACGATTTATTCTGAAAATTAATTGTCTTCACGTGCAATTATTGCTGCTTGAAGTCATATCCATTTGTAAGGCTGCCAGTTGAAATAATATTTGGAGTAAATGGCCACAAATAGATCGGGGCAGAGGTATAATCGTAGTCGTAGAATAAGTAGTCATAATATTCTTTTGAATAGGTAACTAACAAAGAACCCCAATCGACCTTTGCATAACCATTAGATACTAATGTTGCAGCATCTGTTCCATTTGGATTAATATAGGAGAACAGGCCTTTGATCGCTAAATTGGTTTTAGGAGTTGCTGTACCATAGATTGGATATGGACTGGATGCCGTAGCTGCCGTTGCAGAGAAACTTTCCCAATCATTATTTTGACCACGCCATCCCGGATAGAGAACTGGATCGCTTTCACTGCCTGATGGACATTGTGTTGTCAGTCGATATCCATAGGAGGTTTTTGCATCTACTAATTTGGTCCAAACATAGCTTGAAATTGTATTTCCGTTACTAAACGTATAGTATCCATTATTTTTCAGACCTTGTATCATATTATAGGTCATGTCTTTGATCTTCTTAATAGCTTCAGGCAACAAACCTGTCCGTATCAAGGTCCAACGACGGTCTCCTTCACCTGCGAATTCGAAGCCACGCTCCTGAATAACCGCTTTGAACGTGCTACCACACGATGTAATAAATGCATCGGTGTTTGCTTTTCCGGTTGGGAATGAACGTTCACGAATTTTTGCCAAATAGGTTTTTGCAGTGGCATCATCACCAGTAACGGCACAAGCTTCAGCATAAGCCAAATAGATTTCAGCCATTCTCATATAAGGGCCATGAATACCGGAGACACGTTGACCCAATACGTAGGGTGATGCCATCCGGTTCTCATCCCATTTGCTCAGAGTAATGCCTCCACCTTCAGCTTTGGAGTTGGGCGTAAACGGAATCAGTTTCTCTATGCCTTTGCCTGTGCTGCCGGTTACACACGCACTTACATCACGACGTTTGTCGTTCGGGTCGAACATTCCATAATAGAATGCAGGGTTAATACGACCCTGACCATAAGATTTACAAGGATATGCTTTTGCCGTGCCTCCACTTGACACGCGGCCGAACGAATAAGGACGGGCGTCATTTCCTGTTCCCTGAGTCATGTTATATTCGTAGATGGACTCATCTGCATATTCCAAATTATTCATTTGTTGGAAGAAATACTGATAAGGGTTGTCAAAAACCTGACCTTTACTTCCGGTAGAACGAGGATCGGTAGAGTGGAAAACCACAGTTCCAGGATTGTCGATGCATGCCTTCAGATATGTTTTTGCTGTTTCGTATAGTGTTTTGTAATCAGAACGACGTTCATACACACAATTGTTATGTGTTGTTCCCAAGGTTTCAAATGTCAACACATTACCACTGCCATCTTTGTAAAAACTAGATCCAAGATCAGAACGACGAGTCTGATAACCGGCAGCATCCAAACACATGCGACCAATTAATCCCTGCACAAAGGTACGCGAAAATACATTCTTTGCCATTGTTGTATTGTCTCCTACACGATACATCAAGGGTTCTACCGTTTTGAGCTGCGCAATACAGATATCATATATAGAATCTCTAGGTGCTAGTCCTTTAGCTGCAACGCCATTTTTATATGCATAAGGTACATCGCCATAAAAGCGAATTAACTCGCGATACGAGCATGCACGTAATGCAATAGCCTCACCATAAAGCTGGCTAAAATCTGAGGCTGTTCCTGTACTCATGATACTTTTGAAATTCGAGGCATTTTGCATAGCATTAATAATTGCATTAGCCTTACCTATACAACTATACAAGTAAGTATATGCATTTGATTCGCTTTGATAAGATAATAAGCTATAACTACTTGCATAGGTTCCGTTTTGGTACAAGCATTCCGGATAATGACGACCCGGTTGATTGGCAAAAGCTTCTGGGTGTCTTTCTATATCTGAACCTACAACTTCCGAGCCATAAAACAGACCATCACCGAAAATCTGGTTTTGGCAGGTTGATCGCCATTGCTCGTAAGCTCCATCCATTGCGGCACGGGCAGTTTCTATATTTGAGAAAACGAAGTCCGCATCAACCACAGACGGAGAACTCGTTTCCAAAAAATCACTACAAGAAACTATTGATGACATTCCTACTGCTAATAGTATTGTATATATAAGTTTTTTCATATGTAATATCTCCTTATTAATTTAGAACGTTAAATTAAGGCCAAATGTAAAGGTTCTGGCTTTAGGATAAGAGTTGTAATCATAATTTGGAGTCGGAAACCCATCAACACCGTCAGTATCGGTATTTACATCAGGGTCAATTCCCGAATATCCAGTTATGCAGAATAAATTACTACCAGTAAAATAAACACGACAATTTTGAATACCTGTCTTTTTCAGTAGTTGCTTGGGCAATGTATAACCAACAGTAAGGTTCTGAAGACGTAAATAAGAGGCATCTTCTATAAATTGAGATGATACAAGACCATATTCAGAGTAGTTCAAAGCATATTTTGAGTTGGCATTGAGAGTTGTTAAAGCAGTAGGATCAGACACAAAAGTTAGATTGCCATTTGAATCAACATCATACACTTTGAAGCAGTCTGCTATAAATGAAAGGCGATTTGAACCTAGACCGGTATCTTTATTTCCCATCATGCTATGCATGGCATTTGCATTGTAAACATCGCCACCAATCTGGTAGGTAAAGCCTGCGCTGAAGTCAAATTGTTTGTAATTCGCATTCAAGGTGAAACCTCCGGTGTGTTGGGGACTTGTTTTTCCAATTACCGTAGCATCATCAGCATTTACTACACCATCACCATTTACATCTTCGAATTTAGCACAGCCAGGGAAAGCAGTCTGACCGGAAGCCAGTTTGAATCCGCTTGTTACATTTGTCGGATAGTTAACCAAGCCTTTGATGTCAGCAACACCGCTTTTCAAAGTATAGGTTTTGGTTGAAGCATCGTAATTGAAGTCGTTGACGGTATAATATCCAGCAGACTTATATCCCTGAATCAAACCAACAGGCTGTCCTTTACGAATAATATAGTCATAATAAGGTAACCGCGTGGTTGAACCCCAACCGGTATGTGTATCAGCCAGTGCGTTGTCATTCAGCTTATCTACGTTGTTGTGGTTGAAATTATACGTAGCTGAAAAAGTAAAATTGAAATCTTTGGAGCGAACCAGTTCAAGATTCACAGCTAATTCAACACCTTTATTGGAGGTTTGTCCCACATTTTGGTACTGATAGCTATAACCGGCCGACGCGTCAACAGGCACTTTCATCAAAATATTTTTGGTGGTATTCCAGTAAGCATCAATGCTACCATTAATTCTGTTATCCAAAAATCCGAAGTCCAAACCTGAGTTTCGAGAGATAGTAGTTTCCCATTTCAAGTTTGGATTACTTAGCATATCTCCAGGAACATAAGTCGTTACATTGGTTCCGTCTACTTCAATTGTTTTTGTAGTCCATGTCTCTTTCCATAAAGATGAACTGATATTGTCTGAACCTGAAGTCCCATAAGAAAGACGAAGTTTCAGGTTATCCAATACCTTCTTGGCACTCTCCATAAATGGTTCGTCAGAAATACGCCATGCGGCTGCACCAGCAGGAAAATATCCCCAATGGTGGTTTGGAGCAAATTTAGATGACCCATCAGCACGGAAAGTTGCAGTCAATAAATAACGTTTCAAATAAGAATAATTCATACGACCGAACCAAGATAGTGTATGTGATGGAGTCCCAATGGTATTGGTAAATTTGTCAATATTGGGATCATAAGCAACATTAGTCATGTTGATCATACCAAATGCCTCATCCATAGTAAACCCGCTTGGATATCCGGCTCCCTTAATATAGGTACTGTTTGATTGAGATGCTAAAACTTCATTTCCTAAAAGGAATGACATATTATTATTTTTTCCTAAGCTCGGAACTTCATAGTTCAACGTAGATGCCCAACGAATGCCGTACCCATCACTCTTAGTCAATTCTGCAATTTTATAACCGGTTTCCAATCCGCCATCCCAGTATCGTGTATTTCCCCAGTTACGGCTTAACGATATCTCTGTTTTACCTGTTAAACCTTTAATAGCATTCCATGTTAATGCACCACGGCTTCGTATGGTTGATGTCTTGGCGATGTTCTGATAGTTATTAATAATGCTTATTACATTATACGATTCACTAACATTCGGTTCTCCTTGTCCTAACCCGGTGGTATAGGTTGCGTCACCTAGTGGGTTATCAATAGGCCGGTATTGATATGCCGAGGTTGCGTCATCAAAATTGGTTCCGGTAGTTTTGGTTTCAGAATAACGGGCTTCGCCGTTAAACAGTAAATACTTATTGATCTTTTGATCGATCTTTAAATCGGCGTTCCAACGTGAATAACCTGAATTGATACGGATACCTTCATCATTCAGGTAGTTGAGTGATGCATAAACTTTTGTGTTTTCATTACCACCAGTAATCGATAAATCATGGTTCCAAGTGTTGGCAGTACGCATGATATCGTTTACGTAATTGTGAGATTTTACGTTTTTGTATTCACTCAAGTGGTTGCCATAGGTTGATCCTAAACCGAAATATTTTGCAACGCCATCTCCATAAGATGATCCGTAAGCAGTTGCATATTCCCAGTTCCACAATACGTAATCGTAAGCATTCATCACATCAAGCGTTTTAGGATTTGTCTTGATTTGTGAGTATACATTATACTTTACAGTGGTTTTTCCTTCCTTTGCGCTTTTGGTTGTAACCAGAATAACCCCGTTTGCACCGCGCGCACCATAAATTGCAGTTGAAGCTGCGTCTTTCAAAATATCAATGCTCTCAATATTATCGGCAGGAATGTCGTTGATGTTGCTTACCTGCACGCCATCCACAATATAGAGGGGCTCGTTTGACTGTGTAATTGAACCACCTCCACGAACGCGTACTGACATGGTTGCACCTGGACGTCCGTCTTGAGAGATTACGTTCACCCCGGAGAGTTTTCCTTGCATTGCCTGTACAACGTTTGATACTGGGTTTGCAGCTAGTTTATCACCGGCAACTGAAGATACCGAACCGGTTAGGTCTCGTCTTTTTACAGTTCCATAACCGATTACGACTACTTCATCCAGCTTTTTGGTATCTTCTTTCAGCTGGATACTGATTGTCGTACGGCCGTTCAATGAGATTTCTTGCGATACATAGCCAATGTAGCTAATCGCTAAACTTGCATTAGAACTGATTTTTAATGAGAATTTACCATCGACATCAGTTACTGTTCCGACGGGACTACCCTTTACTTTAATGGCTGCACCAATAATAGCTTCGCCTTTTTCATCGGTTATTATCCCTGTGACGGTGCCACTTTGTGCATAGATGGTTGAAAATAAGCACAAAAATGATAATAGAAATAGACACTTGATTTTTTTCATAAACACTTTGAAAATAGAGAGTTGTTTAAAGGTCAAAAAGTTTTGTTTACTCGTGCTCGAACACGAGAACATAATTTTGATTGATTAGAGAAGTATTTATCAAATACTTATAGGGACTACTGATAAGATGAATAATTAGTCTCCGTCTTTCAGTCTTTGCGTTTATTTGCTTGGTGGTTGATTGAAACGGAAATAGTACTTTACTTCCTGTTTTTAAGAGTTTGAGGGAATTCTAGAATGTTATTTTCATAGTTAGAGTGTTGTTTAAGGAACTTATTTTGGTTAAATCGAATTTTATTCGTAATTCTTCTTTTAGGATAGTTCTGTATCTAAAATTTGGCTAAATCAATATTCAGCGGATGAAAAATCGTGTTCGAACACGAAACACACTCCAGCCAACTTCCTATTTTTTATTTATAAAAACTATTCTGAATTTTACATTTTGTTGGAATCAATAAAATGTAAAACATGATTTTGCATGGATTTAATTAGTTGCTAATTAATGTTTTTCGTGTGTAGATTGCATCAAGGTTGTCAAACAAAAAGATAGTTCTTTGCATACGCAACGTTTTGGGACGCTATCTGTAAAAGAACTGTTGCAAAGATAATATTTCATTCCAACATAACAAACATTATGCAATCATTGATTAGTTAAAAATGAATCTAAATTACTTTTTAATAAAACAGCAAAGGGTCGGCTTTTAAAGCCGACCCTTTGTTCATATCTAAAAAATTCATTTTTTCACTTTAGAATTTAACAGTGATACCCGCCAGGCAATTGAATCCTGCCTGCGGCGAGTAGCGCAGGTCGTTTACGCGGCTGCCGCCTTGGTAGTAGCTGTACCACACATAACCGTTCGACGAATATTGTGCGTTGAAGAGGTTGTTCAGTGCCAGACTGAACCCGATCTCTTTCAAGGCGAGCACATTTTGCAGTGCATAGTTAATACGGAGATTATTCACGAAATAGGAGGCCAACGAGCGGTCGTTGCTGGAGGTATTGTCGATGTATTGCTTGCCCACATACGACGACTGCAAAGCCATTTCAATGTTTTTGAACGACACGGTTACCAAACTGTTTCCGATAGTAGTGGGAGAGTAGGCAATATTGGTAGTGCCTAAGTTGTTGTTTTGGGTATTGGTCCAGTTGCCTGCGGCATCGTACACATCCACGTCGTATTCGGTAAAATTCTTGATCTTGTTGCGACTCAGGGTGAGGTTGCCGTCCCATTTCAACCAGTCGGTAATCTTCACTCCGGTGGTCAGTTCGATGCCCGAACGGTAACTTTCGGGTATGTTGGAGGTGAGCGCTTCGCCGATGTCGCTCAGTTTGCCGGTCAAAATCAGCTGATTGTTGTAGTACATATAGTAAAGGTTAGCGCCGAAACTGAAACATTTTTCTTTGAACTGATAGCCCATCTCGTAATCGTACAACGCTTCCGAAGTCGGTTTCTCGCTGCTACCGGCATTGGTGTAGTTGGTACGGGTCGGTTCGCGGTGGGCCAAAGCAAACGAAGCGAAGAGCTCGTTCCGATTGTCGGGGCGATAGAGCACTCCGACCTTCGGATTGAAAAAGTTGAATTGCTTATCGAGGGCTAGCAGTTGCATGCCGCCAATCGAACTATCCCACTTGTCGTTGGTACCATTCAGTGCGTAAGTCACGCGGCGGTACTGCAGGTCGCCATACACATTCACCTTCGGAAGCAGTTCGTAGTTGGCCTTCAGGTAGACATTCGCGTCCCATTTGCTGACGGTGCTGCGGTAGTATTCGAGGTCGGGCAGAATGTTCCCGATATAATTCTTCACCCAAATAACATTGCCCCAATGGCTACCCCAGTAGCGGTTGATGCCGCCGCCCAGCTGTGCCGACAGCTTCTCCTTGTTGTAGTTGAGCGAGAAAACGCCACCGGCAAAGTCGTTGCCCATCTCTTTGCGGCGAACCAAATCGCTCGAACTATAGCTCGTTCCATCGACCGTGTAGGGCGACAAGGCATATTTTTTCAGCGACTGGTCTTGCTTGTACTCCTCGTAGTAGCCGTCGCCACGGGTGTAGTGGAGGCCTGCGTTCATCGAAAATTCCGGTGAAAAGCTGTGAACGCCCAACAGCTGGTAGTTGGTCTGCGTGTAGTCGTCGACTTGATTTTTGTAATAGAGCGGCTTTCCGTTGGCATCGAAACCCATAAACCCGCATTCGTTGTAGGTGCGGTTGGTCTTGAGCGAATCGCCCGATACCCCGTTCCAGGCGTGGTAGGTTTTCTCCTTTCCACCGAAGGTAAGAAACTTCAGGGTGCTCTTTTCGCCGTAATAACCGGCCTGAAGAAAGTACGACTTCATGTTGACCGATGCGCGATCGATGTAGCCGTCGGAACTTACCGACGATAGACGGGTGTCGATGGCCCAGTGGTTATTCATCAGCCCCGAGCTTGCTTTGGCCGTCATCTTGGAGGAGTTGAACGAACCGTACGACACGCTCACCTCGCCCGATGCTTGCGGCGCGTAGTTTTCGGTCTGCATATTGATATTGGCGCCAAAGGCGCCCGATCCGTTGGTAGAGGTTCCCACGCCGCGCTGCACCTGCAGGTTTTCTACCGACGAGGTGAGGTCGGGAGCATCTACCCAGAAGGTGCTCTGTTCGTCGGCATCGTTGTAGGGAATGCCGTTGATGGTTACGTTGATACGGGTGGCATCGGTGCCTCGGATGCGGAAATTGGTGTAGCCTATCCCCGTTCCGGCATCCGACGATGGAACGAACGACGGAGTCATCGAGAGCAGGTAGGGAACATCCTGTCCCAGATTGCTCTTGCTCAATGTCTCCTTGCCGATATTGGTATAGGCCACCGGCGATTTATCGGTAGCCCGGGTCGACAGTACGGTCACTTCGTCTATCTGCCGGGCGGTTTTCAGTAGTTTGATCTCTCCGTTGAAAGGAATCTTTACGGTTTGCTCCACCGTGGCAAAACCTACGAAGGATACTTTCAGCAGGGCCGATTTCCCGGCGACCGCTTTGAAATGAAACGCGCCGTTGGCATCGGTACTCTGACCCTGCGCGCCGATCGTCACCGAAGCGCCCGGAAGCGGCAGACCGGTGTCATCTGTTACACGCCCTTTCACTACGCTTTGTGCCGAAAGGGATAGCACCAAAAGCTGCAACCATGCAGCCAGCATAAATTTTCTCATAACATTCTGTTTTTTTGAGTTTAACGAAATGTGATGAGGGCTTAAAAAACGATGAGGTAAATGCTCATTCCCTTTCCGGAATTACCCGGACAGGTTCAAAGGGTATAATCTCAGCCCGTTATGATAAGGCACCCCAATAAAGGATATGTTTCGGAAAACGATGGTCGCGTTGTACACCCGCGTCCTCTTTTTCCGGGTGCAAAGTTACGTCAATTTTTGAAAATTCTTCGCATTGCCCCCAAAAGATGTAGGAGGAGGCTCTGGGAAAGGGAGTGAAACGAGGTAGGAGTGGGAGAAATAGAGGCGAATTGCCGTCTGCTTTAGCTGACGGAAAACTGAACAAGACTCTTCAGGGCTTTAGTCTGTCCCGTCGGATCTGCGATCCGACGACGGAATCGAGTTGAAGGATTTGTAATCCGACAATGTTCTACCGTTGGCTTTGCAGGGCACTAATTATCCAGATGTTCTTCTTTGCGGGATCGCAGATCCCTATACTCTTTGCGGCGACGGATTGCAAATCCGCCGGGGCGGAGCTGTAAGGCATTATTTCTTTACGGGATAGCAGATCCGCTGGGACGGAACGGAGGCTGGAACAGATTATTAATCTGTGGATAATGTTTTAGTATAAAAATTTTTTGACCAATATTCATCAGGTAGATTTAGATCGTTGATTTCTTTAACAAAGATCAGTTTGTCATTAACTACATTATACTCTCTTTTAGAACAATATATGCATCCATTTATTATTTTATAAGCGATATGATAGAAGTTGGTTTTTTTTAGTGTTGCAATTCTAAATGCGAAATTCATATATCCACTCGTCAATTGATATACAGTCTCATCTAAATACGCTGCTTTGGGATTTAAAGTAAACCCAGATATTCTAGTATGCTTGTTCATGTAACAGTCAGATTTAATAACAATTTCATTTTTACTCTCTCTTAATATTGGGCATTTCATTATTTCTGAATAATTTTGAATTATGATACTGATGTTATTTACAGATAACTCACTATTGTTTTTAAATCGAAACCTAAACTCGGTGGGTTTAGTTGCATTTATTTCAATATCTAAATCGCCATTGCCAATTACTTGGTTATTAAGTTTCATCGCAGTTTCTGTTAGTTGGTGTGATAGGTTCGCATTGTCTTGTGATAAAAGCCTTATGCTTTTTTTTAAATCTAAGTTATTGATTGTAAGGCTATCAATCTTGGAGTTTAATTCTTTTTTTGCTTTGTCGTTTTGAATATGTTCTAATACAGCTAAGGTGCCAGGGATCAGGCTTGCTAAAATGATTAATATCAACATTATTTTTTTCATTTAATATTTAATGAGCTATTTATTCGTTTTGTGATCCTGTACCGTCCTGTCCCGTCGGATTTGCAATCCGACGACGGAATCGAGTATAAGGATTTGTAATCCGACAATGTTCTACCGTTGGCTTTGCAGGGCACTAATTATCCAGTTGTTCTTCTTTGCGGGATCGCAGATCCCTATACTCTTTGCGTCGACGGATTGCAAATCCGCCGCGACGGAATTGCAATCCGACGACGAAATCGAGCATAAGAATATTCAATTCGATCCCTTTGCTGGCGCGGGTCTCCTCCTGACCCGTGCCTGTTTTGGCTTTTTTATTTTTTTGCTCGGGCACAGGTCGGGAGACCTGCGCCAGCGGAGGACTAATTTATTCTGTTTTCTCTCTCATAGAAAAGAACATAGATTGAAGATTGTAAGCATTTTTATCAAGCGAAATATCTCCAAGTCCTATCCATGTATTTGCGTTCAGCTGGTCTAATTTATATGAGCAATACTGATGTAGTTTGAAATCTAACTCCATCTTATTAGTTCCTGTCATAAAAGTTATTCCAATGCCTCCTAATGCATGAGTATAAATTGAACAATCGTGAAATCTTTTATCTTCGGCAAATAATTTCTTTATTTTTTTTATGTAAGACATTAGTTGCTTAATGGATTCTTTATTGACTTCCAACATCAAGAGTGACATACGCACTCTATGAGGCATTCTTGAACTGTCAAATTGAAGAAGCAAGTTGTTGAATTCTTTTGAAATAAAGGACTTTGGCTTTTCCGTAAATTTTGTTTTATATCCGAACTTATACATGTAGTAATCATTTATTTCATCAGTGTCAGGCATAAACTCAATCCAACTTGCATTTTGTTCTTTCGCATCTCTTAGAATGTGCTCGATATTAAGTCCATTTGATAGAAAATAAGAGATCAAATCTAATTCTTCGTAAGTTGAAAGAATTTTGTGACTTAAGAATTTCTTTCTCCGTTTTATGTAGTGAATGAGCAGAATAGGATTTTCAAACAAGTCAGCTAAAACGACTAAATCGTAAAGACTAATTATCCAAGGGAAATGTTCATCTTGAAAATATCCAATGTCGTTAGTAGCTTTAATGGACATTGTCAAATTGCCTACTGGTTCTAAAGCTAGTGAGACAATAATAATTTCATTAAAATCTTTACGGTTAATCAGGACTTGTTCTCCATATTTAGTTTTAAACTTTGCACTGTCGCTTTGCTCAATGTACTTAAGCGTTCTAAGACCTTGTTCGTATGATTCTTGAATAATTTCCTCTAAATGTTTTTCTGTTCTGTCGGCAAAACCTTTTCTTGCTCTTGGAGTTATCCTATGCCCTTTCGCTTCAATAATGAAAAGAACCTGATCATAAATAATAAGTCCATCTGTTTCGCATCTCTTATCATTTACATTGTAAAATAAATTAGGTTGAAACACTTTCGCAGTCGGGAGAATTGTTTTGAAATATTCTAAGCCTTGGTTAAGCACAAATTCGTGTCTTATGTCATGGTATTTATTATTTAGTTTTGATTTTTGTTTGATTGCCATTTCAACTACATCTTCCACAGCCCAAATCATGAGGGGGAAAGAGGGAATTAAAAATCTTCCTTCATGTTCAATAATTGGCTTTGTCTTAAGAATAGTAACTGGCTCATAAATTTTATCTTCTGCTTTGAGAGAGGGAAACTTACATGAAAAGGTCTTTAGAAATGCTTTCACAGCATCTAATTCAACTTTTGTAAATTCTGATAATTCCTCTGCTGTGAAAGTGTATATGTTGCCAAATGTGTAATATAGTTCGTTCAGAAAATGAACTTGTAACCATTGTTTGATTTTCTTATCCGAATCCTTAGAAAATTTTTCAAGTTGCTCTTTCGTAAATACACTGTTATGTTCAACAGTTTTTCTTTTTCTGTATTGAATTATTTCTTTCGCATGTTTTTTGGCGTTGTCTAGTGTTTCATCAATTACAGTTCTACACTTCAGGTTAATCATTCTTGATAATTTATTTCTGATAATAATCGAATCGGAAATAGAAAAACCAAAGATGGATTTTACTTCATTTTTTATCGGTTCAAAGAGTTTTTCGGTAAAAATTAAATGATGTTGGGGCAATCCTGGATTTCTAATGTGCATGGCTTCTCGTGAGAGTATGTTAGCAATATCAGAAATTACATTCTCTCCTATTGGCTTGTACTCTCTTTGCATCTGCATCGCATCAATCCGTCCACAATAATTCAACACAGTCTGCTGCATTTCCATTATTAATGTCATATAATCATCCTTTGAAATGGAACTTTGATTTATAAAGTCACTCTTTAAACATAAGAGAGCAATTACTTCAGATACAAAGAAATTTTTATCACCTCTGAAGTCAGAATAGCGTTCGCCGTTATGCAAATGATTATAGAAGGAGAAATATGAAAGTAAGTCAAAGGTTTGGAATTTCTTTACATTTTCCAATAGGAATGAATAAGACTGGTCGATTTCAGTTGGTAAATTACTAAGCCATTCGTCTATTTCTTTTTGTTTTTCATCTGGGGTCATTCAAAATAGTGTTTAGATGGTATAAATCAAAAATGAGAGAAACAAGATGTTTTGTATGTCCCGTCGGATTTAGCTATCGCTGTTTGTTAATTGCAATCCGACGACGGAATCGAGTTGAAGGATTTGTAATCCGACAATGTTCTACCGTTGGCTTTGCAGGGCACTAATTATCCAGCTGTTCTTCTGTCCGGGATCGCAGATCCCTATCCTCTTTGCGGCGACGGATTGCAAATCCGCCGGGGCGGAAAGTACATAGTCTCCTTTGCTGGCGCGGGTCTCCTGACCCGTGCCTGTTTTGGCTTTTTTATTTTTTTCTCGGGCACAGGTCGGGAGACCTGCGCCAGCGGAGAAGATCAGCGCAGCTATTTGTAATCCGATCGCCTAACCCGCCTATATACTGCCTTTTGGCAAATAATTTTTACGTTCCAAAGCTACAAATTTATTTTTGCAAGACAAGATTTAGCTTAATTAATGTGTTTGCTCCCCTGTTCCGTCGGAATCGTAAATCAGTGCAGCCAATTTCAATCCGATATCCGCCGGGGTGTAAATCCGGCTCTTTGTAATAAAAGATGGCGGCAAAAGATAGCGAATATTGACTATTGACTTTTGGTTTTTAGCAGTTGTTATAGCGTCTGTTTTTCGTGTTTGTTTATTGCAAATAGTTGTATTGTAGTTTATTGCAATTGTAATAGCGGCAATTCCAGCAGACGGCAATTCCAGCAGAAACAGGAGCGATTCCAATTGTAACAGCGGCAATTCCAGCAGAAACAGGAGCGATTCCAATTGTAACAGCGGCAATTCCAGCAGGAACAGCGGCGATTCCAATTGTAACAGCAGTCATTCCAGCAGGAACAGCGGCGATTCCAATTGTAATGGCGGCAATTCCAGCAGGAACAGCGGCGATTCCAATTGTAACAGGAGCGATTCCAGCAGGAATAGCAGCGATTCTAATTGGAATAGAGGCTATAGTAGCAGGAACAGATAAAATTGCAGTTGACAGAGACCGGATTATAACTATTGTGAGCCTCAGGAAAAGATGATGGGAGATACTTCTTGCAGCAATCGGGTCTACTGTTTCCCCGATTTATGGAGTTTGATGGTGATGGGGTCGAGTGTGACGAGGCACCCTTTGGGCATTTCGAGCAATTCGGGCTCCAGGTGTTGGTAAAAGGCCTCCAAAGTGTCGGTTTCATCGATTATTTCTATCATCACCGGCAGCTTTTCGGTCAGCTCCCAGAACTTGGAGGAGTAGATGGTGCTGCTCAGTCCGTAGCCCATAATGCCCCGGTAGACGGTGACCCCCGAGATGCCTTGTTTGCGGGCTTCCTGCACAATCTGCTCGTAGAGTAGTTTGCCGTTGATTTTGTCGGTGGTGCTGAGGTAAAACTTCAGAATGCTGTGTGACTTTTCCATAGTTAAAGCAAGTTTGAGGTGACGTAACCGAGATAGACAGCCGTAAAACCGAGCAAAATACTGAGCCCGGTGTAGAGAAGGATGGAGAGCATCAGTCCGTTGTGGAGCAACATCAGGTTTTCGTTGGCAAACGACGAAAAGGTGGTGAATCCACCGCAAATTCCCACCATCAGAAACATGCGCCATTCGACGGTGAGGATGGCGCTTTTATCGGCAATGCCCGTCAGAAAGCCGATAACGAAACAGCCCAGCACGTTTACCAGCAGTGTTCCGACCGGGATGGAAAAAAAATCGATATGCAGGTTCAGCTTGGAGACGTAGTAACGCGCCACGCTGCCGATAAAACCGCCCGAACCGACAATAAGTATTGTTTTGAACATGTTACGCAGTACTTTTGGTGCAAAGGTAATGAATCTGTGGATGAAAGACAACCCTAATGCAAAGAGGTAGGACTGTTAAGTTCTGATTTCTCGGGACGAAAACAGCAAAATTCAACCCATTAAGGAATGAAGAAAATGAAGGGGACCACTCTTAATAGTCTTAATTTCTTAATGGTATGTCTCGTGGTGGTTTTGCCGACCCTCTATGATTTTTTGAATAATAAAAACGCAAACGTAGAACTTAACAGACCTGCCTAAAGGGGACTTTTGCACCGGTAAAGATAGCAGATTTATAGCCCCTGGAGGCTTGTAGTAGTGACATCGCAGATCGTCAGTGGGTTTGGGGTAGACAATAAAAAGCCGTGCTGACATCGATAATCCCTTTTTTTGTTAACTTTGCAGGATATGAAATGGTTTGCTATTCTCTTTTCCGTTTATCTGCTCGGGCTTTCGTTGTATCCGTGTCAGGATGCGGTATCGGGTGGCAGCAAACATCAGTCGGAAGTTGTGCAGGGCACCCCTCTGCATACTGATTGCATGGATCAATGTTCACCTTTTTGCAATTGTCAGTGTTGCTCTACTCCCGTTCTCGGTTTCGTACCTTCTATCCAGCCTCATTATTGGACCCTGGCATTGGGCGAACTTCTGCCGAAATACATTTCGCAATACTATTCCTCTCTTTTCAGCTCTGTCTGGCAACCTCCCGAGTTAGCCTGAGTACCCTTTTTTTCTGATTATCTGCAAACCTTGTGTGGGGGTATTAAATCGATGAAACCTCTACGAGGTATTATTCCTGTATTTGCAAACCGCTGTTGATATGCAAGCCCTGACGGGCTATCGGATTTATGTCGGTACGACATGCATCTCAGTAAACAGAGACTATGTCCTCCGGATCTTATTTCTCCATAGGAGATTCACATTGCTGAATCGTATGCTTTGCGGATAATCACACTCTCTTTTTTGTACAAATTGACTGTCATGGATTTTTCGTGCTGAAAAACCGTGTCGGTTCGGTATTCATTTAACTTTAGCATATTTTGTTATGATAGAGCGTATTATTCATTTTTCTATAAAGAACAAACTGATTGTCGGTTTGTTTATCGCGGTACTCACCGGCTGGGGCATCTATTCACTTACCCAGTTGCCGGTCGATGCCATTCCCGACATCACCAACAACCAGGTGCAGGTTATTGCGCTTGCTCCTTCGCTGGCGGTGGAGGAGGTGGAGAGCACGGTGACGGCTCCGGTGGAGGTAGCGCTGGCAAATATTCCCGGCATCGAAGAGTTGCGTTCCATTTCGCGACTGGGATTGTCGGTGGTAACGATCGTTTTCGACGACGACGTGGATATCTATTGGGCGCGTCAGCAGATGAGCGAACGGCTGAAAGAGGCGGAAGAGGCGATTCCGCCCGGCGTGGCCAAAATCGAACTGGCTCCCGTCTCGACGGGGTTGGGCGAAATTTATCAGTACCGGCTTCGGATCGACAAGGCTTTCGAAAAGAAATACGATGCCATGGAGCTACGCACGCTTCAGGACTGGGTGGTGCGGCGACGCATGTTGGGCACGCCCGGTGTGGCCGATGTAAACAGTTACGGCGGATTTGTAAAACAGTACGAAGTGGCGGTGCAACCCGAACGGATGCGGGCTCTCAACCTTACCCTCACCGATATCTTCCAGGCGCTGGAGCGTAACAACGAAAACACAGGGAGCGCCTACATCGAAAAGGGACAATCCTCCTATTTTATACGGGGTATTGGACTGGTCAAAAACTTAGATGAGATCGGCAAAATTGTGGTGAAAAACGGAGCGGGAGGTATGCCGGTGCTGGTGCGCGATGTGGCAACGGTACAATACGGCTCGGCCACCCGCTACGGAGCCTTTGTAATCGATACCGCCGAAGCCGTGGGTGGTGTGGTCATGATGCTGAAGGGGGGCAATGCCCGCGATGTGGTAAAAAAGGTGGAAGAACGTGTGGCCTCGATACAAAAATCGCTGCCCGAGGGGGTGCATATCGAACCCTTTCTGAACCGTTCCGATCTGGTGGATCGCGCGGTGAATACGGTCTCCCGCAATCTGATCGAGGGCGCTTTGATCGTGGTTTTTGTGCTGGTGCTGTTGCTCGGTAACTGGAGGGCGGGGCTGATTGTGGCCTCGGTTATTCCGTTGTCGATGCTGTTTGCCATCTCCATGATGCGGCTCTTCGGAGTATCGGGCAACCTGATGAGTCTGGGGGCTATCGACTTCGGACTGATAGTCGACGGAGCTGTGATTATTGTGGAGAGTGTGGTGCATCGCATCTCCCGTTTTCATAAGGAGAATCCCGGGGTGGCGCAACTATCGCAGCAGCAGATGAACGAAAGCGTGTTTATGTCGGCCAAACGGATGATGAGTTCGGCTACTTTCGGACAGGTTATCATTTTGATCGTCTATCTGCCCGTAATGGCGCTGGTGGGCGTGGAGGGAAAAATGTTCCGTCCCATGGCCGAGGTGGTAACCTTTGCGCTGATCGGGGCGGCCATCCTGTCGCTGACCTACGTGCCGGTGGCTTCGGCACTTTTTCTCAGCAAGAGCACCACACACAAACCCTCCGTTTCGGATAGGTTGCTCGATAAACTGCATCGCCTCTATCAGCCGTTGATCGGTGTGGCGCTGGCCCGCAAGCGAACGGTAATACTCGCTTCGGTGCTGTTGTTCGTTGCCAGTCTGGTATTGTTCAACCGGCTGGGAGGCGAATTTATTCCGCAGTTGGAGGAGGGCGATCTGGCAGCCGGCGTCATTACGTTGCAGGGCGGTTCGTTGAGCCATACGGTCGATGTGGTGAAGAAAGCCAATAAGTTGCTGCTCGATAACTTCCCGGAGATAAAGCATACGGTGTGTAAAATCGGTGCCGGAGAGATTCCTACCGATCCGACTCCGATGGAGACGGGGGACTATATTATTACGTTGAAAGATAAAAGCGAATGGAGTTCGGCCGATACACGCGAGGAGCTGGTGGAGAAGATGGAAGAGAAACTCTCGGTGTTGGCGGGCGTGAAGTTCGAGTTTCAGCAGCCCATCCAGATGCGGTTTAACGAACTTCTCTCCGGATCGAAACAGGATATTGCCATCAAAATATTTGGTGACGATCTGCCTACGTTGGCCAAAAAGGCCGAACAGGTGGAGCATATTATCAGTGGCATCGACGGTGTGAGCGATATAAATGTGGAGAAGGTGACGGGACTGGCGCAGGTGCAGGTGTCGTTCGACCGCGACCGGTTGGCGCAGTACGGCCTTTCGGTGGGTGAGGCCAACCGGGTGTTGCGTACCGCCTTTGCCGGAACGAGCGCCGGCGTGGTTTTCGATCGCGAACAACGTTTTCCGCTGGTGGTGCGCCTCGACAAAGATTACCGGCAAAACCTCGACGATGTAAAGAACCTGTCGCTGCAACTGCCCGGCGGTGGACAAATTACCCTCGACCAGATTGCCAACGTGACTATTCAATCGGGTCCGGCGCAGGTATCGCGCGAAGATACGCGCCGCCGCATCACCATCGGGTTCAATGTGCGCGACCGCGATGTGAAAAGTGTGATCGATGAGGTGCAACAGAGAATCGGGGAGGAGATCTCCCTTCCGACCGGTTACTACTTCGACTATGGAGGGCAGTTCCAAAACCTCGAAGCGGCAAAAAAACGGTTGGCCATCGCCGTTCCGATAGCGTTGCTGCTTATCTTCCTGTTGCTCTATTTTACCTTCCGATCGGTGAAACAGGCCATGCTTATCTATTCGGCCGTGCCGATGGCGGCTATTGGCGGTGTGTTGGCGCTGTGGCTGCGCGGAATGAATTTTTCCATTTCGGCCGGGGTGGGCTTTATCGCCCTGTTTGGTGTGGCGGTACTCAACGGCATTGTGTTGATTGCCGAATTCAACCGTCTTGAAAAAGAGGGGATAACCGATATTCACGAACGCATCTTCAAAGGGCTCCATGCCCGTTTGCGACCGGTGCTGATGACCGCTGCGGTGGCGTCGCTCGGGTTTATTCCGATGGCCGTCTCGGGTTCTGCCGGCGCGGAGGTGCAACGGCCCCTTGCCACGGTGGTGATTGGCGGTCTGATAACGGCTACGCTGCTTACGTTGTTTGTGCTGCCGGTATTGTATGCCTGGTTTGCCTCCCCGCGCAGGTTTCGTTGGAGGAGATTGAAAAAACGTTCGGTGGCAACGGCGATAATGATGCTGATCGTTGTGTCGTCGGCAATGGCAGCCGGAGAGAAACCGTTGACGGTCGATTTGAAGCAGGCACTGCAACTGGCGTTGGAAAATAACCGTTCTATCCGGGCTTCGGAATACGAAGTGGGGGCGTTGAAGGCGAAGAAAGGTGCTGCCTGGGATATTCCGAAAACGACGTTCGAAGGGGAGTATGGCCAGATGAATTCCTACCGGAAGGACAACAGCTTTACCGTTTTCCAGTCGATGGCGTTTCCAACGGTCTATATCAACCAGAGCCGTCTGGCCGGTGAAGAGGTGAAAAGCGGCGAGTGGCAACTGAAAAGCCTGCAACTCGATATTGCCACGCAGGTGAAACATCTCTATTGGCAATTGGTCTACCTCAATGCCCGGAATGAATTGCTTCTCCGGCAGGATAGTTTGTATGCCGGCTTTATGAAGGCGGCCGAACTGCGCGCTACGGTGGGAGAGACCAATCGTCTGGAAATGATTACCGCCCGATCGCAGGCGTTGGAGACCAAAAACCAGCTCAGGCAAAATCAGGCCGATAGAAATATCGCCGTAAATAAATTGCAACTGCTGCTTGGTGTTGCACAACCGATGGCGGCGATACGCATTGCCGATACGCTGCTCCGGAAGATCGATTATCTGCCGGTGGTAGATAAAGTCCGGCTGGAGGCCAATCCGGCATTGGGATATGCCGAACAACAGACGGCGGTCTCTGCTGTTAACCGGAATCTGGAGGTGAGCAAACTATTGCCGGAGCTCTCGTTCGGTTATACTAATCAGACGATGCTCGGAACGGAATCTTCGTCGGGAAAAATCTACGGATCGACCGATCGTTTTAGCGGTATCAAAGCCGGAATTTCTATTCCGTTGTGGTTCGGCGCTTCGTCGGCCAAAATGAAAGCGGCACGGGTAGCCGAAAAGGCCAGTCGTGCGAATGCTGATGCTACGCGGCTTTCGTTGGAGTCATCCTATCGGAATTTGTTGCTGGAATACGAGAAATATGCGGGCAGCATCGATTTTTACGAAAAGCAGGCGGTGAAAGAGTCTGATCTGATTATCGATCAGGCAACGGCGGCGTACAAGGGAGGAGCTATGGAGTACATGGATTATATTCAAAGCCTTAGCCGCGCGCTTGCCATCAAGCAAAACTATCTGGATGCGTTGAACAATTACAACCAAACGGTGGTGGAGATAGAACAAATAACAGGTAAAATTCAATAAATAAATAGAGTATGATTGTGAATAAAAATATTGCGTCGTTCGTTTCAATGCTGTTGATTGTCGCCCTGACGGCCTGTGGAGGCAAAAAACAGAAGGCACACGAAGGCGAAAAACACGAAGAGATGGGCCCCGACAGGGTAGAGTTGACCGCCGAACAGGCCAAGGTGGCCGGTGTTGCGTTAGGCTCTGTGGAGATGCGGCCGTTGAGCGGCATTCTCAAAGTGAGTGGCATGGTGACGGTGGCTCCCGATCGCTCTGCATCGGTTTGTACCCCGCTGGGCGGATATGTGAAAAGCATTGCCGTAATGCCGGGCAAATTGGTTCAAAAGGGGCAGGTGCTCTCGGTTGTCGAGAATCAGGAGTTTATCGATATTCAGCAAAATTATGTGGAGGCCCGGAATAAACTGGAGTTTGCCCAGGCCGAATACAAACGGCATAACGAGCTGTACAAAAACGATGTCTATTCGCAGAAGAGCGTGCAGCAAACCACCTCCGATTACAACAATCTCAGGGCGCAGGTGCGCGCGCTGGGACAAAAGCTGGCTTTGGTGGGCATCAATCCGGCACGCCTTAACGAGAACAATATCAGCCGGGCCATCGCGGTGCGCGCTCCGATTTCTGGCTACGTGAAGGCTGTCAATGTGTCTATTGGGAAATATGCCGCTTCGGCCGATCCGATGTTCGAGATTGTCGATTGTAGTCAGCTGATGCTGGAGTTAACCCTTTTTGAGAAAGATGCCTCCAAAGTATCCGACGGGCAGGAGATCCGCTTCTTTATCAACGATGAGGCCGAGCCGCATCGGGCACAGATGCTCCAGACGGGGAAAACAATCGGTGCCGACAGAACCTATAAGGTATATGCCCGCGTAACCGGGAAATGCAAAAACCTGATGCCGGGCATGTATGTTCGTGCCGATGTGAAAGCCGGAACCGAGGCTGTTACCGCGGTGCCGTCGGAAGCTGTTGTGGGCTTTGACGATAAGCACTACATCTTTGTCTTTGAAAAGAGCAAAACGGAGAATGGCAAACCCGTATCGGAATACCGCATGGTGCAAGTCGGCATTGGCGTTGCCGATAAAGGTTTTACCGAAATCGTTCTTCCGGCGGGATTTGATATGAAATCGGCCCGGATTGTGGTGAAAGGGGCTTATACGCTGCTTTCGGCCGCGAAGAACGCCGGCGAGATGAGTTGTTAACGGCTGTGTGTGGAATTTAGCAAAGTCTCCATTTTAGGTTGCAAATGGTGCTATGTCAGATTTGGAGCGGCCTTGTCCGGTGAGCCAAAAAACCAGAGAAGAAGCGGAAAGAATCGTCCTTGTTTGAAGTTTCCGACGTAAGGAGGAAACAAGTTTGGACGGTTCCCGCTTCTGAACGCCTGTTTTTTGAGCGAAGCGGGCATAGCCTTGAATTTTTTGCTTTCTTTTTGCTTCAAGGCAAAAAGAAAGTCGGGGTTATAGGGGTGGAAACCCCTTTTTAAATTATTAATCCATAGATTTTTTATTCATGCGCTGTAAAACCGATCAGTATCAATCTATTCATCTTGATTGTGCGTACATAATTCTCGCAAAAAATCACTAACTTTGTGGCGTTTTTTCAGGTGATGTATCACAATTGTTAATCGCAATATAATTAGCTATTTATGAGCAAGAAATTTGCCGAATATTCGTCTTTTAATCTTTCCGAAATCAACAAAGAGGTGTTGAAGAAGTGGGATGAACAGGATATTTTCCATAAAAGTCTCGAAACCCGCAAAGGTCATCCGAGCTTTATTTTCTACGAAGGACCTCCTTCTGCCAACGGAATGCCGGGCATCCACCACGTGATGGCGCGTACCATCAAGGACATTTTTTGTCGTTACAAAACGATGAAAGGCTTCCTCGTGAACCGCAAGGCCGGATGGGATACGCACGGACTTCCCGTGGAATTGGGTGTGGAAAAACGTCTGGGAATTACCAAAGAAGATATTGGCAAAAAAATCACCGTGGACGAATACAACGCAGCTTGCCGCAAGGATGTGATGAAATTCACCAAGGAGTGGGAAGATTTGACCCGCAAAATGGGTTACTGGGTGGATATGAACAACCCTTACATCACCTACGACAACCGTTATATTGAAACGCTGTGGTGGCTGTTGAAAGAGCTCTATAAAAACAATTACCTCTACAAAGGCTACACTATTCAGCCATACTCTCCTGCTGCCGGTACCGGACTTTCGAGTCACGAGTTAAATCAGCCAGGCTGCTATCGTGATGTTAAGGATATGACCGCAACAGTTCAATTTAAAGTACAAAGGGATGAAAAATCAGAATTTCTTTTTAAAGAAGCAGAAACAGATGAACTTTTTATATTAGCATGGACTACGACTCCTTGGACCTTACCTTCCAATACGGCATTGTGTGTTGGAGCCAATTTTGAATATGCTCTTGTAAAAACAATCAATAGATATTCAAAAAAAGAAGTTGTTGTATTGGTCTCGCTTGACTTATATCACAAGTATTTTAGTGCAACAGCCGATGTTGATTTGTTCTTAGCTGGGAAAAACCCACTTCCTCCTGGAACAATTCTAAACATGTATTTCGATAGCGAAAACCATATACGTACGAATTTAAAAGGATCTGATCTGACGGGCATTCGCTACGAACAGTTAATTCCATGGGTTAGCCCAATATTTAATAACAAAAATGCTTTTCAAGTAATTACCGGTGAGTTTGTTACTACAGAAGATGGAACTGGAATCGTTCATATTGCCCCCACATTTGGAGCCGATGATGCAAAAGTGGCAAAGTTGAATCATGTTCCGCCAATTATGGTTGCCGATAGGAGGAAAAATCCGAACAATGATAAAAATATAATCAGTCCATTAGTTGACGAACAAGGTAAATTTTATCGACTGGAAGATATTACAGGAGAAACTGTTGATGGATTTATTTATGATGATGATGGAAATCTTATTGATAGATATGGTGATATTTTAACATACCGTAAGGGAAATAGTTTCTATGATAAACAAGGAAATAAAGTAGGAGAACTTGACAGTAATGAAAATTTGATTGTCTTAGAAGGGCAAAAATTGGAAGCAGAAAGAATTATAAATGTTGAGTTATATAAACAATGGTCGGGACGCTATGTTAAGCCTGAATATGCAGAGTTTTTTGGAGATAGCAATTTAAATGATTTAAATGTAGATATTTGTAACCTGCTTCAAGAAAACGGATTGCTTTTTAGAAAAGAAAAGCATGTGCACAACTATCCGCACTGCTGGCGTACCGACAAACCGGTGCTCTACTATCCGCTCGATAGCTGGTTTATCCGCTCAACGGCAGCCCGCGACAAGATGATCGAACTCAACAACACGATCAACTGGAAACCGGCTTCAACCGGTTCGGGACGTTTCGGTAAATGGCTTGAAAACCTCAACGACTGGAACCTTTCGCGTTCGCGTTACTGGGGAACTCCGCTGCCTATCTGGCGTACTGAAGACGGTTCGGAAGAGAAATGTATCGGTTCGGTTGCCGAATTGATCGAAGAGATTGAAAAATCGATCGCTGCCGGTTTCATGACCGAAAACCCGTACAAAAATTTCAAACCGGGTGTTTACACTGCCGAAAATTATGCAGTGGAAAATATCGATTTGCACCGTCCTTATGTGGATGGCATTATATTAGTTTCCGAAAGCGGCAAACCGATGAAGCGCGAAAGCGACCTGATCGACGTTTGGTTCGATTCGGGAGCAATGCCTTTTGCTCAGCTGCACTATCCGTTCAGCCCCCTAAATCCCCCACAAGGGGGACTTCAGCCCCCTAAATCCCCCTCAGGGGGACTTGAGAATCTGCAAGAGAAGGGAAAACCTTACAAAACGGCAGCTCCTTTTAACTATGAAGTGCTAAAGGAAAATGCAAAAAGCAGAAGGAAGAGTCCAACCAATGCAGAAATTGCTCTTTGGGAAGCCTTGAAAAGCAAACAACTGGAGGGATATAAATTCAGAAGAGAACATGTAATCGACGATTTTATAGTTGACTTTGTTTGCCTAAATGAAAAGGTGGTTGTTGAAGTGGATGGTGGTTATCATAACGAACCGGAAGCTCAGGAATGGGATAAATTGAGGGAAGAAAGGTTAAAACAACTGGGATATAGAGTATATCGTTTTACAAACGAAGAGGTTTTACACAATATCAATCAAGTGCAGGAACTGATTCTGTTTGCACTTCAAAGTCCCCTTGAGGGGGATTTAGGGGGCTTTTATCCTGCCAACTTTATCTCCGAAGGTGTTGACCAGACCCGCGGATGGTTCTTTACCCTTCATGCTATCAGTACGATGGTGAAAGGTTCGGTGGCCTTCAAAAATGTGGTTTCTACCGGTTTGGTGCTCGATAAGAATGGCAATAAAATGTCGAAACGCCTTGGCAATGCTGTCGATCCGTTCTCGACCATCGAAAAATATGGTTCCGATCCGTTGCGCTGGTACATGATGACCAACGCTTCTCCCTGGGACAACCTGAAATTTGACGTGGATGGCATCGAAGAGGTACGCCGGAAATTCTTCGGAACGCTTTATAACACCTATTCGTTCTTCGCTTTGTATGCCAACGTCGACGGATTCTCGTATGCCGAAGAGGAGGTTGCACTTGATCAGCGTCCTGAAATCGACCGCTGGATTCTTTCGCTGCTCAATACTCTGGTGAAAGAGGTGGACGAATATTACAACACCTACGAACCGACCCGCGCCGGTCGCGCCATCTCCGACTTTGTGAATGACCACCTGAGTAACTGGTACGTGCGTCTCAACCGTAAACGTTTCTGGGGTGGCGAATACGATACCGACAAAATTTCGGCATATCAAACGCTTTATACCTGTCTCGAAACGGTTGCCCGCCTGATGGCTCCTATTTCTCCGTTCTATGCGGATAAATTGTACAACGACCTCATCAAAGCAACCGGCAAGGGCAACGACGTTTCGGTTCACTTAGCCGACTTCCCGACCTATCGTGCCGAACTGGTAGATAAGACCTTGGAAGAACGGATGCAGCTGGCTCAGGAAATTTCGTCGATGGTACTTTCGTTGCGGAAAAAGGAAAATATCAAAGTACGTCAGCCGCTGTCGAAAATCATGTTGCCGGTGAAAGACCAGACGGTACGTGAAAACATTGAAGCGGTAAAAGCATTGATTCTGAACGAAGTCAACGTGAAAGAGATCAATTTTGTTGAGAACACTTCCGGCATTCTGGTGAAACGCATCAAACCCGATTTCAAAAAACTTGGCCCGAAATTCGGTAAGATCATGAAACTGCTGGCAGCCGCAACAACATCAATGTCGCAGGAAGATATTGCTGCGCTGGAACAGGAAGGCAAGTTTACCTTCTCTATCGAAGGACAGGATGCAACAGTCGAATTGGCTGATGTAGAAGTTATTTCGGAAGACATTCCGGGCTGGTTGGTCGCCAACGATGGAAGCCTCACCGTGGCGCTCGATATCACTCTCACCGCTGATTTGCGTAAAGAGGGTATTGCCCGTGAACTGGTAAATCGTATTCAAAATATCCGTAAGTCCAGTGGTTATGAAATCACCGACCGCATTGTGGTGAAAATTGAGAAACAAGCCGAAATTAATGATGCAATTGCTGATTTTTCTGCTTATATTGCAACTCAAACACTGGCTAACTCGATTACGTTGCTCGATAAAGTGGAAGATGCTGTAACCTTGGATTTTGAAGAATTTGTGGTGAAAATAGGAGTACACAAGGCCTAATCTAAAAAAAACAAAAAACGCATTGTAATCTCTTATAGAATCTATAATTTAGCGCTCTCTTAAAAACGACCAAAAATTTAGTTGCAATGGCAGAAAAAACACGCTATTCAGATGTAGAGCTGGAGGAATTCCGCGCCATTATTATGGATAAACTCGAAAAAGCAGAACACGATTATGAACTGCTGAAGTTGAGTTTGACCAATATGGATGGAAATGACACCACCGATACTTCTCCAACATTCAAAGTGTTTGAAGAAGGAGCTTCAACTTTGTCGAAAGAAGAAGCCGGACGCCTTGCTCAGCGCCAGATGAAATTTATACAACACTTGCAAGCCGCTTTGGTTCGCATCGAAAATAAAACTTACGGGATTTGCCGTGAAACCGGCAAGCTGATTCCGAAAGAACGCCTTCGCGCTGTTCCTCATGCCACGTTGAGCATTGAGGCCAAAGGAGGCAAGTAATCTACAACCGTACATTTTGCGACGGCAATCGGGAAAAATGTACCGGTTGCCGTTTTTTCATTAATAAGTATCCTATTAATATGCCACTTACTAAACGTATTATTCCCTGTCTCGACATCAAGGACGGGCAGACCGTAAAAGGAATCAATTTTGTTAATATACAGGCAGTTGGTGACCCTGTTGAATTGGGTAGCCGCTATGCCCGGATGGGTGCGGATGAACTGGTCTTTCTCGACATTACGGCTACGCACGAAAAGCGGAAAACCTTTGCCGACCTGGTTACCCGTATTGCTCGTCATATCAATATTCCGTTTACCGTTGGCGGTGGTATCAGTAGCGTCGATGATGTGTCGGTACTGCTTAATGCTGGAGCTGATAAAATTTCGGTCAACTCGGCGGCGGTGCGCAATCCGCAACTGATCAACGATCTGGCCAATCAATTCGGATCGCAGTGCGTGGTGCTGGCGGTCGATACCAAGTTTGTGAATGGCGAATGGATGGTTTTCCTCAACGGCGGCCGCATTCTGACCGAAGTCAAAACCTACGAATGGGTGAAACGTGCGGTTGATCTGGGCGCGGGCGAAATATTGCTTACCTCGATGGATCATGACGGAACCAAAGCCGGTTTTGCCGTAGAACTTACCCGTATGGTTTCGGAGAGCGTATCGGTGCCGGTGATTGCCAGTGGAGGTGCCGGAAACATGGAGCACTTTGTGGATATCTTTGAACAGGGAAAAGCCGATGCTGCTCTGGCAGCCAGTCTGTTCCACTACGGAGAAATAGAGTTGTCCGATTTGAAAGGTTATCTGAAAAATAAAGGGGTGGAAGTAAGACTTTGAAAGCCTCTCCCTAAATCCCTCCCATCAAGGGAAGGATTTAAATCGGCAATCAACAAGATTTGTAATGTATTAATTTTCAATTTTCTCCCCTTGATGGGAGGTTAGGCGGGGCTTTATAATATGACCATTTTTTACTCCCCAAATATTCTCGAAACTTGCATTCTTTCTGAAGAAGAATCGTTCCATTGTGCCAAAGTGTTGCGCATGAAGGCCGGTGAAGAGGTGTTGATTGTGGACGGTAAAGGCGGAATGCTCGGGGCAAGAATCATAGAACCGCATCTTAAACATACGGCAGTAGAAATCATCAGCCGTCAAACGACAGAGACCGGAAGAACTTCGCGCATCCATATCGCCATTGCGCCTACCAAAAACATGGATCGTTTGGAATGGTTTGCCGAAAAGGTGACCGAGATCGGAATTGACGAAATTACCCCTGTTTTCTGCCGTTTTTCGGAGCGGAAAAACATCAATCAGGAACGGGTTGAGAAAATATTGGTTTCGGCCATGAAACAGTCGCAAAAGGCCTATTGTCCGAAACTAAATCCGGCCTGTGCGGTGGAGCAACTGTTGAAGCAAGCCTCCGAATCGCAGAAATTCATTGCCCACTGTTATGAAGGAGAAAAACGGCTGTTACAGCATCTGTATCACAAAAACGAATCGGCGTTGGTGATGATCGGTCCGGAAGGAGATTTTAGTCCCGAAGAGGTGGAAATGGCTTTGCAAAATGAGTTTCAACCGGTTTCGCTTGGGGAGAGTCGTCTCCGCACCGAAACGGCCGGTGTGGTGGCTTGTCACACGTTGAACCTGTTGATGACACTTTAGAAGATTACGCCGGATATCAGCACGCAGAGAAATCCGTTGACAAAACCAGCCAAAGTCTGCTCCGGATTGTGAGCGTTTAGGATTACCCGTGAAGATCCTACTGCGGCCGAAGCAAATAAAACGCCTATTACCAGCATGTAAGGATTGATGACATAGTGCAGCGCCACCACAAAAATTCCGGCAAGCAATCCTCCCATTGCCGAAAGATGTGCGCTCATTTTCCATCGCAGGTTGACCAGCAACAAAATGAGTAGGGCAACGGCACTTCCCACCACCATCATTACAAACCAGCGGGGCATATTCACATTCCACAGATAGTAAGCGCAAAGCAGATACGAAACGAGTGAGTAGATATACGGACGGGTTCGTTCCTGTCGTTTATCAATCTCCAACGAAGAAACTTTTCCCAATTTTAAGAACAGGAAGATTACCAGTGCCGGAATAATAGCCGTGCAGGCTAAAACCGTCATGGCAACAATCAGTTTGGGTAAAAACGGAACTGCAGCAAATCGTGCCGTAGAAAACAGAAGCAGAATTCCGTAGGTTGGGATGAATAGTGGGTGAAACAGTACCGATATGATTTTTGCTGCCAGTCGCATAAAGTATGAATTATTAAAGCGTTTTGAACTGATATCCTTGTTGTTTCAGAAATTTAATAGATTCGGGCAATGCCGCCAATACGTTTTTGTTCGATTTCTCCGAATCGTGAAAAACGATGATAGAGCCGTTCCGGCTATATTTCTTTACGATGGAAACGATCTTTTCGGGCGACAGCGAACGGTTATAGTCGCGGGTAATCAGGTCCCACATCACGATCCGGTGCGTTGCTTTCAATTTTTTATAAAGGCTCCGCGTCAACTGTCCGTGGGGTGGCCGCAGTAAATCGGAATGGATTAGTACAGATGCCTTTTCTACATTTGCCAGATACTCTTCTTCCTGCATGGCAAATCCCCGCACATGGTTGAAGGTGTGATTCCCGATACGGTGCCCTGCGTCCGTCACCATTTTGAAGATCTCCGGATACTTTCTTACATTGTCGCCCACGCAAAAAAAAGTTGCCTTTATGTCGTTTTCCGCCAGTATTTCCAGTACTTGTGGCGTTGTTTCCGGAACCGGTCCGTCATCAAACGTAAGATAAACCGTTTTTTGCGTTTTGTCCATCCGCCACAGCGCATTGGGAAAGAGTCTGCGCAAAATCCATAAAGGGCGTTCTATCAGCATAATGCAATAATGTCATTTTCCATTTCGGTCGTTCACCTGCCGGGGATCGCACGAATAGTGTTTTATGAGAAGCAAAGATAACACTTAATTTATAATCCGGCAATGAAGTGTACGGGACTGTCGGTGTGGTTTTGCTGCAGATAGTGTAGAAATTGAGGAGCAAAGAGAATTTTCCTTATCTTTGTCATTCCAAAATTATAAATATCAAAATATCAATCAATAACCCTATAAAAATTCTATGAGCGACGACAAAAAAATCATTTTCTCGATGGTGGGCGTGAGCAAATCGTTTACCCCGCAAAAACAGGTGTTGAAAGACATCTATCTCTCCTTTTTTTACGGAGCAAAAATCGGTATCATCGGTTTGAACGGTTCCGGTAAATCGACACTTCTGAAAATTATTGCCGGAGTGGAAACTGCCTACAATGGTGAGGTGGTATTCTCTCCCGGATACTCGGTGGGCTACCTCGAACAGGAACCACATCTTGACGACAACAAAACCGTGAAGGAAGTAGTTCAGGAGGGTGTTCAGGAGGTGATGGACTTGCTCAAAGAGTTTGAAGAGATCAACGAAAAGTTTGCCGATCCCGATGCCGATTTCGATGCGTTGATTGCCCGTCAGGGTGAGTTGCAGGAGAAACTCGACCATCTGGATGCCTGGAATATAGACAACAAGCTGGAACGTGCCATGGATGCGCTCCGGTGTCCGCCCGAAGATGCCCCGGTAAAAAACCTTTCCGGAGGTGAACGCCGTCGAGTGGCGTTGTGTCGTTTGCTGTTGCAACAGCCCGATATCCTGTTGCTCGATGAGCCGACCAACCACCTGGACGCAGAGTCGATCGACTGGTTGGAACAACATTTACAGCAATACGAAGGCACGGTGATTGCCATCACCCACGACCGCTACTTTCTCGACAACGTGGCCGGCTGGATTCTCGAACTCGACCGCGGCGAAGGAATTCCCTGGAAGGGCAACTACTCCTCGTGGCTCGACCAGAAGACTTCCCGTATGGCGCAGGAAGAGAAACAGGCCAGCAAACGCCGTAAAACGCTCGAACGCGAGTTGGAATGGGTGCGCATGGCACCGAAAGCCCGTCATGCCAAGAGCAAAGCCCGTTTGGGCGCCTACGATAAATTGCTGAACGAAGACCAGAAGGATCGCGAAGAGAATCTCGAAATTTTTATTCCCAACGGTCCCCGATTGGGTAACAAAGTGATCGAGGCACAGGGTGTGGCCAAGGCGTACGGCGATCGCCTGTTGTTCGATAACCTCAATTTCTCGTTGCCGCCGAATGGCATTGTGGGAATTATCGGGCCGAATGGTGCAGGTAAAACCACCCTCTTTCGTCTCGTTATGGGACTCGAAAAAGCAGACAAAGGCACCTTCGATGTGGGCGAAACCGTGCAGTTGGGCTATGCCGACCAGACACACAAGGATATTAATCCGGAGAAGACCGTTTATCAGGTAATCTCGGGTGGTCATGATTTGATTCGCGTGGGCAACAAGGAGGTGAATGCACGTGCTTATCTGTCGCGTTTCAACTTCACCGGTGGCGATCAGGAGAAACTCTGTGGCGTACTGTCGGGTGGTGAACGTAACCGTTTGCACCTTGCTATGACCCTGAAATCGGGCGCTAACGTGCTGTTGCTCGACGAACCTACCAACGACATCGACGTAAACACGCTGCGTGCTCTCGAGGAGGGTCTGGACGATTTTGCCGGATGCGCCGTGGTCATCTCGCACGACCGCTGGTTCCTCGACCGCATCTGTACCCACATTCTTGCCTTTGAAGGTAACTCCGAAGTATTCTTCTTCGAAGGATCTTACTCCGAATACGAAGAAAATAAAAAGATGCGCCTCGGCGACGAAGCTCCGAAGCGGATCAGGTACAGAAAATTGATGTAAATAGTTTGCAAAAAGAGGGATGTAGATATTTTGAATGTCTACATCCCATGTTTTAATATTAGTTTCCATGGAACCCATTATCCGCATTCAGAACCTCAACAAGTTCTACGGCACAAAACACGTGTTGAAAGATATTTCCATCGATATCGAGCCCGGTCAGGTAATCGGCTACATCGGACCGAATGGCGCCGGAAAGAGTACGACGGTGAAAATATTGGCCGGTTTGTTGGCCGATTTTACCGGCGATGTCTTTGTGAAAGGCATCGATATCCGAAAAGATCCGGTTGCGGTAAAATCGCTTATCGGTTTTGTTCCCGAACTGGCTGAATTGTATGATGTGTTGACTCCAAACGAGTTCCTTTCGTTGATGGGTTCGTTGTATAACCTACCCGAAGGGGTGGTAACGGAACGTGCTGGCAAAATGTTGGATGCTTTCGGACTGTCCGGTAACATGAATCAACGCATGGATACCTTCTCGAAAGGGATGAAACAGAAGGTGTTGATTACTTCGGGGTTGTTGCACAATCCGGAAATCATTATTCTGGATGAACCGCTCAGTGGATTGGATGCCAACAGTGTGATTATTGTCAAGGAACTTATCGATAAACTGGCCAAAAGCGGAAAAACCATCTTTTACAGTAGCCACATGATGGATGTGGTGGAGAAAGTGAGCAACCGCATTATCCTGATTGACAAAGGGGAGGTGGTGGCCGACGGCTCTATCGACGAATTGCGTCAGCTTCAGAACAAAGAGAGTCTCGAAGATATATTTGCCGGGCTGACGGCTACCGAGTCGATGCACGAGGCCAGCGAGAAGTTGTTGAACGCATTTGATTGATTCGTCTATGAACTTCATCGATAAATTTTTTCTTTGGCTGGTTCTGTTGCCGGCATCGCTCTACCGTAGCCTCGGGGTAGACATAGTACAACTGCGAGCCATATTGTCGGCCAAACTCACGATGGACAACCGCAGACCGGCATCTTTTGGCAGTAACCGCAGAAAAAAGGAGAAGAAAGAGGTCAACGGAGCTACGTTGAAGACAATATTCAGTAGCCTGATCATGGGGCTTCTTATGTTGTTCGCCTTTGCCGTCGGCAACGGGATGCTGACCAAACTCTCTCTGTTTATGACCATGTTTATTTTTATGGTCTGCCTTACGTTGATTACCGACTTCACCTCGGTGCTGATTGATATTCGCGATAATCTGATTATACTCCCGAAACCTGTTTCGGATGCCACATTTATGACTGCCCGATTGCTGCATATCGGCATTCGTACCTCTATCATCGTGTTACCGTTGTCGGTGCCGGCTCTGGTTGTGGCAACGATCATGCAAGGTCCTCTCGTTATCCTGCCGTTTGTCCTGATGATTTTGCTGATGACGCTACTCAGCATCTTTTTTATTAATGCGGTGTACCTGCTGATTCTGAAAATTACCACACCGGCAAAATTCCAGAATATCATCGGATCTATCCAAATCGGATTTGTAATGATTGTGATGCTGGCTTATCAGGTGTTGCCCCGCATGGTCAATTCCAGTTTGATGCAGCACATAAATATCAACGAAATTCCTTTTGTTCAGGTTGTTCCCTCCTTTTGGTTTGCCGATGGCTGCATGGCTCTTTCGGGTGGCGGATTTACCCTCGGATCTGCTGTAAGCCTTGCACTGTCCATTGTTGTCCCTCTGCTTTCCATTTGGGTCGTTGTCCGGTTTTTTGCTCCGTCGTTCAATCAAAAACTGGGAATGATTACCGGCGGTACTACCGAACAGAGTACTGTCACTACGAAACCGGATGTAGATGGCCGAACGAATCGGGCCGGAAAATCGATTTGGCAACGTCTGGCCCGTTGGGTTACAAAACCCGGTGCCGAACGTGCCGGATTCCTTTTTTCCTCCAGCATGATGACCCGGAGCCGCGATTTCAAGATGAAAGTATACCCTTCGTTCGGCAGTATCATAATTATCTGCGTAGTCATGCTGTTTCAAAATCATGGGCTTGAGGGACTCTCGCTTCATAGTCCCAAATGGATGCCCATTTTGCTTCTGATCTTGTACATGTGCAGTTTGCCGTTGAGTACGGCCTTGATGCAGGTGGTTTATTCGGACAAGTTTAAGGCGTCGTGGATCTTTTTTGTTACTCCGCTCGAAAATCCCGGACATGTGATTAGCGGAACGTTCAAATGCATGTTGTTTCTTTTTCTTGCCCCGTTTGCGCTCCTGTTGGTAGTGTTGGGGGTGGGACTGCTCGGGTTCTCCGCATTGCCTAATCTGTTGCTCGGCTGCCTCAATTTGTGTGTGATAGGCTCTTTCATGGCCTATCTCATGGTTCGGAAACTTCCGTTCTCGACAGCGCTGGAAGGTGCTAATCAGGGGGGGACCTTCATTCGCACCATGTTGTTTTTGATTGTTCCGGGTCTGCTTGGCGTTGGGCACTGGCTTTTATCCGGTTTTCAATGGGTAATCGGTTTGTGGATTGTCCTTTCGGCGGTGGCCTTCTGGCTGATACTCGACGAAGTTAAAAAGAAGGGGTGGCAAAACCTGCAATGAGAGGTTGAACGCGTGTAAATGGATTGCCTAACTCTCTTTGATGGCAGATTGTTATAGATTCTCTTTGTTTTTGTTGTTAAAAGTATTTACATTTGTGGTTATCTACTATTTGAGACATAAAAGAACTAACAAATGTTTCAACTGTCTGCCATTCCGGAATGGGTGTTGCTGTGCATTTATCTTTTCACGGTAGCACCAACCATTGTCGTGATTTTACTGGAGAATCGCAATCCGGTGAAGTCGCTGGCGTGGATTCTTGTGCTGATTTTTCTTCCTGTTCTTGGTATTATCCTCTATCTTTATCTGGGGCAGGACTACCGCAAGCAGAAGATTGTAGCCAAAAAGAGCATCCGTCGGCTTCATAACCGGCCCAAGGTCAATCTCGAAGAGCTGGATGTGGACAACAGTTTGCTTTCGGCAAGTAACAAACATTTGATTCGTTTACTGCAAAACAACAGCGAAGCGCTGGCTTTTCACGGTAACGATATTAGCCTTTATACCAATGGTGTCGATACGTTCGATGCGTTGTTCGGTGAAATCGAACGGGCCACGAAAGAGATTCATATCGAATTTTATATTATCGAGAACGATGAGATGGGACGGCGTTTCAGGGAGTTGCTTATACGCAAAGCATCGCAGGGTGTTCGTATTCGTCTGATTTTCGATTTTGTGGGTAGTTTTCACTTCAAACGTCCGCAGCAAGACGAACTACGGGAAGTAGGCATCGAGCTCTATTCGTTTTTGCCGGCGCATTTCAAAATAACAATCCGCAAGAACAGAATTAACTACCGCAACCACCGTAAAATCGTCATTATCGATGGCAGGGTAGGGTTTACCGGTGGAGTGAATATTGCCGATCGCTATCTCACCGGCAATAAGCTGGGTATGTGGCGTGATACCTTTATGCGCATCGAAGGGCCGGCAATTCACGGATTGCAAAATGCATTCCTTACCGATTGGTTCTTCGTCAGTCGTCAGCTACTGTCCGGCGATCATTTTTTTCCATACATTCCGCCTATTCCAGCGTTTGACAATGTGATTCAGATCGTGACCAGCGGTCCCGATTCCGATTGGGAGAATATTCAGCAGGGCATTTTTGTTGCCGTTACCTCTGCCATAAAGTATGTCTATGTTCAAACACCCTATTTTATGCCAACGGATATCATTATGTCGGCTTTGCAGACGGCCGCTCTTGGTGGTGTGGATGTGCGTGTGATGATACCGGAGCGCACCGACACCTTTATGACCCAGTCATGCAGCTATTCGTATATTACCCAATCGCTCGAAGCCGGGGTGAAGATCTATCTTTACCGCAATGCTTTTATGCACAGTAAAGCCATTGTGGTCGACGATCAGATATCGACCATAGGATCGGCCAACATGGATTTCAGAAGCTATGAACAGAACTTCGAGCTCAATGCTTTCATTTACGATGAAAAAACAGCGGTGGCATTGAGAGATGTTTTTCTGCAAGATCAGGCACAATGCTCCGAAATTACTCTTGAAGAGTGGAGTAACCGACCTATCCTAACCCGCATTAAAGAGTCCGTTGCCCGTTTGTTCAGCCCTTTGTTGTAAAAAGAAATACCGTTTAGCGATTCGATAAAATGCTGTTTTTGTATTTATAAATCAACTGTTCTGACAAAACTACCGGATCTGATTGTGTCTTTGTGGTAAAACTTTCATGGTTATTATCTACCCAATTTTGTTCAAAAACGGCACCCCACTGTGTGAATTCCTTTTCATCAAATGGTGTTTGTGTTTGCAGGCATCGTTTTAACCGATTGAAAAATTCTTGCCAGCGTGGAATATAGTAACTGCTTATCAGTCCATTCCATTGCCGGTTAGAGTAATCGGTCAATCCTCCGCCTCCTTTGTGCCAGATGGTAATAATTTCGCGGGCATCGCGGGTATAATAGTCTTTCTCCGATTGCGTTTTCCCTGTTTTAGATGCGTCGGAAATCCAGTTGCCAAGTAAGAATTCGTGCCGGGTTCCCAACAGACTGTCTATTTCTAACCCAAGCCGAATAAATTGGTCAGAATATTTTTGAAAGGAATTCAAATCTTTTTTACGATATGAATCGGTTATTTGACTGTAAATTTTAAATCCGTAATTTCCAAGTAGTTGTCGTGTTAAATTCACCAAATCATATTGGTATGCATCCGCTTTCTTTGATTCTTTTCTTCCTTGGAGCAGGTAGTCAATGGCATGGAGTAAATCAATGTTACTGTAAGGTATGTCAGCATTTGTACTCCAAAAATGGCGATTGTAGTCCAGAACCGGCGACATTTGAAAGACCGTACAATGATTCCAGATTCCTACAGCAGTGTCGACCAGAACCTTTTCGGATAAAATCTCCCAAGCTTTACGAACCGCCGGATCGGCATTCCCAGATCTTCTGTCGGCATATTTTCGGATAAATTGTTGGACATCCATTTCATTAGGACTCAGCCATGGAGCCTGGAGTACCATTTCATAGATTATGGGGTTGACATTGATGCCTTCAAGTGTAGATCCAATTCCGATACATCCTTCGTTTTGACGGACATTTTTTAACCGGGTCATTACTTTATGCAAAGGAGCTACTAAATGAGTGTTACCCCCGAAATTACCAAGATAGCACCAAATAAACGGAGCTCCATGAAATGCATCCGATTTTAGAAAATATTCCTGTTCTTCACTTACATAGTCTAAAAACACTAATTTGCCTTTAGGTACTTCGTGAATCATGGCTGCCAGACGGGGTTGAGTCCAATGGGCAGTATCAAAATAAAATGTCCATGACATTTGATACCATACGGCTTTTGGGTCTGCGTTGGACATTGACTCATAAATGGATTTACTCACGCGTGCTAAAAAATTGCTTTCCCACGAAGGAGGGGATATTTCATTAAACGGATCTGCAGAATAAAGATGATCGTTGCCATAGAGTTGTTGTTGGGTGGTAATAAATCGTTTCTGAATCTCCGCAAATAATGGTTCCTGTGGATCCAGAAAATGGGTGGTATATGTCGAATCCATGCCTCCCCATCCGGGTTCAATAGTCGAAATTTTAACCTTGGGATAAATTTTTTGTAACTCTTTCGGCACATGCCCGGCAAAAGCAGAAAGAATGGGTTTCATTCCCAGCAGACGGCAGCGTTGGAGAATCTGTTTTTGAAGCCTTGACTGCTGTTCAATGTACGAGAGAGGTAGTGGTCCTCCCCAGCTATCCATATTCCCCATCCGATGCCATGGCAAGTGTGCCGGTGCACTGAAAAAACTGCATACTTGTTGATCTGTCATCCCAAAAGATTTCCATACTTCCAGCCATGCAGCTTCCTGTCCCGTTTGCATGAGGGGCCTGTTTATCCCATTCATAGCCATCCAGTCAATGAAGCGTTCCCATTTTTGCCAGTCCCAATAAGGGAATGTGTATCCAAAAGTGCAGGTATTATTAAAAAATCGTTCATTAACGCTGCATGTCCGTTGTATTTTTGTCTGCGGAAGCGGTAATTTCCGATCAATTTTCAAGGGGCCATTGGCTTCCCAACTATAACTAACACAAGCTACTTCTGTCAGATAGGTGTTGAAGGCGACTGCCAAAGATACGGGGTTATTGCCTCGTAGAACAATACGGTTTCCGTTTTTATCGATCTCAAAGAGATCGTGTCCATTGACGGGTGCGATTACATTAAGATCGAAATAGGTTGATTGTCCGGGCAATACCCTTTCTATCAATTGTCTTACGCTTATTTCTGTTTCGTTTTCTGTAAGGGCAAACAGGGGCAAAACGTTCAGAAAACAAAAAGCGGCTATGAGAATTTTACTTCTGTAGTTGTTATGAACCCTCATGAGTGACTAAATTTTAATGTATATTTTCTTTTTGTCAAGAATGTATCCTAATAACCAGCAGGTTAGCATCCACCAGATAGCAAATAGAAATGCACCGAAATAACTGCCGGCGTAAGCAAAGATATGGGTATAAAGCCAACGGAACAAAGGTACGTCACCTATATGAATCATCCAAAGCACCGTGACACCCAACTCGCTCATTAGGTAGATTAACAAAGGATTTTTCCCTACTGTCAGAAAGAATCCGATTCCTTTCCGGAATTTCAGAATATCAGTCACATATACGATCAAAGAAATAATAACGAAATCAAGCCCAACGGTGAGCAAAGCGAATGAACTTGTCCATAGTTTTTTGTTCACCGGTAGAATTTCATTCCAAAGAGCGGCAATGAGGATCATTCCAACGCCGAGAATTGTCATATAGGCAAGACCTTTCAATTGCAAATTCTTTTTTTGCAAGAATGTTCCGACGAAATACCCTGCCATCACATTAAAAAGAGCCGGTATAGTACTCAGAATACCTTCCGGATCAAACGGAAATCCTTCTCCCGTGTAAAGATGTTTGGTTCCCAGAGCCCACACGTCAAGTCTGAGAACGGCATTCCCTGCTTTGGTATATTGAGCGCCGTCCGTACCAAAAAACCAGAGTAAAGCCCAATAAAGCGGTAATATGAGCAGAGCTATCCCAAGTGTTTTTCGTAACCCTAAAAAATAAATAAGCACAGCACTGATGCCATAGCACAATGCAATACGTTGTAATACTCCCATAATCCGGGTGTTGGAGAGTGGCGCCGCAATGATATGCAACTGATTGTCGAGTCGGAAAAATGGAAACCAGTACATCAGGAAGCCGATAATAAAAATGATGAATGTCCTCTTTATGATTTTTATTAATACTTCGCTTTGGCGCATTGTCCTCCATTTTGTCAGGACAAATGCAAGCGATGTCCCTACAGCAAAAAGGAAAGAAGGAAAAATAAGATCGGTAGGTGTAAAACCATTCCAGTCGGCATGTTTGAGGGGCCAATATGTAGTATCTCCATTACCGGAAGTATTCACAATAATCATAAAACAGATTGTGAGCCCCCGAAAGATGTCAAGAGCAATATTGCGTTCGGATTTGATCAGAGTCTTTTCCATAATAATATCAAGCTTCTTTGTTCTCTGAGTTTTGCAATCTATTCATTCAATGTAAAACGGCTTTTGAGTGATGCCAATGATGAGTCGCCGATAAACAATTCGTACTCTCCGACTTCATTAACAAACTCCGTTTTGTCGTTGTAAAACTTCAACTCTTCGGGAGTCAGGGTAAATGTGATGGCTTTAGACTCTCCCTTTTTCAGAAATATTTTTTGAAATCCCTTCAGTTCGCGTACCGGACGAACTACACTTCCTATCAGCTTGTGAATATAAAGTTGCACAACCTCTTCTCCGTCATAATCACCACTATTTTTTACATCGACACGAGCCTCTATTTTGCCTTTGTTTATCTTCATTTTATCGGATGAAAGTTGTAGATTGCCTATCTCAAAGCGGGTATAACTTAACCCGTATCCGAAAGCGTATTTCGGACTGCTGGGAAGGTCGATATAGGCAGAAACATACGTCTTGTCATTATCGTCTTTGGCCGGCCTCCCTGTGTTGTAGTGGTTGTAGTAGATAGGAATCTGCCCTTCCGTGCGTGGAAAGGTTATCGGTAGTTTTCCTGACGGATTATAATTCCCGAACAGCACATCGGCAATGGCGTTGCCGGCTTCCGTGCCTAACCACCAGGTATACAATATGGCCGGCACATTATCGGCAGCCCAGTTGAAAATAAGCGGTCTTCCGGCACTTATCAGCAAGATCACCGGTTTGTTGGTGGCAAAGATGGTTTTTAACAACTCTTCCTGCACACCAGGTAACCGCAACGAGCTTCTGCTTTTTGCTTCTCCACTCATATCGGGAGCCTCGCCCAACGTCATAATTACCATGTCAGCAGATAACGCTGTTTTTCTGGCTTCGGCAAAAAGAGAGGTGTCGTTATCCTGTATGTTGCATCCTTTTGAATAAATCAGAGATGCGTTTTTGTCGAGTTGGGCCGCGATAGCATCGTGAAGTGTTTCAATGCGTTGGCTGTCATCAGGGAATGGAACGGCCCAGAATCCATGGTGTGCGGTAGTTGCTTTCCCGAAAGGGCCTATAAGGGCAATTTTAGCGTTGCTTTTCGAAAGAGGCAGTAAAGGCTTGCCGTTAACCGGTTTATTCTCGAGCAGGACAATGCTCCTGACTCCTATCTCTCTGGCAAAGCTTCGGTTGTCTGCGTTGTTTGTTTCTGCTTTTTCTCTCTCCTCGTTACAAAAACGGTAGGGGTCCGAAAACAGTCCAAGTTCATATTTTTTGATTAATATGCGTCTGACCGCATCGTCGATAAGTGCAACCGGTACTTTGCCATCCTGCACGAGTTGTTTCAGATTATTGCGATAACACCGGCTTTCCATATCCATATCGCTCCCGGCCGTGATTGCCTTCAGCGCAGCATCGTATTCGTCTTTTGCAAAACCGTGCGGAACCATTTCGCCGATGCTTCCCCAGTCGCTTACCACAAAACCCTTGAAATTCCACTCCTTTTTCAGCTTTTCGCGTAGCAGGTATGCATTGCCTGTGGCCGGCACTCCATTCAGATCGTTAAAAGAGTTCATCAGTGTAGCTGCACCAGCATCTACGGCTGCTTTGAAAGGCGGCAGGTAAGTTTCGTTGAGTTGGCGAAGGCTCATATCTACCGAGTTGTAATCGCGGCCGCCTACTGCAGCGCCATAGGCTGCGAAATGTTTGGCACAAGCCATGATAGCGTCTGTGTTGCCCAGTCCGTTGCCCTGAAACCCTTTAACACGTGCTACAGCCACTTTCGATCCAAGGTAGGTGTCTTCGCCGGCACCCTCCATTACACGGCCCCAACGCGGATCGCGTGCAATGTCCACCATCGGGGCAAAAGTCCAGTGAATACCGTAAGCCGCCGCTTCGGTGGCAGCAATGCGAGCTGATTTTTCGATCAAGGCTAAATCCCACGAAGCAGTCTCTCCCAGTGGCACCGGAAATGTAGTCCGGAATCCGTGAATAACATCTTGTCCGAAAATTAGGGGGATGTGTAATCGCGACTGCAGAGCCAGTTCCTGCAATTTCCGTGTTTTGTCCACACCAATAACGTTCAGCATCGAACCGACCTTGCCCTCTCTGATCTGTTTCTCTTTCTCTCCGTCAGACGTAATTTTTCCGGTAGCGCCCCAATCTCCGGTATACTGGTTTAGTTGCCCTATTTTTTCATCGAGCGTCATTTTCGACAACAAGTCGTTTACAAACCGGTCTGCTTTTTGGCCGGATGCGGTAATCACTAAAATGGTTAATGCCAAGATAGACAATGTTTTTTTCATAGGTAATTGAATTCATTTCCAAACATAAGTGCCGACAGTTCCGCTTGGGAGAAAAGTGTGGACTGTTTTGCCGTTTTCTTTAATACAAAAATCGATTTGTTTATCGTTGTTATTGATCACAATCAATACTCTTTCTCCTTTTGGAGTGATAAAAGCAATGTTGTTCAAAGATTTATTGGCGGGCAATGTAGACTTAATACGCGTTGAGCCTGGACGTACGAATTTTGATGCGTGGGCAATAATGTAATAGCCGGCGTTGCGTGTTACTTTGTCTCCATCAATGGTGATGCCTCCTAGGCAGCGGTCACAGCCTCCTTGGTCAGTATGTGGCTCTAGTTGAGGATTGGAGGTGAGATTCCATTCAATTACGTTTCGGCACCAGTTACGGACAGCTCCAATGATGAGTTGATTGATATGAAAGGACATGTCTTGTCCAAAATTGCCGGGAGCACCCATCCATAATTCGGTAAAATAAAGATTTTTATCGGGATGCAGCCGATGTACTTCACTTAAGGTATCAATAGAACCTTCATATAGGTGAAATGCAGATCCGTCGATGTATTGCCGGGCAGTTTTGTCGTTAAGGATAGAAATCGGATAATCGGGGCGATTGGCATTGTGATCGTAAATAATGATTTTTGTAGCAATCTTTACTTCTTGGAATGCCGGGCCTAAATGTTTTTTAATAAACATACATTGATCGGCTGCTGTCATGTACATACTTGGATTGTTTCCGGGATGGAGTGGTTCATTCTGCACAGTGATGGCATCAATGCGAATCCCTTGTTTTTTCATTGCCTGAATGTAGCGCACAAAATATTGCGCATAGACATTGAAGCAATCTGACTTGAGGCTACCTCCCCGAAAATCGTTGTTGGTTTTCATCCATGTGGGAGCCGACCATGGAGAGGCTAATATCTTGATGTGTGGATTAATGCTCAAGATTTCTTTTAAGACAGGGATCAGTTCTTTTTTATCTGTTCCCAAATCAAATTTATCTAATGACCAATCGGTTAACCCATTCGGAAGATCGTCGTATGAGTAGGTATGATCGTTGAGGTCGGACGCTCCAATGCTGATGCGTAGATAGCTGATGCCAATATTACTGTCGTTGCAGGCAAAAAGTTCATGTAATAATTTGGTTCGTGTCTGGGGAGTCATTTGCATCAGGTGGTATGCACTGCCTCCGGTCAATGCAAATCCGAATCCATCGATAGACTGGTATTTTTTGCTTGCATCCAATGTTATGGTAGGTAAATTATTGTGACTGGTAGAACTAAATATAAGCGGTTGTTGTTTGGCAAACAAAGCAGATCTGTCAGGTTTAGTCAATCGGTATTCGATGGTTTGTGCATTGGCAAAGGCCATCCACAGAAACAAAATTGTGCAACTACTAATTTTATTTGAAAACTTCATGGGTATTTGTTGTTTTTAGTATAATTGTCGACATGGAATGGGGTAAGGCATCAATTATAGATGATTGATCCTGAATTAGTAGATTGTAATTTAAATGGTCATTAGTTGGATTCATTACGATGAGAGCAATATTTCCATCTTTATTAATAAACGCTGTTGCCAATAATTGTGAGCGCGTGGTGGAACATGCTATGCGTTGTGCGTCGGGTTTGACAAATTTAGAAAAATGTCCTTGGTAATAAAAAATATTTGTGTAGGTAAGTTGTCCAGTATTCGGGTTGACGTGAACAGGGGCATAGCAGAAATTTCCTGCATGATTCGGACCTCCTGTTTCATCGAGTAGAATGTTCCAGTCGATCCAGCCATTGGATCCATTGTTAAAGTCATTGATCATAGCCTTGCCGTAACGCTCACCCAGCCACCATTCATTGATTTTTGCGGCATCATATTTTTCGATACATCCTTCGGTAAATAAAATGTTCTTTGCCGGAAATGCCTCTTTTACCCGTTTCAGATTTTCGTATTGCATGTCGCTTCCACTCCACGTTTCATACCAATGATAGCCAAATCCCCAGACATATTTAGCTGCTTCCGGATCCTGCATTATGACACTTGCTCTTTGGTAAATCAGGTCTCTATTATGATCCCATGCAATAAGTTTCTTAGACCCCAGTCCGGCTTTTACAAGGGCTGGCCCAAGATTCTTTTTTATAAAATCCCGCTCCTCTTCTGCGGTGTAAATACATGATTCCCACTTTTGAATAGCCATCGGTTCGTTTTGGACGGATAAACCCCACACAGGAATGCCTTCCGATTGATAGGAATGAATGAATTTTATAAGATAATTTGCCCATGTTTGCCAGTACTGCGGCAACAATTTTCCGCCATGCATCCGGTCGTTGTTGTCTTTCATCCATGCCGGTGGCGACCATGGACTGACAAATAATGCTAAGCGTCCGCCTGCGACTGTCATGGCTTTTTTTATTAATGGAATCTTGTACTGTTTATCGTGTGATATATTGAATGTTTTGAGCCACTTGTCTTTATCTGTAACATAAGTGTAGCTGTCACTTGAAAAGTCGCAGCTACCGATGTTAGTTCTCGCGAAAGTATAGCCTATCCCTTTCTGTGGGCTATAGAAAGCCTCCAACAGTTCATTTTGTTGTGTTTGTGTCAGTTTTGCAAAAATTTCGGCTGATGCATCGGTAATGGCTCCTCCAATGCCAAAAATTGTCTGAAATTTTTTGTAAGGATCAATAAAGATCCAAACGTCTTTCTCAATGGGTTGCGATGATTTTTGAAATTGTAATGCATTTGTTTTGCTGATTCTTAAATCAGTGTTCTGGGCAGTTGTATAAACAGTTGCATACCATTTTTTCCTTATTTCATTTTGTGCAGATACATTGGACATGCAAAAAATCAGAACAAGTATAAGCCCAAATTTAAGTAACTGTTTTGTCATTGTTTTTTGTTTGTGAGGTGCAGATAAAAGAGTGTAATCTTACATTCGAGTGTTATAAGAAAGCCGGTCTTCAGCTGGGTAAGACCGGCTTTTTTACCTGTGATTAGTAACCGGAATTTTGTGTAAGATTTGGATTCAATTGTATTTCTGTTGCCGGAATCGGCCACAATAGATCATTTTGGGTGATACTTGAACCATAGGCGCTTGATGCTGCTTTTCTGGTTTCACAGCTTGACATTACAGTAATCGCCCTGCCTGTGCGTTTTAGATCGAACCAACGATGACCTTCAAATGCCAGTTCCAGAAATCTTTCTTTTTCAATGGCTGTACGCATATCACTTTGGTTTGTGGGGTTTTTGTCGGCCAGCCCTACTCTCGACCGAATTTTATTTAATAACGTTTTGGCACCGGATAAATCTCCAGTTTCATTTAATGCTTCGGCTTTAAGTAAAATGATATCGGCTAAACGTAAGTAAATAATATTGTTACTGCTGTTCCATCCGTTGGCTGATTTGAACTTGTAAGCAAAAGGTATGGTAGTTCCCCATACATCGTCGCTATAATAACCTGTACAATCCTCAAAAATGACACTTGCATTTTTTCGTACGTTATCTCCTTCGTCGTCATACGTATTTATTAAAGTTTTGGAAGGTGTATTGAATTTTTTCCATGAGTCTCCCGATAGAGAATACGGCAAAAACATTTCCGGGCCCCAAGCCCCAGCAGTAGCTGCATCAAATTGAATTTCAAACAAAGATTCCGTAGTGTTTTCGTGGTTTCCATCGAACAGCTCAGCATAGTCGGAGACTAATTCGTAACTGGTATTTGCCAGTACGGCATTGCAGTATTCCAGCACCTTTGTGTAGTCGATAGTAGGCATTGAGGCATATACTTTAGCCAGCATGCCCTGAGCTGCGCCTTTTGTGGCTCTTCCCGTTTCCGATTGAGTTGCAGGTAATGCACTGATTGCATCAGTCAAATCAGATACAATCTGGCTATACACCTCGGTTTCTGACGAACGTGCTAATGTTGCAGTTTGATTTGGGTCACTTAATAATACGATGGGAACGCCGCCCCAGAGTCTTACTAAATTGAAATAATGCACTGCGCGAATGAACTTTGCTTCTCCTTTTAAAATTGAACGGTCGCTATCGGTAAAACCTTCTACTTTACATTCATCGGCACCTTCCAATACAGAATTGCAAATCATTATGGCATTATAAAGATAAGTCCAGTCTCTTTTTACATTGCTGTTGGTGGTAGAAATCGAAAAATCATCTATTTCAAAATTGGACGTATTATCTCCTCCTGCATAACAAACATCAGAAGAAACATCTCCATTGACAAACATGTCAAACTGATAATATTCCGTGTGGAACGTTTTGTATAAGCTTGCTAATGCTGCACTGGGCCAGGCTTTGTCGTTGGTGAACGTTTCTTTAGCAGTAAATGATTCGGTGTCGGTTGTCAGGAAGTTGCTACATGATACAGTGGCTATAACCATCAAAATGCCTACTCCTATCTTACTTATTGCTTTGGTAAGATTATGTTCTGATTGCATGATTTTTGCACGCAGTAAACTTTTTATAAAATATGGCTGTTTCATAATATGTTTTTTTAATATTAGAAGTCAATATTCATACCGAAAATAATTGTACGAGGTTGTGGATATGTACCATAATCAATACCTAATGCAGCATTGGCGGTTGAAGCATCGGAACTACTTCCTCCAAAGCTGAGTTCAGGGTCATAGCCTTTATACTTGGTGAATGTCGCTAGATTTTGTGCGGTTACATATAGTTTTATGGAGCTGATCTGGCATTTTTGAAGAAAATTGTTTTTCAAATTATAAGCCAATGACACCGATTTCAAGCGCAAGAAAGAACCGTCTTCGATAAAGCGTGTGGATATTTGTGAATTGTCGGTATTCCCTGCAATAGCTGCTGGTATATCCGTTACATCGCCAGCTTTTTTCCACCTGCGCAATACTGCTGTGGTTTGATTTTTGTAATTTTCCATACCTTCAGTTTCAATGCGGGTAGCATTCAATATGTCATTGCCGTAAACGCATTGGAGTAAAATGCCCAAATCAAAGTTTTTATAAGAGAAACTGTTATTTAAACCGAAAGTGAATTTAGGTTGTGCACAGCCAATGATAGTTTGAATCTTATTGCCGTCGGCATCCGTCTTATATTTAATCATACCTGTCGCAGGGTCAACTCCTTCCGAGATGTATCCGTAGAATGAACCGATGGGTTCTCCTTCTTTGATGATGGAGGCATTGCCTCTTTCGTAAATCTCTCCTGTATAAAGAGTTTGCCCATCAAGATTCAATACTTTATTGCGATTTAAGGCAAAATTAAAATCAGTATTCCACTTAAATTTCTTTACCAGATTTCTTGTATTTATATTTATCTCCAATCCTTTGTTTGAAACATTGCCGACATTCACCATTTGTGTCGAAAATCCTGTTTGTGTCGGGATGTTTTTTGACATAATAAGATCTTTTGTTTTTTTGTAGTATAAATCGAATGATAATACTATTCTTGAATTGAAGAAAGAAGCATCGATACCGGCATTGATTTGATTGGTCGACTCCCATTTAAGTTTGGAGTTCCCTGAAGATGTCGGTTGAATAGCGGTTATTGCCCCTTCCGGGAATGGATACGCTCCTCCCGAAGATTCTTTTGCATAATAGGCATAAAAATCCGATGGTTGGTTTCCAACAATTCCATATCCTACGCGGATTTTCATATCATCCAGAAACTTTTTCCAACCATCCATAAATTTTTCATCTGATATTCTCCATCCTGCCGATATTGATGGGAATGTTCCCCATCTGCTGTCTGGCCCGAAACGCGAGGATCCATCTTGGCGAACATTGATAGTTGCCAGATATTTACTTGCAAAATCGTACGTTGCCCGTCCAAAGAATGACACCATTGACCATTGATCCGGTTCTGAGTTGTTGGAAACTGTTGTACTTGCTGCTGTTAATGTTGTAATAGAGTTTCCGGAATAACCTGTCTTTTCTTGATAGGTTTCATAATAATCATATTTTTGTGCTGTTGTCCCTGCCATTAAACCTACTTTGTGTTTTTGATTTATTTTGAAATTATAGGTTAATGTGTTTTCCGTAAGCCACGTCAGATCTCTTTTGGTTTCTGCAATTCCAATACCTTTTTTCGAAACTCCATCAGAGGTGGAATAAGGATCTGTAAAGCTGGTATACAGATAGTTGTTGTTCTCAATCGAGATGGCTGTTTTAAATTTAAGATCTTTCATTAATGACAACTCAGCATAAATGTTTGATAATAGTTTATCGCTTTTTGCATTCTTGGAAATGGCTTTCATGTAAGCAACAGGATTTGACCACCCTGCCTGATAAGGATTCGAGGTAAAGGTGCCATCGCTATTGTATATGCTCATTGTCGGAGGGGTAGTTAAAGCTCCCAAAACGACTCCTCCTTTTGCAACACCTGCATTGTCTGTTACGTCATTGCTGTTAACTTTGCTCCACGAGAAGTTGGTCCCTATTTTCAGCCATTTCTTCATCTCTTGATCCAAGTTGATTTTCAAGGAATAACGTTTGAACTGTGTTGGATCTATTATTCCAGACTGATCTAACATCCCTAATGAAACATAGTACTGTGTCTTTTCCGACCCCCCGGAAAATGAAACTTGTGTGTTCAAGATAGGAGCCGTGCGGTAAACCTCGTTTTGCCAATCGGTATTTGTTGTACTTGATAGAATAGATGTGTCATATCCCAAATCTCCCATCAAAGAAATGAATTGGGTGGAATTGAGAACATCAATTTTTTTTGGAAGGCTTGAAAAACCATAATAACTGTTCAATGTAATTTTTGAGGTTCCGGCTTTTCCATGCTTCGTTGTGATTAAAACGACTCCATTGGCAGCCCGCGAACCATAAATAGCAGCAGAAGATGCATCTTTTAATACTTGCAGGGATTCTATATCGTCAACGGGCAGATTTCTGGTGTCTGATGTAGGAATGCCGTCAATAATGTATAACGGTTCATTATTGGCATTAATGGATGTTGTTCCACGCACTCTGACAGATAATCCACTTCCCGGTTTTCCTGAATTTTCGGTGACCTGTACCCCTGCGGCCATTCCTTGTAATGCCTGAGCGGCCGATACAAGAGGTCTGTCAGCTATATCTCCTGATTTTACAGTTGATACAGCGGTTGTTAAATCTTTTTTCTTTTGGGTACCATAACCAACTACCACCACTTCCTCCAGATTTTTTGAAGCCTCTTGAAGTGTGATAGTGAAAGCAGTCTCTTTTTCAATTAGTTTTTCGACAGATTGGTATCCGACGAAACTAAAAGAAAGTATTTTTCCAATAACATGTTGCCCGTTAATTATAAATTTACCATTTAAGTCGGTAATGGTTCCGATTCCGGTTCCTTTCAGTGTTACTGTTACGCCAGGAAGTGGTTCGCTGTTTGCATCACGAACTACACCCGAAATGTTTTGTGCCGTTATTTTACCCAAACTGAATAAAATAAACATAACAAAAATCAGTCGTTTCTTCATAAATTTAGATTTGTGCATTCTTTGTTCAAGAATAGCAAGTTAATATAATTGCGTTGTTTGGAAGTTAAATACATTGCTTAGGGCTCGGTTTTCGAACCCAGACAAGAAAGAAGGATTCTTTCTTTTGGAGAAAAGTGCAATAAGGTGAGAATGTGTTTTCATTTTGATAATAAAGTTTATTTAAGGCAAAAGAACTCTGTAAGTATCTATAAAATTATTGTTTTATTTATTGGTGTTTTTCAATGAAGCAATCTCTATCCGAACTTACTTCAGAGAGCCTTGTCTTCAAATAACATTTTTTGTAAAGGTTTGCACAAATGTAACATCCTTTGAATTCGTTTTGCAATAAATACACCTCTACAAAAACCATACAATATGTATAAATAACCTCTATTTTATCTCTACAATATTTTTTTAAATTGTTGGTTATTAACATAGTAAAATGAATAGTGTCTATATATTATTTTTTGATGAATAATGTACTATCTTTGTTGTGATTGCTGTTCTGAACTTTCTTTTTTCTATTTTTAGTACTGTTATGAAAAGTTCTTCTCGTATAATTATTATCCTTTTTTTGTTCCCCTTTATCAAATCGGCAGCGGTTGGTATTGATAAAATAGAGAATGTTTGTGTTCCGAAGATTACTTATTTTGATAAGAATGTCTACAACGCAGCTAACCAAACGTGGGCAATCGCACAGAATAAAAAAGGATATATGTATTTTGCCAATTCGGCAGGATTGCTGGAGTATGATGGTAGTCAGTGGCAACTTTATCAATTGCCTGATAATACGTCCAATGTCCGTAGTATTGCTATTGCCGATGACCAGAAAATATACACCGGTGTACGCAATGAGTTTGGGTATTGGTCAGAAGACATTGCAACACGTAAACTGAAATATACCTCATTAACCAAAGCGTCACATCTTCGTTTCGCCGATGAAGAAATCTGGAAGATTGTTTTGTTGGCTAATGCCGTTTATTTCCATAGTTTTAAAAATATCTACAAATATAATACGCAGACCAAATCCATTTCTATTATTCCGGCACCTAACCGGTTTCAATTTTTATTCAAAGCCAACGGACGGCTTTTTGTACAAGAGAAGGTCTTAGGCTTAATGGAACTGAAGAATGATAAATTGATAGGTATTCCTGGTGGCGACATATTTACGGGTGATTGTGTGTATGGAATGGAGTCCTATTCTACTAATTCCATATTGATAGCTACTATTGATAAAGGGTTATATAAAATGGAAAATGAGAGAATAGAAAAGAGTTCTTTTCCGTGCAACGATTTTCTGGTTAAGAATCAGATATTTAGTATGACCGCTCTGCCCGGAGGAAAATATGCCTTTGGTACGATCTTGAATGGTTTGTTAATTGCCGATTACAACGGGAACATTGTGTCCACCATTAACAAACCCAAGGGCATGCCTAACAATACGGTGCTAAGTGTCTTCTCCGATCAGACCAATAATTTATGGTTAGGGCTTGATCGCGGAATTTGCCATATCCAGATGAATAGCCCGATTCGTACATTTCCCGATCCCAAAGGAGTTCTGGGCTCTGTTTATCAGGTGCAAGAGTATAATGGAAGGCTTTTTTTTGCAACCAACCAGGGACTATTTAGTTGTGCAATTGCTGATCTTGCTTTTCCTGAAAGAGAACTTTCATTTACGCTTATGCCTAAATCGCAGGGACAGGTGTGGGCTTTGGTGGTGGTCGGAAATAAATTATTATGTGCACACAATAAAGGCGTTTATGCTGTAGAAGGCTCCAGGGGAGATTTTATTTATACAAAGAGCGGGGCTACTCACTGGCTCAAAATTGATGATAGAACAGTTCTGTTTCTTACCTACGACGGACTTTGTGTGATGCATATAAATGGAGGGCAATACACGATTAAGGAACAATCTGTATTTCCATACGATGGATCATCGTTGGCAAAAGATAAGGATAATAATATTTACATCGGGAGTATCTCTGCTGGTTTTTACAAAGTCAAGTTCGATCCGACTTTTAATAGTGTAATTTATAGTAGCAACCAATTAAAGGATATTGGTATAGATCATTCTACTGCTCGAGGAATATATTCGTATAATGGCAATGTATTTGCCGTAGATGCAGAAAAAGGTATTCTCAAGTATGATTATGCGCAGCAGAAATTTATGCCCGATCCTGTGATCAATAGAGTGCTTCCAAAACAGGTCAACATTCATCGTTTACAAATGGATGCTGAGCGGATGTGGTGTTATGCATCGGGAAGCTTCTTCTGTATTAAAAATTATCTGACACGACGACCTTCGCTTGAGAATAGAAATATGGAGTCTCTTAATAAACAGTTAATTAGCACATACGAGGATATTGAAAGAGTATCCGATGGGGCTTATATGGTCTGTACATCGAATAGCTTTGCTGTGATAAACACGAAGTACTCACCTAAGACCAAATCGAACCCGGTTTATCTGCGAGATATCGGAACCTTTACGAATGTAATGAAATCGATTACACTGCCACATTCGTTGGAGTATTATAAGAATCACGCTATTGAATTTCCTTACAGGCATAATACAATCTTTATTCGCTTTACATTGCCTGATTATGAAAATGAAGGGAACATACGCTACAGCTATCGCCTTAAGGGAAATTCGGAAAATTTCTCTATTCCCTCGACCAGTAATATGGCAACATTTACAAATTTGCCTGCAGGAGACTATGTCTTTCAGGTTAAGGCCACTATTGTTGGAACCAACGAAGTCTATTATTCGCAAGAACTCAGAATTACTATTTTACCTCCCTGGTATATGGGTTGGATTGGGCTGTGTCTAGTGCTGCTTTCGCTTTTGGGGGTTGCAATGATTTATTATAAATATTTACAACGGCGTTGGCAGAAGGAACAAAAGCGCATCGAATTAGAGCATGAAAAAGAGATGTCGAAGATGGAGAATCGACTGCTTCAGGAGCAGATAAGGTCACAAACCGATGAATTGTCGCGTGTAACAAAATCCATGTTACATAAAAATAAACTGATGAATAAACTGGATGCAGAAATTGCGAAGCTGGCCCTTAATAAAATGATCCCAACATCAGAGTTAAGAGGCTTGAAACATATTGTTGAAAAAAATAAAAATCCGGATGAGGAGTGGAAGGTTTTTGAAATGAGTTTTAATAAAACACACGATAACTATCTGGTAAAGCTTAGCACTCAATTTCCAGGACTAACCACCTCCGACTTGAAGTTGGCGGCTTATATTCGGATGAATATTTCATCAAAAGAGATTGCTGGATTGTTGAATATCTCGGTCAAAAGTGTTGAGATGGCTCGTTACAGATTGCGCAAGAAACTCAACTTCACTCACGAACAAAATCTGACCGAATTTTTAATAGGATTATAACCTTCTACTTTTTAAACAGTGGCATATAAAAAAAATCCAGTAAATTTGTCATCCACAAAGAAACCAATGAATCGCTTTTGGGGTTCTGTCATCACAATATTATGATACAATCATTTACATATGCCGTTATCGGATTGATGTCAGGTACTTCTCTCGACGGACTTGATATTGCGCATTGTGAATTTGCCCGGAACACCGGAGGGAGATACGATTATAAAATTACTGTTGCCGATACCATTCCGTATTCTGACGAATGGAAGCAACGATTGAGCACCCTCGAGAACGGGTCGGCTTATGATTATGTAAAGACCCATGCCGATTTGGGGAAATATATCGGTATGCAGGTGCGTTCTTTTATAGATAAACACGATTTGTATCCATGCCTGATCGCTTCGCACGGACATACTATTTTTCATCAGCCGCACCTCGGCTTCTCGTCGCAAATAGGCGATGGAAATGCGATTCAGGCTGAGGCTGGTGTGCCGGTGGTGTACGATTTCCGTTCGCTGGATGTGGCGTTGGGCGGGCAGGGTGCACCCTTGGTTCCTATCGGTGACCAGTTGTTGTTTTCGGATTACGATTTCTGTCTCAATCTGGGAGGTATTTCCAATATTTCATACAATCGTAACGGCAAACGAATTGCTTACGATATCTCACTTTGTAATATGCCGCTCAACTATTTAGCCCGCCAGATGGGCGAAGAGTATGACCGCGATGGAGAGTTTGCCCGTTCGGGAAAAGTAGATTCCAAGCTGCTCGATGCAATGAACAACCAGAGTTATTTTACTGAGAATGGGCCTAAGTCATTAGGGAAAGAGTGGTTTGTGGACGTCTTTCAACCGATGTTGGTACAGGCACCGCTGTCGCTGAGAGATAAAATGCGTACCATGGTTGAGCATATTGCCTTTCAGATCACCCGCGATGTGGCGGCTATGCCTAAGGGAAAAATGCTCGTTACCGGTGGTGGTGCGCTGAATAAATTTCTGATAGAGAGGATGCAACAATTGACCTCTCATCAATTGTGTGTTCCCGATAAATTATTGGTCAATTATAAAGAGGCTTTGATTTTTGCTTTTCTTGGATTATTACGCATAAACAATGAGGTGAATACGCTGGCATCGGTCACCGGAGCTCCCGAAGATAGTTGCTCCGGTTCTATTGTCGGGTTGCCCGCCTCCTTGATGCATTGATACGGTTGAACTTAATCTTACAGGCTTATGAAGACTAAATGCTTTCTGTTGATCGGATTGTTGGTTTTCTCGGGGATTGTTTGGAGCCAGAATGAAAACCGGCAAAGTAAAAAAGCGGCTAAAGAAGCCAAAGTGAAAAAAGTGGTGGAGTCGGGGAGGTTCCAGGTGACCATGAATCAGGCGCACCCCATGGGAGGACGCATGATTTCTCTTACGCCCGATTACACGCTTACTCTTGCCAGAGACTCGGCGATTTCCTATCTTCCTTATTTTGGCAGGGCGTATTCAGCTCCGTTGAATAGTGAAGGTGGCATTAAGTTTGCTGAACTGATGCGGGATAAAAAAATCTCGTTTAATGCGAAGAAGGGGAACTATATCCTGAACTTTAAGGTACAGGCAAAGGAGGATACATACCATTTTTTCATTACGGTGTGGTTGAATGGAACTGCGACTGTTAATGTGACCAGCAATAACAGACAAGGAATCGATTTTTCGGGTGAAGTATTTTTGCTCGAACCGTAGATGACATAACACGTGTTAACTGATATATAGAAAGAAATGTCTTATCAAAATTTTTATTTTCTCGGTATTGGTGGTATCGGGATGAGCGCTTTGGCGCGCTTCTTTAAATCAAAGGGGTACGATGTTGCGGGCTATGACCGTACACGTTCCGACCTTACACAACAGCTCGAAAAAGAGGATATTGCGATTCATTATGACGATGAGGTCGCTAACATTCCCACTCTGTTCAAACAACCCGACAATACCCTTGTTGTCTATACACCCGCCGTTCCTGCCGATCATTCGGAACGGCTTTTTTTTGAACGTCACGGTTTTAAACTGATGAAGCGGTCTCAGGTATTGGGCGAGATTACCCGTCAACAACGTGGCATCTGCATTGCGGGTACACACGGAAAGACAACCACATCGACCATGACGGCTCATTTGCTGAAAGAGTCGCATGTCGATTGCAATGCTTTTCTGGGTGGAATCTCTAAAAATTATACCACGAACCTGCTCTTGTCCGCTCATAGCGATTATGTGGTGATAGAGGCCGACGAGTACGACCGTTCGTTTCATCAACTCACTCCCTACATGGCGGTGATCACCGCTGTCGATCCCGATCATCTGGATATTTACGGAACACCCGAGGCTTACCGCGAAAGTTTTGAACATTTTACCTCATTAGTACGCGAAGGCGGATATCTCCTTGTGAAAAAGGGAGCAGAGTTGACTCCACGTTTACAGAAAGAGGTGAAATGTTACACCTATGCGGTCGATGAGGATGCCGACTTCAAAGCGACCAATGTTCGTATTGCCAACGGAGAAATTACATTCGATTTTCATACGCCTACCGAAGAGATTCATAATGTGCGGCTGGGAGTGCCTGTGCCGGTAAATGTGGAGAACGGTACGGCGGCAATGTCAATGGCGTGGTTGGCCGGTGCAACGGCGGAAGAGCTGAAAAACGGAATGGCATCGTTCAAAGGCATCCATCGCCGGTTCGATATGCAGTATAAAGACGATAAAGTTGTCTTTATCGACGACTATGCTCACCATCCTACGGAGTTGCAAACCAGCATCAACTCCATCAAAAAGGTATATGCCGGGCGTAAAGTGTGTGGTATTTTTCAGCCGCATCTCTATACGCGTACCCGCGATTTTGCCGAGGGTTTTGCGGCCGCTCTTTCGCAGTTAGACGAAGTGATTCTGCTCGATATTTATCCGGCACGCGAACAACCGATTCCGGGAGTTTCGTCGCAAATTATATTCGATAAGATTACGGTTCCTAAAAAGACCCTTTGCGCGAAGCAGGAGCTGCTCGGGATTCTTGAAAAGAAAAAGGATTTTGATGTACTGGCAACTTTCGGAGCAGGCGATATCGACCGCCTTTTGCCAGAGATAAAGCAGCTGCTCGAAAAAAGGAAATAATACCGGAACCGGAGTTTTACTGATAGTCAGTAGCTCCGGTTTCTTTTTTCGTACGAAGCTCTTTTTTGATGAAATACTCTTCCCACACTACCCACATTAAGAAAATAATGAGGTAAAAAATGTATTTGAAAAAATAGGTATGAACCAAATCGAAAGCAGCGGGATTGTGGCTCAATACAATACCAACCACACTTATTCGCACAATATTGACTATGTGCACGACTACTAGGCCGCCCAAAATATACCACCATTTGGATCTCCACGATCCGCAGCTGAATATCATAATGCACATAAATATGAAGGCTTGTTTGAGACCTGTACATCCCCATGCAATGTCTGAGCTTTGTCTGTTGACAAATTCAAATGCAGTTCCGTGGTTAATGGCGAACGGGATCCCAAATAATTCGAAGATCAGACTGACCACCCTGATTATTTCTTTTTGTTCGAAACGAAAAGGAGCCGTGATATCAAGCCCCAAGAAGGTCACGTTGGGATCGTAATCGCCATCGTGCACAAAAATTTTCCAAAACCAGTTGGCAGCCATCATCACAACAATAAAAATAAGTACCCCTTTCAGGGGACGAATCTGCCGGAAATACTTGTCGAAATTGATTTTGGTAAACATAATAACCGGGTTTAATGTTTCCTTTTAATTGTTGGTCAGCTTTTTGAAAACATCTTCCATACTGTGCTCTTCGCGTTTGAGGGTCAGTAACGGAGTGTTGGTCTCTACTGCAACGCGAAACAGCTCTGTTCGGATATCTGCCGAACTCATGATATGAAAGGTGTTGTTGCCGATCGGCTCTACCTGCAGCACAAACTGCAGCGAGCGGAGTTTCTCAGGTGTAATCTCACCGGCAAACTCCACTAAGGTATTGAACCGATCTTTATCGACCTCAAGTACAAGATCATTTTCCGTGCTGTCGGCAGCCAGTTGGCCGTTGTTGATAATAATGACCCGTTTGCAAATGGCCTTTACTTCCTGCATGATGTGGGTTGAGAAGAGAACGGTTTTCTCTTTTCCTACTTCAATAATCAGATTGCGAATCTCTTCGAGCTGATTGGGATCGAGTCCTGTGGTGGGCTCGTCAAGAATCAGCACCTTGGGGTCGTGGATCAACGCCTGTGCTAATCCTACGCGTTGCCGGTATCCTTTTGAGAGTTGTCCGATTCGTTTTTTGTATTCGTTGGTCAGCCCGGTTCGTTCGATCATTTCGTCGACACGGCTTTTGCTTTGCTTGCCCAGATGATACATTCCGGCAACAAATTGTAAGTATTCTTTAACGTACAGGTCGGGATAAAGCGGATTGTGTTCCGGCAGATAACCGATCATCCGGCGTGTCTCGAGTCCGGTCTCCGTCACCTTTTCGCCGCAAACGGAAACGGTGCCCGCATCGGCCGAGATATATCCGGTGACGATTTTCATCAGTGTGGATTTTCCTGCTCCGTTGGGGCCCAGAAATCCTGCAATTTCACCTTCGTGAAGTTCGAACGAAACATTGTTCAGGGCTGCCTGCTTGCCATAATATTTAGTTGCCTGTTGAATCGATAATGACATGTATTCCTTCTCAAATTGTTGTATCTTTGTGGCTCCTTATCCTGAATATCGCTGTAAATAAGGGTGCAATGATTTTGCATATAAAGCTTTGCAAAAATAGCCATTATTTTGCAGATTGATTCTAAATCGGTTAGAATAGATGAATCGTTCACTGAAGATCAAAGGAATTCGCATTCCGAATAATATAGGTAAATTACGTCCGAAAGCTTCGGATATAAGAGATCACGTGCAAATTGTATTCGGTTTGCTGCTTTATGCCTTTGCCTGGAAGGCATTTCTGCTTCCGCATCAAATCCCTGGTGGCGGTGTAACCGGTATAGGTGCGCTTATCTTTTTCGCTACCGGAATTCCGGTTTCCATCCCCTATTTTGCTATCAATGTCATTCTCTTGGTGATTGCTATTCGTAGCATCGGACTGTCGTTCAGTCTGAAAACTATTTTCGGAGTTGGCGTGCTGACTTTTCTTTTTTCTGTTATCCCCATTATTCCACGCGGTACTTTTGTTGCGCCCAATGATTCTTTTATGGCGTGTATTCTCGGGAGCATCATGGCCGGGGTGGGGGTCGGTGTTGTTTTTATCTCCAACGGTAGTTCGGGAGGAACCGATATTATTGCGAAAATTCTGAATCAAAGCCGTAATATAACTCTGGGGCGTGCTCTGCTTTATTGTGACGTTATCATTATCAGTTCGTCATACCTAATTCTTGGTAGTCTTGAAAAAGTTGTTTTTGGACTTGTAACTCTTGCGATTATGTCGGTTTCGGTCGATATGGTGGTCAATGGAGTACGTCAATCCGTGCAATTCTTTATTATTTCGCGTGAACATGAACAGATAGCCGATCGCATTAACAACGAAGTACATCGTGGTGTAACTATTCTGAACGGTGAAGGCTGGTATTCGAAAGAACCGATGAAGGTGGTGATGGTTATTGCCCGTAAAAACCAGTCGGTTGCAATATTCCGTTTGGTAAAGTCTATCGATCCCGATGCTTTCGTTTCGCAGGGCTCTGTAATCGGGGTATATGGTCGTGGATTTGAAACAATGAAGATAAAATAAATCGATTTTAGCTTCCAATCTATCAGCAAATCACGTCCTGAAACAACAAAATAGAAGTTTTTGCGAACTTTTTTTTGAAAGATTATTGCGGAGAAACAAAAAACGTCTATCTTTGCAGTCACAAAACAATTCGACAATGAATAATTCTCTACTACTCGTGAACGTGGTCGTCCTTTTAGTCAAATCCTAAAGGGTGAGTCAGGCATGTAGTAGATTGAACAATATATAAACGAATTAACGAAGCCTTTCTCATCCATGAGAAGGGCTTTTTAATTTATAATTTCAGACAAAATAAATATAATTACGCAATGAAACTCAGAAGCAACACAACAACGCAAGGTCGTTTGATGGCTGGAGCACGTTCTTTGTGGCGTGCCAACGGAATGAAAGACGAACAGATGGGCAAACCGGTTATTGCCATCGTTAATTCATTTACTCAATTTGTGCCGGGTCACGTTCATTTGCATGAAATCGGTCAGGAAATAAAGGCCGAAATCGAAAAATTGGGTTGCTTTGCGGCGGAATTCAATACTATCGCCATCGACGACGGCATTGCCATGGGTCACGATGGGATGCTCTATTCGCTACCATCGCGCGACATTATTGCGGACAGCGTGGAATATATGGTGAATGCGCACAAGGCCGACGGCATGATCTGCATCAGCAATTGCGACAAAATCACTCCGGGTATGCTGATGGCTGCCATGCGCCTCAATATCCCGACGGTATTTGTTTCCGGCGGGCCGATGGAAGCCGGACGGTTGGAAGATAAAAAGCTCGATCTGATCGATGCCATGGTGCAGGGCGGTGACAGCAATGTTCCCGAAAGTGTTCTCGAAAAAGTAGAACGTGCTGCTTGTCCCACCTGTGGCTCCTGCTCCGGGATGTTTACCGCCAACTCCATGAACTGCCTGAACGAAGCTATCGGTCTGGCGCTTCCGGGCAACGGTACCATTGTGGCTACCCATGCCAACCGCAAACAGCTGTTTATGGACGCGGCAGAGTTGATCGTAAAGAATTGCTATAAATATTATCTGGATGGTGACGAAAGCGTGTTGCCTCTGTCGATCGTAACCCGTAAGTCGGTGCTCAATGCCATGACCCTGGATATTGCCATGGGAGGTTCTACCAATACTGTTTTGCACCTTCTGGCAATAGCTCACGAAGCCGGAGTAGACTTCACCATGGACGATATCGATGCTCTTTCGCGTAAAACGCCCTGTTTGTGCAAAGTGGCACCGAATACCCAAAAATATCATATTCAGGATGTAAACCGCGCCGGTGGTATCTTGGGCATTCTGGCCGAATTGAACCGCGCCGGGCTGCTCGATACATCCGTTAACCGTGCCGATGGGCTTACGCTGGCCGAAGCCATTGCTCAATACGATATCAAAAGTCCGGTTGTTTCGGACAAAGCCATCAATAAATACAAAAGCGCTCCCGCCAACCGCTTCAATCTGGTGCTGGGATCGCAAAACGAACAGTTTGCCGAACTGGATACCGATCGTGAGAACGGATGTATCCGCGACGTGGAACATGCCTATACCAAAGATGGTGGTCTGGGAATTCTGAAAGGCAATATCGCGCTGGACGGTTGCGTTATCAAAACCGCCGGTGTGGACGAAAGCATCTGGAAATTCTCTGGTCCGGCCAAAGTGTTTACTTCGCAGGATGCTGCTTGTGCAGGCATTTTGAGTGGAAAAGTTGTTTCGGGGGACGTGGTGGTAATCACTCACGAAGGGCCGAAAGGTGGCCCCGGTATGCAGGAGATGCTCTATCCGACTTCATACATCAAATCAAAACACCTGGGTAAAGAGTGCGCTCTGATTACCGACGGTCGTTTCTCGGGTGGTACTTCCGGTTTGTCGATCGGTCATATCTCTCCGGAGGCAGCTTCGGGTGGCAACATTGGGTTGGTAAAAGACGGTGATATTATTGAAATCGATATCCCAAACCGTTCGATCAACGTAAAAGTGAGCGACGAAGAGTTGCTGAACCGCCGCAAAGCCGAAGAGGCTCGTGGCGATGCTGCCTTCACACCTGCCGACCGCGACCGCAAAGTATCGAAAGCGCTTCGCGCCTATGCCAGCATGGTAAGCTCGGCCGACAAGGGAGCGGTAAGGGTAATTTGAAAAGCTCCCTAAATCCCCCACAGGGGGACTTATGACGTGGCTTAAAATAAACGAGATAACTAACTAATGCAGATTTAACTCTCCCCTTGTGGGGGAGACGGAGGGGGCTTTTTATGGCACACGACCATTCACATCATCACGATCATACAAGCGGGAATATTGTCGCGGCGTTTTTCCTTAACCTGGGTTTTGCCATCATTGAACTGGTAGGTGGCCTGCTGACCAATAGTGTGGCTATCCTTTCAGATGCCTTGCACGATTTCGGCGACAGCATTTCGCTGGGCGTGGCGTGGTATCTGCAGCGACTTTCCAATAAAAAGGGGGACCTGAATTACACCTACGGATACAAGCGTTTCTCCCTTTTGGGCGCAATTTTTATTTCCGTAGTGTTGCTGGTAGGTTCTATTTTTGTGATTCAGGCTGCTGTCGGCCGTCTGATCCACCCCGAAGTTTCCAATGCCCGGGGAATGTTTTTCCTTGCCATTCTGGGAATTTTGGTCAACGGTGCGGCTATCTTTCGGTTGAAAAAGGGAAATTCGCTGAACGAAAAAGCGGTGATGCTGCACTTTATGGAAGACGTGTTGGGCTGGATTGCCGTGCTGATTGTCAGCGTGGTGATGATGTTTGTCGATGTTCCGGTGCTCGACCCGATTCTTTCTCTGGGTATCAGTATCTGGGTGTTGACCAATGTCTACAAAAACCTGAAAGCCTCGTTCAAGATTTTGATGCAGAAGGTGCCGGCAGAGGTAAACGAACCGAAACTGCTCGAAAAAATCAAGCAACTGGATAAGGTGAGAGATTTACACGATGTTCATCTCTGGACTCTCGATGGTGAAAAACATATCATTACGTTGCATGTGGTAACCTGTTGCGCTATCACGGTCAATGAACTGTCAGAAATGAAAACGGCAATCAGGAACCTCTGCAAGGAATTCGGTATTTATCATGCCACCATCGAACTTGAAACGGAGAATGAAACCTGTGAATTTGAGGATGGGTGCTGCTAAGAATAATGAGTATGAAGGAAGATATTGTGGCATATGGACGAACATTAAAAGGCCTTCTTATTGAGAATGGAGCTTCCGAAGTCGGTTTTGCTCATCTTTCCGGTTCGCAGTACGTGTCAGGGATATCCATTTTATTGCGGATACCGGCTGAAGTTGTACGTTCGATATACGACGGACCCAATATAGCCTATTTCGATCAATATCATATTCTTAATGCTCAGTTAGATAAACTGGCAAACTTAGGGGCCCGATATATTCAGGAAACAGGATTTAACGCCTTGCCAATGACAACGGATAGGGTAAAAGAGTATGGTAATTATATGACGGAACTTCCACACAAGACGGTCGCAACACTGGCCGGTCTGGGTTGGATTGGCAAATCGGCTTTATTGGTAACTCCGACGTATGGATCGGCGATTCGTCTTACCACTATTCTTACGGACATGCCTCTCGAATATGGGACTCCTGTAAAAGAGTCGGCGTGTGGAAATTGTACCCGTTGTGAAAGTGCCTGTCCCGGGATGGCTATTTCCGGCAAGCGCTGGAATGTGACAATGCAAAGAGATGAGTTTTTCGATGTGATTAAATGTCGGGCCAAAGCGCGTCAGTTGTCAAAAGAACGGATGAACAAAGCCATAACGCTTTGTGGAAAATGTATAGAAGTATGTCCGTATACGCAAAAATATATTGGGCATTAATTGTTTTTTAATTTATGTATTATTTCAAAAAAGACAGCCAAATAATTTGTCTTTTGTCTTTAATCTACTAAATATGAGTCAATCACAAATTTCAGGAAGCCAGGCGCTAATGCGAGCGTTTGTTGCCGAAGGAGTTGAAACCATTTTCGGCTATCCCGGCGGAGCTATTATGCCGGTTTACGATGCATTGTACGATTTCCACGACAAAATGCGCCACATTTTGGTGCGTCACGAACAGGGAGCTGTACATGCAGCGCAGGGTTATTCACGTGTAACCGGAAAAACGGGTGTCGTCATTGTAACTTCAGGTCCGGCTGCTACCAATGTGATTACCGGTGTGGCCGATGCCATGATCGATAGTACACCGATGGTAGTTGTTTGCGGACAAGTGGTTGCCTCGCTTTTGGCTACCGATGCCTTTCAGGAGACAGATGTGGTAGGCATTACTCAGCCTATTACCAAATGGAGCTATCAGATTCGTTCTGCAGCCGAAATTCCCTGGGCTGTGGCTCGTGCTTTTTATATTGCCCGCGAAGGCCGTCCGGGTCCGGTGGTGCTCGACCTTACCAAAAATGCGCAGATCGAGTTGATGAATTTCCATTACGAACCGTGTACTTTTATTCGCAGCTTTATCCCGACCCCTCCGATCGACGAACAGGCTGTTTCGGATGCGGCAGCTTTGATCAATCAGGCAAAAAAACCGTTTGCTCTGGTTGGACAGGGAGTTATTTTGGGTAATGCCGAGAATGAACTGTTGGCAATGCTCGAAAAAGCGCAAATTCCAGCCGCCTGGACGCTATTGGGCCTTTCCGCTATGCCAACCGATCATCCGCTCAACAAAGGGATGCTGGGAATGCACGGAAATTATGCGTGTAACATCAAAACGAACGAATGTGATGTGCTGATTGCCATCGGAATGCGTTTCGACGACCGGGTGACCAGCAAACTGGCAACTTACGCCAAGCAGGCAAAAGTGATTCATTTCGACATCGATATTGCGGAGATAAACAAAAATGTGAAAGCGGACGTGGCTGTTTTGGGAAATTCAAAAGAGACCATTGCCGCAGTTACGAAACAGTTGCAACCCGCCCGTCACGACGAATGGATTGCCAGCTTCGATTCGTATGCCAAAATCGAACACGATGAGGTGATCAAAGAGGAGGTCGATCCTTCCACTCCCGATATTAAAATGGGGGAAGTGATTCGTAAGGTGTCGGAAGTTACCGGACACAAAGCGATTTGTGTTACCGATGTGGGTCAGAACCAGATGATGGGCGCCCGTTATTTTCAGTTCTCTCAAACCCGCAGTATGGTTACTTCGGGAGGATTGGGAACCATGGGATTCGGACTTCCGGCTGCCATCGGAGCAAAGATCGGAGCTCCGCATCGCACTGTTTGCCTCTTCTGTGGTGACGGCGGCATTCAGATGACCATTCAGGAACTGGGCACCATTTTGCAGGAAAATATCGGGGTAAAGATTATCGTTCTGAACAATCACTTTCTCGGTATGGTTCGCCAGTGGCAGGAGATGTTTTTCGACGAACGCTACTCGTTTACCAATATGAAAAATCCTGATTTTGTGGCTCTTGCCAAAGCGTATGGCATCCATGGGAAGAGTGTATCGACGCACGAAGAACTCGATCAGGCTATCGCAGAAATGGTTAGCAACGACGATGCTTACCTGCTCGAAGTGCAGATCGAACCCAAAGGAATGGTATTGCCCATGGTGCCTGCCGGTGCCGATATAACCGATGTGCGGCTGAAATGACGGCCCCCTAAATCCCCCACAAGGGGACTTGAATCTGAATCTGTGATTTATTCAAAGAAATTAACAACATAAAATCCGCCCGGATTTTCCTCCTCCCATAGATTTTATCCCTTTTTCCTTCTCCCCCGGGAGAAGGTGCCCGAAGGGCGGATGAGGTCAGGGAGGCTGGGAGGGGCTACTGAATTATGGAAAAAACATTATATACCGTTATCGTTTTCTCAGAAAACCGCCCCGGATTGCTGAATCAGGTATCCATTATCTTTTCGCGCCGGCAACTGAATATCGAAAGTCTTACCGTATCGGCTTCTTCCATCGAAGGGGTGCATAAGTTTACCATTACGGTCAATGCCGATGAAGAAGAGATTGACAAAGTGGTGAAGCAAATCGAAAAGCGCATCGATGTGCTCAAGGCGTATTACTATACCGATGATGAGGTAATTTATCAGGAAGTGGCTCTTTATAAGGTAGATACGGATTCTATTCTTGAGAGTGACGAAATAGAGCAATTAGTGCGTAAATACAATGCCCGTTTTCTGGAAATTACCCGCACCTTCTCGGTAATCGAAATGACCGGTCACACCGACGAGATCAAGGAATTGTACTATGCTCTCGACAAGTTCGGGGTGAAACAGTACGCTCGTTCGGGACGTATTGCCATCACCAAATCGACCTCTGAATTGCTCAGCAAATTCCTCTCCGATCGGGAAGAGGAGGCAAAGGGTTGACAGCAAGCCTTTCAGCAAAATATAGCACCTTCCTTTTACGGGATATTTTACCGTAAAAAGAGGGTGTTTTTGTTTTTATAGCTTTGAAAATGAATAAGATGTGAGGTGTGTGTTTTTCAGAATAAAAATTGTAACTTTGCGCCGACTTAAATGAGTTTTAAAAATATAAATTATTCACAGATGAATGTAGTAACAAAAACCATCGAACTGGGCGATGGGCGCACCATTACTATCGAAACAGGGAAGTTGGCAAAACAAGCCGATGGTTCTGTAGTAGTTAGAATGGGCAACACGATGTTGCTGGCAACGGTATGCGCTGCCGCAGATGCTGTTCCCGGAACCGATTTTATGCCGTTATCGGTTGATTACAAAGAAAAATATGCTGCCGCAGGTCGTTTTCCCGGTGGCTTTACCCGTCGCGAAGGCCGTTCTTCCGATTCTGAAATTCTCGTTTCACGTTTGGTCGACCGCGCTTTGCGCCCTCTTTTCCCTGACGATTTTCATGCTGAAACTTTCGTCAATGTAATGCTTATCTCTGCCGACGGCATCGACATGCCCGACGCTCTTGCCGGTTTGGCTGCCTCTGCTGCTCTGGCTGTTTCCGATGTGCCGTTCAACGGTCCGATTTCTGAAGTACGCGTAGCACGCGTTAACGGACAATTCCTTGTAAATCCTACTTTCGATCAGTTGGAAAATGCCGACATCGACGTAATGGTTGCCGCTACTATCGACAACATTATGATGGTAGAAGGTGAAATGGACGAAGTATCGGAACTCGATCTGCTCGAAGCAATGAAAGTGGCTCACGAAGCAATCAAAGTTCACTGCAAAGTTCAGCTTGAACTGATGGAAGCCGTAGGCAAAACTGTAAAACGTACCTACTGTCACGAAGTGAACGACGAAGATTTGCGTAAAGATGTTCACGATAAAACTTTTGCGAAAGCTTACGAACTGGCAAAATCGGGTAACACCGACAAACATGCCCGCGTTGCTGCTTTTGAAGCTGTAAAAGAAGAGTATATCGCAGCTCTTGATCCTGAAGTCGCTGCTGAAAAAGGTGCTTTGATTTCCCGTTATTACCACGATGTGGAAAAAGAGGCTATGCGTCGTGCTATTCTCGACGAAGGTATGCGTCTCGATGGTCGTAAGACTACCGAAATCCGTCCTATCTGGTCGGAAGTGGACTATTTACCGGGAGCACACGGTTCTGCCGTATTTACCCGTGGTGAGACTCAGTCGTTGACTACCGTTACGCTGGGTACCAAAATGGACGAAAAACTGATTGACGAAGCTTTGGTACAAGGTAAAGACCGTTTCTTGTTGCACTATAATTTTCCTCCTTTCTCAACCGGCGAAGCCCGTGCCTCACGTGGTATCGGTCGTCGTGAAATTGGTCACGGAAACCTTGCATTGCGTGCGTTGAAACGCATGATTCCGGAAGATTATCCATACGTAGTTCGCGTGGTATCCGATATCCTCGAATCGAATGGTTCCTCTTCCATGGCAACTGTTTGTGCCGGTACGCTGGCGTTGATGGATGCCGGTGTAGCTATCAAAAAACCGGTTTCGGGTATTGCCATGGGGCTGATCTCGGAAAATAAAGGTAAAAACTTTGCCGTTCTTTCCGATATTTTGGGTGACGAAGATCACCTGGGCGATATGGACTTTAAGGTAACCGGAACAAAAGATGGTATTACTGCCACTCAGATGGATATCAAGGTTGATGGCCTCTCTTTCGAAATTCTTGAAAAAGCGTTGATGCAGGCTCATGAAGGCCGTATGCATATTTTGGGCAAAATTGCCGAAACGATCGAAGAGCCCCGTGAAGATCTCAAACCGAATGCTCCGCGTATTGTGGTGATGACTATTCCGAAAGATTTGATCGGTGCTGTAATTGGCCCGGGCGGTAAAATCATTCAGGGTATTCAGGCCGAAACAGGAGCTAACGTTGCTATCGAAGAAGTTGGAAATATTGGTCGTGTAGAAATTGCGGCTACCAACAAGGCTTCTCTCGATGCGGCTATTGCCCGCGTAAAAGGCATCACAGCTATTCCTGAGGTAGGAGAGGTTTACACATCTAAAGTGAAATCAATCATGCCTTACGGTTGTTTTGTGGAATTCCTTCCGGGTAAAGAAGGCTTGCTTCACATCTCCGAAATTTCCTGGACCCGCCTTGAAACAGTTGAGGCTGCCGGTTTGAAAGAGGGTGATACAATCGAAGTGAAATTGCTCGACGTAGATCCGAAGAGCGGTAAATTCAAACTTTCACACAAAGTGTTGGTTCCGCGTCCTCACGATCAGGAAAAGAAATAATTACTAACATAATTCATTTTCCAAAAGAGGAATAGACGTTTGTCTATTCCTCTTTTTTGTGTTGTTCCGGGTGCAGATAGCTTTGTAAAGCGTCAATGTACTGTTGGAATGCTTCGATGCCCTGCTGCGTGATTTTACACGTCGTACAAGGCATTTTTCCTTTGAAAGACTTGGTTACGTCAATATATCCGGCCTCTTTCAGCTTTTCTATTTGCACGCTTAAATTTCCGGCCGTGGTGCCGGTTTGTTTGCGGATATAGGTAAAGTCGGCGCTCTCGACACTGATTAGTATCGACATTACACCAAGTCTCAACTCGCTATGTAGAATTGGATTCAGCTCTTTGAACATCTCTTTTTGGCTCTATAGTTCAAAATATGACCGGGGATGACGTCGATACAGATAAATGCCAAAGCGAACGTCAGCATTTTGATATCGTAGTCGGGCACCAAATAGTTGACAAACCCGATCAACATCCCGGCAAACGACCCGATAACCGATGGTTTAAACTCGGTTACCAGTCCGGTAAGCATGGAGCCCATTCCCATCATCAGTATAACGACAAACAGAATGGGAAATGCCCACATAAAGTTGAAAATGGTTGCGGCAGAGAGAAAGAAACCGGTAATTCCGACAACCATCCAGATATATTTGATTACTTTGTCGATGTACGTTTTAACTAATTTCGGCTGTCTACTCTGGAATAGGATATAAGGATAGCCTATTAGTGGAATGAGAAACCACAAAAAATTCCAATTCGGATTTCCGGTCAGGCGGAGGGCCAGCCATACCGAAAAGGTGGCAAATACCGTTGCATATCCCCACACAAGCATATTAGCACCGGTACCTCTTTCGAACCTTTTTTGTGTGTTTTGAATCATTTGCGCGATGAGCGCCAAACTCTCTTTTTCATTCAGAGTTTTGTCCTGCATCCTGGAATCTTCCATCTTTGTAAAATTTAAGTGTAAAGGTAATTGTAAATTATTTTTGGCACAAAATTTTTGTTCATTTTATTCCTGTCGATTTTTCGAGTCTGCTTTTCTCCTCTTCGGAACTGTTCTCTATCGTCCGTTTTTTGAATGTTTTACCGCTTTTGAAATTGTATTGAACACTGAGCTTGACATAGCGTGAACTTTGCGCCTCGGTGCCTTTGCTGTTGATGGTGAAGTAGGGCGTGTTGGAGAAATAAGAGGTTTTACTGTCGAAAATATTGTTGATACCTATTGCAGCCGATAGTCGGTCGTTGAGTAGTTGTTTTTTTACAACTGCGTGAAACAACTGGCGTTGATTGATCCCCGAATTGGCAGAATATAAACGACTTGTGCCGCTGTATGTCAGTTCAAAATAGTATTTTGCCGGTAGCTTGAATCCGGCGGTTACGTTTGCAAAATAGAGATAATGCGACATGACAGGATCATTGGCCGTAGCACGTATATCTTGCTTCACACCTACCAGATTGAAGTTCATGTTACACCATTCGATCGGTTTCGCCGGAAAAATCAGGGCAATGTAGTAATGATTTTCGCTGTAGTGATTTTCGGGTGTGATATAGGTCGTTTTTGGATTGGTCGGATCAATTTTGCATACTTCGCGTATCAGATCATGGTGCAGATGTCCGCCGAACGACAAAATGTAACGGTACCGGTAAACGGCTGTCATTCCAATGTTATTGATATATGTCGGTCGTAATTCCGGATTTCCTACCATGTACGAGTAGTCGGAATATTGTACGCGATTCGGATTCAGATACCAGAAATTGGGGCGTTCGATATTTCTGGAGTACTGGCCGATAAGCATAAAGGTGCGCATGGCATCGAACGAGTAAGTGACATTTACGCTCGGGAACAGATCGAAATAGTGACGGCTGATATACCCGTTTTGGCCGTCAACACTTGTGTATTCTCCTCTCAATCCTCCCGACAGACTGAATTGACGGATGTTTCCGGCAATGGTGCCATACAGCGCGCCGATGTTTTCCGTATAATTGAGTAAAAAGCTATAGTCGGGTAATGTCATCCATTTTGCTGTCGAATAGCTTTCGTACCGAACGGTATCCGCAATGCTGTTTCTGGTATATTTCATTCCGGCAGAGTATTTCATTCCGCCCGGCAATACCTTGTTGATCACGGCATCGGCTGTAAATATTTTGTAATTTGAGATCGAATTGCTTCTGTAGATGCTGTCGCTAACAAAACTGCCCGTTGTAAAATAGGAGTTGTAATCGTTTTTACCGGTCACCTTCTTTTTGGTGTAGTTGGTGATGAATTTCAGGGTTGATCCGAGCGAATCAATTTTCAGAATATAGTTCAATAGCGCATTGAAATTTTCCGCAGTCTCGTTTTGCTTGTACTCACTTGATCCGTTACTTATTATTCCGTTTTGCCGGATGAATGTGTTTGCCGATGTCGGATTGGGCGTGCTTTGTTTTGAATATTCAATTTCCGCACCAAAGCTGTTGCGTTTGTCAGCATCGTAAATGGCACTTATTCTCCCAATGCCCGCGCGGGTTTTCTGGTTCATAACCGACTGCGATTTGAACTCTGTATTGTCTTCGTCGTGATATGCGCGGGTAGCGGCCATCTCGCTTTTCCCTTTCGTTGCGATATTGCCTGAGGCACTGGCATCAAATGTCCATTTGTTCAGGCTGACATTCAATGTCCCGGCTGGATCGTATTCGCCAAGATATTTGCCTTGTAAAGTATTTAAAACTACATTGCCATTCATGCCTTTCTCCATTTGTTTCCGGAGGATGATTTTTACCACTCCGCCGTTGGTGTCGGCGCTGTATTCGGCTCCTGCCTGCGGAATCACTTCTACACGGGCAATATTCGACGATTGAATGTTGCGGAGGTAGTTGTACAAATCCTTACCTGAAAGTTTTATCTCACGGTCGTTGATAAAAACTTTACTGCCGGAAGCTCCGTTGATGGAGACTCCATTCTCGTCGATCCATACTCCCGGTGCCAACCGAAGTACCTCCGAAGCGTCCTTATTGAGTGAGGCCGGTGTTTTGTCGATGCGCATGACAAATCTGTCGGCTTCGCGGGTTATGGCGGACGCTTTTACCACAACCTCGCTTAATCCGATAGCGGTTTCGGTTAACCGGAAATTTCCCAGCGTCTGGTTTGAAACGGTAATATCTTCGTCAATAGGTTTGTACGATATATTCCTTATTTTCATGTGGTATTTGCCTTCAGCCACTGACAGCGTAAACCGGCCGGTAGAATCACTGATTGCATTTGCTACCTGTTTGTCGCCATTAAAGAATGCAACGGTAGCAAACTCTACCGGCTCCCCTTTTTGGCCGGTCACATATCCGATTCTGTTTTGAGCTGAAAGGAAGTGGCATATGGCAAACAGTAGCAACGCCAGACCTATTTTAATTAAATGACTCATTCTTACTATTATTTGGTGCCCATCATCTCTTTTACATCGATGAGCCTGATCTCTATTTTGTTTTCTCCCTCTTTGATTGTTACTCTCTCTTTCTGGTAGCAAGGTTCGATCGGAATTTGACTTTCGTCTTTATCTAATTGGTGATTGCCGTTCAGATCCTGATAAACATATAAGCCTTCGGATCCCACCGGAATATCCTTCAACAGGCACATCACACTGTTGGTAGAGGTAACCGGCACCATACTATACGCCATCTGTTTCGGATTCGACTGGTCGCCGAAAGCGATCATGACACTCCCTTTGCTCTCTTTAACCCCTTTGACGACTACCGTGAGACTCCCTTTTTGTGCATAGCACATAGTGCAGGCACCCATCATTATCATAGCGATAACTCCTAATGATTTCATTGCTTTCATAATAATCTGTTTTTTGAGTTTAGTTCGACGATGAATAAAAAAATAAACACACTGCAAATATAAAGTAGTTTATAAAATAAACCAAATATTTTGGTGCCTTATTTCAAAAAAATATTTTCGGCGCTTGAAAATGAATCCATCATGCTTATATTTGCGGGGTTAAGTCGCAAATTTTTATGGGCGAGCATGTTCGCTTTTTGTTACAAATTCGTGCAGCTTACATGCAGGTTGTACTAAATATCAAACTTACTTATGAAAAAAGTATTCACACTTTTGATGGCTGCAATGTTTGTTTTTGCAACATCGTTGAGCGCTCAGACTCCGGCGGCTCCTGCCAAGAAGGAGGTTAAGAAGGAGATGAAAAAGGCGGATAAAGAGATGAAAAAGGGAGAGAAGATGGGAAAAAATATGACTCCGCCACCACCACCGCCTCCCGTTAAGGTAAAGAAGGGCGCAAAAGCACCTATGGCTGGTCAAGTTCCTGCTCAGCATCTGAAAAAAGATGGTACTCCCGATAAACGTTTCAAGGAAAACAAAGTGGGTGTTGCCCCTAAACATTTAAAAAAAGACGGAACGCCTGATAAACGATTCAAAGAAAACAAAAAACCAAAAAAATAGGGAATAGGTATTTGAAACGGAAAAACGGCTCTACTGGTAATATCCGATAGAGCCGTTGATTTTTTAGCGGGAATATTTTCGTCGTCTCAGCAAGAAGAAAACTGCCGCGAACAGTGCCAAAAGAATGAGAGGTATTACCAGATTCGTGATTTGCCACATGATTCTGCCTTCTGTGGTGGCCATATTATTGAGCAACCGGAGAGGAACCACACGCGACCGGAGTTCCAGCCAATGATCGTCGCCACAGAGATAGAGCACCGCGTTGACAATAAAATCGCGGTTGCCGTATTGGCGATTTGCATAACTGTCAAATCCCAACGGCAATATTTGCATGTTGTTTCCGGTTCCGTGCACTTCATTCCGGATAATATCTCCGTTCGCAATTACGATCATGCGGGTAGTCTTACTTTTCCGTAAGATAGAAACCGGCTGTATAATTCCCTCAGGAACCATTCTGTTGGCAAAGGCAGATGTAAAAGAGCCTTCCAGCAGTCCACCCACAGGAATGTTCTGAAATTGAAAATAATCGTGATCGCGTGGATCGGGCATCTGTTTCAGATCGACCATGGCGGGAGGCGCAAGCACATGCGATGCATTTGAGGTGGCCAGAAGCGCTGTTTTTTTGATTAGGGTATCTACCCCGACAAAGTCGATCGATGAGGCGAAATTGGCCTTGACAGAGGCTAAATTTCGTGTGACGACATGATAGGGAGAGGTTAGCAAAAGAGGTTGGTAAAACCATGGCATCGGTTTGAATTGGGGCTCGTCGCCCGGACGCGATACATTGACCGGCATGGAGGCACATTGCACATCTTGCACAATGTCGGGATTGATGCGTATGCCGTAGCCGAAGAGCATATCGGCAAGGTTGACGTCAAGAGGGGCGATGGTTGCCTGGCCTGTTTGGGCAAGGTAGTTGTTGTCTATTCTCGATCCGTCGATCAGCCACAAAATACTTCCTCCACGCATGATATACTGGTCGAGGATGAATTTCTCGTTCTCCGAAAACGACGCTACCGGCTTGGCAACGATAACCACTTTGTAGGGATCGAGCGCTTTTGGGTCATTTCCCAGAGCTCCCCGGTCGACCTGGAAATAGCGGCTCAGTGCTGTGGTGGCATCATAAACCTCCGGCTCGGGCAGTTCTCCGTTACCTTCCAGAAAAGCGATTTTGCGGGTCTCCTTCACGTTCAGTACCCGGATGGCATCGGTCAGTTGGTATTCCAGCCCTTCTACCGACGCGTTCAGATTCTCTTCGCCCGAGCGGCCCTGCACGTTTGTGAGCAGATTGACCAGCAGCGTGTCTTTGTGGCTTATAATCTCGGCCCAGGGGAAAATGATTTTACGTACGGCCTTCCCGTCAGCATCCTTTTCATACACCATGGTGGCTTTCATGCCCCGTTTTTCCAACGAAGCGTAATAGGCTTCCGCATCGGTTCCCGAAGCAGTTTTTGTAGGATCTACAAACTGATATTGGATGTTTTTTCCGGCATAGACCTTAAATTCTTCCAGGTAGTCTTTGCAGGAACGTTTCAGTCGTAAAAAGCCGGCGTTCAAGTCGCCGTCGAGATAGACGTTGATTTGAACCGGCTCCTCCAGCGATTTCATCAGCTTTTTGGTGGCTGGCGAAAGCGTATACCGTTTGTCGGAGGTCAGGTCGAGACGAAAAAAGAGAAAATGAGAGGCGAGAGAGAGTGCCGCAATTGCAACGACGACTACTGCGATTTGCCAGAAAAGAGGTTTGTTTTTCATCTGTGAATTGATTCAACATAAAAACAACTTCCCGACTGGCGAATGTCAGGAAGTCGTCATTTTTATCAAAAAATAGAGTTTTATAGAATCACGGCCAGAAAGCGGACCATTTTATTGTCGAGAGCTTTCATTCCGTGTTTTAACTCGGCGTTGAAATAGAGCGAATCTCCTTCTTCCAGAATGAGCTCTTTACCGTTTACTTCAAGCAACATTTTTCCTTCCAGCACATAATTGAACTCTTGACCGGCATGGGTATTGAGGCAAATCGGACTATCCGAAGGTTCGACAGTGACGATAAACGGATCGGCATTGCGTCCTGCAAATCCGGCAGCCAGCGATTGATATTTATAAGCTTTGGTTCTTTCAATAGACACTCCTTGTCCTTTGCGGGTGAGATAGTAGGTTCTCATGCGGGGTTCTTCGCCAAACAACAAAGCGGTCATCTCAATATTGAAATGGGAGGAGACGTTGTGCAGAAGGCTGACCGGAATATCCTTTTTCCCGGTTTCATAGATAAGATATTCCTTTTCGCTGACCATTGCCGCATCGGCCATCTCTTTCACCGGGACATCCAATGCTTCACGCAATCCGTGTAATCGTTCTGCAATTTGCCTGATTTGATCATCCATTGATAATTGGTATGTTATGTGTTTTTTGAACGTTATTGTTTTTTTAATTTTTCAATACAAAAGCTCAAACTCTCTTCCCAATGAGGAATGGAGATGTCGAACGTTTTTTTTATTTTCGATTTATTCAAAACACTATAAAACGGGCGTGGTGTTTTAGCCGGATACTCTTTCGACTCGATGGGCACAACGTTACAGGTGATGCCTGCCAAGCGATGGATGGCAATGGTAAAGTCGTACCAGCTGCATACACCTTCGTTTGAGAAATGATAAACTCCTGTTTTGAAGGCGTTTTCATTTTCAATGGTTTTGGCAATGATTTGAAGAATGGCTGAAGCTAAATCAGCAGCATTGGTCGGTGTACCTATCTGATCAAAGACAACTTTCAACTCATCCCGTTCTTTTCCAAGCTTGAGCATCGTTTTTACGAAATTGTTCCCATAAACCGAATACAACCACGAGGTACGGATAATGACAGCATCGAGGCAAACCCTTTTCAGATCGGCTTCGCCAAGGGCTTTGCTTTTACCATAGACGGTTTTCGGATTGATCTTCACGTTCTCTGTGTACGGTGTATGAGCCGTGCCATCAAAAACATAATCGGTAGAAATATGGATGACCTTAATGCCATTCGAGGCTGCTACCTCTCCAAGGTTTCGAACCGCTTCACAGTTAATAGTAAAACATTTGTCTTCATCTTCCTCTGCTTTATCCACTGAGGTATAAGCTGCGCAGTTGATGATAAAATCGAACGATTTGTTGGTTACAAACTGCTCGATGGCCTCTTTGTTGCAAATGTCCAATGTGTCGACATCCGTAAATACAAATTCGACATCGCTCATTTGCGGGGCAATTTGTTGAAGTTCGCTCCCTAATTGCCCCTGCGAACCTGTGACTAAAACCTTTTTCATACTCTTCATCTTTAAGTTGTTAATACACAAAATTCAACTCTGCCTGTTCCAAAGCCGGATGTTTCAGATCCTTGTCGGAAATGATGGCTTCTTCTTGTGAAATTTTCCAATCAATATTCAAAGCCGGATCGTTATACATAATTCCCCTTTCTAACGTAGGATCGTAAAAATTATCGCATTTGTAACTAAATATTGCTGTCTCGCTCAACACCGAAAATCCATGTGCAAAACCTTGTGGAATAAGAAATTGCCACTTGTTTTCTTCCGAAAGTTCCACTCCGTACCATTGTCCGAATGTAGGTGAATTTTTCCGGATGTCGACAGCTACATCATATACTTGCCCAACAATCACCGAAACTAACTTGCTTTGGCTGTGAGGATTCAATTGATAATGAAGTCCTCTGACTACGCCGTAACTCGATTTGGACATATTGTCCTGACAAAAGTCAATGTTGATGCCGTTTTCGGCTAATCTTTTCTTGTTGTAGCTCTCTAAGAAAAACCCTCTACTATCGGCGAAAACACGGTTCTTAATTATTACCAAATCGCGTATCGGCGTTTTAATTATTTCCATTTTCTGTTGGTTCGTTGGCTATTTTAATAAGATATTCTCCGTAATTGTTTTTCTTCAACGGTTCTGCCAGTTTAAGCAGCTGATTGCGATCGATGTATTTCATGCGATATGCAATCTCCTCAATACAGGCAACTTTAAGACCTTGCCGGTTCTCAATGGTGGCAATAAAGTTAGCCGCTTCCAGTAAACTATCGTGCGTTCCGGTGTCGAGCCAAGCCATTCCCCGACCTAATAATTTGACATTCAATCGTCCTTCTTCGAGATAGAGTCGGTTGAGGTCGGTAATTTCGAGCTCGCCTCGTTTCGATGGCTTCAGATTTTTTGCTTTCTGAATCACATCGTTGCCGTAGAAATAGAGGCCGGTTACCGCGTAGTTTGATTTGGGCGTTGTCGGCTTTTCTTCCAGGCTAAGTACCTTGCCCGATGCGTCGAATTCTGCAACACCGTAACGTTCGGGATCCGTCACATAATAACCGAAAACGGTTGCTCCCTCTTTCAGTTTTGATGCCTCCTGCAATTGCGATGATAAGTTGTATCCATGAAAGATATTGTCGCCGAGCACCATACAGACGGAATCGTTACCAATGAATTTTTCTCCGATGATAAAAGCCTGTGCCAGACCGTCGGGTGATGGTTGAATGGCATATTCGATTTTTAGTCCGTACGCTGATCCGTCTTCAAAAAGCCTTTCGTAAAGATGTATATCCTGTGGTGTAGAGATAATAAGGATCTCCTGAATGCCTGATAACATTAAAACAGACAAGGGATAATAAATCATCGGCTTGTTGTAAACAGGAATAATCTGTTTGGAGATGCTTTTGGTGATGGGGTATAGTCTGGTTCCCGATCCACCTGCTAAAATAATACCTTTCATTGGTAAGTATTGTTAATTAGTATTCTAAGGGTATTTGTGAAATAAACCTTCAAAATGTAGCATTTATCGGGTTTTTCTCTCTTTTTGTTATAAACAAAGATAATCGCTTTTATTGAAAATGGTACGGCATTGTGAAAAAAATTACCACCCAAAAGCCGTATTATCGTCCATCCATTTTTCTTGCGCTTTCATCACCTGTTCCATTACGTCGCGGGCGCAACCTTCTCCACCTTTCAACGGGGAAATGTAGACGGAAATCGCTTTGATTTCGGGAGCTGCATCTTGCGGGCAGGTGGGAATTCCAGTGCGCAACATTACCTGATAGTCAGGAATATCGTCTCCCATGTAAAGTATATTCTCGGCACTGAGCGAATATTTCTTTAAAAAATCAGTCAGATCGTTGGTTTTGGTGCTTGATGCCATGTAGATGTCCTCTACACCCAATCGCTCGAAACGGAGCCGCACGGCATTGGTATTTCCGCCGGTAATAATTGCCACGTGGTAACCTTTCTTAATGGCATACTGAATGGCATACCCGTCTTTGATGTTTACCATGCGCATCGGCTCTCCATTGGGGTGTAAAGGAATGCAATTGTTAGATAGTACACCGTCAACATCAAAGACGAATGCCTTAACATTGTTGAGAAGTTCTTTGAAATTTGCCATAATGCATCTGTTTTAGAGGGTAAAAAACAAAAGGTCAAAAGTTTGTAAATCAAACTATTGACCTTGTTTGGTTGTCTCACCAGGATTCGAACCTAGACAGGCAGTACCAAAAACTGCAGTGCTACCATTACACCATGAGACACTTCATTATGTTTTGCTTTAAAAGCGACTGCAAAGGTAAGCGTTTAATAGGTTTCTTCAAAACTTTTGGTCGAAAATTTTTTCCCGATTTTTGTTTTTTGTTCAACTTGTTTGTAATTTGTAGGTATTCAGCTGTTAGTGTGCTGTATTTGTCTTTAGAGATGATTCAAAATCCTCTGTAAAATCACTTTTTTGTGAAAACGTCTAACCATTTGCGAGGCTTTTTCAATTCTTCGAAAACAGGAGCTGGATTGTTCAGTACACTGAAACGTTCGTCGGTTTCGGACTGGAAGCCGAATTGTTCAGGGAAGATTATCAGCTGGCTGTTGTTGATGACGGCGTTTGTCACTGTAACAAATAATTCTTCGAATAGAGGGTTGTATGAAATTGTTGACTTTCGTCCGGCAACCAATACCACCAGATCGTTGTTACGAACTTGTTTGATGCAGTTTGCAATATCGCCCCATCCTTCCATTTTATGGTAAAACGACGGTGCTTTGTGCCGTTGGAGGTCGGCTAAAATCTTGAGTTTTTCCTCAGTCTCTCGGCTCGCATAAAAGACAAGCGAGGCATCAGCCTGTTTGGCAATATGATGGATATGCTCGTAACAACGTTGGAACCCAAGCTCCAGTTCGGCTTTTTCGGGGAAGAAAACCACCACCTGAGACGTGGTGCCGAGTGGTTGTGTTGGTTTGTAAATGAAGATGGATCGGTTCATACTTTTTTGCAATGAATCTACCATCTGTCCCAAAAACGATTCGGTAATTTTTGTTTTGCGATGCAGTCCGATGATTATGTCCGAAATATTGTGCTCTTTTACGGTATGGATAATTCCGCTGGCAACGTTCACGTCGTAGCGTACCAACTGTTCAATCGTGTTGTCGGTTGCTGCGGCTATTTTTGCTGCTCTTTCCAACAATTTTTCGCCTGTACCTCTGCTTTCATTTGCCGTGTCGTCCACTACCGTAAGTGCGTATAATGGTTGTTTGAACGGAGCCGTTTTCATCATCACGGCAAGTTCCATCAGTCTGTCGATGGTTTCGGGGTTTGAAATGGGAATCAGAATTCGTTCCCTTATTTCCTTGTCGCTCTCATCGTTGCTTTTTCCGGCAAAAGCCAGGCGGCGTGCTGCTTTTTCGGTGACAAAGGAGCTGATGATACACGACAACAGGATCATGATAATCGTACCGTTCAGCACATGGTCGTTTAGCAGTCTGACCGGAGTGCCATCGGGATTTTGGCCTAAAATAATGTTGTAGCCCACCATGACGGCGGCCAATGTGGCCACAGCATGTGCATTGCTCAATCCGAAGATCATCAGCCCTTCGTCTTTCGATAGTTTGCAGGTAAGTCGAGTGAAGGTTGCAGCAAGCCATTTGCTGGTGATGGCTACCACCGCCATCACTCCTGCCACGAGTAGTGCCTCGTATCCGCTAAATAATACTTTGTAATCGATCATCATGCCTACTCCGATCAGAAAAAACGGAATGAATAGCGCATTACCCACAAATTCGAGGCGGTGCTTCAATGGAGAGACCTTGGGCACCAGCCTGTTCAATGAGATTCCAACCATAAACGAACCGAGGACGCCCTCCAATCCGGCAAGTTGTGCCAAAAAAGCACCCAAAAAGACCATGGCCAGTACAAAAATAAATTGAAGAATCTGATCTTCAAATCGTTTCATAAATGCCCTGGCAATGATTGGGAATACAAAAAGGACAATCAGACCGAAGCAGATGATTTTTATGACCCAGACAACCATAAACCAATTAGTAAGTGTTCCCTTGCACAATCCGGCAATGATAGCCAAAAGCATTAGCATTAGTGTGTCGGTAAGAATTGTCCCTCCCACAGTGATATTCACGGCTCGGTTTTGCGATACACCATATCGTCCGGTAATGGGGTAGGCTACTAAGGTTTGCGACGAATACATGGCTGCCAGCAATAGGGAAGTCATCAGACTGAAATGGAGAATGTAGAGGCTGGAGAATGTGCCTATGATGATCGGAATCGAAAAGGTAAAAAGTCCGAAAATCATTCCTTTTACCCGGTTGCGTCTGAAATCGTTCATGTCCATATCGATTCCGGCCAGAAAAAGAATATAGAGAATGCCGACATTGCCAAACAGATGGAAACTCTCGTCGTTGGCAAGAATATTGAAGGCTTTAGGCCCGAGCAGGATTCCGGCAAAAATAAGCCCTACAATATACGGAATCCTCAATCGATGGAGCAACAGAGGCGAAAAGAGTATAACAAGTAACACCACAGCAAAAATAAGGGTGGTGTTCTCAAGTGGCAATTGTATGGTAATGTCCGATATACTCATGCGTAAGGGCAACAAAATTTGCCCGAAGATTAATCCGTTGTTGTGGTAGAAATCAGTTTTTTCTCCAGTTCATTTATTTTGGTTTCCTGGTTGTTGATGGTGGTAAGTAACGCATTCAATTCTTCGTTTTCGATGCTTGAAGGAAATTGTCCCTTCACACGATCCATGAAATCGGCCAAGACGTTCATGTAGTTTGTAAATGCACTGTAGGGCGAATCGTAGTTCTGGTACACGTTGAATCCGTTCCACGATTTGGTAGTCATGTAATGAAAATGGTCGGACGATTGCAGGCATAGCCAATCGTGCTTGATGGCTCTGTCGGAGCATAATCGTACCCGTTCGCCTACTTGATAGAGTTTTTGCAATGCTTCGGTTTGCAAATCGTTCCCGGTCCAGCTGCTCAGGTCTTTCTCTTCGCCCGACCACGATTGCGGATAGGGAACGCTAATGGGGGAGATGGCGTTGAATTTCTTTGCAATCTCAGCCGGGGTCGAAAAAGTAATTTTATTAGAGAGTGCCTGAAGGGGTAGTGCTTTGATAAATTCGAAAATGCCGCTTTCGGATCGTTGGCGTTCGCCGATAGATTGATAGCCCATGAAAATGCTGAAAATTTTTTCACTGTCGTCGGCATTTTTGATCCAACCCATCAGTTTTTCTGCCGTCAATGGAAATTCGCTCCAACTCCAGTCCGAGAAACGATAGGCAATGTCGTCACTGAGTTTCATGTTTCGGGTCAGCACCTTGACCTGCGGAATATAGCTGTGTCCGTAGAGAAAATTGGGACTTTTCCATCCCAACACGTGCTTCGAACCTTCGGTAAGCAAGGTAGAATATCCCATTTCGTAAGCCATCTGGGCAATCTCATCGGAATAGATCATCTCCGTGTTACGGAATGTAGTCGGTCGCACGCCGAACAGATCGTAGATGATATCGCTATGCATTTTGACCTGTTGGGTAAACTCTTCCGGATCGAAAACCGAAGCAAGAGAATGCGCGTATGTTTCGGCAATAAACTCCACGCTACCTGTTTCGGCAAGTTCTTTGAAACTATCGATCACTTCGGGTGCATATTGCTCGAAAAGCTCTAGTGCAATGCCCGATATCGAAAATGAGACTTTGAATTTTCCGTGCGAGCTGCGGATCAACTCTAAAATAAGGCGATTGGCGGGCAAAAAGCTGCTGTTGGCAATTCGCTGAACATTTGCTTCATTAGCAAAATCATCATAGTAATAATGATCCGATCCGATTTCAAAAAAACGGTAACGCTTCAATTGCATCGGGATATGCACCTGAAAGTAAAAACAAATAGTTTTCATAAGCGATAATTTTAAGGTGGATCACTAACGTTTGCTGATACTTGTTCGGAATACGGATGAGGAAAATTTGTCGATTCCGCCTACCTTTGGCAAAAATAGGATTAATTTCGGACAACCAAAAAAAATATGGCACCTATCTTGCGATAAGTGCCATAAAAATGCAATAAAAAAAGCGGTGAGGGGGGGATTCGAACCCCCGGTACGGTTACCCGTACGACAGTTTAGCAAACTGTTGGTTTAAGCCACTCACCCACCTCACCAGTGTCGAGTCATTGCCTAAACGGGTTGCTTCAAAAGCGATGCAAAAGTAGGAATAAAATTTCAATTTTTCAAACTCTCTTTCAAAATATTCTCAAATGGAATAACTAAATTTGCAAGCTCAACCGATAAGGCTTAAAAGTTAGGTAGTTATGCAAAAGAAAATATATCGTAAATCTAAATCAATCAAAACAATAGCGTGGATTCTTGGTGCCCTTGCCTCTCTTTTTATCGGGTATCAGGTTTATACTTATTTCCGTGGAAATTTCTTTACTCCTTCCGGTGAGACGGTTTACATTTATATTCATGAACATGCTACGTTTGATGATGTAGTGAAACAGATTGAGAAGAAAACCAAGCCTCGCAGTATGGCATCTTTCATTGCTTTGGCCAAATCCGAGGGTTATCCGAATAAAATCCGAACCGGACGCTATGCCATTAAAAACGGAATGACCAACCATAAATTGCTCAACAATCTCAGAAAACATGTACAGGCGCCAGTCAAGCTGACATTCAATAATATCCGAACCAAAGCTCAATTGGCCGGACGTTTGTCAAAACAGTTGATGGCCGATTCGCTCACACTGCTTTCTCTGTTAAATGATTCTGTGACAGATGTGAAACTCGGATTCAACCCCGAAACGGTTGTAGCTATGTTTATTCCGAATACGTATGATGTTTTGTGGGATATAACTCCGGTTCAGTTGCTGAAACGGATGCACCACGAATATGAAAGTTTCTGGACGGATGAACGCAAACAAAAAGCGAAGAAAGCCCATTTCTCTCCGGTAGAAGTTGCTACTTTGGCTTCGATTATAGAAGAGGAGACCAACCATAAAGCTGATAAACCTATTGTCGCTGGATTGTATATGAACCGATTGCGATTGGGAATGCCTTTGCAGTCGTGTCCTACCATCAAGTTTGCGCTGAATGATTTTGCTTTGCAGCGAATCACTGGAGTGCATTTGCGAGTTAATTCGCCGTACAATACCTATAAAAATCCGGGACTTCCTCCGGGACCGATCCGTATACCGAGTATCGAAAGTATTGATGCCGTGCTGAATTTTAAGCCAAATAACTATCTCTATATGTGTGCCAAAGAGACGCTGAACGGTGAACACTATTTTGCGGCGACCTGGGCCGAACACAAACGAAATGCCGATCGCTACGCTGCCATGATGAACAAACGCGGCATTCACTAATCAAAATAAACTACGGATGTGATGTCCCGACAGCTCTTTGCGGAGCCGGTCGGAGTCGGGTGTTACGCAACGAAGCAAAGTCCAGAAGCGTTCGCTGTGGTTGTGCTCTACGGTGTGGCAAAGTTCGTGCAGAATGACATACTCGATCAAGTGTTTGGGTAAGAGTAAAAGATAAAGTGAAAGGTTGATACTGTTCACACGCGAACAACTTCCCCAGCGGGTCTGGCTTGACTGAATTTTGACCCCGTTGAATTTGAAGCCGTGCTCTGCGGCTAAGCGAATAATCAGGGATGGCAACTCCTTCTTGGCTGCCTGTCGCAAAAAATAGACCACTCCTTTGCGGATTGCTGCCTGAATGGGCGATGCATGTACATCTTTTTGTGCAGGATATTCGATGGTGAGCACACCATTTGCCAGTCTGAAGAAGAGTTGACTGCGATTGGTGGCCACCACCTGCGTGGTGAAAGTAAGAGTCTTCAGCGGATGGTCGGCATCGATCCATTGCTGGTGCTTCTCTTTTTTCTTCAGCAAAGTCTCTCGCGTCTGTTCCAGAAACCGTACCCCCTCTTCATAAAATTTCTCCGAAGGTAGCGTTACACGCACGCCATCGGCCACCAAACGCAGAAAAATGCGCCTTGAGCGGGGATTGACCGTAAACGAAATCTGTCCCAATTCGGGATCGTGAAGCGATGGACACATGCAGTTGAAGATTGATGTGCAAAGATACGAATTTGAATAATACAAAGAATTTTTGCAGTGAGCCAGATCAAAACGAATTTAATCAACTTGGAAATCGCTTGTCCTTTTTTGAGACTATCGTTTACAAATCACCGTAAACGGACAATACTTGCACTTGTCGCTGTCCTGGGTCTGCGTGAAGGGTAGGGCCGGGTCGAAAATCTCGTCGAGGCACTGTGCAAAAGCTGCCGAGAACTCTTCTTTGTAGTCGTTGAAATCGTCGACAGGGGAGGCTTGTCGTTCGGGCTTGCAGTAGAGTTTGGTATCGGCATCTTTAAACAGGGAACGGATAATAACAATGCCCGGTTCGACGGTGTAATTGCCCTGTTGCTGCTGGTAGAGCAGGGCATACATAAAAGTCTGCATCACCGCTTTGGGACGCTTCTTCTCTCCTTTGTCGAAAAGTTGCGCGATGCCGGAGAAAACGGTCAGGTCGTGACTGCCGGTTTTGTAGTCGAGAATGCGGGTAACTCCTTCCTTGCGGTCGATGCGATCGATAAAACCTTTCAGGTTGACGCTTTTCCCCGAAGGTAGCACAAACCGTTCGTCGAAACGGTACTCCGATGCCACGTATTCGAACGGAGTCAGCTTCTTGTCATTGCGCAACAGCTGTTCGATGTATTTTTGAATAATGCCCGTGGTGAGCAGGTGTTGTCCTTCGGGGTAGACAATGCCCTCTTCCCTCTTCAGAAAGCTGCGGGTAAAGGCCAGCGCCACGGCATCGTTGATGGCCGTCGGACTCTTCAGTACACTATCGATGGCTTCGGCCGTCACCATACGCCCCTTCATGGTGTTGTATAACTCTTCCATTGCTCCGTGAAAAATGGAGCCGAAGGTGCTCGCGGCAATGGTCTCCTCCACGTCGTCGCTCTCCTGCAAACCCTCTACCGTGCTGAGGTAAAACTTCAGCGGACAGTCGAGATAGGTATTGATGGCGCTTGCCGAGAGCGCACGGCGGCTTCCTTCGGTCAGGAAAGGGGTCAGTTTTTGCCGGATGGCTTCGGTTTTGGCAATTTCCACCGTTTCGGGCTTGCTGAAACTGATGTCGAACGAAGCGATCTTTTCGGTGATCGGCTGGCGGTAATGGTACTTTAGCTGGTGGATATAGCGGCTCACTTCACCTGACTGCAATCCTTCCGAACGGGTGTCGTAGGTGCAGATTACCTTTTTTGCCCGATGGATGAGGCGATAGAAATGGTAAGCGAAGATAGCATCCTGATGTTCACCGGTGGGTAGCCCGAACCCTTTCCGCAGGTGGTAAGGAATAAACGACGGAGCCGACTGTTTTTGCGGGAAAACACCTTCGTTGAGCGAGGTGATAATCACATTTTCGAAATCGAGGCCGCGCGTTTCGAGCAGACCCATGATTTGCAATCCGGCCAGCGGTTCGCCTTCGAACGGAATGGAGACGGCCGAAATAAGCTGTTTCATCAGCCGGGCGAAAGTCTCGTTGGTAAGCTCGATTTCGGTGTTTTGCAATAATCCTTCAATACGGTTGACCGCTGTGTAGCAATGGTACAAAAACTCCTGTTCCAGATGAACCGGGGGAGTGTTTTCTTCCGTTTCCTGGAGCCGTTGGAGCAGCAGGCGGAACAGCTTCGTCAGGTAAGCTGCCATCTGGCGTGGCGATTCGTTGCTGACGAACAGTGCTGCTAAGAGTTCATTGTCGGCAAACTCTTCGGCCGGAATGTATATTTTGTTGTACTGCGCAATGCTGTCGGAGATGGCTTTGGCCTCTTTCCCGGCCAGTTGCAGCAAGTAGGGATGTTGCAGGATAATCTGCACGTTGCGGTAGTAAAACAGCGTTTGTGCTCCCTTTTGCCGGATGGTTCGCTGCAGGGCAAAGAGGTTGTCGATAAGCGTGGCGGCCGGCGTGATGGAGAGTGGATAACCCATCGTCACATTCACCTTGTCCAACTCCTGCGGAACGGAGTGCAGCATCGGCAGCAGCAGGTTTTCGTCGGAGAGGATGACTACTGTTTTCATCAACTCTTCCGAGGTGTATTCTTCCTTGTTGCCGGGATAGAGTTCGCGCAGCAACTGGTGCACATACTTGGCTTGACCAACAGCCGATGGGATGCCGGTCAGTTCGATGGTGCGTTCGCGGGTTCCTTCGCCGGTCAGCTCGTAGCGCGGTTTGAATTGCTCGAGATTGGCTTGCCGAAAGTCGCTTCCTCGGTTGGTGGAATCTTCCAGCTCTTCTATGTCGTAGTCCCAGTAAAAATCGGCCAGGCCGTTGTTCCGGAAATAGGTAAACAGCTTCTCTTCGGCCGGCGTCAGCGCATTGAAACCTACAAACACGATGCGGCTCCACTCCACCGGAAGCTCTTCGCGGCGTTGCATCCGTTCGACTACTTCGCGGAAAATCATTCCTTCGTACCCTTCGCTTGAGGCAAGTAATTCGGCGTGCAGCTTTTCGTAAACAGGATAGAGAATTTCCCAGGTAGCCCGGAAATCTTTCTGTTTAGCACTTTCGGAGGTGGGCACAAAACTCGACCAGAAGCGGCGGATGGCCTCAATCTGGTTTTCGGAAAGGTAGTCGAACAGCGAATCGATCTGTTTTAGTTCGGTGACGTTGGTAAAGAGCTGGCGTGCATCGGCCAGGTATTTGTCCACATCGTCGAAGTCGTTGAGCAGCATTTCGCCCCAGTAGGCAAACTTGTCGAAAGTCTCCTCTTTCTTGCTCAGCGATTGGTAGATCGCGTATAGTCGGAACAGCAGGCTGATTCGGTCGGCAGTTTGCAGGTTGGAGAGGCGTGCAAACAGTTCGTTTACCGTCATCGTTTCGGGGGCAAACAGCGGCTGGTCGATCATTTTCGACAGGTAGTTGAGGAAAAAGAGCCCGGCTCGCCGGTTGGGAAAGACAAAGAGCATATTGCCCAGTTCCTGCTCGTGTTCGCGCAGGTAGACGGAGGCTATTTGTTGTAAAAGAGGTTTCACGCTTTACTGAACGTTAGAATGGGTAGCCGATGGAAAAGAACATCTCCATGTTTTTGGCAATGTTTCGAAGCGGACGTATCCACCGGTCGGTGCCGCTACTGGCAGGGTTATAGAGTTTGTGCCCGAAATCGAGTCTGAAAATAAAATAGTTGAAGTTCATGCGTAAGCCCAGACCATAACTCCAGGCAATTTGTTTGTAGAACTTCGAAAGTTGAAATTTTCCCTGTGGCTGGAAATCATAGCTTTTAATTGTCCAGATATTTCCGGCATCGGTAAAGGCCGCTCCTTCAAATTTCCAGAACATTTTGAAGCGATATTCCAGGTTGGCAACCAGATTGATATCTCCGGTTTTGTTTACAAAATCAATTTTTCCGTCGGTGTCTTTGTTATAGTACGATCCCGGGCCAAGGGTGTACGATGACCATCCCCTTACGCCGTTGGCACCACCTCCGTAGTAGCGTTCTTCGAAAGGAATGATGGAGGCATTTCCGTAAGGACAAGCGACACCCAATGCAAGGTGATATACCAAGTGGTTGTCCTTTGTTATCTCCTGATTGTAGGAGATGTCGAAATCGCTCTTGATATATTGAGCAAACGGGAGATTCAAAATTCGGAAATGGCCTGCAGAGTCGCGACGGGCTTTGAAAATGTTACAGATGCCATTCAGAATATTGCCTGCTTCAGAGATGCTTAGCCTCCAGTTTAGAACATCGCCACTAATACTTTTCTTTCCCCGCTGGCTGTTATAGTTTACACTAACGCCGGTACGCAGAATCAGCTGGCTTTCATAACTATATCGGAGCGGAGAGGAGTTCGATAAGTATGTATCTTTGAAATCCTGCGAAATACGGGAAGTCGGCAGATAGATATAGCTGAAGTTGAGAAGATCGAACGAGTAGAAGAGATTACGGCGGCTCCAAGCATATTTCACGCCAATATTTGCCAGTGTGCGCACAAACTCGGGTCGGGTTTGGTAGTTGTATCCGATAGTAAATGCAGTCGACGCGTTAATTCCTCTTTTGAAGTTCTTGCCGAGGAAAGGGAAGAGAAAGGTCGGATATTTTATTGAAACATCTGTAGCTAACTCGGTAGCATTGCGCGAAAAAATATTGGAGATATTCCCGAAAGATTCAAAAGAATAGCGGGTATGAAACTTAAACAGTTGCGCTCCTTTGAATATGTTGCGGTGCTGATAGGAAAAATCGCCGGCAACGCCAAAATTGCCACCGGAGTTGGTGCCTTCCAAATCAACTGTGAAGGATTGGTTTTTGTCTGGAGTAATTACGATGATGCAGTCCAGCAGATCATTTGAACGTTCGCGAAATACCACATTGACATACTTTACCGGAGGTAGTGCATTGAGAGCGGCATAGGTTTCCTCTATTATTTTATCGTTGTAATAAGTGCCCGGAAAAATAAATGTGTTGGATATAAGCGATTTGTAAGATATCGATGGTTTGCTGTTGAATAAAAAACGATAACCGTCGTACCATAAAGAGTCCATCTTTTCTCTTGTTTCGCGGGGAGCTCCGGCATTATACGCTTGTGTGCGTTCGGTTGTGGTCAACAAGAAGGTGATATTGTTTATTTTCTTCCGACTGAGTATTTTTTTTGCGATTGAGTCGTTCCCATTTATTCCCGGCCTGAGTTTTAGCGCAACGTCGGCTTTCAGGTCGCCGGAAGTAGTGTCGGCCAGAAAACGGAAAGTTTCTTTTGTGAGATTGTAAAATCCTCGTTGTCTCAAAAATGCGGTAAGGTCGGTTCTCTCTTTCTCAAGCGAATTGATGTCGAAATTCATGCCTTGCTTTACCGATGGAACATACGAATCTTTGGGCGTATTGATTGTTTTTAAGAGCGAGTCATTCGAAATGTCTATTTTGAAGTTGGCAATTTTGTAAGGTTTGCCTGTTGTAATGCGATAGGTGATATTTATCTTTTTCTTGTGTGTCTCTGTAATGGTCTGAACTGTGGCTTTTGCAAAGCCACGGTTGACCATCTCTTTATTTAGTTCGTTGCGAGAAAGTTCAGTGTCCGATTCGTCATAAATCACCGGTTTTTCTCCGGCTCGCTTCAGCCAGTTATTCCACCAACTAGCAGTGTCGCGTCCCGAAAGATTGTAAACTCCTAATTGGAGTCTGAACAAGCTGAATACTTTTTGATTCGGTGTTTGACGCACATAAGATTTCAGTGTCTCTTTGTTGATGCTTTTATTGTCGGATGTTATTTTGAATTTGTTGAGCAAATACTCGCCGTCGGGCACATATTTCGTGCTGCTACAACCGACTACCAATAGCGCTAAGATAATTGTATATAACCACTGACATTTCATTCGTATCAAAATAAAGACGTTACTTCCTAAAAAAAAAAAGGTGTAGGGTTAATTTGTCAATGGGATTTTTCCCATTGACAAAATTAGCAAAAATATATTGTTCCGTATATTTTAGTACCGTTTTATAAGTTCGGCTCCTTTGAAATAGTGCAAAAGAATTCGGTCGTAGGCATATCCGTTGGCACTCATCACGGCAGCTCCTATTTGACAGAGTCCCACCCCGTGTCCCCATCCGGCGCCGGTCAAGGTAAAGCTTTCTGGAATGCCACCGGTTCCGGCGCTCTTGTCAACTACGAAAGCAGAGCTGTAAAGGTGTGATGTCGAAAGGGTTTTGCGGATTTCGAGCTCTTTCCCGATGGTCATGGTGCGTTTGGTGCCGACAATTTTCAGACGGATCAAACGTCCAGATGTGCCTCTTTCAACCGGAATGAGGTCGATAATGTTACCGAAGTCAATACCCGATCGTTTGGCAATCAGAGCCGACAGCTCCTGTTGGGTGTAAGTTACATGCCAACGGTAAAAATCCATTGTCTCCTGATCGTAGTCGTTCAGAACCTGCGACAGAATCTCTTTGTCGTGCGTGTTGCAAAAGGCAGGTGGATCGGTACGTATCCATTTTTCGGCCGTAGTTTCGTTGGTCAGATCTTCGAAATCATTCTCCTCGGGAGTGTCGCGAAGCACTGTCAAATAATTGTGAGCGACAGGTTCCCAGCAATTCTCGAATGTTTCGGTTACACCTCCGCACGATTTTGAGAAACGAGCGTCGCAAATCTTTCCGTTATATTCCAGCACCGTGCCCCGAGTTGCCTCAATGGCAAGAGAAACTGCGTCATTTTGGCGAATAATGCCCTGATAACGCTGACAATGGTCATCAGCACAGACATCAAACAGCGTGTGATCTTCGCGGTCGTACCAACGAATCAATTCGTCGTCGGTTTTGAAGGTTGATTGATAATGTGTTGATGCTTCCAATGTTTTGGTCTTGTCTATCTGAGCCAGCAACCAGCTGCGCGAAATCACAGCATGGGCTTTCAACAATTCGGACGAACTGGTAGCGCTCATCTCCGACGAAATAACACTTGTCAGATACGATTCCACTCCGATTTGGTTGATCGCAGTAAGTTTCTCGTTTTCGACAATCAGCTTCAAACCTCCTTTGAAGCGTTGATTTTCTTTCCTTTCCCAGTGGAAATTGATGCCAATCACCACATCTTTCAACTCCACGTAGTCGGTATCATCATTCGATGGTTCAAATACCAATTCGTCAAACAACTCATTTTCATAGCGAATTTTTCCTTCGTCGAAGAAGGCTGTGTGCAGACCAGTCGGTATCGACCCATTTGAAACGCAGCGGTATTTGCCCTGAAATTCAAAGTTGATGATTTTTTCGAATAAGATGCCGACATTCACCATTGGCTCTTTCATAGGTAGAAATAAATTAAAATTATACGAACAAAGATAGCCATTTTTATTGCCTTAGCATGAGTTCGGTAAGAGAAAACCGGCTTGGAAGTTTCTCCGGATCGTATCTGCAGAGTCTATTGGCTTTTCTGCCCTATTTTTAATGTCATTCAAAACGCGAAAAAAGGTTTGGAAAAAATCTGCTTTGATTATAGTTCTTGAATGACAAAAAGGAGGAAAAGAGTGTTTTTCGCAAAAAAATGATGTTTTTAATCATTTTGTAATGTCAAAAATGATGTTTTTGGGTTGTTTTTTGAACAAAATGTGTTTGGTTTTATGCCTTCAGGAAAAATATTTATGAAAATGACATGGTTATGAATCCCCTATAAATAAAGCAAAATGACATAGTTACAAACGAACAACTTTCATAATGACATAAAAAACAACAAAAAACTACCATAATGTTTTGTTTGTTTGAAAATCGTGCTTATTTTTGCATTGTAAATAATCCGAAGAGGTAACCGACAGATTGAGCGCCATAACAAAGATTGAAATGGCGCGGTAATTTTTTTCAGGTAAAAAGGTTGAAAAGTCTCAGAACAAAAAAAATTGTGTAGAAATTTAACAGAACTTGTAGCTTGATCGAAGTGAGGATGAATGGGAGAAGAGGAAGAGGCAAATGAAATTTGACGCGACCGGAGTAAGGATCCACACCGTTCGGAGTTTGAAAAGTATTTTGAATCGTCAGGCCAATGAGATGTGAACTCGTAGTATTAATTCTTCAAAACAAAATTGTATTATGAAAGTATCTTACAAAACGATGGCAAAATGCCTTTTGAGTGCAGTGTTGGTAACAGTAGCGGTATCTGCTGTTGCTCAGGATTCTAAAGGTGGAAGTTTCAGCGTAGGTGCTGATTTAGTTAGTTCGTATGTTTGGCGTGGTGTAGCTCAGGAAGGCTCGCGAGGTGGCTCTCCCAATATTCAGCCTACCGTTTCATACACCAACGGTGCGTTCAGCATTGGTGCATGGGGGTCGTATGCATTTTCGGGCAATGTGAAAGAGGTTGATTTGTATGCAACTTTATCCTTGCCAAGCGCATTCTCTTTTACCATTACCGATTATAACTGGAATAACGGTAATGATGGTAGTGGTCCGCGTTACTTCAATTATAAAAAAGACGAAACCGGACATGTTTTTGAAGGCACTCTGGCTTATGGAGGAACAAAATCATTCCCTGTGTCAATAGCATGGAACACTATCTTTGCCGGAGCAGACAAAAAAACGGATGGAGATAACGCTTTCTCAACGTATTTGGAACTTGGCTATCCTATCGCTTCCAATGTAAAAGCATTTCTTGGTGCTTCTTTGTTTGACAGCCCGGGTATCTACGGTAACACCGGATTTTCGGTAGTCAACCTCGGTCTTAAAGTTTCGAAAGAGATCAAATTCTCCGACTCTTTCAGTTTACCCGTTTACGGAATTATCGGAGCTAATCCACAGGCAGAAAAAGCTTTCTTCGTAGCAGGTATTACTTTGTAATAAAACAGATAGCCGGAATCTGATGCAAATCGGGTTCCGGTTGCAAAATCAAATTTTTAATTTTTGAACGTATGAAAAAAATTGAAGCAGTTATCCGGAAGTCAAGATTTGACGATGTAAAGCAAGCATTGTATGATGCCGGAATAGAGTGGTTCTCTTACTGGGATATTACCGGTCTGGGTAAATCTACTGAAGAACAGATTGTAAGAGGTCAGGTTTTTCAGTCGAGCTACATTCAACGTCGCATGTTGTCTATTGTTGTACGTGATCAAAATCTCGAGAAAACAGTCAATGCCATTATCAATTCGGGTCGTACCGGCGATATGGGAGATGGTAAAATTTTTGTTTCCGACATTGAAGCAACCTATCGTATCCGTACGGGGGAAAGTGGTCCCGAAGCATTATATAACAAAGAAAACGGGCATTAAATGAAACACAGAATCGGGAGATGAAAGATGATTTTACTCTTGGTTCATATATCATAAAAATTAAAAATATTTCAGCATGAAAAAGATAATTTTATCTCTGACGGCTTTTTTGACGTTGTTTAGTTTGCCTGCTTTGGCACAAGCTGCTGCTGCAGTCCCTGCTCCGAAAGTGGATTCGGGCGATACCGCCTGGCTTATCGTAGCTACCGCTTTAGTGATGTTGATGACCATCCCTGGTCTTGCTCTTTTCTACGGAGGCTTGGTTCGTCGTAAAAATATTTTGAATGTATTGATGCAGTGTTTTATTATTACTGCCGTAATCAGTATTGAGTGGGTTGTGGTTGGATACAGTTGGGCCTTCGGTAGTTCAAAAGGTGCATTGGCTCCTTTTATCGGAGGTTTCGACTGGTCATTTCTTCATGGTATTAAACCGGGCGATTTGAGCCCTTATTTTATTTCACATTCACAGCCAACCGGTAATATTGTGAATGGTGCTCCTGAAATGACCGGTACCATTCCTCATCTGGTATTCATCATGTTCCAGTGTATGTTTGCTGTTATTACTCCGGCGCTGATTATTGGGGCATTTGCCGAACGTATTAAATTCAAAGGTTTTCTTGTATTTACTGTGCTTTGGGCTTTGTTCGTTTACAATCCTGTTGCACACTGGGTTTGGTCTGCTGACGGGTGGTTGTTCAAACTGGGTGCTTTAGATTTTGCCGGTGGTACTGTGGTTCACATCAATGCTGGTATTGCGGCTTTGGTTACAGCTTTAATGCTGGGTCGTCGTCGCGATTATCAGGGTCATGCGCTTCCTCCTCACAATATTCCTTTTGTTGCTATTGGTGCTGCTTTGCTGTGGTTCGGATGGTTTGGATTCAATGCAGGTAGTGGCTTGGCAGCCGACGGTCTTGCCGGTAGTGCATTTCTGGTAACTAACCTTGCAACTGCAACTGCTGCTTTTGTGTGGGCTATTTTGGATTGGTTCGTTGGTAAAAAACCGACTGTCGTTGGAATCTGTACAGGTGCTGTTGCTGGTTTAGTCGCTATTACTCCTGCGGCTGGTTTTGTTGATGTAACAGGTGCTTTTGCAATTGGTATTGCAGTTGCTCTTATTTGTTACTTTATGGTTGCTTTCGTAAAACCGAAACTCGGATATGACGATGCTCTTGATGCATTCGGTGTTCACGGAATCGGCGGTATTATTGGAGCTCTGTTTACAGGTTTGTTTGCAACTCCGTTCATTCAGTCGGCCTATAGCGGGGCATTCTATGGCAACGCTCATCAGTTCCTTATTCAGCTGATTGCTGTTGGTTCAACCATTGCTTATACGGCTATCGGAACCTTTATCTTGTTCAAGATTGTTCAGATTACTATTGGGATTCGTGCTACCGAAAAAGAAGAGGCTATCGGTTTGGACGAAACACAACATGCTGAAACTGGTTATACCTATTTCGATTGATAAATAATTGTTTTTAAGAAATCTTTCACCTGACAGAGCGTTGGGTGAAAGATTTTTTATTTAAGAAGAATTCGTTGCTGATTTTGAGACAAAATAATGGGATATACATAACCGTTAGTGAGTTTATCTTGCTAATGGTTTTTTGTTTGTAATGGACTTTGTAATGCTCATAGCAATCTTGTAGTCGACTATTGAATAGGGATTAATTAATTTTTATGTCGCTGTTTTTACGACTACATTCAACCTCAGGATAGATGATCTGTTGGCGATTGCACTGAATTAATAAAAGAAGGGCATTCCTTTTGGAATACCCTTCTTCTTGAATTTGTCAAAATACGACGATCCTATTTCTTCTTAATACCTATTATGTTATGATGAAATCAGCGTTATTTCTAATCTATGCATATATTCTTGCTGAGATTATAAAGAGACATAGATCTTGTTCTTCTTCATTTCTAGCTGTATGAAAAAAAGTCTATTTGAAAGTATGTTACCGAATATAAATTATTCGGCAACATACCTTTTTAATTATCTCCAAGTTACTGATTGTAAAAGAGTTCCTTTGTTCTTTTTGATTTCATTGGTTTGTATCGGAAGTAGATAATTTTTTTCAGTAAATGTTCTTTTCAGTAATAGCACAGGAGTATAGGTTTTCACTCCCGTATTTACATCCTTAACAACATCCATACCGTAAAGTGGTCGATTTTCAACGTCCATCATAATTTTCCATCTTCTTACATCCCAATATCGGTGTTCTTCGAAAGCCAATTCAATTCGGCGTTCGTTGTACAGTCTTGTTCGAAGAGTCTCTCCTGTAACAGTCGAAGGCAGATCGGGCATGCCAGCTCTTGCTCTCACCAAATTGATATATTTTCTGCATTCAACTTCATCTCCAAGGTTAAATTCAGCTTCAGCATAATTTAGATATATTTCTCCTAAACGGAAGATAATCCATGGAATAGTACAAGTCGTGTTCCAATCAATCTGGATGTCTGCATCCGGCATGAATTTTTTTATGATATAATTGCCTCGTGGATTATCGCTACTTTGCTTGTAGGAGTCATATCCCCATGTTTTAGTATCGGAAGCAACCCACATTTCGTTCAATTGTCCGCGGTACACGGTCGAGTCATGAATAATGGAGGCGTCAAAACGAGGATCCCGATTCCAATATGGGTGCTGAGGATCATAACCGGATGCCGGATTGATCGTTTTAACTCCATTTGTCCAAATGAAAGCAGGTTCGCCATTGGCCATATCATAGTCATCTACTAAATTTTGAGAAGGCCCATTGCTTGCCGAGAATCCGCCATAGCCACCAAAGCGGCGTCCTAGATTATACATAGGTGCGTTATGTCCATTATTAACAGTGAAGTTTCTGGAAAAAATGACTTCACTATTAGCTGCTCCACTGGCTAAAACGAAGCATTTTCTGTAATCGGGGTATAGTGTATAAGCATTTCTATCTATCAACGCTTTTGCAGCATCAGCAGCTTTTTGCCACTTGGTTTTGTCTTTGCCATTTCCTGCAGTATCAAAGAGAGGAGATGCTGCATATAAGTATAAACGAGATCGTAACGCAAGACAAGCATCCTTCGTTGCTCTTCCAAAATTAGCGTTTGTTGAATCGTATTTTTTTGGGAAATCGCTATCGCTTGTTGCCAATGCTTCTGTAAGATCCTTATCAATGAAAGTTACACATTCGTCGAACGTATTACTGGTAAATGTCATAGTCGTACCAAGGTCATAGGTTTGAGTAACTATTGGGACTCCTCCATATCGTTCAATTAACATAAAATACAGATAAGCTCTTAAAAATTTTGCTTCAGCAATCAATTGTGCTTTATTCGAGAGGGTGACCGTAATTGTATTCATCTTCTCAAGAAAAAGATTAATCTTTCGAACATATTGATATGCATAATCCCAGTAGTTTAAGTTACACCCTCCAGCCCAGTCTGTTACAGAAACATTGCCTACATTGTCGGGAGAAAGAGTTCCATCTACAATGATATTTACGCCCCATGTCATGGTGTTAATAGCTTCGTCAGTTGCCTTCGATTGCATGTGCACTCCATTGTATCCATGCTTAATTCCGTTATACAAAGCAGTATGATATGCATTTATCAAATTGGCATCCACCCATACCGAAGCTTCGGAAACGCGATCTTCAGGGGTTATATCAAGAATGTTGTTACTACAAGAGACCAGCGACAAGATCATTGTTGCAATTAATAATAATTTTTTCATTGGAGTTATCGTTTAAAATTTCACATTAACGCCCACATTGATTACACGCTGTTGCGGATAATAAAGGGCATCCCCGCTCAATTCAGGATCTTCCCATTTGATTGATTTAGCCCATGTGAGCAGATTAAATCCGCTTGCATATATTCTCAAGTCACTCAAGCCGACTATGGAAGCTATTTTTTTTGGTAGGGTATATCCGAATTCAGCTGTCTTTAATCGTACAAAAGTAGCATCATATAAGAAAAATGTTGTAGTTCCCGGAGCATTGGCTCCGGCTCTGGGCATAGTCCCGTTTGGATTATCTACCGTCCAGTGGTCTTCCTCTCTGGCAACAAACGCATTGTCATTGTTATTATCACCTAAATTGGCAAACTGCCCATCATAGTGGTATGCTCTTGTTTGTCCCTGAAAGAAAAGGGTCAAATCAAAGTTTTTGTATTGGAAGTTGGTGTTGAAGCCGAATACAATTTGAGGAGTATCCGTATAATCGAACCGGAACTGGTCATTTGAATCGATTTTCTTATCGCCATTCAAATCGGCAACTTTAATGTCGCCAACCTGTGTATTGGCTTGATGCGGGTACGCATCTATTTCAGCCTGCGTATGGAAAATGCCAAGCGACTTATAGTACAATCCAGCTCCCAACGGATGACCGGTAGCATTAGCATAGGCTTCTGTAGCAGGAGTTTCGTCGATATAAATAATTTTACTCTTGGCAAACGACATGTTACTTTCCAGCCTGTATCCTAAATCTCCAATCTTATTTCTATGGCTTATCTTCAATTCAAATCCATGGTTATTTACCTTGGCAATATTTTCATCGGGTAAGCTCGAAAAACCTAACGTGTTGGGATAAGTAACGCTCCTTGCGTGCAAGATGTTCGATCTCCATTCTTTGAACATTGTGAATTCAACACCCAATAATCCTTTCCACAAGGTGGCATCCAATCCAAAGTCGGCTTTTGTACTTCGTTCCCATGTTATACGGGTATTAGGCATTGTGTTGGCGTAAATGCCTGATACATCGCTTGATCCAAACACATAATTGTTGCCAAAAGAGTAAGTTTGCAGGTATTGGTAGGAATTTACTTTGTCGTTACCGGTTTGTCCGGCCGATAATCTCAGCTTTAACTGATCTACGTAAGGAGCAGCATTATGAAAGAAGGGTTCTTCCGACAAACGCCATCCTATAGAAGCGGCGGGAAAGAACCCGTATCGCCTAGAGGACGGGAAATTCTGCGATCCGTCATAACGAAATACGAATTCAGCTAAATATTTGGAACTGAAATCATAATT
>JAFNAS010000010.1 GCA_017860295.1 Bacteroidota bacterium | reverse complement strand
CGATGGTACTGCACACAATGTGGGAGAGTAGGTAACCGCCACTTTTTTGAAACGCCCTTACAACTTTATCGTTGTAAGGGCGTTTTTTTTACCCCCCCCTCTCCCTGTAAAAAATTTCTGCAAATGCATGGAGATCCTGATACCATCTATTATAAAATCATATTAAACTCGAGGTTTGGCTTTCGTTTGTTTACTTAGTCGAAAAAAATAGTTACTTTTGTGTCGCTTTTAGGTGATATGGAAAAAGATTTCAACGAAATACTGGAACGTGTCAGGTTGCTTGAACTGCAAGAACAATTCGATGCTGTGGTAGCAATTGCCAACGGAGGAACTATTCCGGCCGAACTCATCCGGCAAAAACTGGGAATCGAATTATTCCTTTTGAAAATTAATTTCCGCGATACGAACCATGCTCCCGTACATTCCAGTCCGATTTTACTTCATTCTATCGACTTCGAAATCAAGAACAAACGATTTCTTTTAGTCGAAGATCGCGTAAAATCGGGTCAAACTCTTGAATTTGCAAAGCGTCTTCTGCTGGAAAACGGAGCTAACCTGATTAAAACGCTTGCCGTTAATGGCCATGCCGATTATTCGCTTTATGACGAAAGTTGTTTCCGATTTCCATGGATTCTTTAGTCACTCACCCACCCTATTCAAATAAATCGAATGAAACAAAAACCAAGAAACAATACTAAAATACAGCCTCATATTATGACAAATGACAACACTGCAGTATTACTTATTCATTGTCCCGACAGGCCTGGAATTCTTGCTGCTGTTACCGACTTTATCAATCAACAGAAAGGAAATATCCTTTATCTGGATCAATATGTAAACAGAGAGGATCATATATTTTTTATGAGAGTGGAATGGGCGCTCGATAATTTCATTATTCCCCGCCCTGAAATTGAAGATTATATTGAAACTTTACTTGCCAAACGGTACAGTATGAATTTCAGGCTCTATTTTTCGGACACAAAACCAAGAATGGCTATTTTTGTTTCGAAAATGTCGCACTGCCTTTTCGATCTGTTAGGACGCTACCATGCAGGTGAATGGAACGTGGAGCTGCCCCTGATTATCAGTAACCATCCCGATTTAAAATCTGTGGCGGAACGATTCGGAATCGACTTTCATACTTTCCCTATAACGAAGGAGACCAAAGCTGAACAAGAAGCCAAAGAACTGGAACTATTGAAAGAATACAATATTAATTTTGTGGTTTTGGCACGTTACATGCAGGTTTTGTCACCGCAACTGATAGATAGTTACCCCGACCGCATTATCAATATTCACCACTCTTTTCTCCCTGCGTTTGCAGGCGCGAAACCCTATCATGCGGCACATGAACGGGGAGTAAAAATTATCGGGGCAACCAGCCACTACGTAACCAGCGATCTGGATGCCGGTCCCATTATCGGACAGGATGTGGTGAGAGTAACGCATAAAGATACCATCGACAGCATGGTACGAAAAGGTCGCGACCTCGAAAAGATCGTGCTTTCGCGCGCCGTTGAAAAACATATCGAACGAAAAATTCTGACTTACCAGAACCGAACGGTAGTATTCGATTAAACCTTTACCTGATCGGTATCGTCTAAGAAAAATATAACAACCTAATAATTCTCTGTGCCTATGAAACGTCGTGACTTTTTACTGTCGGCTGCCATTACAGGGGTAGCATCGACCTTACGCTTCGACAAACTGGAAGCTGCCCTTCAAAACAATAAAGTTAAAATAACTTCGGGGCCTGATTTGGTAGCTGTTATGGGTGGAGAACCGGCAGCGATGCTCGACAAAGCGCTGGCAAAATTCGGCGGCATTCAGGCATTCGTAAAGAAAGGGCAGACTGTTGTTATTAAACCGAATATAGGATGGGATAAGACCCCTAATCTGGCGGCCAATACCAATCCTGAATTGGTAAAAGCATTGGTAAAAAAATGTTATGCCGCCGGAGCAAAAAAAGTACAGGTCTTTGACCACACCTGTCAGCAATGGGATAACTGTTATAAAAACAGCGGTATAAAAGCTGCCGTAGAAAGTGTCGGAGGCGTAATGCTCCCCGGAAATGATGGAAGTTATTACCAGAAAGTAGCTCTTCCACACGCTGTTCGACTGAAAGAAGTCATGATTCACAAAGCATTACTGGAGTGTGATGTGTGGTTCAACCTTCCGGTTCTCAAGAATCATGGTGGCGCCAAAATGTCTATTTCAATGAAAAATTACATGGGTATTGTCTGGGACAGGGGTATCTTTCACAGTTCCGATCTGCAGCAGTGTATTGCCGATGTATGTACTTATCCCAAGCGTCCGGCATTGAACATTATTGATGCTTACCGGATCTTATACAAAAATGGACCGCAAGGAAGAAATGAATCCGATACGGCTGTGTTAAAAACACTGATCGTATCTTCCAATATTGTTGCTGCCGATACGGCTGCCATCAAATTCTTCAATCAGGTTGAAAAGATGGATATCAATTCAGTAGGGCATATTGCGAAGGCAGAAGCACTGCATCTCGGCACTCGCAACCTGAATGCGCTGAAAATAGAACGGATCAAGATGTAAGGCCTGCAAAAACATACATTAAAAAGGCTGTCGGAGCTCTATCGACGGCTTTTTTTATGCTCTGCAGTTGGCGTTATTTCATTTCTAAAATTTATAACGTACCTTTGGTTAGCTAAAGAATCTCCAAAACAGATTCAAACCAATCGCATCAGAAACACAGCCCATCTTCTCAATTCGAGAACGGGCTATTAAGACAAAAATAATGAAGACAAAAACTTCTAATCCCGATGGCCGGATCCGTAAATCGGAACTGACACGAGCCATCACCAATCTGTTCAATCAGGAACCCAACCGAACATTCAATTATAAACAGGTTTCTCATATTCTGGAATTAACCAAAACGCCACTGAAACAACTTGCCACAGATATCCTCAGTGAAATGACCGACAACGGAGTTCTAATTGAGATCGAACGGGGCAAATTCAGATTGAATATACGCGGAGGAAACATCACCGGCACCATCGACCGCACGTCACGCAAGACTTACCTAATACCCGACGACGGCGGCGCACCGATTTTTATTTCGGAACGAAATCTCAACCGGGCAATGGATAAAGACTACGTGAAAGCATTCCTGTATGCCGGACGCAAAGGGCGTCAACCCGAAGCCGAAGTATTGGAAGTTGTAAAACGCGCCAAAGAAACATTTGTTGGAACACTCGATATTACTGGACCTTACGCATTTTTGATCGTCAATAAAAAATATCTTTCGAATGACATTTTCATCCCCGTTGACAAACTAAAAGGGGGAAAGAATGGACAAAAAGCATTGGTGAAGATGGTTCGTTGGGAGGAACAAGACAAGAATCCGGTAGGTGAGGTCATCGATATTCTGGGCGATACCGGCGACAACAATACCGAAATGCACGCTATACTGGCCGAGTTCGGACTGCCCTACAAATATCCCGAAAAGGTAGAAGAAGAGGCTGAAAAAATCGATGCCGGCATTACAGCCGAAGAGATTGCAAAACGCATTGATTGCCGCGACATCATCACCTTCACCATCGACCCACGCGATGCCAAAGACTTCGACGATGCCCTTTCGTTACGGAAACTGGAAAACGGATTGTGGGAAGTAGGCATCCACATCGCCGACGTAACACACTACGTAAAACCCAAAACCATTATCAACGACGAAGCGGAAGACCGAGCGACTTCCATCTATCTGGTCGATCGCACGATTCCGATGTTACCTGAAAAGCTATCGAACGGGCTCTGTTCGTTGCGCCCTAATGAAGAAAAACTTACCTACTCTGTTTTGGTACAAATGGACGACGAAGCCAACATTCACGATTATAAAATTGCCCGCACTGTTATCAAATCCGACCGACGATTTACTTACGAAGAGGCACAGCAAATTATAGAAACCGGAGAAGGAGACTTTAAAGAAGAGATGCTCCAGTTGGACAAACTGGCCAAAATATTGCGTGAAAACCGCTTCAAAGCCGGAGCCATCGCTTTCGACCGAGTAGAAGTACGCTTCGAAATCGACGAGAAGGGCAAACCTACCAGCGTCTTCTTCAAGGAGGCTAAAGATTCGAATAAACTGGTGGAAGAATTTATGTTGCTGGCTAATAAAACGGTGGCCACCCATATAGGAAAACCGGGCAAAGGCCGCAAAGGCAAAACATTCGTCTACCGTATTCACGACGTTCCGAATCCGGAAAAATTGCAGAACTTCGCGCAATTCATCCATCGCTTTGGTTATAAATTGAAGACTTCAGGCAAAAAGAGCGAAGTATCGTCGGCCGTCAACCACCTACTGGACGAAGTGCAAGGCAAAAAAGAGCAGAATTTGATCGAAACGCTGGCTGTACGTTCGATGGCCAAAGCCATTTACAGCACCGAAAATATAGGTCATTACGGACTCGCATTCGACTACTACACCCACTTCACATCTCCTATCCGTCGTTATCCCGACATGATGGTACACCGACTATTAACCCGTTATGCAGAAGAAAAACCGGGTGTCAGCGCTTCCGAATGGGAAGAACGTTGTCAGCACAGCAGCGATATGGAGCAATTGGCCGCCAATGCCGAACGTGCCTCCATCAAATACAAGCAGGTGGAATTTATGAGCGAACGGCTCGGGCAGGTATTCGAAGGGGTCATCTCCGGTGTGAGCGAATGGGGCATCTACGTGGAACTGAACGAGAACAAGTGCGAGGGAATGATCCCTATACGCGATCTGGACGACGATTTCTATACATTCGACGAAAAGAACTACTGTCTCGAAGGCCACCGTTTCAAGAAAAAATTCCAACTGGGCGATGCCATCACCGTGCAGGTAGCCCGCGCCAACCTCGACAAGAAGCAACTCGACTTTGCACTGGTACGCGATGGAGTTGAAAATTCAGCCGTTTCAACCATGCCTCAAAAACCACGAAAAGAGAGCAGAAGCAAAGGAAAAAATAGTAGTGCTAAGAAAGGTGGCAGAAGGAGGAGGTAAATCCAATTATTAAACCATTAAGACATTAAGAAACATTCAGATTCATCTTTATCTCTTAATGCCTTAATGGTAAAATTTGTCGTTTATACAAATTCAAATTGTCTCCTCTCCTCCCCTCCCACTCTACCGGTTGCCAGGCACCGTCGATCAGTTGATGAACGGTGGTGATTCCGGCAGCTTTCAGAGCTTTGTAGGCCGGAGTAAAGCCGTCGAGGAGATTGGTCGGATAATGGCAGTCGGAATTGACGGTCACCGGGATACCGAGCTCTTTCAGGAGCGGAAAAAACTGCACATCTGGATAGGTAAATCCTTTATCCACAAGCGATTTGGTATTTATCTCCACAATCATTTTCTGCTCTTTTATCAAGGTTAGCAAATCGCCCACCAAAGTAAGATAGCGTGGATCCCGAATAGAAAACTCCGGACATTTCGAAGCATTGAGCGCGATCTTATCCATGTGTCCTACAAGCTGAAAACCACCCTTTGACACCATCGCGCGGCTGGCTTCAAAGAAACGGTCGACCAACGCCCACACATCGCCATCGTATCCGGTTTGCAAGCCATGATTGAATTTGCTGAAACTGCCGTCGATCGACATAAACGAGCCGTCGGGCAGGCGATCCAGATAATGCACCGACCCGATAAGATAATCCAGATCATCGACCGGATAAAACGCATCCTGCACCTCAAACACCTCATGAATGTAGTCCATCTCAAGGCCAAGAAAGAGCTCTATTTGCCCGGCATACTTCTCTTTCAATCGCCGGAATTCGGATTTATATTCAGGTAAATCGTCGGCTCGCATGTTCCAGAAGGTATCGAATGGCAACGGAGCGTGCGACGAGAAGCCGTACCGTTTTAGCCCTTTGGCAATAGCAAAATGGACAAACTCTTCCATCGAACTGCGGCCGTCGCAAAAGTTACAATGACTGTGATAATTGGATAGGAACATGAGGAAAATTTACAATTTGTCCATTTACGATTTACAATTAAAATCTGCTGAAAAAGAGCATCATAATGCCATTTTCAACCATTCATTGTAACGCCGGAACAAACCTTGATTTACTGGCACAAAATTAGTGTTTTTACAGCACAGTATCGGAAGAGGTTACTGTTTTACGGCTCATAAATAATTATAATTCATTCGGCTGATTTTCGGTGCGGTGCGCCGCCTCCAACAACCATATCCGGCTTTGACACAACAATTACAGGCAAAAATAGCTACCTTTGTTCCCTGATGCACAAGCTGAATCGTACATCGCAACTGACTAAATCTCAAATAAAACTGTGTTACCAAAAGAATTCGACATAATCGTAAAAACCTTTCAGGGGCTGGAAGAGGTTCTTGCAAAGGAACTGACTGAGTTGGGCGCAAACAACATTGAACTGCAACGCCGCGCCGTTAAGTGCACCGGCGACATACAAACACTCTACCGGGCCAATTTCCGGCTGCGCACAGCATCGCGAATACTCGTACCTATTGCCTCTTTTCGGGCCAACAACCCCGACGAGGTGTACGAACTGGTAAAAAAAATAGACTGGACACAATACATGGACGTGAACACCTCGTTTGTAATCGACTCCACGGTCTATTCCGACGACTTCCGTCACTCCAAATTTGTCTCCTACCGGGTTAAAGATGCCATTGCCGACTATTTTATGGAACGGTTCAAAAAACGTCCATCGGTACAGCTCACCAACCCCGATTTGTATATCAACATTCATATTGCACAAAACAACTGCACGCTATCGCTCGACAGCTCGGGAGAATCGCTCCACAAACGGGGCTACCGCAGCGATCAGACCGAAGCGCCGCTCAACGAAGCGTTGGCCGCCGGAATGATTCTGCTATCGGGTTGGGATGGCGAGACCGATTTCATCGACCCCATGTGCGGCTCGGGAACATTACTGATCGAGGCTGCCCTGATCGCGCTGAACATTGCTCCGGGAGTCTATCGCAGCAGTTTTGCCTTCGAAAAATGGAAGAACTTCGACGAAGAACTTTTTGACAATATATACAACGACGACAGCGCCGAACGACCCTTCACTCATACTATTTACGGTTCCGACATGTCTATGCGCGCAATCCGCATTGCGGAAGCAAACGTAAAAAGTGCAGGCTTATCAAAATACATAAAGCTGGAAGTAAAATCAATGCAAGACGTCGAAAGTCCGAAGAAGCCGGCTACGATACTCTTCAACCCTCCATACGGCGAACGGCTGGTAACCGAAGATCTGATCGGATTGTACGAAATGATCGGTCGCACATTGAAGCATAAATTCTCCGGTATGAAGGCATGGATTATCAGTTCCAATCTCGAATGTCTGGCTCGTATCGGGCTGAAACCCTCCAAAAAAATTAACCTGTTGAACGGTGCATTACCATGCGAATTCCGTTATTACGAACTTTTTTCCGGCAAACGGGATCAGTTCTTGAACGATACCAATTCGAATAACTGACATAGACCTTGATTTAATCTGACCCTGAACGCCGAAATCTTATTTGAAAAAATCACACTAATCAACAAATCAAAATGTCAATTCCTCACTTTTCCAAAATCATATTCCAGCAAGCCGAGAAATATCAGGATCGCGCTGTGTTTTTTACACGCAACAATGAAAATAAAACCTGGAATCCGATTACCTGGAACCATTTTGCAGAACAAACGACCAAAGCGGCACGTTCGCTGCTTACCCTAAACACCAAGCAAGGCGATCGTATCGGTATTTATGCCCAAAACATGGTCGAGAGCTTTTATGTCGACTTTGCCAACTTTGCGGTAAGAGCCGTTTCGATTCCTATGTTTGCCACCTCATCGGCAGCACAAATTGCCTACATTATCAACGATGCTGGCATCGAAACTCTGTTTGTAGGAGAACAACAGCAATACGACAACGCGATAAAAGCTTCCGACAACTGCCAGAGCCTGCAACGCATCATTGTTTTCGATCCGAAAACAGATCTTCACAACAACGGCCTTGCGTTTTACTATTCCGATTTTATCGATCTCGGCAGTACCAAACACGACAACGAGATTACAAAAAGGCAGGCCGAAGCATCTCCCGATGATACAGCTATCATTATGTATACCTCCGGTACTACCGGCGAACCGAAAGGAGTTATCCTGAATCATTCTAACTTTCTGGAAGCAATGCGTATACACGACCTGGCGCTCCCCACCTTCAGCGAAAATGACCGTTCTATCGCTTTTTTGCCGTTCTCGCATATTTTCGAACGGGCATGGTGCTACTATTGCCTTTATCGCGGTGCCACCATTCACATCAACTTACGTCCACAGGAAATACAGACTGCTATTCGCGAGGTTCGTCCCACCGTCATGTGCAGCGTACCTCGTTTCTGGGAAAAAGTGTATATCGGTGTCAAAGAACAAATCGACTCATTCAAACCCTACATGAAAGGGATCGTGACATGGGCGCTGGCTTTGGGTGAAATCTACAATCTGCACTATCTGCGAGAAGAAAAGAATCCACCATTATTGCTGAAACTGAAATACAAACTGGTCGATAAACTAATTTTCTCAAAAGTTAAAAAAACCGTCGGTATCGAAAACGCAAACTTCTTCCCAACTGCGGGAGCAGCTCTCGACGACGGCATTAATGTCTTTCTGAAAAGCATGGGCATTCCTATCATCATCGGCTACGGACTAACCGAAAGCACAGCTACGGTTTGCTGCTTTCGCCCCACCCACTACATCATCGGATCGGCCGGCAAAATCATGGACGGATTGCAGGTACGCCTCGGAGAAGACAACGAAATTCAACTGAAAGGAGAAACCATCACGCAAGGTTACTACAATAAACCCGAAGCCACAGAAGCCGCTTTTATCGACGGATGGTTCCGCACAGGCGACGCAGGCAAACTCGACAACGAAGGGAATATCACTCTGGTAGAGCGTATTAAAGACCTATTTAAAACATCGAACGGGAAATATATTGCCCCTCAACAGATCGAAATGAAACTAGGCACTAGCAAATACATCGATCAAACAGCCGTGATCGGCGACCAACGCAACTACGTAACGGCAATTATTGTTCCGGATCTGTACGAAGTAGAAAAGATGGCCGACGAACGTAATATCCGTTACAAAATGATCGACGAATTACTCACGCATCCCGACATCCTCGCTTTTTACCAAAGCCTTATAGACACGCTACAACAAGAAATGGCACCATACGAAAAAATCAAAAGGTTCTCCCTAATCAAGAAAGGATTTACCATCGAATCGGGTGAGATGACCTCTACGCTCAAACTCCGACGTGCTGTCATTATGCAAAATTATCGGATACTAATCGACGAAATGTACAAATAATATGCTAATGTTCTATTTTGTCAGTATGCCAATTTAGAAACGGCAAGATTATATTTGATCCTTATATTGCTTTTGAAAAATGCGATAAACATATTGGCACATTCTCAAATTGATTACTTATGATTATTCAGGACATTTGCAGTGTTTTAGAAGATTTTGCGCCGTTGACTTTGCAAGAAAGCTACGATAATGCCGGTTTACAAGTCGGTAAGCGCACGGATGTTATTCATGGAATTCTGCTCTGCATCGACGTCACCGAAGCAGTGGTAGAAGAAGCCATCCGCTACAACTGCAACCTTATCATTTCTCATCACCCCCTTATTTTCAAAGGACTAAAAAAGATAACAGGCGATGACTACGTGCAACGTTCTGTAATCAAAGCGATTCAAAACGATATAAACATCTACTCTTCTCACACCAACATGGACAGTGTAGCCGAAGGTGTCAACGGCCGAATTGCGCAAAAGATCGGATTGACCGGTTGCCGCATTCTGGCTCCGATGGCCAAACAATTGCTCAAACTTGTAACATTCGTACCTGTTGCGCATGCCGATCGGTTGCGTGAAACTCTTTTTGTTGCGGGCGCCGGACACATCGGTAATTACGACGCGTGCAGTTACAACAACGAAGGGCTCGGCACCTTCCGTGCCGGCGAAGGGTGCAATCCGTTTGTGGGCAAAATTGACGAACTCCACCGCGAACCGGAAATTCGCATCGAAGTAGTTGTTCCCGTCTATCTCAAGTTCAAAGTTCAAGAGGCGCTGATTGCAGCTCATCCGTACGAAGAACCCGCATTCGATTGGATTCCATTAGCCAACGAGTGGACGCAAACCGGCATGGGCATGATAGGTCAGCTGGCTGAACCAGAAGAGGAAACCGAATTTTTGAAGCGGATAAAAACCATTTTTCGTGTCGGGGCAATCCGCCATACATCCTTAAGAGGCCAACCGATAAAAACCGTTGCCGTTTGCGGTGGATCGGGAGCATCGTTGCTCAACACGGCCATCAGGGCTAAAGCCGATATTTTTGTCTCGGCCGACTTCAAATACCACGACTTCTTCGGAGCCGAAAACCGTATCATCGTGGCCGACATAGGTCATTATGAGTCAGAGCAGTTCACAAAAGAGATATTTTTTGAACAAATACAAAAAAAATTGCCTACATTTGCAGTCCGTTTCGCAGAATGCAATACAAATCCGGTAAACTATTTGTAAGTAAGCGTTTTCGGAGTCGAAAAAGAGTCCGGATAACAAGAAAAGCAAGGTAAAACGGCACAACTAAACGTAAAATTGTAAATTCAATACCGTTATGGCTACAGACGCAAAAAACGAAAAAGAAATTTCAGTCGAAGAAAAATTGAAAGCTCTGTATGAATTGCAAACAGTTGCAACAGAAATTGACAAAATCAAAACTTTACGCGGCGAATTACCCCTCGAAGTTCAGGATTTGGAAGATGAAATTGCCGGCTTGCAAACCCGTATAGACAATTACACCATTGAAGTACAAGACCTTCAAAAACAAGTAGCCACACACAAGGTTGAAATCACGGATGCCAAGACGAAAATTGAAAAATATACCGAACAACAAAACAACGTTCGTAACAACCGTGAATATGATTTTTTGTCGAAAGAGATCGAATTTCAAACACTGGAAATTGAACTGAGCGAAAAACGCATTCGTGATGCACAGGCTTCTCTCACATTTAAGGATGAAGAAATTGCCAAAGCTACCGAACTGTTGAACGAAAGAACAATCGACCTCAACCAAAAGAAGAGCGAACTCGACGAAATCGTATCGGAGACTAAACAGGAAGAAGAAAAATTGCGCGAGCGGGCAAAAGAAATTGAAAGTTTCATAGAACCTCGCTTACTTACCGCTTTCAAGCGTATCCGCAAAAATGTACGCAACGGACTTTCGGTAGTTACCATCCAACGTGATGCCTGTGGAGGTTGCTTCAATAAGATTCCCCCTCAACGCCAGATGGAAATCCGTCTTCGCAAAAAGGTCATCGTATGCGAGTACTGCGGACGCATTTTAGTGGATCCTGAAATTGACTCACCGTCAGAACCACAAGAATAATTCCACTAACAATCTATCATCACGCGAGCCTTGCATCTGAATATCTTAATCTGATATAGATGCAAGGCTTTTGTTTTATTTTAAGCATCAATAACAATGAAGACAATAGAAGAAATATTTTTAAACAGAACTTCGATAAGGCGCTACGAGCGTCAACCGATAGAGCCCGAAAAACTGGAATTCATCTATAAGGCTATTCAAAATACGCCTACCAGCTACAACGGACAACAATTCTCTGTGATATCTATTACCGATCAGAATCTTAAGTTGCAACTCTACGAACTGATCGGGCAAAAGCAGATCAAAACCTCCGCCGTATTCATGGTCTTCTGCGTAGACTTTTACAAATTGCAGCAATTTGCCAAAGCCACGGACACTGAGTTTCCTCCTTTTCAGGACACCATGGACGGCTTTATGGTAGGTGTAATCGACGCCGCACTGGCGATGGAAAATGCAGCAATTGCTGCCGAAACATTGGGCTTAGGCTCATGTTGTATCGGCTATACCCGCACGGCAGCTCCGGCAGAACTGGCAAAAATTCTTCAACTTCCGGAAGGTGTATGCGTTATTTGCGGCCTCTCCATCGGCTACCCGGCCGAACATCCGGATTTGAAACCGAAATTACCCTTGTCGTTGGTAATTCATGAAAACCATTACCGGACTGACGATATTAAACCGGAACTATTGACCTACAACGAGGAGGTAACCGCCTACAATGCCGTGCGTGCAGGCGACAAAACCACCAACGATTGGGGCAAACATATTCTGGACTATTACCAGACCGCCATGAAATACAACATGGAGAAATATATCTGGGAACAGGGATTTCATATAAAGGAAGACAAAAAATAAGAGACTTCCTCCGCATACAACTTTGATCTTTGAGCAATTTTCTTTTTAACGGTCAAAGTTGTATCTTTGTACGACAAAAACCATCCTGTGGATGATTCTTACCGTTTAACCAGCAAGATCAGTGAATACTTTAATTGCACCCTCCATTTTATCGGTTGACTTCAACAACCTGCAAAAATCGATCGACATTGTTAACCACAGTGAGGCCGACTGGCTCCACCTCGACGTGATGGATGGCGTTTTCGTCCCTAACCTTTCGTTCGGGTTTCCGATCATCGAATCGGTTGCCAAGACGACACAAAAACCGATGGATGCTCACCTGATGGTGATCGAACCGGACAAATACATCAACCGCCTCAGAGACCTTGGCGTAAGTCGCATGACGGTGCATTACGAAGCTTGTCCACATCTGCACCGCACGATTCAGGCAATACAAAAAGCCGGGATGAAAGCCGGAGTTTCTCTCAATCCGCACACCCCCGTAGCGCTGCTGGAAGACGTTATCGACAATCTGGATCTTATATTGATTATGAGTGTGAATCCGGGTTACGGCGGGCAAACCTTCATCGAACACAGTTGTCCGAAGATTGAGGCACTGAGGTCGATGATCGACACAAAAAAAGCCTCTGCACTGATTCAGGTGGACGGAGGCGTTAATTTTGAAACTGGCAGACGATTGGTCGATAGCGGCGTAAACGTATTGGTTGCGGGTAGTTTTGTGTTTTCATCAACCGATCCGGTCGATACCATCAACAAACTCAAACTGCTTTAAGCAATCAAATCTCTCTCTTTTGTTCCGGTTGTGGTTCGCGGGGTTTCCGGTCGAAGAAAGGATTCTTTGACGAGGCGCTGACCGGAATAGCGTAAATGGAGTGGCAGTCGGACAAATAGCCCATTTCTTTGATGGCAAAACCGACCGAAAACATGATGCGGGTATCGACCCGCAAATCGGCAGCCGTTGCCACGGCAGAACCGACCGCAATTCCCAGATCGACCATATTGATGGCGCAAGGCATAGCATCATTCTGCAACTTTTCGGCACAGGTGGCAACGCCACAATAACCGCAATTGAGCCCCTGCACTTTGGTACGGGTACCAATCAGTACAATCACCTCCGCCTGAAGAATATTTTCCGCGTCGCGCAGCATAAACTTCAATCCGGTCTTCTCTCCTTTTTGACGGGTTAAATCCGAAAGCCGTTGAATTTCATCTTCGCCAGAGACAGCCGCTATCTCCACTATATCGAACCCTTTGCCTTTGGGTGCGGTACGTGCGGCCGTCATCATCTGTCGGGCTACAGACAACATCTGTTCCCGACGACTATCTCGCTCGTTTATAATCATCGTTTGTTGCATTTTCAATCAGCCGGATAAACCGGTTCCGACCCATCACGCTGCAAAACAAGAGCAGAACGAGCCGGTATATACAATTTCAACCACTCTTTGTTATGTGATGCTTGCACCGGATCGTACAAAGAGAGATGCTCAACGGTATCGTCCGACAGACCGAAACCGCCAAATCTGTTGGCATCGGTATCGAGCACCACTTTGTACTTGCCCGGTTGAACCAGAATGCCATAATCGGTGTAAGAATGAGTTGGATGGAAATTATAGACAAACAGCAAATTGCCGCGTTGATAAGCCAGCACCTGATCGTTGTTCTTATCCCAGAGCTGGAATATAGGCAGCAAATTGAACTCCGGAACGCTCTTTATCAGTTCAATCATCGCTTTATCGAAATCGCCAAGGCTATGATACAACAGTTTCGGATTGTCGACCAGACTCCACTGGCGACGGGCGTACTTATGCGACCAGCCATTGCCCGAACGCGGAAAATCGATCCACTCGGGATGCCCGAACTCGTTGCCCATAAAATTGAGATAGGCTCCATTTATGGTGGTTGCCGTAATGAGACGAATCATTTTATGCAATGCTATACCACGATCGACTTTGATGGTAGTATCTCCCTGCTGCATGTGCCAATACATATCCGAGTCGATTAAACGAAAGATAATGGTTTTATCGCCCACCAGCGCCTGATCGTGACTTTCGGCATAACTGACCGTTTTTTCTCCCACACGACGGTTGGTCATTTCCCAGAAAATATGACCCGGATTCCATTCCTCATCTTTCTTCTCTTTGATTGTTTTGATCCAAAAATCGGGGATGCCCATTGCCATGCGGTAATCGAAGCCGATGCCCCCATCTTCGAACGTTGCAGCCAGTTCGGGCATTCCGCTCACCTCCTCAGCAATAGAGATTGCAGCAGGTTTCACCTGATGTATCAACCGGTTGGCCAGCGTCAGGTAGCAGATGGCATTATCATCCTGATGTCCGTTGTAATAGTCGGCATAGTTACTGAAAGATTCTCCCAAACCATGGCTATAGTACAACATGGAAGTTACGCCATCGAAACGGAATCCGTCGAACCGATACTCTTCCAGCCAATACTTGCAGTTGGAGAGCAGAAAATGGAGCACCTCGTTTTTGCCATAATCGAAGCAGAGCGAATCCCACGCCGGATGTTCGCGTTTAGCATCGGCATAGAAGTACTGATCGGGGGTACCGTCGAAGTAGCCCAGACCCTCCACTTCATTTTTGACGGCATGAGAGTGAACAATATCCATAATGACGGAGATACCCAACGCGTGAGCCTCATCGATCAGCGCTTTCATCTCTTCGGGCGTGCCGAAACGTGATGATGCTGCAAAAAAGCTGGAGACATGATACCCGAAAGATCCGTAATAGGGATGCTCCTGAACCGCCATAACTTGGATACAATTATAGCCCATTTGGGCAATTCGGGGCAGTACGCTTTCGCGGAAAGCATTATAGGTAGAAACCTTCTCGGCCTCTCCCGACATGCCGATATGGCATTCGTAGATCAGAAGCGGATCGGTTTTCGGTTTGAAATCGGCCACCTTAAATCGGTAGCGCACTTCGGGGCTCCATACCTGTGCACTGAATATTTTGGTCTCCTCGTCCTGAACCACACGCTGAGCCCAGGCCGGAATACGTTCGCCGCAACCTCCCGACCAATGCACCATCAGCTTATAAAGGTCACCATGCTTCATGGCATTCGCCGGCAGTTCCAGTTCCCAAATGCCGTTCGGTTTTTTCACCAACTGGTATTGGGGTACCTGTTTCCATCCGTTAAAGTCGCCAACCATAAAAATAGCGGTAGCATTGGGAGCCCACTCGCGGAACACCCATCCTTGCGCCGTACGATGCAGCCCGAAAAAGAGATAACCGGTTGCAAAATCGGATAGGGTTTGTGTTCCTCCGGTCAGTTTTGCCTCTTTACCGATAGCGTATTGATGCCGGCCTTCTAAAGCCGACGAGTAGGGTTCGAGCCACGGATCGTTTTCTATGATTTTCAGTTTTTGCATGGATTGTTGCTTTGATCTACTATTAAATTGCCAACGAAAGTCGCTGATAGGGTTTATACGCGAACTTTAATAACTAATTTGCGGATTGCACCTTCGCCGATGCAGGGAGCATGACCATCGTGTGGAAAGAAGATCACAAACTGACCGGGTTCCACTTTGACATAGGCCGACGGCTTATCGGTGAAAAAGGTTATGTCTTTGGCGTCGTTGTAACCCTCGGGCGAGTTCTGACAGTCGCTTGCCGGAAGAAAGCCCATAGTTTCGGGTGCGGTAAGCGGAATCTGAATGTCGATGTATTGGGCATGTGTTTCGAGACGCGCTGCCTCCGGAGTCTTGCCCGTAATATCGGCAACCGAGATAAACAATTTATCTCCATCGAGTACTATTTTACCGGCCGGAGCCTCTGTCAGATCGTTCTGTTTTACATACTCGAATGCCTGACGAAAAAGTGGATGCAGGGCGTCATACTGAGCGCTATCTGCCAAAGATGCTACTATCATATCGGAATAATTTTTGAATTTATCATGACTGGCATGATAAACTGGTGTGAATCGTAATTTTTCTAAGTGATCGGTGTTACAAAAATAACACCTTTGCGTTACAACTGCAAGCCTTTGGAATGCCAATAATATCAAATTTTCAATCAGACACGGCTTTACATTTCGATTTGTAGTTTTCGGACCCCCGGCAAAACGACCCCCAGCCAGACAAACGACCCCATATTTTCGGACATAACATCAAAAAAACATGGGGTCGTTTTATAAATTAACAGCAAACAGAGGGCAGCTACCCCAAATTCAGCGTTTCATCCACCGTGAAGTTCAAAAAGCGATGAAGCGGCTGAAGATACTTATAATATGCGATTAATTGCGGCACCACATCGTCCTGTGCATAAAAGTCGTCGGAAATAGTGCGCCCGAACGCATAATGTTTATACTTGAGTAACTCTCCGTGCGGCCACTCTTTGGGGAAACCGAGCGGCACTTTTTTCAGTTTGTCGTCTTCGCCATACATATCGGGGAAGACCGAGGCAAAGGGTTCGCCCGTAATTTCGAGCCACTCGTCGATATTTTCGTAGACTGCCTGACGAAGCGCTTTCAAAACCACCGGTTCGGGCATGTAAACGCCACCGCTGATAAACGAATTGCCGGGCTCCATGTGCAGATAGTAACCGGCCCGGGGACTTTTGCGCCCACCCTTGGCCGCCATGTAGGCTCCAAAGTGCGATTTGTAAGGTGTTTTATCGGGCGAAAAACGGGTGTCGCGATAGAGGCGGAAGATGCAGTTTTTTGCATCCAGCCCTTTGATTTCGGGATCGAACGTAGCGATTCCCTCTATCACGGTTTGGGTCAGTTTCTCAAAATCTTTCTGCAACTCTTTGCAATACTCTTTCTGCGTGGCAAACCATTCGCGGCTGTTATTATCCCTCAGTTGAGCTAAAAACGGGATTATTTCGGATGTTCTCATCACTGTTTTTTTTATATCATTACAAAAGCAAAGGTAGAAAAAAAACGGAAAGAGCGGTCTGCTTTGTGCTATTTCCTGCCGCCCGGCGGCAGGGCAGAACCCGCGTCGGTTCCGCGTGACCGCCCGGCGGCAGCGTAGAACCCGCATCGGTTCCGGGCGACCGCCCGGCGGCAGAGCAAAACCTGCATCGGGGCTAAGCGACCGCCCGGCGGCAGAGCAGAATCCGTTCCGGGGCTGAGCGACCGCCCGGCGGCGGGGCTAAACCAAACAGGATTCCGGCATACAGACCGGCTGTGAAGGGTATTGCACCATGCATCAGGGTAAATGTATTTGCAATTGACCTCAAACAAAGAAGCCCCTGCATACACAGAGGCTTCTCCATAAAATAAGAACAGACGCTACACCGTGACCGATACGCCGGCTTTGACCCAGCGTCCGGGCTGGGGCAAACTGCCGAAATCGAAATAGGTTGTATTGAACAGGTTGGTTGCCTCGGCAAAAATGCGGTAATGTTTCTCTTTCCACTGCACTTTCAGGTCGCACAAAAGATATGCCTTGAACTTCGTCTCCTTGTTGTCGGCCACATTTACATAAGTTCCGGCCCGGTCGTTGAGGCTCAGCTGCCAGGCGGCCGACAGTTTGCCTACAATCGGCTGCGAAACACGCATCTTGGCCTGATGGCGCAAATAGTCGGTAGAATAGGAGGAGATATACCGGCTGCTACCCTTCGCAACATGCAAATAGGTATAATCGAGATGGATGTTCTCTATCCAGCGCCATACCGGACGGTAGTCCACCGCCAGCTCGCTACCCAGCGAATTGACATCTGTCAGGTTTTCGCTGTGCCACACCAGTTCGTTGGGCAGGCGCACCCAGTCGATAATATTGTGCCCGAACCGCTTGAATCCGGCCACACGTATCGTCCACCGTTCGGGAGTCCACAACAGATGCAGATCCACATTAAAGGCATCTTCCGGTTTCAGATCGGGATTGCCATGCTGCGTGGTGCTCTGGTAATAGAGGTCGGTAAAGGTAGGCATCCGGTACGAATTGTGCACCCAGCTTCCCACCGTCAACAAAGGAGTAACAGCATAGTCGACGTTCCCTCCGGCATAGAAATGAAAACCGTAGTCGTCGTTTCCGCTTCCCATGGCCCCAAGGCTGAAGGTCCACTGCTTCCACTCTTTTACATGCTTGAGTGAAACACTACCGATGCGGCGTTCGGCCGATTGGGTAAACACGTCGGCATCGGCATACGGATCGTAATGAGGTCGGGCAAGCGGAAGACCCAGCGTGTTGCTGAAGATATGTTCGGAACGTAAATCGCCCGACAAGGAGGTCACCCCGGCCAACCACGCGTAACTGGCCTGCGCCGAAATGCCCATCACATCGGTAAGGTGATAGTTGGGACTCTTGTACCACGACGGAGCGGCAACTCCTTCGCGGAAGAGGGCAAACATGTCGTGATGGCGGCGGTAATAGCCGGAGGCCATCAGCTTCCAGTGGCGGGTCTGTTTTTTGTATTGCAACGAAGCGATCAGCGAACGGGTCTCTTCGTACTGATCGAGGTATTTGGGCGAATAAAAGGTATTGGCTCCGAAATCCTTCGACTGCAATCCCAGTTGCAGCGACAACTGTCCCATCCGGTTATCTACAAACCGAATGTTGGTATATGCGTTGAAAATCTTAAAGTCAGAGTCATGGGCAAAACCGTCGCTTCGTGTGCCGTTGACGGCCGCCGTAATACGCCATGGGCCCGAATTGAGGTAGCCCGAAGTACTTCCCTGCCGGTAACCGAAGTCACCGCCGGAGATCTGCGCATTGAATCCGTTATGAATTATTTGTTTGGTAACAATGTTGATAGCGCCGCTGAAAGCGATAGCACCCGCCGTCCAGGCACCCGGTCCGTAGAGAATTTCTATCCGGTCTATCAAATTTACATCTAAAGGAAAGTCCAAATTGAAGTGCCCCGTCTGGGGATCGGTGAAGTTTACACCATTGAGGAGGATGGCGGTTTGATCGAAAGTTCCGCCGCGAAGACTAATATCAGCCTGCACATTTTCGGTACCACGGGTACGGAGGTCAACACCCTGAACGTAACGCAACAGGCCCTGAACGTTTTGTACCGCCGCCTGCTCAATTTCCTTGCGGGTAAGCACTGCAACTACTTTTACCAATTGTTGGGTAGTCGGTGGCAGATCGCTGTTGATTTGCACCTCTTCCAACTGAAATACCGGATCGGGAGCTATCTTCCCGTTTTCCTGAGCCAACACCGTCTGATTGGCTGCCGTCAGCATGGACACCCCCATCACCCCGATTTTCAATCGAACCGTCAGGCTGTTGAATGCTCCATACGAAGCCCTTGTCCATCGTCGGAAACAGAACAAGTTCTTCTCTTTCACAATTTTCTTCATGCGTAAAAAATTAAATTAAACAATACCGCCGACCCTGTGTGTCGGCGTTTTTCTTACTCGTTCAGCAATTGTTTTACATAAGCTGGAGGCTCGGGCGTTCCCATCAGAAAATTGCCTCTCTTGTTGAGCGAAAGTGCCCAGCGATCGAGCCACGAACTGCCGAATGTACCGTAAACCGTCACCGGAGTCTTATAAGCCGGATCTTTCAATACCTTATCGATAGGCTGAAAGTCGTATCCGTTTCTTCTGAAAATAGCAATAATATCGTTCATGTACTCGGAATTCAACATACTGGCATGAAGCAACACCACCTGACTCATCGGTCGTCCGAACAATCCGATCGACTCCTTCTCGAAATGTTTTATATCCTGATCGATGTATGCCAGATAATCGGCCACTACCCGCTTCATCAGGGCAGCATCTTTTCTCTGTTTTGCTTTGTAGTATGCATAGGCAAAGGCATAATCTTCGCTGTTGATGGTGATGGGAGCAGTAATATAGCCATGCTCGGTCAGGAAGTGAGCCAACGAGTCGGCCCGGGCTTTGGTAGTGCCCACATGCAGGTAGGGATGACGGAAATATTTTTTCTTTTGTCCATGCTTACGCAACAACGCTTTCGAGATTATTTCGCCTTTCAGAATGTCGTGGGTATAAGCTTTAAAAGACTCCGTGTTGTAGTCGGGATGAGAGAAAGTGTGATTGCCCAGCATCATACCGTTATCAAGCCATTTCTCGAGCAGATGAATCTGAAACGGCATTGGTTTATTCACATAGTTGTAAATCTTCGTCTCATTGACGAAACCTATGGCCGGCACCTTATTTTTCTTCAGCGAGGCAATCAAATTATCCATAATCCGCTGCTGCACCACGGTGTCGTACGAGCCGTAATCGACCACCGGCAGGTCGTCGACAGAGATGCACACATGCTTTTTCTGGGCAAAAGCAATAAAACTCACGAAAAACAGCAACAATAAAACCTTGGCTCTCATACTTTTTGTTTTACATGAAAAGGCAAAGATACGAACGAGAAAGGTGATTTTATGCAAAAAAGAGGTAAGCAACAATAATTGCGGCAATTGCACCAGCCAGATCGGCTATCAATCCGGCAGAGATTGCATAACGCGTTTTGGTTACCCCTACCGAACCAAAGTAAAGAGCCACAATATAGAACGTAGTATCGGCCGCCCCCTGGAAAATACAGGAGAGGTGTCCGGCAAAAGAGTCGGGACCGTAGGTTTTCATTGTTTCCACCATCAACGCTTTGGCTCCGCTCCCGCTCAACGGTTTCATAAAGGCATTAGGTAATGCCGCCACAAAGTCGGTATTCATCCCAATCAGATGAAAGAACCAGGCAATACCGTTAATCACTATATCCATCGCCCCCGAAGCACGAAAAGCGCCGATAGCCACCAACATCCCCACCAGATAGGGAATGGTTTTGACTGCCGTCTCGAAGCCCTGCTTAGCTCCTTCGATAAATGCTTCGTAAACATTTACTTTACGCACCAGCCCCCCCACCAGAAATATGGAGATAATCAAAAGTAACAATGAGTTGCCGGTTATGCTCGAAGCTACCGACATCTGTTGACTGTCGAGCCGAGAAAAACCGAAAACAATGAGTCCGATAATAAGCGAGATAACACCCAGCCAACCGATCACCGTACGGTTGAGTAAGTTCAATCGTTGGCGGATGCCCACATACAGAATAGCTGTCAACGTAGAGACATAGGTGGCAATCAAAACCGGTACCAAAATATCGGCCGGATTACCGGCACCCAAAATGGCACGTTGGGCAATAATATTGATAGGAAGAAGCGTTAAGCCCGCAGTATTCAGCGCCAGAAACATGATTTGCGCATTCGAAGCTGTCTCTTTATTCGGATTTAATTCCTGCAAACTCTGCATGGCTTTCAATCCGATGGGGGTAGCCGCATTGTCGAGCCCCAGCATATTGGCCGAATAGTTCATCACCAATTGGCCGCTGGCCGGATGTCCCTTTGGAATTTCAGGATAGAGTTTTGCAAAGAACGGTCCCACAATGCGCGACACAAAACGGATGGCGCCTGCCTTTTCGCCGATATTCATCAAGCCCAACCACAGAGTCATTACGCCTGCCAGCGGAAGTGCAATATCCATTACCGAAAATTTGGCCATATCGAAGGTAGATTTAACCACCTTCTCAAAGATGGCAAAATCGCCGGTAAAAATAAACTGAAGTGTAGCTACAAGAAATGCAATGAGGAAAAATCCGATCCAAATATAATTGAGCATATGGAAAGAAACTCTAAGTTACAAATTAACGTACAAACAAGGCTTTTCGATAGCATTTTATCATCAAAATAACATCTTTGCTTATACTCTCGCAAATGTAACGATTGTTTTTTGATGTAACAAGCTTAAAATAGATCTGCAACCGATCTCATTTTCAGATATAAATCAGTCAGATAAGCCGACCACCTTCATTTCGAAATAAAACCGATTGTTTGATTTTATCCGAAAAGTGCGTATGTTTGTGCAAAAGACCGATTGATTTATTTTCCACAACCTTAAAACCGATTGTTATGATTGACCTGTCCACCACTTACATGGGATTGCACTTGCTCAACCCCATTATTGCCGGCAGTTCCGGACTGATGAACAACATAAGTTACCTCAAAGAGCTCGAAGAAGCCGGAGCTGGAGCCGTAGTTCTCAAATCAATATTTGAAGAACAAATCCGCCACGAATCTGCCGATTTTCTGCATTCGGAACACGAAAAAGCGCAGCAATGGCAGAAAACGTTCGAGGAAGCAACAAAACAACACCCTTACGCCTACGAAGAGGCCGAAGCCTATGTCAATAGCTTTGCTAAAGAACATACGCTGGAAAAATACCTGACATTTGTCTCGCAGGCCAAGCAAAACCTCCACATCCCGGTTATTGCCAGCATCCACTGTGTTTCGCAATACGACTGGAGTTATTTTGCCAAACGGATTCAGGAAGCCGGAGCCGACGCTCTGGAACTGAACATCTATGTCCTTCCGTCGGACATCAACCGCAGCGGAGCCGAAAACGAGCAGGTTTACTTCGATGTTGCGGAACAGATCAAGCAAATAGTCACCATTCCGTTCTCGCTCAAAATCGGTTACTATTTTTCGAGCGTAGTGCACACCATCACCAAACTAAGCGAATCGGGTGCTTCCGGTCTGGTATTGTTCAACCGCCCTTATCACCCCGACATTGATATTCGCGAACTCGAAATCTCCACCGGTCAGGTTTGCACCACCTTCGACGATTACCTACACACCTTACGGTGGGTTGCTATCTTGTCGGGTATGGTAAAATGCGACATCTGTGCATCCACCGGCATCCACAGTTACGATGTAGTAGTCAAGCAAATATTGGCAGGAGCTTCTGCTATTCAAATTGCCTCGGCGCTCTACAAACAAGGTCCCGACGTGATTTCAGGCATGCTGAAAGGCATCAAAACATGGATGGAGATTCACAATTTCGAAACGATCGACCAGTTCAAAGGGATGTTCAGCCAGAAAAACATCGACAATCCGGCAGCATTCGAACGGGTACAGTTTATGAAACTCTACTCCAAAATTGAATGATTGAATGATTGAATGATTGAATAACGGCTTCATTAAAAATGAGGCCGTTATTCTTTTATCGCTTCGTATTTACCAGATAAATTCCCGTCAAGGCAATCAGTGCGCCGATTATTTCTCGGATCGACATAAATTCGCCCAGTACCGGAATAGAAAAGATAGCCGTCAGAATCGACTGACTGAGCAGCGTGACGGAAGCTACCGTCGGTTTAATGTAGGCCAGTGCAAAATTAATGGCAAGCCAGCCCAGCATTTGCGGCACAAGTCCCAAAGCCGCCAGCGACCACCAGGTTTGTGCCGAAAATCCCCACATCGGTACGCGGGTGAAGAGGCACAAGAAGCCGAGCGCTGTAGTGCTGGCTACCATCGAGAGCATGGTAAACGAAAAGGTATCGAGCGTGTTGCGCCCTTTGCGAGTTGTCAGCAGATAAGCACCGTAAAACATACTTGCTGCAATAGACAGGAAATTGCCGAATGAGAAATCTGTAGCCGAGAGTTTATCCAATCCCACGACAACGGCTACTCCGACTAACGTGATAGCCGTTCCTGTCCAGAAAATCCGTCCGGGTCGTTCTTTCAGAATAAACACGGCGCCCAGCCCGACCCATATCGGAGCCATATTACCCAACAGGGTAGAGATTGAAGCTTTGGTAAGCATAATGGAGGTATTCCACAACGCAATATCGCCCGCGAAGAAGAGTCCGCAAAGCAGAGCAATTTTCACACCGTGCCAATCGGCAATCGGTTTTCTGAAACGCAACCAAACAGGAAAAATGGCCACTAGCCCGAATGCCATGCGGTAAAATGCCGACCCGAATCCGCTGATGCCTGCCAGTTTTACGAAAATGGCCGACCACGAAATGCAGAGAACGCCGAAAAACAGCAGAAAATAGTTGAACCAGAGACGGTGAGCGTGTTGTGAAAGCATGCGAAGTGGAAATATTATTTCAATTGCGAAATATTACGTACAAAAATACGGGAAATTGCCGACATCTTCGACCGCATACTCCAGACTTCATCTCTTTTGCTTTGTATTCCCAAAAAAACCAAGCGAAAAAATAGCTATTTTTGCAAGCAAATCACACAATCAATCCCCGTTTTACGACAATGAAAAAACTTTTATTATTGGCATTAGCCGTACTGTTTACAGTTCAGGTCGGTTGGTCGCAGAAATGGTCGGTACGCTTTGCCGACTCGGAAATAAAACGCTTTCCGCAAGCATGGCAACTCGACTACGGCAAAAGGCTCTACTTCGGCTACACGCAAGGATTGGGCTGCCTTGCTATGTACAAACTGTGGAAAGCCACCGGCGACCGAAAGTATTACAACTATGTCTTTCAATGGCTTGACACCATTGTGAATGCGCAGGGCAAAATCCATCTCTACGAACCGAAAACCTACAACATCGACTTTATCAACTCGGGCAAGGTTCTGCTGGCTATGTACAAAGAGACCAAGCTGTCGAAGTTCAAAATTGCACTCGACAGCCTGCGCGGACAGATGAAAACCCACCCACGCACCGACGAAGGAGTTTTCTTCCACAAAAAAATCTATCAACACCAGATCTGGCTTGACGGGCTTTACATGGGAGATCCGTTTTTGGCCGAATACGCTGTTACTTTCAAGGAACCAGCACTACTCGACGACGCCATCAACCAGATTCTGATCGGAGCCAAACGCACCTATGATGCCAGAACAGGACTCTACTATCATGCCTACGACGAAAGCCGTCAGCAACGATGGGCCGACAAGACAACCGGACACTCGCCCAACTTCTGGGGTCGCAGCATCGGTTGGTTCTACATGGCAGTGGTCGACATTCTCGACTTTGTGCCTAAAAACCACCCCAAACGGCCACAACTCATTGCTATTGCCAAAGGATTGGCCGACACGTTACCCAAGTATCAGGACAAAGACGGGCTCTGGTATCAGGTGGTCGACCAACCCACCCGCGAAGGCAATTACGCCGAAGCTTCGGCCTCCAGCATGTACATGTATGCTATTGCCAAAGCGGTCAACAAAGGTTACATTGCACCTAAATACAAGGCAATTGCACTGAAAGCCTTCAACGGTATTACCCGCAAACTGATTAAAAAAAATGCCGACGGTACGCTTTCGCTCACGCAGTGTTGCGCCGTAGCCGGACTGGGAGGAAATCCTTATCGTGACGGCAGTTACGAGTACTACATTCACGAAAAAGTCCGCGACAACGATGCAAAAGCCACCGGTCCGTTTATCATGGGCTGTATCGAACTGGGCATGTAAGTTGTATATTTGTCATCAGTTAAATAGAAACACCTGATGTAATGAAGCCTGTTATTTATCTTTCAATCGTTTGCCTTATGACACTTGTCGGATGTCGATCGTCAGCGCCGCTGCATACCATCGGACAACTCGACGTGCAGCGTTACAGCGGCACCTGGTACGAAATTGCCCGGATTACCCATCGGTTTGAGCGGGGATTGAAAAAAGTATCGGCTACCTATACTGTGCGCAACGATGGGAAAATTACGGTGCTGAACCGGGGTAGCAAAGACACTGATCCGGAGGTAGTCAAAACGGCCAAAGGGATAGCTTGGATACCCGACCCGACAAAACCAGCACAATTGAAAGTCAGGTTTTTCTGGCCATTTACCGGCAACTACTGGATCATCGATCTCGATGCAGACTACCGACACGCACTGATCGGCGATCCGTCGCGAAAATACCTGTGGATATTGTCGCGTACCAAGACGATGGATGCCGCAACGTATAACCGATTGACGGATATTGCAGCAAAAGCAGGCTTCGACATTAGCCGGTTAGATCGCATCCAGCAATAATCAAGCCATTGAAATTCAAAGAAAAGAATTTTGGAAATAGTTGTGTAACCGAAAACAAAATAGTAACTTTGCGGCGTCAAATTTTCAAAATATACATTCATGTCTTATTTAACAGCAGAAAAAAAACAAGAAATCTTTGGCAAATACGGAAAGTCGAATACTGACACTGGGTCTCCTGAAGCTCAGATAGCATTATTTTCATACCGTATCAGCTCGTTGACCGATCACTTGAAGATCAACGCAAAAGATTATAGCACAGAAAGAGCTTTGGTTATGTTGGTAGGAAAACGTCGTCGCTTGCTCGACTATTTGAAGAGCAAGGACATCGAACGTTATCGTAGCATTATCAAAGAATTGGGTATCAGAAAATAAGTGCTATCCTAACTATTCGAAAAGCTGCCGTCAAAAGGCAGCTTTTTCGTTTTTAAACACCTTGATGACAATATCCGATGTCATCGTCCGTTTACTATATTACAATCCGGTTGATCGTGCCCGACCTGCCCAACTTGACATCTTTTAATACTACCGACAGGGATCGAACCATCAAAAATGCCTATTTTTGCTTGATAATAATTATTCTCCCATGAAGAAAATCACCTTGCTATGTGTAGGATTTTTATCTCTACTGAGTCTTCAGGCTCAACAAACATACACGTACAGCAATCCTGCACGCGCCTTCCAGGAGGGCAAAGAGCAATATCTACAACAGCAATTTTCAGCTTCCGAGCACAGTCTTCAAACATATCTGCAAACCGCTGATCCGTTAGACAAGAGCAAAATTCAGGAAGCAGCATATTTGCTTGCTGCCGATGCTTATGAACTACGTCAGGAGAATGCGGTCGATTTGTTGAAGGCTCATCTTGAGAAATATCCTGGCACGCCGATGCTCGACAATGTAAAATTCCGTCTGGGAATTTTGCTGTTCGAACACAAACAATATGCAATGTCAATCAAAGAGTTAGATAAAATAGATATCAAAAAACTCAACACCTCCGACGAGAATCTGTATCATTTTGCTCTGGGATATTGCTACACCGCCACCAACGATTTTGTAAAAGCAAGAGATCAATTCAAACCGTTGATTGGCATAGAGAAATATGACAAGACAGCCAACTATTATTATGGCTATTGCGAATATGCTTTGGGCAATTACGACACAGCCCTCCCCTATTTCGAAACGATACAGAACCAACCGGAATTCTCGCCTTTGGCTCCTTACTACATCATCCAGATTTATGCCAAACAGAAAGAATACGACAAGGTAAAATCGTACGGTAAAACAATTCTGGAGATCAATCCGAACAACCCGAAGAACGGAGAGGTATACCGCATCATGGGTGAATGTGCCTACCGCGATCAGGAGTACAAACTGGCCACCTCCGATTTCACGAAGGCTTATGCTACCGACAAACAACTTTCACGTACCTCATTTTACATGTGGGGAGTCTCCTGTATTCAGGCAGGAGCCTACGATCAAGCTGTACTGCCGTTGACCAAAGTGGCCGGCGAGACCGACGCTCTGGGACAAAACGCCTATCTGGCTCTTGGAAATGCCTACAACAAAACTAACGACCGATTAAAAGCTCAAATGGCGTATGCCAATGCTGGGAAACTTACCTTCGACAAACAAGTACAGGAAGAGTCATTGTACAATTATGCCCTATCGACTTACGAATCGACGGCTCAGTTCGGAGAGTCGGTAAAAGCATTCGACAATTTTCTGCTCATGTTTCCCAATTCAAAATATGCCGACGAAATTAACAGCCGTCTGGCGACAGCCCTTATCCAGTCGAAAGATTACACCGCAGCACTGAACGCGATCAACAAGTTAAAAACCAACAATGCACAAGTAGTGACCGCAAAAGAGAACATTCTTTTCCATTTGGGTGTAGAACAATTTGATAAAAAGGACTATCAGGGAGCCATTTCGAACCTCACAAAAGCATTAGCCATCACTTCGGGACATCCGTCGCTAGTTCAAATATATTACTGGAGAGGAGAAAGTTATTATCGTGCCGGACAACACGCACTGGCAGAAAAAGACTTCAACACCTATCAGGATGACCCGCGCAGTTCAAAAGATGCCAATTTTCATCAATCGTACTATGCTTTGGCATATTGCAAATTTCTGTCGCACGATTACAAACAGAGCCTGCTCTCGTTTATGCGCTTTGCCGGTGGAGAACGCGAAGCATTAGCACCCTCGTATATCGACGCTCTTATCCGTATCGGCGACTGCTACTACATGGCTCGTGACTTTATCAATGCACACAAATATTATGCGCAGGTAGTGGCCAAAGGCAAAGCCGGAAGCGATTATGCCGAATATCAGATTGCATTTATCGACGGACTTCAGAAAAACTACCGGGGCAAGATCACTGAGTTGAACAAGATGATCGAAAACTTCCCGACTTCCAATTACATTGCAGATGCTTACTATGAAATCGGACGATCGTACATCATCATAGAACAATACGACAAGGCCATCGAGACATACAACACGTTGATCAAGAAATTCCCGAACAGCGAGCTAACGCGTAAGGCTGCGCTCGAAATCGGGTTGGCATACTCCAATACCAACAAAAAGACAGATGCCCTGGCCGAATACAAAAAAGTAGTGTCGAACTACCCGGGTAGCTCGGAGGCGAAAGTGGCAATGGAAAACATCGAGAACCTCTACGTCGACCAATCGGATGCGACCGGATATGTTGCTTACCGTCGTTCGTTGGGCAAAAGCACCGACCTGACAGCGGTAATGGAAGATTCGCTGGTCTATACAACGGCCGAAAAAGTGTACCTGAGCGGCAAACTTCCGGAAGCGTCTACCCTGTTTGCCGACTACCTGGCCAAATATTGTCCGCAAGGCAACTATTGTATCAAAGCGACCTACTACCTCGCCGATAGTTACATGCAACAAAAGAAAACGGATGAAGCGCTGGCAAGCTACCGCAAACTGACCGAAGTGGAGGGTAATCCCTATATGGAACAGGCATTGGCTCAATGCGCATCAATCACCTACGACAAACAGGATTATACCACTTCACTCGGATTCTTCAAAACACTGGAAGCAACTACATCGAACAAAGAATACCACGAGGCTGCCAGTTTGGGTGTGTTGCGCTGTAGCCACCTGACCAACGACTATCCGACAACCGTAAAAAGCGCCAATCAGATTATCAACAATAATTTATCTCCTGCTGATATGATTTCCGAAGCCCGCTTTTACCGAGCAAAAGCGTATCTGGCACAAAACAAGCAGGACAGCGCTTTCTATGACCTGAGTACACTTGCCCAAAATGTCCGTACGGTTTTCGGAGCGGAAGCTAAATACGAGTTGGCCAACTACTATTTTCAAAAGCAGGATCTCAAAAAATCGGAAGCCGAAATCATGAACTTTATCAATCTCAACACGCCACATCAATATTGGTTGGCAAAGAGCTTTATTCTGTTGTCCGATATTTATATCAAACGGGGCGACAGCTTTCAGGCTAAACAATATCTGTTGACGCTACAGGACAACTACCATCAAAAGGATGATATTTTGTCGACCGTACAGCAAAAGCTGCAAGAGATTGAAGATGCGGCAAAACAAAAATAAGAACCGTTCACGAACCACATAAAATTTCCGAAACGATGAAGAAATCAGCATGTCTTATCCTCACTGCCTTCGTGGCCGGATGTCAGATTGTTTCAGCGCAAAGCTACAAAAACGACACCATTGCCCGACGAAGCGTTGTGATCGAACGCGACTACACGCCTACCATCAAAAACGTTGAAAAGCTGGAAATAAACCCCATCATTACCGAACCCGAAATTAAGAAAAGCGACGTCAGCTACTCGGAGCAGGTTCCGCTGCTCAAACCCGATTACGAGGTCAATAAATGGCCGGCTGCCGCCATTCATTTGCAACAGAACAGTTACAAAAAAGGGTATGCTTTATTAGGATTCGGCCTCTACGGCACCGCTCTGGGCGACCTGTATTACCCGATTGTCGATGATGCTTCGCAACGACTCACCTTCGACACGCATATCCACGGACTGTTCGGCAATACGCAACGCCAGTGGATCACCAACTTCGGGCTGAACTACCTGAAGCGCCTTGATGCGTTCGATCTGAATATTGGAGCCTATTTCAAACGCAACGGGTTCAACTATTACGGAGTAACTGGATCGTATTTCAATACGTATAATGTAAACTACAAAGACTCCACCAACAACTTCATCAATTTCGGACTGAAAGCCGGCATTAAATCAAAAGGAGACGCAGAAACTATTGCCTATAAAGCCAATGTGGAATACAACAACTTCACACCGGGCACAGGACTTGGCGAGCAAAAAATTCACATCAACGCCAATATCGATCTTCCGATCGGCGAACACCGTCTGGGTCTAAATATTGACGATTACAACCTATTTTACAGCAAATATAACGGGCAACAGCTATACCCGAACCACTCCATCGTTGGCGTAAATCCCTATTTCGACCTGAAAGGAGAACAATGGAGTGTTCGGTTGGGATTGAAAGACTATTTCTCCATCAATGGCAATGACAAATCGACCCATCTGATGCCGGATATTGCGGCTCAAATCGATCTGACCAAAACAGTCAATCTCTATGCCGGACTGACCGGACAATACGATGTCAACTCGATGCAAAAAATCACCGACGAGAATCCGTACATCGATCCGACTTTGCGCGTGGATGACTCGTATGCTCCTATAAAAATCTTCGGCGGCCTCAAATTCTCCCCAACTTCAGGCCTTCTTCTGGATGGTTCTGTAGCTTACACCTCATATAACAAACAATATTTTTATTTCAATCAACTGAATTCGATTGACGCATCTTTAGCCCTTATAAATACAATAATGTCAACCGATTATTACCTAAACAGGTTACAACCGAAATTCGACGTATTGTATGATAAAGCCAAGTTAGTAACTGCCAGCTTCAACGCCGGATACAATTGGAAAGATAAGATTTTTGCTCATTTCAATGCCCGCTACAACAGTTGGGACACAAAAACACTGACCAAAGCCTGGATGAAACCGACAACCGAAATTGAATTTGGAGGAGAGGCCAAAGTTACCCGCAATATTTTTATCAATGCCAATTATTACTATGGAGGCGGCAGATATGCCTATATCGGTACTTTAGATGACGCAACTAAGATGAAAGCCATTAATGACCTAAGTCTTGGAGCTTCTTACTCGTATAGCGACTGGCTGACAGCGTTTGTCCGCCTGAACAACGTATTCGGCACCAAATACCAGACTTGGTACGGCTACAATTCGCTTGGTCTGAACTGGCAAATCGGAGCTGCCGTTTCGTTCTGACGAAACTTCGATTACACTGATAAGTGAATAGCTCACAGCATTTTACTTATCAGTGTATCTTTTTTATCCCGATCCGGGCATTATTTTTTGCCACCTTACCACATACTATCGATATGCCCAATCCCTGGTTTCAGTTCAAACAGTTTACCGTATGGCACGACAAATGCGCCATGAAAGTGGGTACCGATGGCGTTCTGCTGGGAGCCTGGGCTGGTGTGGAACAGGCTCAATCCATTCTGGATGTAGGCACGGGCAGCGGACTTATTGCTTTGATGACCGCGCAGCGCAACCCGACCGCCACAATTACCGCCATAGACATTGAAAAATCAGCTGTTGTTCAAGCTAAAGAAAATTTCAATCGTTCACCCTGGGCAAACAGATTAATAGCCCGGCAGACCTCGTTGGAAGAGTTTGCCTTGTCGGAAAATGCCACGTTTGACTCCATCATCTCCAATCCACCCTATTTCCAACAGTCATTACATTCTCCCGACGAAAAACGAACCCTAGCCCGACACTCGACACATCTTACACCAGAGGCTCTTCTTTCACACTGCGCTCAACTGCTTTCCCCCAACGGAGCAATCCATCTTATTATGCCCATCACCGAAGGAAATAAGCTTTTAGCAAAGATGACAGATTACCATCTATTTTGTGTTCGCCAAACATTCGTCTGCCCCATTCCGAACCATGATCCCAAACGAATTCTAATCAGTCTGAAATTGGATTTCGAACCGACCCGAACTAGCACCCTCACTATCGAAACCGGTATCCGACACCAATACAGCGAAGATTTTATTCGGCTTTTGCAATCGTTTTACCTTAAATTGTAACAACAACATATAATATAGACCGAAATAACTTACATTTGTTTTACCAAAACAATCGTTTGCAGCAAATTGAGAGTTAACCCTCCTATTTCAATTTGACGGTTTAGAAAAAAAGCCTATCTTTGTATCACAATAACGTATAATTTGATGAATAACAATTACATAACGCCCGATTATATTTTTGAAACAAGTTGGGAGGTTTGCAATAAAGTGGGTGGAATCTATACGGTTTTATCAACCAGAGCTTCGGTTTTACAACAACGGCTGCAAGACCATTTGCTTTTTCTCGGTCCTGAATTGGGAAACGATGCACATCCCGATTTTATTGAAGAACCGGAACTATTTGCCGAATGGAAAGAGGATCTGGAAAAATATAACGGCATCAGAATTCGTTCCGGACGATGGAACATTCCTGGCAAACCGGTTGCCCTACTGATCGATTTTTCGACATTGCATCTGCAACGAAACAACCTCTACCGGCAAGTGTGGGAATGGTACGGGGTGGATTCGCTCCATGCTTACGGCGACTATCACGATTCTGCCATGTTCGGATACGCCGTTGGTATTGTTATTGACAGCTATTACCGGTACTATAAACTGACCCATAAAAAAGTGGTCGCTCATTTCAACGAATGGATGACTGCTTTCGGACTGTTTTTTCTCAAACGATATACGCCCGAAATTGCCACTATTTTTACGACACATGCTACGTCAATCGGAAGGTCAATTGCCAGCAATCATAAACCGTTGTATGATTATTTACCGAGTTACGATGGAGATAGGATGGCCGCCGAGCTGAATATGCAAGCCAAGCATTCGGCGGAAAAACAGGCTGCCCATTTTGCCGACTGCTTCACAACTGTCAGCGACATAACAGCTCGTGAATGCACACAACTGCTCTGCAAAACGCCCGATGTGGTCACTCCCAACGGTTTTGAGGACGACTTCATTCCGAACACCAAGCTGTTCGGTGCCAAACGAAAAGAGGCTCACCAACGACTGAAAGAGGTGGCCGAATGCCTGCTCACATACAAACTGCCCGAAGATGCCGTTTTCGTTGCAACCGGAGGACGGTATGAATTTTTGAATAAAGGGCTGGACGTGTTTATCGATTCGTTGAAACGATTGGAAGCTTCGCAATCGTTATCGCACACCGTAGTCGCATTTTTAATGGTTCCGGCCTATATTTCGGGACCCCGCGAAGATTTACAAAAACATCTCAACGGCGAAACAGACACACCGCACGGTAATCCGTTTGTTACGCATCAGTTGGTCGAACCGTGGCACGATCCCATTTTGTCGTCGATAAGCTGGTCGCATCTGACCAATGCAAAGGATACAAAAGTAAAAATCATCTTTGTGCCTTCTTATCTGAAAGGGGATGATGGGATCTTTAACAAAAGCTACTATGACCTGCTCATCGGTATTGATCTGACGGTATTTCCATCGTACTATGAACCATGGGGATACACACCGCTCGAAAGTGCTGCTTTTTCGGTACCGACAGTGACCACAAGCCTTTCCGGATTCGGACAATGGGTAAATTACAATCAGCAAGGCATCGATCAGGGAGTAGCCGTTATTCCCCGTACCGATTCAAACTACACCGACGTGGTTCAGCAATTGGCAAAACAAATAGAACACTTTACTTCGCTTTCGCCTTCCAATATTCAGACTGCACGAAGCAAAGCGCGTAAAATTGCCGAAATGGCATTATGGAAGCACTTCATCGAATATTACGATAAAGCATACACCATCGCTTTAAGCAAGAAAAAATAATGACATGGATTCCTCGCGGATTCCGTAAAACAAAACCTCTTTGACAAATAACACAAAACAATAAGACATGAAACTACAATCATCAAAAGTAAACAATCCTAACTGGAATGAGATTACGGTAACTTCTCATGTCCCGGAAAAATTGCATAAATTACTTGAAATATCCCGTAATTTGTGGTGGGTATGGAACTTTGAAGCGACTGAGATGTTCTCGAGCATCGATCCCAAATTGTGGAATGAATGCGAAGGAAATCCGATTGTACTATTGGAACGACTGAGCTACGAGAAACTGGAAGAGATAGAAAACAATCAGGCTTTTATGCAACGCCTGGATACCGTCTATAATGCATTTCAAGAATATATCAACACTCCCTACGACAAGCAAAAACCGGCAGTGGCCTATTTCAGCATGGAATATGGCTTGACAAATATACTCAAAATATACTCGGGAGGGTTGGGGATTCTGGCCGGGGACTACCTGAAAGAAGCCAGCGACTGCCGGGTCGACATGACTGCGGTCGGATTTCTCTATCGCTATGGTTATTTCACCCAGAGCTTATCAATGGACGGACAACAGTTGGCAATGTACGAGCCGCAAAATTTCGGGTTACTGCCCATCGAACAGGTGAAAGACGAACATGGCACGCAAATCCAGATTGAAGTTCCCTATCCCGGACGTATCATTTACGCGAACCTCTGGAAGGTATCTGTCGGTCGCATTGCGCTCTACCTGCTCGATACCGACAACGATCGCAACAGCGACTACGATCGTCCCATCACCCATCAATTATACGGAGGCGATTGGGAAAACCGCCTGAAACAAGAGTACCTGCTCGGCATCGGCGGCATACTGACGCTGAACAAACTGGGCATCCAAAAACAGGTCTACCACTGTAACGAAGGACATGCCGCCCTCATCAATGCACAACGCTTGGTGGATCTTATCCAGAACGAAAAGTTATCCTTCAACGAAGCATTGGAAGTAGTAAGATCCTCTTCGCTCTATACGGTTCACACACCGGTACCGGCAGGACACGATAGTTTCGACGAAGGACTCTTCGGTAAATATATGGGCGAGTTTCCCGGCCGGCTGGGCATCAGTTGGAATGAATTCATCGATCTGGGACGTGAAAATCCGGGCGATGGAAACGAAAAATTCAGCATGAGCACCTTTGCCTGCAACACATGCCAGGAGGTAAACGGAGTAAGTTGGTTGCACGGTAAAGTTTCGCAAGATATGTTCCAGAATATCTGGAAGGGATACCTGCCCGAAGAGCTGCATGTGAGCTACGTAACCAATGGCGTTCATTTCTCAACATGGACGGCGTCCGAATGGCAACGCCTCTACGACAAAGCATTTGGCGAGGAGTTCCGCAACGATCAATCGAATCTCAGGATATGGGACAAGATTCACAGCGTCAACGATGAAGAGATCTGGAAAATTAGAACAGCACTGAAGAACAAGCTTATTAACTATATCAAAGGGCAATTTACCGAAACGTGGTTGAAAAATCAGGGCGATCCCTCGCTGATCGTCTCCATTCTCGAAAAGATCAATCCGAACGCGCTGATTATCGGTTTCGGACGTCGTTTTGCCACCTACAAACGGGCACAGTTGCTCTTTACCGATCTCGACCGGCTGGCCAAGATCGTCAACAACCCGCACTATCCGGTTCAGTTCCTCTACACCGGGAAAGCGCACCCTGCCGACGGTGCGGGACAAGGCCTTATCAAACACATTGTCGAAATTTCGCGTATGCCCGAGTTTCAGGGAAAAATTATCTTCCTCGAAAACTACGATATGCGGTTGGCCAAACGGCTGATTTCAGGTGTCGACATCTGGCTCAACACCCCGACCCGTCCGTTGGAAGCCTCCGGAACTTCGGGACAAAAGGCCGAGATGAACGGCGTGCTCAACTTCTCGGTACTCGACGGCTGGTGGCTCGAAGGCTACAAAAAAGGAGCCGGCTGGGCGCTCACCGAAAAGCAGACCTACGAAAATCAGGACTATCAGAACCAGTTGGATGCCGCTACGATCTACTCCACGCTCGAAAACGAGATTATACCGCTCTACTTTGCCAAGAACAGCAAAGGGTATTCGCCCGAGTGGATTCAATACATCAAAAACTCGATTGCGCAAATTGCGCCCTGCTTCACCACCAAACGGATGCTCGACGACTACATCGATCGTTTTTACAACAAGCTGAGCGCGCGTCACGACCAATTGGTAGCCAACCACTACCAAAAAGCGAAGAGCATGGTGGCCTGGAAAGAGAAGATGGCTGCCGGTTGGGACCACATCGAACTGATCGAACTATCGGTACCGGAGCAGTTGCGCATGTCGCCTACCGTGAACTCGGAATACGACATGACCGCCGTGATCGACGCCAAAACGCCCGATTGCCGCAACGTGGGGCTCGAACTGGTGATGACCTACCGCGATGCTAAAAACGCCGAACACATCCTGGATACCGAAGAGTTCAATCTGGTAAAGACGGAGGGCAACCGCCTCACGTTCCAGCTCAGCTACCGGCTTACCAAGGCCGGAACCTTCAAACTCGGGTTCCGCCTCTTCCCCAAAAACGAAGAGCTGCCCCACCGCCAAGATCTGAACTATGTAAAATGGCTGTAAACGAACCCGTTTATAATCCCGTCTAAAGGCCGAAACAATCACTGTATTGTTTCGGCCTTTTTATTTTTTCAAAAAATATGTGCAGAATTTACTACATTTGCAGGTGAGCTTAATGTTTTAAATGTCCAAATTGGCTTCATCGACAAACGCTTACTCATAAAATACAATTCGCATATGAATGAATCAGAGTCTGGAATAGAAAAAATCACAGATAGTATTGGTGATTTAATGACAGGAGTTCCAAGCCCAATAAGAAAAAACTTTTTTAAGGCTTTTGGACGCTTATGCACTGCACTGGTTGATATACCTGTTGCAAAAATGGAAAGTTCTGCTGCTGAAATAAGAGCTAATTCATCTGCCAGAATAGAGATTATTAAAAAAGAAGGGCAAGTTATTTCAGAAAAACTTAATATTCCCCATGAATATATTACAAAAGCTAGCGAAAAATTTGCATCTAAGATCATAAAAGAACAATTGAATATAGACCAAATCGGAATAAATGCCGCTATAAATTTATCAAAAGAAAAATATACTGACTACAACCTGAATGACGCTAAGGAAATCAGCGATGATTGGCTCAATGAATTTGAAAATTACGCTAAATTAAAATCTTCAGATGAAATGAAATTTGTTTTTGGCAAAATATTATCTGGTGAAATTTGCAGACCTAGTAAATATTCAATTAAAACCCTTAGAACTATATCTCAACTTGACAACGAAGCTGCAGAATTGTTCCAAAAATTTTGCTCTATCTGCATATGCATGCAATTCCCAGACAATCTAATTATTGATGCAAGGTGTCTTTCATTTGAAGGCAGTGCAGATACAAATTCATTAAAAAAGTATGGATTTCCATTCGCAAAATTGAATATTTTGGAAGAATATGGATTAATCGCTTCTCAATATAATACACAAGCAGACTATTTTGCTTGTATTGCCAATGAAAATATGGTGATTGGTGCTTCTTTGAAATATCGAGATAAAGAATTTGGACTTGTTCCCAAAGATGGTAGCATGCTCATTCATGAACTAAAACTGAATGGGGTACGCTTAACTGAATCTGGAAAACAACTTTTAGATATTGTACCAAAAATCGAAAATATCAACTATGATATAGATTTGAGAAAATATCTCGACAATTTGAACCTATCAATGAAAGAAATTAATTAACCCCCGCTGGCGCGCTTTTCTAAAGCGTGCCCAAACCAAGCATTCAAAAACTGATTATCCAGCAGCTTACAGATTTGTCCCAGCGGGACAGCCGATAAATCGAAGATCAGCGCAGCTAATAACCCCGTACGCAGTGCGGGGTAAAGCAGACCAACAGCGCGCTGTAACCCTGTAAGGGTTGACCGGTAGCATTTCAGGGGAAACCCCTACTGGGTATAGTTGCGCGGAGGGTTTTGCGCCAACGAAAGTTTCCTGCATGTTAGCGCGAAGCATTCACCAATCGAAAAAAGGCCGAGCAAGCTTGCGCGGAGCATTCAGCAACGGGGAATGGACCGCGTAAGTAAGCGCGGAAGTTATCGTGTCGGCATATCTGTCACACCAACAGTGCCGGCAAATAAAATCAAACGAGGCCGATTCAATTGCAACATTGAGTCGGCCTCGTTGGTAAAGTATTTTACCGGCATTTAAAAATCGGCGTTTTTCGGCGTACGTGGGAAAGGAATCACGTCGCGGATATTGGTCATGCCGGTAACGAACAGCAACAGCCGTTCAAAGCCTAGTCCGAAGCCTGAGTGCGGCGCAGTACCGAAGCGACGGGTATCCAGATACCACCAGATATCTTTTTCGGGTACACCCATCTCTTTGGCGCGCTGCGAAAGCTTTTCGTACGACTCTTCACGTTGTGAGCCACCGATAATCTCTCCGATTTTCGGGAACAGGACATCCATCGCACGGACGGTTTTGCCATCGTCGTTCTGTTTCATATAGAACGACTTGATCTCCTTCGGATAGTCGGTCAGGATAACCGGTTTCTTAAAGTGCTCTTCCACCAGATAGCGTTCGTGTTCCGAAGCCAGATCGGCACCCCAGAAGACCGGGAATTCAAACTTGCGGCCACCGGCCACAGCAGCTTCCAGAATCTTGATACCTTCGGTATAGGGCAAACGAACGAATTCATTATCAATCACAAACTTCAACCGGTCGAGCAGCTCTTTGTCATACATCGAGCAGAGAAACTCCAGATCATCTTTGCAATGATCGAGCGCCCAACGAATGCAGTATTTGATAAAGTCTTCCGCCAGCTGCATATTCTCTTCAATTTCGTTGAAGGCAACTTCCGGCTCAATCATCCAGAATTCGGCAAGGTGGCGGGGTGTGTTTGAGTTTTCGGCGCGGAAAGTAGGTCCGAAAGTGTAGATCGAACCCAGCGACATAGCCGCCAGTTCACCCTCCAGCTGTCCCGAAACGGTAAGGCTGGCCTGTTTACCGAAGAAATCGTTCGAATAATCGATCGAACCGTTTTCATCTTTCTTCAGGTCATACAGGTTCATGGTAGTCACCTGAAACATCTGACCGGCGCCTTCGCAATCGGATGCGGTAACAATAGGCGTATGGAAATAGAAAAATCCACGTTCGTGAAAGAACTGGTGAATCGCAATAGCCATGTTGTGGCGAACACGGAACACAGCACCGAAGGTATTCGTACGAGGACGCAAGTGAGCAATTTCTCTCAGGTACTCCAGCGAGTGTCCTTTCTTCTGCAACGGATAGACATCGGGATCGGCGGTGCCATATACCTCAATATCTTTAGCTATCAGCTCAACACTCTGTCCTTTTCCCTGCGACTCAACCAACTGTCCGACAACACTGATGCAGGCTCCTGTGGTGATAGGTTTCAGCAATTCGTCCGAAAATGTAGCCAAATCGACCACAATCTGCAAATTATGAATGGTCGAGCCATCATTAAGTGCAATAAAGCTCACATTTTTATTACCACGACGGCTTCTTACCCAGCCTTTTACATTAATCTCCTGCGACACCAAAGAGGGTGTTGCAATCACATCCACCAACTTAATTCTCTGTAATTTTGCCATGTCATTATGCTTAATAAAAAAGCACTTATCTCGTGTAAGTGCTTTTCTTTTTTATAAATTTTATCGTGTAGCAAATCTCTCCAAAGGATAATTTACCACATAGAAACAATTCTATTTTCTTCCTGCCTGAATCGGCGTTCCCAAACGGGTCATTGCACAACGAAAACCGATATCGTTCGTTGATTTGTTTTGATCAAGGTAACGACGGGTAGAGGGGTTCAGCCAATAAGGCCGGTCTTTCCACGAACCTCCTTTGTATACCCGGGAGTTATCCGAAACCTTGGATGCCAGAATATCCAGCTGATCACCTTCCGGATTGTACATATATTTTGTAGATCCATTCTTGCGGGCTATCGTAGAATCTTTCCATAGATCCGGACTATTGGTTGTCTGTAATGTTCCATCTTTATAATTTCTCACGTCATTTACGTAATTATCAAGATCGTTACCGGCTCGGACAACCTGATAGCGAGCACGTCCCAAACTATCAACATAATATTTAATTGCAGTTTTATCCGGAGCTTCTTGCGTCTGGTGGTTAAAACGAATCGGTTCATACACATTCCCTCTGAACGGATTGTACTCTTCCACGTCCATGTCGCTCAACGGGCGATAGACATCAAGCACCCATTCGTTCACATTACCGGCCATATTATACAATCCGAATTCATTCGGGTAATACGAATTAACAGGGCCAGGAATAATGCTTTTGTCGGAGTTGCCTTTTACGCCCATCAAATCGCCCCTTCCACGAGCAAAATTGGCAACCATAGCACCTTGATTATTTTTACGGCTACTGCGGAATTGTGTCGACTCCCAAGGATACATATGACCGCTTTCAACCTCGCCCTCTTTCGCATCAGCTTTGATACCATACGCTGCATATTCCCATTCGGCTTCTGTCGGGAGACGGAAATAAGGGAACAAAATTCCATCAGCCATCACAATTTTAGTTGTATCTTTCGACTTAGGATCGCGGTTATTGTAATTTGTATAATAATATTTTTTTGTACTGAAGACATATTTTTCGGCAATCTCTGTAGGATTGGTAACTTTAGCAATAGCCGTTTTATCAAATCCTTGAATTTTATGCCGATCGATAAGTATCTTTTCATTGACACGGTCGGTACGCCATTCGCAATAATCCATCGCCTGTTCCCAGGTAACTCCTACTACCGGATAATGGCGATAAGCAACATGCTCGAAATAGTTCTCGACATAAGGTTCGTTGTAAGCCAGTTTTTCACGCCAAACTGCCACATTGGGTTTAGCTTTTTCTATAATTGCCGGAGAGGCATGAAATACCTGCTTGGTCCACTCCAGATATTCGCGCCAGTTTTCGTTCGTAATCTCATACTGATCCATGAAAAAAGAGTTCACCGTCACACGACGTTGAAAACTGTTTGCCGTCTGGCCACCTTGCTCTGAATTCCGACCCATGGTGAATGTTCCACCTTCAATCAGCACCATATTAGGCGGTGTCCGCTCATGATATTGATTATTGATCTTCAATCCTCCTTTTTTACCATTCAAGGCCCAACCTGTCGTATTTGAAAAAGAAGTTGAAATCTTATTATTACTACCACCGCCACACGACATCAAAACAGCCACCGCTGATACCATGATTCCGATAGTTGAGATGTTTCGAATTTTCATACGTCAATAATTTATTCTTTTTAAGATTGCAGAAAAACTATGATTTGAAATGTAAATAACACTCCGGTTGGCAATTAAAACCATACGTATTTTCTACTAAAAGGAGCGTGAGTTATATTTTTAGTTATCTATTGAGCAAAACAACAATTGATATCATTCTGACTATCTGCAACCTTCAATGCCAGTTCATACTGCAGAAATTCATGCTTTCAGGTTGCAAATATAGCTTTTTTTATCCAAGCAAAGATTCATTTTATTTAATTTTTTCTCGACAGGCAAAAATTAGAACTACAGATTTATTTTCTTATTTTTGTGCTAACAAACAGTATAACGTAATCATGCTTCCAAATAGTATTTCTATCCGGTTAAAAAAGCAGGTTTATTCTCTTTCCAAACCCATGGTAATGGGGATACTAAACGCAACGCCCGATTCGTTTTATAGTCATAGCAGGATGCAGTCGGATAAGGGGATCTTGACACGAGCCGAAGAGATTCTGGTTCAAGGAGGAAGCATAATCGACATAGGAGGGTATTCGACACGCCCTACGGCTGATTTTGTTCCGGCAGAGGAAGAGAAAGAACGGCTGTTCTGGGCACTCGACATTATCAAGCGGGTCTTTCCCGAAGCAATTCTATCTGTCGATACCTTCAGAGCATCTGTGGCAAAGGCTGTAATTAAAGATTTTGAAGTAGACATTATTAATGATATTTCCGGAGGAACACTGGACGAAAATATGTTTGAGATAATTGCCGCATATAACGTACCCTACATTTTGATGCACATGCGGGGCACTCCTCAAACAATGCAAACGCTTACCGATTATGACAATTTAGAAGAAAACATAATACGCTTCTTTGCCGAAAAAATCAGCCATCTGACCGCATTGGGAGTAAGCGATATCATTTTAGATCCTGGATTCGGATTTGCCAAAACGACAGAACAAAATTTCGAACTGCTCGGAAATCTATCGCATTTTCAAATATTCACCCGCCCTCTGTTGGCTGGGTTATCGAGGAAATCGATGCTCTATAAAACGCTCGATACTGATGCTGAGCATGCTCTCACGGCAACAATTGCGGCAAATACACTGGCATTGTCAGGAGGTGCCTCCATATTGAGGGTTCACGATGTGAAGGAGGCGGTTGAAACCATTCGTATTTTTCAACACACCCACCCCCAAGCAGAATAAATAAACACTTATCATCGTAAGCAATGGGATTAGAATTCGGATTAAAAGATATTATCGACATTGTTCTGGTGGCACTCCTCTTCTATCAGCTTTACAAGTTGTTCAGAGGCACCGGTGTGAATAATATCTTCATCGGGATTTTATCATTGGTTGTTGTTTGGTTTTTAGTGGTCTATATTTTTCAACTGGAACTATTGGGGTCCATCCTCAATCAGTTGATGAACGTGGGCATTGTCGCACTTATCGTTATTTTTCAAAACGAAATCCGCCGATTTTTCTTTATGGTCGGATCGCGCAACAAATGGAAATTCATCAACCGACTCTCACAGATTTTTGGCAATAAAAAAGAAGAAGAGGCTGACAACATGAGTGTCACCCAATTAGTGATTGCGTGTAGTCACATGGCCAAAAGTAAAACAGGAGCACTCATCGTATTGGTACACAAGACAGAACTGGACGAATTCGTTCATATAGGCGAACGAATAGATGCCAACATCAACTCCTCGCTTATCGAGAATATCTTTTTCAAGAACAGTCCGTTGCATGATGGAGCCATGGTGATAGCCAACAAAAAAATCGTTTCTGTTGCCTCTATCCTACCCATCTCTGAAAATCAACATATTCCTAAACACCTAGGCCTGAGGCATCGCGCTGCTCTTGGCATCACGGAACGTTCCGATGCTTCTGCAATTGTTGTATCGGAAGAGAAAGGCACAATATCATATGCTGTCGATGGCAAAATCAGAATAAATATCTCGCTCGAAGAGTTGCAAAAGACATTGTCGACTGGTGCAATTTAGGCGAATTACCTGTAAAAAAATGGTTAAAATAGGAGATCGAGTCCGTTTTCTCAACGCCGTAGGCGGTGGAATTGTATCACGCTTTATAAAAAAAGATGTTGTAGGTGTTCTGGACGATGACGGATTTGAGATTCCCGTTCTCGAAAAAGAGTGTGTTGTCATTGCCGATGTCAACAAAATGAATTTTCCGGTTCAACAGGCAGAGTCTACCACAAAAACAACATCCGAGCCGACAACTACCAAATCTACACCCGCTCCCACTGCCGAAGAATGGGAGGATTCGGACGAGACAGATTATGGAAACGAGCTCAGTCTATACCTGGCGTTTGTGCCCACAAATATCAAAAGTCTATTCAATTCTTCTTTTGATATTTTTCTAATCAACGACAGCAACTATTCACTGGGATTCTGTTATGCGACCGTAAGTCATACAAATGAATATAGTTGTAAAGACAGTGGCACCATGCATCCCAACACAAAGCTTTTTCTGGAAACTATAGAAAAAGAAGACGTCAACAAAATACAGCGGGTAACAATTCAAGCTGTTGCATTTAAGAAAAAAGGCTCGTATACTCCGAAACCGACTCTCGATTGTGAAATCAAGCTTCACTTTGCAGATTTCAACAAGCTCCATAGCTTTTCGGAAAATGAGTTCTTCGACGAACAGGCAATGGTTATTCCGCTAGTGGAAAAAGATCTGCCGGCCGCCTTTCTAACTCCGGATCCGGAAGCGCTAAAACTGGCCATGCTGCAAAAGGAAGCCCCTACGACAATAAAAAAAACGTTTCCAGATAAAAAAAGAGAACGGATTGCACCGGTGGTAGAGATAGACTTACACATCAATAACCTACTTGATACCACAGCAGGTATGGACAATGCCGCCATACTCAACTACCAAATGGATCAGTTTCGGAAAACGTTGGAACAATACAAGATCAAAAAAGGCCAAAAGATCGTTTTCATTCACGGCAAAGGAGAAGGCGTGCTCCGAAAAGAAATTCTAAAAGAACTCAAAACAAAATATTCGAATTACTATGTTCAGGATGCTTCATTCCGCGAATATGGTTTTGGCGCCACCATGATAACCATCCGTTAAATGACAAACAGAGTTAAAAAACCCGATTGGTTGAAAGTGTCATTGGCATCGACCGGCAATTTTTCCGAAGTAAAAAAGATAGTGCAGCAACATCACCTGCATACAATATGTACGTCAGGAAAATGTCCGAATATTTGTGACTGTTGGGCTCGGGGCTCCGCCACATTTATGATACTTGGCGAAATTTGTACCCGCAGTTGTAAATTCTGCAACACATTAACCGGCTCGCCATTGCCCATCGATCCTCAAGAACCACTCAACGTTGCCGAGTCTATACGGCTGATGCAGCTGAAACATGCCGTTATCACTTCCGTTGACAGGGATGATCTTGAAGATTTGGGGGCATCGCATTGGGCATTAACCATCGACTCAATAAAAAACGCCAATCCCGGTACCACGCTTGAAACATTAATTCCCGATTTTCAAGGAAAAGATAATCTCATCGATATCGTAATAAAAGCTCGTCCCGAAATTATATCACACAATATAGAAACCGTACGCCGGCTCACACCTATAATTCGTAGTGCTGCAAAATATGATGTTAGTTTACATGTACTTACTCGCATTTCGCAGAACAGAATTGTTGCAAAATCGGGTCTTATGGTTGGCCTTGGTGAAACAGAGGAAGAAGTTCTTGAAACCATGGATGATCTTTTACATGCTGGTTGTTCCGTTCTCACCATAGGACAATACCTGCAACCGTCCCGAAAAAACATTCCTGTAACAGAATATATTACGCCGGAACAATTTGCTCGGTATAAAACTTTAGGATTGCAAAAAGGATTTCGTCAGATCGAAAGTGCTCCGTTGGTTCGTTCTTCTTATCATGCAGAAAACCATCTGCAATAACCGAAATATATCAGAGGAAAGACTATCTTTGCATTATTATTCAGCAAACATAAAAAAAACTACATATCGACGTAATTATTATTTAATTAGGTAATTACGCTCATCGTTCATTATGAATAAAGAGACATCCGTTTTACTTATTTTTACAGGAGGGACTATCAGTATGGCGGAAAATCCGCAAACCGGTGCTTTACGTCCGCTTGATTTTAACCGAATGAAAGAATACATTCCGGAGCTAAAACAATTGGGAGTCACTCTCCATTCCGTAGCCTTCGACCCATTGTTAGATTCTTCGGATGTCCAGCCTCAGCATTGGATCAAACTGGCGAAGTTGATTGAAGAAAACTATGATAAGTACAATGGCTTTGTCATTCTTCACGGGACAGACACAATGGCATATTCGGCTTCTGCCCTTAGTTTTATGCTAGAAAATCTCTCGAAACCGGTTATCTTCACAGGAGCGCAACTCCCGATTGGCATGTTACGTACCGATGCAAAAGAAAATCTGCTTTCCGCTATCGAAATAGCGGCTAACACCGACGAAAACGGAGATTCGATGGTACACGAGGTGTGTATCTATTTTGAAAGCGCACTTTTCAGAGGCAATCGGACAACGAAGAAGAATGCCGAACTATTTAATGCATTCGGTTCTTACAACTATCCGGCACTTGTCAAAGTTGGGGTTCATTTTAATTTTTCAAGTTCTTTCATCCACAGGAACAACACGGACAAGCCGCTGAAAATATATACATCCCTGAATTCCAATATTTCTATCATAAAGCTATTTCCGGGACTGACACCCGAAATGTTGAATGCGATGCTCTACGCAAATGGATTAAAAGGAGTTGTTCTTGAAACTTACGGAGCCGGCAACGCACCCCGACATGAATGGTTTTACGAGAGCCTTCACGATGCAGTACAAAGAGGAGTTATCATTATAAATGTATCACAATGCGATGCAGGTTCCGTACAAATGGGTCGCTATGAAACAAGTTTGAACCTGCTTAAAGCCGGTGTAATCAGCGGATACGATCTAACAACAGAAGCCGCAGTCACCAAATTAATGTTCTTACTGGGTCAGAATTTGTCTCACAACGAAATAAAAGAGTTAATGCAGACTCCCATTTGCGGGGAGCTCACTTTAGGATAGTTTTGCCGGAAACGGAAGTAAACCGACCTAAAGCCAAACTTTCGAACACTAAACATTTTTGCTTATGTGGAAAGATTGGTTTTTCTTCTCAAGAAGCCAAAAGATTGGCATTCTTATTTTAGTAGTTATCATTTTAGCACTCATCATAGCTAAAATGGTTATTCTTTCTTTGCCTCACCGCAATGTCCTCAAAGACAATTTTGAATCTGAAGCACGCTTTTTTCTTGACTCTCTCAAAAAAGCCCCGTCAAAGATCTATTATCAAACTTATTATCGCAATTATGCCGAAAACAAATCTGATTTTTACCACGAAATACGACTAACCCCTATTTTATCTCGATTTAATCCGAATACGGCCGACTCGCTACAGTTTATCAAATTAGGCATTAAGCCTAAAATTGCCTCTAATATTTTAAAATATCGTAGAAAAGGTGGAAAATTCAAGAAAACAGAAGACTTTGAAAAGATATGGGGTATTCGTAAAGAACAAATGCAAGCTCTCTTACCATACGTAGACATTCCTTCCGAAACACCTACCACACAAATAATAGTACGCCCTCGAATTATCAAAACCGAGAACATCGTTGAACTTAACAGTGCTGACACCGCTCAATTGCAACAAATAAAAGGTATCGGATCCGGATTTGCCCGACGCATTACCGGTTATCGAAAAAGATTGGGCGGTTTTGTAAAGATTGAACAATTGCACGAGGTATGGGGAATGACTTCCGAGCTATACAATTCCATCGTATCCCATTTTTCCGTTAATGCCAAGCTAATACTACCTATCAATATCAACCGAGCCAGTATAGAAAGATTGAAGTTCCATCCTTATTTGAATTTTTACAAAGCAAAGGCCATCTATGAGCTCCGCCTAACCAAAGGTTCCCTCAGATCTATTAACGATTTAAAGAGTCTCGACGCATTAGACAAAGAGACGTTGTCTAAAATCGAACCTTATTTATCGTTCCAATGAGAAATAACTGACCATATAAAAAAAATAGGGCGATATCCATCGCCCCATTCTTTCAATAATCTAAAGAGAAAAATAAAGAGTTTGTTTTACTTTCACAAGCTACGCATCTCTGTTTTTTGTATATAGGTTTATATTTTTAAAAAAATCACCTTCACCCGAAACAGCCTCCTCCTGACAAACACATATCGTTTCGGAACTATTGGTTGTACAAAAGTAATAAAAAGAATGTAAAACACAAACGTCTAGATACGTAATATTGCCTATCAAATAGAAAAAAACTACATTTTTGTATCACTTCAATTTCAACTTAAATCTTGAAACTACGCCACAAGTCAGTCGTATTTAAACATTCAAGATTTATAAATTATCAGAATTAAACATGCCGTTAATTTTAATATAACATGCAAACCTAATTGTGAAAAATGGTAGTTGAAAAACAAAAATAATTATTGATGGCAGATAAAAAGATGACTACATAAAAAACCAACAAAACAACTGTTTTTCGGTAAGATTACAGTAACTTTACCTTTCAAACAGATCCAAACAAGTGCAACCACAATGAACAATACATCACTGTTTTTCAACGACAATATCCTCTATTCTCAGATTCCAGACTACACATTACTGGATCATCGTTTTCAGAATCTCCAGTCAGTTTCCACCTATTTAAAAAAAACATTCTTTATAACAGATCTATATAAAAAGCAACTGATTTTTTTTAACTCCGATCCAAAATTGTCAAGTATTTTTGGAGAGACAACCTACGAACTATTCGTAGACGAAAAAAATATTGTTCTCAGAATCTCCCCTGAATTTGAAGAGACATTTGCTCACTATATACATCTCATCACCGCTCATATTACAGATCATGCCAAAGGAAATGAAGAAAATGCATTTTATTTTTCATTCAGGGCACCTTTTTCGACCAAAGATCATCAAACACAAATAATAGAGATTAAGGCATTTCCATATAGCTATATCCATCTTTCGCAAGAGAAATTACCTTGGATCAATTTTTATCAGTGCAACCTCTGTAACTCTTCTAGCTCCGGAAAATTATCCTTGCATAATTTGCATCAAGAGAACGAGATATTATACTTACTTAATCCTCAATCGAGATGCAATCCAAATCACATAACACTAAAGCAATGCGATTTAGATATATTTTTGCTCGCTTGTCAAGGGTTCTCCGAAACCGAAATAGCCAATAAACTCGATATAAGCACTAGTTCGTTAAAACGCATAAAAGCCGCGATAATGATTCATATAAATACTCAATCTACAGCGCAAACCGTTGCCATACTACACCAACAAGGTCTTATCTGAGAGATTGAGAGTAATCCAGAAATAAAAATAAAACTTACTTGATATAGATCTGTCATAATTTATTGACTATGAACCAACAAGATTTTAATTTAAAACTAAACGAACATATAAGAGCTTGCAACATATTCTCAGAAATCTGGGCTACCGAAATGATTATTCTTAGCCTTTCCAATTTCGAAATACTCTATGTCTCGGACAGTTTTACTCAACTTACCGGAATAACGAATGAAGATGTAAAATCCCTTCAGAGAGAAATATTCACTCGGCTATTGCATCCCAAAGAGTTACCTACAATAATCAAAGCTCACACAAAAACTATTCTCTTTTACACCAAATTATACCAAAAAGAAAATAATAGTCCTTATGTAGATGCACATTATCATGTCAAATTACGGAAACACACCGGAGACTATACAGATTATTGCATTCTGATACATCCTATTTCTTTTTCCGAAACCGGCTACCCTTTATTGGCTTATGCTCTGCTTTTGCCTAGTTGCAAATCCGGATTCGAGAAATTTTCCATCGCAGTAAAAAGCAACGATAAAAAACTATACTATTCATCACTGGCAGATAAGTATGTACAGAAAAAAAATCTGGAATTAAAAGAGGTAGAAATAGAGATTCTAAAATTGACCGCAAAAGGGCATGGAGAAAACAAGATAGCAAAACTACTGAATATTAAATTGGATCTCGTACGCTATTACAAGAAAAACATCTATAAGAAATTTCACGTGTCGTCGATGGCAGAAGCGGTATATATAGCACTTCACAACCGCATCATTTAATGGAACAAAAAAAAGGACGATTTCACATCATCCTTTTTTACCTAATCTAAAGAGAAAAATAATAGACAGAGTGTTTTGCTTTCTCAAGTTCTATCACTCAATATTGAATAACTATAAGTAACTCACTTTGTCAAAAAAAACTTCATTACCAAACGAAACATTTCCTCTGTCGTCTTTTTTAGAAGTTAAAGATAAAGAAGGATATTGTTAAAGTCAAGTGTTCTAGCATTTTAATGCTTTTTATTTTACTTCGAAAAAGTATTTTTTACATGTTCTATTCGACAAAAAAAAGAGAACAACAGAACATAATATTCTGTATTTATGATATTTGTGCACAAACAAATACTTTTTAATTCTTACAAGACAAAAACCAGAAGACACTCATAATAATAGTTAATATTAATTAATTATGAAAAATATAGAGCAAAATCACACGATCAATTCACATGCCTAAAAAAAATAAAACGGCCAAAGAATCACATTTTTGACCGTTTTCAATTTATCGTATATTCTCTCACAAAGGTTTCGCATACAAAAGAAACTGTCTGTAAGCAGCTTCCCATACTTGACCCTCCTCCGGTAAAAATGTTTTCAGATCAACAGAATCGCACACAAAATTTCTGATTGCCTGCAAGTCAGTAAATAAACCGGAAGCCTTTGCCTGCAACATCATATTCCCGATTGCAGTCGCTTCAGCCGGACCCGCCACCACATTTATACCAAGTGCATTTGCCGTAAGTTGATTGAGAAATGCATTTCGCGAACCTCCACCAATCACATGTAACGTATTGATCGGAAAAGAAGCAAACGATTGCAACGCTTTGAACACCTGCTTGTAACGTAATGCCAAACTATCGAAAATGGCACGTTCAAATTCGGCTATCGTCGAAGGCGTTCCCTGACCGGTACGTTGACAAAATTCGATAATAGCCTTTGTCATACTTGAGGGATTAGTAAAAGAGGCATCATCCGGATCGAACAAATATCCGAAAGGTTTTGCATCAAGAGCCATTGACTCCAATTCGCTATAAGAATAAACATGATCGACATCCCATTCTTTTTTACATTGTTCCTGAATCCACATGCCGGTAATATTCTTCAGAAAGCGAATGGTTCCATCCACGCCGCCTTCGTTGGTGATATTAGCCGTTTGCGATCGTTCGTTAATAATCGGTTCGGGGAGTTCGAGACCCATGAGCGACCATGTACCGGAACTCAGGTATGCAAAGTGCTTGTCAGCAGCAGGAACGGACACCACGGCCGAACCGGTATCGTGACCGGCCACAGCAACAACCGGAATTTCGCCAAGACCGGTTTCCTGAGCCAACTCTTTGGTTAATGTTCCGATTACCTGACCCGGCATAATCACTTTACCCGGAAATTTAGCCCGATCAACACCTATGAAATCAAGTATTTTGGCATCAAAATCCTTAGTATTCGGATCGAGCATTTCCGAGGTTGAAGCAATGGTGTATTCCGTTATTTTATTCCCCGTTAAAAGGTAGGAGATTGCATCCGGCATAAACAAGATATCTTTGGCTGCTTTCAACTGTGAAGAATTATGTTTTTTAAGCGCGTAAAGCTGAAACACCGTATTGAAATCCAGTGTCTGAATGCCGGTTCGCGAATAAAGATCCTTTAATGGAAATTCGCTCAGAAATTGCTCCGTATTTTCTTTTGCCGTGTAATTTCGGTATGCATAAGGCAAACCCATAAACGACCCGTCTTCTCCCACAAAAGCGATATCCACGCCCCAGGTATCCACGCCAATGGAAATCGGTTTGATTCCTTTACGGGCTGCAATGGTCAACCCTTCCTTTATATGACGATACAGTTCAAAGAAATTCCAGTGATAACTACCATGAATACCGATAATTCCGTTCGGAAATTTATGCAGATCGTCCATTTTAAGCTTGCCATTTTCGATGGTTCCGCAAATAACGCGACCACTAGTAGCTCCTAGATCAACTGCCAGAAATGATTTATTTTCCATCGTTCAAAATATTTTTAATCAGAGATTTTTCAGTGAGGGATATATGCAAGAGAAAATAAGAATGACTAAGCCGACTGCCAACCAGACAAAGGTGCTTCGGTTGCAACCTACCCACTCCTTAAGGATAATACCCCACAGGTTGCTAAACAGAACATTGAGCGACATCAGGATGCTCCACGAAAATGCCATCATGATGCTTCCTTCTGTAAAGAAACTCTTACCCAAAGCCAGTCCAAAAAACTGAGAATACCACAACACTCCGGCCAAACCACAAAAGAGAAGGTTATTCACCAAAACAGATCCGGGAACCGAGAAGTAATCCTTTACCGTTTTGTTTTTTACGTTCTGAAACAAACAATAAGCTGCATTGGTCAAAAAACCTCCCATAGTGACCATTAGAATGGCAGGCAAACCGGCATACAAAGCCTTTGTTCCTAACATCAGGGCAGAAGCTTTAATCGGTTCGGCAGCATCAAGACCCAGGCTAAAGCAGGCGCTCATCACCCCGGCCAGCAAAGCAACCAGTAACCCTTTTCCCAGAGCAAAGTCTTTGATAGCCGCTTTCTTCTGTTCTTCTGTCATATTTTTAGCCCGAAGACTTCCGGCAAAACCGATAATAGCTATACCGGCAATAGCAATACAGACACCCACCAATAAGACGAGTCCTTTACCTGTAAACAGATCGGTTCCTGCAATAATGGCAGGAATTAGTGTGCCAAAAGCGGAACATGTTCCCAATGCGATGGATTGTCCGAGAGCAACACCCAGATAACGCATACTAAGGCCAAACGTCAAACCGCCAACGCCCCAGAGCATTCCAAAACCTGCGGCCTTGAGAGCGGCACCGTTACCGCTTACAAGAAGCGCTCCCAACGTCGAACCTTCGGGCACTGCCAGCAGGGCTCCGAGATAAGGAAATAATAACCAAGCAAAAATACCCTGAACCAGCCAGAAGCTCTCCCACGACCAGCTTTTTACTTTGTTGATAGGCACATACGAGCTTGACTGACCCAAGCTACCAATAGCAATAATGATTAATCCGATAATCGTATTCATAATTTCAAATGTGTTGATGTATTCCGGTTGATTGAAAAGGATAACGTATTACAAAAATAGACAACAATACTCAAAACATAAAGAAAGTTTCATCCCCAGAATCGAAGATGAAACTTATCTCTGTTCAAGTATCAATAAATCAGAATTAACGTTTGCCTGTTATTTCTTTTTCGTAAGTCTCTATTTCACTGATAAAATCAACTCCCACAGCAACGTTATTTTTCAGGCAGAAGTAATCGAACACATCGGCCCATGGCAATGCTTTGCACTCTTCGAGCAGAGCCAGACGTTGGAAATATTGTTCGTTTGCTTCGTATTCTCTCAGTTTTGCAATCGGTTCGAGCATCGCCATCAGGAAAGCTTTCTGAGTAGCACGGGCACCGATAATGTAAGCACCGATACGGTTGATGGAAGCATCGAAATAGTCAAGGCCGATATTGACACGTCCAAGAGCATTAGCGCGAACAATTTCCTGAGCCAGCATGGTAACGCTTTCGTTGAGAATTACTACGTGGTCGCTATCCCAACGTACCGGACGGCTTACGTGCAATAGCAACTCATCCGTATAAAGCAACAAAGATGAGATTTTGTCATAAATTTCTTCTGTCGGGTGGAAGTGACCCAAGTCAAGCGTTGCCATCAGACCATTCTGAACCGCATAGCCCATGTAGAATTCGTGCGAACCTACGGTGAAACTTTCGAGACCGGTACCAAAGAGTTTACATTCTACCGCATCTTTCACGTTTGCAAATTTATTGGCAAAAATTTTATCGAGAGAATCTTTCAGGTTTTGGCGATAGAGCAGACGATCGACAGTAACATCTTTCATTCCATCGTGTACCCAAAGGTTGTGGCAAGCCTTACTACCCTGCTGTTTCCCCATTTCGTCGGCAATGCGACGGCTGCGAATGGTATGTTCGATCCAAAAATCACGAATACCCTTGTCACGGTGCGAAAGCGACTGGTCACCACTTTTCGGATGAGAAAAGCTTGAACTGTTGAAGTCAAGTTTCATGTTATTTTCTTTCGCCCAATCGATCCAGCTTTGGAAATGTTTCGGTTCAATCTGATCACGATCTACCTTCTGACCACCAAAATCGCCATAAATAGCATGCAAGCTCAGACGATGATCGCCACCCAGTAATGATTTTACCTTTTCGATATCCTGACGCACTTCGGCAATCGTACGAGCCTTACCGGGATAATTACCCGTAGCCTGAATACCACCTGTAAGCGATCCGCCTGCATTTTCGAAACCGGTTACGTCATCTGTCTGCCAGCAGTGAAGCGAGAGTGAAATATCCTGCAACTGAGCCAAAGCCTTGTCTGTATCGACACCGACAGAGGCATATTTTTCTTTGGCTACCTGATAGTTAAGTTCTATCTGAGCATCTTTGTTCATAGATCAATGATTTGATGTAATGTGTAAAAATAATAGCATGTAAAAATAGAGAATCATTGCTAAGCATCACCTGCAAAAAATGATACTTTACATTTGTTTTTTGACAAAAATCGGATCCGCTAAACAATAGTACTTTCAATTACTACATCATAGGAAACCCTTCTAAATCGCATATATTCAGAAATTTTTGTCCATTAGTGCTGATCTTGCAAATTCTTTCTAAATTTGCACACTCAACCGATCTCTCGTACATGAACGCACTTACCGACAGCTCCATCATGTTAAAATACCTCGTAACGAATGCTCAGGATTTACTCTGGGGCATTACCGTTACCACCGTTGGTATGCATCATCTTAAAAAAGAGTATGATGTATACCCACCCCTCGCAGGACATCCTCACAAATATTATTTTCAAACCAAAGAAGGACGCATTCTCGATGAATTTCAGTTGGTTTACATCACAAAAGGAGAAGGCAAGTTTTATACCAGTAAAGACCAATGCGTTGATGTAAAAGAAGGCGACATTATGCTGCTGATGCCAGGCTTATGGCATTGCTACTACCCTAGCAAAAAAACCGGATGGAACGAATACTGGATCGGCTTCAAAGGTGAAGTAATGGATCTTCGTGCCCGCAACGGCTTTCTGAATCACGAAAATTGTATTTACAAAGTGGGCATGAGGGATGAAATAGTAAACCTCTACCAGCAAGCAATCAACGTTGCCACCACAGAAAGTACGGCCTATCAACAGGTGCTGGCCGGAATTGCCAATTTGCTTCTGGGACTATCAATGGCCTATGACAAAGAACAACAGTTTGAAAACTACACCGTTCTGCAAATGACCAAAGCAAAAATGATCATTCGCGAAAACATCTATTCGAAAATAACCCCTGAAGAAATAGCCAACACGCTAAACATGAGCTATTCCTGGTTTAGAAAGACATTCAAAGAGTTTACCGGCCTATCTCCCGCATCTTATATGCAGAAACTCAAACTACAAGCCGCCAAAGATTCGCTTGTATCGACGAATCTATCAATCAAAGAAATAGCCTACACGCTTCATTACGACAATTCCGAACATTTTTCCACGCAATTCAAGAAACATGTGGGCGTATCTCCCAAAGATTTCAGGATACAGCACGGAAAATTCACCTCCTCAAAATTATCGGATTAAGAGTAACTATTCCTCCCTTTCGGGCTTACCTCGGCTGTGCCATACCGTATTCCCTTAGAAACTGATTCGGCAAATTACTTCACATATTTACTCAACCTAAGCTCAGACAAAGATTTCATGCCTTCGATAATAGTTTGAGCATTGAGCAAAGCGCCCTGATATTTGGTATGAGTATGATCTGGCATAAACAGCTTGGTAGCCTCATCATGCCCCATTGCATCCAACTTATCAGCTACTAATTTATTAACGTCGATAAAGAAAGCCCCTTCCATTTCGGCTGCATCTTTTGCCCATTTACCGTATGAATCGTCATTACGTTCAACCTTTCCATCTTTCCAGCGATCGCGGGGCACCGGACTGACAATAACAGGAACCGCGCCTTTGAGACGTGCATCGCGGATATATTTACGAATGTACCATCCATAGGAATGTACAACCTGATTGCGTTTGGTCGGTTCCATCTTATACACTTTGGATTCGTCGGCGTTTCCGGGAATGGTTCCACGCGCTTTTTCTGTATTGATAGCGCTTCCGTCGTTATGTCCAAACTGAATAAACAGAAAATCGCCCGGTTTCAGAGCGGCACAAACGGCGTCCCAGCGTCCTTCGTCGATAAACGTACGGCTACTGCGTCCGGCCATGGCATCGTTCTCCACATTGACTTTCTTCTCCTCAAGAAAATTAGCCAATAAAGAGCCCCAACCCCAGGAATCTTCGCTGCTTTTTTCGTCTTTGTTGTGCACGGTAGAGTCACCGATCACAAACACCAGCGGTTTGTTTCCTTTTCGTGCCGTTCCGCGAATATCTTTCGGTTTGTTTTTCAGATATTTTGCCAGGGGCAACTGTTGCGTCAGAATAGCTTCCGCTACCGAAGCGGCATTCAGCTTTGCACCCGTTTCGGAAGTATGAATACGGTCGGCATAAAACATTTCGTTCACTTTGTCCGGTCCGAATGCATCGAACTTAGCAGATGTAATGCTATTCAGGTCCACAAAAGGAATCTTCTCCGCTTCGGCAACCTGCTTTGCCCATTTACCGTAAGTGGTATTAGCCCGAACGATATGCCCGTTGCCATCCCAGGCATTTCGCGGTGTAAACGACAACATAATGGGGAATGCCCCTTTTGCCCTGATTTCAGCCACAAACTTACGGAGATATTCGCCGTAGGAATAAACCGTTTCGTGCACACCAGTCTCTTTGATAGTTACCTGCAACGAATCGTGACCAATGCCGGGAATAGATGCACGAGCACGCCCCGAATCGTAGGGCCCGCCGTCGTTATGCCCGAATTGAATCAAAACAAAATCGCCGGGTTGAATACCCTCTTTTACGGCAGCCCATTGGTTGTTATAAAAAGTACGGCTGCTGGTGCCTCCCAACGCATGGTTTTCGATCGTAATCTTCGTAGAATCGAACAAAGCGCCGAAGAACTCTCCCCAGCCCCATTGTCCGTTACTCCCGTCGGCATCCCATCCGTTTCGCACGGTAGAATCACCGATGAGCAGCACCACCGGATTATTGCCTCTGCGGGTCGACCCGGACTTCAAAAGCGGCTTCCGGGTTTTGGGAGAAATGCGGTCGTTGATATTGACCTTATTGGTATCAATAACGGCCTCATTTTTTACAATTTTCGCTCCAGGTACTGTGATCGAGTCTTTGGCGGTAGTTTGCGCCATTGCCAACACAACCGAACAGACACAGGCAATTGATAAGAGTAAACGTTTCATAGTTAGCGGCTAATAACCTACGCTTTTTATTGTGGAGATTATAGTTTTGAATTTGAATTTAATAATGCACCGATCCCTTTACATCGAAAATCGGACGATCGGTCTTGATTTCCTGATCGTAATACTGAACGGCACTATCGTTCATCTTGGGGAACCACATTTTTTGCATGCGATAGATTTCTGCTCCGGCAAGCAAAACAGGACCGTAACCATGTGCGGCAAATACGCTTACCGGACGGTAGTAATAGTAGGCCGGATCAAAACCCATACCTGTTCCCACGCATGTACCTTCTACCTGCCCCTCTGCGTTTACCTTTTCGGTAATAGCATTCCAGGCCAACTGAACCACCGGCCCGTAAGCAATGGCATCGATCCATTTGCTATTGATCGCCTTGGCAAAACAGTAGGCGTAAATGGCAGTTGCCGAAGTTTCCAGATACGAATCGTTGCGGTTGAGCAGCTGATGCCACATCCCCTGTCCGGACTGGCAAGCCGCCAAGCCTCGCACATGAGCCCGAAAACGTTCCAGCACAAAATCGCGACCGGAATAATCGGATGGAAGCACATCGAGCAAAATGGTTGCCGTAAGCAAAGCCCATCCATTGGCTCTTCCCCAATAAAATGCGGGATGATCGGTACTAGATTCGATCCAGGCATGACGGTACAGACCGGTTTCGGGTACAAACATCCGCGAGGAGAACTGACGGAACTGTTTCACCGCTTCATCGTAATATTTTTTGTCGCCGGTCAGTTTCCCCATGTAAACAATGGCCGGAATGCTCATAAACATATCGTCGAGCCACATGGAGTTGTATTGCGGACGCACCCGAGCAAAAGTACCGTCGGAAAGGCGATACTCCTTATTCATGATAAAATCGATGTAGTTATCTATGATCGGCTTCAGTTTTGTCGCCGAACCGTTCAGTTGCGCCTTAATCATGGCTGCACAAATGGAACCGGCATCGTCTAGTGCCTTCGGATCGAGCATCCGGCGCATCAAGTCGTCGTTTACCTGTCCGTTTTTTTGCTGCAATTTTAAAAATGCCGGCGCTATCTCAGCCAAAAAACCGAACCGATCGTTTACATACTTTTTATAGCGCGGATCGCCGGTAGTTTCAGCAACCAACAGCATGCCCAGATAGGTCACTCCCCACTCGTAGCTCGTCAATCGGAAAGCTCCTCTCTGCAAACGGGTCTGTTCATCTATTTTCGAAAAATCATTGACCGGTTGTTGTGTAGCGGCATTAATCAATCCGACGGGAGTCTCTTTTTCCACGTAGCGAAACACCCGGTCAAGCACTGCTTTCACGCTGTCGGGCTTACTAACCGCATATCTGACCGGATAATCGGGAGCCAGCAGATGAAGCGGTGTATTGGCATCGGTTTGTGCCGGTTTTGTGTTCTGAGCATTCGTCATCACAAAAGCTCCCGAGACAAATGCAAGAGCAACGAAAATTGATCTGAGCATGGTTTGTTAATTTAGCGAATTATAGAAAACTATCTCTTTTTCGTTTTTGCAGCAGGAGCCAGTTTGTAAACTTCGCTACCGGCCAGCAGGTAACAACCCAACCCGTAATCTTCAAAATCGGGAATTTTAGTGTAACTCAACGGCTGTCCGTCTTTCGGTTCCTTACCTGTTCCCTGCACAAACCCCAGCAAGCCATCGGCATGAACTGCCTCTTTCGCCATCGCATTCCAGGCTTTCACAATGACCGGCATATATGTTTTTTTATCGAGCCAACCGTGACGAACTCCCCATGCCATTCCATATACAAAAAGTGACGTACCACTGGTTTCTTTTCCGCCGAAATGAGTTGCATCGTGCAGACTCACATTCCAGAAGCCATCGGGGCGTTGCAACGGAAGCAAAGCCTTCATCATGGCCATGTATGTTTTCCGATACTCCGAATAACCCACTGCATCCTTTGGCATGATATCCATTACACGAACCAGAGCAGCCACTACCCATCCGTTACCACGCGACCAATAGCAATCTTCGCCGTTGGGTTCTTTGTAAGGCGCCACAAAATCTTTGTCACGCCACCACAGGTTGTCTTTGGCATTAAACAAGCCACCGCCCTGTTTGAGCTTGGTATCCATGTACATGTCGTACATGCGCTGAAAATAGCGGTCATCTTTATAGATCACTCCCAGTTCGGCAAAAACCGGCATTGCCATCTGCAACGCATCGATCCACGACCAGTCATCCACTTTGTCGGTAGCCAGCATCTTATCGATCGAAGCCTTGATGTTCACCATCCGTTCGGTCTTCGACTTATCCAGCTTGTAAAGATCGATATAGGTCTGTCCGCAACAATGATTATCGGCATTACGAGTTTCGATACCACCTCGGAGGTTCCACTTGTGAAACTCACTCCAGTCGATAGCATATTTCAAATACTCGGCCTTCGGATTCAACGCATAAAGAGCCATCAATCCTTCGTAGTAGACACCGCGTGTCCAGATATTGCTGGGACGAACTTTATCTGTCACCAAAGGTTTCGACGGATCGGCATACTTGGTCATAAAGTAATGATTGGCAAGTTCCATTTTTTGCAAAACTGCCTTTTTGGATGGCAATTGTTGGCCATAAGCTGCAACAGACAATACCGCTGCAAGAAGAAAAATTAAATACTTCTTATTCATATTAAATTGTTTTTATTTGAATCACATACAATTTATCTTCACAAAAAAAACGACTTCACAAAAAAACGCGTTATAGTTTCTGCCTAAACTTCAGTGTCAAGCATATCTCATTGACATACAAATCTGCCATCTTGGCACAAAAACTATCTTGGCACCAAGTTTGCTTTTATTTGTTCGAGTGCATTTTTACGATACTCCTTATGTGAGGGTTCGATTCCCTTTGCCTCCACTAAATTTGCACTCCACTGGGGGTATAGTTCAAAGGTTCAGAACAAAGGACTGAAATTGAGGAAGAAGATGACTACTTTGGTCATCTTCTTCTGTTTTAAATATAGTTTTTTTTGCATAGAACATCAATACATTTGTTTATTCACCTTTTCTATCAAAACATCATCAATACCACGACAATTGAACGTGCGAAAATCGGAAACGTTCGTCAACGAAAACGCAGCAGGTGCCTTCGGTTGATTGAAAATGACATTACTGAAAGAGATATTATGCACATCATCGAGGCACACCGAAGGGCGTTCATCGGGTCGCATGGTAGTTGCCTCTACATTGTTAATCTGAATATTATTCGCATGACGAATATAGAACACGGCTGCGGGCAACGGACCGAACATGGTTTGCTCGGGATACTTCTTTTCATTCTCCGGAATCACGCGGGTAGCCAGCTCTTTGGTTCCACCGCCTTGTTGGTAGAGATAAATATTGCTCAGTTTCACATCCTCGATAGCGTGACCGGGGATACCGGTAATCAGGCAAACATACATCGAATCGGAGTTGTAGACCCGAACATTGTCGATGCTTACCCTGCGCAAATGGCCTACCGGAGTCCCCTGCGGACTGCGTTGGCGCGCTCCGAGCCGTAGAAAAATGGGCGCCGCATTAATATCGCGCAATACCAGATTGGAAACCGTAATATCTTCCAAATCGCCGCCATCGACCGTTTCGAGAGCCAGTCCGCGACTACGTTCGAACACGCAGTTGCTGATAGTAATATTTTTAAATCCTCCGCTCGATTCGGTTCCCAGCTTGATACGTCCACACGGGAAACACTGGTCGGGAGCCTGCGGAATCAACCGTTGAAAAGTCCCGTCGAGCACCGTTCCCATATCATACCCACTCACAAAGCAGTTGGTAATGGTATTGTTTTCTGTATTCCGGAAAAATCCGAGTCCATAGCTGGCCTTCAGTACAATGGCATCGTCATTCGGAGAGTTGACCGTACAGTTGGAGACCCGCACGTTACGGCAGCAGTCGATATCGAGTCCGTCGCGATTGGTATCGATCAGCAGGTTATCTATCGTCAGATTATCCACGCCGGTAGCCAGTAGGGCAAAGTGTCCGCAGCGGTACATGCGGATATCCTTCAGGTTGACGTTACGGCATAATTTCAGTGCAATAGCTTTATTTCCAACTCCTTTAATCCGGCTCTCTTCGCGGGTCAGCCCCATGCCATCGATCATTCCATCACCACATATCGTCACATTTTCAAGGCCGACTCCCCAGATCAGGCTGTTTTGCCAGTGGCTGTGTCCGAAATCCTGAAACATATTGAACGCGTTCGGTTCGGCCACGTCAAAACCTTCCGTTTCGGTAGGATATGCGGCTATCAGCGTTGCACCGTTATCAAGAAAAAGGGTGATATTGCTTTGCAACCGGATAGAATAGGACGCATACTTTCCGGCAGGAAACCAGACCGTGCCCCCACCCTCTTTGGCCGCAGCCTCAATCGCTTTATTAATGGCAGGCGAATCGATGGTTTTTCCATCCCCTTTTGCCCCAAAATCCCTCACATTAAAAAACGTTGCTGCCTGCATCGCAGTTGCCAATAGCGATATTACAACAAAAAAGAAGTATTTCTTCATGACATTTCTATAGAATTTCAAATTATGTGTACCGCAAAGTGCACAAAGATGGCGTAAGATCCGCAAAGACTGCGTACTGAGAACTTTTCATCGCATCAGTGTCACACCCATCAAACCGATTACCACCTCATTGGCACGTGTTTCGAGCGTCAGCTGTTTCAACTGCTTCGACCTGTTCAACGGCAGGTCAAGAATCACCGCTGCTCCACCATCAATTTCGCGTCCTGAGGCGGGTGATACCGGGGTTTCGGTATAGTCGCCACCATTCCGCTTGGTCGTATCCGTTGGTTGTTTCTCTTTCGACACCATCATCTCGCGGCTGACGGCTCCCGTTTTCAGGAATACCCGGTAAGGACGAGGAGCGTGCATGTTAAATGCAAACCCATCTTCGTAATAATCCTGTTCGATGGGGCACCACGTTTGCGGATTGACCAGCGACAGAGAATCGGAAGTACCATCTGTATACCAAACTTTCACCACTCCGTTCGTAAAACGGCTTTGCATGTGATTAGTCGATCCTGCCATTAGCAGATATGCATGCGACGCTTTACCAGTTAACGGAACAGTGACCGAAGCCGGATAGTTGTTCCAAAGTGAGGTAAACGCAATATTTTTTGTTTCGGGCAATGAGGCCGTACGGAACGAAATCCCCATCGGCGTGTTGAAAACGCCATTTTGCGAGGCTTTCCGCAACCCACTATCGTCGATGGAGGCCGTTGTGAGCGGATGCGTCCACTCGCCGATACCCTGCGTAGGCGTTTGCAGTGTGGTGTATGGTGAACGCGGGGCAAGGTATTCGTTTTTGAAAATCTGAGTCACTTTATCGTTCAGATGATTATCCATATTAACAACCTCCATTCTCTCTTTGGCATTGACGGCTAACGCCCAATCAACCAATGTGAGCTCCTCCCTCTGACCATTGTCTTGCACAAACGAGATGTGGTTGGTTCCGCAAACCGCAATACCAACAGGAACGTCAATCTGTTCCGAAACCGAGCCGGCAGCGATAATTTGTTTGTCTTTGATTTGCTCTCCATTCACTAACAGCTTGCCGTTTACAGTCATATCTCGATTGTTGCGCAAACAAAAAGAGAGATGGCCGGATCCCGGATTTACAGGCTGCACCTCCAAAGGTTCTTTCACCCAAAGTCCGACCGGCATCCACCACGTCAGATCGCCCTGTGTCGCACGAACAAAGAAGGTACGGTGACCGACTTCACCCGTAATTGTTCCGGAAATTATAGCTTCTTCAATCTTCTTATTCTTCAATACAAATTGCGGATCGTAAATTTTGTCAATAAAAGCACCAATTGACTGCTTGTAAGCATCGCCACGAGCTACAGTAATCTCTTGTGGCGTTTTAACTGCCTTTCCGTCCCACTCTATTTCGACTCTATTTTCCTGATCTTTACCACACATTACCCAAATAGCAGGAGTACCTACCGCAGTCGTATCGACGCGCCAGGCAGCCGGTTTTCCATTGACCGAAACGCGTGTGATTTTATCGGAATAAGCTTTCAAATGCAATTCCAGGTTGAGTAACTTCGGCAAATGCTGACCAATTTGATAGCGTTGAATGTTACCGTTTCGCTTGTAATCGAACGAAACATCCGGTGTCGAAAACGAAGCAAATTTCCAATCAGTTGGTATTCCCGGACGAATCACCAACCGGTCGTTCAACGCATCGGGCAAAATCCCAAACAAACCCTGAACCAATGCCCGCGAGAACATCCCGATCGGATCGCCGAAATCGCGGTAACACTCGCCACGCGCGGCATCGTAAAAACTGATTTGTCCAAGATTACCGGGACTTGCCCCCAGATACATTCCGTCGAGCACCGAACTTTTGAACAACTTAAAAGCGGCGTCACTGCGACCGCTTTGCCAGTAAGCGAGTGTGGTATGCCACACTTCGGCAAAGGCCACGTTGTTCGTCGACCAGCAATACGGCATCCAGTCGGAGGTAGAGATCGTTTCCCAACCCTCATCCTTCAAACCTTTTGCCCGGACGGGAATATGGGGAATCTGCGTATCGACATAGCGCGTTGCCTGATAAAACTGGAACGGGTCACCGGCTTCCGAATCGACGGTATGATAAATAGACCAAACTGCCGGGCTCGCATGCAACTCTTTATTACCCATAAAATCTTTGTATTCGGCCCACACACCCTTGCCTGGCATCCACAACTGCTTATTCAGGGCATTCCATATTTTTGCAGCCTCCTGCTCGTAAGGCCCCGGATCTTCGCCTATTTTACGGGCAATTTCGGCCGCCATTTTATTGGCCCGGTAATTATAGGCGGTGGTGTGAGTAGCCGCTCCACTGTTGTATTGCAAGCCGTCGCTGGCCCAAATGGCAGCATAACCATCGTAAAGCCCGTCATCGTTGGGATCAAAATTGTGCTTTTCCCACGCAAGGCTCAGTTTCAGTACCGGCCACATTTTTTTTGCATAATCGAGATCTCCCGTCCAACAGAAATGCCACAACAATTCGTCCATGTAGCAAAGATTCATATCGTAATGGTGCATCTCGTTATTTTTCTGCGGATTGCGACAAATATAACCATTGCTGTACATCGGCGTCCCCCACTGCTTCAAGGCACGTGCCAAATGCAGCGCGCTGTCCTGCGCCGGATGCGGAATTGTATTCGGCACATCCGTCACCTGCGAAGCCGCATAATCGTTGAAATGAAGTCGAGCCCGGTCGTGCCAGCCCAACGCATCGCCAGTGTAAGCACCCCGCCAGCCGGCCAAGCGCATCCGCCAACCGATAGCGCCGTGCAGATAAGAGTTCGGTTCCCAAATAGCGTTAGCTGCCATGGCCAACGTTCCACCCAAAGTATTGATAAACGGATCGGGCGTGGTTATTTTGATGCGTGAAGCCAATTGCTGACGCGCAGCTTCCGCCAGCACAAACGCTGACTCAAGCTTTTTATACGATAAGAAGCTATCCTTGTTATCCTTAACAACAGAAACATAAAAAGGCAGTTGCCGTATCACTTCAAAACGCGCCATCACCACCGGCTGGTCGTTAGCCACCGAGCTGTTCCATTGAGCAAACGGAGACGAAACAACTGCCGGATTACCGGCTTTAATAACTGATGACTCCGGAAAGATTCCGGTCAGCGTTATCGCCGCGCTCTTTTTCGTCGGAGGAAGTGTCAGTTGAAAATCGTTCTTACCGAACAGGTATTGATTACCGGTACAATATTCCGGTTTCAGGTCAAAACAGTCGGCCGCATCTACACCCAGATCGCCTTCGCGCGAAAAGCGTTTGCCGGTAGCTCCACCAAAAACGGTCAACAGTTCCACCTTTTTATAGCAATTTTTTAGTTCTCCTTTTAAGACAAATCCTTCGGCATCGGCCATCGCCAAAGCCGTAAGGAGCAGTTCTCCGCCCCCCAGCAATGGATCTTTGATGGTGTAGAGGCGGGAACCGGCCCGGTAGCGCGCCTCAACAAACTGCGCATCGTTCAGCCATTTGGTTTCGCCATCCACCATCAGTCCGAAATGGAGGTTGCCTCCCATTCCCGGCAGGTAAAAGGCAAATTCGGGAACATCTCCCGTTTCTGCACGAAACGCCGTGTTAGTGCCGTACAACGCCCGGTTGTACTTCACCTTTCCATTGACAATCACAAAATCGTCACCGTCGGGCGTGTAGCGCAACGTCCGTTCTTTACCGTGCCAAAGGCCGTTGTCGGCATTCGCAGATACCGCCAGACAAAGCAACAGCGTGATATATATTATTTTTCTTAGCACTTTAAACTATTTACAATTGAAACATGTACAATTTATTGCTAACGGCTTTTCAGATTTCATTTTCGCATTTCCTCATCCTCAAATTCTCAAATCAGAATTCCTTCTCTTTCAACGGCGTCAGCGTTACCGGACCGAGCAAGCCAGAAGGAACGGTTCCCCAATCGGCATACGTCACCGGCTTATAAAAGAGATTCACCATGTTGATTTCGTTAAATATACGCCAGTTCACACCCCGACGGTCGTAATCGGCGATGCGGTTGGCCGGAAGATTGGTCACTTCCACTTCCAGTTTGTTCTTACCCGGATGAAGCAGTTTGCCGACATTTGCCACAAAAGGCACAGCCCAAAGCGTTCCTGCATCCTGCCCGTTGACGCGAACACGCGCACTCTCGCGGACGTCGCCCAGGTTCAATTGCCAGTCAGCAGCCGCTTTTTCAGGCAATTCAAATTCCACGCTGTAACAGGCTGTTCCCTTATTGATTTTCGCATTCGGTTGGTTCAACATCGTCCACGAACCAAGCGTATCGATGGCGAAGGTACCGGGAATGGCAGGATCGCTTTCGGTAAATTGCAACGACCAACCTTTGGAAACAGTCACAGGACTCTTTTCCGGTTCGGTATAGTGCCATGCGGCAGCTTGCACATCAGTTGTTTCAAATGTTTTCAGAATCACCGATCCTCCCGAGTTCAGCTGCAAATAGACCTCTGTTTTTCCATTGTTCCGGCGAACTTTGGCTTTGCCCGAATTGCCGCTCATCGGATCGAACAGCACGACCGATTGGGCATTCACAGCCAGAGGCACCCATCCGTCAACCCCTTTGTCCTGCAACGAAGAGATGAAATAGTGATGACCGGTTTCGTTTGACCGGCGAATACAGGAGAGACCCAGATCAGTGCGCATATTTTCTTTAGGGATGTCCATTGCCTCCAAAATAGCCACTGCTGACAAATAATCAGGAGCAATGGCAATTTTGCCTTTTTCAAAATTGCAGATGAAAGGTTGCAGCAAGAATTTCGTCCTTTCTAAGAGATCCAAACTCTCTTTCATTTTTCTCTGACGATTTTCAAGATTCCCCAGTCCCGGAACATCCTGCGGATAACCTCCCACAAAGACCACTGTCGCGCCCTCTTTGGCAAGCGACAAGAGATGAGCCATCACATCGTCGGGAATGGTTTTAACATCCGGCAGAAGAATTGCCTTGTAATCTGCACCCCCAATCGTATGCAGTTTCCCCTGGTTAACCGTTGTACTACGCACAAATTGATCGGAAATGTAGTCGACATCGTAACCACTTTTGATAATAGCATGGATGGCCTCGATAAACTTTGGCGCCTTTTCGGCCATTTCATGAATGGTGAAAGCCTGATATGGCTTTTGCAGATCGGCTTTCCGCATGTCGTAAATGGGCAGGTAGACCAAAAAGTCGTTATCGGGTTTCCCCTCCTGCAAAAACGATTGACAACGGGCAATATAGCTAAACAAAGGAGCCGCATCGCGCCAAATAGTATTGGTCGGCGACATATCCACCGTTGCATAGAATTTCCAACCCGGCCAGGCTGCTTCTTTGGGTGAATAGGTTGTACCGTGAAAATAGACATGGTTGACACCCGCAATAAAGAACAGGTCGAGATCGGGTTTGCACTGAGAAAGCGAAGTGCGGAAATGGTCGGTTAACCATGTAAATGTTTCGGATGAAGTCAACGGTTTGCCCGAAATATGAGCAGCCGAAGAGGCGTATTTCAACATCGAAATATCCGAATCATTCGTTTTACGGATGGAATCGACACGCAATCCCTTGATGTGAAAATCGGAGATACCGAACGATTCGCATTCGGGAATATCGACCGTTGCGTAGAGATCGATCAGGTTACCCGGAGAACCGTGAGCCTGATTGCGGGTAGTACTGCCATGCGAGTGCGCCCAATCGGTCCACGTTTTGGTGAAATTTTCCTGCAACAAATCGGATAGCGTTTCGCGATAGTCGGACACTACACGCGCTACAATATCCGCATTTCCCTGCCCTCTGAACTCTGGTAGATACTCTTCGAGCTTATAGCCGCGACGAAGCTGAAACTGTTCAAACAGATCGGGAGTCCAATCGGCATTGAATACCTCGTAGGAGTCGTTGAAAAAAGAGTGCGGATAGGCTGTTTTATTTTGAGCAAACGCCCGATCGAATCGCCCGAGATAGTTCGTAACCGCCTGTTTGGAAAAATGGTTCATTACCCAACCTTCGCCTCCCGGAGCGGCACGTTTCACTTTCTGCAAAGTTTTTCCCACAAAAACAGCCGTCAAATGCCATTCTCCCCGAGGAGCTTTCCATTGAAGCCTGCCCGTTTTATCAAGTTTTGTTGTCAGATCGAGTTTCTTTCCGTTAGCAGAAAAGGCCATCAGGCGCGACAGTTTTGCCACACCCTGCTGTTTGGTATCGATTATCGCCACCGGTTCCTTCAGTGTCTCGCCTGCTTTGAGTATATAATCCTGAAAAACAACCTTACAAGCCGCATCTTCAATGGAAACTTCGGGACTACCAAACGGCCAGCCGGTACCGGTATTCATATCGATCTTCATCCCCAAACGGGCAGCCTCATTTTCGGTGTGGGTCAACATCTCCATCCATTTAGGCGAGAGGTAACTGATATTGTTGCCATCGTTGCCCTGCACTCCATAAATCGGGGTAATCTCCAATCCACCCATACCCTTGGCGGCATATTCCGACATGTTGTAGGTAAGATTTGCCTTATCGACAGCGCTACCCAACCACCACCAACGCGCCCACGGTTTGGCTTCCGCTTTCACTGCGGGCCATGAGGTTGTTTGAGCCGACATATTCAATGTTATTGCAAGCAAACAGATTGCAACAGACCCGAGTTTATTGAGTTTATTCATTGTTTAGGTGAAGATTTACGATAAAAAACAGTTTGCTATTCAAAAGCAGATGACTCATTTTCAAATTTCCACATTCTCAAATTTTCAAATTAATCAATGGTCTTGCGGTTTTCCCGCTTTGGTCTCCTCAAACATGGTCGGCAGACGATAATAGTTCACGTCGTAGTTGGAGGCTGGCTTGTAAAAACTGCAATAGTAATTTTGCCCGTTTTCGATAGGAAACATCCCGCTCAAAGCCTGCGCATCGGTTTTATGTCCGGAATTATATAGCTCCAATGGTGTATTTTGTTTGTGAGCATCCGACAAAACGGCCGAGGTCTCTATGGGGAACATGGTGTAAAAGACCGAAAAATCGTGCAATCCACCTTTGGGATAGTATAGAATCACGCCGTTTCGCTCCACCACAAACACATTGTTTTTGCAATCGGAAGGCTTCAATCCGTTCTGCACTTCCTGCCGCGATTTTCCACAAGCAGCTCCAAAAGCCCAGAATAGCGAGAGGCTGTCGGGCAGATTTTCTCCGTTGACACGAATAATTACGCCGTCGGTCTGATACAGCGGCAACACCTCAAATACCAGTTCTCCTTTCTCCAAAAACTTACCCGTGAGAGTATATTTCAACCCCTTGCCTTCGGGTTTGCACACCGATTTCAACGCGCTGAGCCAGATGCTCTGGTTCCCTTTTACCAAACCAAATCGGGCTGCAGAGGCTTTATCTGGCACATAAAAGGTAAATTCGGGAACTTCGCCGGTAGTCATAACGGCTCCCTGATTTTTAAGCAAAATCGTGCTAGTCTTAATCTGCGAAAAGGTTGACAACCACAGCAAAGGCAATAGCAAAGCTATAATTATTTTCAGACTATTTATCTTCATTGCGGATATTTCTTGTCTGTATTATAAATTACTGATTTTTATATATTAAAGTTCAATCGCATATTTTAAAACAGGTCACGGCATTTTTTTCAATCCTTCCCACACAACGTTCCAGTTGCCGTCTTTCGGGAAACCCGGATTATTACCTTTGCTTCCATCCCAACCGGCACACATCATGGCAACGGCAGTCAGTAAACCTCCGTTTCCGGGAAGATAAATACGCAAACGTTCATCCTGATAATTGTGCCCATTAATCAGGTAGGTGTTGGTACGTTTATTCATCAAAAGTGCACCCACGGCCTTTTCTCCATCGCCCAAACGAGCCGCATCCATGGCCGTCATTGGATAATCCCATCCCCAGGTTTTGTCCCAGTTCCAGTTTTTCCACACCCAGTCGAGCGTATGTTTCATAATTTCAGGCTTCACCAAACGACTCTGAGGAAAAATACCCAAAGCCCCCAGCACGGCCATGTGATCGGACGTAAAGCGAACATCGTGGTAAGTCTCGGGAGCCGTTTCAGCAGCCAAATACAACCCATCTTTCTGTGCCAAAGGCGACAGCAATTTCAATATTTTATTCCACTCTTTGTTTTCGGGCAATCCGGCACGTACCCGCCATTGCTGGGCAACACTGAGAGCGTAGTGCCAGTAGGAGAGTTCGAAAGGAGGATTAGTAGTTTCGGCCGCCCGTAACGTTTCTTGTGCCGGAATGGCGCCTTTCAGTACGTATCGGTTCTTAGCCTTGTCGTAAGTGGCAAACGAAGCCATAAAATCGGCAGTTTCAAACACCAGCTTCTTATATTTCTCAATCACAGCTTTCGACGGATGATCGCGATAGATCAGTTCCGCCATGTAGATAAAATGCGGTTGCTGCCAGATAAGAAACGAACCGACCTTGGACGGTGCTTCAATGGCCGAAGGATCGGTCATCTTCATCCAGCGAACGCCTTTAAAACCCTGACGCTCGGCAATTTTCTTTGCATTATCGTAAGCCTTGTTGTACCAGGCCATACTCTTCTCCAGCAAATCGATCCGATTCCAGAGGGCAAAATGAACGGCATGCCACCAATGCATTTCAAGGTGAAACTTGCCAAACCAACTGTTGTAAGTCAATCCGGTCTCCTGAGGAGGAACGTCTCCGGCACACTGAATAGCCATCAGATATTGCGATAAAACGACACGACGTTCTAGCTCTTTAGCCCGGGAATCTTTGCATTGCGAAAAATCGACTGCTGCACCTTTGCTCCAAAAACCATTCCAATAAGTTGCAGACGCTATCCGGGTTTCTTCAAAATTTTTCAAATCGTGCTCCGGTTTTTTATTTGTGAACGCACACGAAAAAGAAAATGCATCTGTGTTTTCGGGAGCCAAAACATAGTAATGATCCTGCGTCTCTTTCAACGAAGCCTCTCCTTTCCATTGCAGCCTAACGAAATAAATGGTAGCATCCAAACGGCAACAGATAACGGCATAACCCGCACCGACTTCCACAATAGAAGTGGAATAAGCCTCCGGATGCAACCAGTTACAGGCATCGTCGGTATGCTGGCCCGAAGGATATGGAAAACGGAAATTAAATTTGAGATTGCCGGATCGAATCAGAGAGGAAGTTACCGAGACCGAAATCATATCGTCTGCCGGATGACAAACAGTTTGAACATCAACTGATTTACCAAAAACAGAGTAGGCACTGTGCACATTTCCTGTCCACAAATCAAGAGTTTGGTTGATATTCGTAAAATCAGAAACCGTAGTTTTTTGTCCCGTCGGATTTGCCAACTCAAGACCTACAACTCCCAAGTGCAACCTGTGCGGATTTGCCCGAAACCATTCAGCGGCCTCTTTCTGACGTCCTTCTTTGAATTCGGTCGAATACGGTTCGTTCCATCCGTGCAAGTTGTAATTCTTCAATGTCTCTTCAAAGCGGTAGTTATTCGGATTGGCAAAACTATGCCATCCCCACTGCGACTGAGTTCCAAGGGAAACGCCACTCTTGTATAGTTCCGGAAATGTTTGAAGTCCGGAGGCATCGACCGTAAAAGCAAAATTGCCATTACCGACCGACAACGAAGAGAGCGAATCAAATGAATGTACTACCGGATTGTTTCGGGTAACGAGAGCTTGCCTGTTAATGGCAGCAAACAGACACGTTTGAGCCGATAGAAAAGTTACTATCAGCCACATTTTGAATGTCAAATGGAATTTCATGGAATAACCGCATAATTTAAGAAGTTACAAATGTAAAGATTAACCGATGGCCTCAAGTGATTTTTTTGATGTTTTAACTTCGTTTTTTGACACAAAACAGAGCATTGGCAAAATCAGAAAAACAGGCTACATCGGTATTCCGACAAACAACGTTATAAAAGACACACTTATTTTAACCTATTTATTTACAGAACGATTTGCCGATTATCCTTGAAACGAAAAATCCGAATGTGAAATTTAGCGTATTTTCGTACATAGATATGCACCATTCTCTTTCTGCTCTTCGAGTTAATCAAATAGTAATCTGAAGTTTACATTTCAGATAGAGATTAACTATAAAATACATAATGCATTGATTTACGCAAAAATATAGTATATTTGCACCCGCTTTCATACGCAATAAAGCGAACATCTCTAAAATCACTATTTGACTCTTAAAAATTATGCATAAAGCTGGTTTTGTAAATATTGTAGGTAATCCCAACGTCGGCAAATCAACTCTTATGAACGCGCTGGTCGGTGAACGCATTTCCATTATTACCTCCAAGGCGCAAACAACCCGCCACCGCATATTGGGAATTGTAAACGGAGAAGATTTTCAAATTATTTACTCCGACACCCCGGGAGTTTTAAAACCGCACTACAAACTACAGAAGTCAATGTTGGGTTTTTCCCAATCCGCATTGAACGATGCCGATATATTGCTTTACGTTACCGACGTAATCGATTCGAGTGAGAAAAATGCCGATTTCGTCGAAATGGTAAAACAACATGCCAACGACTACAAAATCATTCTGGTTGTCAATAAAATAGACCTGATTGATGAAGCAAAACTGGTAGAACTTGTTGAAAACTGGCACACCATTTTGCCTGAAGCGGAAGTGATTCCCATTTCGGCCACCCAAAAATTCAATCTCGAGCCGTTATTAAAACGCATCAAAGAATTACTACCCGATTCGCCACCTTTCTTCGACAAAGATGCACTGACCGATAAACCAGAACGTTTCTTTGTAACCGAAATTATTCGTGAGAAGATTTTGCTGAACTACGAAAAAGAGATTCCCTATTCGGTCGAAGTGGTAGTTGAAGTGTTCAAAGAAGAAACAAAGATAATCCGCATTAATGCCGTAATCTACGTCGAAAGAGAATCTCAGAAAGGCATTCTCATCGGTCATCAAGGGAAATCGCTTCGTAAAGTAGGAATGGAAGCCCGAAAAGACATAGAGGCTTTCTTTGGCAAACAGGTATATCTTGAACTGTTTATTAAAGTTGAAAAAGATTGGAGAAACCGGGAAACCAAATTGAGAAATTTTGGATATCCTTTGTCCGACTGACCTTTTATCAACCACACAACACAATAAATATTAGCAATTTATACGTATAGCCATTCAAGAATACGGAAATTCGCATTCACTGCTTTCGAATCAATCGCAATCTAAAGAGTATCTTCCAGCTACAGTCAAGATCTGGTCGCAGGTGTCGGCAGAGAATTTCGTACCTACTGAATTACAATCAGTTCGTGCAAATTTTATGTATACGCTGCACCCAATGTAACGACACCAATATTAGAGAAGAAACGAAGGCTGTAACACATCTATAGCAATATGATTTACAACGAAATAAAAGATATATTTTATTGATTGTCCACATAAAGCAAAAACCTTAAATTGCCGTTCGAAAACGATTCCGGGTTATGACAAATCCAAAATCCATAAAGAGAAACACAATATTATTGCTGCTTTTACTGCCATTTTATCTGCTCGCCTCCAATCCCAACATCAAAAATATTGGCTTTGAAAACGGATTCACCGACTGGACAGGAAAGATATGGGCATATTATTTTTCTGCAAAATACAATAATACCACCAAAGCTTACGATACGATTTTTATAAAAACTACCCCTACCACAGTTGCTTTACCTGAAGCAACCGGCAGGATTGTTTTGATGTCAGACTCGACTGCTTATGACAATTGCACCGGTTATCAACTCAAAACCATCCCTACAGGTTACAAATACAGTGCCCGTTTGGGTTCCTTCAAAAACGGTTCGCCAAGCGGAAGAGATCAGAGTCTTGAGTACAAACTAAAAATTAACCCTTCTAACGAACTGCTGACTATTAAATTTGCAGTTGTACTCGAAGTCGGTTACAGCAACAACAAGCCTCATACGGAATCAGAACAACCGCGTTTTATTATATCGTTACGGGATAATGACGGCAACCTCATTTCTAATCTTTGCAGCGCCTTTGACGAAAACGCCATTTCGCTTGCCTATGACCATGCACAAAATTCGTTTGCTCCAAATGGACGACCCATTGTATGGCGCGACTGGAAAACGGTCTCTGCAAACTTAAACTCGTATGAAGGACAAGACATAACGATCAACTTCACCACAATGGATTGTACTCCCGGAGGCCATTTCGGTTACGCCTACATTGTAGTGGATGCACAACCGCTATACATTACCACCAAATATTGCAGTGGAAACAACGATGCCGTCTTAACAGCTCCCGACGGATTCTCGTCCTATGTCTGGAAATGCCGGGGAAATGTAATTGGCTCCGATTATCAATGCAAGATACCCAATGCAACGGAAGGCGATATCTATACCTGCGTTTTCACAACCGAAGCTGGTTGCCAAGATAGCCTGTCGACCACCATCAAACGCATCAAACCGGTGGCTGATTTTAAATTTTCAACAACCGATTGCACTACTTCTACCAACACGGTCAAATTTACTAATAGCTCCGTAGCCGATGCGCTGCACCCTTCCGATGCATCCACATCGCTTACCTACCAGTGGAATTTCGGTGATGGAGGCACTTCTGACGCCGCCGATACGACCTACACCTTTTCTACGTCCGGCTGGCAAAAAGTAAATCTAAAAGTAACCAGTTACCCATCCACCTGCACAGCAACAAAAGACACCTTGATAGAGGTATTTTATCCTCCTCTCATCGGTATCAAAGGAGAGGCATCCTACTGTCCGAACCAAACCACCACCCTGAAAGGATATGGCGCCGACCACTACCGATGGATACAACAGAATGGTACACAGACCGGCATTCAGGATACCTTAGCAGTGGGAGCCCCGGGAGGCAAAATCAGTCTGATAGGCTATGCCAGCAACGAGATTTGTAGTACAACCAAATACATCAACATCAGCGAAGAACCGGCATGGGCATTAAGCATTAACGGAAATCCCTATTTTTGTGTAGGCGACAGTACGACCCTTGTTGCTTCGGGCGACGGCATAAACTATAGCTGGAGTGCTCTGAAAACACAAGGCGCATCCATTACGATCCATACACCGGGAGACTATGACGTAACAGCTACCAACCAAAGAGGATGTATACTCACGCAATCGATAAAGGTTAAAGAGATTCCGCTACCGGCAACCTTCTTCAAAATCGAGCCCACCATTATCAATACTAAGAACAATCGGATATGCTGCTCTATTGCACAGGAAAACAACATTGAATATACATGGAACATGGGCGACAACACCAACGAGCAGGGTGGAACCATTACCCATACTTATACCGGAAGCGGAGATATTGGAAAATATAACATCGTACTGAATGCGCGAAATAATATTTACGAATGCAAGGACAGCGCCAGCCAAAGCGTTATTATAGAACCTTTTGTTCCCAACGTGTTTACACCGAACGGAGATTCTCATAACGATTACTTCATGCCCAAATACGAAGTGGAAATATTCGATCGCCAAGGAATCCTTGTGTATCAGGGGACCAAAGACAGTGACGGTTGGGATGGTACCGCCAAAGGCCGAAAAGCCGATCCTGATACTTATTTTTATATTATGCACTATTTCAATTACCTGAAAGAGCCCAAAACAGTCAAAGGTTATGTCACCTTAATCCGATAATTAATAAAAAAGATGCCGTATAATCGCAAACTCACAATATTATAACACATTGAAGAGTTTAGTACTAAGAAATAATACCTATAAAATCCCAAAACGCCGACTCAACACAAACGTGCCCTCTTTGTGTTGATTAAAAATCGTTATTTCAGAAAATAAATCGCATAAAATATTTTTATGGAAAAGTGGCACAACTTCATCCTCATCCTAATTATCGTCACACTCAACATGTCAGGGGCGAATACCAATCTTATCAATCTTGGATTTGAAAAAGGCACATTCTCCGGATGGACAGGGTATACAAGAATTTATAGTACTGATGTACCATCCAATAATACATCTTGGGTGGAAGTAACGTTACCTACAAGCAGAAGGCAAGTAATCATGACAGATACGACTGCATATGATCCGACAGTAGGTAATTTATTAAAAATAATTCCCAAAGGATACAAATACTCCGCAAGGTTGGGCGATGTCATTACTTCGGCAGATGTAACACAAGGGAATAACATGGGATTCAGGTGTTGGCAACAAAAGTTGCAATACAAATTAGCCGTCGACTCCACTAATTCGCTGCTAATAATGAAGTTTGCCTGTGTACTTCAATACGCGTCCGATCACACAGCATTAATGGAGCCCCGTTTCAAACTGACCCTTTACGATTCATCGGGTAATGAAATCAATACGTGTACAAACTATGATGTTTACTCGTCCAGTTCTTTGGTAACCGGATTTAAAACTTATACATCTACCAATTCGCTTTTTTCAAGTGCTTCCAATATTCAATGGAGAGACTGGACTACGATAGGAGCCGACCTTTCGGCTTATAAGGGACAAAACATTACTCTCGAATTTATGTCTGCCGATTGTACCGGAAGATTTCATTTCGGTTATGCTTATTTCGTAGCCGACTATCAACCGATGAAAATATCCACTAATTTTTGCGGCACTTCCGATACAGCCAAATTAATAGCTCCCACTGGCTTTGAAAGTTACCGTTGGCGCGATATGGGTAGCGGATCCATTGTCAATTCGGACACCACCCTTTCGACCATTTCCGTCCCGATGGTGAACAAAGACAGTGTTATTTATCATTGCATCATGCGCTCAGCCACAGGATGTATCGATTCGCTATCGACCACTATTTTAAAATACAAACCGGTAGCCTCTTTTACCGCCAAAATGGTTGGCTCTTGTACGGCCGATAGTGTTCAGTTTACCAACAATTCTTCAACTAATCGGGGAAAGCTCTCATATTTGTGGGACTACGGCGATGGTACCACCGACACTATTTCTAGCAAAGTACACCTGCACCATTACACGACTTCAGGTCACCACACAGCCACCCTCACCGTTTACAATCCACCATCGACATGTACGATAGATACGGTAAAAGATGTCGAATCGATTGATGTCGACATGGTGGAGCTCAAAGCAGGAAAAGACTCAATATGTATAGGCAGCTCTACAGGAACACTCATTGCCAACGGTGCATGGTCGTATAAATGGAGCATCGACTCAACGACCACAAAGCTAGACACAGCCAGCATCAAGACAGGACTCCCGGCAAATACCTATTGGGTTATTGGCTACAACTCGGCCTACAACTGCTTTTCGAAGAAACATTACGCTACCATCAGCGACGAAAGCGAATGGATGGATTCAATACAAGGAAAATGTTGGTTCTGCGCACAAGACAGCACCCAATTAAATGCTTCCGGATGGTATGTAAATGCAAAACAACTCATCGGCGCTGCAAAACAATCACTGAGTTATCTTTGGAGTAATGGAGCAACTACCGACACCGTGTTCATCGGAAAACCGGGAACTTACACCGTCACAGCTACCGATCCATGGGGATGTTCTCGTTCTACAGCTGTGAATGTAAGCGAAAAAGCATTACCTTTAACCGATTTTTCAGTGTCACCTCTTGTTATCAATCCAAAACACAATGAGGTCATTTGTTCTATCACACAGCAATCGAATGTGATTTACAGTTGGAATTTTGGTGACAATACTACGCTTGTTTCCGGAAATCCGGTCTCTCATCTTTACAGTCAATCGCTTCCTACTGCCCGCTATTTGATTGCCTTAAAAGATAGCGACACCGTGTATGGCTGCACGAATTCGGCTACCAAATCCATCGTTATGGAGCCATTTATTCCAAACGTGTTTACTCCTAATGGCGACGGACACAACGATTATTTTATGCCGTATTATGACATGAAGATATACGATCGTTACGGAATTTTATTATATACCGGAACCACAACAACCATTGGTTGGGACGGCACATACAAAGGAAAGAAAGTCGACCCGGACACCTACTTTTACGTGATCCACTATACCGACTTCAATAACCAGACACAAACCAGAAAAGGCTATATCACACTAATTCGATAGCGAACATGAAGCGATTTTTATTCATTACATTCTCTTTGCTGTTAGCCATGCTACCTTTCAACTGCTCTTTTGCGCAGGCAGACATCAGCATGACAACCCATTGGAACAACCGAGCCAACTACAACCCAGCATCTATTGCCCGGACAGAATATCTCTATCTTTTCAGCAATGTTCGCCATCAGTGGACAGGCATCAGCGGAGCACCTACCGTTCTCAATGTTCAAGCATCGGAATATATTCATGATCTGCACTCGGCCTTCGGCATCTCTGTTATTAACGACAAAATAGGCTTAACCAACGTACTGAATCCAACCCTCACCTACGCATACCGCTTGTCGCCGAATGACGATTTCGATTCGTGGTCGCTTGCTATGGGAATCTCGGCCGGACTCTTTGCCCGCACCATTAACCGATCACAATTCGATCCGACCGATACAACCGACCCGACGTTGATTTATTCGGATTTGACTACCTACAAGCCCGATGCTAACTTCGGTCTGGAGTTGCAGACAAAACATTTCGTGCTCGGGTTATCGACCACCCACCTTTTTGCAATCGGCAAAAGCAGTAATCTGTTTCAGAATACCAACCACCGCTACCTGTATGGCATCTACAAAAATACCGACTCGGAATATTTCAATTTCAGTTTAGGCACTCAACTAACGAACCGGAATAACCTTACCGTTGCCGAAATCAACACCATGATACGGTTCAAACACCCTACCGGATTGTACGACGGTCCCCGCGAATTGTTTGACGTTGGTCTCAGTTACCGTACCTCCAATCAACTGTCGTTGCTACTGGGAATCAATATCACGAGTAATTTTCGTGTCGGATATTCGTACGATTACGACTTCAAAATCAATTCCAATCAATCAGGTACTCACGAAATCATGCTCGAATACCGCATTCCCACTAAAGCCAGTTCCATTTGTGAAAGTTGTCAGGGGCAACACGACTGGTACTATTAATTACACCTTCAGTCTTCTTTTGCCATTATTTTTTTGCAAAACCGCATACCGATAGTGTATATTTGTATCTGTTCGCAGAAAAGCTGCCTGAACAGTTATTGCATATCTAAAAACAAAATTACCATGTTACAAAAAGGAGACAAAATACCCGCAATTATTTTACCAGATCACAACGGAAACCCGTTCAACACCGAGTCGTTAACCGGCAAGAAAACCATTCTCTATTTTTACCCGAAAGACAACACCTCTGGGTGTACGGCTGAGGCTTGCAGTCTGAACGGAGGTTTGGACGAATGGGCCAAACAAGGATATCAAATCGTCGGAGTAAGTCCCGACAGCCCGTCATCGCATCAAAAATTTATTGCCAAATACAGTCTGAATTTCACCCTTCTGGCCGACACCGAAAAGGAGTTGGCAACCGCCTTTGGCGTTTGGGCCGAAAAGAGTATGTACGGACGTAAATATATGGGAATCCTGCGCACCACCTTTGTAATCGACGAACAGGGAATCATCACCCATGTCATCGAAAAAGTAAATACCAAAGCGCATTCGGAACAACTCAAAGAGGTGCTGTTGTAAATCAGGAAAAGGTCGGCATCGTAAAGATTATGTATCTTTATCTTGTCGACTTTTTTTGTCATACTGCAATCATTATGCTAACGGACTTCACAAAAATAATTTTCTAAAAAGACACCATCACTCATCCAAACCGATACTGAATTACGTCTAATGTGCAAATGATCTCCCAAAAAAATTACAATTATGAAAAAACTTGGATTTTTACTATTGTTAGCCTTCATAGCCACATTTAGTCTCAATGCCGTGCAGGTAGCTCAAACGGATTCAGTCGTAAAATCGGCAGACAGTAGTGTTCAAACATCGGATTACAATGCGTTGTTAATGCAGAAACTATCACCGGAACAGCTCTATGAACTGGAAAAGTCCCGCGCCTTAGGGTACGACCGTGACGAGCCGAAGTTGACAAGTGCGGGTATTGTATTAATTTCTTTAGCGCCATTTCTAGCTGCCATATTGATCGTATTTTTTATTGTACGTAACAAACGGATGAAAGAATTACGAATGATTCAGCTATATGAAAAAGCATTGGAAGCAGGCAAAGATCTACCTGATAGTTTTTTTCGCCGCTCGGAAGAAGAGCCAAAGAGCCACTTATTGAAAGGGTTAATCTGGATCGGCGTTGGATTTGGAGCCTCGATCGGAGCCATTTTTTTGATGGGTCAACACTCGCCTTGGGGCTTCGGATTGATACCTTTATTCGTCGGTATTGCCTATCTGATTAGTTATTTCGTCGAAAAAAAAGGTAAAGCGGACGCTGCCCAAGATGAGTAATGCGGAGGACCTGAAGTGGGTCATGCAGGTTACCCTTTTGGGCAATAGAGACGCTTTCGACCCTCTCGTCAGAAAATACCAATCGCCTATCCGTCGCTTCTTTCTGAATCTAACAATGGGCGATTCATCGTTGAGCGATGATCTGGCGCAGGAAACGTTCATCAAAGCATACATTCAAATAAAATCGTTTCAAGGACTTTCGGGATTTTCCACATGGTTGTTTCGCATTGCCTACAATGTATTTTACGACTCGGTGCGAGCCCAAAAGCGGCAAAACGAGGCTTCGCTTGACGAAGTGGATCGGTGGTATTCAGTCGACAACGATTTTTCTGCCGAAAAGAGCGATTTGTACGATGCTTTGCGTAAATTGCGTCACGAAGAACGGACGGCTATTCTGCTCTGTTACATGGAGGGAATGAGCCACTCACAGGCGGCCAAAGTAATGAAATGCCCGCTGGGAACACTAAAATCGTATGTTGCTGCCGGCAAAACCAAGCTGGCACACCATTTGCGATAATAAAAAAGAAGACAGGACAAAGAGAAACATAGAATGACAAAAATGAACGATAAGCAACTACAAACGTTTTTTGCCGGACACAAACAAGAAATCGCTGACAAAGGATTTTCGGACAAAATTATACGTCGCTTGCCCGAGAAGCAACGCACTCCGGAATTAGTTTGGATATGTGCCGTATTAAGCACGTTGATAGTAATATTTACCGGCAATTATGGCAGAGTGTATTATGTAGTAATGACAATACTGGAAACCTCCTGGTGGATATTACCGGTTATCAGCTGCTCCATTGCGGCAGTGATTATCTTCGCAGTTACGACCTACGAACGCAAGGAAGCCATATTCCGGTAAGCGACAATTTAAAATATGAATTCCAAGATCCCAAACCAAGCTTCTGCTGGCTGGAACCCTGGAATTTTTATTTTAAAACGATCTCACTGACAAATCACGCAACCGGCACATTTCGAAAGTTCTCCACGAAAACGTTTTTCTACTAAAAGGTGAATTCTGTCCTTGAGAGCATCGATGCGTATATTTTCAATCACATCGGCAGCAAAAGCAAACTTCAGCAATAACTTTGCCTCTTGCACAGAGATTCCACGCGAACGCATATAAAACAGTGCCGCCTCGTCCAATTGACCTACAGTAGCTCCATGCGAACACTTCACATCGTCGGCATAGATCTCCAACTGCGGCTTGGCTTTCATCTTTGCCGTAGGTGTAGCACACAGATTCTTATTAGTCATCAAGGCTTCCGTCTTTTGTGCTCCGGGAGCAACATAAATCCGTCCGGCAAAAGCACCGATCGCCGAGTCATCCAGCACATACTTAAACAACTCATGACTACGGCAGTGATGCGTATTGTGGTTGATCTGCGTAAAATTATCTATTTGTTGATTTTTATCTCCGATTGCCATTCCACACAACAATATCTCGGCATTAGCTCCATCCAAATCAACCCGAATATTATTCCTGGTCAATCCATTATGCAGTGTCACCGTATTGATTAAGACATTGGACGATGCCTCCTGCTTCACAAGCAACGACCCGATATTAGTTGTTTTGTTATGGGTGTTTTCCAATGCATAATATTCGAAAGAGCCATTTTCGCACACAAACACTTCGGTGACACGATTGCAAAGAAACTGCACTGGATCTTGTGTGTGTGCACATTCCAGCAACTGAGCGCTAGCACCCTCTTCAATAATAACGAGATTGCGACTGTTAGCCATAAAATCGACATCGGAACGCATGATATCGACCAGCTGCACCGGTTGAGGTAAGACAACACCTTTCGGCACGTACATAAAGAAACCATCCTGCACAAAGGCTTCATTAAAAGCGACGGTAGCCGCTTTATCTCTTCCTGCCTGACGATTGTAATATTTTGCCACCAGTTCGGGATATTTCTGTGCCGCCTCGTTGAGACCGCAAATAATCACCCCTTCGGGCAAAACAGGTTGTTCCTGAGTAACGTAAAAACTATCGTTCACTACATAGTAAAGATAGGCATTGATGCTCGGCACATCACAACGAAAAGCCACCGGAATATAGAGCCGGTTGAGATTTAATCCGTAGTCGATCGAAAAAGGCACGCCCAAATCGGTGTACAAATAATCTTCGTTGTGGGTAGTGGGGAAACCAAGGCTTTCGAATCGGGCAAAAGCCTCATCGCGACCAGCATTCAGCAAGTCGGAGCAGGGCTTTTTCAAATCGGCCTGATGCTCCTTGTATAGTTCTACATATGATTGTTCTATCGACATAAGTTCAATTTGAAAATTTAGAGATTCAACAATTTGGAAATAAGACCCGAATCAAAGATCCGGTCTGATCGTAAATTGTAAATGGATAAATTGTCAATAGTTACCGGGCATCCACTTCCTGTTTGATCCAGTCGTAGCCACGCTCTTCGAGTTCGAGAGCCAGCTCCGGACCGGCCGTTTTCACAATTTGTCCTTTGTAGAGCACATGAACAATATCGGGTTTGATATAATCGAGCAGGCGCTGATAGTGAGTAATCACAATGCAGGCATTGTGATCGGTCTTCAGCTTGTTGACACCGTTTGCCACAATGCGCAGGGCGTCGATATCCAATCCGCTATCAGTTTCGTCCAGAATAGAGAGCTTCGGATCGAGCATTGCCATCTGGAAAATTTCGTTCCGTTTCTTTTCTCCGCCCGAAAATCCCTCGTTGACCGACCGGCTGGCCAGTTTATTGTCGAGCTCCACCAAATCTTTCTTTTCGCGCATCAGTTTAAGAAAATCGGAGGCCGAAATAGGATCGAGATCCTTGTATTTACGGTGTTCGTTGATAGCGGAACGCATAAAATTGGTCATACTCACACCGGGTATCTCCACCGGATACTGAAAACTAAGAAAGATACCCTCGCGCGAACGATCTTCGGGTGCCAGATCTAACAGGTTTTTGTCGTTAAATAACACTTCGCCTTCGGTAACCGTAAACAGCGGATTACCTGTAAGCACGGCCGACAAAGTACTTTTGCCCGATCCATTCGGACCCATAATGGCATGTATTTCGCCTTCGTTTACCTGAAGGTTGATTCCCCGCAATATCTCTTTCCCGTTTATATTGGCATGTAAATTCTTTATTGTAAGCATAATGAACAGTTTGTTTTATTAAATAGCCGACGCCAACGCATTGACTGTTTTGACAAAATAAAAAAGCTATGCAAAGATAATCATTAAATTGAGGATGCGTATGTCCGTTTTTGTGCGATGTGTGTTAATTTTGCACAAGTTTAGCGCCGATAATGGACTAAACACAAGATCGGAAGGAGATCAAACCGGTTGCCGGGATTCGCCAATGAATATCTGGCAAAAACCGATTACAATGTCCTACCCATGTATAACCTATTCAGAAAACAAACACATGATAAAAATAGAAATGGATACAGGCTCGGGATTTTGCTTTGGAGTGGTCAACGCCATTAAAAAAGCAGAACAAGAGCTAGATAATGCCTCTCCCCTTTATTGCCTGGGAGATATTGTACACAACGGCAGTGAAGTAGAACGCCTCAACAAACGGGGACTGCAAATTATCGAGCACGAGGAGTTCGATTCGCTGAAAAACGTGCGGGTGCTGTTTCGTGCTCATGGAGAACCGCCCTCCACCTATCTTGCAGCCAAAGCGAACCATATTCAGGTAATTGACGCCACCTGCCCGGTGGTGTTGAAACTGCAACAACGCATCAAACATGCATACGAAACACATCCTCACCACGAATGGCAGATAGTAATCTATGGCAAAATAGGTCATGCCGAGGTAAACGGTCTGGTGGGACAAACCGGCAACACCGCTATTGTGGTAGAACATTGGGAAGACCTCGACCAAGTGGATATGAATAAAAACATCTGTTTGTTTGCCCAAACCACCAAATCGATATCCGGTTTCAATAATTTGGTCGAAACTATCAAAAAGAAGATTAATCCGGCAGTTTCCTTCGAATTTTACGACACAATTTGCCGTCAGGTATCAAATCGTATTCCAAATATTCGTACCTTTGCCGTACGACACGACATAGTGTTTTTTGTGAGCGGCACAAAAAGCTCGAACGGCAAAGCGCTGTTTGACGAATGCAAAGCAGTTAACCCCAATTCACATCTAATATCTACCCCTGAAGATATCACTCCGTCTTTATTGAAGGGCGTATCCACAGCAGGAATCTGTGGGGCTACATCCACACCCAAATGGTTGATGGAAGAAGTTGCCAAAAAGTTAGAAAAGATTGCAAGTGTAACAAACGATTAAATCAAAACTGTCATGTATCAACTAAAATGTATCGGGGTACTTACCTCGGGAGGCGATGCTCCAGGCATGAACGCTGCGCTCAGAGCAGTAACTCGTAAAGCGATTTATCACGGCATCAGGGTAAAAGCGATCTATCGCGGGTACAAGGGTCTTATTTCGGGCGAGATCAAAGAGTTTCAAACACAAGACGTCAGTAATATCATCCAGCAGGGCGGTACCATTATCAAGTCGGCCCGAAGTATGGAGTTCAAAACCGACGAAGGCATGCAAACCGCTTACGAAACCCTCAAACGCGAAGAGATCGATGCATTGATCGTAATCGGCGGTGATGGTACCTTTACCGGAGCCCGCATCTTCGGACAAATCTATAACGACATACCCATCGTCGGTATTCCGGGAACTATCGACAACGACCTCTTCGGAACCGACTACACCATCGGATACGACACGGCGTTGAACACCATTGTGGAGGCTGTCGACAAGATACGCGACACGGCCAGTTCGCACGAACGGCTCTTCTTTATTGAAGTGATGGGTCGTGATGCCGGGTTCCTTGCTCTCTACGGCGCCATCGCATCAGGAGCTGAAGCTGCTATCATCCCCGAAATTGCTACCAGCACCGACCAGCTGAGTCAACTCATCGAACAAGGCTTCCGTAAATCGAAAAACAGTAGCATCGTGTTAGTGGCCGAAAGCGACATCACCGGCGGTGCTATGGGCGTAGCCGAAAAGCTGAAAAAAGCGCATCCCGAATTCGATTGCCGCGTCACCATCCTCGGTCACATCCAACGGGGAGGCTCACCCACTGCCAACGACCGCATTCTGGCCAGTCGCATGGGGACTGCCGCCGTAGATGCCCTGCTGGCCGACCAACGCAATGTGATGATCGGGATTGTAAACAACGAAATTGCTTACGTGCCGTTTATTAAAGCCATTAAAGACGAAAAACCGGTGAACACGACGTTGATGGAAGTGCTTCATATTTTGTCCATCTGATCCGTTTCCGATTGCTCCTCATACCGGATAGCCGACCCCAACAAGGTCGGCTGTTTTTTTACTCTGCGGTCATCCGAATTACAGCCTTCGCCCATAAAGACTATACAAATAGCGAATAACCGACAGCATACCATCCGGCATTGCACGTAAATATGGTTCGTACAATTAGTCCGTTAAAACTCACCTTTCAACAGAGAATATGCATCCTCAACTCTCTCTCTTCCATCGAAAATACGCAGTAAAACAACATGCGACATACATCAATATGCCTACTCTCCATCCAAACGATAGAGCATAGAGTCCGATAACAATAAATATTTTTTACGTCATGGAGACTATAAAATCATTTTTCTATATTTACGACGAATACTTTAGTTTTCTGCTCATGGATAGCAACACAAACACGCTTATTATACTGTCACACCCAATGGTTATATTCCGATTCCGGACGGAAGCATGAGGCGCGTCATACCGACATTTCTCTCTTCAAATTAGTTTTATCTAATCTTCCAACGATCCAACACCACCGTCAACCGGAGCCTAAAAGAGAGTTCATGGGCTGTGTTCTCTTGCAACGACTATTGAAATCACACTTCACTGGCGGCAATGCCATGTCAACCACTATCGGAACCAGTCAACAACACATGCAAAGCCCTTCCAACAACGGTTGAAACCATTTTACATCGGATGCAAAGCCCGCGCCACAATGGCTGCCAAGAAAAAAAATGAGGAAACCAAGAAATAAGAATTGACCCGCCCCCCCCCTGAGTACAACATGAAGGTGTACTTCAGGAAGATATTCCCTTTTGAAGTTAAAGGTCGAATAGTAGTCCTTTATTTTGACAAGATCGAAGAAAAAGAATGGTCTTGATCGCCGGTGTAAACAATAAATACTCCTCACACTTGTGCGTATACCAATCAGAAGGAAGAGCAACACGACACAAACAACAAACCAGCCTCCCGGATTAAATCCCGAAGGCTGGTTTTTCGATTACTCTTCTCTTTAGACTTTGGTTTTTTGCAGTTAAAAGTACACTAACCAAATACACCATGGAAAACCTCGAGTGGATTTGACGTGACAAAATTAGCCAACTTGCACCGTCGGCTATTTATCAATACATGCAAAACGACCGTTCATTCTGACAAGTTTACTCAAAAAGAATCAATTTTTCGGAAGAATACGGCATTATTTAAAACAAAGAACCGCCTATGCCGGTTTTTGTTCCTGACGATACCATTCGGAAGGAGAGATGCCTGTTACGCTCTTGAACTGCCGGCTAAAGTTGGAGGGTTCGCTATAGCCTACCATTTCCGACACTTGCGTTATGGTAAGCTGCGGGTCTTCGTGAAAGAGACGGATGGCTTCTTCCACCCGTAGAGTTCCTATCCAGGAATTAAAATTCATTCCCTCCTCTTTGTTGATAAAACCCGACAAGGTGGTTCGCCCTATTTTCAGCGACTGTGCAATCTCTTCAATATTGATACCGGGTGTCATGTAATATTTGCGTGCTATTACCTGCTCTCTAAGTTGAGGCCACGAATAACGGCGCTTCGGCATTCGTTTCGCCTCTTGCATCAACGGATGGAATGCCGTCTCCACTTTCACATACGTGCGCGGATATTGGATATAGCAAACACCGAACACGATAAAAAAAACAGCAAGCACCGAAAAGAAAGTCATCAATGCAATCGGAGAAGGAACTAATGCAATAATCAATGCATATACGCCAAGCGCAATCGCACCATAATAACATAAACGTACCCACGGCAAATTCAGCTGGTAGTTTTCGGAAAAGCATTCATTCAGCCGATTCTTGTACAATGCCGATTCGCGTTGAAAGATGCATGCAAAATAGGCCAGTTGTACAATACACGCCAGCCATGTCATTACCCGGATCAACACCGGAAAATGGGATATGTTGCCGATTACCTGAGTCAGGTCTGTAAGCCTTGGGTTTCCTGCTTTTATGGCAATCAACCAATATACCATATTGATTGCCAATAAAGGAAAAAAATGCAACAAAATAAACTTTCGAGTTATTCGTTCGGGATGCAGTAAATTGATCAAGGCGATAGAAAAGAGTAATATCAGAAACGAACACATGGACAGGAAAATCATGGACAAAACGTTTACCAATATCTTGTCAAATACTGCAATAAGTGCCGAAATGGCATAGGCAACAAACAAAAAACGTAACGATATCCGGTAATTTTTTAGTCCCTCCTTTTGAGGTATCGGAAAGGTAATGAATATGATGGCAAAAACCATACAGGCCGCTGCCAACGCATTTGTCAATAATATGTACACTAAATTATTCATTCCTAGACAAAAAGTCGAACAGTTCCGATTCAAAACAGGTTATTACAAAAAAGAAGATTTCACACTACAAAGATACATTTTTCGGTCTATTTATTATAATCCATCTTTTTAGCCTACACATATATCGTTCGCAAACCATTATCAGATCAACTATACAAGAGTCTAGCCTTTACAGGGTCAACTCTTTTTGTTATCTTTGCACGCTGCTTTTGTCGGGGACCCGACATCATTAACTATCGCACAATTTATCAGAATAACAACCATCTAGAAATGAAAGTAAGAGTCCGTTTTGCTCCAAGTCCTACCGGTCCGCTCCACATCGGAGGAGTACGTACCGCGTTATACAATTACCTTTTTGCCAAACAACACGGCGGTGACATGCTGCTGCGCATCGAAGATACCGATTCCAATCGCTTCGTTCCAGGAGCGGAAGCCTATATCGAAGAATCGCTGGCATGGTTAGGCATTAAAATCGACGAGGGAGTACAACAAGGCGGGCCACATGCGCCCTACCGTCAGAGCGAACGCAAAGCGATTTACCGCGAATACGTCGACCAACTTTTGAACGACGGCAAGGCTTATATTGCATTCGACACGCCCGAAGAGCTGGAAGCCAAACGTAACGAAATTAAAAACTTCCAATATGATGCCTCTACCCGCAGCATGATGCAGAACTCGCTGACGCTATCTGCCGATGATGTTCAGAGCCGCATCGATGCAGGCAAACAGTATGTTGTCCGCATCAAGATAGAGCCGAACGAAGAGGTTCATGTGCAGGATCTGATCCGTGGCGAAGTGGTGATCAACTCATCGATTCTGGATGACAAGGTACTCTACAAATCGGCCGACAGCCTGCCCACCTACCATCTTGCCAATGTGGTAGACGACCACCTGATGGAGATTTCGCACGTGATTCGCGGCGAAGAGTGGTTGCCATCGGCTCCGCTGCACGTGTTGCTTTACCGTGCGCTGGGTTGGCAAGACACCATGCCGCAATTCGCCCACTTGCCCCTGCTGCTTAAACCCGATGGAAACGGCAAACTGAGCAAACGCGATGGCGATCGTCTTGGATTCCCTGTATTCCCGTTGGAATGGAAAGATCCGAAAACAGGCGACATTTCGAGCGGCTACCGCGAAACAGGTTATGAACCCGAAGCGGTTATCAACTTTCTTGCATTATTGGGCTGGCATGCCGGTTCCGATCAAGAGATCTTTTCGATGGAAGAATTGATCAAAGAGTTTTCGATGGAACGTTGCAGCAAGAGCGGCGCCAAATTCGACTTCGAAAAAGGAAAATGGTTCAACCACCAATACCTGCAACTAAAGCCGGTTGAAGAACTTACAAGCCGGTTCAAACCGGTTCTAGCCACCAAAGGAGTATCAGCATCCGACGAGACCATTACCAAAGTGGTGACACTGATGCGTGAACGGATCAACTTCATCGGCGAATTATGGGACATCACCTCTTACTTCTTCGTGGCACCTACCGCTTACGACGAAAAATCGGTTCAAAAACGTTGGAAACCGTTTACGGCGCAACAACTCACCGAACTATCATCATTTATTGAATCCTTGGACAAATTTGTGACCGACAAAGCTGACACGGAAGCAAAAGTGATGGAATGGATCGCCGCCAAAGAGTATAAAACAGGTGACGTAATGAATGCCTTTCGCATCGCGCTGGTTGGCGAATCGAAAGGCCCGCATATCTTCGACCTGACCGAAATTATCGGCAAAGAAGAGACATTACGCCGTGTACAACGGGCAATAGAAACCATTAGGCTTTAAAACACAGAAAAGGATGTCTTACAGAAGACATCCTTTTTTATTATTGCATTTCCAACTCGTTCAACTCACCTTTTCAAACAGGTTTTTCCTCAAATAACGTACCGGATAAAGAGCCGCCAGGAATCCCATCACACTGACGGTCGAGAGGACAACGACAAGATCCGTCCAAACCACCTCCACCGGATAAGAATCGATAATAAAACCGGAGCCTTGCAGTTTGATCCAGCCGAAATAATATTGCCCAAGACACAACAACACGCCCAGCACAACTCCAAGAAATGCTCCTCCTACCGAAATCATCCACCCTTCGAAGAGAAATATCCGTTGAATCAATCGGTTGTCGGCGCCAAGATTACGGAGCGTTTGGATATCTTTTTCCTTGTCGATAATCAGCATGGATAAAGAGCCGATGATATTGAACACGGCTATCAGCAGGATGAAAGACAAAATCAGATAAGTCATCCACTTCTCAATCTTCATAATACGGAAGTAGTCGCTCTGCTGTTCGTATCGGTTAAGCACCGAGAACTTGTCACCCAATATAGTTTTGACCGCCTTCTGCACCTGAACGTTTTCGACACCCGGTTTCAGTTTCAGGCTGACGGAAGTTGCCACATTATCGGGATAGTCGAATAAACGACGCGCAAAAGGTAACGAAACGAGGAAATACTTATCGTCGTAGGCCGCCTGCTTGACGGCAAAGATACCCGATATAAATATTTGATCGCGATTAAAGCTGCTCTCCGGATTTACCAGATTGATAGCCGACGTCCGTTTAGGAGCATACACCTGAATGGGATCGAGCGCTTTTGATCCCGTTCCCAATGCACCGGCCAGCCCGACACCCATAATTCCATTTTCGAAAACACCGTCATTCAGCACAAAACTACCCGAAACCAATAAACTATCGATAGCGGTCATCGTCTGAAATTTGCTTCCCACTCCTTTAATAATTGCAGGCAGTTGCTTGTCTTTATAACGCAACATGGCATTATCTTCCACTACTTCGTCATAAAAAGCAATATCTTTGAGTTGACGCACTGCATCCCACTCTTTGGTATGCGTGTCAAACGACTTCCCTTGCACCAGCTCAATCTTCAAATCAGGGTCGAAAGCACTGAAAAGCTGTTGAATCAGCCCTTCAAAACCATTAAAAACCGAAAGTATACATATCATCGCCATGGTGCCCACACATACACCTCCGGCCGAAATACCCGAAATGATATTGATGGCATTGTGCGACTTTTTGGCAAAAAGATAACGACGGGCAATATGGAATGCTAAATTCACGAAAATCTAAATTTGAAGATGTCCTAACCTCCCTTATTTCTTCAACAACTTGTCGATATTCTCGATATAGTCGAGCGTATCATCGAGATAAAACACCAGTTCCGGCACCAGACGCAACTGATGTCGCACTTTTACCCCCAACTCGTAACGAATGGTCTTGGTATGTCCCTTGATAAGAGCCAGTGTAGACTCAGACTTATCACCCGGGAAAATACTCAGGTACACTTTTGCGATGCTCAAATCGGACGTAATACGCACATTGGTAACGGTAATCATCACACCCGGATAATTGCGCGCAATGCCGAGAAACATACTGCTCAGCTCTTTTTGCAACATCCGTCCTATTTTCTCTTGTCTTGTTGTATCCATAATTTTCTGCTTTAATACTGTTTATTTTGTTCGTGCAGCAAACTCTAACCGAAGAGGTTTCGGTTCATTCATTCGGAAGCAGAATCTCACACGTGTGCAAATAAATTTCCGGACGTATATAAATTTACCCGGATACGTATGCAAATTTATTTGCATACGTGTGTGTTCATTCTCACATTACAACGCTATTTTCCGGCAATAAATCGCCACTTCCGGTCTTTCCACTCTCCAGCATAGTCAACCCCTACACGAGGCGCCGTTGTGTACTGTTCCAACATAGGACTATCTTCCACCCATAAACGTTCGGAAGTAAACAAATCTTCGCCGTAAAACGTTTTATCGAGTTGCAACAGGCGTCCTACCCTGCCCGAACCTATCACATTATCTACGCCTCTGATCAACACTGCTTGCGGATGACCATCGTCACCGGTAACAAAATTAAGCATCCAGTACATACCGTAGATAAGATACACGTAAATTTTGCCTCCATCGTGATACATCACTTCGGTACGTGGCGTACGCCCTTTACTTGCATGACAGGCCAAATCGTCCTCTCCCAGATAAGCTTCGGTCTCCACAATAACAAAACGCTTTATCTCTCCGCTTTCAAAGCGACGCACAATAGTTTTGCCCAGCAACTCGCGGGCAACGGTAACGGCATCTCTTCTGAAAAAAGCGGAACGTAAGCGAGAAAAAGCGGTCATGGCTTATTTTACCCACAAAATTAAATATAATTTCTTGTTACTGAAAGCATAAAAAAGCCGTCTGTTGCGAGACGGCCTTTATCCGCTCCCTGCGCAAAGCAGGGGGCTTGAAGTATTAGAATTACGCTTTACCTGCGCTACCCAAAACGTTTTGTGTTTTGTGCATGTAAAGTTTTTTCAACTCATCGCGAGCAGGGCCTAAATATTTACGTGGATCGAATTCACCCGGTTTAGTTGCCAACACTTCACGAACGGCAGCGGTCATAGCCAGACGACCGTCGGAATCGATGTTGATTTTGCAAACAGCCGAAGAAGCTGCGTGACGCAATTGTTCTTCAGGAATACCGATAGAATCTTTCAAAGCACCACCGAATTTGTTAATAGTTGCAACATATTCCTGAGGTACAGAAGAAGAACCGTGCAATACGATAGGAAATCCCGGAATCTGTTTTTCGATCTCTTCAAGGATATCGAAACGCAATGGAGGCGGAATCAAAATACCGTTTGCATCACGGGTACATTGTGCCGGTGTAAATTTGTTTGCACCATGAGAAGTACCGATAGAGATAGCCAACGAGTCAACACCTGTACGAGTAACAAAATCAACCACTTCAGCAGGTTGAGTATAGGTGTGATGTTCGGCAACCACGTCATCTTCAACGCCAGCCAACACTCCCAGTTCACCTTCAACGGTTACATCGTGAGCATGAGCATATTCTACCACTTTCTTTGTCAAAGCGATATTTTCTTCGTAAGGAAAATGAGAGCCGTCGATCATTACAGACGAGAAGCCCATATCGATACAATCTTTACACAATTCAAAGCTATCGCCATGATCGAGGTGCAATACAACCGGAATTGCATAACCCAATTCTTTTGCATATTCAACAGCTCCCTGAGCCATGTAACGCAATAAGGTCTGGTTTGCATATTTACGGGCACCGCTCGAAACCTGCAAAATCACAGGCGATTTTGTTTCAACACAACCTGAAATAATTGCCTGCAACTGTTCCAGATTATTGAAATTGAAAGCAGGAATGGCATATTTGCCTTCGATCGCTTTCTTAAACAACTCTTTTGTGTTTACGAGTCCTAATTCTTTGTAGCTTACCATAGTATTTATTGTTTATTGTGTTTGAACTTTACAAGTGCAAAGATACTCATTTTAAGCAAGGAATCCCAGTAAAATAACATTTTTTCACGACGCAAAAGCTGCATCGTTTGCATTATTCCGAACCGTCGGCGTCTTATTCCATTTATCGAAATCCATGTACGGCAGAACAAGATCAGGCAACTGCTTCAAAGGCGAATAGAGCAACGATCCGGGAGCAGTCTCCGCCCCTTTTCCGGTCACTTTATAATGCGCCGACGAATAAAGATTTATCAACACACCCAAAACCAGTGCCACCTGCAAAATACCCAGTCCTCCGCCACACAAACGGTTGAGCCACGACAGTGCCATCGCCTTCGACACCTTGGTCATCATCCATCCCAACAGATATAAGCCCAGACCAACGGCCACAAACAACACAAAAAAGGCCAGAGGAAATGCTACTTTCGACGACACATGAAACAGTGCCATCAGCATAGAGGCCATCGGTTGATAGAAAAAACGGGCGGCATAAATTCCGAGTACGATTCCGGCCAACGTAGCAAGCAAGCGGAATGCTCCTTTCGCGAAACCGAAAACCATACCGATTCCCATTAGAATCAGAAAAAAATAATCCAGAGTGGACATAAAAAATTATTAGTAGGAATAAAAACAAAAACGACTACGGACAACGACTCAGGTCTTTATCCGCAGCCGTTGTGTTTGCTGCAATTATATTACTTATAATCAAAGAGTCTTCTTAACTTCAACTTCTTCATAGCCTTCGATAAGATCGCCCGCTTTAATATCATTGTAGTTGGCAATATTCAAACCGCATTCGTATCCGTTGGCAACCTCTTTCACATCGTCTTTGAAACGCTTCAGAGACCCAAGCTCGCCGCTGAAGACCACAATACCGTCACGAATAAGGCGTACTTTCGTTCCGCGTTTAATCTTACCTTCACGTACGATACATCCGGCAACCGAACCCACTTTGGTAATCTTGAAGACCTCTTGTACCTCGAGCGTAGCCACCACCTCTTCTTTGATTTCGGGAGAAAGCATCCCTTCCATAGCCGCTTTCAACTCTTCAATCGCATTATAGATAATGGAGTAGAGGCGGATATCGATCTCTTCTTTCTCGGCCAGTTTGCGGGCTGCCATTGACGGACGCACCTGGAAACCGACGATAATAGCATTCGAAGCCGCAGCAAGCATAACATCCGATTCGGAAATCTGACCGACCGCTTTGTGAATCACATTTACCTGAATTTCTTCGGTAGAAAGTTTTATCAACGAATCGGAAAGCGCTTCGATAGAGCCATCCACGTCACCTTTCACAATCACATTCAACTCCTGGAAGTTTCCGATAGCGATACGGCGACCGATTTCGTCCAGCGTAATGTGACGGCTGGTACGCAGACCTTGTTCACGCTGCAACTGTTCACGTTTGTTGGCAATCTCCCGCGCTTCCTGTTCGGTCGGTAACACATTAAAAGTATCGCCTGCCTGAGGAGCTCCGTCCAAACCAAGAATCAGCACTGGTTCCGAAGGACCCACTGTAGTTACCCGTTGGTTACGTTCGTTGAACATCGCTTTCACACGACCGAAGTGAGTTCCGGCAAGTACCACATCACCAATAGTCAGTGTTCCGTCTTTTACCAAAACGGTTGATACATAACCACGCCCCTTATCCAACGACGATTCGATGATAGAACCGATCGCACGTTTATTAGGATTGGCCTTCAGTTCGAGCAGGTCGGCTTCCAACAACACTTTTTCAAGTAGTTCATGCACACCCACTCCTTTTTTGGCCGAAATTTCCTGTGACTGATATTTACCGCCCCAGTCTTCCACCAGGTAGTTCATATTAGCCAACGCTTCTTTTATCTTTTCAGGATTTGCACCCGGCTTGTCTATTTTGTTGATAGCAAACACCATCGGAACATTTGCTGCTGATGCATGGTTGATGGCTTCGATGGTTTGAGGCATCACGCTATCGTCGGCAGCCACAATGATAATGGCAATATCGGTAACAGCAGCACCACGGGCACGCATAGCTGTAAATGCTTCGTGACCCGGAGTATCGAGAAAAGTAATTTCACGACCACTCTCCAATGTCACGTGATAGGCTCCGATGTGCTGTGTAATACCACCGGCTTCACCGGCAATCACATTTGCTTTGCGAACGTAATCGAGTAAAGATGTTTTACCGTGATCGACGTGTCCCATGACTGTCACAATAGGAGGACGGGATTCCAGATCTTCTTCGCGATCTTCCTCCTGATCCTGAGCAATGGCATCGATTACTTCCGAGCTCACATATTCGGTCTTGTATCCGAATTCATCAGCAACGATATTGATGGTTTCAGCGTCAAGACGTTGATTGATAGACACCATTACACCTAAGTTCATACAAGTGGCGATCACCTTTGTAACAGGAGCATCCATCATGGTAGCCAACTCTGCCACCGTAACAAACTCGGTGAGTTTCAGTATATTTTCATTGTCACGTTCCTTGTCTTCACGCTCCTGCATACGAGCCGAGACGTTGTCACGCTTTTCTTTTCTATATTTAGAACCTTTGATCTTCTTCTCTGTAAGACGAGCGAGGGTTTCTTTGATTTGTTTTTGAACATCTTCCTCATTCACTGCCGGCTTAAAGGGTCTTTTCTGAAAATTACCCGAACTCTTATGCCGGTTGTCATGAGGTTTTTGTTGAGCATTGCCTGCCGGTGTATTCGGCTTGGTAATATCTACCTTTTCCTTATGTATTCGCTTCCGTTTTTCTTTTTTCTGATCAGCAGTCGCTGCGTTACCCTGAGCTGCAGGTGCTGCTGCAGGTGCTGTAGTAGGATGCTGATTATTCGGCGTATTCTGTTGTTCGCGCTGTACGCGTTCTTTACGCTTTTCTTCCTTCGATTTTTTCTTCGGACGGGTCTGTTGGTTAAGCGCCGAAAGGTCTATCTTATCTACGACCCGGATATTTTGTTCAATAACAGTAGGTCTCAATTGAAATACGCCATTATCATCTACCTGTTCAGGAGTTGCAACGACCTCCTCCGAGACCTCCGGTTGGATAGTTACAACCTTTTCTTCAGGGGCTTTCGTTTTCGGTTCTTTCTTTTCAACCACAGGAGCCGGTTCTGCTACTACAGGCTTCATCTCCGCTACCGGTTCTTCTTTCGGCATTTCCGGTTCTGGTTCTACTATTACAGGAGCCGGAGCCGGTTCTTCAATTTTTTCAACGGTTTGTTCTATCACTTCAGGCTCCGGAATCGGTTCCGGTTTCTTTTCCGGAGCAGGAGCTACGAGGGCTGGTTCCGGTTTCTTTTCCAAAGAATCGAGATCTATTTTACCAACAGTTGTAATATGAGGACGGATCTCCTCCGATACCTCAACTTTTATCTCTTCAGCAACAACTTTAGGTTCAGGTTTAACTTCAGGTTTGGGTTTCTCTTTGGCAGCAGGAGCTTCATAGCCTGCAGCTGTAATCGTTTGAGCCTTCTCTTTTTCCAAGCGCATTTGTGTTTCACGCTCCGATTTCATTTTCAGATCTTTATCATTGCTAAATTCTTTAACAAGGATAAGATACTGATCGTCCGAAATCTTGAAATTGGGGTTCTCCTCAACAGCATAGCCTTTTTTGCGCAAGAACTCGACTGCCGTCGAAAGTCCCACGTTCAAATCCTTAACTACTTTATTTAACCTGATACTCGACATAGTTTATATTTAGTGTGTTTGAAAAGATAAGCAAAATGACAACCGACAATTTGCACATGAAGCCGGATCATCCGATCGTGCTTCAGGGAAGTTTTCGTTTTATTCTTCAAATTCTGCTTTGATAATGTTCAATACATCATCAATAGTTTCATCTTCAAGGTCAGTACGTTGAATCAGCTCTTCGCGAGAAATTGCCAGTACGCTTTTGGCTGTATCGCAGCCGATGGATTTAAGCACATCAATTACCCATTGTTCTATTTCATCAGTGAATTCATCCAGATAAATATCTTCATCTTCTTCTCCGTCAATATCACGATAAACGTCAATGGTAAATTCGGTAAGCATTGAAGCCAACCGAATATTCATGCCACTTTTACCTATGGCCATCGAAATTTCTTCGGGCTTCAGATAAACGTCTGCCTTTTTATTTTCCTCATCCAAACGGAGAGAAGATATCTTGGCTGGGCTCAATGCTCTTGCAATAAACAAAGAGACATTCGCCGTATAATTGATAACATCAATATTTTCGTTGCGCAACTCACGCACAATGCCATGAATACGGGCGCCTTTGACCCCAACGCAAGCTCCTACCGGATCGACACGTTCATCGTAAGTTTCCACGGCAACTTTCGCTCTTTCGCCCGGAATACGAGCAATTTTCTTAATAGTAATCAATCCATCATGAATTTCAGGCACTTCCAGTTCGAACAAACGCTGCAGGAATAATGGAGAAGTACGAGATACTATGATTTTTGGATTACCGTTACGGTTGTCTACTTTCACAACCACCATGCGCACCGTATCTCCTTTCCGGTAAAAGTCAGCTGGAATTTGTTCCGTTTTCGGAAGAATCAATTCATTACCTTCATCATCCAAAAGCAGAATTTCTTTTTTCCACATCTGATATACTTCTCCCATAACAATCTGACCGATCCGGTCTTTATATTTGTTATAGAGATAATCTTTCTGAAGTTCTAAAATTTTGGAGGCCAGCGTCTGACGCAATGTCAAAATAGCCCGACGACCGAATCCGAGGAAATCAACGGCATCGGTCACCTCTTCCCCTATTTCATAATCCGTATCAATTTGCTTTGCATCAGTCAACGAAATCTGACTGACAGGATTTTCCACCTCGTCATCGGCAACCACCTCACGGTTGTGCCAAATTTCGAAGTCACCCTTATCGGGGTTAATAATGACGTCAAAATTTTCGTCCGAACCGAACATTTTGGCCAAAGTGCCTCTGAAGGACTCCTCGAGCACACTAATTAGCGTAGGACGATCAATGTTCTTCAGCTCTTTAAACTCGGAAAAGGTGTCAATAAGATTGACAGGTTCAACTTTGCTCATAGCTATTTGAATCTTATTAGATATTTTGTGTATTTTACTTCGTTATACGGAAACACTACGTCTTCTTCTACTGTTACTTTGCGCTTGGCTCCCTCCGGTTTTACCTGTTTGGCGACAGTTACCATAAAAGCTTCCTCGGTCGCATCTTTCAAAACAGCGCAGATTTTTTGACCTGCTTTGGTAAGGACTTCCACTTCGTTGCCAATATTTTTTTGATACTGTTTTAACACTTTGAACGGAGAACTCAAACCTGCCGAACCGACTTCAAGTTCATAGTCTTCCACTTCCCGGTCAAACTTTGATTCTATATAACGGCTTAATTCTGCACAATATTCAATGTCAATGCCTTTTGCTGAATCGAGTTCTACAACGATATCGTTGTCGGGACTTACTTTTACATCGACAATAAAATGCTCTGTATCAGCAATAAACTCTTCAATAAGTTGGTATATAAGTTCTTTCTGTATCATAAAATCATCTGACCGGGTAAATTAACCGCAAAGATAATTATTTTTTTTCGTTGAATTACAATCGATTATACATTTACACTACTTCGTTTTCAGAAATAAAAAAAACCCAATTGAAAGGACTTCAAAAGGGTTTCCCGGTCACTACCTCAGTAGCATATCGTGTAAAACTATTATCCCTTTGAATTTAAGCAAAAAGACATACTCCGATAACTGAAACAGGCCTTTGGTTACATGCTTAAATTGCTCTCGCTGTGAAGTTGCACGAACATTCCAACAACAAAAACAGCGCAAAGATACTATTTATTTCTTAAACAATCAAAATTCACAAAAGGATCGCATTGAATCTTGACATTATACCATCATTTTTTTCAACACGTCACCAATAACCTTAATTCCTTTTTCGATTTTCACTTCGTCAGTGTTACAATAAGACACACGAATATATCCATTTGAAGCTCCTTGCGGATCGAATGTGGATCCCACCACAAAAACCGCTCCTTCGGCAATAACTTTTTTGAGCAACTCCATTTCGTCAACTCCGTCGGGCAATTTAATCCAAATATAAAATCCTCCTTTGGGCTCCACAAAAGAGGCCTCGGCAGGAAAATAGCATTTAATGGCCTCTTTCATATAGTTGCACCGTTGATGATAAATACCCCGCACACTCGCCACGTAACTGTCGAGTTGTCCCGATGCAAGAAAACGATGCGCCAGCACTTGCGTAAAAGTGGGAGAACAGGCATCGACACATTGTTTGCAAAGTTCGGCTTTGCGATAAAACTCTTCGCCTACCAACATCCATCCAAGCCGCATTCCCGGTCCGAATATTTTAGAGAACGAGCCGGTATAACAGATCTGTTGCTCTTTCTCCGACTGAATTTTGAGAGGGACAATATGCTGTTTTTCGACTTCGTCAAACCACAATTCGCCGTATGCATCATCTTCCAGAATAGGAATTTCAGTCGCATTCATCACTTCCAGCAACTCTTTTCGTCGTTCCGGACTATAGGTCAAACCGGCCGGGTTGTGAAATGTAGGTGTAACATATAAAAATTTGGGATCGAGTTTCAACGCTTCTTTTAACAGTTCGATCAGGATACCCTCTCCATCCATCTCAATCCCGTGGATGCGGGGCATATATGACCCAAATGCAGACAAGGCTCCGATAAAAGCCGGATTTTCGGTCAGCACCACATCTCCCGGATCAATAAACATTTTGGCCCAGATATTGATTGCCTGCAACGATCCGGTGGTAATAATCAGCTTATTGTTATCCATCGGGAAGCCCTTCTCTCGAAGCCATTCACCCAAAGCATCAAGCAATGGTGGATAGCCGGTCGTAGGTGCATATTGCATGGCTACCTGTCGTTCTTTCACCGACAAATCATCAACAATTTCCTGCACTTCACGAATTGGAAAAAGTTCGTTATCGGGCATTCCGCCAGCAAAAGAGATCATATCGGGGCGAGTTGCCAAACTCATCAAATCGCGAATGGCCGACGAACGCAAAGCACTGACTGATTGTGAAAAACAAGACATTATAATAACAGTATTAGATAATGAATAATCTGGAATATTTTGGATTGGCAAAGATATATTTTTTTGCCCGTTTTACATCGACTTTCTCTACGTTAGTGCCTTAAAAGGAGGCACATCACAGCACGACATTGCGACACATTAAAGACAAATCGCTACCTTTGCACCACATTATCCGATAGTTTAACAATGGAATCTTTCGACATTCGCGATCAACAACCCCGCACAGATACCGACAAAGAATATGAAAACGCTCTTCGTCCCCTTTCCTTTCTGGATTTCAATGGACAATCGAAGGTCGTCGAAAATCTTTCCGTGTTTGTAAGTGCTGCGCGCATGCGGGGCGAATCGCTCGATCATGTGCTGCTTCACGGCCCTCCCGGATTGGGAAAAACAACACTTTCCAACATCATAGCCAATGAATTGGGTGTCGGATTTAAAATTACTTCAGGACCGGTGCTGGATAAACCCGGCGACTTGGCTGGATTATTGACATCCCTCGAGCCAAACGATGTACTTTTCATTGACGAAATTCACCGTTTGAGTCCCATCGTGGAAGAATATCTTTATTCTGCCATGGAGGATTTTCGCATCGACATTATGATAGACAAAGGCCCCAGTGCACGTTCTATCCAGCTGACGTTAAATCCGTTCACACTTATCGGAGCAACAACACGCAGCGGACTGCTTACCAGTCCGTTACGCGCCCGTTTCGGCATTAATTGTCACCTTGAATATTACGACGACTCGATTTTAAGATCTATTATTCTTCGGTCGGCAAAAATTCTGAATATTCCTTGCACGCATGAAGCTGCCGGGGAAATTGCTTCGCGAAGCCGCGGAACTCCCCGAATTGCAAATGCTTTATTACGAAGGGTTCGCGATTTTGCGCAGGTTAAAGGGAACGGAACCATCGATCACAACATTGCCTGTTTTTCTCTCGAAGCACTCAATATCGACAAATACGGATTGGATGAAGTGGACAATAAGATTCTGACAACCCTTATCGATAAATTTCAGGGAGGACCGGTCGGCTTATCAACCATTGCCACAGCTCTGGGTGAAGATTCCGGCACACTGGAAGAAGTTTACGAACCATTCCTCATCAAAGAAGGATTTTTGAAACGAACTCCCCGTGGACGTGAAGTAACTCCATTAGCATATAAACACTTGGGAAGAACCAAACCCGACGAACAGGGAAAACTATTTTAAAAACACAATAAAAAAAGAGTGCTACATTGCAACACGCACTTTGTAAGTACGAATTTAGAGAGGCTTCTTATGGCAAAAGAAATAAAATCGCTGGCAAAAGATACTGCCATTTACGGCGTTAGCAGTATTTTGGGTAAATTCCTGAATTGGCTGTTAGTACCACTCTATACTCACGTATTAGCCAGTTCGGCCGATTATGGCATCGTCACCAATTTATACTCTTGGACCGCCCTTTTATTAGTCATCTTGACATATGGCATGGAAACCGGTTTTTTCCGTTTTGCCAACAAGGAAGACCACAATCCCGATTTGGTATACAGCACCACCATGATTACTGTAGGAATTACGTCTCTACTTTTTGCTGTATGGTGTGTTCTTTTCGCACCACAGATCAGCCACTGGCTCGATTACGCTAATTACCCGGAATATATATGGATGCTAGGATTATCGGTTGCTATGGACGCTTTTGCTTCCATCCCCTTTGCATATTTGCGTTATCTGAAACGCCCTATCAAATTTGCCGCATACAAGCTACTCTTTGTTTTCCTGAATATCACGTTCAATCTATTTTTCCTAATAGTGTGTCCGTGGTTGATGAAAATTGCGCCACAGACAGTCATTTGGTTTTACAATCCGACCTATGGAGTAGGATATGTATTCGTTTCAAATATTTTAGCCACTGCCATTCAGACTGCATTTCTAACTCCTTATATTTTCGCAGTTAAATTCAAGTTAAACACCTTTTTGCTACGTAAAATTTTGAGATACTCTCTTCCACTACTTGTACTTGGTATTGCTGGAATAATGAACCAGACACTAGATAAAATATTATTTCCATTTCTCTTTCCCGGAAGCAAAGGAGCTTCCGAGCTGGGAATTTACGGAGCAACTTCAAAGATTGCGCTGGTAATGCTCATGTTTACTCAAGCATTCCGGTATGCCTATGAACCTTTCGTTTTTGCGCAAAAAAAAGACAAAGACAGCCTAACGACATACTCGGATGCTATGAAATATTTCATCATCTTTTCGTGGCTCATCTTTTTAGGAATGGTTCTTTACATCGATGTTTTCAAATTTATCATCGGCCGAGCCTATTGGTCTGGATTAAATGTTGTGCCCCTGGTATTGGTTTCTTTTATCTTCCAGGGTATCTATTTCAATCTTTCTGTCTGGTACAAATTAACAGACAAAACCATATATGGAGCATGGTTCTCTCTAATAGGAACTATGATTATCGTAATTGGCAATATAGTACTGGTGCCTCGATATAGCTATATGGGCTCAGCTTGGGCGGCTTTCGGTTGTTACTTCGCCGTAATGGTTGTTTCTTATATTATAGGACAAAGACACTTCCCTATTAACTACCAATTAAAGATTATTGGCAAATACACAACCCTGGCACTCGTACTTTTTGTTCTCGGTTGGTATATCAACTGGCATCACATGCTACTAAATTTAATCTTTCGTACGGTATTGCTTGGCATATACATATGGTACATGACACGCCATGATCTTCCTTTAGATAAAATATTACATTTAAATAAACTTTTTCAGAAATGATTATTGGATTTGATGCAAAACGAGCCTTCTGCAACAGCAGAGGGTTAGGCAACTACAGCCGCTACATATTTCGCTTAATGAGCACCTACTATCCAGACAACCAATATCTTCTTTTCACTCCCAAGTCTGACGGTCTCTACCACACAGAAGCTGATAATTGTAAGACCATTACCCCCGAAGGATGGATCAATCAGTCTATACCCTCTTTCTGGCGTAGTTACGGCATGACAAAAGACCTAAAACATTTAAAACCGGATGTCTATGATGGAATGAATCAGGAACTACCCTTCGGTTTTGCAAAAACCGGCATAAAAAGTGTAGTAACCATACATGATGCTATTTTTATTCGCTATCCACACATGTATGATCCTTTTTACAGGGCAATATTTAAGAAAAAAAACAGTTATAGTTGCAATGTTGCAAACCGGATCATTGCTATCAGCGAACAAACCAAACAAGACATCATTGAATTCTTCGGCGTCGACGAACAGAAAGTTGATGTGGTGTATCACGGATGTGACAATATTTTTCGTCAACCAATATCGAATGATAAAATTACTGAGATACGAAACAAATACCATCTTCCGTCCGAGTTTCTGCTCACAGTTGGCGCTATTGAAGAAAGGAAAAATCAATTACTTATCCTAGAAGCATTGCACAAAGGACACTTGGATATCCCTTTAGTCATAATTGGGAGTCCAACAAAATATCTGGATAATATTAAAGAAAAAGCAAGAGAATATTCTCTTGAGAATAAAATAGTTGTACTAAGCAACGTTCCGAATGAGGATTTACCGGCCTTTTACCGTGCAGCATCTGTCATGATTTATCCGTCTATCTTTGAAGGTTTCGGATTACCTATTTTAGAGGCTTTATGCACAGAAACCCCTGTAATCACATCAAAAGGAAGTTGTTTTGAAGAAACTGGAGGAAAAGCCACCGTTTATGTTGATCCAAATAATGCAGATGAACTTGCAGAACAGATCAACATCGTATTACACGATACAGCATTACGCAATAGCATGATCAAAGAAGGGTTAACGCATTCTCTTCTATTTACGGATGAGAAAGTTGCTCAGCAAATGATGGCTATTTATTCCGGTTTAATTTAACTAACAACACATTAAATATTTTTACTATTTACGCTATGAATTTATTCTTGCTCAAGAGAAAAAAACAAACAAAGAAACATTCTAATACCTCCATTTTAATTGATTTAACTACCCTAAGACACCCAAACTGTGGATTAGGCCAATTTGCCCTAAACTTTGGAAAACATTTATCACTACAAGTTCCAGACGATCTAAAACTTACGCTATATGTACCAAAACAATTTAACGGTTATTTTGGCAATAATGTCACCTACTTAAATTACAGAAAAACATACAGAAGATTCCCCTTTTTGTTACCCAAATTTGATATTTGGCATTCTACCTACCAGTTATCAAGAAATACGCCACCTCCTACTGCAAAGGTTATATTAACCCTGCACGACTTGAATGTTCTATATGAAAAAGAAAGAATTAAAGCCTTGCACTATTTAAGTAAAATACAAAAAGAAGTCGACAGAGCAGATGTTATTACAACGGTATCGCATTTCTCAGCCGGAGAGATCTCAAACCATCTCAAGGGAAACAAAAAACCCACCGTAATCTATTGTGGTGTGGAACAGTTAGAAAACAAGCAGATGGAAGCTCCCGACTTTATACAACATAAGCATAAATCATTTCTATTTACGATAGGAGAAGTCAAAGCAAAAAAGAATTTTCATGTATTGTTAGATGCTATGAAATTGATGCCCGAATATGACTTATATATCAGCGGAAATCTTAATAGCAGTTATGCAAATATGCTACAAGATAGAATTACTAAAGAAAAAATCGAGAATGTTTTTTTAACCGACATTATTGAAGATCAATACCGCATATGGATGTATGCGCATTGTACTGCGTTTGTATTTCCATCAAAGTTTGAAGGGTTTGGTCTTCCTATCATTGAAGCTATGCAATTTAACAAACCAGTTTGTTCTTCACAGATGACAAGTCTGAAAGAGATCGGGGGTAACATGGCCTATTTTTTTGAAAACTTCGAACCTGAGCATATCAAAGATACTGTGACACGCGCCATATATGACTATCAACAACACCCTGAATTGGCAGCAAAAGCGAAACAATACGCTTTACAATTTTCGCATGAAAGCAATGTAAAAGAATATATTAATTTATATCGTTCAATGAGAAACAATTTATCAGCAGAATGATTAATTATTGAAGTTTCTCAGCATTAGAATATCTCATTAGAAGCACAACCTTTACAATTATTAAATGTTTCATAAAATCAGACCCATACCAAAAGATGACCTTGGAGTTAATGTTATTGGCTTTGTAAGAGGCGAATTTGGCCTTGGACAAGGCGCTATCATGACTATCAAAGCTCTTGAATCTGCAGGAATAAAGGTAAATGCTATCAATTTCAACAGAAAAACAGAACAACGCTCTATCGATAAAAGTATTACCAAAATATCCAAAACACCTCAATATCCAATAAATATTATCCAGATACAACCAGATCATCTTAACCGATTCCTTAGAAAGCATCGGAAGCTATTAAAAAACAGATATAACATAGCATTTTGGGTATGGGAATTACCTCAATTTCCAAAAAAATGGAACTCTTATTTCTCCTTCTTTGATGAAGTATGGACGCAAAGTTCATTCTGTGCCCAATCGATGTCTTTAGTCTCTCCAATTCCGATATCAGTCTTCACTTGCCCGGTCATGCCAAATTCATCTCACATTACACGTCAAGACCTAAAATTACCGGAAGACAAATTTATTTTTTTAACAATATTCGATTTCTGCAGCTCTATCATTCGAAAGAACATAATGGGGGTTATTGAGGCTTTTGAAAAGGTATTCAAAGATGATCTATCTACAATTTTGATTATTAAAACTATTGCAGGCGATAATCACCCTCTTGCCAGAAAGCAACTTCTGGATAGAATTGCCAATACAGCCAACATCCTCACTGTAGATACTACTTTAGGACGTGATGAATACAATGGTCTAATAAAATCATGCGACGTATTGGTTTCATTACATAGGGGAGAAGGGTTCGGACTCACCATGTTCGAAGCAATGTCTGTTGGAAAACCAGTTATTGCCACCAATTTTTCGGGCAATACCGACTTCATGAATGATAAGAATAGTTTCCTTGTTCCGTATAAAATGGTTGAAGTTGCTAATGTTAATTCAAATTACACAAAGGGCTATTCTTGGGCAGAACCAGATATAGACAAAGCCGCTGAACTAATGAAAACGGTAAGAAGTGATTACAATCGGGCAAAAGAAATAGCCAATAAAGCTCAACTTGAATTAAACACGAACTATTCTCTTGAGAAAGTAGGCGAAAGAATGAAGACTAGACTTGAGTTAATTTACCAACAATTTGATTATAAAAATCTTCGCCATAAAAATCTTCACTACACAAAATTTATACTCAAGCGAAAGACTCCCAATTTTTTGAAAAAATATTTTAATATTGAGTCTTAAAATGTCCGTTTTAGTACTATTTTATTGTTGATTTGGAAAAACATAGAGTTTATCAAATCAACAATCTGCAGTTTAAGCATCCACCAAAAAGATGATTTCTATTTATTGATCATCCGTTTGAAGTTAAATGTAGCTGCTACATCTCATTAATATTATCGTCTATAATTCATTTGTAGAAATTACGATTTAAGCCATGATCTATTTTCAATTGACCGTTTATAGGTTCTATGGCAGCTTTTCTTCTAAATTGCTTTTTCAGTTTATTTTCCTGATATTGAAATTGTTTTCTGTAATTACACGGTTGCGGCATTGCGATTATCGTATCGTTAATTTGCCTTTCCCCCTTGGAGCCTTTATCGTTTTATTAACCAATAACCTATCTGTTCATTCGAGCGCAGGTTCTACCGTATATCCACCATACAGATTGCAAAAAACTATTGCTCCAACAATCACACCTGTAGTTGATTGAAGATAATTGCAATACTCTTGGTGCAATCTATAACAGACAACTTATCGGCACATTCGGACACCTTTCTATCTGTTCGTAACTTAAAAGACTCAAATAAATATGGACGCAAGCGTATATATGCATTGATTATAATAGCAGTATTGTATCAATACCACAAATAAGCGATGTACAGATATGCATACCATGCCAATTTTTACTCGACTGAAAAATCAGAAGAGTGTTTTTCCTATATCTAAAAGCATTATTCTTTTTGGGAAAATGAAGAATTTCTTTTGCATTTATAGCCATCACACCCAGCACTACTCATATTTAACACAAAATATTACATATTACAAGACAAATCACTACTTTTGTAATGTTAATATTATCACAGGTATTATAGGCTAGTACCTTAAATACATTTCACTTATTTACTTAAATTGTATGATTAAAAAGATGGTTTTATGCACGAGCATGCTTGTCATGCTTGTGCAGGTAGTTGCTCAAAAGCCTGCCAATTTCTTCAGCACAAAATTGGCTAATGGGCTGGAAATATTGGTCGTTGAAGACAAAAGCGTACCTCTTGCCACTGTTGAAATCACGACCAAAAATGGTTCGTACACAGAATCTCCCGAATTCAACGGATTAAGTCACTTGTACGAACACATGTTCTTCAAAGCGAATAAAGATTATCCAAGTCAGGAAAAGTTTATGGCCAAAGTGCGTGAACTAGGCATCGTTTTTAACGGAACGACCTCCGAAGAAAGAGTGAATTATTTCTTCACCTTGCCTAAAAACAATTGGATAGCAGGACTTAATTTTATGAACTCGGCAATCCGTCATCCTCTTTTTCTTCCCGAAGAGATGAAAAAAGAGAATGTGGTTGTGGACGGAGAGTTTCAACGCAACGAATCAAATCCCTATTTTCCACTCTTCATGGCCATGAATCGGGCAATGTGGGGCGATCTTTTCAGCCGTAAAAATGTGATTGGCGATCACACTATCATTAATACAGCAACTCCGGAAAAGATGCAGGCCATCAAAGACAAATACTATTGGCCGAACAACTCAATGTTAATCATCTCTGGAGATATCAACCACACTACGGTTTTCGCCAAAGTGAAAGAACTTTTCGGTTCGTGGAAAGCTTCTGGTTTCGATCCTTTTACCAAATGGCCGATTCCAGAGTTCAAACCGTTAGATAAAATAAATTATTTTGTAGTGGAATCAAAAAATGCGCGAGTACCTTTGTTCATGCTCGGCTGGCATGGACCTGATACCAGAGGCGACCGCCCAGCCACTTACGCGGCTGATGTTTTCTCATATATTTTATCTCAGAATTCAAACAAATTCCAAAAAGAGCTAGTAGACAAAGGTCTGGCATTGCAAGCCAGTGTAAACTACCAAACGCTGAAACATACCGGTCCAATCAGAGTCATTGTAGTGCCACATCCTGCCAATGTAGCTGCCTGCGCACAAGCAATGAAAGAGCAAATTGCCCAGTGGGATTCGCCTGATTATATTACAAATGAACAATTGGAAAATGCAAAACGTCAACTGGAAATCCAAAATCTGCAAGAATTTGATGTTACCTCGTCATTATCGCATGATTTGGCTTACAACTGGTGTACGGCTGATCTCGATTATTTTTACAACTACATTGCGAATATCAAAAAAATAACAAAAGAAGATCTGCAAGATTATGTTCGCAAATACATCAAAGGAAAGAATTATTGTGCAGGATTACTGATCAATCCAGCCCAGAAAGATCAGTTGAAACCGGAAACATTTTGGAAAGAATAAGGAGAATAAAAGGATAGATTTGAACATTAAACAAGAATCAAATGAAAATTAAAATATTTAGCATGATCGCGATACTTGCAACTTGTTCGTTTTGTTTGCAAGCTCAAGTCAATGTCACAGAAATGAATATACACGGGCTAAAAGTAATTTTTAAGCCATCGGCCAAACAATCGGTAAGTGCATATATGTTTTTCAAAGGAGGAACAGCCAACTATTCTGCCCAACAACAAGGTATCGAATCGCTGGCTTTAAGTGCTGCTACCGAGTGTGGTACTCAGAAATATCCAAAAGATGCTTTTAAGGATTTAGCTGATAAATATAGCATAGATGCCAATGGAGGTTCCAACTACGATTACGGCTTCATCAGTATGAGTTGCGTCAAACCTTATTTTGACAAAGGCTGGGATCTTTTTGCAGAAGCCATTAATCATCCAGTTTTTGACGTAAAAGAGCTGAGTATGTTGCAACAAAAGAAAATTTCAGGTCTAAAAAGCCAAGAGAGTGATCCTGATAATTCACTGACTCAAATGACAATGCAGGACGCATTCAAAGGCACCCGTTATGCCATACGTCCCGAAGGATCGATAGAAACCATGAGTGCCTTCAAACAGGAAGAGATCAAAAAATACTACGATGATTTGCTAAATGTAAACCGGCTGCTCCTTGTTATTGTGGGAAATCTTTCCATTCAGGATGTAAAACAAAAAGTAGAAATCGCATTCGGCACTCTACCTTCAGCCCCACTGGCACAGGTCAAAGTTCCGGAATCGACTATTATAAACGCCACTACATTAAATGTCGAGAATCGAAAACTGGCCACCAACTACATGTCGGGTATCCTTGGTGCGCCGTCTCCTACCTCCTCCGAATTCAATGCATATCGTCTGGCATTTGCCATTCTTAACGATAAACTCTTCGAAGAGGTAAGAACAAAAAGAAACCTCTCGTATACCCCTGCAGCCACTCTGTCGAGTGGATTTTTGCCCTTTGCCGAGGTATATGTAACGACGACAAAACCCAGAGAAGCGGTAAACGTCATAGTGGATGAAATCAAACGATTGCGCAACGGTGGATTTACCGCAACCGATCTGAAAGATGCCAAAAGCAAATTAATGACTTCTTATTTTATGCGTAACGAGTCAACCTCTGCTAATGCCAGAGCATTGGGAATTGCCGAAATTAAAGGCAGCTGGAAAAACGAGATCTCTCTTTTGAATCAAATTAATGCGGTCACCCTGCCTGAAATGCAGAACACATTTGCAAAATATATTGACGGCATTAAATGGAGCTACCTCGGTGACGAAACTCTAACCGACAAAGAGGCTTTCGGTAGAACCACAAAATAGAACAACTATTTCATTGTTCAAAAAGGCAATCTCTTTACAGAGGTTGCCTTTTTATATGCTTTGAGAACTATAACTTTGAATATATTACCCAAATTCAATACATAACAAAAATACTTCACCGGCAGTAAAGTCCTTCGCTAAATATTTTGCATTTCCTCTATTTTTCAGAATAAATTACTCCCAGTAGAGTCTGACCAACTGCGAGTAACGTCTGTCTATTGACATTATCCATCGTGTCGTGAGTCGTATGCCAGTAACTGCCGAAACCAGTTTCGCTGTGAGGATCAAAGTGAATAATGTCGATGCATGGAATACCCGCCAGGCGATTGACATAGATATGATCGTCGGTAATAGCCCCTCCTGTTCCGTCTACAAAATAGGAAGTAAAACCATACTCACGGGCTTTGTTCCAGACCTTATCCACCACCGAAGGAGCAAAGCCAAGTGATTCCTGCTCTTTGTAGAAGACCGCGCCCGGAGCTCCTACCATATCGAGCAAGATGCCGAAGCGTGCTTTATAGCCCTTTACATGAGGATTTTTAGCCCAATATTGAGTTCCAAGACACCACGAATTTTCGTCCTGAGCTCCCTTGTAAAACTCGGGAGTTCCATAATCTTCCGAATCGAGAAAAATAATATCGACGCCAACCGAAGGCTGTTGCTTATTCAACTGCCGGGCAACTTCCATCAGCACACCTACCCCACTGGCAGCATCATTGGCTCCCATCACAGGTTTATGATAATTGGCCGGATCTTTATCGTGATCGCACCAAGGACGACAATCCCAGTGAGCGCACAGTAGAATACGCTCTGTCAGAGCAGGTCTATAGGAAGCAATAATATTGGTCGATTTCAGTATAGTTCCATCATATCCTTTCAGGTCGGCCTTTTGACGAATCACTTTTGCACCGAAACGTTCCATTTGCCCGGTCAAATAGTCGGCACAAGCTTCGTGAGCTTTAGAATTGGGAATACGAGGACCAAAATCGCACTGGGTTTTCACATAGAGAAACGCCGAATCGGAGTCGAATTGAGGAACTGACACCTGAGCAGTCTGATCGGTGGACGTAGCCTGTTTGCCAGCCGAACTACATCCACCCACAAAAAGTAAAAGGCAGCAAACTGATATTAATTTATTCATAAACGGAAATGTATTTTAAAATTTATATTTCAACGCTACTTGAGCATCAAATGTTGCATAACGCACAATCGGGAAATGTACATAGTTAGATGTCCGTATAAAACTCCGTTGCTCGAATACCAGGCCTAACGAAGGAGATAAATCGAAACTAAACGTAGGAGTTATCATGAATATAGAGGTACGACCCTTATCTCCCTGAGCATTCAGGTAAAGCTGTTGCTCGCGCGTCAACGTTGTCAGATCCAATCCGGCAGGATAGCCCTTCCATGTGTAAATATTCAGGTTGTACAACTTGACACCGAATTCACCAACTCCTTTATACTGCAACGATGCACTTAAATTCAGGCTAAACCCTTGCCCCATACTGTATTTGCGATTCATATTCTGATAATGATCGGAAAGAGATGCCCCGAGTAATACAAAATTGGCATACGTTGATCCGACAAAGCCTAACTTCTCATTCTCAGGATCCAGTCTATACAACAATCCGGGGCCAAAAGAGACAGTTTCCGCTATTTGATAAGGAGTAACATTACTCCCACTTGAAAGCACCGGATTTGAATCGAAAAAGTTGAAATGTTGATAGATTCCCAACACCATCTGCTGATTATGCGACAGTTCCACATTGCGACCGGCAATCAATCCCACCGCATTCACCGACCCGATTGTTGGCTGACCTCCGCCAAAACCGAAATTCATACTAACATTAAACCAGTCGTAGGGCTGATAATTTTCTTTTTCGAAAGGATTTCCATGCTTAGCCGTAAACCCGAAATCGGTAGTATAAGCACCCTGAAAGGCATGCCCTTTTTCCGATAAATAACGTCCTCCGATAAAGACTTCAAAGATAGTAGGATTATAATGAAAATAGTCGGCATGATTATTGCGACGCACATGCCAGGCCTTACCGGTTATAAGCCGATTAAACCCCTGCATCGGAGAGAGAAGTCCTCCGAGAATTTCGCGTCCGATACGACTGGTACCACTTTTGGAATCATCATACACTGACGATGATAAACGAAACAGCATCTCACCCATCATGGCACCTCCTAATGTGGTTGCCATCAAATCATTAATGGCAGGAGGCTCTGTTTCCATAAGGGTTTCCCACATCAGACTACCACAAAAAGAATAGGGTAACGATTGCCAGAAATTCATTCCATTCGAACGTGCAGCTGCAAAATACAGTCCACCATGATAGGGATGGGCAAATAGGTTTGTATTCAGCTGATCGTTGTCCCACACCCATTTATGGGCAATATTATATTTCATCGTTGAGAAACTGATCTTCGCAAATTCAGCTCCCATCAAATAATCCATTCCCCACACACCCAGGTTTAAGCCAACGACTTCAGCAACCGCAACGAGCGGTTTTTTCTTTAATCTCTCAGCCGTCTGCTGAATGCTGTCGGCATAGGACGGCAATGGCTTAATTACCGCAACGCCTTGTGCACAAAGCGACATAAAAGAGGCGAAAACGAAAATCTGTATATATATCAATCGCTTCGTCATCTACTTGATTTTAACAAGTTAGGCAATACTATCCCAAATTCGACAATCGGCTTTGCCTCCTTCACTCTTTTTCCGGCAAAGGCCTTTCGCAAAGAACAGCCTCCCGAGCAAGTGACTGAAAGTTGTTTATTGATTGCCAGCTCAACGTTTACACGACCTTCGGCAGACAATGCTGTCGTTTCGGTGCTTTCAACAAATTTTGAAATATAACTGGCGCCCGCATCCGTACTGAAGATAAACCGACCTACTTGCTTATAAAGTCCGACACGGTAAAAAAACATGCCCGATGAAGTTGTTTGTGGAGCATCGTACGGAGTTCCCAGCCCTAGAATGGTGTACGAAATACGGTTCATAAAGCGGAACCCTACATTAAGCGTTGCCAGATTACTATAATAAATCATAGGTCGAATTTTGGTTTTCGGAGAAATCGACACTAATCCAAGTTTAAGCGTAGATGAATCGGCTGAATAATTAACGATGCCCAATTGCACTCCGTTTATTCGACGGGCAAAATTGGCGACTCCTATTTGCATACCTCTCATTGATGTTGCATAATTGAAGCCAGAAAACTGCACTCCCCGGCAATCTTGAAGCGCAAAATTAACAATTCCAGAGAGCTGCACTCCATGCACAACATTTGATACATTGAATCCGCCTGAAAGCTGTACTCCGGAGAGCATCTGACCAGTTACATTCATCAATCCACCCATCTGCACCCCATCCGTATTGAACATACAAATATTCTGAACACCAGAGAGCTGCACGCCATGATGATTCACCACATTCAGAGTGGCAAGACCGCTCATATCCACTCCACTCATAGACGCATGATGAATGTTGTAAAGGCCTGAAATAGTAACCCCTTTAGCCGCTCCTTCGATTCTGGAATGCAATCCTCCAAATTGGAACCCATACATGTTGCCCGCTGTAACACCGCTCAATGCACTAGCACTCAAACCATATATGTTATTGGTTTTCGATTGTAACAATCCAAGGGAAAGCATCACCGAATTATCGTATGAATAAGGGACAGTCGCTACGGGATTCCATAACGAAACATTCAGATACTTAATATCCGTCTGTGCAAAAATTGAGCCTGATGCAAAAATAGAAATAATGATTATCAATAACTTATACATAAAGGCTCGTCTGTAGATAATATTCACAAAGGTATCTATTTTTAGTACAATAGCAAGAAAGACTCTCTTTTTTCATTTTTCTCCAACAGCGATTTACACTATCTTTGTCATAGAATTTCAAATCAAAAGAATCATGCTTGTTTTACTCAAAAAAGAGTTTGCCAATTTCTTCAGTTCAGCCGTTGGCTATATCATTGTTGGCATTTTTCTTTCTCTTACCGGACTGTTTTTATGGGTCTTTCCCGGCGAATATAATATTCTTGATTCGGGTTACGCACAACTAAACGGACTTTTTTCTTTGGCTCCGTGGCTCTACCTTTTTCTGATTCCAGCCATCACCATGCGGCTCTTTGCCGAAGAGAAACGAATGGGAACCATTGAACTCATCTATACCCGTCCTATCGGGAAACTTCAAATAGTAGCAGCCAAATACCTTGCAGGAATGCTACTGGTGATAACGTCACTCATTCCTACCATCATCTATTTTTCTTCAGTTTACCTAATGGCCGAACCGGTAGGGAATGTTGATACCGGAGCTTTCTGGGGATCATTTACCGGATTGCTTTTTCTGGCTTCAGTCTATGTCGCAATCGGAGTTTTTACTTCGGCCTGCACCGGCAATCAAATCATTGCTTTTGTTTTTGCCGTAACACTCAGTTTCATCTTCTATTTTGGTTTCGAACTGATAGGGGCTCTCTCGCTTTCCGGTACCGTACAGACATTTATCGCGTCTATCGGCATCAACAGTCACTATGCGGCTATGAGCCGGGGCGTGATCGACAGTCGCGATGTGGTTTATTTTCTCAGCGTCATTGCTGTGTGTTTTCTATTTACCCGTTGGATTATCCGGGCAAAGTAAAGATAGCCATATAAAAGACAAAAAATCCGTCGTACAGATTGTGTGCGACGGATTTTTACTGTATAAACAATTATTTTACCGCCTTGAAGCTCATATCGAGGCTCTTCACCGAATGAGTTAACGCACCGACAGAAATATAGTCGACGCCGCATTCGGCATAAGCGCGAAGCGTATCAAAAGTAATTCCACCCGACGATTCGGTTTCGAAACGACCGCCGATCAGTTCGACTGCCTTCTTCGTATTTTCGACAGAGAAATTATCGAGCATAATACGATCGACACCTCCCAGTTTCAACACCTGATTGATTTCGTCGAAGCTGCGCACCTCTATTTCGATTTTCAGCGATTTCCCCTTTTCTTTCAAATAGTTCTGCGCCGAAATGATAGCCTTATCGATGCCGCCGGCAAAATCGACATGATTATCCTTCAACAGAATCATATCGTACAAACCGATCCGGTGATTGACACCGCCACCGATATGTACAGCCTCTTTTTCCAACAAACGCAAACCCGGAGTGGTTTTACGGGTATCGAGCACGCGGGTTTTCAGCCCTTCGAGCTGTTTCACATATTTACGGGTAACGGTAGCCACGCCGCTCATGCGCTGCATAATGTTCAGCATCAGGCGTTCGGTCTGCAAAAGAGAAAGAACCTTTCCCTCCACCACAAAAGCGATATCACCGGGATTTACCTCGGCACCATCGTTGATATACACTTCGATTTTAAGCTCCGGATCGAAGGCTTTGAATATTTCCTTGGCAATTTCGACCCCGGCCAAAACGCCTTTTTCTTTGATGATGAGCTGCGATTTTCCTGTTGCTGTAGCAGGAATACAGGAAAGTGAGGTATGGTCGCCATCGCCAATATCTTCGGCAAACCAGATCTTAATCTGTTCGTGTAAGTTGTCAATCATTTTTCAAGTAGTCAGTAGATAGTAGTTGGTTGACAGTAGCCAATTGGCAAACACCAACTTATTATTCAATACGTAATTGATATATTTTCAGAATATTTCCCTCTTTCTTAAAGAGCATATTTACTCTGAAGGAGGAAGTAATTGTAGTAAGTTGCCCGACAATAAAGGAGACAGTAGCACGCGATCCCTGATGGAGTACCTCAAAGGATTTTGTCTGTTGCTTCCCGAAGAATTCGGCAACATGATTGCGAGCCTGAGCTTTTGGATAGGTATTGTCGACACCGGGCAGCACTAGTTCCACACTGTTACAAAAATAGACCGACAGGGAGGTTGCGTTCCGGGCATTGAAAGCAGCGGCAATGGACGCACTCTGATTTTCAAAGCTCTGAGCATCACATAACTGGGCACTTACGAGCACGAACAGGGCAAACGATAAAAGTGCAATACACCGCTTCATAATATATTATTTTTGAATTGTAAATTGCAGTGCAAAGGTACGCACTTTTACACCAAATAGCAAGTTAAAACAGCGTTCCCTGAGGATTGACGGAAGTTGCAGATGTTGGTTTCTTCCCTATCATCGCCAGAAATTCGTCCTCGCTGACAATGGCCATGCCCAATGCTTTGGCTTTCTCCAACTTGGCCGGACCCATATTTGCTCCTGCAAGAATAAACGAAGTTTTGGCTGATACCGAACTTGTCTCCTTTCCGCCGTTTTGCTCAATCATCGCCTTGTATTCGTCGCGGGAGTGATGAGTAAACACTCCACTCACAACAACAACCTTACCTTCGAGTAAAGAGCTTTTGGCTGCATGTTTTTCTTCCGAAACAGCCAATTGCAGGTCGCATTCCTTCAAGCGTTCGATCAATGTCCGGTTGCGTTCGTCGGCAAAGTAGTCGACCACGCTTTGAGCAATGCGTTCGCCCACATCGCGCACGGCTGCCAGTTCGTACTCTTTGGCCTGCGCCAATGCTTCGATACTTCCGAAGGCCTGCGACAGCGTCTTGGCCACCTTTTCACCCACAAAGCGAATGCCCAGTGCAAACAGCACCCGTTCGAAGGGCACCTGTTTGGAAGCTGCAATACCTTCTATCATATTTTGCGCCGACTTCTGCCCCATCCGTTCCAGACCGACAATCTGCGGCACTTTCAACAGATAGAGATCGGCAATATTCCGAATCAAACCCTGCTGAAAAAGAAGCTCGACCGTCTCGGAACCAATGCCGTCGATATTCATCGCCTTGCGACTGATAAAATGCTCGATCTTTCCTTTGATCTGAGGCGGACAGCCGTTCTCGTTCGGACAATACCATGCCGCTTCACCTTCGTTGCGTTGCAGTTCGGTACCGCAGTCGGGGCAATGGCTGATAAACCGTACCTGCTCGCCGGCCTTTGCCCGTTGTTCCATGTCGACGCCCGTAATCTTCGGAATAATCTCGCCTCCCTTTTCCACAAAGACCGAATCGCCCAGATGCAGATCGAGTGAAGCCATCACATCGGCATTATGCAGCGTTGCCCGCTTTACGATGGTACCGGCAAGCAATACCGGTTCGAGGTTAGCCACCGGAGTCACCGTTCCCGCGCGCCCCACCTGAAACTCCACGCTCTTCAACACGGTGGATACCTGTTCGGCCTGGTATTTATAAGCCACCGCCCAACGGGGCGATTTGGCCGTAAAGCCCAACTCTTCCTGCTGACGTAGCGAATTTACTTTCAACACGATCCCGTCAGTTGCCACGGGAAGCTTGCTCCGTTCTTTATCCCAATAATGGATAAAGTCGAATACCTCGTCCATGTTCTTGCACTTACGCATGGCATCCGAAATCTTGAAGCCCCACGATTTTGCCTTTTGCAGGTTCTCGTAGTGGCCGTCGCATGGAAGATTTTCGCCCAACAAATAATAAAGATAAGTATCAAGTTGCCGCTTAGCTACCTCGGCAGGATTCTGCAACTTCAGCGTGCCCGAAGCTGCATTGCGGGGATTGGCAAAGAGCGCCTCTTCCTGCTCTTCGCGTTCTTTGTTCATCCGGTCGAACGACTCCCAGGGCAACAGAATTTCGCCCCGAATCTCGAACGAAGCAGGATAATCATCACCCTGCAAACGCAACGGAATAGCACGTATGGTTTTTACATTAGCCGTCACATCGTCTCCATTCACGCCGTCACCGCGTGTGACGGCACGCACAAGAACGCCATCTTCGTAGATCAACGAAATAGAGACTCCGTCAAACTTCAGTTCGCAAACGATCTCGAACGGTTCGTCGATAAGCTTGGCCGCACGATTGAAAAAGTCGGCCACATCGCTTTCAGAGTAGGTATTCCCCAGCGAAAGCATCGGGTAACGGTGCATCACCCGCTCGAACTCCTTCGTGAGGTCGCTACCCACCCGCTGCGTTGGCGAACTGGAATCGTAGAACTCGGGATGTTCCTCTTCCAGACGTTGCAACTCTTTCAGCTTCATATCGAACTCGTAGTCGCTGATAGAGGGTTGCGACAACACGTAGTAACGATAGTTATGATCGTGCAGTTCGCGGCGGAGGGTTTCTATTTGTTGTTGGACTAAGGCCCCACCCGACCTCCCCACAGGGGAGGAGATTAAATCTGACATTGCGAGATATTTATAAAGAAATTCAACAGCTTAGCTCTTACTGATTCAACCATTTGAGAAGCCTCTCCCTGAGGGGAGATTGGTGGGGCTCAATTCGTTTTAAACTTAAACTTCACCTCTTTCAACTCTTCGTTGGCCTTCACGATTTTCTTTTTCAGGCCTTCCTTGTAGTCGATCAGTTTGGTTTGCAGGCTTTCGTCGCCTGAAGCTAAGATCTGTACTGCCAACAGAGCCGCATTCATCGAAGCGTTGATACCGACAGTTGCCACGGGAATACCCGGAGGCATCTGTACGATGGCCAGCAGAGCATCCATACCGTCGAGCGAAGCGTTGATAGGTACCCCGATCACAGGCAGCGGAGTCATCGAGGCGATTACGCCGGGGAGGTGAGCCGCCATACCGGCAGCAGCCACAATCACTTTGATGCCACGTTCGCGGGCACCGGTGGCAAATGCTTCCACCTCTTTTGGGGTACGGTGAGCCGAAAGGGCATGAATTTCGAACGGAATCTGGAACTCGTCAAAAACCTTGGCGGCTTTTTCCATAACGGGCAAATCGGAGGTACTGCCCATAATAATGCTTACAACCGGAGTCATAGTAAAATGGTTTAATTATTTGATTTTATATCGTTTATTTCTTTACAACGAGGATTCGTTTTGCTTCAACGAAATTACATCAAATTTCGGCAAAGACAAAAAAGCCGTGCAGAATTCATTCCGCACGGCTTTCGCTTATTATAACACGACTGTAATTATTTCGCTGTCACTCGTAACGGGTTCTGCAATTTCAGGCTAAAGTCACGCAGGTAATCGAACCAGGCCTGGTCATTGGGAAAACCCCATTGGCTCCAGCCTGCGCCGAAGTAATAGGTAAATTTGGTGCCGGGTTTGTAGTTGGCAAAAGCAAGTACGTGATCGCCCTGCAACTTACCGGAAAGCATCTTCCCGCTTCCGAGGACGGCTCCCACATAATCGCGTCCGGCAGGAACACCGGCATCGGAAGTTGCCACCTCTCCGTAACCAATATAACCGGCTTTGGCATCTATTTTAGAAACACCTTTTTTGTCATGCAAGAAGAGTCCGGTGGCCAGTTTCATTCCGGCAGGAATTTTACCCATATACGACACAACAGCTTTGTTCAGCTGCGAACCTGCATCGATTGAAACAGTATAGTACTCTTTCAACCAAGTTTTACCTACCTTCACCGAGTCATAGGTCAACTGGAAAGTGGTGCGCAACGGACCGTTTTCAATCACTTTCCACGTGCTGTACTGATTCTGCACCCAAAGCGTAGAATCGGTATAGGGAGCAATACCACCGGCACCCAACGTGTGAGCCACTTTGTAACAATCGAGTCCTTCGCCGTTGTCCACGTGATAGTGAATTCCCTTTTGGAGGTCGTTGTAGTAAAACTTATCCACAATCAACGCTTCTGTCTTTTTTAGCCAAACGTCCACTCCGTTGCTGGGATTTTCGTTGGCCAGTTTCGGGCCGTACATGCGGAAAGCAATACGGTCGCTTTCCCAGGCAAAATCATCCTTGCGTTCAGGCACAAAGCGTCCGAAGGTTTTAGCTGCGAACTTTTCGGGAGTGCCGGCCTTGATCTCATACACCGCCGAACTGTTGGCTTTCACCGTTGCCGGAAAAATGAGCGTCAGTTTATTGGCCGTTACCTGATAAGGCACCTGAGCACCCTTAGCATCCACCACGATAAAACTTTTGGCATCAGTTCCCAGTTTTTGTTTCACCGCTGCCATGCCAACCGAGACGATCTCTTTGTTTCGATCAAAACCCAACGAATTGGTTACCGTTACCTTCAACGAAGCAGCAAACCCTGTTGCAACAAACAACACGGCTGCCAATGCAACTATAATTTTCTTCATAATGTTATGGATATTAACCTCAAAACAGAAGAATCAAGACAAACAACCGGATAAGACCGGCTGTTGCTTGATTCTGTTGCAATGAAATTTATAAAACAGTTATTTGGGTTGCTTGCCGATGTAAGCCAAAATACCGCCGTCGACATACAACACGTGCCCGTTTACAAAGTCGGATGCACTGGAAGCGAGGAATACGGCAGGACCCTGAAGATCTTCGGGTGTTCCCCAACGGGCAGCCGGAGTCTTGGCAATAATGAATGAGTTGAAGGGGTGACCTTCTTCGCGCAAGGGTGCAGTCTGAGGAGTTGCAATATAACCCGGGCCGATACCGTTACACTGAATATTGTATTCGCCATATTCCGAGGCGATGTTGCGGGTAAGCATCTTCAAACCGCCTTTGGCAGCCGCATAAGCCGAAACGGTTTCACGTCCCAGTTCGCTCATCATGGAGCAGATGTTGATAATTTTACCGCCGCCTTTTTGAATCATTCCGGGAATAACCGCTTTCGAAACGATAAACGGAGCATTGAGATCCACATCGATCACCTGGCGGAATTCCGAAGCTTTCATTTCAATCATCGGGATACGTTTAATAATACCGGCATTGTTCACCAGAATATCAATCACGCCCACCTCTTTGGCAATCTGAGCCACCATAGCATCCACCTGATCCTCGTTGGTTACATCGCAAACATAACCGTGAGCTTCGATGCCGCTCTTTTTGTACTCTTCAACTCCTTTCTCAACAAGTTCCTGTTTGATGTCGTTAAAAGTAATGGTAGCGCCTGCTGCTGCAAAAGCCTTGGCGATAGCCATCCCAATACCGTAAGAAGCGCCGGTCACCAACGCGACTTTTCCTTTGAGTGAAAATTGATCTGCCATTGTCGTAAATATTTGATTTAATGTATTAGTTAGTAATTATCGAAGCTCTTCTATTTTGAAGAAATCCTGATCGCCGTAATCGACATTCTCGCCGCCCATACCCCAAATGAAGGTGTAGTTAGCGGTTGCTGCTGCCGAGTGGATCGACCATTGCGGAGAGATCACCGCCTGATCGCCTTTCATCCAGATGTGACGTGTTTCGGTAGGTTCGCCCATAAAGTGACAAACCGCCTGACCTTCGGGCACTTCAAAATAGAAATAAGCCTCCATACGACGGCTGTGAATGTGAGCCGGCATGGTATTCCAGACGCTGCCCGGCTGCAATTCGGTCATACCCATTTGCAACTGACAGGTAGGTAGTATTTGATTTACCAGCATTTTGTTGATATTTCGGTGATTGGAGGTTTCAAGCGCACCCATCTCGGCAACCACGGCATCGGCTTTGGTTACCTTTTTGTCGGGATACGTCTGATGAGCCGGTGTAGAGTTGAAATAAAACTTGGCAGGAGACGCAGCATTTACGCTTTCAAAATAGACTTCACGGTCGCCCATACCCAGATACAAAGCCTCTTTATAACCCAATTCGAACACGACACCATCGACAATTACTTTTCCGTTATCGCCCACGTTAAATATTCCAAGTTCGCGACGCGACAGGAAATGGGGCATTTTAAGCGGATCAATTGCTTCCAGCTTCAATTTTTCGCCAACCGGCATTGCACCACCCACAATCAAACGATCGTACATGGTGTAAACCAGATTCACTTCATTAGCCACAAACAGAGTTTCAATCAGGTGTTCTTTACGAAGGCGTGTTGTATCGTAATGCTTTGCATCCTCAGGATGAGCTGCATAACGAATTTCATAGTTAGTTTTCATTTGTTTTTATTTGTTGATTTGAAAATAAAACGAAGCCAGCAAAAGCATCATTTTATCCTGCGTATGATAAAAAATTGGTTTTCCAGTACGCAAATGTAGTAATTTATTCTCAAAAAAAATACTCATATTGAGACGAAAACAGTCAAAAAATAGACCTATTTATCGTTCTGCAAGTCATTTGGTAGACCAATTGACTCACCCCAAATGCTTTCAATCTTTTTTAACTAAATATTTTAAGGCTCAACTGTAGCAATTCTGCTCAAATTTATTATTTTTGCGCAAACAATCGAAACTAAATTAAATGATGCCATCCATAGCTTCTCTTACAGGACAAAAAACGCGCGCCATGCTTGTAGATGTCGCCCGGATGCTTTTTGCCAAATGGGGAAAGGCAAACACCACGATGAACGACATTGCTAATGCCTCCAACAAAGGCAGACGCACGCTTTATACCTATTTCAGCAATAAAGATCAGATTTATCTGGCGGTAATCGAACAAGAGCTCAACATTCTGAATGAGAAACTGCAAAAAGTTGCCGCGCTGGATATTCCTCCCGATAAAAAACTGGCTGAGTATATCTTCACACGCTTAGATGCCGTTAAAGAATCCATCACCCGCAACGGTTCGCTACGGTCCGATTTTTTCCGCGACATTTACGAAGTGGAGAAGGCTCGCCGTCGTTTCGACATCAAAGAGATTAAGCTTCTGGTCGGAATTTTTCAGGAAGGAAAAGAGAAAGGATATTTCAATCTGCACGATGCCGAGCTTTCGGCTCAAATATTCCATTACGCACTCCGGGGAATTGAAACCCCCTACGTACGCGACAGGGTAAGCGAAAAAATGAAATACAACAAACGATTTATTATCAATGCCTTTATGCACGGCATTCTGATTCCCAAACAAAACAGGGAAGAAAAACAATTTCCAGAAAATACAAATGACTGATTCTTTTGAATCAGTCATTTGTATTTTATCATTGTGCCTACATTAGCGACGCTGTTTTACCGCTTCATAAATCAATACTCCGGCAGCTACCGAAACATTCAACGAAGCAATGGTTCCCAACACAGGAATTGACACCAGTTCATCGCACAAGCGAAGTATTTCATCGGAAATTCCGACATCCTCCGACCCCATCACAATAGCGATCGGCTCTTTATATGAAATCGCCGTAAAATCTTTTGCCGCTTTTTCGGTAGCAGCTATCACTCTCAGTCCCGAACTTTTCAGAAATTTGACAGCATCCAGCAGACTATTTTCACGGCAAACAGGAATAACGTGCAATGCTCCTGCCGAAGTTTTGATGGCATCGGCATTCGCGGCGGCACCACCCCGCGACGGCACCACAATGGCATTTACGCCTGCACATTCGCACGTACGGGCAATAGCTCCGAAGTTGCGAATATCGGTTACCCCGTCAAGCACCACTACCAACGGATTCTTTCCCTCTTCGTACAATGCCGGAATAATGTTGGAAATCTGCTGATACTCGATAGCTGCCGCGTAGGCAATCACGCCCTGATGGTTCTTCTGGGTAATTGCATTCAGTTTTTCAACCGGAACACGCTGCACCGGCACATTGCGTCCCTGCAGAACAGCAAAAAGTTCTTTTGCCAGATCGCTCGACAACTCTCTTCTTATCAAAATTTTATCCACCTCTTTCCCGGCTTCGAGCGCTTCGATGACGGCACGGATACCGAAAATCAAATCCGAACTGGGAGGCCGGTGTTCCCATTTGGGACGAAAAGGATTAGGTTTTGAGTTGCTGCGCGACTGTGGCCGGCGCTGAAAAGGATTCTGTTCCATATATTTATTTACGATTGAAAAATTACAAAACAACGATTCCAGAATTCACCATTTCAAGATTCCGGAACAACAAATATACTTTGTTTCCTCTCTATTTTGAATTTTGGAATCTGAATTTTTGGAATAAAAAATCAGACCTCGAGCCGCATTCCGTCAAAAGCCAGTTGCGTGTCGGGAAAAACGGCCCGGGCTTCGGCCAAAAGACCGTTCGGATTATCGTAACGAGCCGAATAGTGGCCGATAATAAGTTTCTTAACATGAGCGGCTTTGGCAATTTCGGCAGCCTGCTGTGCCGAAGAGTGAGCCGTCTCTTTCGCCCTCACAATTTCACTCTGCATAAACGTGGCCTCGTGGTACAAAAGATCGACACCTTCGATAATCGGAACAATTTTTTCCGAATAGGCCGTATCGGAACAATAGGCATATTTACGCACCGGATTAGGCGCTGTAGTCAAGCGGTCGTTCGGTACAATCTCACCATCCTCACGCACAAAATCATCGCCCTGCTTGATACGGGCAATTTCCCGAACCGAAATCCGGTAAAAATCGATCATTTCACGAATGATATGACGCTCTTTCTCTTTTTCGGAAAACAGGAATCCGGCGGTAGGCACACGGTGTTTCAGCGGAATAGAAAAAACCTGCAACGAACGATCTTCATAAATAAGTGCATGTTGCCTCGGATTGAACGGTTCGAAAACCACTTTATATCCGGCATCCGCACAGTAATAGTCTATTTGAGGCTGCAAAATTCCAACCAAATCGGAATGCGAATGAATCACCAAATCGGAAGTGCGGCCCAACATGCCCAGCGACGAAATGAGTCCGATCAACCCGAAACAGTGATCGCCATGAAGATGTGAAATAAAGATATGATTCAGCCGCGAAGCTTTGATTTTGAGCTGACGAAGGCGAATCTGAGCCCCTTCGCCACAGTCGATCATAAACTGTTTTTCGCGAAGCGACAGCAACTGCGAAGTCTGAAAGCTATTGATAGAAGGCAGCGCCGAATTACACCCCAATATGGTTAAATTCATCTTTTCCATAAGCTTCCGTTTTCAGCGCTGAGTTACACAAAATGAGCCAACGGCTCTTATTTCGTATATTTGAATACGCCCTTATCGCTACGAATGGTCACCTTAGCTCCATCGGAAGCTTCCACATGCCCGATGATCTGCGCATCGACATTATACTTTTCGGAAAGAATAATGACATCTTCAGCCCATTCGGAATCGAGATAAATTTCCATACGATGCCCCATGTTGAAGACCTTGTACATCTCCTTCCAATCAGCTTGAGACTCTGCCTGAATCATTTCGAACAACGGAGGTACCGGGAAGAGATTGTCTTTTATAACATGAAGATTATCGATAAAATGAAGCACTTTTGTTTGAGCGCCACCCGAACAATGAACCATTCCGTGAATATGTTCGCGGTGATGTTCCAGAATATCGCGGATAATCGGCGCATAGGTACGCGTAGGCGACAACACCAGCTTACCGGCATCCATGCCTACATGCTTAATCTCATCGGTCAGTTGTTTTGACCCGGAATAAGCCAGTCCGGTAGGCATGCTGGCATCGTAGCTCTCCGGGTATTTTTCAGCGAGGTAATAAGCAAAAATATCGTGACGGGCAGAGGTCAGTCCGTTGCTACCCATACCGCCATTGTAACCGTCTTCGTAGATTGCCTTGCCACTCGATGAGAGGCCGACAACCACATCGCCCGGACGGATCTTATCGTTTGAAATAACGTTTGCACGCTTCATACGGCAGGTTACCGTACTATCGACAATAATGGTGCGAACCAAATCGCCAACATCGGCCGTTTCGCCACCGGTAAGGTGAGCATTCACGCCCAGACTGCGAAGTTTCTCCAACAACGCTTCGGTTCCGTTAATAATTTCGGCGATCACTTCTCCCGGAATCAGGTTTTTGTTTCGCCCAATGGTCGACGATACCAGAATATTATCGGTGGCACCCACACACAGCAGGTCGTCGATATTCATAATCAGGGCATCCTGAGCAATGCCTTTCCAGACGGAAATATCTCCGGTTTCGCGCCAATAGAGATAGGCCAACGACGATTTCGTTCCCGCGCCATCGGCATGCATGATGTTGCAATACTCGGGATCGCCCCCCAGAATATCGGGAATTATTTTACAAAAAGCATGAGGAAAAATACCTTTATCCAGATTGCGGATAGCGTTATGAACGTCTTCTTTAGAGGCAGAAACACCCCGTTGGCTATATCTTTCGTTCATCGAAGTAGATTATATGCGAAGAATTAAAAATCAGATGCAAAGGTAACACATTTCCTGCTTATATCATGCAGCATCCCGAATAAAAACAAATGGCAGAGATCCTATACCCGCAGACATCATACCACGAAGCTTCTCATTAAGGATTATCACAAAAACATTCGTATGTTTTAATATCGAAAACAATCGTTGCTTTTATTCCGGTGTACATTATATTCAGACGATTGGTTTTCATATCGTTAAACAAATAACTACGGATGGCTGGAGCGACCTCTCCCGTATTGGATGTATTGACAAAAAGATCAGTCGTTTTTCTACTCGTCTTGACCGGAGCTATTCCATAATCGCAAAATAATGATAATCGCAACTTCGGCTTCGAACTCCTGATATGATTCTCATATTTGATCGGTATCGTATATCCGCACTCTATCGATCCCACGAAGAGAGTGCTCAATTTAAACGAGCCATTCACAGCCCGGGTTACTGTCGACAAACCATGATTAGGCATATCACTCAGCCCTCCATCGTTATTTTCGCCAATAATATTCGGGTAATATGCCCTCAAATTCACACGGGTCGAAGTCGACGTATTGCCAGCCAGGTTGAGCATGGCTTTACCGCCAACAGAAACAAAATAGCCGTTCCACGACTCATAACCCACCATCAAAGGAATTGCAACATTTGTCATCTGCTGCAGATCGGTCGTTTTCGTAAAGGTAAAATGGCCTCTGAATGGCATATCTTCCGTATCCACCATATCCAAATCCTGCAGTGTATCTTTCAAACTCATCGTCGACCGATAGAGAGAAAGCTCGATTCCCGTTTGAAATAAAAAACTTTTGTATTGTCTTTCAAAAGCAGTACCCAAAGCAAATCCCACATTGCCTTTCTCGTTCGAAATCGTTGCTCCGTTTTTGATCTGACAGTACCCGCTCGATCCCGACAGCAGCAAATGACTCTCGTTTATTTCACGTTGAGCAAACACATACACAACACCCCACAATAAAGCTACGAATAGCAATAATAATCTCAATTTCATCATATTAAACACCTCACTTCACAATCAATACTTGTCGTTTAACATCACCTTGCTCATTTGTAACTATCAACACATAACTTCCAGTCGGCACAGACACAAGCATACTATTATCCCCACTTTGCAGAGTTTGTTGTTTCAGCCTCACTCCCGAGGATTTCATCAAAACAGCGGACCCCGGAGCTGTTGTCCGGATAGTCACATTAGTTGATGCCGAAAGCTCTGTAGGGAATATCATAACATCCGATTTCACCACCGGAACGATAGGGCACGTAAACAGAGCCACACCATCATTGACACGTGTAACTTTCGCTTTATATTCAGCTGTCGCATCCAATGTTCCATTCTTCACATACAAATAAGATTTCGTCTCTCCATCCAGAATCTGACTGTTCTTATACCACTGATACGACAAGAATTCATACCCCCCATTATAACTACTATTGAGAAGCGCCAATACATCATTCCATTTTTGCAGGATAACGGACGACGCGTAATTAATCTCAATCGTCACGGGAATCTCTTTCTGAATATATCCATTACGAAATACAACAGACAAAGTATAGCTATTCGGAACAACATTCGTTGGTAGCGGAATATCTATAAATCCGACTGCATTCTGCATCTTTATATTCTCAAATCCCATCTTCAGTGCATCGCTTCCAAACGCAACCGAGTCTGTTTCAATCGCACCTTTTGTGATTTGATATGTCAACGTAAAATATTTATCGTCCGCACATATTTCAGGAACAGAAGCCATTTCCACCTCAAAATCGGGAGAAACTGTCAAATTCAACACAACAATACTATCACACCCTTGCACCGTTTTCTGATATTGATAGAAGGTCAGATCGCCATACTTCTTTTGTGTCGGAATTGAGAATCCGTACACGGCATAATCTTGATTCTGATAAATAGTATCTTTTAGCTGCACGGTTTTTGAATAACAGACGGTTAATTGGAGAGTCGCAGCGCTATCGCAACCCGCAGCATTCGTAAGATGAACGGTATAAGTTCCCACACTATTATACACTTGTCCATTAAACGTGTAACTATCTCCCTGACAAATAGAAGCCTGTGTTATAGAACTCGATGATTCTTTTACATTAAGTTCCAATACTGCAGAACTGTCACATCCCACAGCATTAATAAAATGAGAAATATAACGGCCGGATTTTGAATATATCACACCGTTAAATGTAAAAGAATCTCCCTCACAGATCGACGCAGTGGTGGTGGAACTACTCGGTTCTCTGACCGTTAATTGCAACGTAGCAGTACTGTCGCAACCTACGGCATTAACCAAATGTGCTGCATAAGTTCCGGCGGTGGTATAGGTCGTGCCATTAAAGGTATAACTTTCGCCACGGCAAATCGAAGCATTAGTAGTGGAACTGCTCGGTTCTCTGACCGTTAATTGCAACGTAGCGGTACTGTCACAACCTACGGCATTCGTCAAATGTGCTTGATACGTTCCAGCTGTGGTGCAGGTCGTACCGTTGAAGGTATAACTCTCCCCCCGACAGATCGAAGCGGTGGTGGTAGAACTGCTCGGCTCTTTTACTGTCAAAACCAACGTTGCGGCACTGTCGCAACCTACCGAATTAGTCAATTGTGCCGCGTAAGTTCCAGCAGTGGTATAGGTCGTGCCGTTAAAGGTGTAACTGTCGCCACGGCAGATCGAAGCAGTGGCAGTAGAACCACTCGGTTCTCGGACAGTCAGTTGTAACGTAGCAGTACTATCGCAACCAACTGCATTGGTTAGATGTGACGTATAGGTTCCGGCGGTGGTGTAGATCGTGCCGTTAAAAGTATAGCTTTCACCACGGCAAATCGAAGCGTTAGTAGTGGAACTGCTCGGCTCTATGACAGTTAATTGTAACGTAGCGGTACTGTCACAACCAACCGCATTAGTTAGATGTGACGTATAGATGCCGGCTGTAATCTCACCACGGCAAATTGAAGCAGTGGTGGTAGAACTACTCGGTTCTTTTACTGTCAAGACCAACGTTGCGGTACTGTCACAACCTACCGAATTAGTCAAATGTGCTTGATACGTTCCAGCTGTGGTGCAGGTCGTACCGTTGAAGGTATAACTCTCCCCCCGACAGATCGAAGCAGTGGTGGTGGAACTGCTCGGTTCTTTTACTGCCAAGACCAACGTTGCGGTACTATCGCAACCTACGGCATTCGTCAAATGTGCTTGATACGTTCCAGCTGTGGTGCAGGTCGTACCGTTGAAGGTATAACTCTCTCCCCGACAGATCGAAGCAGTGGTGGTGGAACTGCTCGGTTCTTTTACTGCCAAAACTAATGTAGCAGTACTGTCGCAACCAACTGCATTGGTTAGGTGTGACGTATAGGTGCCGGCTGTAATGCAGGTCGTACCGTTGAAGGTATAACTCTCTCCCCGACAGATCGAAGCAGTGGTGGTGGAACTGCTCGGTTCTCTGACCGTTAATTGCAACGTAGCAGTACTGTCGCAACCAACCGCATTAGTTAGATGTGACGTATAGGTGCCGGCTGTAGTGCAGGTTGTACCGTTGAAGGTATAACTCTCTCCTTGACAGATCGAAGCGGTGGTGGTAGAACTGCTCGGCTCACGAACAGTCAATTGCAATGTAGCGGTACTGTCGCAACCTACTGCGTTTGTCAAATGTGCCTGATAC
>JAFNAS010000021.1 GCA_017860295.1 Bacteroidota bacterium | reverse complement strand
AGTAAATTCAAATCCGTTCGCATGAAAACCATTCATAACAAATTGAATATCAATTATTTCAAAGAACTACTATGATTTTTTAGTGGACACTAATGAGTTAATCTATTCAATGATAAACTCTAGTGAATGTAGAATTTTATGGCGTTTTATTAAGTATATTTATGTCAGCTACCTTAGCAACTTCAGTAAAAGATAAATATCTTAAAATCAGAGCTTAATACAACTTCACAATTACAACACTTAATCTATAACTATCATGACACGCGCAGCTTTTAAAATGTTTTTGAAATCAGGCTTCGAAGCCGAGTATGAAAAACGTCACGCAGCCATTTGGCCGGAATTGAAAAAACTCCTCAAGGATAGCGGAGTTTACGATTACTCCATCTTTTGGGATAAAGAGACCAATATTCTCTTTGCAGTTCAAAAGGTAAATGGCGACCAAGGTTCGCAGGATCTGGGCAGTACCGAGATTGTACAAAAATGGTGGGCTTACATGGCCGACATCATGGAAACCAATTCCGATAATTCGCCGGTTTCCATTCCTCTTCCCGAAATATTTTATATGGAATAGTGTATATTTGTCAGGTCGGCAATTAATGCCGGCCTGCATGTTCACCCAAACAGAATCGATGAAACAAAAACTTTTACTCCTTATGGCAATTGTCTCGCTTTCAAACCTCTCAATTGCACAACAATCCATTGCGTTAGCTGGCGATTGGTTTTTCAAAACAGATCGATCCAATACCGGAATATCCGAAAAATGGTTTGCCACCCCATTAGGACCGGAAACTATTCATCTGCCAGGAACCATGACTGAAAACGGGAAAGGAGATGATATCACGCTGAAAACCCAGTGGACGGGAAGCCTCTACGACAGCTCCTTCTATTTCAATCCGGTCATGGAGAAATACCGCAAACTAGGCAATCTGAAACTGCCATTCTTTCTCACGCCAAACAAACATTACGTGGGAGTGGCCTGGTATCAACGCGAAATTGACATTCCCGAAAAATGGAACGAGACACCACTCTTCCTCTTTCTGGAACGGACACATATCCAATCCATGGTATGGATCGACAATAAACTAATGGGCGATCAAATGTCGATGACGACACCTCATCTATACGATCTTTCGAGCCAAATTACTTCCGGCAAGCACCGTCTGACCATTCGTATCGACAACCGATTGAAAACCACCATCGACCCGGGGCAAAATTCACACAGCGTGACCGACCAGACTCAAGGCAACTGGAACGGCATTGTTGGCAAAATAGAATTGCAAGCAAGACCTCCTGTAATGATTGGCGATCTACAGGTTTTTCCCGATATTAAAAACAAACTGGCCCGGATCAGAATCTGTGTCATAAACTTAACAAATACTCCTCGTAAGGGACAAATCGAATTGTCGACTTCAAGTTTCAACACCACGAAACCTCAAATTCTTGATCCCCAAACAATCGATTTCCGTATCGACAGCGCACGGCAAACATTCGAAGCAAACATTCCGCTCAACGAAAAAATGCAGCTATGGAGTGAATTTTCCCCGACTCTTTATCATCTGAAAGCAGAATTATCTGCCGACAATTTTCGAGATATCAAAGAGAGTGATTTTGGTATGCGTGAGATCAAAATCAAAGGACGTTGGTTTTATGTCAACGGCATCCGTACCATGATTCGTGGAACAGTGGAAAACTGCGATTTTCCGCTCACCGGTTATGCTCCGATGGATCGGGCTTCATGGGAAGCAATCTTCCGTAAATGCAAATCATACGGACTAAATGCCATGAGGTTTCACTCCTACTGTCCGCCTGATGTTGCGTTTGAGGCAGCCGATCGTGTGGGGATCTACCTACAACCCGAAGGTCCGAGTTGGCCGAATCATAGCACCTCTCTCGGTCAAGGCAAACCCGTCGACTTCTATTTGATGGACGAAACCAAGCGCATGAGCCGTGAATATGGCAACCACGCATCGTTTGTAATGCTCGCTGCCGGCAACGAACCGCGTGGAAACTGGGTGGCATGGGTGAGCAAATTTGTGGATTACTGGAAAGCGGCCGACAACCGTCGTATCTACACTGGAGCTTCTGTCGGAGGCGGATGGGCATGGCAGCCCCACAACCAGTATCATGTAAAAGCAGGTGCAAGAGGTCTCGACTGGGATCGTTCCCGTCCGGAGACGCTCTCGGATTTCCGTCAAAAGATCGATACAGTAAAACAACCCCTCATTTCACACGAAACCGGGCAATGGTGTGCTTTTCCCGATTTCACCGAGATTCCGAAATATACCGGTGTCAAACGGCCTAAAAATTTCGAACTGTTTCAGGAAAATCTTGCCGATAACGATATGGCCGACATGAGCCGGAAATTTTTGATGGCATCGGGCAAATTGCAGTTGCTCTGCTACAAACACGATCTGGAAAAACTATACCGCACCCCCGACTATGCCGGATTTTTCATGTTGGGATTAAACGATTATTCGGGACAAGGCACAGCTCTGGTTGGTGTACTTAATGTATTTTGGCAAGAAAAGGGCTATGCCGATTCGCTTTCCTTCCGCCGGTTTTGTAATACCACAGTTCTGCTTGCCCGCATGGAAAAATTTGTATTCAACAACAACGAAACACTACGCGCTCAGGTCGAAATAGCACATTATGGAGCCGCCGATCTGACAGACGCTCGCGTCCGGTGGAGAATCGGTGATGCAACAGGAAACATTGTGAAAGAAGGAACATTCCCGCGACAAACCATTCTGGCCGGTAGCCGCCTGCCATTGGGTGAAATCGAAATGAATCTTGCATCAATCACAATCCCGTCCAAGCTAAACCTACAGGTGTCGGTTGACGGTACTTCGTATGCCAACGACTGGAATTTCTGGGTATACCCCACTCCACCGACAATTGACGCGCGTAACATCTTAATATGCCATGAACTGAACGACGAAGCGCAAAAGAGATTGACAAAAGGGGGTAAAGTGCTACTGCTTGCTGCCGGCAAGGTGGAATACGGCAAAGAGGTGATGCAATACTATCAGCCTATTTTCTGGAATACTTCGTGGTTCAAGATGCGACCGCCACATACCACCGGAGCTTATATCAATAACGCCCATCCAATCTTCAAAGACTTCATTACCGACGACTGGGCCGATTTGCAATGGTGGGAACTACTCAACAAAGAGCAAACCATGCAGCTGACCGACTTCCCGAAAAGGTTCCACCCGCTGGTACAACCCATCGACACCTGGTTTATCAACCGCAAATTAGGCATGCTCTTCGAAGCACAGGTAGGCAAAGGAAAAATTGTGGTATGCAGCATGGATCTCGACAACGATCTGGAGAATCGTCCGGTGGCTCGCCAGTTGCGATACTCTATTCTCAACTATATGCAGTCGAAGGAGTTTAGACCAATCTACAAGGTGGAGCTTCCAATCCTGCAGGATATCTTCCGCAAGACAGTCGAAAAGATAAAGACTTACAGCAAAGATGCACCGGACGAGTTGAAAAAAGAAACGAGATAAAAAAAATAAGGCCGTCATTTGCATGACGGCCTTATAAAACTAACACCTAATAGATACTTATATAAGCTTTGACAACGCATCTTTGATGCGTGTCATCGCCTTTTCGATATTTTCGTCGGAAGTTGCATAAGACATGCGGATGCAATTGGGAGCCCCGAAAGCATTGCCACCCACGCAAGCCACTTTGGCCTCGTTGAGCAGATACATTGCCAGGTCGGCAGCCGTTACAATTTTTTCGCCATTAAACGACTTGCCCAGATAGGCGCTACAGTCGGGAAAGATGTAGAAAGCACCCTTCGGATCGTTCACCTTGAAACCGGGAACTTCTTTCGCTAGCTTCACGATCAAATCGCGACGACGCTGGAAAGCAATGCGCATCGCTTCCACACAACTCTGGTCGCCTTTGTAAGCAGCCACAGCCGCTTTCTGCGCGATGGAGCAAGGACCCGAGGTATATTGTCCCTGCAATTTATTGATGGCGCTCACCACCCATTTCGGACCGGCAATCCAGCCCAGACGCCAGCCTGTCATGGCATAGCCCTTTGAAACACCGTTGACGATTACCACACGTTCGCGCACGTTGTCGAACTGTGCGATGCTCTGGTGTTCGCCAAGATAGTTGATATGTTCGTAAATTTCGTCGGAAATAATAACGATTTCGGGATATTTTGCCAGTACGTCGGCCAGACCTTTCAGCTCTTCTTTCGTATAAACGCTACCGGTCGGATTCGACGGCGAGCAGAGAATGATGGCTTTCGATTTCGGTGTAATAGCCGCTTCAAGTTGAGCAGGAGTGATTTTGAAATCCTGATCGATGCTTGCCTCAATCACTACGTTGACACCTTCGGCCAGTTTCACCATTTCCACGTAACTCACCCAGTAAGGAGCCGGAACGATCACTTCGTCGCCAGGACCCACCACACTCAGGATAACGTTACAAACCGACTGTTTGGCTCCGTTGGAGCAAAGAATCTGATCCGGTTTATAGGTTAAACCATTCTCTTTTTCAAGTTTTTCACTGATAGCCTGACGCAGGTCGAGGTATCCGGGTACGGGTGAATAGAATGAAAAATTATCATCCACCGCTTTTTTAGCAGCAGCTTTTATGTGGTCGGGAGTGTTGAAATCGGGTTCCCCGACACTCAGGTTAATCACATCGAAGCCTTGAGCTTTCAGTTCGGCGCTTTTTTGAGACATCGCCAACGTCTCAGATGGTGATAATGCGTTAAGACGCGCAGATAATTGGTTCATAAATTATATATAATAGGGATTCTCGAGCAAAACTGTCCGGCTTAGCATCCGACCCGGACAACTGATGTGGAAATTGGTTGACCAAAAACCACGCAAAGGTACTCATTTTTGCCAAAGTGATCAAACAAAAGGCGATTTTCCGTGTCTTTTTTTACGTCAAAAATGCACGGAAAATAGAACGGATTATCGCTTTACAACCATCCACATAGCAAAACAACCATCTCCCAGAGTAATACTTGTTCCTCTATTCCACTTCAAAATTTGCAAAAGGCTTGTCGGTCTTACTATCTTTGATTCCGTGAAAGACAATTTTCATTTTTTTCAAACTCACCTAAATAGTATTCTTATGATTAAGTTTCCCTTTCCACTCAACCGAAATAATATATTATTATTTCTAGCCCTCTGGCTCATGTTGGCTTTTCCGCTCGGATTATATACCTTACTAATCGGACCTTCGAAATGGTTAGCTGCAGCCGCATTTCAACACAGATGGTCGGAACATCTCTCTGAAAATCTTCAAAAAGGAGTTATTGTGCTTTGGTTTATAGTCTCGTTAACACTAGCCTTGCTGGTTACAAGGCTCTTTCTAAAAAAGAAAGGTACATATAGACCTATTGTATTTGGCTTCCTGCTTGCCCTATTCGGCGGATCGGTTTATCTATTTTCATTTCATCCCGAAATCTACATCAAATGGTCAGGAAGCTCGATGGTACAGGAAAACCAGAAAGCCAGTGGAGCTTTTGGTAACGAAATAGAGTTCACAATTGGGTCTTATCCTGATATCGATAAAATCGTGCAACTGAAAGACGAAGGGTACACAGCGATCATCACCCTGATGAGTGAACTGGTGGTTCCGGCCGAGCCGAAACTACTGCACGAGGAAAAGGAACATACGGCTAAAGTCGGTATACAGCTGATCCATATCCCAATGCTCCCTTGGGTATCGGGCAACGAAAAAGCAATGGAACGAATTCGTCAGCTGATAAAGACCGGACATGGAAAATATTATGTTCATTGTTATTTAGGACGCGATCGGGTAAACATTTTTCGCAAGATGGTCACCGACAACTCCACAAATATCCAACTAAGAGCCACCACTACCATCCGAAAAATTGAAGATCTACCCAGATTCGAACGCGGCAACTATTTTAAAATTGGAGAAAAGGTATACCTCACTCCCTTTCCGACAGACGAAGAGTTTATCGGATATATTGTGAATGGAAATTTCAAAGCCGTCATTTCACTTCTAGACGAAACAGATCCTGCCGACAAACCATGGACTGTACGGGAAAAGAAAATCTTACAAGCTTATAATGTCAGATACATTAACCTACCTTATAAAAACACAACCGACACGAAAACCCTGCAAAAGATTATTGATAGTATTTCTCATCTACCCAGTCCAATAATTATCCATGGGTTCAGATCGGACGACCCTACTATCAGCCGAATTAAGATTGCATTAGGAAAGACAAAACTATAAATTTAAGTGGTTTTCGGCTCTGATTTATCATCAAACCCTTTGCGATCCATTGAACCCCATTGTCTGTTACCTCTAAAAAATGAGATGTTTCCCCGAATAGCAAAATATACGTTCAGCGGATGATATATTAACGGTTCAAGAAATGGAATCAAAAACAACCTGCGAAGATGTTCAAACCGGTGATAACGATGGAATGTAAACTCATCAAACAACACCGCATAAAACGAAAACGATACCGAGAAAAGATAAACGAATGCAAGCAAAAATAAAAATACATGCAGATTAATGGCTGACACTATGATAAGATAGATCATAAAAATATAACCAAGTCCTTCAAGTAAAGGAGCCATCCATTCGAAGAAAAACCAGAACGGATACCCCAACATTCCCAGACGTCCATATCTGGGATTTAAAAATAGTTTGCGGTGAATCAACAACGTATCCATATTGCCTCGAGTCCAACGATTGCGTTGTCTTTGCAGACTTTTAAGGTTATCGGGCACCTCGGTCCAGCAAAGCGGATCGGGGACATATACTACCCGGTGTTTGATTCCCTGCTCGTACAAATAGCGTCTCATACGCACTATCAATTCCATATCTTCACCCACCGTATTTGAGTTATATCCGCCGCACTGCACCACCACCTCTTTGTCAAACATGCCAAGCGCACCCGACACGATAAGCAATCCATTGAGCTTACTCCAAGCCATCCGACCCATCAAAAAAGAACGTAAATATTCAATTATCTGAAAACGAGCCCAAAACTTGTCCGGCACATTCACCTGCATCACTTGTCCATTCTCGATTTTGCATGAATTCGCTACGCGTATCACTCCTCCGGTCGCCACGACTCTTTTAGTGGTATAGCTCAAAAATGGTTTGGCAAGCTTTAAAAGAGCATCGGGCACTATCACGGAATCCACATCTATGCCCACAAAATAGGGATTGCGAGAAACGTTGATCCCGGCATTCAAAGCATCCGCTTTGCCTCCATTTTTTTTATCCACAACCGTCAAAAATGAATAGGCTTTGTTTTTAGATTTATAAACTCCCCGTACGGGCTGTGTCGGAATAGTTGAATACAGTTCTTCCTCCACTTTTTCCAGAGAGAATTCTTTTATAATCTTTTCCAACGTATCGTCCCGGCTTCCATCATTAACTACCACAATTTCATAATTATTATAATGAATAGAGGACAGTCCTTTTATATTTTCTATAATGGTTTTGCTTTCATTGTATGCCGGTGCAATCACTGTAATACCCGGCGACAATGGAGATGACAACATTGCATTGAAATCCGCATGTCGATGACCTCTTTTATATTCCAAAAGCTCGACCAAGGAAATGACACCCAGCAAAAGATAGATTAGCATGATTAGCAAAGCTATTGCTAAAAAAAGATTATTAAAGATAATATCAATCATTACTCCAAATTTTAAGCGTGAATATTTGAAATCGTTTCATTAAAGCCCCGTTCACTCGGCATTGTATCCTGCAATTTTTTACGTAAAGCTGGTTCTATATGTTTGAGGATCTCCATTCGGACATTCGGTTTTGTTTCTATCCATATCGTTTTATAAAAATCAAGAGTTTCCTCCGTCTTATCAAGAGATAAAACATGCACCATATTTACCTGATTACGAATTGTTTCTTTCTGAAAATACTGCTTTACAGTCTCCATGGCTTGGTAGATCTTCAGATCACAAATAACTTTCAATGCATTACGCCGTACAATCGGATCCTCATGAGAGACAAGAGCTATAATCTTCTCTTCATCTCCTCTTTGCGAAAAAAGACGAATCATATTCAAAGCAAAAAGGACAACCGTTGTATTATCGGATCTCAGATAAGCATAAAAATCGGGAATAGGCACCGAACTTAGAACCATTGATTTATATAAAATAATTTGATGCCAGACCGGCAATGGATATTCAAGCACATTCAGAAAAGAGAACGCACTATCAGGAGATAGACTGATACACGCCACCTGGGCTACATTTCGAATATATACGTTAGTAACATACTGATACGGTTCAATGACATCTTCCGCACGAGTTACCAACATCCATTGTGCAGCATCTATGTACATTATTTTATTAAACCATCTCGAATATTTAATCTTTCGAATGATAAAGTCATCAAGATGCAACTCATAAAACAGACTTCGTAGCTGGTCAGCCTTAGAACCAATAATCTGTTTCCTCAAACCAACCATTTCCTTAACAAGAATTCGACGATTAAGAGACCTCAATTTCACCATCGCAGCATCTTTATCTCCATATAAATATTCTAACAAGACATCTTCCGTTTTTTCTCTCATACGAGAAAAATAAACATAGTTGTTAATAGAACGCCAACGTCGAAATAAAATAAAGAACGCTATAAATCCGATATTGAATACTGTCAGAATCATTGATGTATACAATAACGGAAAAAGAAATCCCAGCAAAAAATGTTTTCCAGTTTCTGTACTAAGAAAATTCATATAGAAATGGCCTATATCATGCATCCAATCAATCCACTGATAACCCTCCAACCACCAGGTATCCTGCAATAACCACTGTTTTACAAAAAGGGACAATAGTACCAGTAAAAACAGACTTGCAAGAAACAGCAATATAGCCTTATACCGACGTAACATAATCCATATAATTAAGCGTTAATAAAGAATTCTTACTCTCTTGTAACTTAAGTATTCTGCCTCTCAATGTCTCTGGATCGAAAGGCTTAAATACAAAATCATTTGCACCCAACCGAAATACAAAGTCAATAAGATGTTCGGATCGAAGACTACTTAATACCATAATAGATATTTTTGGAAAGTGTTTTCTGACATTATCTATAAATTCAAAACCGTTTATCTGCGGCAATAACACCTCGGTAATCAACACGTCCGGCATAAATTTTATCACATGAGCCATCAAATCGATCCCCGACCACGATAACCGGACTTCATCGCCCTCTTGTTCCAACTCGTTTTTCATCATTTTCAACTGCAAAGGATTTTCTCCGCAAATCAGTATTTTCATATCACTTATAATTTTATTGTTTTCACATCTAACTGCACATCTAACTATAAATGCAGAATCTAAAACTGGTATGATAAAATCAACTCGCCTGAAAAAACATTGCGATAACGGTTGGCCGTCCATTCGGTGTTGTTATACATAACCGCACCATTGACCACAAACCGAGAATAAATTTGCTTGCTATATTCTAGACGAACACCCGATGATTTCAAACGAGCCACCGCGACTGTGGATAATGCATTCGTTCGTTCATCCGGAGAAATGCCATAGTTGAGACGAACACCCCAGTAGTCATCGCGGGTAGCGGTATAGTAGCGAGCCTGCAGTAATGCTGTCACAGAGGTGTTACGTTCTAACTTAAAATAGGTTCGTCCCGACAGCCACCAATTACTCATGTATTTTCCCAGATAAGCTGTATACAACACCACATCGGAAGTTCTGTAGTTCAAATAACGCACCCCCAAAGATGCCTCAAAAGCAGAAGGCAATTTCTGATAAAATTCGCCACCAAAACGAAATCGTGGAAAGATTGATTGACTGGAATATCCGACATTAAGATATCCGTAGTTCCAGTTACTAATTTTCAGATAGGCATCCGCTTCTCCCTGCACGCCATCAATTCCAAAACGTTTCGCATAATTAAAGCGCCCTACTAACGTCCCTGCTGGTATTTTTCGACTGTATTGCAGATAAAGCATTCGCCACGGTTCTAGCACCCGATTCTGATAATAATCATAGGAATAGCTAATGCTAAGACGATTTTTACGTAATCGGTCACGCAATGATTTCTGCATTTTCAACGCTGCTTCATTTTGGGGATCTACCGCCAGAAGCAAATCCAATGTTTCGTTGGCCAATTCAGGTTTTTGTAAACCATTATACGCCTGCGCCTTTTTCAGTAAGAGTTGTTTGTTGGAATGAAAAAGCGATAACCCCTGCTCACACTCATTCAAACAAGCCGCATAATCAGCGCTCCAAAGAGAAAGATCCGTCTGAGCATCCCAAGCATCAAAATAATTTGGATTGGTATCCATCACCGCTTTAATATGAGGACGAGCAAGATCGTATTCCTTGTTCCACAAATATATTCTTGCCAGCAAAAGACGAGCATCCCAATAATCAGGATGATTTTTAACAACAGTCTGGCAAGCTCGAAGAGCCTCCTCTCGATTGCCACTATTTGCCGCCTGACGAGCTACCATCAGAAGAGAATCGGCATTGTTCCTCTGAGCACAGACATTTTGTAATGAAGGAAGAGCTCCCATATACAGGCTCACAAAGACACATGTTTTTAATATTTTTTTTATTGAATTATTCATATAAAATAATTTATCATACAATAGACACAACTCACAAATCAGTAATTTAAAGAATATTATATGCTATAAAAAAGAATAATATTTTTCATTCACGCAACAAATATAGTACAACAAATAACTATATTTGCATCCTATTATATATTTTTTATGAATATAACACAATGTCATACCGTTAAAGATGCTCTTTTGTTTTGCATCGAGCAAGAGCAATTAAGCTTTGAAAGCTACAGAACTCAATCTCAAGCAACAATTAATGTTATCAAAAAAAGCATGTGGGATCAACTTGCCAATGATGAGTTAAGACATCGAACTTTACTGACTTCATTACTGGATCAGACCAACTTTATATCCCAGAAATACGTGGCGAGTATTGCATCCACCCCTATAGAGTTCATCGAAATTGACTCAACCTCTTCCTCCAGAAGTATCATCCAAAATGCAATCAACTCTGAAATTGAAGCACACAACGAATATCTGGATATTGCACAACATGCACCTTCAGAAGAAATTCGTCAACTATTCTTGGTTTTATCACAGGAAGAGATGAATCACAAAAGAACGTTGGAGATAGAATTAGAGCATATTTAATCCGGAGTGCATTTGGAAATAAATATATCCATGTGTACCTCAAATATGCATAATTACACATTTTTGACAGGATAAACACGCCATGTTTACAAAAAAATACCTGTCTCATCAAAGAACGCTTCGAACTGCTCAAAGTGGTTGATCGCTACGACATTTGCGATGCCGAAACAGGCAATCTTGTAGCATACGCCAAAGAGATGATCCCCACATGGAAAAAGATGCTACGCCTGCTGATAGACAAAGAGATGATGTCGACCACCATCGAAATAAAGGATGCCGCCACCGAAGAGACCCACTATACCCTGCACCGCCCCTTCACCTTTTTCCGCAAACGTGTAGAGGTAAAAGACAGGCAGGGCAACCCGCTCGGATTCTTCAAAAGCCGGATACTCACGTTGGGCGGAGCCTTCGATGTATATGCTGACGAGAATACGAAAATTGCGGAAGTAAAAGGTAGCTGGACCGGATGGAACTTTATATTCAGAGATATTCAGGGCAACGAAATAGGCCTCGTTACCAAGAAGTGGGCCGGTATCGGGAAAGAACTCTTCACCACCTCCGATAATTATATGGTAAATATCTCCGACCAATTTCCGCACAATCCGGAAATGATGGCGCTGCTCATTATTGCCGGACTGGCTATCGATGTGGTGTACAAAGAGAAAAAATAACGCGTTACAATCTCACAAATTGTTTATTTTTGCAAACAAATTTCCGAACGAACATTATGCTGAATCTCTATCGCGCATCGGCCGGATCGGGCAAAACCTACCGCCTTACGCAGGATTACATCCGTCTGCTTTTTGCCGACCGGCAGCCTTACGCGCACCGCCGTCAACTGGCCGTGACCTTTACCAACAAGGCCACCGAAGAGATGAAGCTCCGCATCATTACCGAGCTCGACCGGTTAGCACGTGGCGATGAGTCGGGCTACCGCGAAGAGTTGATGCGACATTTCGGTCTGTCTGCCGAAAAGGTGAATGCCCGCGCGCATCACCTGCTCAAAGAGATTTTGCACGACTACTCTTCTTTCTCCATCAACACCATCGACCGCTTTTTCCAGCAGGTATTGCGCAGCTTTACCCGCGAAATCGGTCTGCACGGCGGCTACAACATTGAGATAGATACAGACGAACCGCTGACAACAGCTATCGACGGACTGCTCTTTTCGCTCGACCAGAAAGAGAACCGACTGTTGCTCGAGTGGCTGATGCAGTTTGCCCGCGAACGCATCGAAAATGGCAAGGGGTGGGATATCCGTTTCGCTATCCGCTCGCTGGCCGGAGAGATTTTTAAAGAGCGTTACAAAAAGAAATTGCCGCTGGTGCGCGAAAAATTGCACAACCGCGACTTCCTCAACGGATACCGGCAAAAACTCCATGCCATTACCTCCCGTTTCGAGAAAGAGATGAAACAGACCGGCGAAGAGGCGCTCGCGCTAATGGCACGTCACAACCTGACCCCGGGCGACTTCAAAGGTGGCAGTCGCTCTGCATTGTTTACCTTTGAGAAACTGGCTGCGGGCGAAGTAAAAGAGCCATCGAATACCTTTCTGGCTTTGGCGGGCAATCCCGATAACTGGTGTACAAAAACGGCTCCGGCGAAAGCACAGATCGAAGCGGCATACCACGACGGACTGAACAACCTGGTAGAGAAAACCGCTACCCTGTTCGGTGAAGCTTTTATCGAATACAAGACTGCTGACACCATCGGCCAACACCTTTATGCGCTGGGCATCCTCTCCGATATCGACAGCCGCATCCGACTCGACTCGGAAGAGAACAACCGCCTGCTATTGAGCGACACCACCGAACTGCTCAACCAGATTGTGGATGGCAGCGATACGCCGTTCATCTTCGAGAAAACTGGAGTACACATTCACCATCTGATGATGGACGAGTTTCAGGATACCTCGGCCATGCAATGGCAAAATTTCAAGCCGTTGATGGATAACAGTCTGGCCTCGGGCAACGAGAATCTGATTGTGGGCGACGTAAAGCAGAGCATCTACCGCTGGCGCAACTCCGACTGGCGCCTGCTCGACCGGCAGCTTTTCGACGACTTCGCTAACGGACAGATTCACGAGGAGTACCTCAACGACAACTGGCGGAGTTGCCGCAACGTGATCGATTTCAACAATCTCTTTTTCGACCGCGCCTCGCTGTTTATGCAGCAACTCTTCAACGACGACCTGCCCGAACACTACCAGGGAGATCTCGACCATCGCCTGCTCGATGCTTACAAAGGTTTGTTCCAGCACTACTCGCCCAAAGCGGGTGAGGGTCACGTGGCGGTACGCTTTGTGGATAACGAAGAGAAACAGTGGAAAGAGAATGCGTTGGCCCAACTGCCCGCTATTATCGAACAGTGGCAGGACAAAGGCTTCGCGCTACGCGACATGGCGGTGCTGGTGCGCCGCAACAGCGAGGCCACCGAGGTAGTGGAATACCTGCTACAATACAAAAACAGCGAACTGGCCCGCGACGGCTACCGCTACGACGTGATCTCCAACGAAGCGCTGGTCATCGGCAACTCGCTGGCGGTGCGTTTCGTTATCGAAGCTCTCCGTTACATTCTGCGTCCCGACGACAAACTGTTGCAAACTCTCGTGCCCTATCTCTATTTCGTGCTGCATCAGGGAAAAGCACCGCACGAAGCGCTTGCTGCCTGTTTTGATGACCCAAACAGAGAGAATACGCAAGTCGTTCGTGACGAATTGACGCGACTTATCAACGAAGGCACCAACCGCTCCATTTTCGAACTGAGCGAAGAGTTGATCTACCTGTTCGGATTGAAAAACAGCGATGGGGAGGATGTCTACCTGCAGGCGTTTCAGGATATGGTGCATCAATACTCTATCAGGGAGTCGGCGGGCATTGCTTCGTTCCTCGAATGGTGGGAAGAAAAGGGTGCACAAAAGACCATCGCCTCGCCCGAAGCGCAGGATGCCATCCGCGTGATTACCGTACACAAGTCGAAAGGGTTGGGTTTTGAAGCGGTGGTAATGCCCTTTGCCGAGTGGTCGCTCGACAACAACAACCGCGACATCATCTGGTGCGAACCGACGGTGGCTCCCTTCAGCGAACTGGAACTGACTCCGGTACAATACTCTTCGTCGCTGGCCAAAACCATTTTCGCCGCCGATTATTTCGAAGAACGCATGGCCTCGTTTATCGACAATCTGAACGTGGCCTATGTAGCCTTCACCCGCGCCAAACAGGAGCTTATCCTGCTCGCGCCACAACCCAAACCGAATGCCAAAGGCGAAATCAAGGTGAGTTCGCTTGCTACCCTGCTCCACCGCTGCATCACCGACGAGTTGCCCTCCAAAAATATCCCGGCAGATGCGAAAGAGACTTCCCGCTCGTTTTCCCCGTTCTGGAACGATGAATCGCTGACATTGAACATGGGAAATACCGCACAACAATCAACAAAAGAGCGGAAAGATTTGCAGGTGCGCTACCCTTACGCACAAGCCATCGCTCCCATCAGCCCCATTTCCGTAAAGTACAAGGGAACGGATTATTTAGACAAAGAGGCCTCATCGCGAACATTATCCATTAACTATGGATTACTGATGCACGAAGTACTACACAACATCCGCCACGAAGGCGACGAGCAACGTGCCATTGCCGATATGGAACGGACGGGACGCATCACGGCCAGCGAAAAGGAGGAGATTACCGCCATGTTCGACCGGTTTTGGAAAATAGAGGGTATCCGCCCGTTCTTTACCCCCGGCCTGCGCATCCTGAACGAAACGTCCATCTTTACACCCGACGGCAAGACCTACGTACCCGACCGGGTAGTTCTTTCCGACGGACATGCCACCATCATCGACTACAAGTTCGGACACGAACAACCCCGCTACCGCAAGCAGGTGCTTAACTACAAAGAACTGGTGGAGAAAATGGGCTATCCTGCCACAGCCTATCTTTGCTATGTAGAGCAGAACAAATTGGAGAAGGTGGAATAATCGGATTGAACGCAAATTGACGCCAATAATTTGCAGCGATTTGTTTGATTTGCGTTATTCGCGTGCTGCGCATCAGTGCCGGCGACACGACAGGCCACCAGACGGATCGGTTATTGTGTGCCGTAAGTACAAAAGAGCACGTTACCAATTTCTATCAAATCTCAAAAAAAATACCTACCTTTGACCGAGAATCGTTGTTTTTAGAAACAATTACATTTCAATCGTTTACACGACTCACTCGCGCAAAAGAGAAGCTCTTGCCCTGTGGTCCCGGAAATAAATCCCGCCTTGTATGACAACAACCGAGCAGCAATTTGACTCCGTTATCAAAACCTGTCGCGATATTTTTGCCAAGAAGCTGACCGACTACGGCACTTCGTGGCGCATCATGCGACCCTCTTCGGTTACCGACCAAATATTTATCAAAGCCAACCGCATCCGCAGCCTCGAAACCAAGAAGGAGGCAATGGTGGACGAAGGAACGCGTGGTGAATGGATTGCCATCGTCAACTACGGTGTCATCGGATTGATTCAGCTGGCACTGGGTTATGCCGACCAGCCCGACCTTGCACCGGAAGAGGCTTTGGCCCTTTACGACAAATATATTCAGCAGACCAAAACGCTGATGTTGGCCAAAAACCACGATTACGGCGAAGCATGGCGCCTGATGCGGGTCAGCTCGTACACCGACATCATTCTGCAAAAGCTCAACCGCACCAAGCAGATCGAGTCGAACAACGGTGAAACATTGATCTCCGAAGGCATCGATGCCAACTATTCCGACATGGTAAACTATGCTATCTTTGCGTTGATTAAAATAGATAACCCAATTTGAAAATTTGGGGATGTGAAGATTTGAGAATTAAATACTCTCAACCATTTCCAATTCAATTTCCACATCCTCAAATCCTCAAATCCTCAAATTAAGATTGTGACCGCTTTTCAAAAAAATACACTTCGGATACTACGCTGGCTCTTCGGCGCGGTGTTTGTCTTTTCGGGCTTTGTCAAAGCTATCGACCCGCTGGGTGGCTCCTACAAATTTCAGGATTACTTCGCTGCCATGGGTCTCGAAAGCCTCAGCGCGTTTGCTCTTGTGTTGTCCGTTCTGCTCTCTGCGGTAGAAATGGTAATCGGGCTAAACCTCATTACCGGTATCCGACTGAAAGAGACTTCGTGGGTTGCCCTACTCTTTATGCTCTTCATGACGGGACTCACGGCATGGATCTACAAAGCCAATCCGGTGCACGACTGCGGCTGCTTTGGCGATGCGTTGGTCATCAGCAACAAAGCTACTTTCTACAAAAATATCGTGCTGCTGGCAATGATTATTGGCATCCTTATGTTGCGCAAACATCACACGACCACTCTCCGGCCGCTGTCGGAATGGATATTGGTAGCCTTTTCGTTCTTCAGCGTGATGACTTTGTCGCACTTCAACTACCACTATCTGCCAATGGTCGATTTCCGCCCCTACAAGATCGGAGCCAACATCCCTGAAGGAATGAAAATTCCCGAAGACAAGCCACGTGACGAATATACCACCACATTTATTTACGAGAAGAACGGGGTAAAGAAAGAGTTTACACTCAACAACTATCCGGCTAACGACAGCACCTGGAAGTTCGTTGATCAGAAGACTGTTTTAGTCAAAGAAGGATACAAACCACCCATCCACGACTTTTCGATTCAGAGCACGACAAATGGCGAAATTACCGACATTGTGCTGGGCAACAAAGGTTATTCGTTTCTACTGGTAGCGTATGACCTGAACAAAGCAGCAACCGACCGGTTCGACCGGATCAACGCCATTGCCGACTATGCAAAGAAAAACAACTATCCGTTCTATTGCCTGACCGGTTCGGCCGGCAGCGACGTGGACGATTTCATAAAAAAGACAGGACTAAAAGCTGAGGTTTGCAATGCCGACCCCATTATGCTGAAAACAACGATTCGTTCCAATCCGGGACTGATTCTGTTGCACAACGGCACAGTCGTCAATCACTGGCCAAACAGTTGGTTGCCATCGTTCGACAAACCATTGAACAGTGATCCGAAGAACGAAATGCCGTCTATTCCATCGTGGCTGCTGATTGTGGCTGTGGCAATCGCATATTCCGCCGCATTTATCGTCTTGCGGCAAATCCTGATCAAACGATTTCAAAAATAAGAGAGATTTTTAATTTCCATCCATCAAATAAATACATTTAGAAATGAGAAAGAACATTGTAGCAGGTAACTGGAAAATGAACAAAACCCTGCAAGAAGGCGTGGCTTTGGCCAAAGAATTGAACGAAGTTTTAGCATCCAAAACTCCTAACTGCGACGTAGTAATCGGCACTCCGTTTATCCACCTCGCAACTGTTGCCGCAACCGTCGACACAAAGAAAATCGGCGTTGCTGCTCAAAACTGTGCTAACAAAGAATCGGGTGCTTATACCGGTGAAGTAAGTGCTGCTATGGTAAAATCTACCGGTGCTGAATACGTAATCCTCGGTCACTCAGAACGTCGCGAATACTACAACGAAACCAGCGCTATCCTGAACGACAAAGTTGCTTTGGCTTTGGCTAACGGTCTGACTCCGATCTACTGCTGCGGCGAAGCACTCGACATTCGTAACGCCGACAAACAAAACGAATTCGTAAAAAATCAGTTGGAAGAAACTATCTTCAACCTCAGCGCTGAAGACTTCAAGAAACTGGTTATCGCTTACGAACCCATCTGGGCTATCGGCACCGGCGTAACAGCTTCTACAGCACAGGCTCAGGATATGCTGAAATTTATCCGTAGCATCATCGCCGAAAAATTCGGTCAGGAAATTGCAAACAACACCTCTATCCTTTACGGTGGTAGCTGCAACGCTAAAAACGCTCCCGAACTGTTTGCTCAACCCGACATCGACGGTGGCCTGATCGGAGGTGCTTCGTTGAAAGCTGCCGATTTCGTTGCAATTATCGACGCATTCTAAAGCCTCTCCCCTTACCCCTCTCCTCAAGAGAGGGGTAATCTGCTCTATCAATAGTGAAAATTTCACTAACAACAATCTTAAGAATTTTAATTATAAATCTGTATAACAATCTCATGCAGACTTATTTCCCCTCTTGAAGATTTAGATGCAGACATACTAATCGTCTGTAGGGGGATAGGGGGAGGCTTCTATTATGGAAAACGAACTTGCTAAACAGGTGAATATCGGCAAAGTAGTCGCTGCCAAACTCCAAGAAGTGGGCATCTCTACGCCGGAAGAGCTCCGGGCACTCGGCAGCAAACAGGCATTCCTCCGTTTGCAGACGGTAGACAGCGGGGCCTGCCTGCACGAACTGATGGCGCTCGAAGGTGCCATTCAGGGCATCCGCAAATACAATCTACCGGAAGAGGTCAAAGCCGACCTGAAACGTTTCCATCAATTGTCTCAAAAGAATTTATCGGAATAAGATTTGTCTACATATACTCTTTGAGTATCATTTCTAACCCCTCCGCTTCGCTCGTCCCCTTTATCAAAAGGGGACACCTCTAAAGCCGAAGTTTTCTGCTAATTGTTATATTTTCAATGCAAGCAGATTTGTCTCCCCTTTTGATAAAGGGGAGTACCCGACAGGGGGTAGGGTTAGATAAAGTCTTGGTTCGCTTTTTAATAACTCGAATAAGCATTTATCCGTGAATCAGTTAGAAGAACTTCTCTCGCATCTCAATGAAAGTCAGCAGCAGGCGGTCACCTACAACGAAGGACCGTCGTTAGTTATCGCCGGTGCCGGCTCGGGCAAAACCCGTGTGTTGACTTACAAAATAGCATACCTGCTGTTGAGCGGTCTGCACCCCTCGTCTATCCTTGCGCTCACCTTTACCAACAAAGCGGCCCGCGAAATGAAAGAGCGTATCGGTTCGCTGGTGGGTCGTGACAAGGCAAAATGGCTCTGGATGGGCACATTCCACTCCATCTTTTCACGCATGTTGCGTGCCGAAGCCGAAAAACTGGGCTTTACGTCGGGGTTTACTATCTACGACACGGCCGACTCCAAGAGCCTGCTCAAAACCATTATCAAGGAACTGCAACTCGACGAGAAGCTTTATAAACCTGCCTCCATTCTCGGCCGTATTTCGTTTGCAAAAAATAACCTGCTGACGGCCGATAAATACCAAAGCAACGGCGATTTGTACAAAGCCGACAGTGCCGCACGCATTCCGCGCACCGGCGATATTTACGCGCTGTATGCTTCTCGCTGCCGTCAGGCCAACGCCATGGACTTCGACGATTTGTTGCTTTATACCAACATCCTTTTCCGCGACTATCCCGACGTACTAAACAATTACCGGCAACGTTTTTCATTCATTCTGGTGGATGAGTACCAAGATACGAACTTTGCGCAGCATCTTATCGTAAAGCGCCTTGCTGAAAAGCATCAACGCATCTCGGTGGTGGGTGACGATGCCCAGAGCATCTATTCGTTCCGTGGAGCAAATATCGACAACATTCTGAAATTCAAAAACCACTTCCCGGAAAGTAAACTGTTCAAGCTGGAGCAGAATTACCGTTCTACCCAAAACATCGTAGCGGCAGCCAACAGCCTGATTCAGAAAAACAAAGCACAAATTCAGAAGAACGTATTCTCTGAGAATGCCAAAGGGCAACGCATTCAGGTGTTCAGTGCCATGACCGATACCGAAGAGGGCTTTAATATTGCCAACAAGGTTTCGGAAATTCACCTGACGCAGCACCACCCGTTTAGCGATTTTGCCATTCTCTACCGCACCAATGCCCAGTCGCGTATCTTTGAGGAATCCCTACGCAAGCGCAATATTCCCTATAAAATTTATGGCGGGCTGTCATTCTATCAACGTAAAGAGATTAAAGATGTGCTGGCCTATTTCCGGTTGGTCATCAACCCGTACGACGAGGAGGCGCTGAAACGTGTCATCAACTATCCGGCACGCGGTATCGGCGATACAACCGTCGGCAAAATTTCCGATTGCGCGCATCTGCATCATGTCTCCATGTGGGAAGTGCTGAGCGATCCGTTGCAATTCAATCTGGCAGTCAATGCCGGAACAGCCGGTAAACTTTCGAAATTCCGTGACCTGATCTTCTCGTTCATCGAAAAATCGCCGCAATTGGATGCTTACGAGATGGCGCAGGAGGTGGTCAAAGGAGCGGGCATCATGGCCGACGTCAGTGTCGACACCTCACCCGAGAACCTTAGCAAGCAGGAGAACCTGCACGAATTGGTAAACGGTATGCACGAATTCTGCGAACAGCGGGTTAACGATGGCGAAACCGAGATCGGATTAGTTTCGTTTATGTCGGAAGTATCGTTACTTACCGATCAGGATAGCACGAACGACGAAGATGCCGAAAAGCTCACCATGATGACCATCCACTCCGCCAAAGGACTCGAATTCCGCAATGTATTTATTGTGGGAATGGAAGAGGGGTTGTTTCCGTCGGGGTATGTTGACAGCGAAAGCGAAGTGGAAGAGGAGCGCCGCCTGTTCTATGTGGGCATTACCCGCGCCGAAGAGCAGTGCTTTATCAGTTACGCCAAAAGCCGCTTCCGCAACGGCCAGCTCAATTTTCAGAATCCGAGTCGCTTTTTGGGCGATATAGATCAGCAATACCTCGACCTTCCTATCGATTACAAGGCGATGTATGGCAGAGGGCAGGAGCGCAGCATCGATCAGGAACGTGAGATATTCAGCTCGCCGAAGGCTTACAGTCGTCCGCAAACCGCATCTTCCGGTGTAGGTTCGCACGAAACCAACAAGTGGAAAAAAGTAAGCAATTCGACTGGAGGATCAACAACTCAATCCGTTCAATCGGCAGGTGGAATAGCCGTTGGGAACACGGTGAAGCACGATAAATTCGGAATCGGCAAGGTAATCAGTATCGAAGATATGGAAGGCAACGGCAAAGCAACCGTCGACTTCGGAACCAACGGCACACGGGCACTGTTGCTGAAATATGCAAAATTGGAAGTAATACGGTAAAAGTAAATAGTAGTCGGTAGTCAGTAGCACAACTGCAATAAAAAAGGTACAAGGAAAACGATTCGTCGTTCTCCTTGTACCTTTTACCTTATCCCTTTCACCTCACTTACGAGTGGAATACCAACATCGGGGTGTCGGTATGAAAAATCATTTTGTGCGCTACACTAGGATTGAAAAGGTGGGTAAACAGACTCCGTTTCCGCGAATTCAACGAAATCAGGCCGATTCCTTTTTCCTCAACAACAGCCTGTAATTCAGACAACAGGTTATCATCTTTAATCGACAGGAACTCAAAATCGAGACCCGGATAGTTCTTTGTAAAATAATCGGTAATTCCTTTCAGCTGTTCTTGATTGAAGTTCTTTTCCTTGTGAGACTGTATATGAGTCAGGAACATTTTTATTTTGAAAGGTTTCAAGAACTGCATCATTTTATCGAAAGCCAGCAGATCTTTCTGATCGAAACCACTGGCAAAAGCCACGTTGTACACGCCATCGCCATCAAATAAAGAGACATTTTCGGGGACAGCCAAAACCGGCACCCGGCAACGATCAATGATTTCAGCCGTAACACTGCCAATCAGATCGGCCTCTTTCTGGTTCTTGCCTCGGGTTCCCATCACTACTAACGCAGGTTCACGCTCTTTGGCATACGAAAGTATTGCATCCTCCGGAACACCTTCCTTCAACTCGCAGGTAAACGACACCGAAGGCAATTCGTTTTTCTGCATTTTGCGCTTCAGCAGGTTCGTCAGGTTTTCAAGATCCCCTTCCGCTTTCTTTATTATCTGTTTAACAGCCTCATTTTCATAGATATCATACGAAAGAGTTTCCGTCAGTTGTGCTATCGAAAAAACAGGACTGTAGTAAGCATGCAAAATCACGATTTTTGCATGCAACAGTTTTGCCATACGAAAACCAAATTCGCACGCACGAATCGAATAATCGGAAAAATCAACCGGTATCATCACTACCGGAACCTGCGGTTTATTCAATATATCCATACCGCTTCTATGCGCGGTTTCCATCTCCTCGATCACCTGCAGTGCATGTGCCAGATCTTTTTCATTGATCCGAACCCTTACACCGGCAGCCACCTGAGAATGATCTTCACTCACCCTGTGCAAATGAGCTTCAACCCCAACTCTTTCGAGCAAGGTTTTCAACATTTGTGCGCGTTCATAGGTATGAATGGCAACTGTCACATAATTCGTTTCCATAACACTATTTTACAAAATTATTGCTTACCTCGATATTGCAAATATAAGACAAAAAATGAGATTATGCTAACCGAGCAAACTAATAATTTCTAATCTTTTTACTATCAAGACTTGACAAAACCAAAAATTATTCTCAATTTTGGCAATAATTTCACACTTTAACCGACCGGGAAACCATGAGTGAGTTTAAACAACGAGATGATAACGAAAATAAAGAGAAAGATATTGTGTTTTCCAAGGCAATTAAAGCAGGTAAACGCATTTACTATATAGACGTTAAGCGAAGCCGCAATGAAGATTATTATATTGCCATAACAGAGAGCAAAAAACGTGTTTCAGGCTTCGACAATTCTCAGGTTATCTCGTTCGAAAAGCATAAAATATTTCTTTACAAAGAAGATTTCAGGAAATTCATGTCCGGTTTGCAGGAAGTTCTAGGCTTTGTCGACGAAAAAAACCGGCAACAAACTGATTCTGCCAACGACTTTTCTGAAGACGCCAGCGACAAATAATCATTCCGACACGCGGTTTATAGTATCAACAACATTTGCAAATCAATCAATTTCAAAGTCCAAGACTGAGAACAACATTAACCGCAGTCCTTTACTACAATTTGTTGATTTGCCGGCAACTGCATATTAACAAATGAAAAGTTTTGCAAGCGATAACTATTCGGGCATTCATCCCGATATTCTCCAAGCGATAACGGAGGCCAATCAGGCTCATGTCTCTTCTTACGGTAACGACCCCTATACGGCCAAAGCCGAACAACTCTTCAAACATCTTTTCGGACAAGAAACCGAGGTGCTTTTTGTATTTAACGGCACGGGAGCCAACATCACGGCTCTTCAATGCGCTACCCAATCGTTTCATTCCATTCTTTGTTCAAAAACGGCACATATCAATGTGGATGAATGCGGAGCATTGATGAAAGCAACCGGTTGCCAGTTGCATACCGTCGACACTCCGGACGGCAAGTTGACTCCGGATCTCCTGACTCCTTTTCTTTGCGATATCGGCAATATTCACCACACTCAACCCCGGGTTATTTCCATTACCCAATGTACCGAAGTAGGCACTGTCTACTCGTTGGAAGAATTGACCCGGCTCTGCAATTTCGCCCACCAAAACGGATTGTATGTCCATCTTGACGGAGCACGCATTGCCAACGCTCTGGTAACACTCGATTGTAATGCCAAAGCTGCCACCGTCGACTGCGGAATAGACATTATGAGTTTCGGAGGCACCAAAAACGGACTGATGATTGGTGAAGCTGTCCTGATTTTTAACGAGAATATTGCTGCCAACGCTCAGTTCGTACGCAAACAACTGGGTCAGCTATTTTCCAAAATGCGGTTTATTTCGGCTCAGTTCGTTGCTTTGCTCGAAAACGATCTGTGGCTCCGGATGGCGCGCCACTCCAACTCCATGGCTCAACTACTGGCACGCGAGGTAAGCACCATTCCTCATGTCAAAATAACACAAAAGGTCGATGCCAACGGAGTGTTCGCACTCATTCCTCCGGCTATCGTTGAGCCGCTGCAAAAAGAATTTCCTTTTTACTTATGGGACGAACAAACGTGCGAAGCGCGATGGATGTGCTCGTTCGATACAACTGAAGAAGAAATCCGTATCTTTGCGAAACGCATCAAAGAACTCTGTGCCGGCATAAAGGCTTGAAGCTCGTCTGTCAAATAGTGGTATCATACTCATTTTAGACAGATTGCATTATTAATTATTAATTATTAATTCGCTTTGTTTTTCTCATCAATCATAGGGCAAGAACCCATCAAAAAGCGACTTATCGCGACAGTGGATGAACAGCGCATCCCCCACGCCTTGTTGTTGTGTGGCGGCGAAGGCATTGGCAAACTGCCACTGGCAATTGCTTTTGCGCAATATGTCTGCTGCGAACACCGCACCCCAACCGATTCGTGTGGCGTATGCCCTTCGTGTGTCAAATTTGCCAAGCTGGCTCACCCTGATCTCCATTTTGTATTTCCCATTATCAAACCGGAAGGAAAACAATCGGTCGTCTGCGACGATTTTATTCCCGAATTCCGGAGTTTCGTACTGGAACATCCCTATGGAACCGTCAACGAATGGATCAACGGCATCGGTTCCGGCAAGCAGGGAATGATTTACGAAGCCGAAAGCGGGGAAATATTGCGTAAGCTGAGTTTGAAGACATACGAATCAGAATACAAAGTGATGATTATCTGGCAACCGGAGAAGATGAATGTCACCTGTTCCAACAAACTGCTGAAAATATTGGAAGAACCGCCAGAAAAGACACTGTTTCTGCTGGTATCCGAAACGCCAGACATGTTGCTGGCTACCATCCAGTCGCGGACACAACGGATCAACATACCACAAATTGAACGCACGGCACTCGAAGAGGCTTTACACACAAATTTCTCACTCACTCCCGAATCGGCTGCCAACGTAGCACGCATTGCAAACGGCAACTACCGGAAAGCAGAAGAGATGATAGAATCGAGCGACGAGAACCAGTTCAATTTCGAACAGTTTGTCTTCCTGATGCGCACAGCCTATGCCCGCAAAGTAAAAGAGATGAAACAGTGGTCGGAAATGATGGCCAAAATCGGACGAGAAAGACAAAAGAGCTTTTTCGTATATGCCCAGAAAATGGTACGCGAAAATTTCATGTTCAACCTACACGAAGAAGATCTCAATTACCTGAACAACAATGAAGAAAACTTCTCGCAACGGTTTGCCCCTTTTATCAACGAACACAACGTCGAAGCCATCATGACCGATCTGGCATTAGCCGAACGACACATCGAAGGCAACGTACAAGCAAAGATGGTCTTTTTCGATTTATCATTAAAGTTCATCGTATCATTGATAAAAAAATAGTAACTTTGCGTTTTTAATCAGGCGATTAAATCACTTAAGGAACTAGAAATTACAGGAAACCCAGGAGGCAAATGTAAAATCGGCACAAATCAACGACCGACGATACAACATCTGACTTCCTTCACTTCTACAATTCCGGCTACAAACTTCAGACTACTACAAAATGGACTTTACTTTAGATAACGGTGGTTGCAAAATGAATAAAAAGGGATGCTGCCACAATTCAGAAAAAAAACTCAGCGTCTTCGACTGGCTCTGTGACCTTCCTGAGACCCAGGATGATTGCGACTTCGTGGAAGTGCAATTCAAAAATACACGCAAGGGATATTTTCTCAACAGTACCAACCTCAAGCTTGAAAAAGGCGATGTGGTTGCCGTTGAATCTTCACCCGGACACGATATTGGCGAGGTAACTCTCATCGGCCGTCTGGTACAGTTGCAAATGCGCAAAAACGGCGTTAACCCTCAAAAAGCCGAGGTGCGCCGAATCTACCGCAAAGCGCGTCCGGTGGATCTGGAAAAATACGAAGAGGCGAAAGCCAAAGAGCATCCTACCATGATTCAGGCTCGTAAAATTGCCGAGAATCTTCATCTCAACATGAAAATCGGGGATGTGGAATATCAGGGCGACGGCAACAAAGCCATCTTTTACTACATAGCCGACGAACGAGTCGACTTCCGCCAACTCATCAAAGTACTGGCCGAACAATTCGGCATCCGTATCGAGATGCGACAAATCGGAGCCAGACAGGAAGCAGGACGCATTGGAGGTATCGGCCCCTGCGGTCGTGAATTATGCTGTTCGGGCTGGATGAGCAGTTTTGTCTCCGTCTCTACCAGCGCAGCCCGCTATCAGGATCTGTCCACCAACCCTCAAAAACTGGCCGGACAGTGTGCCAAGCTGAAATGTTGTGTCAACTATGAAATGGATGTCTATGTGGATGCCCAAAAGGATTTCCCTTCGAAAGAGATTCCACTTGAAACCACCACCGGCACTTTCTATCATTTCAAAACGGATGTGTTCAAACGCCAGATGGCTTTCTCTTCCGCTCCCGGGATACCGGCCAATCTGGTCATCCTCTCCGTCGACAGGGTGAAAGAGATTATTGCCATCAACCGCAAGGGAGGCAAGGTCGATTCGTTGGAAGAAAAGCAACTATCCGACAAACCGGTGCAGAACATCGACTTCCAGAATGTGGTGGGACAAGACAGCCTTACCCGTTTCGATCAGAGCAAGAGCAAACATAAAAAAAGAAGAAACAAATCGAGATCCAACAAAGACAATGGTCAGAAAAATCGTCCTCAGGATTCAGGAAAAGAGAATTAAGAATCTGCTGATTGCGGCACTATTACTGCTAATAGCCGCTTGTTCTAACAACTCGGTCTACAGCAATTATCAATCCATCGCCGAAACAGGATGGAATAAGGATAGCGTGGCTCGTTTTACTATTGATATCGCCGAAACCGAAACCGAAACCCCGTGCAACGTGTTGGTCAATATCCGGCACAACAGCACCTACCCTTATCAGAATTTTTGGATGTTTATCGCCACCACTTCGCCCGACGGCAAAACAAAGCAGGATACTATCGAATGTTATCTGGCCGATAACCGGGGAAAATGGCTGGGTAGCGGACTGAGTTCGGTCTATAATATGCCGGTGCTATTCAAACCCAATACCGTATTGAAACCCGGCAAATACACATTTGCCATCCGTCAGGGCATGCGTGACGATGTGCTTCCCGGAATCACCGACATCGGGATAGAGATAGAAAAAAACAAATAAGTGAAAAGGGATTAGAAACGAGAGACTAGGTATCAGAGACTAGAAGAGAAAAATCCGAAATCAGATACGACGTACAAGAGGAAGCAGGCTTTTCTAGTTTCAAACTTCTGTTCTCTGATTTCTGACACCGAACTTAAAGTTATGCGACTTGACAATAAAATTGTACAGTTTTTAAAATCGGAGTTTTCGCAGAAAGTGCCCGATGCAGCCTTGTACCTCTTCGGGTCTCGCATTGACGATAATGCCAAAGGAGGAGATATTGATCTGATGATAATTTCACAAACACGCATTCCGGTTCAAACGCTCCGTTCCATCCGAACAAAATTTTATAAGCAATTTGGCTGGCAAAAAATTGATATGGTGAACTTTGTGAAAGATGAAACGCCTACCTTCCGACAACTAATACAACCCAATGCCATATTGTTATGATTTAAACACTAAACAGCATGCAGAATGACACGTTGAATCTTCAATTACTGAAAGAAGAATGGAACCTTCTGGAAGCTTCCGTCTCCACCTTGCAACGATCGGTCGATAAATGCCGTTCAATTAGTGGCAAAACAACTTATTCTTTTGAAGAGGAAGAATCGTTCGATTCCTTGACTTCTAAATTTGGCAGGACATCCGATCTCTTTACCCAAAAGATTATTCGCACTATCTGGATTTTGCTTCACGAACCATTTGTTCCCTTCATTGATCTTACCAACAAATGTGAGAAGATGGAGATTATCCACTCTTCGGATAGTCTGATCGACATACGAGATTTACGCAATCAAATTGCGCACGAATATATTCCATCGGCCATTCACGAACTGATACCGGAAGTGTTACTACTTGCCGATTCTCTCATACAAAACATCGATATCTGCCGTGTATTTTTACTTCGGCGACAATGGATTGAAGAAAGCAAAAAATAACAACATGTTTCGGATGCCGGTTTCATCCGCAAATTTCCACATTCTCAAATTCTCAAATTAAAAATATCATGCAACTTACAATTATCGGAGCAGGCAATATGGGTGGAGCCATTGCCCAGGGTCTGTTCAACCATAAAACAGCCGGAGACAACCTGCAAGTGGTAGTTGCTAATCCCGGGCAAGCAAAACGGGATGCCATTGCACCCTTCTGTGATGCAACTTTTATAGATAATGCTCAGGCGGCTGCCAATGCAGATATTATTCTTCTTGCCGTGAAGCCCTGGCTGATCGACCGGGTGATTGCTGATGTCCGTCCTGCGATCGAGAAACGTACTCCGATTATTGTTTCTATTGCCGCTGGCATTACCATCGAACATTTGCAAGAACAATTCGGACGACAGCTTCCTTCTTTTCGGGTAATTCCCAACACGGCTATTTCGCTTGCCGAGAGTATGACCTTGATTGCGGCACAAGATACGACCGAAGAACAGAACAACATGATTGCCTCTATTTTCGGTAAACTGGGAAAAGCACTCTTTATTCCCGAATCGTTGATGAATGCAGGTACGGCACTAACCTCGTGTGGCATCGCCTATGCTCTGCGTTACATCCGGGCCGCTACCGAGGGTGGTGTCGAAATGGGATTCCCGGCAGCTCAAGCCCGCGAAATGGTTGCCCAGACCTTGATCGGAGCTGCTCAATTGATTCTCCAAAACAATTCGCATCCCGAAGTGGAGATCGACAAGGTTACCACTCCGGGTGGTATCACCATCAAGGGTCTTAATGCCATGGAAGCCGAAGGTTTTACCAATGCTGTTATCAAAGGACTGAAAGCCAGTTTGATTTAATAGCTATCGTCTACAAATTATACCAATAAACACAGATACTTTTATTCAATGAAACCATCTTGACTTTTTGAGATTTCCATTTTCTATGGACATATTATGTCGATGGCATTGAAAATTCCACCGAATTGCAGAAGAAAAGAATTAACATCGTGATGGTATTTACACAAATTTAGTGTACTTTTGCGGGCGATTTTTATCTAAAAAAACATTGATTCTTGATATAAGTATGAAAAAAGTAGCCTTAATCTCCGGCATTACCGGTCAGGACGGATCATTTTTAGCCGAGTTTTTAATTGAAAAAGGGTACGAGGTCCATGGTATCTTGCGCCGTTCCTCCTCCTTCAATACCGGACGTATCGAACACCTCTATCTTGACGAATGGGTTCGTGATATGAAGCGCACCCGTCTGGTCAACCTTCATTACGGCGATATGACCGACAGCAGTTCGCTGATCCGCATTATTCAGGAAACCCAACCCGACGAAATCTATAACCTTGCCGCCCAGAGCCATGTGAAAGTTTCGTTTGATGTACCGGAATACACAGCCGAAGCAGATGCCGTAGGGACACTCCGTATGCTGGAAGCCGTTCGTATTCTGGGTCTGGAGAAAAAGACCAAAATTTACCAAGCTTCTACCTCCGAACTCTTCGGACTGGTACAGGAGGTTCCTCAAAAAGAGACTACCCCGTTTTATCCTCGCTCTCCGTACGGCGTTGCCAAACAATACGGTTTCTGGATTACCAAAAACTACCGCGAAAGCTACGGCATGTTTGCTGTTAATGGTATTCTGTTTAACCACGAGAGCGAACGCAGGGGCGAGACTTTCGTTACCCGCAAAATCACGCTGGCAGCAGCTCGCATTGCTCAGGGTTATCAGGATAAGCTTTACCTGGGCAATCTCGACTCGCTCCGCGACTGGGGCTATGCCAAAGATTATGTGGAGTGTATGTGGCTGATTCTGCAACACCATACCCCCGAGGACTTTGTAATTGCCACGGGCGAATATCATACCGTACGCGAATTCGCCACATTGGCATTCAAAGAGACAGGTATCATACTACGCTGGGAAGGTAATGGTGTTGACGAGAAAGGAATCGATGTAGCTACCGGTAACGTATTGGTCGAAGTCGATCCGAAATATTTCCGCCCGGCCGAAGTGGAACAGCTGTTGGGCGATCCGACCAAAGCGCGCACTCTGCTGGGCTGGAACCCGACTCAGACTCCCTTCCCGGAACTGGTTCGCATCATGGTGGAACACGACATGAAGTTTGTAAAGAAACTGCATAACTAAGAAACAGGTGAAAGGGATAAGTAGTAAGGTCTAAGTAAGCTTGAGTTTACTTACCACTTACCACTTACCACTTACCACTTTTTACTATGGATAAACAAGCAAAAATATATGTAGCCGGTCATCACGGACTGGTGGGATCGGCCATCTGGAATAACCTTAAACAAAAGGGATACACCAACCTGGTGGGTAAAAGCCATCACGAACTCGACCTGCTGGATGGCGTGGCGGTTCGTAACTTTTTCGATGCAGAACAGCCCGATTACGTTATTCTGGCAGCGGCTCACGTGGGTGGCATTATGGCCAACAGCATCTACCGGGCCGACTTTATCTACAAAAACCTCCAGATTCAGCAAAACGTGATAGGCGAGAGCTTTCGCCACGGGGTAAAGAAACTGCTCTTCCTGGGCAGTACCTGCATCTATCCGCGCGATGCCGTGCAACCTATCAAAGAGACGGAACTACTGACGGCTCCACTCGAATACACCAACGAACCTTATGCCATTGCCAAGATTGCAGGACTGAAAATGTGCGAAAGCTTCAATCTGCAATATGGCACCAACTACATTGCGGTAATGCCGACCAACCTCTACGGCCCGAATGACAATTTCGATCTGGAACGAAGCCACGTACTCCCGGCGATGATCCGCAAAATTCATCTGGGTAAATGCCTCCATGAAGATAACTGGGATGCAATTCGGAACGATCTCGATCTACGTCCGGTAGAAGGTGTATCGGGTAAAAGTACCCCAGAAGAGATTCTTGCTATTCTTGCCAAATATGGTATTACCTCTCATAAAGTAGAATTGTGGGGTACGGGAACTCCCCTGCGTGAATTCTTATGGAGCGAAGAGATGGCCGATGCCAGCGTTTTTGTGATGGAACAGGTAGACTTCAAGGACACCTATCACCCCGGCGATCGCGACGTCCGCAACTGTCATATCAACATCGGCACCGGCAAGGAGATCTCCATCCGCAGACTGGCCGAACTGATTATGAATACAGTTGGCTACAAGGGCGAACTCTTCTTCAACAGCGACAAACCCGACGGCACGATGCGCAAATTGACCGATGTCTCCAAGCTCCATCAACTGGGGTGGCAACACCGCATTGACATCGAAGAAGGGGTGCAACGGATGTATGAGTGGTACCAAAACGAGGGATAAGGGATGAGAAACCAGGCATCAGGAACTAGGTATAAGGTCAATGGTAAACGGTAAATCGGCTTCGCTATCTCAGAAATATGAAACTAGGGACGAGAAACGAGAGACCAGGAATCTAATCTCTGCTTTCTCATTTCTGATCTCTGTTTCCTAATCTCTGGTCTCTAGTCCCGGACACCTTTATTTCTTAATGGTAAAATCCATGTTTTCCCTGGACCTGTCACCTGTTTCCTCGTTCCTAATTTCTAATTTCTAGTCTCTAGTTCCTAATTTCTAGTTTCCGGTTTCTCACATCTTTTTTACGTTAAAAATTGCCGTAGTTGTTGTTGCAACCAAAACAAATACGTACATTTGCACACCAAAATTATAGAGGCTGCCGTTCTTGTAGTATCCGAATAGCTTATTGATGTAAGACCAGTCTCTCCTTCTGTGCCACTAACCAAGATTATTTAAACAGAGGGGCATAAAAAGAAGCTGGCTTTACACGGAATCGCACTGAGAAGCATCCGGAAAGGTAATTGTACAGGTGTAGATTAACAGCCTGAAGTACAATCGAGCGTTCTTTACAAAGTGCCCTTATTGCGGAATTGTATGCCGTGTTTGCTTTCGGAATTGTATCCGGAAGAAGATGAGGTGTGTAAAAGAGATCTTGGTCTTTCCTCTTTTGTCAGAAGGAATCATCCACTCTCTTTTTCTAAAAACTTTTCCGTTATTCAGCTGTCGAAAACACTCCCGGATAAAACGTTATCCGGAGCATTAAAGAAACAACCTGCGGGAAGCGTCCGCAGAAAGCTATTTTCCTTAATAATCTAAAAAGAGACCTTTATGAATGAAAACACGCGGTTGTACAACTGCAAAGACGAAGAGTTGCCTGTAATCGGCGAACTGGTAGTATCGAGTTTAGAAACGGATCTGGCCAAGTTTACAGCCTATTCGTCGGGCTTCGATGCCAACTATGTGGCTACGATGAAACAGAAAGTAGTCACGGTAGCCCAACTGGTAGCTCCCGAAGAAGAGACCGTAGCCCGGAAAGTGATTACCGAACGTATTTATGTCACGATGAACAACCTGACCGAACCGGCAGGCCGGCTCGAAGGCTACATCACACTGGCTCATGATACGCTACAGGTATCGTCGGCCGATTTTGGTATCAGTAAATTACGTCACGGCATTAAAAACAGCGATGTAGAGGAGGTTGCCGACGCGCTGCATCTGATCAACAACCAGATTGTACGGTACAAAGAACAGTTGACACAAAAAGGGCTGACCGAAGAGTTGATTGCAACCTTTACCGGTAGCTACACTTCGTTGACAACTGACAAGACGGAACAGTACGGAATTTTGAATAACCGGAAGGCGATTGTGCAAAATAACATTGCCACGCTCAACGATCTGTATCAACAGATCGCGGAGGTAATGAAAATAGGCAAGATTATTTTCAGAAACGACCCGGCCAAGGTGCAGCAATACATCTTTAGCAATGTTTTGAAAAATGTGCATCACGCCGTGAATAAAAAGACGGATAACGATAATACAACAGCGGACAACGCCGACAAAAAAGCGTAGTCTGCCGATAACAAATAGAATCTTTCAACCGAAGGGGCAATAAACAGTATCGAACCCCTTCGGTTGATTGCCGAAAAGCGAGGTAAAAGCTTCGAAAGACGTGGGAACTCTGTCGAAAAGCGTGGGTAAACCGTCGAAAAGCGAGGGAGATCTTTCGAAAGACGTGGGAACTCCTTCGAAACGGGAGGTAGAACTGTCGAAAGACGAGGTAAAAGCGTCTAAAGGCGTGGGTAGAGTTTCTAAAAAGAGAGTTTGACATTCGAAAGGAAGTAAATCGGACTCGAAAACGTTAGAGAAGACGCTATAAAGCGAACCAGAAGATACTATAAACATATTTCCCTGTAACGGGAGAAAACTCATTCTGATGAAAGTACTTATTTTAGCCGGAGGACTTGGTTCCAGACTATCCGAAGAGACATCGCTAAAGCCAAAGCCCATGGTAGAAATAGGAGGGCGTCCCATTCTGTGGCATATCATGAAAATCTATTCGTACTACGGATTCAATGAATTCATCATTATGTGCGGATATAAAGGGTACGTCATCAAAGAGTATTTTGCCAATTATTACCGCCATCGTTCCGATCTTACGGTAGATATGTCGACAAATACTATTTGCTACCATAAAAATCATGCTGAACCGTGGAAAGTGACGCTAATCGATACCGGCCTGGACACTATGACCGGTGGGCGTATTAAGCGTGTTCAGGAATATGTCGGAAACGAACCGTTTATGCTGACCTACGGTGATGGTGTTTGCGATATCAATATCAACACATTGGTTGATTATCACAAACAACATGGTAAACTGATTACGATGACGTCCGTACAGCCGGCAGGACGATTCGGTTCTTTATTGATCGATGAGAACAATAATATTCTCTCTTTCAAAGAAAAGCCCAAAGGAGATGGAAGCTGGATTAATGCGGGCTATTTTGTATGTCAGCCTGAAGTATTCAATTATATTCAGGGCGGTGATTCTACTTTTTTTGAACGTGAACCACTCGAAGGCCTCGCCAAAGAGAGACAACTGGTAACTTATAAACATAACGGGTTCTGGAAACCGATGGATACACTACGCGATAAGACAGAACTCAGTGATATGGTTGAAAACGGAACGGCTCCATGGATTAAATGGTAGGAGTTATACCACAAAGTTCCACAATGTAAAAACACAAAGTTGCACTAAGATTTATTTGAGAAATTCTGGGAAATGGAGACGCTATTCAATTCTATTTATAAAAACCGTAAGGTATTGATTACCGGGCATACCGGATTCAAAGGGTCCTGGCTATGCCTGTTACTTCATAAACTGGGAGCTGATTTGTATGGATACGCTTTGGAGCCACCCACAACTCCCAGCCTGTTCGAGAAAGCCGGAATAACAGAACTAATTACCTCCGAAATCGGTGATATACGTGATTTAGAACATTTATCACGGTTTATGCAACAAGTGCAGCCTGAAATTGTAATCCACATGGCAGCACAACCCTTGGTTCGTGAATCGTATAAAATTCCGGTCGATACCTATGCCATCAATGTGATGGGTACGGTAAATTTATTGGAAGCTTGTCGATTGACACCCGGCATTAAAGCTATTGTAAACGTAACTACCGATAAATGTTATGAAAACCGGGAATGGCATTGGGGTTACCGTGAAAACGAAGCAATGGGTGGATACGACCCCTACTCCAACAGTAAAGGTTGTTCCGAACTGGTAACTGCTGCTTACCGTAATTCCTATTTCAACCCGGCAAACTATGCCAATCACGGCGTTGCTATAGCTTCTGCCCGTGCCGGCAACGTAATCGGGGGTGGAGATTGGGCTGCCGACCGACTAATTCCCGATTTTATCCGGTCTATTGTCAACGGAGAGACTATCAAAATACGGAGCCCCTATGCTATCCGTCCCTGGCAACATGTACTGGAGCCGTTAACCGGCTACCAGACATTGGCCGCAAAGCTATTTACGGAGGGTGCTCAATATGCCGGAGGATGGAATTTCGGCCCGGATGATAAAGATGCAAAGAATGTAGAATGGATCACCGCTACACTTTGTAATCTATGGGGAGACCGTGCCGATTATGAAATCGAGACCAACCCGCAACCACATGAAGCCAACTACCTGAAACTGGATTGCTCCAAAGCTAAGGCCGAACTGGATTGGTATCCAAAGTGGAACATCGAAACCACACTTAAGAGTATAGTAGAATGGAACAAGGCCTATCTAAATAAAGAGGACATTCGGGAAATAACAGAAAGACAAATCGATCAATATATTGCAGAAACATTTTACTAAATTCCACAACGAAAACTTGGGGAGACTTTGTGAAATAGCAAATAACAATTTTAGAAAATCATATAATATGTCAGATAGCAAACAACTGCGTGCAGAGATTATTGAAAAAGTAAAGGAATATTATCAGGTTCAATTCGGACAAAAAGAGTTTATTTCGGGAACATCACCGGTTAATTATGCAGGACGTGTATTCGACGAACAGGAAATTGTAAATGCAGTAGATGCTTCACTTGATTTCTGGTTGACTGAATCTCGTTTTTCCGCGGATTTTTCTGAAAAGATTGCTGATTTTTTGGGAATCAAACATGTAATGCTAACTAACTCCGGCTCTTCTGCCAATTTATTAGCTTTTACCGCTCTCACATCCGAGAAATTGGGAGAAAAACGGTTGAAAGCCGGAGATGAAGTGATTGCGGTGGCTGCCGGTTTCCCGGCAACTGTCACTCCTATCATCCAATATGGATTAATTCCTGTATATGTGGACGTCGATATTCCAACCTACAATATCAATGTTGCCCAACTCGAAAAAGCTATTTCTCCGAAAACGCGCTGTATCTTCTTAGCGCACACCTTGGGTAATCCCTACAATCTGGATGCCATTATGGAAGTAGCTCAGAAACATGACTTATGGGTAATTGAAGACAACTGTGATGCGTTTGGCAGCAAATACAAAGGAAAATACACCGGAACATTCGGACATATATCTACTATCTCTTTCTATCCAGCCCATCACATCACTACAGGCGAAGGCGGAGCAATCTGCACCAATGATCCAAAGCTGGCGAAATTAGTACGTGCATTCCGTGACTGGGGGCGTGACTGTTACTGCGTGGGAGGTGAAAATAACACCTGCGGTAAACGATTTACACAACAATTCGGCAACCTCCCACTGGGGTACGATCATAAATACGTTTATTCTGAAGTAGGGTACAACCTGAAGATGACAGATATTCAGGCTGCTATTGGTAGTGCCCAAATGGATAAACTGCCGGCTTTCTGTGCAAAAAGAAAAGAAAATTTCAAGACCTGGACAAAAATATTCTCTAAGTATCCTCAGTATTTTACGTTACCGGAAGCTACAGAAGGTTCAGATCCAGCTTGGTTTGCATTTATTGTAACGGTAAAAAAGGATGCTCCCTTTACACGTGATGAATTGACACGCCATTTGGCAAAAAATAAAGTAGAAACCCGCAATTTGTTTGCCGGTAATATGACTAAACAACCAGCGTTTATGAATAAGGCACACCGTGTTGCCGATAACCTCGACACTACAGACTTTATCATGAACCACACCTTCTTTTTAGGTACTTATCCGGGGTTACAGGATGGTATGTTCGTGTATGTAGAGCAAGTGTTGGATCAATTTGTTGGGAGCTACACAAAGTAGCACAAAGTTTCGCAACGACATAGTGATACTTCGCGAAACCTTAGTGAAACTTAGTGAAATTCAACTTAGAGTGACACAAAGTAACACGAAGAAGCCCCAAAGTAACACAATGGCTTTGTGATACTTGGAGAAGACTTCGAGAAACTCTGTGAAACAAAAATTTATGACTGAAGACCAGATAAGTAAAATAATCCTTGACTGTGCATTCAAAGTGCATACTACATTAGGGCCTGGTCTTTTGGAAAGTGCATATAGAACTTGCTTAGCCTTTGAATTAAGGAAGGCCGGCTTGAAGGTTGAAGAAGAACGGGCGTTACCGCTCATTTACGAAGAGATTAAGATGGACTGCGGATACCGCATTGACCTTTTAATTGAATCGAAAGTTGTAGTGGAATTGAAAACTGTTGAGTGTTTTACGGATGTGCATATTGCACAAACATTGACATATATGAAATTATCCGGATGCCATCTTGGATTATTGATTAATTTTTACGTCAAATCATTGAAGAACGGAATTAAACGATTACTACTTTGATTAATGTCACAAGGTAACACGAGGTACTATACTAAGAATCAAAATGACTTAGTGTTACTTGGAGCAAACTTTGAGAAACTTAGCGAAATACAAATTGGTAATTACACAAAGGAACACCAAGTACGTTACAAAGTAGCACAATGACATAGTGATACTTTGTGGATACTTTGTGGCTACTTTGTGGCTACTTTGAGCAACTTTGTGAAACAAACAAATTATGGTTCGGAAATATAAATCAATCATACGGAAAATTGAAAACCAGATAGAAGGGGTCTATACATTGACGATAGAACCGCTATCCGGCAGATTTCGCTTTGCCCCGGGACAGTTTCTCCATCTTTCGATCGACAGTGATTATGACGGAGTCAGCCAGTGGCCGGAATCGCGTTGTTTCAGTATCCAGACATCACCCGACAGTTCAGATTCCCTGAAGATTACCTACTCCGGAAAAGGCGCGTACACTCGCTTAATGTCAGATACACTACAAGAAGGTAGCGAAGTCTGGGTTAAAATGCCTTATGGAGAACTATTTGAACAAGAACATAGCAAAGAAAACACCGTCTTTATTTCTGGAGGAACGGGAATTACGCCGTTTTTATCACTTTTTACCGATTCCTCATTTGCGGAATATACCAGCCCTGTATTATACGCCGGATTCCGGACTGAATCATTAAATTTGTATGAAGATGAATTACAACAGGCCAAAGCAATTAATCCGAAATTATCCCTCAATCTGGTATATGAGAATACATCCGGAATATTGAATATTGAAAAAATATTCAATAACACATCAAAAGATAGCTCGTTCTTTATTTCAGGCCCTCCTGTAATGATAAAAGTATTCAGACAATATCTTATTGAAAATAAAGTTGCAGACAATAATATCTTAACTGATGACTGGGAATAAGAAAAATACGATCTTAATTACGGGTGGTAATGGCTTTTTGGGAAGTAATATAGTCAAGGCTTTGATTGACCAATATACGATAATTATCCTTGAAAAGAATATTGATGCTGTTTCTCGATTACAAGAGATTAAAGACAAGCTTATATTAATTGATGTTGACGATGTTAATCTTGATCAGATTTTTATTGATTATCAAATCGACATTATCATTCATACAGCTACGATATATGGAAGAAATCAGGAGTCCATTGATCAGATCTTGACTACTAATCTGGCTTTGCCACTTAAATTAATAACCGTAGGAATTCAACATCAGGCAAGAGTTTTCATCAATACAGATACTGTACTCGATAAATTTGTAAGTCCTTACGCTTTAACTAAATCACACTTAAGAGATTGGTTAACGCTGTACTCAAACAAGATAAAAGTTGTGAACTTACAATTAGAACATTTCTATGGCCCAGGGGGTAGTATGGATAACTTTATCTCGCTCATGATCACAAAGATGCTTAACAATGAATCAGAAATAGCATTGACAGAAGGAAAGCAACTACGTGATTTTGTATATTTTAAAGATGTTGTCAGTGCCTATTTAACCATCATTGATAATTTAGATGATATCTCAGAACAATTTAGTAATTATCAAATTGCATCTGGAGAAGTAATTTCAATAAGAGATTTAGTTGAATGTATTAAAAGAATCACCAATAGTAGTTCTGAATTAAAATTCGGAGAATTGCCTTATCGTCCCAATGAATTAATGCATCCAGAAACGGATAATTCTAAATTAGTAAATTTAGGTTGGCATGCGAAAGTAGATTTAGACTCTGGATTGCTAGAAACCATTGAATATATAAAGAAAAAATAGCTTTATCATGAAATATTTAATTACAGGAGGTTGCGGATTTATTGGTAGCAACTTGGCTCAGGCAGTACTTAAACAAGGAGATGAACTTTTTATATTAGATAATCTCTTTCGTTATGGGAGTGCAAGTAATTTGGATTGGCTTAGAAAACAAGGAGATTTCAAATATTATCCATTTGATATTAGAAACTGTAATGATGTCGAAACTGTCATTAAAGAGGTACAACCAGATTACATTTTCCATTTGGCAGGACAAGTTGCGATGACAACCTCAATTAGCAACCCCAGATTAGATTTTGAGATAAATACACTCGGAACATTCAATTTAATAGATGCAGTTCGTAAATACTCCCCTGATTCTGTAATCCTATATTCTTCTACAAATAAAGTCTATGGCGATTTTGAGTATCTTACATTTGAAGAAACTGAAACTCGCTATATTTGTAAGGAATATCCAGATGGATTTCCGGAATCAATCCATTTGGACTTCCATTCTCCCTATGGATGTTCAAAAGGTGCAGCCGATCAGTTTCTGTTAGATGCGAACCGAATCTTTGGTCTAAAAACAATAGTATTCAGACACTCTTCCATGTATGGTAGTAATCAACATGCCACTTATGATCAAGGCTGGATTGGCTGGTTCTGTCAACAAGCATTGGAAATAAAACAAGGTAAAGCAAAAGAATCTTTCACGATTTCTGGAACTGGAAAACAAGTTCGAGATGTATTACATGCTACTGATGTTGTTCGGTTATATCTTATGGCTAAAGATTGCCCCAATGCCTATGGACAAGCATTCAATATAGGAGGGGGAATTGAGAATAGTCTGTCACTACTAGAGTTATTTCAGGTATTAGAACAACTTCTAACCATAAAAATGGATTATCAGCAACTACCATGGAGAGAAAGTGATCAGAAAGTATTTGTAGCAGACACATTGAAAATATCAAAGATTATTAATTGGCATCCAGAATTAAGTGCCTTGAATGGCATTACCCAAAGTATAAAATGGATCGAAACATTATTGTAGGATCTATGCCCCTCTTGATGAATAAGTTTTTCAATAAGGGTAACCAACGTTCAATCCTTGTTAAAAAGAATATCATTGGAAATCTTTTTATTAAAGGATTAAATGTGGCGATAAGTTTACTTTATGTGCCCATTACTCTTGATCTTTTGAATCCAACACGCTACGGCATTTGGATGACTCTAACGTCAATAATCGCATGGATAAGTATTTTTGATATTGGCCTTGGAAATGGGTTACGAAATAAGCTTGCAAAATCCCTTGCACTCAATGATTTTATCATGGCGAAAAAATATATCAGTACAACTTACGCTATTTTATTAATAATAGTAACAAGTATATTGATCGTTTTTTTTATAGTTAATCATTGGATCAACTGGGCATATATTTTGAACACATCTCCATCTTATTCCTTTGAATTAAATCGATTGGTTCTTTTCATCGTAGTTTTGTTTGGATTTCGTTTTGTTCTAAATACAATTACAACAATATGTCTTGCCAATCAGCAAACAGCTATGGGTAGTTTGATCGAAACATTAGGTAATCTTTTAGGATTAATCGCCATTTGTGGTTTAGCGATTGTGCATCGTACATCTTTATTCACATTTGGCATTGTAGCAATGTTAGCACCTATAATAGTTTATATAATAGCTACATTGTTGTTTTTCAACACAACCTTAAAAAAAATACGGCCATCTATTAAATCAATAGATTTCTTATATGCAAAAGATCTTGTTGGGTTAGGTATTCAATTCTTTGTCATTCAGATTGCTGCTTTAATTATCTTCCAAACAAGCAATATTCTCATATCTCACTTTTTCTCCCCAGTCGAAGTTACACCCTACAATATTGCTTTTAAATACTTTAGCATAATCACATTGGCGTGGGGCATTATTATGGCTCCATTGTGGTCGGCTTTCACTCATGCAGCAACAATGCAGGATTTCTTATGGATTAAAAATACCCTGAAAAAATTGAATATACTTGCGTTGGTAACTTTTTTTGTTATTTTTGTTATGATTTTAATCGGGAAAACTATCATTTGCTTTTGGACTAACAATCAAATACATATAACTCCTACCTTACTTTGGATTTTTGGTCTATATACGTTTATAAGTGTATGGAATAACATATACTCCTTTTTTCTCAATGGTATCAGTGCAACTAAGGTTCAAATAATCACATCAATATTGGCGTCAATTCTTCATATTCCCTTGTCCATATTTTTTATCAAAACCTGCCACTGGGGAAGTGAAAGCATTGTTTTATCCATGAGCATCTCTTTATCGTTTTTTGCAATTGTAGGACCCGTTCAAACATATAAAATTCTCTCAAATGATGGGAAATGATCTTGTAAGCATATTAATTCCAGTTTATAATAGAAAGCATATAGTTGGTGAAACTATTGAGTCTGCAATTAATCAAACATATGAGCACATAGAAATTATCATAAGTGATAACTGTAGCACTGATGGCACCTGGGAAGTATTACTAAAATACGCAGAAATAGACAATAGAATTAAGCTGTTTCGAAATGATGAAAATATTGGTCCTGTCAGAAATTGGAAAAAATGTTTGGATCAAGCAACTGGTAAATATGTCAAAATATTATGGTCGGATGATTGGATGAATCATGACTTTATTGAAAAAGCTCTACTGCTATTCGATGATGAGACTGCTTTTGTATTGTCAGGATATTCGATAACTGATGGAATAAAATCGAAAAATAGTACTTTTAAAAAGGAATATAAAACTGACTACTACCTTAAACATATATGTACACATAACAGGCTACAATTTCCGGTTTCGCCAGGTGCCGCTATTTTTCGAAAAAGCGATGTCGATAAATATCTATATATAAAATCCGTCCCGAATAATGACAATTTGGATTCATTGAAGAACGGAGCGGGCAATGATCTGTTATTATTCCTTTTTGTTGCAAATAATTATAAGAAGATCTCATGTACTCCTGGAGTAGATAATTTCTTTAGAATACATTCCTCTTCATTTTCCGTTTCTGACGATAATATTTACCTATATTACTATTGGGCAATACTTTATTATATTATAAAATCCACAGATTATCATTTAGAAAATATTTTTAAAATGAATTTATGGTTTACTATTCAGAGAGATAAAACTAAATTTTTAAAATCCGTATTTATTGCTTCTGATTATCGAATTAATTCTATAAGAAACGTTCTTGAATTTTCCACTTTTGCAATTACTAAAATAGCTTTTTCATTTTTAAATATTATTAATAAATTGTGAGAAATTCAAGAATATCGATCGTTAGGGTAGTATTTAATGGTGCGAAAACTATTGAACAAACTATCCTCAGTGTAATAAATCAATCATATCCTCGCATAGAATATATAATTATTGATGGCGGAAGCACTGATGGTCCTATCGAAATAAAAAAATATCAAGACAAAATTTTCATTAGGCCAGTGAGCCAGACAATGGCATCTATGACGCAATGAACAAAGGATTTGATTTGGCTACTGGAGAGTGGATTAACTTTATGAATTCAGGAGATACATTTTATTCTCCGGATACCTTAGACAAAATTTTCAGGGAAAATATCTTTTCTAGAATTGGGGTTCTCTCTGGCAGCATACTTTTAAATGGGTCTATTCAAAATCTAAAAAAGCTACGAGCTTTAAAATATGGGGGAGGTCATTGGCATGTCATCAATTATTTTTTACAATCATGAAGTGTATGGTAATGAAAAACTTTAGGATCAGCAGCCTCAAAAACAATTATGAATGAACACACATGGAATCAATATGCAAATACGGCAAGTAAGATTTATGCCAGTTTAATGGATGAAAATTAATACGATGTTTGATAAAATTCTAATTTTTTGTTTAGAAATTGGCTTTGGTATAACTTTCAATATCATTGGTACTATTTCACTAAGCGAAATCTTTTTGCTGGGTGCTACCGCCTTATACATCAAACGGGACTTATTTGTACAATATGCTGCCCTGAAAAAAATTACGTGGCTTTACATCGGATTGTTGGCATCTCAGATAGTTTCGGAGTTGATTATAAGAAACACACTCTCTAATTCGCTGAAAGGTTTTGCCGTTACCATCGTGTCGTATCTGCACTTTGTATTTCTATTTTCTTGTTTTGTAAAAGATCGAAAATTAGTAATTTATGCCATTTTAGGTTTTGTGTTCAAAGAGTTTATTTTCAGTTCCGATGTGGGAGAAAGTGATCTTACTGAAGTAGTGGATGGTGAAGGGGCAATGTATCTGAAATTTTATTTGGCACCGCTGTTAATTAATATAGCCTTATTTATATCAATCTTTATAAGCAAAAAGACAGCGTCTGTTATGTGTCTCCTATTGGGGCTGTCATTTATTGTTTTAGGGGCGCGAAGTAGTGGTGTAATGATATTACTTGCTGGTTTAATCGGATTCATTGTGATTCACACCAAAAAAAAGGTTAATCTAAAAACAACTGTTGCTATCTCTCTTATAACGATTTTGGTTGGGTATGGTTTGTTTGTCGTTTATGTTAACAATGTGTTAAACGACAGAATTACAGCAGGAAATTCAGCCCAACTCAAGGAGGCAAGTAATCCCTACAATCCGATTAACCTCCTGATAATGGGACGCACAGAAATTTTTATTGGATGGATGGCTTTTATGGATAAACCGTTGTTTGGAAATGGGGCATGGGCAACAGATGTGACGGGGAAATATACGGCTTTATATACGGTTTTCCGAAATGGCGATAGTGGCGATACGTCCAATGAGATGGGCATCATTCCCTGCCATTCGGTGCTTGTGGGAGTTGGCATGCAAAACGGCATCTTTGCTTTTCTTTGCATGGGAGCTATCCTCCTGTTTTTTATCAAACGTGGATTGCTCTCCTTTGACAAAAATGATCCGTATTTATTTTTAATTGTTTATTTTTTAATGTCGATATTTTGGAACGGAGTTTTCTCTCCTGTCTCGCATTTTAGATTAACGCTCCCTTTGTGGTTTGCGTTTATATTTTCATCATCTGTTAATCACAAGAAAAACGTAGTAAATAATGTATCCTGATATACTAGTCGTAACCGCAACATTAGGGGATCGAGAGACTCTAAATCAAACCGTTACATCAGTTAAGGCAATTGGAAAAAATCGAGTCAAGCACATTCTCATTGCCCCAAAAGACAAGTGCGAAACTATTAAAGAAATGTTCCCGAATGTGGATGTTCTTGAAGAACCTATAAACTGTGGTGGTATATACTCGGCTCTCAACTATGCTATCGAAAACTTCGGAAGGACTTATGCTTACATAACATTCATTAATGATGATGACTATTGGTTAGAAAGTTATCAGCAATTATTTGATTTTCTAGATCATCATCCCAATGTAGATGCTGTTTATAGCAGGACATGTTTTGTTGACAATAATGGAATCGTGCTTGGAGAGCAAGCCTGTTCCCCAAGATATCAAGCATTCAATCCCTTGCTATTTACGAGCATAGTTCTATTCACGCAGCAATCAGCATTAATACGTAGCTCTGTGTACTTTAGTGTAGGTGGCTTTGATACGTCATTCAAACTTGCCGCAGATACTCTATTTTGGTCTACGGCAATAGCATTAGGTGCTAAATTTAAATACATCAATATAGTATCCGCCGCCTATACTATACAAAAAAATCAATTGTCTTCAGACAAAAAAACACAATCGTGCGAACATCAGCGAATTTTGAATGCTATTAAAAGACCTTCTCATCTCAGGATTATATTCGAAAAAATATTATTCCTAATATGGAATACCCGCATTTATTGTAAAAGAGTCATTTCGAGAAAGCAAATTAAAAACCTTGGAGGCAGCAAAATTTCATTATAAACAACACACAATGAACAAATTAAAATTACTATTGCATTGTTTATTGATGATTTTCCCTTGGTTTTTAAGGAGAAGATTACTCAATATTTTCTTTAAATACAAAATACATCCAAAGGCAAAAATAGGATTTTCTATAGTCATGCCTGCCTCTTTAGAGATGAATGAGTACGCACGGATTGGCCATTTTACGATTGCAGTCCATTTAGATACAATAATTCTTAGAAAAAATGCAAATATAGGAAGAAACAATTGGATTACGGGATTTTCAACTCACCAAAAATCTCTCCACTTTAAGCACCAACCCTACAGGAAAGCAATGCTAATTGTGGGTGAATCTTCCTCAATCACGAAAAGGCATCACTTAGACTGCACCAATGAAATAATTATTGGAAAGTTTGTGACTATAGCGGGCTATGACTCGCAATTTCTCACCCACTCTATAAATTTAAAGAATAATTACCAAGACAGTAATAAAATAATCATTGGAGACTATTGTTTTATTGGATCCAATGTCATGATCTTAGGAGGTTCTTCTCTACCAAGTTATTCTGTTTTGGGAGCGAAGTCTCTTTTGAATAAGAACTTTAATGAAGAATGGACATTATATGGTGGTGTTCCTGCAATTTGCCTGCAAAAAATTCCTAAAGACTACAAATATTTTACACGATCCGAAGGATATGTTTATTAAATTATCATGAAAATATTTCACAATATGATGCTGGCAGATGTCTCTACTGGAGGCTTCTCACATGGGTTATTCAAATGGTTTAAATTTCAGAAGGAGGTCGGTATAGATTTCAAAGTCTTAGCCTATGGAGATCAAGAGAAAATTTACAAATTGGCGACCTTGAAACATTTAGACCCCGAATTGCTTAAAACATACCCGATATTAGGCTCTACTCCAAAGGCATTCTCATTAAAAGCACTCCGATCCGTATTAAATGGCGACTGGGATGATTATGACATCTGTCATCAACATGGAATGTGGAGCTTTTCTTCCATTATTTCTTTAATATGGGCAAAAAGGACCAAGAAGCCCGTAATTATACAACCACACGGAATGCTATTCCCGGAGATTCTTGGACACAATCCACTACTCAAACAAGTGGCGTTAAAAACATATGAAGGGTATAACCTTAAGCATGCAAGTTATTTAGTTTCAACATCAGACAGTGAAAGTCAAACAATCCGAACTTTGCTACCGAATGCAAAGATTGAACAAATTAAATGCTTATTTGATGTTCCCCAATTGATAGATAATGACACTTTGAATATCTATTTAGGCAAATACAAATTTTTATATAAGCAATATTGGTTATATCTAGGACGGATTCATCCTAAAAAGGGCATTGATCTTCTAATTGAAGGGTACAATATGCTACAAGACAAACTCCCCCTTGTCATTGTAGGACCTAAAGAGATCCCTGAATATTATGATTCAATACTAAAACAAATAAAAAATTACAATCTTAGCAATGAAGTCTTCTTTGTCCCAGAAGTTTCTGAAATCGAAAAATTATCTTTAATGCGTGGAGCAAAAGCATTTGTTCTGCCTACTCGAAGTGAAAATTTTGGGACTGTAGTCGCCGAGGCTCTAGGACAGCAATGTCCTGTTATCTGTACTATTGGCGCTCCATGGTCAACATTGGAGCAATACAAATGTGGGTGGTGGGTAGATATTGACCCAAAATCCATTTCGAGTGCATTATGTTTGTCTTTCAATCAGGACAGTATAGAACAGAAAATAATGGGCGCTAATGGGCACAAATTATTAGAGAATGAGCTCGATCCACAAAAGATTGCCTTACAAACAAAATTTTTTTACAATACAATTAAAAATCAGCATGATAATAACTAGAAGCCCATTAAGAATTACTTTAGGAGGAGGAGGCACAGACTTGTCTTCTTATTATAGTGAATATGAAGGTTTTTTAATTTCCGCAGCAATAGATAAATATGTCTATCTCACAATTATGAAACCGTTCAATAAGGGTATTTATCTCAAATATTCTCATCAGGAGCAAGTAATACACTCATCCGAAGTAAAGCACCCCATAATTAGAGAAACGCTATTGCAACAAGGTTTAGAAACCCCTCAAATTGAAATAACATCCTTAGCTGATATACCATCGGGAACTGGATTAGGATCTTCTGGCAGCTTTACAACAGCCCTAATTAAAGCACTATATGCCTACCAACGTAAGTTAATACTGCCTCAGGAGCTTGCTGAACTAGCTTGCCATATTGAAATTGATAGACTATCTGAGCCTATTGGCAAACAAGACCAATATATAGCGGCTTATGGAGGTCTAACATGCTTTACATTTCACAAAGATGGTAAAGTATCTACTGAACCTTTAAAAATTTCTGATGAAACCCTATTTGATTTGGAAGATAACTTACTTTTATTTTTCACTGGCTTTGCAAGAAGCGCGGGAACAATACTAAAAGATCAGAAAGAAAAATCCCAAGATCACAATAAAGAAATGATTGACAATCTAAATTTTGTAAAAGCGATGGGAAATAAGAGTAAACGTTTATTAGAAGATGGAAAAACACTCGAATTTGGACAGCTAATGCATGAACATTGGGAACATAAAAAAAGAAGATCCGGGGGAATGAGTAATCTACAAATTGACAAATGGTATGACTTAGGACTGAAAAACGGAGCTGTTGGAGGAAAATTAGTTGGAGCCGGAGGTGGTGGGTTTTTGCTATTTTATGCAGAAGATCGGAATAAATTGAGATATACAATGAAAAATGCAGGCCTTGAAGAGGTTCGATTTAAATTTGATTTTGAAGGAACAAAAATTATATTACAATGACCTTACCTATTGTAGTGTTAGCTGGCGGACTTGCAACAAGAATCCGCCCTATTACTGAGAAAATTCCTAAATCATTAATTGATATAAATGGGAAGCCTTTTGTTTTGCACCAACTGGATTTATTCACAAGGAACAATATCGAACATATCCATTTTTGTTTAGGGTACTTAGGCCAAATGGTAAAAGAAGTTATTGAATCACATTCCTATAACAAAACAATAAAAATCACTTATTCTTTTGATGGAGAACGATTATTAGGTACTGGAGGTGCAATTAAAAAAGCCTTGCCAGAATTACCTGAATTTTTTTTTGTAACTTACGGGGACTCCTATTTGGACATTGAGTACAAATCAATAGAGACTCTATTTACAAAAGCAAATCCAGAGGGACTAATGACAATTTATAAAAATGACAATTTATTTGACTCCAGCAATGCAACTTTTCTAAATAACCAAATCGTACAATATTCAAAAACAAACAAAAACAACAAAATGAACTACATTGATTTTGGATTAGGCGTATTAAGAAAAAGAGCATTTCAAGATTATCCACATAATTTTGCATTTGATTTGTCTGAAATATACGAAACTCTGTCATTAGAAAAGAAATTAATTGGGTACGAATCTCAAAAACGCTTTTATGAAATAGGATCGTTCCAAGGAATAAAAGATTTATCACAATATTTAAAAACTAAAAACTCATGAATTCATATTCTAAACAACATTTAGGTGAAGCAATTTCAATTATTGAACAATTAGATAGCATAGCTATTGAAAAAATGGCATCAATAATTGAAGAAACCAGAAATAAAAATGGTAGATTATTCTTTTTGGGAGTTGGAGGCAGTGCCGCAAATGCCTCTCATGCTGTAAATGATTTTCGTAAAATTGTTGGTATAGAATCCTATGCCCCTACTGATAATGTATCGGAATTAACAGCTAGAACTAATGATGAAGGTTGGGATACTATATTTTCTGAATGGCTAAAAACAAGCAAATTAAATGAAAAAGACTGCCTATTTATCTTTTCGGTAGGAGGCGGAAATATCGAAAAAAATATTAGCCTAAACCTTGTGAAAGCTTTACAATTAGGTCAAGAGAGGCAGACTAAAATTATCGGTATTGTTGGAAGAGATGGAGGATATACCGCTAAAGTTGCCGATGCATTATTAATTGTCCCAACGGTTAATCCAGAAACTATCACCCCTCATTCTGAAGCATTTCAGGCGGTTATTTGGCATTTACTTGTATCTCATCCTTTATTAAAATCTAAACAAACGAAATGGGAATCAACCCTAAAATAAAAGCCATTTTTCTTGACCGAGATGGCGTTCTAAACAAGGCCTTAATCATTGAAGGAAAACCATACCCTCCCAAAACCAAAGAGGAAGTAGAAATATTGGATGGTGTTCCTGAGGGATTGCAAGAATTAAAGAAACTAGGTTTTATTTTAATCGTCATTACAAATCAACCGGATGTCGCACGCGGTACTACTTCATTGCAGTTTGTGACGGAGATTAACAATTTCTTGAAACAACAGTTAATTATAGATGATTTTTTATGCTGTTATCATGATTCTGTTGACAACTGTAATTGCAGAAAGCCAAAGCCAGGAATGATCTTGTCAGCTTCAAAAACATGGAACATTGATCTCTCTAAATCTTTTTTAATTGGAGATCGTTGGAGAGATATTGATGCTGGTATAAATGCAGGCGTTAAAACTATTTTAATCGATTATGGCTATAATGAAAAGCGCTCTATGCCAAATTATAGCTGTTCAAAATTCATAGAAGCAGTACAATTCATTAAATCACACGACCAATTATGAAAGATATCAATTCACTAAAAGTGAAAATTTTTGCAGACGGAGCTGATAAAAAGAGTATGATTGAAATGTATGATCAACCATACATTAAAGGTTTAACTACCAACCCCACTTTAATGAAAAAGGCTGGCATTACTGATTATGAAAGTTTTGCTAAAGATATTCTGAGAACAGTTACGGATAAACCCTTATCCTTTGAAGTATTTTCTGATGAATTAGCCGAAATGAAACGCCAAGCTCTTAAAATATCCACATGGGGAGATAATGTTTATGTGAAAATTCCTATTACGAATACAAAAAAAGAAACAACATGTGAAATAATAAAAGAGTTGAGCGATAGTGGGGTAAAACTTAACATCACGGCTATTATGACATTACAACAAGTCATAGATGTTGTTTCAAGTCTTAATGCCAATACGCCTTCTTATGTATCAATTTTTGCAGGAAGAATTGCCGATACAGGAATAGATCCTTTACCACTAATGTCAGCTGCCATTGAAATAATAAAATTAAAACCATTGGCTGAAGTAATCTGGGCCAGCCCAAGGGAATTTCTGAATATTTTTCAAGCGGATGAAATTGGTTGTCAAATCATTACTGTAACTAATGACATTCTAAAAAAAATACCATTAATTAACTATGATTTGGAACAATATTCTCTCGACACTGTGAAAATGTTTTATCACGACGCATTAACAGCTGGATTCCAATTATAACTCTTGAGGGTTGGGAATAATCCTCCTATTAATATTTCCATGAAAACAGATTTGAGTCGTTTTGTAAATTCCACTTTTGATAAACAAGCAAGTGCATCAAAACAGGTATTTTGGTTTGTTATACACGCTCTCTTGATTAAATCTCCTTTTATACCTGTTATTTCTGTAAAAACACATTTACTTCGACTATTTGGAGCAAAAATAGGAAACGGATTAGTCATCAAACCATCTGTACACATTAAATTTCCTTGGAAATTAGTGATAGGTGATAACGTTTGGATAGGAGAAAATGTATGGATTGACAATTTAGATAAAGTAACAATAGGAAGTAATGTCTGCATCTCCCAAGGAGCACTTTTGCTCACTGGCAACCACGATTATAGTGTACAATCATTTGATTACAGAAATGCTCCAATTGTCATAGAAGATGGGGTCTGGATTGGAGCGAAGGCTGTTGTTTGTCCTGGAGTTACGTGCAAATCACATTCAATTTTAACTGTGGGATCTATTGCGACTAAAGATATGGATTCTTTTACCATTTATCAAGGAAATCCAGCAGAAAAAATAAGAACCAGAGTTATAAAATAACTATCAATTTCTCAATCTGTGAAACAAAAAATATCAATAATCACAATCGTTTACAACAATAAGGAGTGTATTGCTGAGTGTATTAAATCAATATTGAAACAAAAAAATAGTAACTTAGAATATATCGTTATTGATGGAGGATCCACGGATGGAACATTGGAAGCGATTGAACCGTATAAATCTGAACTTGCATGCTATATCTCAGAAAAAGACAGTGGACTATATAATGCACTGAATAAAGGTATTCGAAATGCGACAGGAGATATTATCGGTATTTTGCATTCGGATGATCTTTTGTATGCTGATACTACTTTATCGGAAATATGTACTACCTTTGAATCAACAAATGCAGATTTGGTGTATGCAAAAGGAGTCTATGTTGCTAAGAATAATGCCAACAAAATAAGAAGGCTTTATGCTTCATCCGGTTTTAATAAAAATCGGTTGTATTTTGGCTGGATTCCTTTACACACAACCATATATGTACGGCGCGCTGTTTTCGAACAATATGGCTTGTATGATGAATCCTTTAAAATTGCAAGTGATTACGAAATTTCGCTCAGGTGGTTTACAAACGAAAAAATTAAAAAGGTATATCTGAACAGGATTGTGGTTAAGATGCGTTTTGGGGGAAAAAGCACTACCCCGGGACTTCAGGGGCTCAAATCATCTGAAGACTACCGGATTATAAAACAGTATAAACTTTGGGGGTTCATTACATTAGGTTGCAAAATTGCTCGTAAAATTCCCCAGTATATTCAACCACTGTTTGGTTTATATAGAACCTGAAAAATTGATATACTAAAAAAATGCTCCACTAGTGTCCCATTAAAATTGGGGCGTTATTAAAAATCAAATAAATTTGGCTCATTAAGCCTAAAACGATCTTTGTCATTTTGAAATTTAGTTCTGTC
>JAFNAS010000009.1 GCA_017860295.1 Bacteroidota bacterium | reverse complement strand
CGATGGTACTGCACACAATGTGGGAGAGTAGGTAACCGCCACTTTTTTGAAACGCCCTTACAACTTTATCGTTGTAAGGGCGTTTTTTTTACCCCCCCCCCCCTCTCCCTGTAAAAAATTTCTGCAAATGCATGGAGATCCTGATACCATTTCAATCCTAAAATATCTTCTGTTTTTTAAACCATCAGATTTTTTTTCTGTCTTAAAAACCTTATAGCATTTTGTTTTGAGGAATATCTTAATGAAGATAGAATCTATTTGTCATTTAAATAGATTACATTTGTCCTGTTTGAGAACAAAAAGCAGGGTAGTATAAATTTCAATAAATTAGTTGTATATATAATTCGAATGGTATGAAAAACAAAGGTGTCTCTGTTATTTCTCTTTTGATATTTATTCTTGTGCCTATTGCATTCTTTTCTTGTAAAGGGCAAAAAAACGGAAAAGAAAAGAAAGATCCTTCCAAGTATAGAGTCGCTGTTATTCAACGCGGAGATGCTACGGTTTATACTAGCTTTGCAACGCAGATAGAAAGTGAGAATACGGTAGATGTTTATTCTCGGGCAACAGGGTATATACAACGGATTTTTGTGAAGGAAGGCGATAATGTGAGGAAAGGAGCTCCGATTCTGAAAATCAGCGATGCCGATTATCGTCAAACGGTCAACTCGACGCGCGCAGCCTACGATAATGCATTGCTTGAAGTGAAAAAGTTACAACCTTTAGTAGACAAAGAGATTATAAGTCCGTATCAGCTGCAGACAGCCCGAAGCAATATGCAGGCTGCAAAAGCTACGTATGAAAATGCTCGAATCAACCTTGGATATACCCTGATTAAAAGTCCGGTTTCGGGTGTTGTGGGGCGCATTACGTTGAAACCGGGAAGCCTCTTGACAGCAGGCTTGGCCGAACCGATAACTACTGTTGCAAGTAGTGGCGATGTATTTGCCTATTTTTCGTTTGATGAAAAAAAACTGCTCCAATTATGCGATAGTTTGCCCGGGACGCTGAAGCAAAAAGTATCTAAAATGCCTCAAGTGGAATTGATACTGGCTAACGGACAGAAATACGATTACAAAGGAAAACTTCAATTGGGAAGCAGTATCGTTGACCAGACAACCGGTTCGTTGCAAATGAAAGCCGTATTTCCTAATCCTCAAGCATTGTTACATACTGGTACCAGTGGAACGTTAATAGTTCCGACACAATACAAAAACATGATTCTTGTGCCTCAGAAGTCTACTTATGAAATTCAGGATAAAAAAATGATTTACCTTGTCGATGCCAAAGGGATTGTTCATGCCACAACTATCACGGTTGTAAATAGTACGGCAGATCAATATGTTGTTTCCGATGGCATTCGGGAAGGAGATAGATATGTTATCGACGGTCTGAATAGGTTGAAAGACGGAGATAAAATAATTCCATTGATAGGACGTGAGAAGCATTCGAAATAAGGGGTACGAACGATAAAAAATAATCGAAACGATGGTACAAATTTTTTTGAAACGTCCAGTATTTTCAACCGTAATTTCTATTCTGATCTGCATATTGGGTATATTGGGCTATATAAATCTTCCGGTAGAACAGTTTCCGAACATTGCTCCTCCAATGGTGAGGGTAAGCGCCAGCTTCCCGGGAGCTAACGCACAAACTGTTTTACGAAGTGTCGTCACTCCGTTGGAAGAGCAGATAAACGGGGTAGAAGGCATGACTTACATGGTGTCTAATGCCACTAACAATGGCAGCGCATCCATTAGCATCTATTTCGAACTGGGGACAGATCCTAATATGGATCAGGTCAATGTTCAGAACCGGGTGTCGGCTGCGATGAGCCAGTTACCGACAACCGTGACACAAAATGGAGTATCGACCCGTAAAATGATGAATAATCAGTTGCTGGTGGCTTCTCTCTACAGCGATAATCCGAAATTCGATCAGACATTTCTTCAAAACTATGCCCGTATCAACATAGCGCCGGAACTTGAACGTATCAATGGCGTAGGTCAGGTCAATATTTTTGGTTCGCTCAATTATTCGATGCGGGTATGGCTCGATCCGGTTAGGATGGCATCGTACAGTTTAATGCCAAGTGATGTGATTAGTGCTATTCAGGAGCAGAATGTTGAAGCTGCTCCGGGTCAGTTGGGGCTGAATGGGAAACAACAATTTCAGTATACGTTGACGTACAAAGGAAAGTTTAACGACATTCCCGATTATGAAAACATCGTGATAAAAGCTAATAATGATGGACGTATTCTGAAATTAAAAGATGTGGCTAAGATAGAACTGGGTGGCAATGATTATTCGGTCAATACGCTGGTAAACGGTAAGCCGGGTGTCGGTATGTCGGTTTATCAGATGGCCGGATCGAATGCTCGCGATGTGGTGGATGCTTTGAAAACAAAACTCGAAACCTTGTCCAAACGCTTTCCTCCCGGAGTAAAATATGCAATTCCCAACGACGCGAATAAATTTCTTGAAGCATCTATCCATAAAGTGAAGCGAACATTTGTAGAGGCATTCATTCTTGTGTTTATCGTGGTGTTCCTGTTTCTTCAGAATTGGCGATCTACGCTTATTCCGGGTATTTCGGCTTTAGTGGCCATAATCGGAACTTTTTTTATACTCAATCTGTTGGGCTTTTCTCTCAATTTGCTCACACTTTTTGCTTTGGTGCTGGCAATTGGTATTGTGGTCGATGATGCGATTGTGGTGGTCGAGGCCGTACATGCCAAACTGGATCATGACAACTCCTTGTCGGTGTTTGAGGCAACCTCTAAGGCCATGAATGAGATTTGGCGAGCCATTATCTCGATTACGCTGGTGATGGCATCTGTGTTTATTCCGGTAAGTTTCATGACGGGTCCGGCCGGAACATTTTACCGGCAATTCGGTCTGACGCTGGCTGTTGCAATTACACTTTCGGCTATCAATGCATTGACTTTGAGTCCGGTATTGTGTACCATGTTTATTCGAAGGTCATCGGAAGAGGTAGAAAAGAAGAATTTCCTGAACCGTTTACATGCAAACTTCAACATTGCTTTCGAAGCAACCACTCAGAAATATAAAAGAGCATTGAGCCTTTTTACCCATCGACGTTGGATTCCAGTAGCGGTTATTCTTACGTTTGCATTAGGTGCTTATTTGTTGATTAAGAGTACGCCTACAGCGTTTGTGCCAAATGAAGATCAAGGTATGATTAGTGCCGATGTTACCCTTCCTCCGGGCGCATCTCTTGAACGTACCCGAAATATGATGAAGCAGATTGACAGTACGATGAATACCATCGATCTGTTTGCCGCACGTATGAGTATTGCCGGTCAAAGTATGCTGAGCGGAACAAATGGCAGCTCGCATGGTATGATGACCTGTTCTTTGGTGCCGTGGGAAAAGCGTGGCGATACCTCGACAACTGATGTGATAGAACTGCTCAACAAAAAAACGGCTAAGATCAAAGAGGGAAAGATTATTTTTTATGCTCCACCTCCTATTCGTGGATTCGGATCGTCGGATGGGTTTGAAGTTCAGGTGGAAGATAAAACGGGTGGCGATATCACCAAATTTTATCAGGTAGTGAAGGAGTTTATGAATAATTTACAAACCCGTCCTGAAATTGATTTTATCAGTTCTTCGTTTAATGTAAATTTCCCACAATATCAGTTTGATGTACAGGTAGATAAGTGTAAGATGGAGGAGGTCGCCGTGAACGATGTTTTTCAGGCACTTCAGGCATATTATGGGGGAATGATGATCTCCGATTTTAACCGTTATACCAAATATTGTCGGGTTATTATTCAGGCCGCACCTGAAGATAGAACGGATCTGAATTCTTTAAGCAAGGTGATGGTGCGGAATAAGCAGAATCAGATGGTGCCGCTTACCACGCTCATCAATTTTCAGAAAGTGTATCGCCCCGAAACTATTACCCGCTACGATTTGTTTACTGCGGCAACCGTTCAGGGGAAGCAGAAGAAAGGGTTTAGTTCTGGCGATGCAATCGCTGCGGTGAAAGAAGAGGCCTCGAAACTTCCGGTTGGTTATGAAATAGAATTTTCGGGTATGTCGCGAGAAGAGATTAAGTCGGGCAGCCAGGCCATCTATATTTTTGTGCTTTGCTTCTTGTTCGTCTATTTTGTGCTCTGTGCTCAATACGAGAGTTATGTGTTACCACTTTCGGTAATGCTTTCTCTCACCATAGGCGTGTTCGGAGTCTTTCTGTTTATCAATCTTTTTGGCATAACGAATAATATTTATGTGCAGGTTTCGCTCATTATGCTCATCGGATTGCTGGGTAAAAACGGTATTCTGATCGTCGAGTTTGCCCGACAGCGGCGTGAACATGGAATGGGAATAGTGGATGCAGCCATTGAAGGTGCAACTGCTCGTTTGCGGCCTATTTTGATGACCTCGTTTGCCTTTATTTTTGGAATGCTACCGCTAATTCTGGAGAGTGGTGCCGGCAAAGCAGGTAATAATTCGATTGGAGTTGCGGCTGCCGGAGGTATGTTGATAGGAACCGTGTTCGGTATTTTTGTAATTCCTACCATGTATATTATTTGCGAAAATATTGATGAGAAGATTCGTAAAAGAAAGTGGAGAGGTTGAATCCTAAATTGCAATGAATCAGATGAGAAATAAGATAATATATCGGTTCGCATTTGTCCTGACCGGAATCGTGATTTTTAGTGCCTGTTCTGTACAGCGCTACAATGCTCCCGGAATGTTGGGACTGAAAGCATTGTATCGGGATAGTACGGCAGTGGATACTGCGCAAAATGTTGCAAAAATCGGTTGGAAGAGCTTTTATGTCGATCCGAATCTGCAAAAACTGATTGCAGAAGCATTGGATAGCAATCTCAATATACAGAGCGCGATTCTAAAGTTGAAGCAGTCCGAACAATATGTAAGTCAGAGTAAAGCCGCTTTCTTTCCCACTCTCAGTGCCGGTTTAAGTGGAACGCTATCCGATAATTCGAAATATGGGAACGCGGCTCATGCGACAAATCCGCCGTATACCGATCTGAAGTTGTCCCTCTCGTCGAGTTGGGAAATCGATGTGTGGGGAAAACTGTCGAGTGCAAAAAAATCGCAACAGGCGCTCTATCTTCAACAAAAAGCGACAGTGGAAGCTGTCAAAACACAATTGATCGCGAATATAGCTTCGGCCTATTATCAACTTATTACCTTAGATAAACAAAAGGAGATTACAGAGTGTAACATCAAAAGTTATGCACGTTATCTGGAAACGGTCAAGAGCCTGAAAAAATCGGCACAGACTACGGAAGTGGCCGTCCTGCAGGCAAAAGCTCAATTGGCAACAGCCAAAGCATATCTTCCTCAAATTGAAGCTTCGATTTCGACCGGTGAAAATTATATTTGCACGTTGCTCGGTAAACCGTCATCTTCGGTGGATCGTTCGCCGGATGTTGACCTGACCGCTTTTCATGCCGAACAGTTGGCAACCGGACTGCCGGTTCAGTTGTTGCGCAACAGGCCGGACGTTCAGGCGGCTGAATTTGCTTTGCGGGCAGCTCACGAGCAGTTTAATGTGGCACAAGCTGCATTGTACCCTCAGTTTAACCTGTCGGGGGCGATAGGTCCCGATGCGAGGGGAATATCTAACTGGTTCAACCTGCCCGGCTCTTTGTTCTGGAATGCGGTGGCTGGTTTGACACAGCCGATCCTGAACGGAAGAACATTGAAGACACAAAAAGAGATTGCCCGTTTGCAAAAAGAGACGGCTCTGTTGACTTTTAAACAAAGCCTGCTGACTGCCGGTAACGAAGTATCAAACGCTCTTGCATCGATCCGCTACAGTTCGCAGCAGGCCGGCTTTCAGAAGGAACAGGTGGATGCGTTGAAGAAGGCGTATGAATATTCACAAGAGTTATTGGTGAACGGGTATGCAACCTATCTCGAAGTGCTATCGGCCCAGAATAGTGTTTTGTCGAGCGAATTGTCGCTTTATAATACTTACAATAGCATCGTTCAGCAAAAAATCACCCTATATCGCGCGCTTGGTGGCGGGTGGCAGTGATGTTTGTTAAGTATAAAACAACAAGCACTTATTGGTAGAATTTTCTCCAATAAGTGCTTGTTGTTTTGGTACCCAGGATGAGATTCGAACTCACACAAGATTGCTCTCACTACCCCCTCAAAGTAGCGTGTCTACCAATTCCACCACCTGGGTAAGTATTCTGTTAGTGCCCGGAACAGGACTCGAACCTGCACAGCCTTACGACCACTAGTCCCTGAAACTAGCGCGTCTACCAATTTCGCCATCCGGGCAATAAAGAAAAAAAAGGCGGAAAAACCGCCAGATCACTTGGAGCGGAAAACGGGACTCGAACCCGCGACCCCGACCTTGGCAAGGTCGTGCTCTACCAACTGAGCTATTTCCGCGTTTGCGGATGCAAATATACACTCTTTTTTTTAACTGACAAATATTTTCGGCGAAAAACTTGAAATGCAATATAGGCTGTTGAAAATCAGTATTTTTGCTTATGACAGGCGGTTTTTGAAATCCGCATACCCGAATTTTTTGACGAGTTTAAACTCGTTTTCTTTCGTCCAGATACCGATTGAGGGATGCGAAACGCCGTTGAAGGTGGTGGTTTTGACCATTGTGTAGTGAATCATATCCATAAAAACGATGCGGTCGCTAATCTCCAGCTCTTTTTCAAAACTCCAGTCGCCAAAGAAGTCGCCCGAAAGGCAGCTGTTGCCTCCCATGCGGTAGGTGGGTTTGCCCTCTTGTGGATCGATTGCACTCAGAATGGTCGGTTTATACGGCATCTCTAGGCAATCGGGCATGTGGCAGGCAAACGAAACGTTGAGCATAGCCGTTTTGATACCCTTGTTTTCGACGATATCGACTACCGACGATACCAGTTCTCCTGTTTGCCAGGCAAAGGCGCTACCGGGCTCTAAAATGAGTTGCAGGTGCGGGTATTTGGCATTGAAGTCGCGGAGTAGCGTAATCAGATGTTCTGTGTCGTATTCTTTGTGCGTCATCAGGTGACCGCCGCCCATGTTGATCCATTTGATCTGAGAGAAGTACTTGCCAAACTTTTCTTCCACCACAGCCAACGTTTTCTCCAGGTCGGTAGAGCGCGATTCGCACAACGTGTGAAAGTGGAGCCCTTCGATGCCTTCCGGAAGCTTTTCGCCCAACATATCGGCCACAATGCCTAAACGTGAGCCGGGTGCACATGGGTTGTAGAGGTCAGTCTCTACGTCCGAAAACTCGGGATTGATGCGCAATCCGCACGAAACCGGATGTCCGGCTTGCCGGGTGACCGGATACAAACGTTCGAACTGGTTCAATGAATTGAACGTTACGTGACTGCTGTATCTGGCTATTGTCGGAAATTCTTCGTCGGTGTAGGCCGGGGCATAGGTATGGGCAAGGCTCCCCATCTCCTCAAATGCCAGTTGTGCTTCGGATAGCGAACTGGCGGTGGAGAAGGGAATGTATTCGCGTACAATCGGGAAGGCGCTCCACATGGAGAATGCCTTAAACGCAAGAATGATCTCCACACCGGCACGTTCTTTTACCGAACAGATGAGTTCGAGGTTGTTGCGCAGCCGTACTTCGTCGAGCACGAAGCAGGGAGAGGGTATTTGGTTGTAATCCATTTTGCTGATTGATAGTTGTTTTGTTTGGGCTGCAAAGATAATGAATTATCTTGTGAAGAAAGGTGCGTTAAATTTAGAATTAGGAGTGTCCATATTGCCGTGTATTCCAGATATTACGCCGAAAATTGGAATTGTATTCCAAATATTACGTTTTTATGGGTGGGAGAATGGTTGTCGGAAAATAAAAATGTGCCAACAAATACTGCATTTGCAGATTTATTGGCACATTGGCATATTAGCTTCGCTGAACGTTGTTTTCCGTATTTTTAAATTGAAACTACAGTTCCAGATCGATATCTGTCAGTTCCACCCAGGGAAGACCCTGCTTGCCGAGCTGTTCGAGGAAAGGATCGGGATTGAACTCTTCCACGTTGAATACGCCCGGTTGACGCCATTGTCCGGTCATGAACATTAAAGCGCCGATAGTGGCCGGTACGCCGGTGGTGTAGCTTACACCCTGCGTTCCTGTTTCCTTAAAGGCCGCTTCGTGGCTGCAATTGTTGTAAATGTAGTAGCTCTTCTGTTTGCCATCCTTGATGCCCGAGATGCGGCAACCGATGGAGGTCCAGCCGGTATAGTTCTCGCCCAGATCGCCCGGGTTGGGCAGTACGGCTTTCAGGAACTGGATAGGCACGATTTTCACGCCGTTGTATTCCACTTCGTCGATGCGGGCCATTCCGATGTTTTGGATTACACGCAGGTGCGTGAGGTATTCCTGACCAAAAGTCATCCAGAAGCGGGCGCGTTTCAGTGTCGGAAAGTTTTTAACTAATGACTCCAGTTCTTCGTGGTAGATCACGTACGACTCTTTCGGGCCGATTTCCGGATAGTTCAATGGTTTGTGAATTTCGTGCGGTTCGGTTTCTACCCACTGTCCGTTTTCCCAGTATTTGCCTTTTTGAGTTACCTCGCGGATGTTGATCTCCGGGTTGAAGTTGGTGGCAAATGCTTTGTGGTGGTCACCGGCATTACAGTCGACGATGTCGAGATACTGAATTTCGTCGAAATGGTGTTTGGCGGCATAAGCAGTAAACACGCTGGTTACCCCCGGATCGAAGCCACAACCGAGAATAGCGGTTAATCCGGCATCCTTGAAGCGTTGCTGATAGGCCCACTGCCAGCTGTATTCGAAGTGAGCCTCGTCTTTTGGTTCGTAGTTGGCCGTGTCGAGGTAATTTACTCCGGTAGCCAGACAGGCATCCATGATGGTCAGATCCTGATAAGGCAGAGCCACATTGATAACCAGTTCCGGTTTATAATCGTTGAAAAGAGCAATCAGTTCGGCTACGTTGTCGGCGTCTACCTGAGCCGTAGCCACATTTACGCCGTAACGTTGTTTTACATCGGCGGCAATGACGTCGCATTTCGATTTGGTACGGCTTGCCAGCATGATTTCAGTAAATACCGCGTGGTTTTGAGCCACTTTGTGCACAACAACGGTACCCACACCGCCTGCGCCGATAATCAATACTTTTCCCATTTCTCGGTTTCTATTCTTATTTGGGTTGTTTCAAAGCTTCAGTAATTTTGGCTTCCAATTCGGCTGCCAGTTCGGGGTTGTCTTTAATGACATTCTTGGCAGCGTCGCGGCCTTGTCCTATCTTGGTCTCTCCATAGCTATACCACGAACCGCTCTTTTTGATGATGCCGTATTCTACGCCGAGGTCGACAATCTCACCGTTGCGTGAAATACCTTCGCCGAACATAATGTCGAATTCTGCTTTGCGGAAAGGAGGTGCCACTTTGTTTTTTACCACTTTTACACGGGTCTGGTTGCCAATCACCTCTTCGCCATCTTTGATTTGTCCGATACGGCGGATATCGAGGCGAACGGAAGCGTAGAATTTGAGGGCGTTACCACCGGTGGTGGTTTCGGGGTTGCCGAACATCACACCGATTTTTTCGCGTAGCTGGTTGATGAAAATGCAGCAGGTATTTGTTTTGTTGATATTTGCAGTAAGCTTACGTAAAGCCTGAGACATCAGACGCGCCTGAAGACCCATTTTGGAATCTCCCATATCACCTTCCAGTTCGGCTTTCGGAGTAAGCGCTGCTACCGAGTCGATTACAACCAAATCGACAGCCGAAGAACGGATCAGTTGGTCGGCTACTTCGAGAGCCTGTTCTCCGCTATCAGGTTGCGAAATGAGGAGGTTGGAGATGTCAACGCCTAATTTTTCGGCATAAAAGCGATCGAAAGCATGTTCGGCATCGATGATGGCGGCAATTCCTCCCGCTTTTTGAGCTTCTGCAATAGCATGAATGGCCAGTGTCGTTTTACCGGACGATTCGGGTCCGTAAATTTCGATCACACGGCCACGGGGAAGTCCGCCTACACCCAGGGCATTGTTTAAACCGATTGATCCGGTCGAAATTACGGGGACATCTACTACCTTGTTGTCTCCCATTTTCATGATGGTACCTTTGCCATGATCTTTTTCGATCTTATCCATGGCTAATTGCAGGGCCTTTAGTTTTTCAATGGAGGGCTGTTTGAGGTCTTGTTCTGCCATAATTGCTTGATATTAATTTGTTTGTTTTCTTATTTCTGAAAAGATTCGGCCTGTATTCTGAAGAAATTCCCGTTTTGATATAGGGATAGAGTTGATATTCAGGATGGGCACATTATTCCAATTTGTAGTTCAAAGATAGATCATTTTTTTAGAATGGCATACGGCTTGCAATATATTTTTTATGAACATTTGGAGTCTTGTTTTTGAAAAATTATATTTGTAGATTAAAATTCGGAGTATGTTGTTCTATCCCAATATGTCAAACGAACGCCGCCGTTTTGTGCATGCGTTGGTTTTCCCGATTCTGATTTCGTTGTTGCTTGTGCTCAGTTACGTGTTGCAATGGGGACTTCAGTGGAATGTGGAAGCGTGGGGTGTGGTGCCACGAACCGTCGCCGGATTGAAGGGCGTTTTGCTACATCCGTTTGCTCATGCGGGGCTATCGCATTTGTTCAATAATGTTTCTACATTTTTTATTCTGTCGGTTGCCTTATTCTATTTTTACCGGGATGTTGCTGGTAAGGTTTTACTGCTTTTATGGCCGATGACCGGTTTTTTGTTGTGGATCATCGGGCGCGACAGCATTCATATCGGAGCGAGTGGCGTTATTTACGGATTGGCCTTCTTTATTTTCTGGGGTGGCTTGCTGATGCGCAACATCTCTCTTTTAGCAATTTCGTTGGCGGTGGTGTTTTGGTATGGAAGCATGGTATGGGATATGCTCCCTTTTCTGCCCAACGAATCCATTTCGTGGGAGGGGCATCTGTCGGGAGCTATTGCCGGTTCGATACTTGCTTTTGTCTTCCGGAAATCCGGATGGCAACCGGAAGAGCCGGAACCCGAAGTGTCACCCGAAGATGATGAACTATCGGAGATGGCAATGAAATATGACGAAGAGGGAGAAGAACCAAAGGAAGAGCCCGATCCGGCACAAAATACACCGGCAACATGACAAGTTTTATCCATCGGATTCCGTTTTTCAGGCTGTTTTTTGCATTGGCAGCCGGAATATTTACAGGGAATATGCTCGAAATTCCCGAATGGATTTCTATTGTATTGCTGAGTCTTGCCATTGCTGCCATTGTTCTTTCGCTGATCATCAAAAATGATGTCCATCAGTTTCGGTTTCGCTGGTTATTCGGTAGCGGCGTTTTGCTTTGCTTTTATGTTTTGGGGGCATGGTCGTTTCACCAATCGCAAAAGAGTGTCGCTTTTCCGTTTGACGGAGTTAAAGGTTTGTTTTGGGTCGAGGTGAAAGAGGCTCCGATCGAAAAGGCAAAATCGACATTGTATAAAGTGGCGGTTGTTCATTATTTGAAAGAGGGTCGGTTTGTCGATGTTGAAAAGAGGGCTTTGCTTTACCTCCCGAAGGATTCGTCGGGCAAACGATTCGATTTTGGCGATCAACTGTTGGTTTATACCACCTTTTCTGTGCCCCGGTCGAACGGGAATCCGGAAGAGTTTCATTTTGGGCGCTATTTGCAACTGCATGGCGTGTCGGCTACGGCTTACGCGTCTCAGGGGCATTTTAAAAAGATCGGCAATGATGCCGGGTTTTCTCCCGGAGTGATCGCGTCACATTTTCGGCAGAAATTGTTGGCAATTTACAAGCGCTATCACATCGGCGGTGACGAATTTGCGGTGGTTGCCGCGTTGATGCTGGGGTATAACGATGCGCTGACCCGCGAGCTGATGGATAGCTACAGTGTGACCGGCGCCATGCATGTATTGTCGGTGTCGGGGTTGCATGTAGCCATTGTGTGTGCGGTATTTTATTTTTTGCTCGGTTTTATGGACAAGCGGCGTGGCTTGTTTATTGCCAAACATCTCATCGTGATTGTCCTGCTCTGGGCATTTGCGCTGCTTACCGGACTTGCGCCTGCCGTGGTGCGTTCGGCTCTGATGTTCTCACTCATCGCTTTGGGTTACGTCGTTTCGCGCAAGCCGCAAATCTACAATACCATCTTCTTTTCGGCCTTCGTGATGCTGCTCTACGATCCGTGCTATCTGTTCGATGTAGGGTTTCAATTAAGCTATCTTGCGGTGTTGAGCATCGTCTATTTTGAGCCGAAGTTCAAAAAACTATGGTATGTCAAATTCAAACCGTTGCGGTGGCTGTGGGAGTTGACCTGCGTGTCGGTGGCGGCGCAGCTTGGCACGGCAGCATTGGGTGTCTTCTATTTTCACCGGTTTTCCAACTTTTTCTGGCTGAGCAATATCGTGGTGGTGCCGCTTTCGGGATTTATCATGTATGCGGCCATGGCGTTGTTACTGGTGGCTCCGTTGCCTGTGATTGCCGGTTGGGTGGCTCTTGCGTTGAAATGGATGCTTGTGGGGATGAACAGCGCTATCCGGTGGATCGAACATTTGCCCTGCGCGGCCTATAATTTGTGGATCGATCAGTGGCAACTGTGGGTCTGTTCGCTGGCTATTTTGTTTGCGGCTGGCTATTTTGCCACCCGAAAATATCTATTGTTACAGCTTGCTCTTGGCTGTGTGTTTCTTTTTCTGACCGATGATCTTGCGCGTAATTTCCAGTCGATAAAGCAGAAAGAGGTGGTGGTGTGGGCCGACAACAAAAATACGCATGTGCAGTTTACGTCTGGCAATCAAAGTTTTGCCGTTACTTCCGATTCGTTGAAGCTGAAGCAGTTGTCGTCGGGTTATCGGATACGGCAAGGGATTGAACGACAACAATTCATTGACCGGCGGGCGGTGGCTTTTTGCGAAAAGCATTTCCTCATTACAAACGACACGTTGTTTCGCAGAAAATATTCGGATCGCAGAATGGCTGTCGATTACCTGATAGTGGGCAACAAAACCCGCATTACCATGGATAAATTGCTGCGGTTTGTGGAACCGAAGCAGGTCGTGGTCGACAATTCCATTTCAAAATGGTACAGTGCCCGGTTGAAGCAGCAGTGCGACTCGCTGGGTATTGCTTTTGTCGATACGAAAACTTCCGGAGCCTTCCGGTTGCGCATGGAGTGATTTTATTTGACGGAGAGTAATTGGTTGTACGCCCGATCCACTTTGTCAAAGTTGAATTGGCTAACAATATCCTCTTTGTAAGCGACGATTTCGTCGTTGCAAAGATTACCGATGCTTCCTTCGTGTGTGTGGTGTATCTCTTTTTCCGGATGGAAATTGCCCGCTTCGATGTCTAATCCTACCTTCTTGTACGCATCACGGAACGGCATTCCTTCGCTGGCAAGTTTGTTGACGGTTTCAACGCTGAATATCAAATCATAGCGCGAATCGTCGAGGATATGCTCGTTGATGGTGACTTTCTCCATCATCGTGGTGGTCATGTTGAGGCAATCGTTCAACTCCTCAAACGTAGGCACGAAGCACTCTTTGGTAATTTGCAGATCGCGGAAATAGCCCGACGGCAGGTTGTTGACGATCATCGTGATCTGCTGCGGAATTGCTTGTATCTTATTGCATTTGGCACGGGTCAGCTCAAAAACATCGGGGTTTTTCTTGTGCGGCATAATGCTCGACCCGGTGGTAAAGGCATCGGGTAACTTGATAAACCCGAAATTTTGGCTCGAAAAGAGGCAGGCATCGAAAGCCAGTTTCGAAAGCGTTGCAGCTACCGAAGCCAGAGCGGTGGTTACCACCCGTTCCATTTTTCCGCGTCCCATTTGCGCATACACCACGTTGTAGTTCATGGTGTCGAATCCCAGCAGATCGGTGGTCATTTGGCGGTTAAGTGGGAACGACGAACCGTATCCGGCGGCCGAGCCAAGCGGGTTGCGGTTGGCAATTTTATAAGCAGAGAGCAAAAGCTGCAGGTCGTCGGCAAGGCTTTCGGCATAAGCGCCGAACCAAAGGCCGAACGATGACGGCATGGCAATCTGCAGGTGTGTGTAACCCGGCATTAGCACGTTTTTGTAGCGGTTGCTCTGTGCAATCAACACATCGAACAAACCGCACACTTTTGCTACGGTTTTTTCTATTTCGGCACGGGCGAAGAGCTTCAGGTCGAGCAGCGCCTGATCGTTGCGCGAGCGACCGCTGTGAATTTTCTTTCCCATTTCGCCCAGAGAGCGGGTCAGCATCAGCTCTACCTGCGAGTGAACATCTTCGATGCCCTCTTCGATAACGAAATCGCCTTTTTGAATGATTTCGTAGATGTTTTTCAATTCCTTCAGAAGCAGTTGCAGCTCTTCTTTCTCCAGCAGACCGATACTTTCGAGCATGGTGATGTGAGCCATCGAACCTAAAACGTCGTATTGAGCCAGGTATAGATCCATCTCCTGATCGCGCCCGATGGTGAACCGTTCTATTTCATGATCGGTTGTAACGCCTTTGTCCCAAAGTTTCTGAGCCATTTTCTTCTGTCGGAAATTGTTGTGTGTTTATTTATAATTAATGCCGGCCAATGCATCGGCAAACTGATCGACGAACTGTTGCATGCGTCCGCCAAACATAAGTTTTACCATGGGCGGAATATCGGCCTGGGCATTGACATGCAAATTGGTCTGGTTGTCGGATGTTTTGTTCAGATGAATGTTGACATGAAAATCAATCGGAGCATTGTCTGCACCCAGTTTGATGAGTTTGTTGGGTTGCTTATCAATGATGGATAGATCTATTTGACCGATCGGGTTTACCGTGAAATGACATTTGTCTTCGTAGAACTCGATATCCTGAATGGTATTTTCGGAAACCAGGTGTTTCGACTGTTCCAGATTTCTCAGATCGGACAAAGTTTCATAAATCGCTTCTTCGCTTGAAGTGATTCTTTTTACTGCACTTTCAAATGTTGCCATCTAATTATTTGTGGGCAAGAGGATGCCATTTTGATGGATCATGGCGCCATTCTTGGAGTGTTTTAATTTCTGCTTCGTCGATGTAATCCGTTGCAAGGGCCACATTCAAAATAGCGTCGTAGTTGCTCAAGGTCATGCAGTTGACATTCGCTTCTTTGAATTGTTTTTCGGCGATAGGGAAACCGTAGGTAAAAATAGCCAACATGCCAATTACTTCGCTACCGTCGTTACGGATGGCTTCAACGGCTTTCAGACTGCTACCTCCGGTTGAGATGAGATCTTCGATTACCAGCACTTTACTGCCAGGGCGTAAATCACCTTCGATCAGATTCTCAAGTCCGTGATCTTTCGGTTTGGAGCGGACGTAAACAAACGGCAGTCCGAGCTCTTCGGCAACCATAGCCCCTTGCGCAATGGCTCCGGTTGCAACGCCGGCAATTGCAGTAGCGTCTCCGAAATGTTCGCACACTAAACGTGCAAGTTCTATTTTGATGAAATTTCTGATTTCAGGATAAGAGAGTGTCTTACGATTGTCGCAATAAATAGGCGATTTCCAACCCGAGGCCCACGTAAAAGGATTGTTCGGCTGTAATTTTACAGCTTTTACCTTTAGTAATTTTTCTGCAACAATATGTTCTAAAAGTTTCATGAGAAAATATAGTGTAATAATGGTGTAATCAAGAAAAAATTATTTTTGATTTAACTATCTGATTGATAGATTGCTTATTTTTGTTTATGCGGGATATTTTCGATATGCATTTTACCTCACAAAAACTGTGACAAAGATACGGATTCCAAGCCCAAGTTTTATGTCATAAAGATAAAAAAATATAGAACTAATTATTAACAACCTTAATCGTTCCGTTTCTTGAAAATATTATGGCTAATTTTGCTCGTTAAATCACATTATTCATTATGCCAGAGATACTTTTTCAACTGACGGAAGATGGATCGCACACGCTTTACCTGCCGGAAATAGACGAACATTACCATTCGGTGCACGGGGCAATTCAAGAGTCGCGTCATGTGTTTATTAAAGCGGGATTTGAAGCGTGCGAGGCACAGCAACCCTGCGTTTTTGAGGTGGGTTTTGGTACAGGCCTGAATGCGCTACTTACGGCAATTGAAGCAGAAAAAAGACGTCGGAAAGTCAGGTATACCTCGGTGGATCTCTATCCTTTGGCATTGGAGCAGGCTCTGATGCTGAATTACGGAAAGATATTCGGGGAAGAGACGCTGTTCGCCAATTTCCATCAAGCCGCATGGAATGCATCGGTAGCACTGAACGATTGGCTGAGTTTGCACAAAATTGAGGCCGACTTTGCCTCTATGCCGATGGGTGAAAATGAATACGATTTGATTTATTTCGACGCTTTTGCTCCGAACAAACAGGCGGATTTATGGCAACAGGAGATTTTTGATCGTCTTTTTCGTAGCCTGAGACCGGATGGTATTTTTGTAACTTACTGTGCAAAAGGGGTTGTCCGGCGCATGTTGCAGGCTTCCGGATTCGTTGTGGAGCGTTTGCCGGGACCTCCCGGAAAGCATGAGATGTTGCGCGGAAGGAGACCCTCATTCTGACTCTTTTTTGCTATTTTTGCAAATTGGCTTCGCCCTTAAGGATGTCTGGTGTGGCAGATGCTTTCCCTGAGTGTAATATATTGGTAATTAGAGGTTATGGTTCTGTTTGAGGATTATTTGTCTAAAAAGCTTTCCCGCAAAGAGATCGATTTTCTGGTCGAAATGATCGCCGCCGATTCTCAACGGTTACCAGAGCTGGTCAATCTGATTACATCTGAAAATGTGCAAACGGCCTGGCATGCAGCCTGGGGCATAGAAAAACTCTTTGCAAAATATCCGGATCTTTTTCCAGTGCGACTATTGGATACAATAACCGATGTTGCTATCCGGACGGAAAAAGAGGGAATTCGCCGATTGATGTTGTGTGTGTTGATTCGGGCCGATCTACCCGACGAGTTGCCGGTGAAACTTATCAATGGAGCTTTCGAATGGATTCTGGCCGAAAGCTCGGCAATCGCGGTTAAGGCAATGAGTATGCATTATCTGCTTCGGGTGTGCCGCCGCGAACCCGATTTGCTACCGGAGCTCCAATTGTGCGTTTCTCATTTGCTGGAAAGTACCGACTCGCCAGCTATCCGGTCGGTTGCCCGCAAGGTGATGAAGACCGGTCGTTCTACATCGAAAAATTATTAGTAATGCAGCAAGATACAGAAGAAAACGAGTTGATTGAGGTGTATGGTGCGCGCGTACACAATCTGAAAAATATTGATGTGACCATACCCCGCAACAAGCTCACGGTGATTACCGGTCTGAGCGGCAGCGGCAAATCTTCGCTGGCTTTCGATACGCTTTTTGCCGAAGGACAACGTCGTTATATTGAGACTTTTTCGGCCTATGCACGTAATTTTCTGGGTAATCTGGAGCGTCCGGATGTGGACAATATTACGGGGCTTAGTCCGGTAATCTCTATCGAACAGAAGACTACCAACAAAAATCCGCGTTCTACGGTCGGAACCACGACCGAAATTTACGACTTCTTCCGTCTGCTTTTCGCCCGTGCCGGTGAGGCCTACTCGTATGTAAGCGGCGAGAAGATGGTGAAATATACCGACGAAGAGATTCTGAAACTGATATTCAAACACTACGATGGTCAAAAAACATATATTCTTGCCCCTTTGGTGAGAAACAGGAAAGGACATTATAAAGAGTTGTTTGAACAGGTTCGCAAGAAAGGGTACCTGCATGTGCGTATCGATGGTCAAATTAAAGAGATATTGCCCGGAATGCGGGTCGACAGATACAAAAATCACGATATCGAGTTGGTGATCGATAAGTTGCTCGTCTCTACTGACGATGACAGACGTTTAAAATCTTCCATCGGTACCGGAATGCATCAGGGAAATGGCTCTATCATGTTGCTCGATTATGCGAGTGGCGAAATACGTCACTTCAGCCGTCAGTTGATGTGCCCCACCTCCGGCATCTCTTACAGCGAACCGGCCCCACACAACTTTTCGTTCAACTCGCCTCAGGGAGCCTGTCCTAAATGTAAAGGCCTCGGGTATGTCAATCAGATCGATATTGACAAAATTATTCCGGATCGAAGCCTGAGCATTGCGCAGGGCGGTATCGTTCCGTTGGGAAAACATAAAAATTCGTTGATATTCTGGCAAATAGATGCCATTGGCGAGAAATATGGATTTAACGAAAAAACAGCTATTGCCGATATTTCGGATGAGGCGCTGGACGAGATTCTGAACGGAACGAACGAACCGCTGAATATCAAAAACGGGTCACTCGGAGCTTCCAATTATTTCGCATCTTACGAGGGCGTTATCAAATATATTGCCTTGCAAAACGATAGCGATGCTTCGGCAACCGAACAAAAATGGGCTTCTCAGTTTGTAAAAACGGTTGTCTGTCCCGATTGTCAGGGCACACGCCTCAATTTGGAAGCGCGTCATTTTCGGATTCACGACAAGACGATAGCCGAACTTGCCGCGATGGACATCAGTGATTTGTACGAGTGGTGTAATTCGGTGGAAGAGTTTCTGTCGGTCAAACAAAAAGCGATTGCAACCGAAATTCTGAAAGAGATTCGTTCGCGTCTCCATTTTCTGTTGGATGTAGGATTGGGCTATTTATCGCTCAACCGTAATTCCATGTCGCTTTCCGGTGGTGAAAGCCAGCGTATTCGTTTGGCAACGCAAATCGGATCGCAGCTGGTGAACGTACTTTATATTCTGGATGAGCCGAGTATCGGTCTGCATCAGCGGGATAACGAGCGATTGATCGATTCGTTGAAAAAACTGAGGGATACCGGAAATTCGGTTATTGTCGTTGAGCACGATCGCGATATGATGCTGGCTGCCGATTATGTTATCGACCTTGGGCCCCGGGCTGGTCGTCATGGCGGTGAGCTGGTCTTTGCCGGAACTCCGGGAGAGATGTTGAAATGCAGCACGCTGACCTCCGATTATCTGAACGGCAAACGCAAAATAGAGCTGCCGGCTCACCGTAGAAAAGGAAACGGTAATATTCTGACGTTGAAAGGTGCCTCGGGAAATAACCTGAAAGGGGTCGATGTCTCGTTTCCGCTGGGAACGCTTATTTGTGTGACGGGAGTCTCCGGAAGCGGAAAATCTACATTGATCAACGACACGTTGCATCCTATTCTCAGTCAGCAGTTTTATCATTCCTTACAAGATCCGTTGCCCTATAAAACAATCAAAGGGTTGGAGTATGTGGACAAGGTAATTGCAGTCGATCAGTCTCCGATTGGGCGTACGCCACGTTCGAATCCAGCTACTTATACCGGTATTTTTTCGGATATTCGTAATTTATTTGTTACCTTGCCGGAAGCTAAAATAAGAGGCTATAAACCAGGCCGTTTTTCGTTCAATATTGCGGGTGGCCGTTGCGAGACGTGTGGCGGCAATGGTTACAAAACCATTGAAATGAATTTTTTGCCCGATGTGCTCGTTCCGTGTGAAGAGTGCCATGGCAAACGCTACAACCGGGAGACATTGGAAGTGCGCTACAAGAGCAAATCGATTGCCGATGTGCTGGATATGACTATTAATCAAGCGGTTGAATTCTTTGATGCAATACCATCTATTTCGCACAAATTGAATGTTTTACAAGATGTTGGACTTGGATATATTAAAGTAGGGCAGCCATCATCTACACTTTCTGGCGGTGAAAGTCAACGTATCAAGCTCGCCGCCGAATTGGCAAAGAAGGATACCGGAAATACCGTTTATATATTGGACGAACCGACCACCGGCTTGCATTTTGAAGATATACGCGTACTATTAAGTGTTCTCAATCGTTTAGTAGATAGGGGTAATACCGTAATTGTAATCGAGCATAACTCAGATGTAATCAAATCTGCCGATTATATCATAGATTTGGGACCGGAAGGGGGTAAGGCCGGAGGACAAATTATGGATACCGGTACACCTGAAGAAATTGTTCGAAAATCAAAGAGTTGCACAGCAATTTTTCTGAAGAACGAGCTGATTTAAGAAAAAACAGAGCAAAAATCATTCCAAAATGAGATTTGATTGGTACAATAAAAGATCAAATGTTAAAGCTAGGGGGCTAAATTAACACACATTCGACCTTTTAACTATTAAGGCAGGTTAAAAAGTTAAATCATAGCCCCTCATTTCCTGAAATGTTAAAATGCGGCCGTGTTAAATCATGTTAATAAAAAATCATTCCTTCACTTTTACATTAAATTTGTCAGAGATAATATTGACAAATAAATGTTGATTAAAGGAGAAATAGCGGATTTATGAAGAAAATAGTGATTTGGATTCTCCTGGCTATAATGAGCATTGCTTTTGTCGGATTGGTGTTTATCCAGTTTCGTTATCTGTTGCAGATGTCTGCGCTGATGGAAGAACAGTTTGATTCTAATGTAAAAAGGAGTCTTTATCAGGTGGCGCTTGATTTGGAAGAGTCGGAAGCTGCGAAATATTTGAATCAGGAGCTTGGAGCTGCAGAAATTGCCAAGTTGGGGAGGCTGACAACTTCGGCCTTGACGGATTCTTCCCGAGAAGCTGAAGGAATTAATATTGACACTGCATCTTTTGGATCAAAACCTTCAGTTTCAATTTCGAATCCGGCATCTTCGATTCAAGAAACATCGAAATACAGACAAGGTCTTTTGGCACAGGCATTTACTCATTCGCGTAAACTGGTTGAGACGGTTGCTTGGCGCAGAATGAAAGAAGCTGCAGCTAAAGAGTTAGCTCAGCGGGTGAACATAAATGAATTGACTGCGTTGCTGCAGGCAGAATTTGCCAATAATGAAGTAATAACGCCCTATTATTTTCGTTTAATAGATAAGAAAGGCGATGAGGTCTATAACAGTTCGGCCGATAGTGTTTCGGTGGTACATGCGAATGAATATACACAGAAATTGTTCCCGAACGATCTGGTGACTGGTAAATCGGCTTATGTGGCAGTCGGTTTCCCGATCAAAAAGAATATGTTCCGTAATTCGTTGACTTTGCTGCTGCCTTGGGCTATCTTGTCGTTCATTCTATTAATATCGTGCATTGTTTCTATCTGGTTGATATTCAGGCAGAGGAGGTTGAATGAGATAAAGAACGATTTTGTGAGCAATATGACCCATGAGCTTAAGACTCCGGTTTCGACCATTTCGCTGGCGGCTCAGATGCTGGCAGATCCGGCGGTGTCGAAGACAACCGATACGTTGAAATATTACACGAGGGTTATTGTGGATGAAACAAAACGGTTGAGTTTCCATATCGAAAAAGTACTTCAGATGTCGACTTTTGAACGAGGGAATGGCAATCTCAAGATGGCAGAACGGGATATCAATGATTTGTTGAATATGATTCTTGAAAATTTCTGGGTGAAAGTACATGCTAAACACGGACAGTTGATTGCCGATCTGGAAGCAGATGAGTCTTATGCTTTGGTGGATGAAACGCACTTTACCAACGTGTTATACAATTTGATGGATAATGCAGTAAAGTATACACCAAGCAATTTGGTGCTCACGGTCAAAACCTGGAACGAAAAAGGGAATCTGATGATTTCAATTCAAGATAATGGGGTAGGAATTAAAAAAGAATATCAGAAACATATATTCGATAAATTTTTCCGTGTGCCGACGGGGAATGTTCATAACGTGAAGGGGTTCGGATTGGGATTGGCTTATGTCAAACAAATTGTGGATGCCCATCACGGTTTAATAAAAGTAGAAAGCGAACCAAATATAGGCACTAAATTTATTATTACACTACCAACTCTAAAACAAAACTAACTATGGATGAAAAGACCAAAATCTTGCTTTGCGAAGATGATGAAAATCTGAGCATGTTGTTACGGGAATATTTACAGGCAAAGGGTTATGCAACCGATTTGGCTCCCGACGGAGAAGCCGGTTATAAGGCTTTTACAAAAGAAAAGTATGATATCTGTGTACTTGATGTGATGATGCCTAAGAAAGACGGTATTGAACTTGCAAAAGATATTCGTAATTTGCAATCCGATGTGCCCATTATCTTCCTGACAGCTAAAACGATGAAAGAGGATATTCTCGAAGGATTCAAAGCGGGTGCAGATGATTATATTTCGAAGCCATTCAGCATGGAAGAGCTTATCTTCCGTATTGAAGCTATCACTCGCCGTACAAAAGGCAAAAAGGTAAAAGAAAAAGATACTTACCTTCTTGGCAAATATATTTTTGATACACAACGTCAGATTCTTTCTTTCGATGATTCGCAAATCAAGCTGACTACAAAAGAAACTGAACTGTTGACTCTGTTGGCAGCCAATGTGAACGAAATGGTAGAACGTAACTTTGCATTACGTACTATTTGGATCGACGATAACTACTTCAATGCCCGTAGCATGGATGTGTATATTACCAAGCTGCGTAAACTTCTGAAAGAAGATCCTGAAGTAGGAATTATCAATATCCACGGTAAAGGCTATAAACTGATTGCTCCGAAAGTAGAAGAATAATCGTTTTTTAGAACATACAAAAAGAGACTGTCTCAAAATAGAAATTTTGAGACAGTCTCTTTTTGTATGAAACTTGTTTTGGTTGTGACCTTCTATTAATTCTTTTTGGTCGTTGAACGTTGGTTCCTTCCAAGGAGGTCTATAACATTGTAATGAATAGTATCTCCTTATTTTGCGACCAAATTCCTCCCAAATATCTACTCTTTCCGCTTTTACTCTCCATTGGAAAAGTGGTGACCAAAGATCGGGAGAGGTTAGGTGCGTTAGTAAGAGAAAGCTAAGACAAGATACGCTACCAAAGAAAAGATTCAGAGCTGAATGGCTTCGAAATATAATCATCTGCTGACTTCATTGTGTCGCAATATCTATTTCAACAATTTTTTTGCGTGTTTGTCGAGAGCCCGCATACCGGCTTCGTAGCCGATTTCAAAGATGCGGGTACTTTTGGAGGTGTCGAACATCCCGAATTCGCGAGCTTTAGCAGGTTCAATCACCAGATCGCATACCTGTTTCTCTTCTACAGTGTTCGATTGCACCGTCAGATGATAGGTTCGTTCGGCTATTTCGATAATGGAAGTGAGGGGTTTGACGGTAGTAATGGGATTGACATGTACCCCGATAAGTTTGTGGCAACGGCTGCGGATAACCCGGGCCGGCAGGTTGCAGAAAATGCCCCCATCCACGTACTGTTTGCCGTCCATCTCTACTGGATTCATTACAACGGGGATGCTCGATGAGGCAATGATAATTTTTAGCAACGGACCGGAACTGAAATAGACCGGTTTGCCTTCGGAGAAATCGGTAGCATTAATCACTAACGGTATCGACAACTCCTCAAAAGTCTGCGCCCGGAGCATTCCGCCGATGGCCCTGTAAAAGCGCGTCGATGAGAGAAACCCTTTGCGGGGCACCGCCACCTTTGCCAGTTGCAGGAATTTTGATTCCTGAAAAAAGAGCGCAATATCGCGGGGTGCATGACCGTCGGCATAGAGCGCCCCCACAATGGAACCGGCACTTACCCCCGCCAGAATGCCGGGTTTTAGTCCGTGCTCCTCCATTGCCTGAAGTACGCCAAGGTGTGCCATCGCTTTGATCCCACCACCACTCAGCGCCATTCCTATTTCGTATATCGTATTTTCCATAGAGTTGGAACGAAGATACAAAAAAACGCCGAGTGAAAATCACCCGGCGTTTGTAAATTATTTACTGGAGAGATATCGCTCAGCTTCAATCGCCGCTTTGCAACCGCTGCCGGCTGCCGTGATGGCCTGCTTGTAGACAGGATCGGCCACATCGCCGGCGGCAAACACACCCGGAATTTTAGTCGCGGGCGAGTCGGGCAAGGTAACGATATATCCGTTTTCATCCAGTTCAAGATACTTTTTGAAAATACCGGTATTCGGCTGGTGACCGATACCCAGGAAAAAGCCGTCGATGGCAATCTTCACCTCCTCTTCTTCGGCCGTGCCGGGCTTTTTCACCAAGGTTGCACCCTGCACCACGCCTTCGCCAAACAGATCTTTGGTAACATGCTCGAACAACACTTCGATGTTGGGAGCATTCATCACCCGATCACGCATGATAACGGATGCGCGAAGGAACGGTTTACGCACAATCAGGTAGACCTTTGCCGCCAGATGCGAAAGATAAAGCGCCTCTTCGCAGGCAGTATCGCCACCACCCACCACGGCAACCACTTTTTTGCGGTAGAAGAAACCGTCGCAGGTTGCACAGGCCGACACGCCCGAACCGGCATATTTCTGTTCGTCGGGCAGTCCGAGATATTTTGCCGAAGCGCCGGTGGCAATAATCACCGATTCGGCTTCGATCACCTTTTCACCGTCGATAGTAATTTTGTAGGGAGAAGCCGACAGATCGGCAGCCGTAGCCGTGCCATAACGGAGATCGGCACCGAAGCGTCCCGCCTGTTCGCGAAGGTCGGCCATCAGCTGATTGCCGTCGACTCCGGAAGGATAGCCAGGAAAATTTTCTACTTCGGTGGTCGTCGTCAACTGACCTCCGGGTTGCATACCTTCGTACAATACCGGAGCCAGATTGGCACGCCCGGCATAAATTGCTGCGGTGTATCCGGCAGGTCCCGAACCGATGATAAGGCATCGTACCTGTTCGGCAGTTCCGGTCACAGGTTGTGCCGGTGCCGGATTATTGAGATTTAATGTTTGAAAATCCATGTTGTTCAATTCTTTAATGTGCAAATATGCCAATTTACCAATCGAATTGGCATACCGGCATATTGGATAATTGGCAAATTATTTATCTTTCTTTCCGAAAACGGAGAAGTGTACGTAACGTTTCGGATGAGCCTTCAGGTCGACCATCAGGTCGTTGGCACTGCCGGTCATATTCGACAGGTTGACGTACAATGTTTTATCGTTAAGCAATAGCCCTAGCGTTCCCTCTTTGCTGTTCAGTTTGTTGGTTGCACTGGCTAAGTTTGCCAACGTTTGATTCACGCTGGCAATAGTAGATGCAAAATCGATAGTGCGCAGATTGCTGCTCACCGACTCAAAGTTATCTGCCATTTTGTTTACTTTAGTCAGGATTTGAGGCACATCTTTGTGCATCATCGATTTCAATTGAGCGGAAGTTTCGTCCAGATTGGAAGTCGTTCGTTGTATGGATGCCAGACTTTTGCCAATTGCCGGATCGGATGCTACCTTGTTCAAGTTGGTAATCAGCGAATCGAGCTTGGGCACGATCTTCTCCAGATTGGGCAACACCCCGGTTTTAATCGTTTCCATCAGCGTAGCTGGCACCGCCGATTCAATAAGATCGCCCGAGTGATAATAGGTGCCGGAAACCGACCCCAAAACCAGATTGAGTTGCTTACCTCCCACCAGACCTTCGTCGGCCAGTTCAGCACGCGTTCCTTTAGGAAGCTTCAAATCTTTATTGATAGTGAGATAGACCATAAAAGAGCTATCGCGGCTGAAATCGTACACGATTTTATCGACTTGCCCTACTTTATAGCCTTTAATATAAACTGCATTGGAAGGCACCAATCCATCTACGTTTTTGTAAATAGCGATATAATAATTTGTCGGAGAAAAAATGTTGATCCCTTTCAAATAGTTCAGGCCGAAGAAAAGCAGGCCGATAGCTATCGCTACCACCAAGCCGATGCGAACCTCCCTACTCTTTGCTAAAAAATCTTTATTCATAAGATAGTGTTTATCGTTTTTTCTTCCACTGCTTAATGGCATCCTGCAAAGGAATCTTTTGATCTCCCTTAAATGCAACAATAAATGCATCGGGGAAAGATTTGAGAATTTGCTTGAATGAGTTTACCACCCGATTGTAATCAACCGACTCTGCTGTGGTGTATTTATACATGTTTTGTTCCCGATAGAAGGTCGCATCCGTAATTCCTTTTAATTTAGAACTATTTTTTCGAAGTTTAGTAGGAGAGATGAAAAACTGCACTCTAAATGTTAGCGCATCTGCATCAACCCCACTCTTTGACTGATCTTCGGGTTGTGGAGCATCTGCGACTATCGGTTGAGTTTTCTTCCGTTTTTTTTGCTTCTCAGGCTCTTGCCTCGTTGTTCCCGGCCGGATCGAGTCTTGTTTTGACGAATGCTTTTCCGAAACAGTATCCTCCTTAGCCGCAGCAACACTCATTTTCCCCGAACGCCGGTCATGTTCATGTTTGAATTTTCCGAAAGCCGCCACAATCGATTCGGCTAACCGTTGTTGTCCGTTCTCAGAGGTAATAAACTCCTCCTCACTCTGGTTCGAGATATAACCCACCTCAACCAGCACAGCCGGCATCGACGTACGGTGCAACACCCAAAAACCGGCCTGACGTACTCCCCGATCGGCACGATTGGCCTTTTGCGAAAACTGAGTCTGAATATCGGAGGCAAATTGCACGCTTCGATCGATATATTTGTCCTGCATGTACTCGAACATGATATACGAATCCGTCGAGTTCGGATTAAATCCCTGATATTTCTGTTTATAATTATCCTCCAACAAAATTACCGCATTCTCCCGACGAGCCACATTCATGTTCGCCTGCGTTTTGGCCAAACCCAACGTATAGGTTTCGGCACCCGAAGCCGCCGGACTGGGCGACGAGTTGGTGTGAATGCACAAGAACAGATTCGAGTGCGCATTGTTGGCTATGGAAGCACGCTCTTCCAGCGGAATAAAAACATCTGTTTTACGGGTATAAACCACCCTCACATCGGCATACCGGCTCTCGATCAGCTTCCCAACCTTCAGAGCTACCGCCAGATTAATGCTCTTCTCTTTTGCAAATGAGCCTATCGCTCCGGGGTCTTTTCCTCCATGCCCGGCATCGATTGTAACAGTAAAATTAGCAGCAAACACTGTGCCAAAGGACAATACAAAGGATAGCAGACAAATAGATACGATGAATAGCTTTCTCATTTTACTCGTCGGTTTTAAGCTACAAAAATAACAAATAAAATCCTGATGCAAAAGTTGTATTTTTGTCAACAAAATAAACGTACTCAACCACGTTCAATTAAAACATTTTCCGATGGATTATCGCGAACAAGTCTTCATGGCAGTGGCCGAGAATCTCAACTTTACCAAAGCCGCCGAAAGCCTCTTTATATCACAACCGGCCGTAACGAAACATATCCACGAGTTGGAGAGCAAGAGCGGCATCGCTCTGTTTACCCGCAAAGGTAACCGAATTTTCCTGACTCAGGCCGGCGAAATCATGTATAACCGTTTGCGCACCATCGACAACATGTATAATGAGTTGAATTACGAGCTCAGCACGCTCAAAGGCGAGAGCGAAGGAACTCTGCGACTGGGTGCAAGCTCTACCATTGCGCAATATGTAGTACCGGCACTGTTGGCTGCATTCCGGAAACGCTACCCCAAAATAACACTCCACATGGTTTCCGGCAATTCACAGCAAATGGAAAATCTGCTGACAGAAAACAACATCGATATTGCGCTGGTAGAGAATAGTAGTGGAGCGCCTAATCTCCGGTACACGCCCTTCATGCAAGACAATCTCGTTGCCGTTGCCGGATCGGGCTCTCTCTACGCGCGAAAAAAATCGTTAACCGTCAATGACCTTGCAGCGGCGCCTCTGATTGTACGGGAACAGGGATCTGGCACCCTGCAAACACTGATGCAAGCGTTCCTCAACGCAGGCCTCCACCCCGAACAGCTCAACATTGTAGCCACACTCGGTGCCACCGAAGCCATCAAAAACTTCCTGACCGTCTACGACGGCATCGCCTTCATCTCCGAACGCGCTATTGGAAAAGAGCTTCAATTCGGCCTACTAACGGCGCTAACCGTCAAAAATCTCGCCATCACCCGTTCATTCCGCATGGCAGAACGGCAGGGACCCACCCTGCATACCCAGGAAACATTCTCTTCATTCATGCTTCATTATAACTTTTAGTAATCGAAAAGAACAAAATACTATTTTATTTTATTATTGTTCGTCACTACCTTTGCGCCGTAAAAAAGAGTCGGAACGAAGGCCGGTTTGTCTTTGTATCCAGCCCTTCCACACAGAACACAGATTACTAAAAGCAGATCATTATGTTTCTAAACAATCAAAGATTACATCTCATCCACGGCATTCTGTTCGTCGCGCTATTCGCCTGCGCCGCATTTTACATTTCCGAGTCGAGCGCGATGAAATATATTTCATTCAGTCCGCTGATTATCGGTATTATCCTGGGAATGATGTACGGGAATACGCTCAAAAAACAGATGCCGGCAGAGTGGCAACCCGGTATTAAATTCAGCTCGAAAAAGATTTTACGCCTTGCCATTATCCTTTACGGATTTCGCCTCACATTTCAAAATATTATGGCCGTGGGCGTAGAGGCAATCATGCTCGACCTCATCATCATTACCGGAACTTTGTGCATCGGCATGTTGCTCGGTAAATTCATGAAAATGGATAGCGAAACGGCTTTATTAACCTCCACAGGTAGTGCCATTTGCGGTGCCGCAGCCGTATTGGGAATGGAATCGGTATTGAACAACAAAGCCCACAAAACCGCAATTGCAGTCTCCACTGTGGTTATTTTCGGTACAACTTCTATGTTCCTGTATCCTATTATGTTTCGCAGCGGATTGTTCCACCTTACCGACCGACAGTGGGGCCTCTACACCGGCTCGACGATTCACGAAGTGGCCCATGTGGTTGGAGCCAGCAACCCGATGGGTGAAGTAATTGCCGGCTCTGCTATTATTGTAAAGATGATCCGCGTCATCTTTTTAGCTCCTGTATTATTGCTATTTGCATTTATCGTCGCACGGAAAGCCCAAAAAGCGAATGGAGATAACGCACAGGATGCAAAAATTACCATTCCCTGGTTTGCATTCGGTTTTTTAGCCGTTATCGGCTTCAATTCGTTCAATTTGTTACCGCAGGGAGTGATTAGCGTCATCAACTACATCGACACCTTCTTACTGACAATGGCAATGACCGGTCTCGGAATGGAAACTCACCTGCGTCAATTCAAAGAAGCCGGCATCAAGCCCTTTTTGCTGGCTTTTATTTTGTGCGTATGGCTTATCGTCGGCGGATACTTTATTGTACAACACTTGCCGATATTCTAAGGCAAAGCTATTTGCACAAAAATATCCGCTAAAACAACAATCGGTTAAAGAGATGATTTTGAATCAGTTCAAAGCCATCTCTTTTTTATTTGCTTTTATTGACTATATTTTTAGTCATTTTTAATGCTTTGAATTTGGGATGACTATATTTTTAGTCGTATGTTTGTGTAAAAATAATTCACTCATGATACAACTTACGAAAGCAGAAGAACAAATTATGCAAATTCTCTGGTCGTTGGGCGAAGGCATTGTGCAGGATGTCCGCCAGGCCTTTTCCGACCCGAAACCTTCGCGCAACACGATCTCTACGGTAATCCGGATTCTGGAACAAAAAGGATTCGTCGAACACAAAGCGTATGGAAGAACCTACCTCTATTTTCCGAAAATCGCAAAAGAGGAGTACACAAAAAGACAAATGTCTTCGATGATTCACAACTATTTCAACGGTTCATTCGCATCGATGGCCTCTTTCTTTGTCAAAGAAAACGATTTATCGATGAGTGAACTGGACGAATTGCTGAACCAGATAAAAAAAAATGTAGAACACTAAAACCGAATTTACCATGAATCCATTATTCGATTATCTAATCAAATCGTCGCTTTGGCTGATCGCCTTTTATGCCGTGTATCGACTCCTTCTCAGCAAGGAAACGTTCGCCAACTTCAACCGCTTCTTTCTGCTGTTCGGATTGCTCGCCTCGGTCGTAATGCCTTTTATGGTTATCTATCGCACAGTTCACATCAGTGCGCCAATAACGGACAACTTACCCATTGTAACCTCCCTGCCTGCCATTCAGATACAACAACCGGTCTCATGGGAGGAGATGCTTCAAAAAGCGACCACGGCACTGTACGTTGCCGGCATTCTGTTCCTTGTTCTAAAAACAGCTATCAGCCTGATTCCGCTGCTGAAAGAGATAGGAACACGCAACGGAGACAGTAGATTGATTTACACCCGAACGCATCAGACGCCCTTCTCATTCGGGAAATACATCTTTATTCCGGAAAGCACATCCGACGATGAACTTGGTTTGATCCTTACTCACGAATATACTCACACCAAACAACTTCATTATCTGGATTTATGGCTTGCAAGATTCATCTGTATCTTACAGTTTTTCAATCCCGTTGTCTGGCTATACTCCAAAGCTGTACAGGAAAACTGTGAGTTTATTGCCGATCGGCAAACGCTACAGCAAACGAATTTGAAAGAACAATATTTTCAACTCCTGATAAAATATAGTCTCAATCACCAATTGAGCCCCGTTAGTTTACATTTCTCATTTCCATTAATCTTTAAACGTATCCAAATCATGAAACAAAAACAATCCAGCAAACTTGCGAGTTTGAAAAGCTTAGTGGTCGTTCCACTGGCATGTTGCATTATGGCAGGTTTTGCCCAAACAAAAGTTATTGAAGACACGCCATCTATGCTCAAAACAGCTGCAGTTCCATCTCAACTGTTGGCTCAAAACATTCAACAAACAAAAAAAACTCCAAAACGACAAACACAAACACAAACTCAAGCAAAGACCACCCAGACTTCTGAAGAAGAACAGGAAAGTACTAAAAACGAAATTGTGGTGGTAGGTTATGCCAATAATAGCGGCACAAGTAAAGCGTCGTCGGAAAACAATGAAGTATTTACGGTAGTAGAAGAGTTGCCTCACTTTGCAGATGGTAACGTCAGCGAATATCTTGCCCGTAACATTAAATATCCGGCTGATGCACAACGCAGAGGTGCCCAGGGGAGAGTTATCTGTCAATTTGTGGTCGAAAAAGATGGATCGGTAAGTAGCGTCAAAGTGTTGAGAAGTGTTGATCCTCTTCTTGATGCCGAAGCCTGTCGGGTAATTTATAACATGCCTAAATGGATTCCCGGAAAACAACGGGGAGAAATTGTACGTGTTAAGTACACGCTGCCTGTTCAGTTCGCGCTCCGATAAATTGAGTATTTTACCAAAAAGAAAAAGGTTGCTTTGGGGCAACCTTTTTTTGTGTTGAAAAAGAAACGACATCTCGTCGGTACTATTCCACTAACCAAATCAAAAGCGATAGTCCGTTCAAAACAGCTCTGAAGCGAAGACTATACGTTTGACCCAAACTTGCCGAAAATACCTACGGATATTGGGTCTGCAAAGATAATAAAGAATCTTGCTGAGGTACAAATTTTATTGTTTTAGCAGCATTCTTACCGGCTTCATAACGACAGTTATTTTCTTAATGGATTCTTAACATCAGTCGCAATTATTATCATTACTTTTGTAACGATAATTATCTTATAAGTGAATGGAAAAAAGTTACAAACTACTAATCGTAGAAGATGAACCAGATCTGTGCGAAATCCTGCAGTTCAATCTCGAAAGTGAAGGATATACGGTTGATGTGGCCAACTCGGCCGAAGAGGCACTCACCAAAAATCTGTCTCAATACAACCTGTTGTTACTTGACGTTATGATGGGACAAATGAGTGGATTTAAGTTGGCTCAGTTACTAAAATCCAAACCCGAGACCAAGCACATCCCCATCATCTTCCTCACGGCTCGTGTCACCGAGAATGACGTTCTGACAGGATTCAATACGGGTGCCGACGATTATATTCTCAAACCGTTTTCTATTAAAGTGGTAGCTGCCCGTGTTAAAGCCGTACTTAATCGTTCCATCGTAACAGGCACTCAAAAGAAAGATATTGTCAAGTTTGAAGCACTCGAAATAGACCTGAATGCCAAACAGGTAACGATTGAGGGTAAGGCGGTCGACCTTACCAAAACCGAGTTTGAGTTGCTCGCGCTGTTTGTTCAGAACCCCACCAAAGTTTTTTCACGAGAGAGTATCCTGACGCAAGTGTGGACGGAAGATGTATATGTAACCGATCGCACGGTAGATGTTCACATCACACGTCTGCGAAAAAAGATTGAACCTTACGGAAAGAATATTGTAACCCGCTCCGGATACGGATATTGCTTCCTATAACCGCTTTTAAATATATATTTCAATCACAATTTATCTGACATGAAAAAATTGTTATTTCGATATTACATTCCGCTGTTCCTTATTTTTTCCGTCGCTGTGCTGGCTTTCCAGTACAACCGGGAGAAACAATACAAGGCCGATATGCTGAACACCGTGCTAGGTGACACCAATGACATGGTATACAACTATTTTGAAACTAAAAATGGATCGCTGGCGCACATCGACTCGCTTATTGCCATATTTCCGCATAGCGATGTGCGGGTTACCATTATCGATTTGAAAGGAAATGTGGTATACGACAATGCCGTGCAAGATGTGGTTCACATGGAAAATCATCTTTCGCGTCAAGAGATAAAACTGGCACTCCTAAACGGAACTGGATCGGATATCCGTACGTCGCATAGCAACCAGAAGCGTTACTACTATCATGCTACCAAATTCGGCAATTGTTATGTCCGTTCATCCTTGCCCTACGATATAAATATCTCTTCGTTGTTGCGTCCCGACAATATATTTCTCTATTTCTGGTTGGCACTTACCTTTATTATTGCAGCCGTTCTCTTTTATGTCTCAAACAAATTCTCTGTTAAAATGAATCGAGAGCAGATAGAGCATGATGCCACCGTTCGTCGACGTCTTACCCATCAGGTTGCTCACGAACTGAAGACTCCGCTCAGCAGTATTATCGGTTACATGGAAACATTGCACGACAATCCCGACATTGCTCCCGAACGTCAACGCTTTTTCATAGAACGCAGCCATGCACAAGCCGAGAGGCTCAATTCGCTTTTGCAAGACATTTTGATGTTGAACCAGATGAATGAAGCGCCGCAGTCGGTACAAATGGAGCCTGTTCTCTTGAACAAAGTGGTAGAAACCGTACTGGATGATGTAGAACTTAAATTGAAAGAAAAAAACATTGAGGTCTATACCTCTTTTGGTGGAGACATTTGGCTTAAAGCCAACTCCATCTTGTTATATTCTATTTTTAGAAATTTGATTGACAATGCTGTTGCCTATGCCGGTGAAAACATAAAAATAAATCTGGTGCTAACCAAAGAAGATGCAAAATGTTACTATTTCTCATTTTCAGACACCGGAGTGGGCGTTGCACCCGAGCACATGACGTTCCTCTTCGATCGGTTCTACCGGGTAGATAAAGGTCGTTCACGCAAAACAGGAGGTACTGGTTTGGGGTTGTCTATTGTAAAGAATGCCGTCGAATTGCACAGAGGAACCATCTCGGTAAAAAACAGAAACGAAGGTGGTCTGGAGTTTGAATTTTCGTTGCACAAGTAACTGAAATTCTGACGCGCAACAAATTCTTTATCTGGTCTTTATTTTTTCGCAACAAAGGGAATCTATCTTTGCAGAAGCTAATAGGTAAACTCTCTTTTTTCTTATTCACTTTTTGGGTCTTGGATTCCCCGTTAGGTAGGCGTACTTATCGGGGATCTTTTCTTTCTAGAAGACGAAAATGAGAGATGGATAATATGAAAGTTTGCCAATTTGCGTAACTTTCTCATACCCTAACCTTCATACTCTCGCCATCTGGAATAATATGCGTACCTTTGCCTGAATTTTAATTTAGAACAAATGACATTTGAAGAATTAGGGATAAGAGAAGACATACTGAAAGCTATCAGCGAATTAGGTTATGAGCAACCGATGCCCATTCAGGAAAAAGTAATTCCGGTTTTACTCAACAACGAGCATGACGTCGTCGGATTGGCTCAAACCGGAACGGGCAAAACAGCTGCATTCGGGCTTCCGGTACTTCAAAAGACCGACGTTAAGTTACGACAACCCCAAACGTTGATTCTCTGCCCTACCCGTGAGCTTTGCTTGCAAATTGCCGACGATTTATTGGAATACTCCAAATATATTAACGATCTGAAGGTACTTCCGGTGTACGGAGGCTCCAGCATCGAAAGCCAGATTCGGTCATTGCGCAAAGGAGTGCATATTATTGTTGCCACTCCGGGACGTCTGCTCGACCTGATGAAACGTGGAACAGTAAAATTGGATGCCATCCGCAACGTTGTAATGGACGAAGCCGATGAGATGCTCAACATGGGCTTTACCGAAAGCATCAACGCTATTCTGGCCGAAGTCCCGAAAGAGAAGAATACACTCCTTTTTTCGGCAACCATGCCTCCCGAGATTGCCCGCATTGCCAAAAACTACATGAACAATCCGCAAGAGATTGTAGTAGGTAACCGCAACGAAAGTACCAATAACGTAAAACATCGTTTTTATATGGTTCATGCCAAAGATAAATATCTGGCACTGAAACGTATTGCTGACTTTTATCCGAATATCTATGGTATCGTTTTCTGCCGTACCCGTAAAGAGACGCAGGAGATTGCCGACGCACTGATTCGTGACGGGTATAATGCCGACTCGCTTCACGGAGACTTGTCGCAACCACAGCGCGACCTTGTGATGCAAAAGTTCCGCATTCGCAACCTCCAGATTCTGGTAGCTACTGATGTGGCTGCACGCGGTCTTGATGTGAATGATCTGACACACATAATCAACTACGGACTGCCGGAAGATAGCGATATATACAATCATCGCAGCGGACGTACAGGACGTGCAGGCAAAACGGGCATCTCTATCGCCATCATCCATAGCAAAGAGAAAAACCGTCTGCGCGACATCGAACGGAAAATCGGAAAACAGTTCGAAGCAGGAACTGTTCCTACGGGGAAGGCTATCTGCGAAAAGCAGATCATCAATCTGGCTGACAAGCTTGAAAAAGTAAAGGTAAACGAGGAAGAAATCGCAGAGCTGCTTCCATCCGTTTTTCGTAAACTCGACTGGCTTACAAAAGAAGACTTGATTAAACGCCTGGTTTCATTGGAGTTCAACCGCATGTTCGAATATTATCGCGATGCGACTGAACTGGATATTCCGGACGAACGTGGTGGAAAACGTGAAAGAGGCGAACGTGGTGACAGACGTTCCGGCGGAGCCGGATTTGCCCGTCTGTTTGTCAACTATGGCAAAACCGATGGCGTTTTTCCTGCACATTTCATTGACATCATCAACGAAAACGTACCTCGCCGGGTAGAGATTGGCAAGATAGATATTCTGCAAAACTTCTCATTTATTGAAGTAGAGGAACAATCGGCCGACATCGTTATCAACTCGCTGAATAAAATCAAGGGTCTCGATCGTAAAATGGTGGTGGAGCGTGCTCAGCCCGAAGGATTCCAGGGTGCAAAAAAACGCAAATACCAACATGAAAAGAAAGAGCGGGGTGGTTGGAAAAAGAATCGCTAATGTGTTAAAATAAATAACTGCAAGCCGGACATTGATTGTAAAGAACAATGTCCGGCTTTTGATTTTTAAAGGCAGGTAGCACCACTCCACACTGTTAATAACAACGATACGAGTACCAAAATCCCCAAACCGAATTATCTTTACATCCTGACGTTTATCCTTTTCTTCATAGATCTGTAATAGTTTTGTAACACGATCCGCCGACCTTTGCAGCAAATAATTGTAACCAACACTTAATCCTTATGAAGAAACAGATTCTTTTGATTTCAGCCTTAATTGCAACGTCGTCTATGACATTTGCGCAGGAAGAAGAAGCAACTCCGCTTGAGCAAGTTCAACAAAAGGTGGAAGTTCACGATGGAACTATCAGCAAATTGAGCGCTCTCAAAATTAGCGGTTATATACAACCTCAATGGCAATGGGGACAGCAGGACGCCGGTTTAAAAGTAGGTGGGGGTAATGTTACCGAAAATAATAATAAATCTGCATTCAACCGTTTTGGTATACGTCGCGGTCGTATCAAATTTACATACGACGATGGAGGTATTGCAACTGGAGTATTCCAACTAAATATTGTAGACAAATCGAATGCAACCGGAGTTAGTCAGGCTGTGGTTCAGCTAAAGGAAGCCTATCTGAACGTGAAAGATCCTTGGAATGGAACATTACAGTTACAAGCCGGTATGTTCGACCGTCCTTTCGGTAACGAAATATCTTACTCTTCATCGTTGCTCGAATCTCCGGAACGTTCAAAAATTGTTCAGACTCTGTTTCCTGAAGAGGTAGACCTTGGAGGCAAATTGATTTTGCAGGCGGCTAAAACATCCTCTTGGAATTTTTTGAAATTTGAAGGTGGCTGGTTTGCCGGCAATGCTATCAATCCCGAAACAAATAATCACAAGGACTTTATTGGACACCTTACAGCGAGCAAAGTAATCGGATCAACTGCTAAATGGGGATTGGGAGCATCTTATTACAATGGAGGTGTTTATCAGGGAACTGCAAACGTATACACCACATCGGGCAACGGTTTTACGCTTAACAGCGACCCTAATAACCTCAGCAAATATGCAAAACGCGAATATTTCGGGCTAGACGGACAATTCAGTTTCGAATCGACAATGGGAATGACTCAGTTGCGTGCCGAATATATTTGGGGTACACAGCCGGGATCAAGCAGTAGCACCGGTAGTCCGAATGCAGCATCCAATCCGACAACAGATACCTATATTCGTAAAATGAACGGTTGGTATGGTATCCTGGTACAGGATCTAGGTCAGTCTCCATTTTCGCTGGTATTGAAATACGACAGTTACGATCCGAATACAAAGGTGAAGGGCAATGAGATCGGAGCAACGGCAACGGTTTCTGGAGCTGTAAAGACTAATAAAACCGACTTGAGATATGGAACTTTGGGCTTAGGTGCTCTCTGGCGCATCAATTCTGCGCTCCGTTTACAGCTGTATTATGAAAACGTAAAGAATGAAAAATCGGCAAATCTAGCATCAACAACGCGTAGTTCTGATTTTTCACGCGATCAGTTGGATGACGCATTTACCGTACGTCTCCAATTCAAGTTCTGATCGGCAAACCACAGAGGAAGAAAGAGTTAGCTTACAACTCTTTCTTCCTGCTAAATAAATCTCGACTAAGTTTCAAGCGGCAACAATATCTTTACTTCTCTGTAACAATTTCGTAACAACCGGATCCTACTTTTGTAATTGAAAAGATAGTGCTAAGCAGGTATAAAAAGGGGCAAAAAAGATTTATAGTTTAACTCAACACCAGAGACAGCATGGAACTCGTATTACAACAAAATCCGGTCGTTACATGGAGATTCGAAGCCAGAAAAAAACTGGAGGCTCCAAGAAACATAGGAGAATTTATTATCAATATACCGGGTAACATTGCACTATTCTTCGACTCTTTCAGCTTTGAGGTTGTTTTTCAAACCTCTTGGTTTTTGCGAAGAGCAATATTTCAACAATTCAACAGACACTTAACAAACGCTTAATTATAAACTATTTTAAGATGAAACGTATTCTTATTTCGTTCGCTCTCGTAGCAATGTTTGCCTCTATGGTAAGCGCACAAAAAGTAAAAGGTTCTGATACCTGTCTTCCTTTAGTACAGAAAGAAGCAGAATCGTATATGAAAAAAGCCGGCACCAAAGTGACCGTAACTGGTGGAGGGTCTGGGATTGGGTTCGCAGCCTTGATCGAAGGAACAACCGATCTTGCCATGGCTTCTCGTAGCATCAAATTCGATGAGAAGATGAAAATGCAAAACGGGGGTAAATCTGTCAAATCAGTAGTAATGGCCAAAGATGCTCTCTCTGTTGTTGTTAATCCTTCCAATAAAGTAACAAATCTTACTCGTGAACAGTTGGAAGGTATTTTTACCGGCAAAATTACAAACTGGAAACAGGTTGGCGGTGCCGATCTTCCTATCGTTGCTTATTCTCGCGAAACAACATCAGGTACCTATGAGTTCTTCAAAGAACATGTATTGAAAAATAAGAACTACAAATCGGGAATTCTGAGTATGCCTGCAACCGGTGCTATTATCCAATCGGTAAGCCAGACAAAAGGTGCTATCGGATATGTTGGTATGGCTTATGCAAACAGCAGCGTAAAAGAGATCCACGTGTCGTACGACGGAGGCAGAACATATGTTCAACCGACAAAAGCAAATGCAAAAGCTGGTAAATATCCTATAGTTCGACCGTTGTTCCTCTACTACGAAGCAAAATCGGAAGGCAGAGTGAAACCGTTTATCAATTACATTCTTTCGGCAGAAGGACAGGCAATTGTAGAAAAAGTAGGTTATCTGGAAATAAAATAAGATAAACTTGTTGTGTGTGAGTTCGATGTTGTTCTGATCAAGGATTTTAACCTTGGGACAACGTTGGACTCTTTTTATCATTCTGCAATAGGATTCGTTTGTCCGATATAAATCTCAAAATTCTATCCAGTGTTTAAGAAAAAAAGAAATCGCTTCGTAGAAACTCTCGTTGAATGGGCTCTCCGTCTCAGTGGCGGAACAACCACTCTGGTTATTCTTTTAATCAGTATATTCCTTTTTACAGAGGGTTGGGGTTTGTTCAAATCATCCACTGTTGAGAAAGGATATGTGCTTTGTGTGAACCGTTCCAACAAAATCAAAAACCTAACACCCAAGCAAATTAAAGAAATTTTCGATGGTAATATCACTTCCTGGAAACAGGTTGGTGGTAATGACATTCCTATCGAACCGTTACGTATGGATGATATTGCCTCTCAATACACTGAAGAAGAAATTGGCGCTAACTTTGAGCATTTGCCCCAAAAATTAAGTGAGGCGATAGCTTCAAGACCGGGCGCTTTGGCATTTTTTTCAGAACAGTTTATTAATATCAACTTTCAGGGACGTGTTCTTCCTGCCGAAACCATTACACTGAAAGAATATTTCGGTGGCAAAGAGTGGTTTCCCACTGCCACCCCAGCGGCACAATTCGGTGTTCTTCCTCTTATTCTGGGAACGCTTTGGGTGAGCATTGCAGCTATCCTTATTGCACTTCCGTTCGGCATGGCGGTTGCCATCTATCTGGCTGAAATCGCCAACAGCCGCATCCGCAAAATATTAAAACCGCTTATCGAACTTTTGGCAGGTATCCCATCTGTCGTTTACGGCTTCTTCGGATTGATTGTTATCGTTCCTCTTATTCGGAGCATCTTTCATCTTCCCGTCGGGGAAACAGCACTTGCAGGTGCCATTGTCCTCGCAATTATGGCTTTGCCAACTATCATCACTGTGGCCGAAGATGCTATGCGTACCACGCCGCTGGCCATGAAAGAATCGAGCTTGGCTCTCGGAGCCACCCACTGGCAAACCATCTATCGAGTGGTAATTCCTTATGCATCGTCGGGTATTTTGGCTGCCATTGTTCTGGGTATCGGACGCGCCATCGGCGAAACCATGGCCGTGTTGATGGTTACAGGTAATGCCGCCGTTATGCCACATTCGTTGACCGAGCCGGTGCGCACTATTCCGGCTACCATTGCTGCCGAACTGGGCGAATCGGCCATGGGAAGCGTACAATATCAAGCGCTATTTATGCTCGGGGCTATTCTTTTCGTTCTGACTCTCGGAATCAGCATCTGGGCCGAAATCATTCGCAAAGAGCCTAAAGTTCAGTAACAACGGATAAAGACTATTGAATTATGCAACACAATAAATTTACAGGAAAAAGAGCCAATCAAGCGCTGTTCTTCACACTTTTCCGTTTGATGAGTTATCTGGTTGTCGGAATCCTTTTCTGCATTATCGGGTTTATCGTGATTCGTGGTATCGGCGTTATCAACTGGGAATTTCTCACCACGGCACCTAAAGACGGAATGACTAAAGGTGGGATTTTTCCGGCCATTGTCGGTACATTCTATCTGGTGATCGGTAGTATGATCGTAGCGTTCCCTATCGGAGTAATGTCGGGAATCTATATGAACGAGTACGCGACCAATAAACATATCGTGAGAGTAATCCGTGTTATGACCAACAATCTGGGAGGCATTCCTTCCATTGTATTCGGTCTGTTTGGTATGTCGCTTTTTGTCAACAAACTTCACTTCGGCGATTCATTACTCGCCGGTTCATTCACACTGGGATTATTGGCACTGCCGCTTATAATTCGTGTCACTGAAGAGGCACTCAAAGCTATTCCGGATACGTATCGTCAGGGAAGTTTAGCCCTCGGAGCGACCAAACTGACTACCATTCGCAAAGTGATACTTCCTGCGGCATTCCCGAATGTCATGACGGGATTGATTCTCTCCATCGGGCGAGTATCGGGCGAAACGGCGCCGATTCTTTTCACAGCAGCAGCCTATTTTTTGCCACATCTTCCGACTTCGGTGTTCGATCAGGTGATGGCGCTCCCGTATCACTTGTATGTGATTGCTACCAGCGGAACCGACTTGGAAGCAACACGCCCAATGGCTTACGGTACGGCAATTGTACTTATTGCCATCGTGTTAATAATGAATCTGCTTGCCAATGTTGTACGCAGGAGATTTAGTAAGTAATCGTTGCGAATGTGAGTTTGAAATAGTCAAAAATATACAGTTACAAGATATACATAATGAAACTTGAAGCAAAGAACGTAAATTTCTTCTACGGTGACTTTCACGCATTGAAAGACATCAACATGCAGATCGATTCCAATTCGGTAACTGCATTCATTGGCCCGTCCGGTTGTGGAAAATCGACATTTCTCCGTCTTTTCAACCGCATGAACGACTTGATTGACGGAACTCATCTCGATGGTGAATGTATTGTAGGAGACCAAAATATATACGACAAGAGTGTGTCGGTAGATGAATTGAGAACTACCGTCGGTATGGTATTTCAAAAACCCAATCCTTTCCCAAAATCTATTTTTGAAAACGTGGCTTACGGGCTCCGTGTCAATGGAGTCAACGATAAAAAGATCATTATCGAGACCGTTGAAAAATCACTGAAACAAGCAGCACTCTGGGAAGAGGTAAAAGATAAACTGAAAAAATCGGCATTCGAACTTTCAGGAGGACAGCAACAACGTCTTTGTATCGCACGTGCATTGGCTATCTCGCCTTCGGTACTGTTGATGGACGAACCAGCTTCCGCACTCGACCCGATCTCTACCTCCAAGATTGAAGAACTGATTTTCCAGTTGAAGCATGACTATACCGTGGTAATTGTGACGCACAACATGCAGCAGGCTGCCCGTGTGAGCGACAAAACAGGCTTCTTTATGCTGGGCGAACTGATCGAATTCAACGACACGAAGAAAATCTTCCTTAACCCGGATAAAGAGCAGACACAGAACTATATCACCGGACGGTTTGGATGATAGACCCCTAAATCCCCCTCAAGGGGACTTTTGAATCTGCATTAGGAAGTTTATTTTTCATTGTCGAAGCAGATTTAATTTTCAAATTCCCAAATTTTCAAATTTTCAAATTGTTTTTATGAAACATACAGAAACCGAATTGCTGGAACTTAAAAAAGCGATCTCCGATATGTGGAGACTTGTTCAGTCGCAATTGGAGAAAGCTAAAAGTTCTCTATTGACCGGCGACGAAGAGTTAGCCCGCGTAGTGATGAGCCGTGAAAAACGGGTCAATGCTTTTGAACTAAAAATCGATAGCGATTGCGAGAATTACATCGCGCTCTACAGCCCCGTAGCCATCGACTTGCGTTTCGTTCTCTCCGTCCTCAAAATTAACAAAACTCTTGAACGCATTGGTGACTTTGCGGACGGTATTGCTCGCTTTGTACTCGAAACCGACGGACACGATCAGCATTTGGAACTTCTTAAAGAGCTGGATATAGAGAATATGTTTGGTTGCGTGATTGAAATGCTTGAGAAGGACAAACTTGCCCTTGAAGAGGAGAATACCGCGCTGGCTGGCATTGTGTTTACCATCGACAATAAAGTGGATGGTTGTTATGCAGATGCTATTCAGATTTTGGCGAAACATATCACCGCGCATCCCGGGGATGTGCTTTACAGCCTGAATGTGGTAACATTGCTGCGTAAGATAGAACGCATCGGAGACCACTGCAACAATATTATGGAAGAACTTGTTTTTTATCTGGATGCTAAGGTACTCAAACATCAAAAGACAGTAATTGATAAAGAAGAGAAATAAATGAGCTCTCAGTACGATAAAAGCAAGTTCGAATCCGGACTTGCTTTTTTTATACACAAACGGGCTGCTTCCATAAAGAAACAGCCCGTCAAATAGACTAGCTATATTGCTTATTTAATTCTCATTTTGTAAAACGAACGCCATACAAAATAAAGAGCTACCAGCAAAAATACACCGCCCACGTAAGGGGCTATTGGACGGAAAGCTGCCGAGATGGCAATTTCCATAGCCAGCAAGCCAAACAGCGTGGTAAATTTGATGATCGGGTTCATAGCCACCGAAGAGGTGTCTTTGAAGGGATCGCCTACGGTATCACCCACGATTGTAGCATCGTGCAACGGAGTGCCTTTGGCTTTCAGATCCACTTCCACCACCTTCTTGGCATTGTCCCAGCAACCACCGGCATTGGCCATAAACACGGCTTGATACAACCCGAATACGGCAATGGCAATCAGGTAGCTCACAAAGAACGAAGCTGCTGCAAATGGACTCGAACTGCTTGATTCGGTGCCGGAGATGAAGGCAAACGCTAGCGCAAAACAGAACACAGCCGGGAAGATATTCCACATCCCGTGTTGAGCATATTGAGTACAAATTTTCACCACCTCTTTCGATTTTCCGACATCTGCCTTTTTAGGAGCATCAGGGTCGAGATTGATGTTGCGTTTAATATATTCTACGGCACGATATGCTCCCGTAGTTACGGCTTGAGTAGATGCGCCTGTAAACCAGTAAATAACAGCTCCACCGCAGAGAAATCCGAGTATTGTCCATGGATTGAGGACATTCAGAATCGTTTCGGGAGCAACGCCCAATACATTCTTTATAACCAGAATCAACGAGAAGATCATTGTAGTGGCTCCAACCACGGCAGTACCGATCAGTACCGGCTTCGCTGTCGCTTTGAAGGTATTTCCTGCGCCATCGTTGGCTTCAAGAAAATATTTTGCTTTTTCAAAATCGGGTTTGAAACCGAAATCCCGTTCAATTTCTGCGGCCACATCAGGTACATCTTCGATCAACGAAAGTTCATAAACAGATTGTGCATTATCTGTTACCGGCCCGTAGCTGTCGACGGCAATAGTAACCGGGCCCATGCCGAGCAAACCGAATGCTACCAAACCGAATGCAAAAATGGATGAGTAAACCATAAACTGATCGAGCCCGAAAGTACTGGCTAGATACGCAACCAGCATCAACAGAACAAATACCATACCCATCCAGAAAGCAGAAAAATTACCGGCAACAAAACCGGAAAGAATCGTCAACGAGGCACCGCCTTCTTTGCTCGATTTTACCACTTCCTGTACGTGGGCGGATTTTGGACTGGTAAACAGTTTGGTGAACTCAGGAATCAAAGCGCCTCCCAGTGTACCGCAACTGATAATTACGGATAAAACCACCCATAAATTAGGATTGATGGCTCCTACATTGGACGACGGTCCTACAAGGAAATAGCTGGCTGCAAAAGTTACAACGATACTCAAAATAGAGGTTATCCAAACAAGATTTGTCAACGGTTTTTCAAAATCCAAATCCTCTTTTTGACTATACAATACTTTATTCAGAGCCCCATTTATCCAGAACGAAACGACAGAAGTAATAATCATCAAAATACGCATGGCAAAAATCCAGGTCAGGAAAGTAGCCTGCCAATCGGGATTTGCCAAGAATTTATCGCCAGAGAGTGAACCAACTGCCAGTACAATAAATGAGACCAAAGCCACACCGGTTACGCCGTATGTTTCAAAACCATCGGCAGTAGGACCAACGCTGTCGCCGGCATTATCGCCCGTACAGTCTGCAATCACACCCGGGTTACGCGGATCGTCTTCGCCGATTTTGAATACCACCTTCATCAGGTCGGAGCCAATGTCGGCAATCTTGGTAAAAATACCGCCGGCAATACGCAATGCAGATGCGCCCAACGATTCGCCAATGGCAAAACCGATAAAGCAAGCGCCCGCCAATGCACGTGGCATCAACATCAAAATGATAAGCATCATGATGAGTTCTACACAAACCAGAACTACACCGATGCTCATACCTGCATGCAAAGGGATATTAAGTAATTTCAACGGTTTTCGTTCGAGCGAAGCAAATGCCATGCGGCTGTTAGCCAACGTATTCATTCGAATACCGAACCATGCCACACCGTACGAACCCAGAATGCCGATTACCGTCCAGGTTAAAATCAGGGCAACCCCTCCGAATCCTTTGTCTTGCAAAAATCCGAAATAGAAGGTAACGCAAGCGGCAATAATCAAAAACAGCCAGATAAGAAACTTGCCCTGCTGCAAAAGATAGGTTTTACACGTCTCAAAAATAACACCGGAAACATCCAGCATCGATTTATGAGCCTTGAGCCTTTTTACTTTGAGAAACTGGAATAGACCGAAGGCTAATCCCAGAATACAAATAATAAAACCCCACACCAACAAGTGATTTTGCGCCGGCGAGAGGTTCGGGATCTTCAGGTCAGCTTCGCTGGCCCATGTTAACATGGGTAAGGTCAAAGAGACCAACAACAAAAACAGCTTTTTCATAAAATGGTAAATAAAGAATTAATTTGGTTAATGATATTGAGATGTATATTTTTGCAATGCGAAGTGTAAATAGCTCGTTTTACAAGCAATACATAAAACAAAATGGATTTCTAAATTAATGCTGCTAAAATACAGAAATACCTCCTTATTTTATAAAATCAAATGATTAAAAATGTTGTTTCAAGATTCAAAATAGCACAAAAAACATTAACATAAAGGTGCATAGCATGCTTTTGGGCATAAAAATGCATCAATCAAACAAAAAATTAGGAATGCGCTAAAAAAGTAGAAAGGGGGCAAGTGGGAGGTCAAGTGTGGAAGACTTGACCGAAGAAACGTTTTCTTTTCAGATAAACATACAAAGAAGCAAGGAACAGCAACACCCAAGAACCATCTCCAACCGGTGTTTGTATTTCAGGTTCAGTGGCACCAGTGCCATTAGTTCCAAATCCGTCGGTATCAACATGTGTTTGAGTGCTACTGCTATTGGTCGTTGTCATAGTAGCCATTGTAATTTGTGATGAAGCACGTTGCATAGTCAACACGGATGGCATAGAAACCGATGATACATCGGTAGTGGAAGATCCCGATGATCCTGATGAAGCTGTAAAAGATTCCACTGTGGATACGCTCAATGGATTTATGTAACTGTTTGTAGATGAATATTTGGCGACTATAGTTCCATTATTAGAACTCGTCAAAGATCTTGTTCTCGTCGATCCTGTTTTTATTGCTGAAACGGTACTGGTGAGATCTTGTCCGTATCCGGCCCAAATATCTTGCTGCGAAGATGTCCCACTGGAAAGTGAGGCTCCGGTTTTACTCGATCCTAGTGATAGCGAAGAAAATTGATAAGATTTTCCCTGAGAACTATGCTCAAAACGGGTTGCAGTACCCGAGCCACCCCAAAAAAGCCCTCGTAAGAAACGCATAAGGGGAGATATGGACTGATCGCCACGATATTCGGCACCAATCACTGTTGTACAAGATAGCATCAGTACAAACAGCAATCCAAATATTTTATAAGAAAGCACCGATCCCTTCATGCTTCAAAAGTAGAGTTTATTTCTCTCTAAATTATTTCTTTATTCTGAAAAACAAATGAATAAACAGACCTTAAATCAGGATAAAAACCTGCTTGCTTTAGTCAATTTTCATTTGCCCTAAATAAACATACAAAGTTACAGGTAAAACCGAAATGAATTTCGGTCGATGTGTTAAATTTTCAAATTTCAAACCCCAGATACATTTAACATTCAATAAAAAAATTACGTCTGTTTAATATCAGAAATGCAAAAATTATAAGCAACTATAAAACAGTGATATATGTGCTAAATGCTCCGACGGAAAAAGCTTACTCCAGAATCACAAACAAAATGAAGAGGAATTATTCCAGCAACAATTCCCCTTCGAAGATTTGTTTTTTGTAGTTAAAATTTGTATCTAATGGATAAGCCCACATTGGCAGAACTATAATTTCCATCGTGCTCATTTCCAAAATTAAGCATTGGACGCCAGTCTAGGGACAACTGCAACGGAACTTCAAAATTGTACTCAATACCAACTGTCCCTCCGATTCCGATCACCGTATTCGAATGAAACAATCCCAAACCGGCACCCGGGCCAATAAACCATTTGAATCCTTCGGTTATGGGGTTGACCCACTGGTAAAATCCGGTTAAAGCCGTGGTATTCCATCCCCATCCTAAATTGAATTCCAAACGATTAACATCATTCAAAGAGCGTTGAAAAGAAACTTCTGCTCCATTTGTCAAACGCACACCAAGGGCGTTGTCCTGAGCTTGAGCAAAAACAACAACGCAAAATGAAACTAAAAAAATAGCAATTGTTTTTTTCATAGTCATCCTGTTTAATATTTCACAAATATACGGCAAAATATACGTTTGCCTACGTTCTTTAAATTAATGAACGGAATATCGTTCTGTTTATTTTGCTATTCTATCTCTTTCATAGAAAGCGCAATCCTTTTTCGAATCAAGTCTACATCCAGAATTTTCACCATAACATGCTGATGCAAAGAAAGTATTTCAGCCGGATTACAGATATACTTATTGGCAATCTGAGAAACATGGACCAATCCGTTTTCATGAATTCCGATGTCGACAAAAGCTCCGAAATTGGTAATATTCGTTATGATGCCTGGCACCAATTGTCCCGTTTTAAGATCTTCGATTACCTTAATTGTCGGATCGAATACGAATGCTTCCAGTTTTTGTCGGGGATCACGACCCGGCTTTGCCAACTCTTCCATAATATCGGTCAACGTAGGCAATCCTGTTTTTTCGGTTACATATTTCTGAATATCAATGCTTTTTCGTAATTCTTGATTGTCAATTAAATCGTCTACTTTGCAATTCAGATCTTTAGCCATTCTTTGCACAACCGAATAGCTTTCGGGATGTACAGCCGAGTTATCGAGCGGATTTTCGGCATTTTCAACCCGTAAAAATCCGGCCGCTTGCTCAAAAGTCTTTGCTCCCATTTTCGGCACCTTCATCAACTCTTTTCTCGATCTGAAAGCGCCGTTAGCCGTTCTATAATCCAAGATATTTTGAGCCAATTGCGGTCCCAGTCCCGAAATATAGGTCAGCAGATATTTACTCGCCGTGTTCACCTGTACACCTACTTTATTCACACAATTTTCCACCGTTTGATCGAGTGCCGTTTTCAAAGCCGACTGATTTACATCATGCTGATACTGGCCGACACCGATCGCTTTCGGATCAATTTTAACCAATTCAGATAGCGGATCCATCAAACGTCGGGCAATCGATACGGCACCCCGCACCGTCACATCCTTATCCGGAAACTCTTCGCGGGCTATTTTTGATGCAGAATAAACCGATGCTCCGTTCTCGCTTACAACAAATACTTGTAGAATTTGCTGAGGGATGTAATTTTGGAAAAACTGCTCGGTTTCGCGACTGGCAGTACCATTACCAATGGCTACAGCTTGTATTTGAAACTGCGCAATCAACTTGGTTATTTTTTCTGCTGCTTTCGGGGCTTCATACTGCGGAGGATGCGGATATATTACATCATGATGCAATAAATCGCCCTGTTCGTTCAAGCATACGATTTTACATCCTGTACGGAAGCCTGGATCGACGCCCATCACTCTCTGCGAACCAAGCGGAGCAGCAAGCAACAACTGGTGGAGATTGTCGGCAAAAACGCGAATTGCTTCCGCATCTGCCGTTTCTTTACTCGAAGCCGCAAACTCGGTTTCAATACTTGGCTTCAATAGCCGCTTATAACTATCTGAAATAGCTATCGATACCTGATCGGAGGCAGCATTACGATTTTTCACAAAGAGCCTGTCCAATCGTTCTAAGCAATGATCCTCTTCCGGCTGAATAGCAATCCGCAAAATACCTTCTGTTTCGCCCCGGCGCATTGCCAGCAAACGGTGAGAGGTGCACCGTCTCAACGGTTCATCCGATTCAAAATAGTCGCGATACTTATCTCCTTCAGTTTCTTTTCCTTTTACTACCCGCGAGGAGATGACCGCTTCGCGGGCAAAAATCGACCGTACCGCATGTCGTGCTGTTTCGTCTTCGTTTACCCATTCTGCAATAATATCGCGGGCTCCCTTTAAAGCATCGTCAGCATCTTTTACCTCTCCTTTCACATAGGCTGATGCCGCGTTTTTCACATTGTTGTCAACCTGCCGCATCAACAGTTTAGCTAGGGGCTCTAGCCCTTTTTCGCGAGCCATTTCAGCTCTGGTACGACGTTTGGGTTTATATGGCAAATAAATATCTTCCAGCTCGGTCATCGACAAACAATCCTCAATCCGCTTGCGTAAATCGTCGGTCAGTTTCTCTTGTTCCCCGATAGAGGCCAACACGGTTTGTTTGCGTTTTTCGAGTTCGCACAATTTTTCATAGCGTTCTCTGATAGCGGTAATTTGCACCTCATTGAGCGAGCCGGTGCGTTCCTTTCGATAACGGCTTATAAATGGTATAGTTGACCCCTCGTCAAGTAAATCGATGGTGTTTTTTACTTGTTGTTCACGAAGGTGTAATTCTTCGGCAATGATTGCACTAAATAAAAGCATAATGGGTAGAAAAGAATGGGAAGTATCCTCAAATCAGGTGCATGAGATTGTTTGTGTTTGAAATAGGAAAGTCGAAGAAACCTATTCGTCGGAAAAGTGGACTAACACTCGACGATAAGCATTAAATATTTTAGCTTTAGAGACAAAACCCATATATTTTCCATTATCAACTACCGGAAGGTTCCATGCCTGTGTGCTTTCAAACACACTCATCACCTTCTCCATCGAATCTTTGGATGAGAGCAGTGCCGGCGGAGAAATCATCAGTTGGCTGACTTTAAAGCGATGGTACAATTCAGGACGAAACATAATATTTCGCACTTCACTCAAGGGAAGTATCCCCAATAGTTTTCCTTTATAATCGACTACAGGATAAACATTTCTATTTGAATTGGAGATTACTTTCACCAAATCGCCCAACGTGTTATCCGGTCGCACAATATCCATATCCGTTTCAATCACGTTTTCCATTTTGAGCAAAGTCAGAACGGCTTTATCTTTATTGTGTGTCAACAGTTCCCCCTTTTTAGCAAGTCGCATGGCATAAATGCTGTGCGGTTCGAAAATAATGATGGTGAGAAATGCGATAACAGATGTAATCATCAGGGTCATGAACAAAGAATAGCCACCAGTCAGTTCTGCGATCAGGAAGATAGCCGTCAGTGGTGAATGCATCACTGCCGACATCACTCCCGCCATACCCGCAAATGCAAAATTCTCGACCGGCAGATTGAAACCCAAAAAATGATTCAATACGAATGCGACAAAATAACCGGTTACGCACCCTACAAACAAACTGGGTGCAAAAACTCCACCGACGCCACCACCTCCATTGGTTGCCGTACTGGCAAAGATTTTGAAGAAAATAACAGCTATCAGATAAAGAATGATTGCCCAGGTATTGAAGCGAAAATTATAGAAAAGACTCTTTTCGAACAAAGTCTCCGAATTACCTGCTAAAAGAGAGCTAATCACATCGTAACCTTCTCCATACAATGGGGGAAACAAGAAGATTAGCAAGCTAAGCATTACGCCGCCAAAAGCGAGCTTGCGATAAGGCGTGTTTAACTTTCGAAAGATATTTTCCAACGCATTCATGCCTCGGGTAAAATATAAAGAAACAAACCCGCAAACAATTCCTAGAACAATCAAATAAGGAATTCTGTCGATAGAAAACGGAGAGGATACCGTAAAATGAAACATAAACTGAGACCCAGACAGGAAATAGGTCAACGAGGCAGCTGTAACAGATGAAATCATCAATGGAACCACCGAAGCCATCGTCATATCAAGCATCAATACCTCAAGCGTAAAGAGCACGCCGGCAATGGGAGCCTTAAAGATACCGCTGATAGCGCCTGCAGCACCGCAACCTACCAACAACATCAACGTTTTTTGGCTCATTTTGAAAAATTTTCCAAGATTGGATCCTATCGCCGAACCGGTTAAAACAGCAGGAGCTTCGGCTCCTACCGAGCCACCAAACCCGATAGTGATGGCACTACCAACCACTGAACTCCAAATATTATGTAGTTTAATAATTGCTTTCCGTTGAGAAATAGCATACAATATCTTAGTGACTCCATGTCCGATATCATCCCTCACTATGTTTCGGACAAACCATCCAGAAATAAAAATACCTATTACCGGTAAGATCAGATACCAATAGTTAGCCGACTCCAGTGAAAACCGATGCGTGAGGAGTGTCTGGATGCCATGAATGGACAATTTTAAGATAAATGCAGCCAGTCCGGTAAATAAGCCTACCAGACAACTCAAAAATAGGACGAACTGCCTTTCTGCAACATGCTGTTCCCGCCACAAAATCAGATCCGAATATCTAAATCTTTTATTCATATTACTTTATAAATCACACTCTGTAAGCAAAATATCCACTTCAATCTCGTTTAATCCAAACGTTCTGAGAGGGATATGGTATTTCTATTTCCGCTTTATCAAACCGTTCTTTTATCGCTTTCAACAAATCGCATTTCATCACAAAGGCATTCCCCGAGTTCGCTGCCCAAGCCCAGGCCCTTAGTTTAATGGCAAAATCGCCAAGCTCCAGTACCCTCACAGTTACAACCGAAACCTCAGCCTCCTTCTGTTCGTTATTTCTGTTATCGATCAGCAACGGATGCTTTATCACTTCGTCTTGCATCAACGCCATGGCTCTATCAATATCGGCAGCATAACTGATACCGACCTCAATAAATGCACACACCGGTTGATCAGCAAAGGTAGAATTGATAATCGTAGATGAATTTATCGTAGTGTTAGGGACTATAATGCTCCTGTTTTCTGGATCGCGAATAACCGTGTGACGCAAGGTTATGTCTTCCACCACACCACGGTTGGCGTCGGGCAAAATTACCGTATCGCCAACTCGGAAGGGTTTGAAAAGAATAATAAAGATGCCACTGATAATATTGGCTACCGATTGTTGAGCCGCGAAACCGATGGCTGCCGTCAAAATGGCAGCTCCGGCCAACATTGCAGAGCCAATGCGCTTAAACTCCGGAATCTTATTGAACAAAAATAAAACACCGGCTACAACTACAAAAAAATTGATCGTATTTTTCAGAAATGAATAGTTGGTCGGATCCATTTTCATCCTCGTTGCCGCCCGGGTAAATGCCCGTTTCAGTAACCATGAAGATGTTTTAACAGCAAAAAAAGTAATGATGATGGCACCTCCAATCCAAATTGCCTCCTCCATTAAGTTCATTGTTCCGTGTCCCATATCGTTTTAATTTCTATTTGTTTTCAAAGATGTGCCGAATATTTTCTCCTAAAAAGAATTTCTCAGTATATTTGACCATCAAAAATACAATAAAAAAATGAGCCCACTGTCGATACTGACTAAATATTATAATACAGACAGTCAATTATATGCTATTTTGCTTAAGCATAGCCAATCCGTCACACACAAAGCTGTTGAAATCTCGCTCCGACACCCCGAGTTACAGGCCGACACCGAATTTATTGCAGAAGCTGCCATGTTGCATGACATCGGCATCTTCCTTACTAATGCGCCGCAAATAGAGTGTTATGGCGATCATAAATACATTGAACACGGGTATTTGGGAGCCGATATTCTGAGAGCAGAAGGGCTACCGCGTCATGCACTGGTGTGCGAAAGACACACCGGAACGGGGCTAAGTGCAGAATATATAAAAGAGAATAATTTGCCGCTTCCCTTACGCGATTTAAGGCCTGTTAGTATTGAAGAACAGATCATTTGCTATGCCGACAAATTTTACTCAAAATCTAAAAACGACATTGAGTTGCCGATAGAAGCTGTTCGCGAAACTCTGTCAAAGTATGGGCAAGCAGTGCTGTCACGTTTCGATCAGTGGAGCGGCCTTTTCTTTGCCTTGATGTTATTAAACTTATAAGTAAATCCAAAGCTCATCAACTCTTTCATCTGAATCTTTGCATGCTTGTCGCCGGTGGCTATTACGGCCGTATCGTAACGAGGGTGCAATATCGTTTTAATCGCCAAATAGCGGTTCAATTCAAATCCGAATGTTGACTCCCAATCGATTTCCACTTTATGGTAATTGGTATAAAACGAGAATCGGGTGGAAACATCAACCGTACTTGATAGTTTTCCGGTATATTCCACCTTCACTAAGCTACCCAGCTCACTCAGCGTCCGCTTACCGGAAAGCACATTAAAATTCTTCTTGTTGTAATTTATCGTGTCGGAAAAATAAATATACTTATACGACACAGGAGTAACCAATACGGACAATTTTTTCTTGTACTTGTAATCCATACCAATACCAAGGTCAAGCCTCAAAGGAGATAAAAAACCGTTGACTTTGGTAGTTGAATTCAGCGCCGAATAAGAAGTTAACGAATAGGTAGTAAATTCGCCCGAGAGACTGTAATACCAATTTTCGTAAGCTTTTAACCCAATCTTACTGCTTAACCGGATCTCATTTTCCGTAACCGAATAATGGCGCAAAGTATCAGCACTTTCACTCTGAATGCCTGTTTTGATCGAAACTGAATTGTCCCACTGGATCCGTTTTTGATCGTCGTAATTGGCACTGGCCTCAAAAGCAAACAGAGATGCCAGATTGCTTTTCCCTCCCTGATACCAGTTAGAGGAGGTGTAATTTTGAGACAACAGCATAGCCAAACTTCCTTTGGTAGACCAAGGATCCTTCTCGAGCCCATTGACCTTCATATTCTTGGGTTTATCCAAATCGAATTTGCGTCGGATATACATATCTCTATGCCCTGGGGATGCAATATGCCTCACAACAAACTGACTCGGATCAGGAAGATTCCATACATGGTCTTTAATCCGAAGTGGATTCGAAGCCATAAGTGTTTCCAGCTGCATACCGCGCAGGCTATCCATTCTGCTCATCACAAAAAAAACAGGAGTGAAATAGGAGAGGGCTTTTTTGCCATACGTTTCGTATGTCTTATGCATCTGTGCCGCAACCGGAGCCGAAGGAGGGTTGAATCTGAGTTTCATTCCGGTAAAGATAAGATCTCCGAATAACGGATTGCTTTCATAATAAGAACGATCGGGGAGCAATTTATAATCAATTTGCGATTTTGAGATCAGGCTATCGGCGACAGGAATTTCTTTGTTCAAAGTAGAAAGAGCAATAGAATCAATGTTAACACGTAAAACTTCCTGCTGCACATTACCTCTTATTTCAAGAGGCTGCTGAGCAAAAGAAAGAGCTGCAACGCAACCAAACAAAATGCCAAAAACGAACTTCTTCATTATCTTCAATCAGCTTATAACGGCTGCAAAAATACGCATTATTAGCTACTACCTGGCGACTTTTCGCCCAAAATATAGTCTTTTTGAGATTTTATGACGTAGTTTTGTTTATTTTGATTTATTTTGCATTCGATTTCTATCTCAATATTCAAATTTATGCTAAAGTACGCCCTGTCTTTATTCGTCATTTCAGTCTGTGCATCCATTTTTGCCGCCCCTTCCTATTCCGATTTTTTTACAGACAGGGCTTGCCGGATCGATTTTCATTTTTGCGGCAACGCTCATCAAATCTCGGTTTATCTCGATGGTGTCAAACAAGAACCCTTTTGGGGAGGCCGACGCAAACATCTGGACACCGATCTGAATCTGGGTGATTTCCGGTTTAGGGTATTGGACAGTCTTACTCAGAAAGTGATTTACTGCAACGGTTTCAGCGCGCTTTTTCGCGAATGGCAATCGACTCCCGAAGCTGCCACAACCAGTAAAAGTTTTGAACAAGCCATTCAGTTCCCTTATCCGAAGAGGAGTGTTGTGCTATTAATTGAGAAAAGAACCGACTTTGATCAATGGCAAGAGTTATTTCGCTACAACTTATTACCCTCCGATAAACTGATCGACAGAAGAGCCCCCCGGAAAGTTCCGGTCAACACAATTTGTAAAAACACCACGCCTGACAAAGGGATCGATATTGCCGTCATTGCCGAAGGGTATACCGCTGCGGAGCAGGAAAAGTTTTATAAAGACGCGCAACAACTGCTCAAAAACCTCTGCACACACGAACCTTTTGCTTCGAATAGGGAGCGAATCAATTTGTATGCCATTGCAGCACCTTCAGAAGATTCGGGAGTATCCGTTCCGCAGGATTCCGTTTGGAAAAATACGGCTGTCGGATCCAATTTTTATACCTTCTACGAACCCCGGTATCTCACCACCCTGAATGTGAAAAAAGTATACGATTATGCTGCGCTGGCGCCTTACGATGCCATTTATATTTTGGCAAACACCTCCCGCTATGGTGGTGGTGGTATCTATAATTTTTATACGCTGGTAACGGCCGACAATCAGTACACCACACAAGTGTCTGTGCACGAGTTCGGACATTCGTTCGGAGGGCTGGCCGATGAGTATTTCTATGAAAAGCAAGATGTTTTGGCCGGTATGTACGACCTCAAGCAAGAACCCTGGGAACCGAATATCACAACGTTGGTAAAGTTCGATGCAAAGTGGAAGGCCGACTTGCCGAAGGGTACACCTGTGCCAACACCATCGGTCGATCAGTATAAAAACAGAGTGGGAGTTTTTGAGGGAGGCGGTTATATTACCAAAGGCATGTTCCGTCCGTCGTTCGATTGCAGGATGCGTACGAACTCCTATCCCGAGTTTTGCCCGGTATGCCGGAGCGCGGTTGAAAGAATGATTCGTTTTTTAACCGAATAACATGGCTCGTCCGTCGGTTTTGATCGCCCCGCTCAACTGGGGATTAGGGCATGCCACCCGTTGTGTTCCGGTTATCAGAGAATACCACGCCAAAGGCTACCGTGTGGTTATCGCTGCCGATGGAGACGCGTTATGCTGGCTTCAACACGAATTCCCGGATATGGGAACCATCGCCTTTCCGGGGTTTCGAATCGGTTATTCGTCGTCAGGTTCGCAACTGTTTGCCATGATGCGGCAACTGCCGAAAATTATTGCCGGCGTCGTGCGTGAACACCGTCGGCTGAAAACGATTATCCGGCAGGAGAATATTCAAACCGTTATTTCCGATAACCGTTTCGGGCTCTGGAATAAACAGACAAAATCGATTTACATCACCCACCAGCTGCTCATCAGAGCGCCTTACCGATGGATGGAGCCGATTTTGCGCCGGATTCATTTATGGATTATCCGTCATTACGACGAATGCTGGATTCCCGACGTTGAGGGGACAGATAACCTTTCGGGCGATCTTTCTCATAAATATCCGCTTCCTCCCAATGCCCGGTTCATCGGATGGTTGTCCCGGTTTCCAATGCGTGAAAAAGCGGCTTCAAAAAAAAACTACACAAATCTTTGCCTTATATCCGGACCGGAACCCCATCGCATTTTATTTGAACAATCAATGATCGAAAGGTTTAAAAACGACGCGGAATTGACCTTGATTGTTACCGGACAACCGGGGTTACGTGCGCCGCTCCGGTCGATCGGAAACATCGATCTGGTTCCTGATATTTCGAGTGGTGAACTGCAAACTTACCTGCTCGAAACACCCCGTATTTTTTGTCGTTCCGGCTATACGACGCTCATGGATCTCAAAGTATTGGGTAGAAGCGCGACTCTCTTTTCCACACCCGGCCAACCGGAGCAGGAATATCTCGCCGAATTGCATAAGAAATAGAGCGTTCTTTTTCTTACCTTTGCTACGTAATCCTATTTTATGAAGTCTCCAATCTATCTTTCCATACTGGAAGCAGTCAAACAAAAACACAAACTGTTCATTGTGTTGATCGATCCCGATAAATGTTCTGATGATGCCCGTATCCATCAATTTGCCACGCTGCTCAATAAAGCCGAGCCCGATCTGGTGTTTATCGGGGGTAGCCTCACCAGCGAATCGACAGCCTGCTTGATAAAGCAGTTAAAAACGGAGTGCCATATTCCCACCGTACTTTTTCCCGGCAATGCCATACAGTTTACGCCCGAAGCCGATGCCCTGCTTTTTCTCTCTCTTATTTCGGGTCGTAATTCGGATTTTCTGATCGGCCAGCACGTGGTAATCGCTCCGGCCGTTAAGCAATCGGGCATCGAAACCATTTCGACAGGATACATTCTTGTTGAAAGCAACGATACGACAGCGGTGGAGTACATCAGCAACACCCGGCCCATACCGCGACAAAAGCCACAATTGGCTGCAGCCACTGCCATAGCAGGCGAATTGCTTGGGAATAAACTAATTTATCTCGAAGCCGGTAGCGGAGCCACCCCTCCCGTTTCCTTCGCCATGATTTCGAGTGTCAAAAAATCGATTACCGTTCCGCTGATTGTGGGAGGCGGATTACGGTCGAATGAAGACATTTTGAGCGCATTACAAGCGGGAGCCGATGCTGTTGTCGTGGGAAATGTTTTAGAAACCGACCCGGAAAAGATGCTCGATTTTGCCAAAACAATTAAAAACTTCGTGCAATAATAGATGTAATATTCTGTCTTATAATTCTTTGTAAAAAACAACACGATTGACAACTCAAAAATCAGAGTATAGTTTGTTGTTTACAAAAAAAGACACTATCTTTGCATCCGCTTTTTGCAACGGCTAAAAGCCCTGATCCAGTAGCTCAGCTGGTAGAGCACATCCCTTTTAAGGATGGGGTCCTGGGTTCGAATCCCAGCTGGATCACAAAATTCAAATTACATATAGAGATCAAGGCCTTGATCCAGTAGCTCAGCTGGTAGAGCACATCCCTTTTAAGGATGGGGTCCTGGGTTCGAATCCCAGCTGGATCACAGAAAAGCCTCTGAAAAAAATAATTATTTTTCAGAGGCTTTTTTACTTATAATACTGTATCAAGCTTGGGACTCAACTACGTATAACTCAGCGGGCGCTATTTTTCAGCGGGCAATAATCGCTCGATTTCTTTCTCCAAATGTTCAGGCTTGGTAATCGGAGCAAAACGTTTCACTGGAGCCCCCTCGGAATCAATCAGGAATTTGGTAAAATTCCATTTTATCTTATTGTAAAACAGTCCTCTCAAGACTGATGTCAGATGTTTGAAAATGGGATGAGCATTCTCTCCGTTTACATCCACTTTGGCAAACATCGGGAAGGTAACCCCATAATTCATGTGACAAACCTGAGAAATATCGTCTTCGTTGCCCGGCTCCTGATGAGCAAACTGATTGCATGGGAAGCCCAGAATGACAAATCCTCGGTCTTTATATTTTTGATAGAGAGCTTCTAGTCCTTCAAATTGAGGTGTTAATCCACATTTACTGGCGGTATTGACCACTAACACGACTTTGCCTTCATACTCTTTCATTGAGATTTCCTGACCCCGAAGCAATCTGGCACTAAATTGATAAAATGATGCATTCATATTTGTATCGTTAATGATTTTGTCGTTTACGATACAAATATAAGAGGTAGGTATGCCCTTCCGTAAAAAGTTTGACATTCTTTAAGATAGATCGTCTACCGGTAAAAAACGGCAACACTATCGACCGACCGCCGGGGAGAGACCGGTGCTGGCATCTCAATCATATAACCGATGCGGGCAACAAACAAAATTTCATTCTTCAGCCTCAACTTTTCGTGCATCACCTGCTTGTAATTCTCTTCTTCGACAAGCTGATTCATCGGGTGAAAACCGATACGTAGAGCCGTACACGCAATGTTCATGCGTTGATACCGCCGTCCGGCATCAAGCCAGCTTTGCATGGAGTTGTCGACACCTGTCAACACCAGCCAGCCTCCACAATTACGAACCTGCTTTTCCGTCGTTTGGATACCGGCTTGCACAAACTTGCTTTTTTCCGCATCTGCCGGCTTGAAAAAATTCCGAACCACAAACCCTTTGATTCCGTTTATCTCCATTCCGGCTGTTGTAATTCCATCTTGCCGGAGACGAATATCCCGATCGGAAAAACGTACCCAACGGGCAAACTCGGCCTGCGCCGCACGATTTTGCGCCTGTTGCCGATAAGCCGACAACGTTTGTTCTGCAATAAAACGACCCTGCGGCGTGGAAGTGGCATAAAAACCGGTTTGACTATCGTCGGTCACTATTTTTTTTACCTCTTCAGCACGTATATCGGCGGTATGAAAGGGCAGACGCAACGTTCTTCTGGCAGAAATCAAACGCAGATCAAATCCGGAAGAGTGAGCTCGTTTCAGCGTTACGACAGCCACACAATTGGTTGATTCCGCAGTCGGGGTAAGCTCTATGTCTGTCTTGTACCCCAAACTTCCGGCAGCCAGATCGAGATTTTCGATAAACGCTCCGAGAGAAATGTACAACTCCCGTTTGGTCGGGTCGACCACATTCAGCACCCGTGCAGTATCGGCAAAGAGCCTTATTTCACGATCGCCCCGAACTTCCACTTTCCACGGTTGTGTGTTATGCGAGCTTCCGGCCAACGTGGCATAATAAATTATTTTGTGCATATCGTCGGCATCACCCGACAATGGACTTCTTGCTTCGATGCCGGTTTTGCACGAAAACAACATGAAAATTTCCCCGATCATAAGTAGAAACCGAACCATGTTCATCATTTCGATTTACTCCACAAACGGGCTCCCAGTCGCAATACCGGAGAGAAATCGGCACTCGGAATCGTATAACGTGCGGTTTCAAAATCGACGCTTTTATCTCTCCTCAAATAGAGATGTAGGCCCGGTTGAATATAAAATACCTTCCCGACAAAAAACTGATAACTGATACCCAGTCCCGTATCGGCGCTGTGCAGGTCTTTACGAATGCCTGTACTTTTCTGCTCTATTTCAAAAGTATGGAGTTCGAGATAGGAGTAGACTTCGAGGTTGCGCCAAACGTTATACCCGAAAAAGAGACCGGGAGAGGTTTTGTAATAACGTTTGAAATCGGCTGAAGAGTTATTGATACCGGCTTGCTCGGCATCATAATGTCCGCCATTAATTACACTAACGCGAACACGGAACTTATCGAACCGGTAGCCGACTCCAAAATGGAATCCACCGGTCATAAACATAGGAACCAGACTCTCGACCTCAACCGCCGATTTTACATTCCACGATCTGGCCGGAGATTGAATCTTCACTGAATCGTTCTGCGCAAAAAGGGAGAACGACGAAACAAAAACAACTGCAATCAAAAAAAATCTCTTTTTCATAGTTACTGAACTTTGATATTTAACGCTGCAAAGTTCCGCTATAAAAAAGAGATTCTTCTCCGCAAATGTTACCAAATGCGAAGGTTACGATAATTTACCCCGAATACGGCTCAACGATTTGGGCGCGACACCCAAATAGGTCGCGATATGATAAAGAGGCAGCCGTTGAAGCGCCTGCGGATACTCTCGCGTAAGTTTCAGGTAACGCTCTTCGGCAGACAAAATCTGCAAATCGAGGCTGAGTTGGACTAACCGCACATAAGCTTGTTCAATCAGAATACGTCCCACGCGCTCCATTTTAGGCAGGAGCCGGTATAGTTCATTTAAATCCGGCTCGTGTAGCAAAATCAGATCGACAGGCTCTATTGCCTTGATATTCAAATGTGACGGTGAATTACTCAAACGGCTCCTGTTGTCGGTCACGAATTGATTCTCAAAAGCAAAATCAGTCGTCACCTCTTCGCCTCTGTCGTTAAGATAGTAGTAGACAACAGTGCCGGAGCGGAGAAATGCCAGAAAACGGCACACCTCTCCTTCATGCAACAGGAGTGATCCTTTTTGCAGCGATTTGACTTCTAATCGCGACGATAACAGCATCCACTCTTCTTCTGACAAGGATATATAAGGCTCTATTGCCGTCCTTAATTCGATAACTCCGCCGTCATTCATACAGCCAAATTAAATCGCGGCACATTTTTTCTTCAGCCACGCTTTTTCCTCGTCGTTCAACAAGGGGCTGATTCGTTCATATACCGTCTGATGATAGTGATTGATCCACGTTTTTTCTTCGGCAGTCAGCAGCGAAAGATCGAGCACGGATGTGTCGAAGGGGCAAAGAGTCAATGTCTCGAAGGCATAAAACTGACCGAATTCCGTTTTTTCTGCTTCGACCACAGTCACCAGATTCTCGGAACGGATTCCATGTTTTCCGGCACGATACATCCCCGGTTCGTTCGAAATAATCATCCCGGGTACCAATTGCGTCGCATTTTCGTCCATGCGGATACTCTGCGGTCCTTCGTGCACACACAGGAAATGGCCCACTCCGTGACCGGTTCCGTGACCGTAATTCCAGCCGCGTTGCCACAAACTGTTACGGGCAAGAATGTCGAGCTGAGAACCACGGGTTCCCTGCGGGAATTTCGCTTTGCCTAACGCAATATGACCCTTCAGTACCAGTGTAAAATCGGTTTTTTCTTCAGTCGTTACAGGTCCCAGAGCCACTGTACGTGTAATATCGGTCGTTCCGTCGAGGTATTGGCCTCCCGAGTCGAGCAGCAGCAGACCTTCGGGCTGCAACGTCGCATTACTCTCCGCTGTCGCCGAGTAGTGAACAATTGCCCCATGATCTTTATATCCGGCTATCGTACCGAAGCTCTCTCCTTTAAAAAGAGCCTGTTCTGCACGGAACTTACACAGCTGTTCCGCAATACTCAGCTCCGTCAGGGTGCCGGAAGGAACATTTGCTTCGAGCCACATAAAGAACCGGGTCAACGCCACGCCATCTCTCACCATCGCGTTGCGGGTTCCGGCCAGTTCTACGGCATTCTTGATGCTTTTCGCGTAAAAAATGGGAGATTGTATGCCCACCACCGTGCAATGCGAAGGAATATCCTGATAGAGCGCAAAGTTTGTTTTGCCCTTATCGAGCAACACTTTCGAATGCACATGCAATGTGGCGATATAGTCAAAAACGGCATTGTATGGTGCCACTTCGATGCCTTCGTCAGCCAATAGAGCAGCTACGTTGTGCGATATTTTCTGCGGGCTGACAAAAAGCGTCGCTTTCTGCTTGTCAATCGCCCCGAATGCAATCACCACCGGGTTGTACTCCACATCCGAGCAACGAATATTGAATATCCAGGCTATTTCATCCAGTCCGGTAAACAGATATGAATCGGCACCTTTTTTTTCTAATATTGTTCGAATATCGGCAATTTTGTCTTTTGCGCTCTTTCCGGCATACTCCAACGGATAGATATCCACAGGAGCGTCGGGCAAAGCGGGTCGATCCGTCCACATGGTTTTGATAAAATCGACATCAGTCGACAACACAAGTCCGGTTTCTGCCAGTTCGCTCTGCAAATTTTCGACAGCACTTACCGAAAACACTAACGGATTAATGCCTACTCTGCTTCCTGCGGGCAACACCTCGCCCAACCATGCTGTTATTGACGGAGTATCGGGCAGCCCATCCTTAAACAAATCGATACCCGAACCTTCCAGTTGCAATCCGGCCTGCAAGAAATAACGCGAATCGGTCCACAAGCCGGCCTTATTGTTCGTAACCACAACGGTGCCCGCCGAACCGGTAAATCCGGAAATCCACTGACGTTCTTTCCAATAATCGGCCACATACTCACTGGCATGAGGATCCGTACTCGGGATAATGGTAGCCATTATTCCTTTTGCATCCATTTTTTGACGCAACACATCTATTCGGGATGATATTGTTTGCATAGCAATTCGATATTTATATGTTTGATATAGGAAATACAAAAGTAAGTTTTTTATCGATAAAAGGCTATAGCCAATCAAATACAATTTATCGAATACCGGCAATAGAGCTCAAAGTTTGCCTGTTTTGGCTTCTCCGTTTCAAAAAATCAGTATCTTTGTTTCTATGTTCGACGATAAATACTTTATGAAGCAAGCCCTTGCGGAAGCCAAAAAGGCTCAGAGCAAAGGAGAAATCCCAATCGGGGCTGTCGTTGTGTGTCAAAATCAGATCATTGCTCGCTCCGGAAATCAGACAGAGGCTCTCAACGACGTGACGGCTCATGCCGAAATGCTGGCCATCACCGCAGCCGCCAATGCATTGGGAGGTAAATACCTTACCGAATGCACACTTTACGTAACGGTAGAGCCGTGTTTGATGTGCGCGGGAGCGCTTTCGTGGGCACAAATAGGACGCATCGTTTACGGAGCCTCCGACGAAAAAAGAGGATTCCACACCTTTGCCAGCAATGCGCTACACCCTAAAACAGTGGTCGAGAGTGGTATTATGGAAGATGAATGCGCCGAATTAATGACCCGCTTTTTCCAGAACAAGCGCTCCAGATAACCCGAATACTCAGTTTAAAATTCAGACTAACCGTGAAACGTTATGCAATTATAGTGGCCGGAGGCAAAGGAGAGAGAATGAACGCCGACCTGCCCAAACAGTTTATCTCGCTGCAGGGTACTCCTCTTTTGATGCACACCATCACCGCATTCCATGCGTATGATCTCGCTATTGAGCTCATCGTGGTGTTGCCATCGGCTCAAACCGATTTTTGGAACGCACTCTGCAGTGAGCACAATTTTCAAATCGCCCACACCATAGTAAAAGGAGGCGATACCCGTTTCGATTCCGTGAAAAACGGAGTTGCAGCCGTTTGTGGCGAGGGTGTCATTGCCGTTCACGACGGAGTACGCCCGCTGGTTAGCAGAGCGACCCTCGAAAATTGTTTTTCTACGGCAGAACATCACGGCACGGCAATTCCCGTGGTACCCCTTGTTGATAGCCTGCGCAAAGTTGAGAGCGGCAGTAGTGTTGCCGTCGACAGATCGTGCTACTTCGCGGTACAAACGCCTCAGGTATTTCAGTCGGCCATTCTCAGGAGTGCCTACGAACAGACCTACAAATCTCAATTTACCGACGATGCCACGGTCGTGGAGTCGTTAGGCACCGAATTAAACCTTGTAGAAGGAAACCGCGAGAACATCAAAATAACCACGCCACCCGACATTCGGATCGCAGAAGTGTTTCTATCCGACACGGTCAACCGTTAATATCCCGGCAGCAATACATTTTCGGAAATGATTAATCTTGCATCGAATGAGTTGAAATTTCTGGCGGGCGTAGGACCGAAGCGAGCTGACTTGCTCAACAAAGAGCTCGACATCTTCACGTTTGAGGATCTGCTCTACTATTTTCCCTATAAATATATCGACCGAAGCAAGTTTTATACCGTTCGCGAACTGCAAAGCGATACGGCGTACGTACAATTAAAAGGAAAAATCACCCGTTTTGAAACCGTCGGCACCGGACATGCACAGCGGCTGACGGCTCTGTTTTCGGATCACACCGGATCGATAGAGTTGGTATGGTTCAAAGGCATCAAATATGTACTCGGGCAATACAAAGTCAACGAAGAGTACATCGTATTCGGAAAACCCTCTCTTTTCAACGGGCGCATCAATATGGCCCATCCAGAGATCGACAAAATTCAGGATGCCGACGAGAAACAAAAGATCGTTCTGCAAGGGTTCTACAACACCACGGAGAAGATGAAAACCAATTTTCTGAATTCCAAAGCGATTCAGAAAATTATGTTCAACCTCATATCGTCGTTGCATGAAAAGGTGCCCGAGACACTGCCGGGCTACCTTGTCAGCCAGTTCAAACTAATGTCGCTGCACGAAGCATTGGTCAACATCCACTTTCCTTCGAGTGCGTCACAGCTGTCGCGGGCCCGTCAGCGGCTCAAATTTGAAGAGCTCTTCTACATTCAGCTTTCACTGCTGCGAACGGCCAAGATCCGCAACCAACAAAGCCGAGGCTTCCGGTTCGAACACGTGGGAGATGCTTTCACCCAATTTTACAAACAACACCTCACTTTCGAGCTGACCAATGCACAGAAAAAGGTGATTCGCGAAATACGCGCCGATGTGGGAAGTGGAAAACAGATGAACCGCTTGCTGCAGGGCGATGTGGGAAGCGGCAAAACATTAGTTGCCCTGATGGTGATGTTGCTGGCCATCGACAACGGGTTTCAGGCATGTATCATGGCTCCCACCGAGATATTAGCCACTCAACACTACGAAACTATTTTGGCATTTCTTTCGGAGATGAATCTGAATGTGGGGCTGCTCACCGGCTCCACTAAGAAAAAAGAACGGGGACAACTCCATGAGCAGTTACAGTCGGGCAGCCTACACATTCTGATAGGTACGCACGCACTGTTGGAAGACAACGTGCAGTTCAACAACCTCGGATTGGTGGTCATCGACGAGCAACACCGCTTCGGAGTCGCCCAGCGCGCTAAGCTCTGGGCCAAAAACGATCAGGCTCCGCACATCCTGGTTATGACGGCCACACCTATTCCCCGCACGTTGGCCATGACCATCTATGGCGATCTGGAGGTATCGGTAATCGACGAATTGCCACCCGGACGGAAACCGATCCAGACCTACCACTATTATGAAAACAAACGAAACTCCGTCTACCGCTTCATCCGCAAAGAGATTGACGAAGGCAGACAAATTTATATTGTCTATCCGCTGATTGAGGAGTCAGAGAATCTCGATTTTCAAAACCTCACCGAGGGATTTGGTCAATTGAAGGAGGTATTTCCCGACTACAAACTCAGCATGGTGCACGGCAAACTCAAACCGGCAGAAAAGGACGAAGCGATGCGACGGTTTGCCTCCGGCGAGACACAAATTATGGTCGCCACCACTGTTATTGAGGTGGGAGTGAACGTACCGAATGCCTCGGTGATGATCATCGAGAGCGCGCAACGGTTCGGACTGTCGCAGCTACACCAGCTGCGCGGACGGGTAGGGCGGGGAGCCGATCAATCCTACTGTATCCTGCTCACTCCTTTTGAGTTGGGCAAGGAAACGCGCAAACGAATGGAAATTATGACCCGCACCAACGACGGATTCGAGATTGCCGAAGCCGATTTGAAGATGCGGGGCCCCGGCGACATCGAAGGAACCCAGCAAAGCGGACTACCTTTCAATCTGAAAATCGCAGACTTAGCACATGATTCGCAAATGTTGCAATTTGCCCGCAACGTCGCCAACGATCTGCTCGACCACGATCCGCTACTTCAGCATCCGGAACATTTTGTACTTACTAAACAATTACAAAAAAAACAAAAAGAAGCGGTGGACTGGAAAAAAATCAGCTAAATACAGTTTTAAAAGTTTGGATTTGTCGATTATTATTTGTTACTTTGACATGAAATTAGTGCAATAGCCACTTAATTAGCCATGGAGAAGACACTTATAATATTGAAACCAAGCACTATAGAAAGATGCATTGTTGGCGAAATAATCAGTCGTTTTGAAAAAAAAGGACTCTACTTCACCGGACTTAAAATGATGCAGCTTACAGACGAGTTACTGGTTCAACATTATTCCCATTTGGCAGACAAGCCATTTTTCCCTTCCATCAAAGCGTCGATGAAGAGAACTCCGGTTATAATTGGCATTATTGAGGGCAAAGATAGTGTTCGTGTTGTTCGGCAAATGGCCGGAGTAACCATTGGGCGTGATGCCGCCCCCGGAACAATTCGCGGAGACTATAGCATGAGTAGGCTGGAAAATATTATTCATGCATCCGATTCAATAGAATCAGCCCAAACGGAAATCAACCGTTTTTTTCAACCTGAAGAAATTTTTGCGTATCAGTTGACAGTTACTCCAGTATTGTATACTGCCGACGAACTTACTAACCAATAAACCAAACAAGTATGAAGAAAGCATTCTTATTCACCCTTGTATGGCTATTTATGTGCAGTTTGGCAACAGAAAGCGTTTCAGCAAAGAAACGAGTCAAAGCGAGGCACGTGTTCCATAAAGAAATAGCCGCAGTAGATGACGTACAACGTCAAATCAACGCGCTCAATTCGTTGATGTTGCAAAAAATGCAACAAGAAGAAGATCCGTATGCTACGGAAGAAGACACAAGAATACCGGCCAGTGGAGTTTATGAAACCTGGACCAACCGACGTATCAATCCGTACATGACGCCGATTTCGAAATTACCCGATTCTGTTCGGATTAATCTTTCGCAGTATGTACCTCCAGTTGCAACCTACGTCACTTCTCATTTTGGAATGCGTAAATATCGCTTTCACTACGGAACCGACTTGAAACTGAATGTGGGAGATCCTGTTCATGCAGCGTTCAATGGTCGTGTTCGTATTACCGGATATGAAGCCGGCGGATATGGGAACTATGTTGTAATTCGTCACGATAATGGACTGGAAACTGTTTACGGTCACTTATCCAAGATTCTGGTTCATGAAAACCAACCGCTCCGTGCCGGAGATGTTCTTGGATTGGGTGGTAGTACCGGACGTTCTACCGGACCTCACCTTCACTTCGAGACCCGTTACTTAGGAAATGCGATCAATCCCGAAAAATTATTCGATTTTGCATATCATATGCCGATCAACGACATTTATGTTATTTCAAAAACAAAATCGTTCGATTACCAATATGCCCGTTCGTCTCAATCATCTGCATATAAAAAATATGTGGCGAAAGCCGGGAAAAGCCATAAATCATCGAAACGTCGCCACCGGCGTTAAGAAAAACGGACTATAATATTTAAAAAGGCTGTTTCAAAATAAAATTGAGGTAGCCTTTTTCTATTTTAAATAGTAGTTTTACTTCCCAAGCAGAAAAATGGTTGGTCTCTTTTGTATCTCGGGTAATTGATGTTTCCAGGCCGCAAGCGTTTTGGTAACGATCAATTCGGTTTCGAGCGTAATGTCGGCGGCAATGCACAACTTGGTTTGCGAAGAGCAATTGTGGATGATCTCCTCCACCAGTTTATTGTTTCGGTATGGAGTCTCGATGAAAATCTGAGTTTGATTTTCAACAAATACTTTTTTCTCCAGACTTTTCAATGTTTTACTTCTCTCGTGAGGCTCGATGGGAAGATAGCCCACAAACGCAAAATTCTGTCCGTTGAATCCCGAACCCATCAAAGACAGTAAAATAGAGGATGGTCCTACCAAAGGCACAACTTTGATGCCTTTCTCCTGTGCTAACCGTACTACATCGGCTCCGGGATCGGCAATGGCCGGACAGCCCGCTTCGGAGATTACGCCAACATCTTTCCCTTCTAGAAGGGGTTTCAGCAGATCGCCGAATTCTGTGAGGCGGGTTTGTTCGTTGAGGGTAGCAAAGGTCAGCGAGTCGATATCGATTTCGCGGTTCACCTTCTTGAGGAAGCGACGAGCTGTGCGGATATCTTCGACGATGAAGTTTTTCAGTGCGTTGACTATGGTCGCGTTATAAGAAGGGAGAACGCGGTTCAGATCGCATTCTCCCATTGTTGTTGGTATAAGGTAAAGAGTTCCGTACATTGTAAGTGGTTGGTTGTAAGTGGTTAATGGTATGTTTTCTCTTTGTTTAATCCTGTTGAGTGAAAGAAAAAGTTCTACTAACAGTTAACCACTAATCACTGATCGTTATAAAGTTATCCTACCGAACCCTCCAGCGAAATTTGCAACAGTTTTTGTGCTTCTACTGCAAACTCCATTGGCAATTTGTTGAGGACATCTTTTGCATATCCGTTTACAATCAATCCGATAGCATCTTCGGTAGAGATGCCGCGCTGGTTGCAGTAGAAAATCTGATCTTCTCCGATTTTGGAGGTGGTAGCTTCGTGTTCTATCTGAGCCGTGTCGTTGTTTACTTCCATGTAGGGGAAGGTATGGGCACCGCATTCGCTGCCCAGCAGCAGGCTGTCGCATTGCGAGTAGTTGCGGGCATTCTCGGCCTTCTGCGAAACGCGAACTAATCCACGGTAGCTGTTCTGGCTTTTGCCTGCCGAAATACCTTTGGAAACAATATGGCTCTTGGTGTTTTTGCCAATGTGAATCATCTTGGTTCCGGTGTCGGCCTGTTGGTAGTTGTTGGTGACAGCAACCGAATAAAATTCGCCGGATGAGTTGTCTCCTGCAAGGATGCAACTGGGGTATTTCCAAGTAATGGCCGAACCGGTTTCTACCTGAGTCCACGAAACTTTGGAAGCAACGCCCTTGCAAAGAGCACGTTTGGTTACAAAGTTGTAGATGCCGCCTTTCCCGTTTTTATCGCCCGGGTACCAGTTTTGTACGGTGGAATATTTTACTTCGGCCCGGTCGTGGATGTAAATTTCAACGATGGCGGCATGGAGCTGATTTTCATCGCGCATCGGAGCTGTACAGCCTTCGAGATAGGAGACATAACTGTCGTCCTCGGCCACAATCAGCGTGCGTTCGAACTGACCCGTATTTTTTGCGTTGATACGGAAATAGGTAGATAACTCCATGGGACAACGAACTCCTTTGGGAATGTAGACGAAAGATCCGTCGCTGAAAACTGCCGAATTCAATGCCGCAAAATAGTTATCACGGTAATAAACCACCGAACCGAGATATTTCTTGACAAGATCGGGATAATCTTTTACAGCCTCGCTGAACGAGCAGAAGATAATGCCCAGCTCAGCTAAGGTTTCACGGAAGGTTGTTTTTACCGAAATACTGTCCATGACTGCATCCACGGCAATGCCCGAAAGTTGTTTTTGTTCATTCAACGAAATACCGAGCTTATCAAAGGTTTTCAGTAATTCAGGATCGACCTCATCCAACGATTTCGGTGCATTTTTCTTCGGTGCCGCAAAATAGACAATCTCCTGATAGCTGATTTCCGGAATTTTCAGATGAGGCCAGTGTGGCATATCCATCGTAAGCCAATGGTTGTATGCATCGAGACGGAACTGTAGTAGCCATTCCGGTTCCTCTTTCTTTAGCGAAATCAGGCGGATGACATCTTCATTCAATCCTTTCGGGATGACGTCTGTCTCTATGTCGGTGACAAAGCCGTATTTGTACTCTTTGTCGGTTAAGTCTGTGATGTTTTGAATATTATCTGACATTTTATTCGATTTTATTATTAATCCCAACTCCGCATTTTGTTCACGGAATTATCGGGCGACTCCTGAGGTCAATACATATTGAGCAGTGACCTCAAAATATATGATAAACTGTTTGTTGGCGTCCGTATGACTCTCTGTCGCAAGCAACTGGTTGTCGTCGATAGCAAAAGGAGCGATGAAAACCTCTTTTTGAAAATCAACCCCTTCTTTCGACATTAGTTTGTAAACGGTCTCTTTGGCTGACCAATTCAACAAAGATACAACAGCTTCATTACTCTTGTCAAGCGCTTCACGTTCTTTAATACTCATGAAGCGATGATTTATGCGGCAAGCTCTGTTGCTAATGGCTTCAATGTCAAGACCTACTATTTTGTGCTTATTCAATGCTATTGCAGCATATCCTTTTGTGTGCGAAATACTTATGTTAAAAGATCGGTCGGACAGAGCCGGTTTGCCCGAGGGCATGTATATTATTCTCTTTTCGTATCCGGTCAGCGTTTTGAGTAGAGCTCTGACAGCAAGTTTCTCACACCGTTTTACCGGATTTGATACCGGCTCTATTTGGTGTAAAACAGTCTCTTTTCCGTCAAAGAGTAGCAGCAGCTCCTCTTCCGTTTCTTCTATTTTCCAGATGCCGATTAATGTGCCGTCGGCACTCGTTTTTTGTTCAAGTAACATGGCCGGTCTGGGTTTATTTCCATTTCGTTGTCTCTATCATGCGAATTATATCCTTGCGAACATAATTGAGCACCGGAGCGATGGAGTCTTTGTTCGGGACAGCATCGAAATAGAGGGCTCCCCGCAGCACATGATGCACGCTGTCGGTCAGCATAAACTGGATGGGAGAAGCCGCATCTCCTTTGATCTCGTAGAGGATGCCGTATACTTTATTGTTCGGGTTTTCATACGGTTGTTCGGTGATCGCTTCTGCTTTGACGGTATGCTTATAAACGAATGTGCGACAATCTTCGGCAATTGTTCTGAAGTTGCCGTGGATGGGTATGTAACTGCAATAAATACATCCTTTTAGCTGTGGATAAAAAATGTTGAGCCAATAGTCGCCTTTCCCCTGATTTACTGCCGAATCAGATGCAAACGTTGAAATATCAAATGTATAAGGATAATTCTTGTCTAAAATACGGTAACTGTTTTCGGGAAGCGCGATGCGAAAATATCCGTACGGTTTTGGCGTCGGATTTGAGCAAGACACTGCCATTACAGACAAAATAAGAAGATCGAATGCAAAATAGCTGAATTTCATTAATGCAGTGTTTGTTGGTTATGCCGGCTTCACTTCGTCGGGAAGAATAAGCCGGATTTTGATAATGCGACGTTCATCAACGTCGAGGATTTCGAACGTATAGCCTCCGAACACAATCCGTTCTTCTTTGTGCGGTAGCTCTCCTGTCAGTTCAAGAATTAACCCGGCCAGGCTATCGGCTTCAGCAATAATAAATGCAAAATCGTTTTCTTCAATTTTGGATACTTTGAAAAAGTCAGTCAATGAAATTTTGGCGTCAAAATCGATGATGTGTTCATTGACAATGTTATAGAGCAATTCCGAATCATCATATTCGTCGTCTATTTCGCCAACTACCTCTTCCAGAATATCTTCCAGTGTCACAATGCCGGAAGTGCCACCATACTCATCCACGACAACGGCCAGATGATTTTTATTGGCCTGAAATTCGCGTAATAAATCGTCAATTTTCTTCTTTTCTGGAACAAAATAAGGCTGTCGTATCAGCGTTTGCCATTTGAATGTGTCGCTTTTATCCAGATGTGCCAAGAGGTCTTTGTTATACAGAATCCCTTTTATGGTATCAATATTTCCTTGAAAGACAGGAATCCGAGAGTATCCGGACTGAATGATCTGTTGTTTGACCTCTGAAAAGAGGGACTTGATGTCAATGGCCGTAATATTGATTCGGGCAGTCATTACCTCCTCTACACTTTTGCTACCGAATTTGATGATGCCTTCCAGAATTTGTTTGTCGTCATCATCGTTCTTCGTGGTTAGCTCCAATGCCTGAGAGAGTTCGTCGATTGATAGATTTTGGTTGTTGTGTCTGGCGAGTCGTTTGTCTACCAGACCGGTCGATTTTACCAACATCAAAGCCAGAGGATTCAGCAATTTTACCAGGAAACGTAGTGTAGCTGCTGAAAAGCGGGAAAAACGTAACGCATTTTGTCGGGCGTAAATCTTGGGTCCGATTTCTCCGATAAGTAACAACAAGAATGTAATTACAATTGTCTGTACCAGAAATCCGACCCATGGAGCGGCAGAGAAATCGAATAGATGGTTGACGAGGAGAGTTGACAAAATAACCACAGCAACATTGATCGTGTTATTGGCTATTAGAATAGTGGCTAACAGTTGTTCGGACTGTTCTTTTAGCGATAATAAAATGTTGTCAGAGGTATAATTTTTTTTGTTTATTTCGTTTATATCATGAGGGTTAAGAGCAAAAAAAGCAACCTCGGAAGCAGCAATAAATCCGGTGATGGCCAGTAAGAGCAACATCAGAAGAATTATTCCGGCAGTTTCAATCGTAAACGGATAAACTATTATTTCGGCAAAAATAGCAGCTAATTTCAAGTGGCTGATAGTTAGGTAAAACGAACGAAGGACAGGAGAAATCCTGTCCTTGCAAAATTAATAAAAAAAGTCCACTGTAACACGGATTATTGTGTGCTATAGTGCTTTTTGTGGGTCAGAAGGGCAGATCATCGGCCGGATCGTTGCCTGCAGGTGTCTCGAAAGGTTGTGGTTCCTGAGAGGCAGCAGCCTGTGTGTTTGTAGTGGTGCCAGTTTCCTGCCCGGAGTCGGCTCTGCGTCCCAACATTTGCATCACGTCGGCATAAATTTCAGTTGAGTAGCGTTTGTTTCCGTTTTGGTCCTCCCACTGACGTGTTCTGATTTTGCCTTCAATGTAAAGTTGGCTTCCTTTTTTTACATATTTTTCGGCTGTTTCTGCCAACCCACGCCATAAGACAATGTTGTGCCATTCCGTCCGATCGGGGACTTCTGTTCCGTTGGCTGCTTTGTACCCTTTTTCGGTGGTAGCCAAAGAAAAATTAGCAACTGCGACATTTCTGTCAAGATATTTTACTTCAGGATCTCGTCCTACGTTGCCGACTAAAATTACTTTGTTGACTGACATAATTAATCTATCTTAAGCGTTAATTTGACGTAAAGTTATATTCGTTTTTGGGAGAATCCAAATTTTGACTAAACTTTTTGATGAATTTTTCTGTGAGCTTGGAAACCGGATATTGCCACAGCTTATCGGTTGCAATATAGATAAATTGTGGTAAATCAGGTGTCTGTTCGTCGATTTTGATGACGAAAAAGGAAGCATGTATTACCTGATGGCTCAGAATGTGCTTAATTTCAGTGATTTGAAGTCCAATTTGGAATGTTTGACGTTGCGTTAATGACCGAAACCATTCAGTCTGAATAATGTCGGATAGTTCCATCGGATGCGGACTTTCATACAAAGGAAATTCATATAGATTTTGCCAGATGTCTTTTTGTGTCCGTTTATGTAAGAAAGTGCCTCCGTTTGCGAGAACGATAAAGTGATGAAAATAACGGTGCGTGACTTTGGTTTTGTTTCCTTTGACCGGCAAAGAGGAAATCAGATCGTTCTCTTTTGCAAAACAGCTGTTGCTAAAAGGGCAACGATTGCAATCCGGAGCCGTAGGGGTGCATTGCAGAGCCCCGAATTCCATTATTGCCTGATTGTGCAGATCAGGTTGCCGTTTGTCGAGTAATGCGTCGGCCAGCTGCAAAAATTCTTTTTTGCCGGCACCGGAATCGATTGGAGTCTGAATACCGAAATAACGGGAAAGAAACCTGAAAACATTCCCGTCGACGACAGCGAAAGACAATTTGAAGGCAAACGAAGCGACGGCAGCTGCCGTATATTCGCCGATGCCTTTCAATGACAAAATATCGTTATAAGCGGAGGGGAATTTTCCGTTGAAATTTTCCATGATTTGTTTGGCGGCAGCATGAAGGTTACGGGCCCGGCTGTAATAGCCCAATCCTTGCCAGCACTTAAGAACTTCGTCTTCGTGTGCCGTCGCAAGCGATTTTATATCAGGAAATTGATGTATAAACCGCACAAAATAATCAAATCCTTGAGCAACCCTTGTCTGTTGCAGAATAATTTCAGAGATCCATATCTGGTATGGGTCGTGAATTTCTCTCCAGGGCAAGTCTCTCTTATTAGATTGGTACCAATGGATCAAGATGGGAGATATTGGGTTTAATTCTTTGTATTCTAGCATTATGTGGGATTTATTTTTTATCGTATTTTTTTTTGTGATTAAAACCGGGTTGCAAAGGTAAATCCGAAATTGAGAAAAAAATAGAGCATGAAAAAAAAATAGAAAAAAGATTTTGTCATTGAAAATTAATACAATATCTTTGCAAGTCCATAAGCCAACAATATTTTTACACACTTAATGTATAACCCTTTTAATTTTTTCAACAATGACAAAAGCAGAAATTGTTAATGAAATTGCGAAAGAAACCGGCCTTGACAAGGTTTCTATTTTGAAGACCGTTGAGTCTTTCATGGAAAACGTAAAAATATCCTTAGAAAAAGGAGACAACGTTTATCTGAGAGGTTTCGGTAGTTTCATCGTAAAACAAAGAGCACAAAAAACGGCTCGTAATATCTCAAAGAACACAACTATTGTGATTCCTGCTCACAAAATCCCGGCTTTCAAACCAGCCAAGACATTTTTTGAATCAGTAAAATAATATAATCATGCCAAGCGGAAAAAAAAGAAAAAGACATAAGATGGCTACGCATAAGCGTAAAAAAAGACTCAGAAAGAATCGCCATAAGAAGAAATAATAAGCGATCTTAAAAATTATACAAGAGCAAACCGGCGGCCTGAGACTGGCAGCAGGTTTGTTCTTTGTTTATAGTAAGTTCTAATTAAATCAACACAATGTGAATAGTGAATTAGTCGTTGACGTACAACAAAAAGAGATAACGATCGCTTTGCTGGAGGATAAAAATCTGGTAGAACTCAACAAAGAGGGGCGTTCGCTGTCGTTTATGGTTGGCGACATTTATGTGGGCAGAGTTAAAAAGCTGATGCCCGGTTTGAATGCCGCTTTCGTGGATGTTGGTTATGGCAAAGAGGCTTTTCTTCACTATCAGGATTTAGGTCCACAATTTCTTTCACAAACCGAATTCTTTAAACAAACCCAGGCTGACCGCAAACGCACACCGTCTATTCTAAAATCGAAATCACTGCCCGATATCCCAAAGGACGGCACCATTTCGGATGTATTGAAGGTGGGTCAAGAGTTATGGGTACAAATTGCCAAAGAGCCTATCTCGACAAAAGGTCCGCGACTGTCGGCCGAATTGTCAATTGCAGGCAGATATCTGGTATTGATCCCGTTTTCCGACAAAGTTTCTGTTTCTCAGAAAATTAAATCATCGGAAGAACGCATGAGACTAAAGCAACTGATTCAAAGCATTAAGCCCCGTCGATTCGGCGTGATTGTGCGGACTGTTGCGGAAGAAAAACGGGTAGCCGAACTCGATAACGAGTTACGGATTTTGGTAAAACGATGGGAAGAATCGGTTGCCAAGACACAAAAAGCAAAAGGTATAGCGCCTGTCCTTGAAGAAATCGGACGCACAATCGGAATTATACGTGATATTTTTAATCCTGATTTCGAAAGCATTCATATCAATGACGAGGCGGTGTGTGCTGAGGTTCGCGACTATGTCGAACTGATAGCACCCGATAAGAAAAATATTATCAAACTGTATGATGGTAAATTGCCGATATTTGATAATTTCGCGATTACCAAGCAGATAAAAGCCCTTTTCGGTAAGACCGTTACCTTTAAACGCGGAGCTTACCTCATTATAGAGCAAACGGAAGCTATGCACGTAATCGACGTGAATAGCGGTAATCGTTCGAAAGCCAACAATAACCAGGAAGATAATGCTTTGGAAGTGAATATGGCTGCTGCGAACGAAATAGTCCGTCAGATGCGTTTACGCGATCTGGGAGGTATTATCGCCATTGATTTTATCGACATGTTAAGAAGCGAACACCGTCAACAGCTGTTCGACCATGTGGAAAAACTGATGGAAAATGACCGGGCAAAACACCACGTATTGCCATTGAGCAAGTTCGGCGTTATGCAGATAACTCGTCAACGGGTACGTCCGGCAATGTTTGTCGATACGGAAGAGACCTGCCCAACCTGTTTCGGAAGTGGCAAGATCAAAGCATCGATTCTATTTACCGATACCCTCGAAGGAAAACTGGATTATCTGGTAAATACGCTTAACGTCAAACAGTTTGTTCTAAAAGTGCATCCTTACGTGGCTGCCTATATCAATTCGGGATTCTATTCTTTGAAATGGAAATGGAAATTCCGGTATGGCTTTAGCCACAAAATAGTACCTTCACAAGAATTCGGTCTGCTTCAATATGCGTTTATTGATGCAGCAGGAAATGAACTAGATCTGAAAGAAGAAATAGAAACTCGTCAGTAACCTGACTTTCAATAAAAAAGCCGTTTCGGATTCCGAAACGGCTTTTTTTTGTCCCTGTTTGTGTCTGTTACAGCACGATATTTACAATTTTCTTCGGCACCACAATCACCTTTTTCGGGGTTTTGCCTTCCAGCCATTTTTGCGACTGTTCTTCTTTCATTACAATGGCTTCCACTTCGGCTGTCGGCATATCGGCGGGTAATTGCATCTGATAGCGCACTTTCCCGTTGAAAGAGATGGCGTAGGTGGCTGTGTTTTCCACCAGATATTTCTCGTCAGCTTCCACCCATTGGGCATCGCAAACGGTAGTGGTGTGTCCCAAAGCATGCCACAGCTCTTCGGCAACGTGAGGTGCAAACGGAGCCAGCGTTACCACCAGCGGTTCCAGAATCGCTCTTTTGCTGCATTTGAGCGACGTAAGTTCGTTGATGCAGATCATAAAGGCGCTGATCGATGTGTTGTACGAGAAGTTCTCGATATCGGCTTTTACCTTCTTCAGCAGTTTGTGCAGTGCCTTCAACTCGTCGGCTGTCGGTTCGGCATCCGTAACCAATAATGAATCTTCTTTCCAGAAGAGGCTCCAGAGTTTTTTCAGAAAGCGGTGAACACCATCGATACCGTTGGTATCCCAGGGTTTCGACTGTTCGAGCGGGCCGAGGAACATTTCGTAGAGGCGCAGGGTGTCGGCACCGTAGCGTTCCACAATGTTATCGGGATTCACCACGTTGAACATCGATTTTGACATCTTTTCTACCGCCCAACCACAAATGTATTTACCGTCTTCGAGAATGAATTCGGCTGTCTTGTATTCCGGATTCCAGTTTTTGAATGCCTCTGTGTCGAGAATGTCGTTGGAAACGATGTTTACATCAACGTGAATAGGAGTGACATCGTATTGATTCTTCAGGTTCAGCGAAACAAAGGTGTTGGTATCTTTGATGCGATACACAAAATTGCTTCGACCCTGAATCATTCCCTGGTTGATCAGCTTCTTGAACGGTTCTTCTTCGCAAACGATGCCGAGGTCGAACAAAAATTTATTCCAGAAACGGCTATAGATCAGGTGGCCGGTGGCATGTTCCGTCCCGCCGATATAGAGGTCTACGTTCCGCCAGTACTCATCCACATTTTTGTCGACCAACGCTTTGTCGTTGTGCGGATCCATGTAGCGGAGGTAGTAGGCCGATGAACCTGCAAAACCCGGCATGGTATTCAGTTCGAGCGGAAAACCATCCTCTGTTTGCCAGTTTTTAGCACGTCCGAGAGGTGGTTCGCCTTTTTCGGTAGGCAGGTATTTGTCCACTTCGGGCAGTTCGAGTGGCAGTTTGCTCTCGTCGAGCATGTAGGGTTGATCCTCTTTGTAATAAACAGGGAAAGGTTCGCCCCAGTAGCGCTGACGACTGAAAATAGCGTCGCGCAGACGAAAGTTCACCTTCACACGACCCAGACCTTTTTCGGCAATATATTGTTTTGTTTTAGCAATGGCTTCTTTCACGGTCAGCCCGTTCAATACAAGGCCATCCTCCATCTCTTTACCGGGAGCCGGCGAGTTGGTAACGATGCCTTCTTTTGCATCGAAGCTCTCTTCGCTTACGTCGCAACCCTCGATCAGCGGAACGATGGGCAAGTCGAAATGTTTGGCAAAAGCGTAGTCGCGCGAGTCGTGCGCCGGAACCGCCATGATGGCGCCCGTTCCGTAGCCGGCCAGCACATAGTCGCTGATCCAAACCGGGATGGCATCGCCGGTGAGCGGATTGATGGCATACGAACCCGAAAAGACGCCGCTGACACGTTTGTCGGCGATACGTTCGCGTTCGGTACGTTTTTTTGTGGCAACTAAATAATCAGTTACAGCTTGTTTTTGATCAGAGGTGGTCAGTTGAGCTACCAGCGAACTTTCGGGAGCCAGTACCATAAAGGTTACGCCAAAAACGGTATCGGCACGGGTGGTGAAAACAACCACCTCCCCCTGGTTTTCGGACCTCTCCCCCGACCCCTCCCCACAAGGGAGGGGAGCACTCTGCATTGATGGGAGTTCGTCTAATTTTGCTTTTATTTTTGAAGCAATAAGTTTCGGATCAGCCTTAACCTCTTCATTTGTAAAACGAATTACGGTAAAGCCAAAATCATTCAAAATTTGCGTTCTCTGTTGGTCTTTCTCTTTCTGTTGAGGCGTTAGATGTACTCCTCCATCAATTTCAATAATCAGATTTTTTTCAAGATTGATAAAGTCGGCGATATATCCGTCTACAATGTGCTGTCTCCGTATTTTATATCCAATCTTTCCGGCTCTTACTTCCTCCCAAAGAATGGCTTCCGCTTCAGTCTGATTTGATCGCAATTCTTTTGCTATTTCAATAAGAAGCTTCCAGTTATGAGCATTCGTTGTAGGTTTGAAATTGCCTTTGGGGTTTGTTCCCCTCGCCTGTGGAGAGGGGTTAGGGGAGAGGTGGAAAGTGATTTCAGCCCCTTCGCTACGTCCGATCCAGTTCCTTTGAGTCTCTTTCAGCGAGTCGGTCCAGTTGATGGTGTCGAGGCCGTCAAGCAAGCGTTGTGCATAAGCCGAAACGCGCAGGCTCCACTGGCTCATCACTTTTTGTTCTACCGGATGGCCACCACGAACGGAAACACCTTCACTCACCTCGTCGTTGGCAAGCACCGTTCCCAATGCAGGACACCAGTTCACCATCGTATCGGCTTTGTAGGCGATGCGGTAGTTCATCAGAATGTCACGTTGCTCTTTTTCGCTTTTGGCATTCCATTCGGCAGCCGTAAACGAAAGTTCTGTTCCACAAGCCGCATTTGCTCCTTCCGTACCATATTGTTGAAAATGAGCAATCAGTTCCGAAATGGGTTTTGCACCCCCTCTTGTGGAGGGGGTTGGGGGGAGGCTGTAGTAGCTGTTGAACATCTGAATAAATGCCCACTGTGTCCATTTGTAAAAGTCGGGATTGCAGGTGCGAACCTCGCGGCTCCAGTCGTAGCAGAAGCCAATCTTATCGAGCTGTTCGCGATAGCGGGCAATATTTTTTTCGGTGGTAACGGCCGGGTGTTGACCTGTTTGTATGGCATACTGTTCGGCGGGAAGACCGTAGGCATCGTAGCCCATGGGGTGCAGCACGTTAAAGCCCTGCAAGCGTTTGAAACGGCTGTAGATGTCGGAGGCAATATATCCGAGCGGGTGACCCACATGCAGTCCGGCTCCCGAAGGATAGGGGAACATGTCCAGCACGTAAAATTTTGGACGGCTTGCGTCCATATCAACTTTATAGGTTTGGTTTTTCTGCCAGAACTCCTGCCATTTTTGTTCGATTTCCCTGAAATTGTATTCCATATCAACGGTGAAAAGTTAAGAGATGGATGGGTAATTTCTTTACATCCAACTCTTTTTGTAGTTTGAATTTTCGGAGTGCAAATTTACGGAAAGTTTGTCGAAAAACAGAAGGAAACGGCGGCGTGAGGATAAATAATAGGATATGCAGCTTCTGTTGTAGTGGATGCGGCTATAATGTTATAGCGGGAATCGCTAAGGCGTTGTAGCGTCTGCCTCTATCGAGTTATAGTGTCCGACACACTAACGTTAGTGTGACACCCACACTCGCCTGAGTGTTAGTGTCACACACGAGCGAGTGCGATACTCCGACACGAACCGCCTTGTTTATTGTGCGCTGGTGTGTGTTTTCCTCTTCGATACTTTTTGTGTACCTTTGAGAGTTATTTAGAAATTTAAAAACTGGATGAAGTTTACAGAACTCAATTTAAACGAAAGCCTGCTCGATGCCATCTCGTATATGGGATTCGACGAGGCTACCCCGATTCAAGAATTTGCCATTCCTAAAATATTGGATAACAAAGACATTATTGCATGTGCACAAACCGGTACCGGTAAAACGGCGGCCTTTGTGCTTCCCATCTTACACAAACTGATAGAAAAACCGACTCACGGCACCAATACGCTGATTATCGTTCCTACACGGGAACTTGCCATTCAGATCAATCAGGAGATACAAGGCTTTTCCTATTTTGCAGCTATCGGATCGGCTGCCGTGTATGGCGGTGGCGATGGCGGTGATTATTCGCAACAGGAAAATGCGCTGAAAGCCGGAGCCGATATTATAGTGGCAACGCCCGGGCGTTTGATTTCTCACCTTGCCATGGGCAACGGTAATTTCAAACATTTGGAGCATCTGGTTCTTGACGAAGCCGATAAGATGCTGGACATGGGATTCATGGACGATATAGAGAAGATTATTACCTACATACCCAAGCAACGCGAAACATTGATGTTCAGCGCTACCATGCCTCCGAAAATCCGGTCGCTGGCCAAGAAAATTCTGGTCGATCCGGCCGAAATTTCACTGGCAATTTCAAAACCGGCAGAGAAAGTGGTACAACATGTTTGTCTTGCGCACGACGCCCAGAAAAATGCTGCGCTGAAGCTGATTATCGACCGGCATCCCGACTATTCCAGCATCCTGATTTTCACCTCTGCCAAAAGCAAAGTACACGAAATTGTGCGCGATTTGCGTAAAAACGGCTATGCTTCACGCGGTATCTCTTCCGACCTGGATCAGGAACAACGCGAAGATGTGCTGATGGGATTCCGCTCCAAGCGTACCCGTATTCTGGTGGCAACCGACGTAATCAGCCGTGGTATTGACATCAAGGAGATCAATATGGTGATTAACTTTGATGTTCCGCACGACGCCGAAGATTATGTACACCGCATCGGGCGTACCGCTCGCGCGAACACCGAAGGCGAGGCTTATACCTTAGTCAATCCGAAAGACATGCAGAAGATGCAACGTATCGAACAATTGATTGAGATGGAATTACCCCGCTTGCAGTTACCCGAAGAGTTCGGTCCGACTCCCGTATGGAGAACGGACGATCCGAACAAAAAGAGACGCCCTTTCCGTAGTCGTCAGCAAAACGAGGGAGAGAAGAGTGGAGATGGTAAAAATAAGAATAAGCGACCTTTCAATAACCGGAAGAAGCCCAAAGCTCCTCCGGCAGCACAATAAAGAAAATGGGAATATAACTCAAATGTTACATTCCCATTTTTTCTTTTAGTGAGAATAATTCAATACATCAATGTGGTTGTAGGGAGAACTAAATCGAAACGTAACCTTTTACTAATATTTTTTTGTTTACTTTGTGCCGTAAATTACAGAACATGGAAGAACAAAAAATTGCAGCAATCGATATTGGCTCTAACGCTGTTCGTCTGCTTATTTCGGTGGTAAGTGAGGATGAAGGTGGAACTTCGTTTCGGAAACTGGTGTTGCTTCGGGTACCGTTACGGTTGGGAGAAGATACCTATTCGATCGGAAAAATTAGTGATAAACGAATGCGAAAACTGGTTAAGCTGATGAAAGCGTTTCGTCACCTGATGTCGGTTTACGAAGTAGACAGTTATCGCGCTTGTGCTACTGCAGCTATGCGCGAAGCCCGTAATGCGTCAAAAGTAGTAGCGGCTGTGAAAGAAAAAGCCGAATTGGATATTGAGATTATCGATGGCTCGGAAGAGGCGCGTACCATTTACGAAAGTCATGTGGAAGATTGCCTTGATAAGAATAGCAATTATCTTTATGTGGATGTGGGTGGAGGTAGTACCGAACTCTCGGTAATCTCCAAGGGTAGGCTGGCCGAATCGGCTTCGTTCAATATCGGTACGATCCGGATGTTGCGCAATAAAGTGGGTCCCGACGAGTTGGAGCGTATGAATGTGTTTTTGCAGACAATTAAAACTCAATATTCACCGGCTGAAATTATCGGATCGGGGGGCAATATCAATAAATTGCACAAGTTGGCGAACCTAAAGAAAGGAGATACGCTCGATACGGATAAATTGCAGTTGATTTATCAGGATATGAAGCAACTGACCGTAGAGGAACGAATGACCCGATTTGAACTTAATCCCGACCGTGCCGATGTGATTATTCCGGCATCGGAAATCTTCTTACATATTGCCGATCTGACAGGCATCCAGCAAATCTATGTGCCGAGTTTCGGACTGGTGGACGGATTATTACATACGATTTATAAAACACATAAGAATTCAAAAGATCCCATTGGATTTTAACAATGGGATCTTTCGCAGTTATTGTTTTCTTAAGGATGAGATAAGTTCTTGCTCTTTCTGGATATACATGTCCATTTGTTCTTTTGTTAAAACAGAAGTAAATTCGGCTTCCCGCTGTTTTTGAATACTTTTGATCTTCTTTAATTTTCTGATGTTACTGTCATCACTTGTTTTTACTTTCTCCAGCATAATAGCATAACGCTGATTGATGGGGTTGATACGAACTGTCTGGTCGGGTGAGAGTTTCAGATTCTTCTGCATCCATTCGGTGTATGCTTTGGCTCTCTCCTCAGGAGGCATCTGTTGTCTTTGAGGTGGTTGTCCCGATGCAGTGAACGACAAAAGAATGAATGAGCAAAGCAAAAATACATTTTTCATCATGATAGTTGTTTTTATTAATTGAAGTGCCTATTATTTCTTATTCGCAATATCCGATTCGGGGATTGGAGGTCGAGTTACACGAGAAAAGATACCTGCTTTGAGGATAAAGCGGTAGGGGATTGTCAGTCTCTACCAGAGGAGGCATTGTTTGCCCGTTGTACCCCGGCATTGTAATCTGCTCTGTGCTGCCATTTCCGAGTGCAACTTTCTTCGCATTTGCATTTCCGTTGAAACTGTAATCGATCAGCGCATCCAAAAGCCGGTAAATTCCGTAATAATCATAAGCATCGTAAGCCGTACGTGTATTGGGTAGGCTGTGATTGGCTACGTAGTTGTAATTACCAATAGTACAGCTTTTGATTAAAATATAGTCTTTTTCCGAACCGGGAATGTTGATATGCTTGAAAATATCGATTGCCATACGATGGTCGTTTGTCGTGTCGTCATCATATACTTGAGTGATTAATTTTGTGTTTGACGGGAAATTTTGCAACATGGTGTCCGTCAGTTGATAGGAGTACCATTGAGCCATGGCGAAGATAAACCTTCCGTCGGTACCCCATCCTTCATCGACAAAGCCTTGATACGCCAACGCAAATGAGGCTCCTCCTCCGAATGAGTGTCCCATGAAACCGACTTTGTGTGTGTCGATAATATTCGGGTAGTCAGTCGTAGCCTTTTTGAAGCTTTGCCATAAAGTGTTGTATCGCGAGTCTATAGAAACACCTGTGGTGGGGTAGGGCACAAACACAACCGCATAGCCTTTTTTTGCGATAAATTCATATAGTCCGATGTTGTAGGAGCTCTCTTCTCCTCCATACGGGTGTGAATAGAAAATAACCGGTACCGGTTTTGTAATTCCTTGCGGATAAAATATTACAACATCCTTGCCCGTATAGGTCGGACTTGGAAAAGAGACGGTAGCAACTTTGTATGAGCCGTCGGCGCCGTAACCGGATGATGGTTTGACAATCGGTCCGGATAGAGTGTCGTCGGTAGATGTATTTTCTATCTCTTTGAGTTTGGAGCAACTCATCAAGATAGTAAATGCAGTAAAATATAGCATCCATTTAGTCATATCGATTCGATTTTTAGAAAGTGAACATTGAAATTGTAGAATGACAGTACAAAAATAGGACGATTTTCAAGCAAATCTTCGGAACTTCAATAAACGACCTTCAAATATCAGCGAACGACCTGCTGCCTGTTTTTACCTCCCGTATTTTTTGCGTAAGTTTGCTTTTCACAATAGATAGTAATCCAATTGTATGGGCAAATTGCTTTCCAATGGCCAAAGCCGATCTTTTTATTCCCATTCTATGATCGGAGTGATGACGGTTGCCGCAGTTTTATACGGACTGGCGCTGATCTCTTCGTTTTCGTTACACGTTCAGAAATTATTGGTATTGGTGGCCGTGAATGTGATGCTTTTGTATCTGAGTTATTCTTTTATTGCTAAGTTATTTATCGAGAGGAAAAATCGGGTGAAATCTATTGTGTGGTTGGCTGTTGCTGTAATAGTAACAGTCGGTTTGCGGGTTGCCGGAAATCAGATTGTGATGAGCCGGTTCGGAGCTTCGCCGATATACCTTATGTCAGAGCCATTGCGTGCTGCGTTGATGCTGCTGGGCGAGACTTTGCTTGCTGTTTTTGCTATTCTACTGCGCATAGGGGTCAACAGTATTCGCAACAGGCATCGTTTGGAGGAGCTGGAGAAATTACAACTGACTACCGAATTACAATTCCTGAAAGCGCAGATGAGCCCTCATTTTCTCTTCAATTCCATCAACAATATTTACTCGCTGGTGTTGCTCAAATCCGATAACGCGCCGGAAGCGTTGATGAAGCTCTCTGATTTGTTGCGTTATTCGTTGTACGAGTGCCATGATAAAGTGGCTGTCAGTCAGGAGATAGATGCCATCAAATCGTATATCGAATTGTTCCGGCTGAAATTTGAAGAACCGGTTCCGATCGAGATGGATTTTGAGGAGTTGCCGGTTGAATACAAAATTGAGCCGTTGTTGTTTATACCGTTGTTGGAGAATGCTTTGAAATATTCTGGCATTGGCGTAAGTTTCGGTGCGTTTGTGCATCTCCGTTTGGTTATGGAAAATGATATGCTGGTGTTTAGCGTGAAAAATAGTATCGGAGAAAGGGATAAAAATCAGTCGGCCAGTGGTATCGGACTGGAAAATATACGAAAACGGTTAGCGAACATTTATGACCGGGCGGATTATGAATTTAGTACCCGACACGAGGAGACTTCGTTTTTTGTAATATTGAAAATACGCATACAATGAAACTCTCCTGTGTCATAGTAGATGATGAATATCTGGCCATTAAAGTGCTGGAAGATTATGTGTCGCGTACCGATGAGCTAACTCTGGTGGCATCGTTCAAGAATCCGGAAGAGGCGCTTGCCTATTTGCAAGTCAATCCGGTCGATTTGTTATTGCTGGATATTCAAATGCCGCGTTTAGACGGTTTTGCTCTGTTAGCCCGGCTGGAATCTCCACCATTGGTTATTTTCACGACGGCCCGCCACGATTATGCGTTGAAGGCTTTTGATCTGAATGTGCTGGACTATTTGGCTAAGCCCATCTCTTTCTTGCGGTTTCAGCAGGCTGTAAACAAGGCTGTTGAGATGTTGAAATACAGGAAATTGGCAGAAAAAGAACAGCGTGAGGAAGATCAGTTTCTGACGATTAATGCAGACTATAGCTCACATAAAATACCGTACACATCCATACTTTATATCGAAGGTTTCGGGGAGTATGTCAAAATATTTACGGAGAAAAAAAGTTACATCACGCTCGCTTCGTTGAAATCGATGGAAGAGACGCTACCTGACGTCGATTTTTGCCGGGTACACAAGAGTTATATTGTCAACATCAAAGAGATTGCATCATTCAATCACCAAAAAATAAACCTCTTTTGCGGTAAAGAAATTGCCGTGGGAAGAAGCTTTCGCAAGGCGTTTTTAGCGAGAATGAAAGGAGGATATTCCTCTGAAAAACTCCCAGATCACAATACCTGCCGTGACAGAGACGTTGAGTGAATGTTTGGTGCCGTATTGCGGCAGTTCGATGCAGCCGTCGCTGGCATTGACTACCTCCTGCTGTACCCCTTTCACCTCGTGGCCGAGAATTACGGCATATTTACCGTTCGGGTTTAACTGCAGATCGGTGAGCATGGTGCTCCCCTGAGCCTGTTCGATGGAGAAAACGGTGTAGCCCCCGGCTTTCAATTGCGCCACAGCGTCGAGCGTCTGCTCAAAATATTTCCAGTCGACGGAAAACTCGGCTCCCAGTGCCGACTTGTGTATCTCCGCATGGGGTGGGGTGGAGGTGATGCCACAAAGGTAAACGGCTTCCACCAGATAAGCATCCGAGGTACGGAACACCGACCCGACGTTGTGCAGACTGCGCACGTTGTCGAGCACTACCACCAGCGGCAGTTTGTCGGCCTGCTTGAACTCTTCGGTCGAGAGCCGGTTCAGTTCGTCTATTTTGAGTTTACGCATATAGTCAGATGCAGCCTCTCCCCTGCGCCCCTCTCCTCAAGAGAGGGGAAGTCTGCTACGGCAAACTTCAGTATAAAGGTGCGTAAAGGTGGCTTTTATAGAGTTTAATTTGATAAATATTTTGTATTAAGTGGAGTCCCGGATTACCTCTCCCTCCTCAAGAGAGGGGAAATTTGCCGTAGCAGGCTGCTTGCAAAGAATCTCTGTGTCTAAAATGTGATGTTAATTTCCTGTGAAATAAGGATATCCCAGATTTACCCCTTCCTTGGGAGGGGGCAGGGGGAGGTCTCTTTATTTTACTTCAACACCGTTCGTCACTTTCATTCTCGGTTGGATCAACACTAATTTGCCGTCAGCATCTTCGGCGGAAAGAATCATTCCTTCGCTCATGATGCCGCGCAGCTTGCGTGGCTCGAAGTTTGCGATAAAGCAAACCTGTGTACCGATCAGCTCTTCTGAGTTAGGATAATATTTGGCAATGCCCGAAAGGATGGTGCGTTCTTCCAGGCCGTCGGCAATGCGGAACTGCAGCAATTTGTCGGCCTTGGGCACTTTCTGGCAATCGAGCACGGTACCCACGCGGATATCCATCTTCATAAAATCTTCGAAAGCCACATTCTCTTTCACCGGATTGGCCTTGTAGGCTGCGGCTTCGTTGGCTTTTTTCGTATCGAGCAGTTTTTGTACTTGCGCTTCCACCACGCTGTCTTCAATTTTTTCGAACAACAGAGTCGGTTCGTTCAGTTGGTGACCCTCTTCCAGTAGGTTGAAATGACCAAGATGTGCCCAGTTACATTCGGGCATGCCGATCATTTCGCGCAACTTTTGTGCCGAGAAAGGAAGGAATGGCTCGAAAGCGATGGCTAAGTTGGCTGTGATCTGCAGGCTGAGGTTCATAATGGCAGCCACACGGGTCATGTCGGTTTTGGCTAACTTCCAGGGTTCCATGTCGGCAAGGTATTTGTTGCCGATGCGGGCCAGATTCATCGCCTCCTTCTGTGCATCGCGGAAACGGTATATTTCGAGCAACCGCTCCATCTCTGCCTGTACCGACTTGAACTCTTCCAGTGTCTGGCGGTCGTAGTCGGTCGCTTCGCCGGCGGCAGGTACTTTGCCGTCAAAATATTTGTGGGTCAAGACCAGCGCGCGGTTCACGAAGTTACCGAAGATGGCTACCAGTTCGTTGTTGTTGCGCGCCTGAAAATCTTTCCAGGTAAAGTCGTTGTCTTTCGTTTCGGGAGCGTTGGCGGTGAGAACGTAGCGCAACACATCCTGTTTGCCGGGAAAATCGTGCAGATATTCGTGCAACCAAACCGCCCAGTTGCGGGAGGTCGATATTTTGTCTCCTTCGAGGTTGAGGAACTCGTTGGCCGGAACATTCTCCGGTAAAATGTAACTTCCGTCCGCTTTCAGCATCGACGGGAAGACGATACAGTGAAACACGATATTGTCTTTGCCGATAAAGTGCACCAGCTTGGTTTCGGGATCTTTCCACCATTTTTCCCAGTTGCCGTATTTCTCCGGCTCTTTTTCGCACATCTCAATGGTGTTGGAGATGTAACCGATGGGAGCATCGAACCATACGTAGAGCACCTTTCCTTCGGCACCTTCCACCGGCACGGGAACGCCCCAGTCGAGGTCGCGGCTTACGGCGCGGGGTTGCAAGCCCATGTCTAACCACGATTTGCACTGTCCGTAGACGTTGGTTTTCCACTCTTTGTGGTTTTCAAGAATCCACTCGCGCAACCACGCTTCGTGCTTGTCGAGCGGCAGGTACCAGTGGTGAGTCTCTTTCAATACCGGGGTGCTGCCGCTGATGGTCGATTTGGGTTCAATCAGGTCGAGCGGACTGAGCGAGGTGCCGCACGCTTCGCACTGGTCGCCGTAAGCGCGTTCGTTGCCGCAATGGGGACATTTGCCGGTGATGTAGCGGTCGGCCAGAAATTGTTTGGCCTCTTCATCGTAATATTGTTCCGATGTTTTTTCAATGAATTCTCCTTTATCATACAGAATTTTGAAAAAGTCGGAAGCAGTTTTATGGTGAATTTTCGAGGAGGTGCGTGAATAGACATCGAAGGTGATGCCGAACTCCCTGAACGAATCTTTAATAATGGTGTGGTAACGATCCACCACTTCCTGCGGAGTGATGCCTTCGTTGCGTGCCTTGATAGTGATGGGTACCCCGTGCTCGTCCGAACCTCCGATCATGACTACCTCTTCGCCCTTGAGCCGCATATAACGTGCGTAAATGTCGGCTGGTACATAAACTCCGGCTAAGTGGCCGATGTGGACGGGCCCGTTTGCATAGGGCAACGCGGTGGTAATCAATGTTCTTTTGAAGTTCGTAGACATGTCTCTTTGTTTAATCGTGTAATCGTTTCATTGTGTAATCGCAGAAAGTCTGTCGACTATCCAATTTCGGACTGCAAAGATACAAAATCTATCATATAGTTTGTGGTGGAGAAAGAAGGTGTTTTGATTATAATGTCGTGTTGCTATGCAAAAAGGATCGTTTTGAGGATGGACGTTTGCTTGATAGTTTTGACCGGTTCTTCTTTGTTTAAAACAAAAAGAGGAGATTACTCTCCTCTTCGTTTGTAGGTCTTGTTTTACTCGCCTTTCTCGAAACTGATATTCTGAATCGAACTTTTGAGTTCAGTGCCAGGGGTAAAGACCACTTTTACTCCGCTTATCATGCTTGGATTAAAGTCTTCCGGTTTGTCTACGCCATCGCTGCTGAACGATAGGCGAAGGGTTCCGAATTCGCCGAGACTGACGCTTTTGCCCATTAACAAATACTTCGGCATGGTGTCGAGCAAATTCTCGATTACACTCAATACATCTCCTTTCGAAAGCGACGAGTTGCCTACAATGTCCTGTGCAATTTCGCGTTTCGAAATTTTCCCGTCGTTGACAGGGTTCGCATACCATTTCACTTTGGTACGGTCTTGCGGATTGGCCCGCTCAATAAGTTTGTACTCCATGAAAATTAAATTTGTGTTTTACCTCTAAAGATTATTGATAAAACGGTTAATAAATATCGTCGCCGGATTGATGCCTCTTCTTTTTTAGGCAAACAAATGGCGGACGAGAATAAAGCCGCTGAAATCTGGAGACGTCTTCCGTGAAATTTTCATACGCCTTCCGTAAAACTTACGCACGTGCCGAAGAAAATTGCAACACGTCTCCCTCTGAATCTCCGTAAGTGTGTAATTTGTTTTCTCTTTGTGTTCGATTTATAGGGGATAAATGTATACAAATAAATGAAGTTGGAGTGTCCAAATCTTGCTATTTTTTCAGAAGGAGATGAGGTGTTTTAAAACAAAACACGGGATGACCTTGCGATCGTCCCGTGAAGAGTTTTAGTTGAAATGCGAACGATTACTTATAGGCTTCGTTTTGCTGATCTTTCAGTGCCGGATTGGCATTGATTTCACTCTGGGCAATCGGTAGCACTATTTTGCCGAATGTGCGATCGATGCTTTTGGTACGGGTGCTTACCGGTACGCTCTGAAAGTCGTCGTTGAACGTGATGGTCTTATTTTTTCGTATCAGGTCGAAAAAGCGTTGTCCTTCGCCGAACAGCTCTTTGCTGCGTTCGTTCAGAATCATATCGTCGGTGATGGTTGATGCCGTTGCCGGAGTCAAATTCGGAGCACGTTGGCGGATTTGATTCAGGTAGTTGGCGGCGGCAGCTGCGTCGGGAGTCGAGGCGTGGAGTGCGGCTTCGGCGGCAATCAGGTAGATTTCCGACAGGCGGATGATTTTAATATTGACCGCCGTTGCTGTAGCTTTGCCGTCGCCCGGGAAAGAACCATTGCTAATCAGGCCTCCCATGTATTTGTAGCAAGCTCCTTTGCGTACGTTTTTTGTATTGACCCAGTATTCGTCGTTGTCCATAATTCCCCAGCGAACATCGCTTGCGTCTTCCGACAGACGGGTCAGGTAATAGTTGCTTGCAAGAAAATAACCCATTGCGCCTTTTACCTGGTTGTATTGCATCAGGTAATAGCCCAAGGAGGAGGTGCCTAAATCCGATTCGTTGGGATAGATGCCCAGTTCGAAGATAGATTCGGAACCGAACTGCGTTTTCCACGAGTTTACCCATGTTGCAGGAGTGTAGAGCGTGTACTTTTTGTCGTTGATAATCTCCAGGGCATCAGTCAAAGCTCCGTCGTAATTTTCCATATACAATTTTACCCGCGCATCGATTGCGGCGTTGGCATAATATCCGATATATCCGTTTTGCAACGATTTGTCGGTGGCCAGTAATGCTTTCCCGGCTGTCAGGTCAGCAAGAATTTGTTTGTAGTTCTCTTCGACAGTGGCACGGCTGAGTTGAGCATTGCTGTCGAGGGTCTTGAGAGCAAGCGGAACACCGTAGGATGCTTTGTTGAGGTTGTAAGGCATCCCGTAGAGGCGAACCAGATCGAAATAGATCAAAGCCCGCAAAGTGAGCGCCTGCCCTTTGTAGAAACTGAATCCGGTAGAGCCTGCGGCTTCCAGTTTGCTGATGTTTTCGAGCAGGTTGTTGATTTGCAGGATGCAATAATATCCTGTAGTCCAGAATCCCGAATAGTTGCCGCTGGTGGCTGTATGGTTGAACGAGTAGAGGTTGTCGAGTCCGCGTCCGGCCGAATAAATGGTCAGATCTCCGCCTTTTGCATCGCCATACATCAGAAAGTTACGTCCGTAGTAGTTGGACGAAGTCATGGCGCTCATGATGCCATTGATAACGACTTTTGCATCGGCAGGCGTAGCAATGGCACTTTTTGCATTACCCGAATCGCTGGGTTGCATGTCGAGGAAAGAGTCGCATGACGAAAACAATAATGTACTGAAAATAACGAATGTAATTGAGTTGATAATATGTTTCATTTTTTGATCCTCCTGATTAAAATTTCACTTCAACACCGAATACAAATGTTTTCCCGATCGGAGTTTCCCATCCACGGGTGCCGTATTGATTCACTTCCGGATCGGCCTCTTTGTACTTGGCGGTTGTCCACAAATTGCTTGCATTGAAGAATACACGGCTCTCACTAATTAATACTTTTTGCAGCCATTTCTTGGGAATCGCGTAGCCGAACGACAGGCTTTTGAGGCGCAGAAAGCTGGCATCGAACAAGTGGCGCGAACTGTATTGCATGGCGTCCGTCAGATCGTTGCCGTCCAGTTTGGGTTGTGTGCCGTTCGGATTGCTGACCGTCCACATGTTTTCGTAATAGCTTTTTGCCCGGATTCGTTCCCAGTAATAGCCGTCGTCAGCCACATCCTTGTAGGCTCCGTCGTAGAGCTTACCGCCGATTTTGTAGATAAAGTTCAATCCCAGATCGAACCCCTTGTAAGAAACATTGGTGTTGATACCGCCGCTTACGGTAGGAACAGCATCGCCCAGAATCGTGTAATTGGCCTTCTTGTAGTCGTAGGTTGCTCCGCGTCCATTGTACGTAAAATCTCCTTTTGTCGAACCGGAAGCGTCGTTTACATAGTAGACGCTTTTGCCGTTGGTTTTGTCAACACCCGCCCATTCGTAGCCATAGAAAGCCAATGTCGATTGACCTTCGCGATAAATGTACTGAGCACGGGCGTCACCACCTGTCGGATCATACCAAATAATGTCGGCTCCGTTGTACAGTTTGGTTACGGTCGATTTAATGAAGGATGCATTGATGCCTGCACTCCAGTTCCAACCGTGATAGTTGCGGAGAATGTCGCCGGTAAGTTCCACTTCAAGTCCTTTGTTATTTATTTGTCCGAAGTTGCGCAACGTTGAGCTGAAGCCGGTTACCGTCGAAATAGGAACGTCTTGCAACAAGTCTTTGGAATCGCGGTTGAAGTATTCGACCGAACCTCGTATGCGTTGATTGAATAGGCCGAAATCGACACCCAGATTGACCGTGTAACTGGTCTCCCACGAAAGATTGCCGTCAGATATTGTATTGACGGTTCCTCCCGGGTTGCTCATGTATTTGGAAGTATAGCCCATCAGGCTCATGTATCCGTAGTTGTTGGAGGGGAGGGTTCCGTTTACCCCGTAAGACGCACGAAGACGCAAGTCGCTGATAATTTTGTTCTCCTTCAGAAATGCTTCGTTCGATAATCGCCACGAACCGGCCACCGACCAGAAGTTACCCCAGCGAGAACTTTCGTCGAGCTTCGAAGATCCATCACGACGGAAGGATGCCGACGCATAATATTTCTGATCGTAGCTATAATCCAGTTTAGATAAAATAGATACCATTGAATTTCCCCAATTATACGCTGTAGAAGTTTGTGTGCCAGCAGTGGCTACTGTATGAATTGTGCTTTTAGCCATATTATTACCGGTAGCGCGTACGTAATCGGTGGTGTTCTTTTCGGCTTCAAATCCAACCAAAGCGCCGAATGAGTGCACTCCGAAGGTTGTGTTGTAGTTGGCTGTGGTGGAAGATACCGTCTTTTCGTAGATGGTGCGCATTTCGTTTACAACTCCATTGCTGGCAGATCCGTTAAAATGGTTCGCGCTATAGTAAATATGATCTTTTACGGTGGTGTTGTCGTAAGAGAATATAGAACGAAGATCGAATCCGGGCAGTAGATGCAGTGTTGCTGTTTCGGTAGCCGACAAACGGTTGTTGATCGACTCGTTATCCCATTGCGTATCATAATACAATCCGTTGTAAGCGTAGCTGCCATAGCGGGTTGTCCACGAACTTCCGGTTTTGTAGTCGGTAGGCCAATAGAGACCCCATAGTAAATTACGTGTCTGCAAAAAGTAGTTGCCTCCCGTGTTGCGCGAGTCGTTGTATCCTTCCTGACTTGTTCGGGCAATGTTTATATTTGATCCGATCTCAAATACCTTGCCTACCTTTTGGGTGAGATTTACTCTGCCGGAGATCCGGTCGAAACTGTTTACTTTGAGGCGTCCTTCGTCTTTGGTATACGATAACGAGGTGTAGTAATTGGTGGTAGACGAAGCTCCGCTCACAGCCATGTCGTAAGTCTGATATACCGCTGTGCGAAAGTAGGCCTTGTTCCAATCGTAGTATTTGCCGGCTCGTCCGGAGTTGTCGTAATCGGCAATATTTACATTGTCATACAGTCCGGTTCCGGTGGTGCTGAAGGCATAGCCGTGTTTGTTGAATTTTTTATTGAGCTGGCTTAGGGCGTATGTGTTGGCTGCAGCTTCGGTCGATCCGTTGGATTTTTTGTAATCGTACAGAACCATGTAGAGCATGTTAACTTGCTCTTGTGTTCCGGCAGCTTCGTAGTTATCGGTGGCCCATGAGGGGGTGAATCCCAAAGAGGCTTTCAGGCTTACAACGGGTTTTCCCTCTTTCCCCTTTTTGGTGGTAATCAGAATTACGCCGTTTGCTGCACGCGAACCGTACAGCGATGAGGCGGCAGCATCTTTCAATACCGAAATCGATTCGATATCTTCAGAATTGAGCGTATTCATGATATTGTTGGTTGTAGCGGTATAATCCCCCATTTGACCCACATTGCCCGATACGACAGGGACTCCGTCAATAACATACAACGGTTCGTTGCTGGCATTCATCGATCCGTTTCCTCGGATACGGATGCTGGGAGCCGAACCGGCCTGACCTGTTGCAGAAGTTATTTGCAGGCTGTAAAACGTGAAAGATCGACATCCGTATTTGAGCGGCCTGACCTGTTGCAGAAGTTATTTGCAGGCCGGCAACCTTTCCGTTCAATGCATTCTGAAAACTGGTTGAGGGTAAATCCTTGATAGCATCGGCTTTGACAAGTGCTGCCGAACCGGAATAACTACTCTTTTTGGCTGTGCCATAGGCTACCACCATCACTTCGTCCATCACTTTGGAGTCGGCTTTCATTACAATCTGCAGGTTTGCTTTGATTGCAAACTCTTCGGATTTCATCCCCACATACGATACTACCAATGTTGTCGCTGTTTTCGGCACATTAGAAAGAGAAAAGTGTCCTTCGGTATTGGTTACGGTACCCAGTTTTGTTCCTTTTACCAGAATAGTTGCTCCGATAATGGGCTGATTGTCGTCTCCAGAAATGACGGTTCCAGAAATAGCAGGGGTCTGAGTCCATGCAACGTCCGTACTCATTAACAGACAAATCATCCATAGTAAAATTTTTTCTTTCATACGCTTGTTTGCTTTAATTTTAGATTGCTAAAATGAACGTTAATATTTTGGAAACTCAAAGATATGTATTTATTTCCAAAAAATAATAATATTGTGCAAAAATAGTTCATAATGATAGGTATTTTTGTTTGTATGTTGACAAAATGTGGATAAAATAAGCATTAAAATAACAAAAAGATTTATTCTCTAATTGTTGATGCAGGGGAGATAGGAATAAATTAAGGAGGTGGATTTAAAACAAAACACGGGATAACCTTGCGATTATCCCGTGCTGTTTCAAGAGAGTTTTACGTTCTTATTTTATGCCGAGTTTTTTACGGATTTCTTTAGGAATGGCATCTTTGTGAACCGAATAGTCGATTGTTTTGTATTTTACAAAAGCTTCCGAAATATACCAGATACCTTTGTATTTGTTTTCGGTGCCCCATGAGTTTTTAATCATATAATATTTGTTGCCTTTCTGGTCTTTGGCGATGCCGAAAATCTGCATTCCATGATCGTCGGTGGTTTCATAATTGTCGAAGCCTTTCTGGCGCAAATCCTGAGTGATAACTTTTTCTTTGACCGGTCCGGTTACTTTATACACCAGATCTTCTTTTTCTTTCGTACTTAATCCGATCCAGCGAGCTTCGTCGGTACCTGCCGGGGCTTTATTCGGATCCACATCGGGTACAACACCGATTCCCTGCCGGGTAAATCCTTTTTCGCTCACATCGGCACCCCACGCCACGGTGTAGCCGGTGTTGATGGCGTTGTCGATAATTGCCATCATCTCGTCGAGAGGTACGTTGTACGACTCGTCCCAACGCCAGTTGTCTTCAATTTCGATGGCAAATTTGGTGTAAAACGGGTGGTGTGTGAATGAGGTGATGGATACGTAATCGTCCATGTTTAATCCCAACGATGCGGCAAAAGATTTCGGAGTGTATTTTTTGCCATTGTAGGCGAATTCTTCGGGGATTGTACCCAGATAGGCATTTAGAATCCCTTTGAAGCCATCGAACCAAGCTGTCGAAAGATGCTTGTTCGGATTTTTGATAACTGCATCGACATAGGCTGATGTTACGGCATCCAGTTCTCCGTGGCGGTGTTTCTCTTCTCCGTAGTTCAAGCCTCGCATAACGGTATCTGGTACTGCGCCGTAATCTTTAAACGCACCGAATACGTCGGCAAAAGAACCTCCGGCTGCAAAGTTGATTTTGCCATGCATACGTACATATTTCCGGGCTTTTTCCTGGTAATTGTTATGTACGACAAACATTTCAGACAAATCATACTCGGGTTTACCCATGCGGAGCAGTTCCGATTCGAGGAATCCGATGCCGGAGAAACTCCAGCAGGTTCCGGAATTCGCCTGATTTTTTACGGAGGTAATTTTGTTGGCTTTTACGGTGGTGAAGACAAAACCAACGCTGTCTTTCTTTTCTTTGGCAGCTTCCTGGGCGAATGCAAACGTGCAGCCGAGGCAAAGTGCCATTAGCAATGTCATTTTTTTCATTATAAATCTCAATTATTTAGTATGAACCGTTTTTGTTGCCGAAAAACCTGTTTGGAAAAACAATACGGTAATTATTCGGTTGGAGTTGCAAAGTTAAGTAAAGTTTTCTTTTCTTCAAGAAAGAGGAATTTTTGCTGTGAAAATGGTAGTACAACAGGCCATCTGGTGTCTAAGTTTAATAATAATGGCGGTTTCCGTTAGCAAATTGCAAATTTGTTTTTTGAATTGTAATGGTTTTGAAATGAGTTTGTTAGATTGAAAAGAGGGGATACGATAAATTTTATAAAATTTAGCACTCGGAGGGCGAAAAACTACCTGAGTTTTTAGGCGGTGTATAATTATTCCAGTAACTTTGCGCTTTGAAAAATGAAATAAAGAAATTTTTCTATAAATCAAATCAAACTTAACTATATCAATTATGCAACCTTCACACATTGAACACATTGGGATTGCCGTTAAGAGTCTCGATGCAGTGATTCCTTACTACGAAAAAATGTTGGGTACCAAGTGCTACTCCATCGAAGAAGTTCCGGAACAGAAAGTAAGAACCGCTTTTTTCAAAATCGGTCAAACTAAAATCGAACTGCTCGAATCGACAGATCCGGAAGGCCCTATCGGTAAGTATATCGAAAAAAGAGGTGAAGGCGTTCAACACATTGCATTTGCAGTTGAAGGTTTGCAGGATCAACTCAATACATTGGCAGGAGACGGCATTCAACTGATCGACAAGCAACCTCGTAAAGGTGCCGAAGGGTTGAATATCGCATTCCTTCACCCGAAATCTACTTTCGGTGTTTTGACCGAACTTTGCGAAAATCCGAACAAATAAATATAAACTGAAAACCTCTCCCCAACCTTCTCTCCCCAAGAGAGGGAGTAAATCTGACTTAACGATTGGTTTACTGGTTTTCTCCTTTTGGGGAAGGAGGGGTCTTTAATCTTAATATTATTAATTATGAGCAATCAACTCACTAAAGTGCAAGAACTTATTGACTTGCGCGCACAAGCTCGTCTTGGCGGTGGTCAAAAACGTATTGATTCGCAACACAAAAAGGGAAAATACACAGCTCGCGAACGTATCGACATGCTGTTGGACAAAGGTAGTTTCGAAGAATTCGATATGTTTGTAAAACACCGTTGCACCAACTTCGGTATTGACAAAGAAACATACCTCGGCGATGGTGTGGTAACCGGTTCGGGTACCATCAACGGTCGTTTGGTTTATGTTTTTGCTCAGGACTTTACCGTATTCGGTGGTTCTTTGTCGGAAACACTCGCGTTGAAGATCTGTAAAGTAATGGATCACGCTATGAAAATGGGCGCTCCTTGTATCGGTATCAACGATTCGGGTGGAGCTCGTATTCAGGAAGGTATTAACGCTTTGGCCGGTTATGCTGAAATTTTCCAACGTAACATTCTTGCTTCGGGTGTTATTCCTCAAATCTCTGCTATCTTCGGTCCTTGTGCCGGTGGTGCAGTATATTCTCCGGCTCTTACCGACTTCAACATCATGGCAAAAGGTAGCAGTTACATGTTCCTTACCGGCCCGAAGGTGGTAAAAACCGTTACCGGTGAAGATGTAACACAGGAACAACTTGGTGGTGCAAGCGTTCACGCTTCCAAATCGGGTGTTGCTCACTTTGCAGTTGATACCGAAGAAGAAGGTTTGAACCTGATCCGTCACCTGGTTAGCTTCCTTCCTCAAAACAATATGGAAGAATCACCTGTGGTACCTTGCGAAGATCCGATCGATCGTCTGGAAGATTCGTTGAACGAAATCATTCCTGACAACCCCAACAAACCTTACGATATGTACGAAGTGATCGGTGCTATCATCGATAACGGCGAATTCCTCGAAGTTCACCGTGACTTCGCCCGCAATATCATCGTAGGTTTTGCCCGTTTCAACGGAAAATCGGTTGGTATCGTGGCCAACCAGCCGAAAGTATTGGCCGGTGTGTTGGATAGCAATGCTTCACGTAAGGCAGGTCGTTTCGTTCGTTTCTGCGACGCATTCAATATCCCTTTGGTTACTCTGGTCGACGTTCCGGGCTTCCTGCCGGGTACAGGTCAGGAATATGCCGGTGTAATTACTCACGGTGCTAAATTGCTTTATGCTTATGGCGAAGCTACAGTGCCTAAAGTAACGGTTACATTGCGTAAATCGTACGGTGGTTCTCACATCGTGATGAGCTGTAAACAACTTCGTGGTGACCTTAACTACGCTTGGCCTTCTGCCGAAATTGCAGTAATGGGTGCCGACGGTGCTGTTGAAGTATTGTACAGCAAAGAAATCAAAGCTGTTGAAGATCCGGAAGCTCAAAAAGCAATTGCCGAAGAAAAGAAGAAAGAGTACAACGATTTGTTCTGCAATCCTTTCAACGCTGCCAAATATGGCTATATCGAGGATGTAATCGAACCGCGTAACACCCGTTTCCGTATCATCCGTGCATTGTCTCAATTGGCTACCAAGAAAGTAACTAATCCGTTGAAAAAACACGGTAATATTCCACTTTAATTTTCATTTAAAACTTATTCGAAATGAAAAAGAAAGTAACAATTGACGAAGCGGTTTATGCTGCCATCGGTTTGGCATTGCACGAACTGGCCGACGAAGTACATGACGTGGAAAGTAACGTTTTGACTATCAAACACGAAACTTTCAGCTACTCGCCATGGAGCTCCAAGGCTTTTTCAATGCGCCAACCTTACAACGTAAAGAAATAGTCATCACACAGAAAAATTATTCATCATGAAAGAATATAAATATAAAATAGCTGGTAAGGACTACAAAGTTGTTATCAACAAAGTGGAAGATTTCGTTGCTGAAGTTGAAGTGAACGGCGAAGTTTATCAGGTTGAAATGGAGAAAGTGGAAAAAGCTGCTCCGGTTATTGTTCGTCCTGTAGTAGCTGCCGCTGCTCCTGTGGCAAGTGCTCCTAAAGCTGCTGCCGGTGCTGCCGGTGCCATCAAATCTCCGCTGCCAGGTATTATCCTCGAAATCAACGTAAATGTTGGTGATGTAGTGAAAGTAGGCCAGAAAGTGGCTATGCTCGAAGCTATGAAAATGGAAAATGCCATCAATGCCGACCATGAAGGTAAAGTAGTTGCCATCAATGTAAACAAAGGTGACTCAGTACTGGAAGGTACCGACTTGATCGTTTTGGAATAATTTCATATCCGAAAGTATAGTCTATACACTGAAGACTTGAAATTAGCATGTCATAATAAAAAGGGAACAGAGATGTTCCCTTTTTTATTATCTTTGTGATCTCTAGAATTCAACAATTTAAAGCACCTGCTTTATGTATTTACCAGCACCACTTGTGGAGTGGGATAAAAATTTATTGTTGCTTATAAATCAGCATCATAATTCATGGTTCGACGGATTTTTCTGGTCGCTTTCCAGTCAGTTTCTTCCGGTTGTTTTCGGTGTTGTGTTGTTGCTGTTGTTGGCCAAGGATAACGGATTAAAGACATTGTGGTATATTTTCTTTCTGACGTTGACAGTTGCATTGGCCGATAACATCGCCTCTGCCATTATCAAACCGGTTGTTTGCCGTTTGCGGCCTACGCACGATCCTTCAGTGATGAATCTGCTGCATATTGTCAATAATTATAGGGGCGGAATGTATGGCTTTGTTTCGTCTCACGCAGCCAATACGTTTGGCGCTGCTATATTTATGAGTCTTTTGCTGCGGCATCGTCATATAAGCATCGCCTTGTTTCTGTGGGCTATTTTGACCTCTTATTCCCGGATGTATCTCGGGGTTCACTTTCCACTCGATATTCTCGGAGGTATGACCGTGGGGTTGCTTTCGGGAGCTTGTTGCTTCCTTTTGATGGAGATGTTGGCTCCGAAGGTGATGAAGCGGTTGAATCTGGATGTGCCACCCTATATGCCCAAGCGCGAACGAGGCTATTTCCTGATTGTGTATGGCGCTGCCTTTTTCTTTATTGTGGTAAAAAGCTTTTTCTGATCCTCTTCCCGAACAAAATACAAAGCGGGCGATATTCATCGAATATCGCCCGCTTTTCAATTATGAACAGTTGCTGTTTATGCTCTTCCGAGTTGGTTGAACTCGTCTAAAGATATGCTCTTTGAGTTGAGTTTTACAGCACCTTTTACTATTTCAGTTACTTTGTTTTCGAGTACGTGTTCGAAATATTTCTCGGCAGTTCCCTGTTTTTTCAACGATTCTTTTGCGTATTCGGCAAGTAGATCATCGGGGAAATTGGTGATGCCATATTGAGCATATTGTGCTTTCAATACCTTCTGAGCATACGCTTCTACATCTTCCATTTCCACTTTTACATCGTTTGCAGTGGCAATTTTGTTGCGGATCAACTGCCATTTCAAGGCATCCAACATTTGAGGGAATTCAGCTTCGAGTTGTTCAGCGGCTACTTTCTCGTTAGTTGCCAGCACCCAGCGTTTCAGGAATGCTTCGGGGAATGCAATACCGTCAAGTTTCTTGAGTAACGCAACGCGGGCGTCGTCCGAGAAACGATAAAAGCTGTTTTCGTCCAGAATCTCTTTGATTTCGGCAACCACTTTTTCGCGGTATTCTTCTTCGGTTTTTACTGCGTCTTTGCCGTAAATCAGGTCGAATAGTTCCTGATCGACCTGATGCTCTTCAAAGCGAGTAATTTCGGTGATGGTGAAGGTGAAATCACTGGTCATCTCTTTTGCTGCCTCTTTTGAGATCTTCAATAAAGAGGCAATCTCTGCTTCACTGGTGTAGGCTTTAGAAGGGTTGAAGGTGATCACATCACCGACCTTCTTGCCAATGAAAGCTGCCTGTTGTGCTTCGTCTTTGATGTAAGATGGCATCAACACCGCATTTTCGACCTTGATGGCAGTTTCGCTGTCTGATATTTCGGCAACGTTGCCTTTTATCATGTCTTTTTCGGCAACCTTTTCAACCTGAACTTGCTTGCCTAAACGACCTTGGTGATTTTTGATCTGATCTTCAATCATTTTGTCGTCTACTGCTATATCGTAGAAATCGATTTTATCTTTTTGAGAGAGTGCTACGTCAAATTCGGGAGCAACGGCCATATCGAACATAAACTCAAAATCTTCCTGTGTATCGAAATCAATTGGTTTTTGATCTGTTTCGTTAGGAAGTAATTCACCTAAAATATTGACATTGTTTTCTTTCAGGTAGTTGTTCAACGCATCGCTCATTACTTTGTTTACCTCTTCGGCCAGGATGGATTTGCCATACATCTTCTTCAATAAGCCGACGGGTACCATGCCCGGACGAAATCCCGGAACATTTGCTTTGCGTTTGTACTCTTTCAGGGTTTTTTCCACCTTCTCGGCGTAATCGGCCTTGCTGACCTGCACGGTCACTGTTGCATTTACTGCATCAATATCATTTCTGACGATATTCATAAAACTAATGTTGAATTATTGTAAGCAGCCCGAAGCTGCTCGTTGGTTCGTTATGATTCTTTTCCGTCGTATGCCCAGATGATGTAGGCAGCACCCCAGCAGAAGCCGGCGCCGAATGTTGCTAACACAATCTTATCTCCTTTGCGGAGTTTAGGTTCCCATTCATTGAGACATAAAGGAAGCGTGGCAGAGGTTGTATTGCCATATTTTTCAATGTTTACCATCACTTTCTCTTTGTCAACACCCATGCGGTTAGCTACAGCATCGATAATGCGAAGGTTAGCCTGATGAGGCACTACCCATGCAATATCGTCGTGGCTCAGGTTGTTGCGTTCCATTATTTCAACAGACACGTCGGCCATTTTGCTTACTGCGTGTTTGAATACGACTTGGCCTTCCTGATATATGTAATGTTCTTTGTTGTCGATAGTTTCGTGAGAGGGTGGGGTGGCCGATCCGCCTGCTTTCAGGTGGAGATGGGGATAGCCGATGCCATCGGAATATAATTTGCTATCAATAAATCCGATTTCTTCTTCTGTCGGTTCAAGTAACACTGCACCTGCGCCATCACCAAAAATGGGGGCAGTTCTGCGGTCGGTGTAATCGACAAAAGATGACATTTTATCGGCACCTACCAGAATGACTTTTTTGTATCGGCCAGATTCGATTAATGTGGCTGCGGAAGTCAATCCGAATGTGAAACTGGAGCAAGCAGCGTTTAAGTCAAAAGTATAAGCATTCTTAATACCGGCTCGTTCGGCGGTTAATACGGCCGTGCAAGGGAACATGTGATCGGGAGTCACTGTAGCACAGATTAATGCATCAATTTCTTCCGGTTTTGTATTGGTCTTCTTAAGTAGTTGTTTAACGGCCTTAGCTGCCATGTAGGATGTTCCCAGTCCTTCTTCTTTTAGAATATGACGTTCTTTTACGCCAATACGGGTCATAATCCATTCATCTGAGGTGTCCATCATTTGCGACAACTCATCGTTGGTCAGAATGTAGTCGGGAACATAAGCTCCCATCCCAGTTATTTTTGCATGTATTTTTTTCATTTGGTTTGAAGTTAGTGAAAAAAATTCGCCCTAAAAACAACATTGTTTTAGGGCAAATTCTTTTTTTTGTCTGCACAATGACAAATGACAAATTAAACGGTCGCCAGTTTTTCAATAGCCAATTTGCCGCGATAGTAACCGCAAGCGCCGCACACTGTATGATAGATGTGCATAGCACCACAGTTGGAGCAAACTGCTAAAGTCGGAGCAACGGCTTTGTCGTGAGTGCGTCTTTTTGCTGTGCGTTGTTTCGAATGTTTTCTTTTAGGATGTGCCATTTTCTAAATATTTTAATCGTTATCGAATATATCTTTCAACTTGTCCCAGCGGGGATCGTTGCCGCTTTCTTCGTTGTCAGTTAAATTTTCACTCTCATCAAGACTTTCGTCTTCTTCTTCATTAATGTTGCGGGCTTTATGTTTGCGAAGCGTCATCGACATCGCCTTGTTACATTTCCCCGGAGCATGTACATGTTTAATTGGTATAGAAAGAACTATAAATTCGTATAGAAACCATGCAATATTTATCTCTCCTTCTTCTTCCGGAACAATTACCACCTCATCTTCGTCTGAAAAATCTTTGCCAAGCTTCACGCATAGGTTTTCTTTGCAAGAAATGGGTTGCTCCATATCGTCCAGACAACGATCACAAGAAAGTATTGCGTTTCCTTCCAGATTGAAAGTGATTTCGAAAACGCTGCCTGTTTTTTTGACAATAACTTGAGCTTTTATGTTCCCCTTGCGGACTTCTGGACTGTCTATCTTTGTGAAATAATCATTGTTGAGCTGGTATTCAAAAGTATGATTACCTGCGCTTAATGATTTTAACGGTATGATATAAGCATCGAATTTTCCCACCTCAGACTTAACATTAAAAACCGTGCAAAGGTACGAAAAAAATATTGCGATGCAATCACCTCTCTTCTTTTTTTGTTTTCGAGTCTTTCTTTTAACGTATTGAGAGTTGCTTGTTTGGGAATATTGCAAAAAAACGTTACATGGAATGCAAATAAGAACAGTTAGCTGTGGAGTGATGGAAGGGTTATTCGTCAACAAAATGAATCGTAATTACCATAAATTCAGATTTATACGCATTCTACATTAAGTATTTTGATGTTAAAATAAATTAAAATTGAAGATTGGTCATTGGTAAATTAAAAATCTGTCATATCTTTGCAGTGTATTAATACAATAATACACCAAAACAGTAAAGTTGCATGTCTTGGTCGTCGAATCTGCAAAAGCCGATGTTGATTGTTGATTCAGATTCAATTATCCTTGATATGAAAAAATAAAGTAGGACATTGTTTTTTAGTCTTGATAGAAAAATGGGATCTCTTATCTTGAAATGTATTTCAATTCATAAAATTAGTGGATTTATGTTGGGTAAAAAAAAGATTTTTTCGGTGTTGATATTGGTTAGTCTGTGTCTGATTTCGGTTTCAGCAAAAAATGCAGCGGATATTTCTGCAACAGTAAAGGATCGTCAGACCAAACAGCCAATAGAGTTTGCTACAGTGGAGTTGTTGTCGGCAAAAGATAGTTTATTGGGTGGATGTATTACCGATTCGAAAGGTTATTTCGAGATTACGCCGCCGGTCAAAACCGGCAAAGTCAGAATTCGTTATCTTGGATATAAAGATCTTGAAATGGCAATTAAAGATCGGAATCTGGGTACAATTCTGATGGATGAAGATTCGAGACAGCTGAATGAAGTTGCCGTAAAAGGCAGTGCGCGTCAGAATAAAATAGACAGAGATGTGTTTGCTATCACAAAAGAGATGAGAGCTGGCACGGCAACGTCGCAAGAACTCCTTGGTAAATTGAGCGGTGTGAATTATAACCGATATGACAAATCGATCAGTGTGAATGGCAGTTCGAAAGTACTCATTTTGATTGATGGTGTGGAAAAAGATCAGCAGTTGGCGAAAACTCTTTCTCCGGAGAGGATAGAACGGGTGGAAGTAATTAAAGATCCGGTAGGAAAATATGCCACCGACGGTTACACGGCGGTTATCAATATTGTACTTAAGAAAGATTATTCGGGGATTGATTTTTACATTGGTAATACCTCTTTTTTTGATATTGCTGGAAATAACGGTACGCAACGGTTTTTGCAGGATTATGGGAATCTGAATTTTACATATACCTATAAAAAGTTGAACCTTTACATGTCGGGTTGGGGATATGGCAACAACTTACAGCTACCGACGGATTATATCAAAAAGTATGGAAGTGTGACCACAACTTCCGATCCTTTTGATTTTGATCATCCGAATGGCAAGATGAAGGATGCGAACGGTAATGTAAGCGTGGGAGGTGATTATGCGTTGAGTAAAAATCATACAATATCGGCTGAGGTCAACTGGAGTGGTGATCGCCAGAATGAAAAATTTACCAATAACCTGACTAATTCGGTCAATGGCAATTTCCTCAGTCGCAGTTCTTCCGAAACTTTTACGCAGGGGCATAATAATAACCTTACAACTACGGTTAGCTATAACGGGAAGTTCGGTCAAAAGAGTACGCTTACGTCAGATTTAAGATATGCTTTTGGTAAAGGAGTCTCGAATAATTTGTATGAACAGGATAATTTTTCATCACTCAGCTATATCGATAAGTCGAATCATTATCTCCGGTTTAATGTGGGTTATACATATCAATTCTCACCGTTGTTGTCGCTAGAAGCCGGTTACGGATTGAAAAATCAGGATAATACGAACAAATTATCGGGAGCATCATTTACATATCATGAATTAAAAAACCGCTTCTCTTTGTATGTAAGTTATCAGCCGTTGAAACAATGGAAGATAAAGGGAGGAGGAATCCTTGAAACGTATCATCAGAAATATGAGGGGAGTTCGCGTGATGTAAATGCGTTTTTACCATATTTCAACTTGCAATATGTTCCGAGTCAGAAATTTAATGTAGTGGCCAAATATCATACGTTTGCCGATTATCCGTCGATGGATCAGTTGACTCCGTTTAAGACTGCATCCGATTCTTTGACATGGAATATTGGTAATCCGGATTTGAAAACGGCTATTTATCAAAAACTCGGATTGGAATTTCATATTCTGAACTTCTTGACAATCGAACCCTATTATCATTTCGACAACAATCGTATTGCATCTTATGTATCTCAAAGCGGAAAGTATTATTTTGTAGGCAATGTTAATGCTGATTTGTATGAACGTTATGGTGTACAGGCCAATTTTACGTTGCCTCTTAGCAAATATATATTCTGGCAAAATTCATTTGATTTCTATAAAAACCATTTGAAATACAACGGAGAGGGGACAACAGTCAAAAATTCGATTATCAATTCTACGCTGGTATATGTCAACCCAAAAATCGGTTTGACAACCGGGGCTGTATTGCAAAAACAGCTATATAAAAATGCGGCAATTCAAGGCTATACATCCGACAATAATGATATGCTTATTTTATTAATCAGTAAATCATTGATGAAACAGAAATTAAATATGACTTTGCTGTATATGCCCCCGGTAAAAATGGGTCTTACTTACGAACAAACCATTGTGACGCAGACTACAAACTATTATCAGCAGTCACGGGCAAGCCTGAATTTGATAAAAAACCTGGTGTTGTTTGAAATAAATTATCACTTTAATGCAGGTAAAGAAGTAAAGAAAAGGGAATCAGTACCGGATGGGGATGCTTCTAAGAAAAAACCCGGAGGGATTGGTCTATAATAGATTGACATACAGTTATCATAAAAGAGAGTAGGTGCAAAGAGGGAACATAAATTAGATTCTTCGAAAATAATCGAGAAAAATATTGTAGAATCAAAAACCTTTCCCTACCTTTGCAGCCCCAAATAATGACAAAGTAATATTAAACGCAATTCGCTAAAGAAATGATTGTAGTTCCAGTAAAAGAAGGCGAAAATATCGAAAAAGCCTTGAAGAAATTCAAAAGAAAATTCGAAAAAACAGGTGTGGTAAAGGAATTGAGAAGGCGTCAGGCTTTTTCAAAGCCATCAGTTGTTCGTCGTGAAGAGCTGATCCATGCTGCCTACGTACAACAATTACATCAAAGTCAAGAATAAAAATCGCTTTTTTGCGGTTTCTAGGTTATCTTTGCTTCAAATTCTTTTTGTTGCATGATTGACCTATTCATAGAATATTTACGGTATGAGAAAGTTTCCTCTTCTCATACCGTTTTGTCGTATCATAACGACTTGCTTCAATTTGCTCATTTTCTTTCTCCTAATTCAGATAATTTCGATCCTCAAAATGTAGTTCCGGCTACCATCCGCGAGTGGATTGTGACATTGATGGAATCGGGCGATAGTGCTCGAACCGTCAATCGAAAGCTGTCGGCACTTAAATCCTATTACAGGTTTCTTGCTCATAAAGGCTTGTGTGCGAATAACCCGACAAAAAAACTGATTTCACCTAAAATAAAAAAGGCATTGCCCTTGGTTTTTCGGGAAAATGAAATTAATTTTGTCTGTGAAAACATCATTGAACGTAATTTTGAAAGCCTGCGCGAGAAGTTGATTATAGAATTACTTTACCAGACTGGTATTCGTAGGGCAGAGCTGATAGGATTGAAAGATAACGATGTTGACTTGAATAAACGTACACTCAGAGTGCTGGGGAAACGGAACAAAGAACGGATCATTCCTTTCGGACAATCGTTGGCAGATTTAATCTCCGAATATATTGATCAGAGGGATGCATTCTTGGAAGAAAATATTGCGGATCGGCTTATAACACTTGATAATGGAGCCGAGGTTTATCCGAAATTCATATACAATAAGGTGCGTAATGCTTTTACCGGTATTACTTCGATGAAGAAAAGAAGTCCGCATGTGTTGCGGCATACATTTGCAACGACCTTATTGAATAACGGGGCAGAACTGAATGCGGTGAAGGAATTGCTGGGGCATAGTAATCTTTCGGCAACGGAGGTTTATACGCACACAACATTCGAGCAGTTGCATTCCATCTATCAACAAGCCCATCCAAGGGCTAAAAAAAGGAGGTAACCATGACCATTAGAATTCAAGCCATCAAATTTGAGGCGAGTCAAAAACTGGAAGAACATATCACTAAGAAAGTTTCGAAACTCGAGCGATTTTTCGACGAGATTCTGAATGCAGAAGTTGTTCTCAAAGTGGTAAAACCCGAAGCGGTTGCCAATAAAGAGGCCTTAGTGAAAATCAATATCCCCGGGAATGAAATTTTTGCATCGAAAGTGTGCGATACTTTCGAAGAAGCTGTCGATACGGCGGTCGACGCAATCGAAAAACAAGTAATTAAACATAAAGAAAAGATAAAACAACCTGTCAATTAATACTCAGATACAAGAATCAGGGTAAAATAGCTCTCTGATTGACAAAGTATTGAAGGAGCTATTTTGAAAAAGCAAATTTTTTGAAAGAAAAAGAGCAGAAGATTTTGTACTTCTGAAAAAAACATCTACATTTGCAAGCCGTTTTAACCACCATAGTTAAGACGGCTTTTGATTGAAAAATCGACCGCCTCTTTAGCTCAGTTGGCCAGAGCACGTGATTTGTAATCTCGGGGTCGTTGGTTCGAATCCGACAAGAGGCTCGAGATAATTATAGACGGTCTTTTTTTATGTGTTAACAACGATATCTTCGAATAGAAGATTTTGTGAATTAATTTCGGGCAGTTACCAGAGTGGCCAAATGGGGCAGACTGTAAATCTGCTAGCTTACGCTTACGGTGGTTCGAATCCATCACTGCCCACAACACAATATGACAATACATCAACATGCTAATGTGCCAGCGTTGATTTTGTAGTTGAATTTCATTTACGTATGTGACATATTAGTGGGTTGGTACATTAATTTTGCGGGAATAGCTCAGTTGATAGAGCATCAGCCTTCCAAGCTGAGGGTCGCGGGTTTGAGTCCCGTTTCCCGCTCCAGTTTTACTAAAAGATGCTCCGGTTTAGCCGGAGCAATTTGTCAATAGGCAAGTGTAAGACGTTTTGCTGTTGTAGCTCAGGGGTAGAGCACTTCCTTGGTAAGGAAGAGGTCATGGGTTCAATTCCCATCAACAGCTCAAACAGTACGATGGTAACCACATCTATTTATTAATAATAATATTTTCTGAGTTATGGCAAAAGAACATTTTAACAGGACGAAACCGCACGTTAACATCGGTACCATCGGTCACGTAGACCACGGTAAAACAACGTTGACAGCTGCGATCACGACTGTATTAGCAAAAAAAGGTTTTTCTGAAGTGCGCTCATTCGATTCTATCGATAACGCTCCTGAAGAAAAAGAACGCGGTATTACAATTAACACCGCTCACGTTGAATACGAAACAGCTAACCGTCACTACGCTCACGTTGACTGTCCGGGTCACGCCGACTATGTTAAGAACATGGTTACAGGTGCTGCTCAGATGGACGGTGCTATCATTGTAGTTGCGGCTACTGATGGTCCTATGCCTCAAACACGTGAACACATCCTTTTGGCTCGTCAGGTAAACGTTCCGAAACTGGTTGTTTTTATGAACAAATGTGATATGGTTGACGACCCTGAAATGCTTGACCTCGTAGAAATGGAAATGCGTGAATTGCTTTCATTCTATGAATTCGATGGCGATAACACTCCTATCATCCGTGGTTCTGCTTTGGGTGGTTTGAATGGTGTTCCTGAATGGGAAGAAAAAATCATGGAACTGATGGATGCCGTTGATACATGGATTCCACTGCCTCCGCGTGATACAGATAAGCCTTTCTTGATGCCGGTTGAAGACGTGTTCTCTATCACAGGTCGTGGTACTGTAGCAACAGGTCGTATCGAAACAGGTATCATCAAAACCGGTGAAGAAGTTCAGATTATCGGTTTGGGTTCGGAAGGTAAAAAATCGGTTGTTACCGGTGTTGAAATGTTCCGTAAGATTTTGGACGATGGTCAGGCTGGTGACAACGTAGGTTTGTTGCTCCGTGGTATCGACAAAGAAGAAATCAAACGTGGTATGGTTATTACTCACCCGGGTAAAGTGAAACCTCACACTAAATTCAAAGCTCAGGTTTATATCCTGAAAAAAGAAGAAGGTGGTCGTCACACTCCGTTCCATAACAAATATCGTCCTCAGTTCTATATCCGTACATTGGATGTAACAGGTGAAATCACTCTTCCGGAAGGAACAGAAATGGTTATGCCTGGCGATAACCTGACAATTGCTGTAGAATTGATCTATCCGGTAGCTTGCGACTTAGGTTTGCGTTTCGCTATCCGTGAAGGTGGTCGTACAGTAGGTGCTGGTCAGATTACAGAACTGCTTGACTAATACAACAGCTGACAGGTTGACAAGGAAACGCGTTGACATGTTGCTGAACAACTAAGAAAACGAGTATTCAAGTGAGCAAGTATTTTGTTTGCACACTTGTTTACTCGTCATCTTGTCAACTAATTTACGGGTGTAGCTCAGTTGGTAGAGCATCGGTCTCCAAAACCGAGTGTCGTGCGTTCGAGTCGTACCTCCCGTGCTAAAAAAAATCCACTTCGCTATGAAAAGATTCATCAATTATTGTAAAGAGGCTTACACCGAGCTCGTACATAAAGTTTCATGGCCTTCTTCTAAAGAACTTACTAATAGTGCAGTCGTAGTTTTAGTTGCTTCCTTGGTGATTGCATTAGTAGTATGGGTTATGGACTTAGGGTTCGAAAATATCATGAAGTTTATTTACAAACAGATTATCTAGGAGGTTGAAAATGGTTGAGACTGCAAAGAAATGGTACGTTTTGCGTGCTATTAGCGGCAAAGAGAACAAGGTAAAGGAGTATGTTGAGTCTGAACTCAAAAATTCTAATCTTGGTCAGTATGTATCTCAAGTCTTGATACCAACCGAAAAGGTAGTTCAAGTACGTAACGGAAAGCGAATCACGAAAGAGAGAAGCTATCTTCCCGGTTACGTCTTGGTCGAAGCTAACATTGTGGGCGACGTTGCTCACCGTCTCAGACAGATGCCTAATGTATTGGGCTTTTTGGGCGGTACGAACGATCAACCCACTCCCCTTCGTTCTTCGGAAGTCAATCGTATTCTTGGAACAATGGACGAATTGCAAGAGGCTGGTGAAGATATAACACTTGAGCATTCGGTAGGAGAAAGCGTCAAAGTAACATTTGGCCCTTTCAGTGGTTTTAGTGGGATAATTGAAGAGGTGAATAACGAAAAGAAAAAACTCAAAGTTATGGTGAAAATCTTTGGGCGTAAGACTCCTTTGGAATTAGGATTCATGCAAGTGGAGAAAGAGTAGAGGGTTGTTACGAACTGTATACTCTGGTATTTTAATTACTTTAATTTAATCAAATCATGGCAAAAGAAGTTGCTGGACTTATCAAATTACAGATAAAAGGCGGGGCCGCAAATCCATCGCCTCCCGTTGGCCCTGCATTGGGTTCCAAAGGGATAAACATCATGGAGTTTTGTAAGCAATTTAATGCCAGAACCCAAGACAAGGCAGGTAAGGTATTGCCTGTTGTTATTACTTATTATTCCGACAAGTCGTTCGATTTTGTAGTAAAGACTCCTCCGGTAGCTATACAGTTGCTGGAAGCTTCAAAGCTAAAGAGTGGATCAGCTGAGCCTAACCGTAAAAAAATTGCGGAAATCACTTGGGAACAAGTGCAAGCTATTGCTCAGGACAAAATGGTAGATTTGAATTGTTTCACACTGGAGTCTGCATTGACAATGGTGGCCGGAACGGCACGCAGTATGGGTATAACAGTCAAAGGAGAAGCTCCCGGTAAATAATTAAAAGAAAATTCAACAATGAGTAAACTGACGAAAAATCAAAAGTTGGCAAACAGCAAGGTTGAACCCGGGAAAGCCTATTCGCTAAAGGAAGCAGCACTATTGGTAAAAGAAATTTCGACGACCAAGTTTGATGCTTCTGTTGACGTTGACGTGCGTTTGGGAATTGATCCGCGTAAATCGAACCAGATGGTTCGCGGTGTTGTTTCTCTCCCTCACGGAACCGGCAAACAAGTTAGGGTTCTTGCTTTATGCTCACCTGATGCAGAAGCCGAAGCGAAAGCTGCAGGCGCTGATTATGTTGGTCTTGACGAATATATCGAAAAGATTAAAGGAGGTTGGACTGATATCGATGTTATCATTACGCAACCTGCAATCATGGGTAAAATTGGTGCTCTGGGTCGTGTGTTGGGTCCTCGTGGCCTTATGCCTAACCCTAAAAGTGGTACCGTAACCAATGAAGTAGGTAAAGCAGTACAAGAAGTTAAACAAGGAAAGATTGACTTCAAAGTTGATAAAAGCGGTATTATTCATACCTCTATTGGTAAAGTGTCGTTCGACGCTTCAAAAATTGCTGATAATGCAAAGGAATTCATTCACACGCTTATCAAATTGAAGCCCTCAACGGCTAAGGGTACTTATGTGAAGAGCATTTATCTTTCAAGTACAATGAGTCTTGGTATTAAAATTGACCCGAAATCGGTTGAAGAAAACTAAAAAAGTTGTAGTGTATGAAAAAGGAAGATAAAAGCGTCATCATAGAGCAGATTAAAGAAACAATCGGTTCATACAGCCATTTTTATATTGCAAACAGCGAAGGTCTTAACGCTGAAGATACAAGTAAGCTGCGTAGAGCTTGTTTTGGTAAAGAAATCAAATTATTGGTTGTCAAAAACAAGTTACTGATCAAAGCTCTTGAATCGACAGGTACAGACTTCAGTCCGTTGTTTGATTCTCTGAAAGGCTCAACCACATTGTTACTGTCCAACACCGGAAACGAACCTGCTAAATTGATCAAAGAGTTTAGCAAATCGAATAAGCTGGATAAACCTTCATTGAAGGCCGCTTATGTAGAAGAAAGTTTCTACGTTGGAGCTGATCAGCTCGAAGCCTTGATTAACATCAAGAGCAAAAACGAACTTATTGCAGATGTTATTGCCCTGTTGCAATCGCCTGCTAAGAACGTGGTATCTGCACTCCAATCAGGAGGAAATACTCTTCACGGCGTATTACAAACGCTGTCGGAACGATAAAAAAACAAAACAAAAAATCAATCAAACTTTTAAAAATATCTCATCATGGCAGATTTGAAAGCATTTGCAGAACAATTGGTTAACTTGACCGTTAAAGAAGTAAACGAGTTGGCCGAAATCTTGAAAAACGAATACGGTATCGAACCCGCAGCTGCTGCTGTTGCTGTTGCTGCTCCTGCTGCCGGTGGCGCCGCTGCTGCTGAAGAAAAAACATCTTTTGATGTAATCTTGAAAGCACCGGGTGCAAACAAGTTGGCAATCGTTAAACTTGTAAAAGAATTGACCGGTCTTGGTTTGAAAGAAGCTAAAGACTTAGTTGATGGTGCACCTAGCCCAATCAAAGAAGGTATCGCTAAGGACGAAGCAGAAGCTTTGCAGAAACAACTTACTGAAGGCGGAGCTGAAGTTGAGCTTAAATAACACACCCTGATCCTCAGGCATTTGGTTTAGAATCTCATTTGGTTGAGATTCTAAACCTTTTTGCGTATAATGTTATTCATACCATCAGCTTTGTCTGGTAGCTTGCAGAAAGCCCTATTTCTGAATATACATTTAGTGCTATTAATTCAACAATTCGTTGAGAAAGGGTGTTGTTTATTCTGTCTTTCCTATTCTTCTTAGCATATACGATTTATTTATAAAAATAACACCATTACTTTCTTGACAGAGCGTCGGCTAATTAAGTTCAATCAAACTTCCTTCCCAATGATGTCCAACACAGCAAACCCAAGAATAAACTTTGCCTCAATTAAAAATCCGTTGAATTATCCGGATTTTCTTGAGGTCCAATTAAAATCATTTCAGGACTTTTTCCAACTGGATGCTCCTCCCGAAAAAAGAAAAAATGAAGGTCTGTTTAACGTTTTTTCGGAAAATTTTCCGATTTCTGATACGCGAAACAATTTTGTCCTTGAGTTTTTAGATTACTTTGTAGATCCTCCGCGTTACTCTATCCCAGAATGTATCGAACGTGGTTTGACTCATAGCGTACCCTTAAAAGCTAAATTGAAGCTTTATTGTACAGACCCTGAACACGAAGATTTCGATACCGTAATTCAGGATGTTTATTTGGGTACCATTCCTTACATGACAGAAAAAGGCACGTTTGTGATAAACGGTGCCGAGCGTGTTGTCGTGTCGCAGCTTCACCGTTCTCCGGGTGTGTTCTTTGGTCAAAGTGTGCACACCAATGGAACAAAATTATATTCGGCTAGAATTATTCCGTTCAGAGGTGCCTGGATCGAATTTGCAACGGACATTAATAATGTGATGTACGCTTACATCGACCGTAAAAAGAAATTACCCGTAACTACGTTGCTTCGTGCAATCGGTTATGAAAGCGATAGAGATATTCTTGAGATCTTTAATCTTGCCGAAGAAGTCAAGGTCAACAAGAGTAGTCTGAAAAAAGCAGTAGGCCGCAAATTGGCCGCCCGTGTTTTGAAATCGTGGAATGAAGACTTTGTTGATGAAGATACCGGAGAAGTAGTATCTATCGAACGGAACGAAGTGGTTATTGACCGCGAAACTATTTTGGAAAGCAGCCATATCGATGCTATCATTGATTCGGGTACACAGACTATTCTTCTGCATAAAGAAGAACAAAATCAAAGCGATTTCAGTATCATTTACAATACACTGCAGAAAGACCCGAGTAACTCGGAACGTGATGCGGTTTTATATATTTATCGCCAGTTGCGTAGTGCCGAACCTGCCGATGATGCTTCCGCTCGTGAAGTAATCAACGGGCTGTTCTTCTCGGACAAACGTTACGACCTCGGTGAGGTGGGGCGTTATCGTATCAACCGCAAACTGAACCTTACGACCGATATGGATGTCAGTGTGCTTACCAAAGAGGACATCATTGAAATTATCAAATACCTGATCGAGCTGATTAATTCGAAGGCTGAAGTGGACGATATCGACCACTTGAGCAACCGTCGTGTGAGAACCGTTGGTGAGCAGTTGTGCAACCAGTTTGGTGTTGCTCTTGCCCGTATGGCTCGTACTATTCGTGAACGAATGAATGTACGCGATAACGAAGTGTTTACACCTACCGATTTGATCAATGCGAAAACCATTTCGTCCGTAATCAATACGTTTTTCGGAACGAATGCCTTGTCGCAGTTTATGGATCAAACCAACCCGCTGGCCGAGATTACGCATAAACGTCGTCTGTCGGCTCTTGGACCTGGTGGCCTTTCGCGCGAAAGAGCCGGGTTTGAAGTTCGTGACGTACACTATACACACTATGGACGTCTTTGTCCTATCGAAACTCCTGAAGGTCCGAACATCGGTTTGATTTCGTCGCTTTGCGTTTATGCAAAGATCAACGATCTGGGTTTCATTATTACTCCGTATCGTAAAGTAACCGATGGAAAAGTGGATATGTCAGAAAACGGCATTATTTATCTGACAGCCGAAGAAGAAGACGGTAAACTGATTGCTCAGGGAAATGCACCGTTGAATGAAGATGGAAGCTTTGTCCGTTCCCGAGTGAAAGCCCGGCAGGATGCCGACTATCCTGTCATTGCACCTAATGAAGTGCAACTGATGGATGTGTCTCCGACACAGATTGCATCTATTGCAGCTTCTTTAATTCCGTTCCTCGAACACGATGATGCTAACCGTGCATTGATGGGATCTAACATGATGCGTCAGGCAGTACCGTTGCTCCGCAGTGAGGCGCCTATTGTAGGTACCGGAATCGAGGGTCAGATGATTCAGGATTCCCGTACTCAGATTATGGCCGAAGAAAGCGGAGTAGTTGAATTTGTTGATGCAAAACGTATCGTAATTCGTTACGACCGCACAGAAGATGAAGAATTTGTCAACTTCGATGACTCAGTTAAAGAGTATATCATTCCTAAATTCCAACGTACCAACCAGGAAACAACCATGGATCTTCGTCCAATTGTTGAAAAGGGAGCCCGTGTTACCAAAGGACAGATCCTTACCGAAGGTTATTCTACAGAAGATGGAGAATTGGCTTTGGGACGTAACCTGAAAGTGGCGTTCATGCCCTGGAAGGGATACAATTTTGAGGATGCTATCGTAATTAACGAACGCGTTGTGCGTGACGATATCTTTACTTCGGTGCATGTCAGCGAATATTCTCTTGAAGTTCGTGAAACAAAACGAGGAATGGAAGAACTTACCTCCGATATTCCGAACGTGAGTGAAGAAGCGACCCGTGATTTGGATGAAAACGGTATTATCCGTATCGGAGCACATGTTTCTCCGGGCGATATTCTGATCGGAAAGATCACTCCGAAGGGAGAATCGGATCCGTCACCGGAAGAAAAACTGTTGCGTGCCATCTTCGGAGATAAAGCCGGTGATGTGAAAGATGCATCGTTGAAGGCTTCTCCTTCGTTGCGTGGAGTTGTCATTGGCAGAAATCTCTTTGCGAAAGCAATGAAGACACGTAAATCAAGCTTGGCCGATAAAGCTGTTCTTCCGAAAATGGAGGAAGACTTTGAAAAAGAAGTTGCAGCTTTGAAGACAAAGTTGATTGAAAAACTGGTTACTCTGACGCAAAATAAAACATCGCAGGGTGTGAAAGACTTTTTAGGTACCGATCTGATTCCAAAGGGAAGCAAGTTTACCCAGAAAGTGATGAACGACATTGATTACACAACCGTTCATGTAAGTCGTTGGACAACCGATCAGCACCGTAATGAGATGATTCAGGCGGTGATTGTGAATTATTTGAAGAAATATAAAGAACTTGATGCTCAGCTCAAACGAAAGAAATTTAACATTACAATCGGTGATGAGCTGCCTTCAGGTATCGTGCAATTGGCCAAAGTTTATATCGCTAAGAAACGTAAGATTCGTGTGGGTGATAAAATGGCCGGTCGTCACGGAAATAAAGGTATTGTATCCAGAATTGTACGTCAGGAAGATATGCCATTCCTCGAAGACGGAACTCCGGTGGACATCGTTTTGAACCCACTGGGTGTGCCTTCTCGTATGAACCTTGGCCAGATTTTCGAAACAGTACTCGGTTGGGCCGGAAGAAATTTGGGCGTAAAATTTGCAACTCCGATTTTCGATGGTGCAACGCTGGATGACCTGAACGCATGGACAGACAAAGCAGGTGTGCCTAACTACGGTAAAACGTACTTGTACGACGGAGGTACCGGCGAACGTTTCGACCAGACTGCTACCGTGGGTGTGATTTATATGTTGAAACTCGGCCACATGGTTGAAGACAAAATGCACGCACGTTCCATCGGTCCGTACTCGTTGATTACACAACAGCCGCTTGGTGGTAAAGCACAATTCGGTGGTCAGCGTTTCGGAGAAATGGAAGTTTGGGCGCTCGAAGCATTCGGTGCATCTCACATCCTACAGGAAATTCTGACGATTAAATCGGATGATGTTGTAGGTCGTGCCCGTTCTTACGAAGCAATTGTGAAAGGCGAACCGATGCCTACTCCAGGGTTACCCGAATCTCTCAACGTATTGCTGCACGAGTTGCAGGGTCTCGGATTGAGCATTCACATGGAATAATGCCTTTTGTAGAATCAAACGGCAATAAATTACATTCTTCAAAAAACGAAAATTCTCTTGCTCCGTTGGGGCAGGAGAACTTTAATAAAATAACACTATGGCTTTTATCAGAGAAAATAAGATAAAGAGCAATTTTAGCAAAATAACCATTGGTTTGGCTTCGCCCGAAGAGATCTTAGAGATGTCTCATGGTGAAATCTTGAAACCGGAAACAATTAATTACCGTACATACAAACCGGAACGTGATGGCCTTTTTTGCGAACGCATCTTCGGACCGGTTCGCGATTATGAATGTCATTGCGGTAAATACAAACGTATCCGTTACAAAGGTATTGTCTGCGACCGTTGCGGTGTGGAAGTAACTGAAAAAAAGGTACGTCGCGAAAGAATGGGACACATCAGTCTGGTGGTGCCTATCGCGCATATCTGGTATTTCCGTTCGCTTCCAAACAAAATCGGTTATCTGTTGGGAATGTCGACCAAAAAGCTGGACTCTATCATCTATTATGAAAAATATGTGATTATTCAGCCGGGTATTTTAGACGGTCGTGAAAATATTGCGCGGGGCGAATTGTTGTCGGAGGAAGAATATCTCGACCTGATTGACGAATTACCACGCGAAAACCAGCAGCTGGAGGATACCGATCCGAACAAATTCATTGCCAAGATGGGCGCCGAAGGAATCTACGATATGCTTCAGACCATCGATCTGGATACATTGTCGTACGATTTGCGCCATATCGGTAGCACCACCTCTTCGCAACAAAAAAAGACCGAGGCGTTGAAACGTCTTCAGGTGGTTGAAGCATTCCGTGCTTCACGTCTGCGCAACAAACCCGAATGGATGATTTTGAAAGTTCTGCCGGTTATCCCGCCCGAACTTCGTCCGTTGGTGCCGTTGGATGGTGGTCGTTTCGCTACCTCCGACCTGAACGATTTGTATCGTCGTGTCATTATTCGCAACAACCGTTTGAAACGACTGATCGAAATCAAAGCTCCGGAAGTGATTCTGCGTAACGAAAAACGTATGCTTCAGGAAGCTGTCGACTCGTTGTTCGATAACTCACGTAAAGCAAGCGCTGTAAAGACTGATTCTAACCGTCCTCTCAAATCGTTGTCCGACAGTTTGAAAGGTAAACAAGGTCGTTTCCGTCAGAACTTGCTCGGTAAACGTGTCGACTACTCGGCTCGTTCGGTTATCGTTGTTGGTCCTGAATTGAAGATGCACGAATGCGGTTTGCCAAAAGATATGGCAGCCGAGCTCTATAAACCGTTTATTATTCGCAAGCTGATTGAACGTGGTATTGTAAAAACGGTAAAATCGGCTAAAAAAATAATCGACCGTAAAGATCCGGTCGTATGGGATATTCTGGAATATGTGATGAAAGGTCATCCCGTGATGCTCAACCGTGCTCCGACTCTGCACCGTTTGGGTATTCAGGCTTTCCAGCCCAAAATGATCGAAGGTAAGGCTATTCAGTTGCACCCGTTGGCATGTACGGCTTTCAACGCCGACTTCGACGGTGACCAGATGGCTGTTCACCTTCCGTTGAGCAACGAAGCCGTAGTGGAAGCGCAAATGTTGATGCTTGCATCGCACAATATTCTGAACCCGGCTAACGGTGCGCCTATCACCGTTCCTTCGCAGGACATGGTACTCGGTTTGTACTACATTACCAAACCGCGTCCGGGTGCAAAAGGGGAAGGCATGACTTTCTACGGTGTGGAAGAGGTTGAAATTGCCCTGAACGAAGGCAAAGTAGCTCTGCACGCTAAAATTAAAGTGCTTCATGACGACCTGAACGAAAAGGGAGAACTGGAGCAGATGCTTATCGAAACAACTGTAGGTCGCGTAATCTTTAACAAGTGCGTACCCAAACAGATGGGTTTCATCAACGAATTGCTTTCCAAGAAATCGTTGCGTGATATCATCGGTAACATCATTAAAGTATGTGGTGTAGCTGTAACTGCTAAGTTCCTCGATGATATCAAGGACCTGGGTTACAAGATGGCATTCAAGGGTGGTTTGTCGTTCAACCTTGGCGACGTAATTATTCCGGCCGAAAAAGAAGCTTTGGTGCAGGAAGGTTACGACGAAGTGGAAGAGATCCTGAACAACTACAACATGGGTTTCATCACTTACAACGAACGTTACAACCAGATCATCGATACCTGGACACACGTCAACTCGCGTTTGTCGAATATTTTGATGAAGCAGCTTTCGAGCGACAACCAGGGTTTCAACTCTGTTTACATGATGTTGGACTCCGGAGCCCGTGGTTCTAAAGAGCAGATTCGTCAGCTCTCCGGTATGCGTGGTTTGATGGCGAAACCTCAAAAATCAGGTGCCGAAGGTGGTCAGATCATTGAAAACCCGATTTTGGCTAACTTTAAAGAGGGTTTGTCTGTGTTGGAGTACTTTATCTCTACCCACGGTGCCCGTAAAGGTTTGGCCGATACCGCGTTGAAAACAGCGGATGCTGGTTATTTGACCCGTCGTCTGGTCGATGTATCGCAAGATGTTATTATCAACGAAGAAGACTGTGGCACGTTGCGTGGTCTGACTGCCGTTGAACTTAAAAATAATGAAGAGGTGATTGCCTCTCTCTACGAAAGAATTCTGGGTCGTGTATCACTGCACGATATTCAACATCCGTTGACCGGAGAGATTCTGGTTCGTTCGGGAGAAGAAATTACCGAAGATGTTGCACAGGCTATTCAGGATTCTCCGATCGAACGCGTCGAAATCCGTTCGGTGTTGACCTGTGAATCGAAAAAAGGTGTTTGTGCAAAATGCTACGGTCGTAACCTGGCAACCGGTAAGATGGTTCACAAGGGTGAGGCTGTGGGTGTGATTGCTGCTCAGTCGATCGGTGAGCCGGGTACTCAGCTGACGTTGCGTACATTCCACGTGGGTGGTATCGCATCGAATATTGCCGCCGAATCGAGTATCGTCTCTCGTTACGACGGTATTGTTGAAATAGAAGAGCTTCGTAGCGTTGAAGCTATCGATGAAGAGGGCAAGTCATATCAGGTAGTTGTGGGTCGTTTGACCGAAATTCGTGTGATCGATCCACGTACCAAGATCGTGTTGACCAATCAACATGTACCTTACGGTGCTAAGTTGTATACCAAACACGGTGATACGGTAGCTAAAGGTCAGTTACTTTGCGAATGGGATCCATTTAATGCGGTAATCATCTCGGAAATGGGTGGTAAACTCGAATTCCAGGATATTATCGAAAATACTACCTACAAAATCGAATCGGATGAAGCTACCGGTTTGCGCGAAAAAATTATTATCGAATCGAAAGATAAGACAAAGATCCCGACTGTACATGTGGTAGACAAAGACGGTACTCCGTTGCGTAACTACAGCTTACCTGTGGGAGCCCACTTGGTGCTCGATGAGGGTGATGTAATTAAGGCCGGTCAGTTGTTGGTGAAAATTCCGCGTGCCGTTGGTAAAGCGGGTGATATTACCGGTGGTCTTCCCCGTGTTACCGAGTTGTTCGAAGCCCGTAACCCGTCGAATCCCGCTGTTGTGGCCGAAATCGATGGTGAAGTTTCATTCGGTAAGATCAAACGTGGTAACCGTGAGATTATTGTTACCTCTAAAATGAATGAGGTAAAAAAATATCTGGTTCCATTATCCAAGCAAATTCTTGTACAGGAGAGTGATTATGTACGCGCCGGAACTGCTCTTTCCGACGGTGCAACGACACCTTCCGACATTCTGGCTATCAAAGGTCCGACTGCTGTTCAGGAATATATTGTGAATGAGGTACAGGATGTTTATCGTCTGCAAGGGGTGAAGATCAACGACAAGCACTTTGAAGTGATCGTGCGTCAGATGATGCGTAAGGTTGAAATCCTTGATCAGGGTGATACCCGCTTCCTCGAGCAGCAGATGGTTGATAAGAATGACTTCTTTGAAGAAAACGACCGTTTATGGGGCAAAAAAGTGGTTCTGAATCCAGGCGATTCTCAAACAATGAAAGCCGGTCAAATTGTTACTGCCCGTAAATTGCGTGACGAAAACAGTTCGTTAAAACGGAAAGACCTTAGACTAGTGGAAGCCCGTGATGCAATTCCTGCTACGTCGAGTCAGGTGCTTCAGGGTATTACCCGTGCAGCATTGCAAACCAGCAGTTTTATGTCGGCTGCCTCGTTCCAGGAAACGACCAAAGTATTGAATGAAGCTGCTATTAACGGTAAAATCGACAAGCTGGAAGGTTTGAAAGAAAACGTTATCTGCGGACATTTGATTCCGGCCGGTACCGGTCAACGCGAATTCGAGAAAATGACTGTCGGTTCTGTCGATGAACTGGAGCGTATTACAGAAGCTCGCAAGGCTGCGTCAGTAGAATAATCATTATTGTGATATATGAAGAAAGCCGTCTCGTAAGGGACGGCTTTCTGTTTTTAAGCGGATGGAAGAGAACATTGCCCATTCTTTCGTTTTGAAAATAGATTATTCTTTGTCTTGCTGACTGGCTTCGTACTCTTTCAGTAATTTATCCTGTACATCCATCGGTACCAGTTCGTAGCTGGCAAACTTCATGGTAAACGATGCTCTGCCTCCGGTGAGTGAACTGAGCGTGGTAGAGTAACTCGACATCTCTTTTAGCGGAACCTTGGCTGTAAGTTTTTCAAAACCTTTTTCGCTGTGCATACCCATGATGATGGCACGTCGTCCCTGCAGGTCGCTCATAACATCGCCCAAGCGGTCGGAAGGCGCAAGCACTTCTACATCGTAAACCGGCTCGAGCAGTTTCGGGCTGGCTTGTTTGAAAGCCGTGCTGAAGGCATTACGTCCGGCCAGACGGAATGATATTTCGTTCGAATCTACCGGGTGCATTTTTCCGTCGTAAATGATTACGCGGACATCGCGTGCATACGAACCGGTCAATGGGCCTTGTTCTATTTTATCCAGAATCCCTTTCAGTATGGCAGGTAGAAAGCGGGCGTCAATAGCTCCGCCAACGATGCTGTTGATAAATACCAGTTTACCTCCCCATTCGAGTGGAATCTCTTGTTTATCGCGAACACTGATTTTGAATTCTTGGCCATTGAATTTATAGATATCCGGGGTTGGCATTCCCTCGAAGTAAGGTTCGACGATCAAGTGAACCTCGCCGAACTGACCGGCACCTCCTGATTGCTTTTTGTGACGATAATCGGCACGAGCAGCCTTGGTAATGGTTTCCCGGTACGGTATTTTCGGTTCCAGATAATCGATCATTACCTTATCATTGTTTTCGATTCTCCATTTGAGTGTACGCAGATGAAACTCTCCCTGTCCGTGTACAATGGTTTGCTTCAGTTCTTTCGACATTTCAATAATCCATGTCGGATCTTCTTCGTGCATACGGGTAAGAATTTCGCTGAGTTTTTCGGCATCGGCTTCGTTCTTGGCTTTGATGGCGCGGCGGAATTTCGGATCGGGATAAGCGATGGACGGGAACTCATATTCACATCCTTTGGCGTTGAGGGTGTTGCCGGTACGGGTCTCTTTTAATTTTACTGTGGCTCCGATGTCACCAGCTACCAACTCTTCCACTTTATCGCGAATCGACCCCGCAACGGAAAATATCTGGTTGATGCGCTCTTTTGTTACTCTTGATATGTTGACAAGATCATCGCCTTCGTGTATCTTGCCTGACATTACCTTGAAATAGGAGACTTCGCCGATATGAGGTTCGATGCTTGTTTTGAAGACAAAAAGACTGGTCGGTTTGGTGGCATCAGGAGCCACTTCGGTACCATTCTTTGTAATTGGTTTTGGAAGATCCTGAACATAGGGAACGACGTTGCCCAGAAATTCCATCAGACGGCGTACACCCATGTCGCGTCCAGAACAAACGCAAAAAACAGGAAAAATATCGCGATGAACAAGTCCTTTGCGAATGCCGAAACGCATCTCGTCTTCGGTGAGTGAGCCTTGTTCGAAATATTTTTCCATGAGTTCTTCATCATGTTCGGCTGCCGATTCTACGAGTTTGTTGTGCAGATCGTCGGCTTTTTCTTTGTATTCGTCCGGAATTTCCAGTTCTTCGGGAGCCCCACCTTCAGGTTTCCATTGGTACATTTTCATTTTAAGAACATCAATGACGGCATTAAAGCCGGGACCCGTATTGAGTGGAAATTGAATCTGAACGACTTTCCCTCCGTAGAATTCTTTGAGTTGTTCCAACAGTTGGTCAAAATCGGCCTTTTCGTGATCCAACTGGTTTGCAACAAAAATAACCGGTTTTGAAAAGCGTTCGGTGTAGCGGAGGTGGCTTTGTGTGCCCACTTCTACACCGTATGGGGTATTGAGCAAAATAATGGCAGTGTCGGTGACATTGAGCGAGGTGATTACTCCACCGATAAAGTCGTCGGATCCCGGGCAGTCAATCATGTTGAGTTTTTTGCCGTTCCATTCGACGTGCGTTACAGTTGAAAATACGGAATACCCGTACTCGTGTTCTACCGGGAAGTAATCGGAGACAGTGTTTTGTCCATCGACTGAACCACGGCGTTTTATAATACCACTCTCATAGAGCATGGCTTCTATGAGAGTGGTTTTCCCAGATCCCGAACTTCCCAAAAGTGAGATATTCTTAATTTCGTTTGATTGATACACTTTCATAACTGTATAGATTTAAGTTTTACAATTAGTTATCAAGCAAAAACATTGCAAAATGCTTGCATTTTTGCATAAGCCAATATAAGGACTTTTAGTTAAAAACTTATCACGAAACTTATGTTTTATAGCACTGTTTTACAGCACATTGTAGAGTGGCGTCTGCTGGATATGTTTTTGTTATGGTAAACAGATCAGGTGTTGTTGCTGATTGAAAAATATAGATCACGGGTTAAAGTTGTTGAGAGAAACCATAAAAAGTCAATATTTGATATGGGCTGCCCTGTAAAAACCAAAAATTATTGCTATTTTTGTGGAAAATTCGAGCATATCGTTACCATTTATGAATATTCTCATTATCAATGGTCCTAACCTTAATTTGCTGGGCAAAAGAGAACCGGAAATCTACGGAACGTTGACTTTCGACGACGTTTTTTCCGATCTTAAGTCCCGCTTTCCTGAACATAACTTCCACTATGTTCAATCCAACCACGAAGGCACGATAATTGATACGCTTCACGAGCATGGATTTTCGATCGATGGCATTGTGTTGAATGCGGGGGCTTATACGCACACATCCATTGCCATTGCCGATGCAATTCGTTCCATCACATCTCCGGTGATAGAAGTGCATATTTCCAACGTTTTTCGTCGTGAAGAGTATCGCCACCATTCTACCATCTCAGGAGCTTGTATGGGTACTATTGTAGGGTTTGGCTTAGATTCATACCGTTTGGCTATTGAAGCACTGATAGAACGGAAGGCAAACAAATAACCCTCAGAAGTGGTTTGGAATCCGGTTTGTATCAGCGTGAAATAATTTACGTACCTTTTCCTGATATTCTAAATTCATTACTACGAAATGAAATTGTTTCGTTTCGTATTATCTTTACAGGCAAATATGTTTTGTTGAAATTTGCCTCTTAAGATTGATATTTCAAGACATCAACATATTACTCTTATGATAAAATACACAAAAATTGTAGCCACGCTTTCGGATAAGCAGTGTGAACCCGCATTTCTTCGCGAATTATTTAATGCGGGAATGAATGTGGTTCGCCTCAATACGGCTCATCTTGATGAAGCTGGGTTGAACAAAATCGTCACAAATGTTCGGAAAGTATCCAAGTATATTAGTGTGCTCGTCGATACGAAAGGTCCGGAAGTGCGTACGACAATAACTCCTGAAAATATTGATATTGATACCGGTGATAGGATTAAAGTAGTTGGAAATCCCCAACAACAAACCACGAAAGAGTGCATTTCCGTTTCATATCCGTTCTTTGTTCGTGATCTGAATATTGGCGACGATATTTTGATCGATGATGGTGAAATTGACCTCAAAGTGATAGATAAGACTGACGAATACCTTGTTTGCGAGGCAACCAATGCCGGCGTGTTGGGTAGTCGGAAGAGTGTGAATGTGCCGGGTGTTCGCATCAATTTGCCGTCGCTGACGGATCGTGACCGTGAATTTATTCAGTACGCCATCAAACATGATCTCGACTTTATAGCGCACTCTTTTGTGCGTAACAAACAAGATATTCTCGATATTCAGAAGATTTTGGACGAACATAAAAGTCCAATCAAGATCATAGCTAAGATTGAGAATCAGGAGGGAGTCGATAATATCGATGAAATTTTACAATATGCTTACGGTGTGATGGTAGCTCGTGGCGACCTGGGTATCGAAGTGCCTCAGGAGAAGATTCCGGCTATTCAGCGTCGTTTGATTCGTAAGTGTGTGATGGCAAAGAAACCAGTAATTGTGGCTACTCAGATGCTTCACACGATGATTAAAAATCCGCGTCCTACTCGCGCTGAAGTAACTGATGTGGCCAATGCTATCTATTCGCGTACCGATGCCGTGATGTTGAGTGGCGAAACGGCTTATGGTAAATATCCGGTTGAAGCGGTGAAAACCATGGCTCGTATTGCACAGGAGGCCGAGCAGGCCAAGATGATTGAAAACGAAATTCCTATTTCTTATTCCAAAGATGAATTTGATGTTACGTCGTTTTTGGCACACCGAGCCGCTGAAGCATCTACAGAACTGGGAGTAAAAGCTATTATTACGGATACCTATACGGGTCGTACTGCTCGTTTTTTGGCGGCATACAGAGGAACCAGTCCTGTAATCGCGATTTGTTATGACAAACGTCCGATGCGTCAACTGATGTTGTCTTATGGAATTATTCCTATGTATCAGGCTCTTAAGGAAGATAGGCGTGAATATTTCTTTGCTGCATTGCGTCTGTTGTTGCGTAAAGGTTTGCTTAAACAAAATGATTTGGTGGCCTACTTGAGTGGTAGCTCTGGATTGGGAGGCGGAACTTCTTTTCTGGAAATCAATCATGTGGGAACGATACTTTCTAACGATAAAGAGTATATTCTTCCGACTTTCAGGTAAAGTTTCTTCTTGCGTTTAAACTTTATCGGATATATAATGTCTTATTATTGATGAAAAATTATCATCGATATGAAAGCAGGCTTCTCTGTTTCAGAGGAGCCTGCGTGTTATAGGTATTAGAGGATTAAAAAAGTGAACGTAAATAATTAAAGCGATTTTTTGATGAAAAGGAATTTGGTTCTGCTTGTTGCTTGTGTCATGAGTTTGAATGGAGTGTTGGCGGAGACAGTTGTAATTAAAGGAATGATTAAAGATATCGGGACAAGTTCTCCTCTGGGTTTTGTAAATGTAGTTTTGACAAAGCCGGGACAGAAAGCACCTGTGGCAGGAGCCGTCAGTAATGATCAGGGCTCTTTTTTATTGTCAAAGGTCAATAATGGAAAGTATCAGGTAGAGTTTTCCTTTATCGGATATACAACAGTTCGTAAGTTAATTACAGTTTCCGGGAAAGCTGTCGATCTTGGAACTATTCTCATGTCCGAAGATAGCAAGACTTTAAATGAGGTACAGGTGCGCGGGCAAGGTCCGCAAATGAAACTGGAGATCGATAAGAAAATTTTTACGGTTGACCAGACCATTGCCGCTGCAGGAGCTTCTACCTCTGAAATGCTTCGTAATATTCCGTCGGTGGATGTGGATAATGACGGAAATATTTCGTTAAGAAATAACGCCAACGTCGAAGTGTGGATTAATGGAAAACCTTCGGGTTTGAGTGCCGATAACCGGGCGCAAATATTGGAACAGATGCCGGCCGAAAGTATTGAGAAAGTAGAGCTTATTACCAATCCTTCAGCTAAATATAATCCTGAAGGTTCAGCTGGTATTATCAATTTGGTACTGAAAAAAAATCGCAAAGCGGGTTATTACGGATCGGTTTCGGCGGGCGTGATGATTCCTAAAAGTGGTAAATTGGGATATAATTCGGGGGTGAGTATTAATTACAATAGTTCGAAAATCGATGCATTTGCCAGTGTCGGAATGCGACAGATGTCAATGTCGGGAGGGGGATGGAGTAACCGCTATACGATCAATCCTTTAACTAATAATATATTATCACTTCTTAAACAGACTACTGAGTCGACCCGCAGCATGCATGGCCCGTTTATTCGTGGAGGTCTTGATTTTCATCTTGACGAAAGGAGTACACTTGGTTTTTCCGGATTTATGATGTTTGGTTCATCCTCATCACCATCGACTATTAATTATCAGTCTTTCGATGCAAATAACGATCTTATACGAAACTTTTCGAGAGAAAATACGTCATCGGGGAACCGTAATATGTATGATATTGACTTGAATTATAGAAAAGAAATTGATAAAAAAGGGAGTGAATTATTGGCAACTTTGTCGTTCTCAAATCATCCGAATAACTCGGATGCAGGTCATATCCAATATAATAATTTGGGACAAATGACATCGCAACAATCGCAGCATACCAGCGGTGAAAATCCGAAAACGGAGCTAAAGGTTGATTATACGAAGAAATTTTCTGAAAACGGAAAGTTTGAGACCGGATTCGATGGACATTATGAGGTTCGTAATTCTGATATAACAGGATATACGAACGGATTGTTAGATACGCGTTTGAGCAATGAATTTGACTATACGGAAAGAAATTATGCAGCTTATGCAACTTATGCAAGTAAATGGGGTAAGTTTGGAGCGCAATTGGGATTGAGGGGGGAACTTTCGGATATTAGTTTCACTTCAGATGGCAAAGATTATACGATTCATTATATAAAACCATTTCCCAGTGTTTATCTGAGTTATGCCATGAACAAAAGTAATGAATTTCAATTGAATTATACTCGTCGCTTGAATCGTCCCCGTGGGCGTTCTTTGAATCCGTTTATCGATACCTCGGATTCTACGAGCTGGTATTTTGGAAATCCAAAATTAACTCCGGAATATACCAATTCATTTGAACTGAATTATTTGAAAAGCTGGGACATGCACTCTCTTTCAGCATCTTTGTATTATCGATATACTACGGATGTAATGCAATCGGTTCAATGGCTGGATGGAGGTATTATGATGAATACCACTATGAATGGCGCAAAAACAGAATCTGCAGGCCTTGAGACCGTTCTGAAAAATAGTTTTTTTCGGATTTTAAGTCTTACTACGACGTTCAATGGATTTTATAGTAATTTACATGAGGGTCAGTATATGGTGGGTAGTACAACGGTTAATATAGAAGGCAAGGAAAGTTTTTCATGGAATGTTAAATCGATAGCCAATGTTATGTTGCCAGCCAATTTTTCGATGCAGCTTATAGGTGCATATAATGCTCCTTATTACGTGGCTCAGGGTAAGAATCAGGGAAATTATTCGCTTGATTTCGGATTAAGAAAATCGTTTTTTAATAGAAAATTGACGGCTAATTTCAATGTACGGGATGTCTTCAACTCACGAAAATTCAGAGTCGATTCATGGGGGACAAATTTTACTCAGCAAACTGAAAGCTATTTTAATGGAAGAGTAATAGGTGTCAATCTGTCTTATAATTTCGGTAATGGAAAAACGGCTCATAAGCAAAAAAACAGACAGGCAAATGATGAGCTGAATAATAATGAGAATATGATGGATGTTCAATAAAAATTAAGCAATAGTAACATTATTTTTTTGTTACAATGGAATGTCCATGGTAACTTTGATCGCAAAATGCAGGAGAAGTTTTTATGGGCATTTTTTTATTTAACTCATTGTAATCTAACAGCTATTGAATGAAATCAAATTTCTTTGCTAAACTCTTAATCCCAAAGGAAAGAATCTTTTTCGATCTATTCGAAGAAGATACCAATAACATTTGTTTAATCGCGCAATTGTTGCTTCAGTTGGTCAACGAACCGGATGAAGTAAAGCGTCGTGAGATTAAAAATAAGATGCATGATGTGGAACATGCAAACGATCAGTTGACTCACAAGGTACTTGAAGAATTGGGGCGTAATTTCATAACGCCGTTTGACCGGGAAGATGTTCATAGCCTTATATCGGCCTTGGACGATGTGACCGATTTTATTTATGTGGCCGCAAAAAGCATGTTGCTCTATAAGGTTGATCCTACGAATGATCCTACCATTTTGGCTACTGTTGATTTGATTCATAAAGCTGCCGAAGAACTGAATGTGGCGGTGCAGGGATTGAGAAATCTTAAAAAAACAGATCAAGTAGTGAAGGCGCTGGTGCATGTTAATAGTATCGAAAATCATGCAGATGATCTTTTGTATACTGGTTTGGAGCGTCTTTTTGACCACGAAAAGGATATGGTTCAGATATTGAAGCGACGAGATGTTTATTATCAATTGGAAACGGTAACCGATAAATGTGAAGATGTCTGTGATGTTATCGAAAATATAATGATTAAATACGCGTAATTAGCTATGAGTTTTACGTTATTAATCATCATTATTCTTGCCTGTTTTGTTTTTGATCTGATCAACGGTTTTCACGATGCCGCGAATTCCATTGCAACGGTTATTTCTACAAAAGTTCTTACCCCATTTCAGGCTGTTTGTTGGGCCGCGTTTTTTAATTTTTTGGCTTTCTGGATTTTCGATCTGAAAGTGGCAAATACCGTTTCGAAGACGGTACATCCCGAAACAATAAATCTGGTTGTAATCCTGGCGGGAGTGGTAGCCGGTATTACCTGGAACTTAATTACCTGGCGCTTTGGTATTCCATCGAGTTCGTCGCATACGTTAATGGGTGGCTTTGCCGGTGCTGCGGTGGCTCATGCAATGAGTTTCAGTGTAGTGAACTCCGAAGTAATTGAGAAGACGGTTTTGTTTATTTTTGCCGCACCTCTTATCGGAATTGTTACTGGGCTGATAATAGCAACTTGTGTTATTAATCTTTTCAAACGGTTTAATTCGTATAAGGCCGATCATGTTTTTCGGCGATTGCAATTGTTTACTTCGGCAGCACTGAGTTTGGGTCACGGTGGCTCCGACTCGCAAAAGGTAATCGGTATTATTATGGCTGCATTGGCCGTGTATAATGGTTATTGTGCGCAGAACGGAATTTATGTGCCAGAGTGGTTGGCGCATAAAGATTTGCATCATGTGCCGGAATGGTTGCCTATTTCGTGTTATACGGCTATCGGTTTAGGTACCTTGATGGGAGGTATGCGTATTATCAAGACGATGGGTACCCGTATTACCAAGGTAACTCCGTTTGAAGGGATTGCTGCAGAGACTGCTGGAGCCATTACTCTTTATGGGGTTTCTCAGGGATTGGGAGTCCCTGTAAGTACAACACATACCATTGCCGGTTCTATCATGGGTGTGGGAATGTTGAAGCGTATCAGTGCAGTGCGTTGGGGTATTACCCGTCAGTTGCTGGTTGCATGGGTCATTACGATTCCGATCAGCGGTTTGATAGCAGCAATGGTGTATTGGATATTTAAACTATGTGGTGTGCATTAAATTATTAAATAGTCATATAAAAGCTGCTTGAGGTGTTTCTTGAGCAGTTTTTTTTATTTTTGACGGCGAAAAATATCGCCATCAGTCAATTCTCCGTCAATGCAGTAGGTCTTATTAACCTGGCTTTGTTACATTGTATGCGAAAATACTACTCTTGTTGTTTTACATGCTTGGTCTTGCTGTTTTCCTGTGTTTTGAATGCACAGGTTAATACGTTGTACTATATGGAAAATGTTCCAGCGCGCAATGTTCTTAACCCTGCATTTATCCCTGTTCAGAAATTTTACATCGACCTTCCTGTTGTCTCGGGAGTGGCTTTTGTGTTGGGTAATAATTCGGTGTCGGTGCAAGATGTGCTTGTAAAACGAAATGGGATGTGGATGACGTATCTTCATCCAGATGCCAATCATGCCATTTTATTAAATGCCCTCAAATCGACGACAAATATCATTAATGAGTATCGGGTGAACTTACTCGGATTCGGATTCCGATTGCCGGAAGGTTATTTTACTTTCGGACTGAGCGAACGCTACAAGATGGGACTGAATGTCCCCAAATCGCTTGTGTCGTTGTTGCTCAACGGAGCTCCCGATACGTTATCGGTGAATCGGTATGATTTCAAAAAACTGGGTGGAGATGTGTCTGCTTACCTTGAAATGGCTTTCGGATATTCAAAACGAATAGACGAAACCTGGACGGTGGGAGGAAAGTTTAAAGTGCTTTTTGGTCAAATGCATGGTGGCTTTTCGGCTTCTACGCTGAAGCTCAATGTAGGGATGCAAAATATCGATATTTTCGGTAAGGGTGGAGCTCGGATGACGATTCCGGTTGCGGTGACGGATGATAACGGACTGCCTTATGTGCAGGCAAAAGATGTTCAATTGAATTCTATTCTGCATCCTGTCGGCTTGGGAATGGCCATTGATGCCGGAGTAGTTTATAAATATGATGATCGGTTGCAATTATCGGCATCGATTGATGATGTGGGTCTGATTCGTTGGAAAAAACAGGATTGGTCGGCTTCGTTGAAATCAAACATGTCGTTCTCTGGACTTAATTATTCTATCGTCAACACAAACGATGACTGGAAGCAGTGGCGGGACTCGTTGAAGCATACCTACTCTTCATCGTTCGGAGGTAATGCGTATGTAAGCATGTTAACGGCCACAGCTCGATTGGGTGCCGATTATACTTTGTTGAAGCGAAAAGTTGATTTGGGATTTTTACTGGTGAATACGTTTGGCGGACGATATTATTACAATGAATTGTTGGCATCCTTAAATCTTCGTCCGGCGTATTGGTTCAACGCCTCGTTGAGTTATGGCTTATTGAATGGCAATCAAGGAACACTGGGGCTGGGTGTAAATGTAATAGCAGGCCTTATTAACTTTTTTGTCGTTACCGATTATCTGCCATTGTATTACACTGCAGATGGAATTCCATATAAGTCGAAATATGTCAATGGGCATGTTGGTGTTTCGCTGACATTCAATGATCGGAAGCGTAAATTCGCATGTCATTGCAAATAAAAAAGGAATAGTCAAACTATTCCTTTTTTCGGGTGGCAGATGGGTTTCGAACCCACGACCAATGGAACCACAATCCACTACTCTACCACTGAGCTACAGCCACCATTTATTTGCGGTGCAAAAGTAGTGTAAATATCGGTTCTAACCAAGTTTTTGTGGATGAAAAATAGAATATAAAAATAAACGTCTGTTTATTAATTATTTGCAAATAGGATATGACTACAAAATATATGTACTTCTCGGCTGAGGTGCAACAGCAATTGCATAGTATAAAGCGGAAAATTTACCTGAAAATGAATGGGGTAACAGCGGAGCAAATGGAGAAAATCGGTGTTTTTTATTCTAAAAATTACGGTGTGTCATTGTCCGAAATTAAGCATCTGTCAGAGGAATATTCTAAAGATGAGACTTTGGCTCAGGCATTGTGGTATGAGAAGATCCGGGAGACGATGTTAGTGGCAACATTTCTTTATCCCGAAGCTGATTTCGATGCGGTTCGGGCGGAAGAGTGGGTGAGCGATGTGTCTACGCTGGAGCTTGCCGAAAATCTTAGTAGAAACTTGTTGTGTCACTTACCATTTGTTGGCGTTAAAGCAGAAGAATGGGTACGGTCTGATAATTATTGGAAATGCGCTATCGGCTTTTTTTGTGCTGCATTTGGATGGAATAATCTCTCTCTTGATCAAAAGCAAGAGATATTGTTGCAGGTAAAGCAAAACCGGCATATAAACGAAGTGGTAGTTTATCGGGCAATGGCGCTTTTCTTGCGAAAGCAAGGAAGTGTGAATCTGGAGGATGCAAAAACGATGTTGTCGTTTGTTGACTGTTTTGCAGCCTCTTCAAACAGAGCCGAACGATATATTTATGAAGAGGTTCAAACGGATTTGAAGTACCGATTTGATATATAAAAATAAAAGGGAAAGACTTAATCTTTCCCTTTTTTAGTTGCGGAGGATGGACTCGAACCACCGGCCTCCAGGTTATGAGCCTGACGAGCTGCCAACTGCTCTACTCCGCGATTTTGTTCTGCAAAGGTAAGGCTTTTTTCTTCTTTTGCAATGATTCTTTCTGTTTTTTGTAATATTTCTTTTGTAATTAGACGTATATTATTCATATATTGTGCGTTATAAGTGTGCTCTTTCCTCGCATTTTTCTTAAACTACGCCTTGGAAAGACATTGTTTTGCTTTCTGATTGTTGATTTTTCTTCTTTCTTTTTCTGAAAATGCGAACTTAAGCTTCGCGTTTTGTGATTTGTGAGAAGCGATAATGCCCATTGCGTTGATATAATATGCCCGAGATATCATAATTTGGAAAAATATAATTTTCAGTTTATATTTGCCATGTGAGATATTATTTGGTTAATATAATATTTTTGTTTGGCTGTTTGTCTTGTCCTGCACAAATAGTCGATTTTGTTCCCGCGTCCCATTTTGCCGGTGGTGTTTCGGTTGCTCAAAAAGGTGAATGGCAACATTTTTATAACCCAGCATTGTTGGCTACAAGCGATCGGAATGCTATATCGGCAACTTATGAAAGCCGTTTTGCAATGAAAGAATTATCGATTCAGGCGTTATCTTTTTCGATACCGACGTCGTTACTCAGCGTAGGTGCTTCTGTGTCTCGTTTTGGTTATTCGGTTTATTCGGAGATGTTTGCCGGTATCTCTTTGGCTCGTACGTTTGACCGGTATTTGACAATGGGTGTCCAGTTTAACTATTATTCGGCTTCGTTTTCAAGTACAATGGGACGCAAAGGTGTTGTAGTTCCGCAGGTAGGTTTGCTCTCTGAATTAATACCCGATCTGTCTGTCGGTTTTTGTGTTTTTAATCCCACTTGCCAGCAATTAAAGTATCGGGATATTGTCAAAGATATTCCATGTGTATTCTCGTTGGGAATGCAGTATTTGTTTTCGGATGGATTCCAATGGTTGTGTCAATTAGACAAAGTGTTATATCATGTTTGTGTCTGTCGGGTAGGGTTCGAATATCGACTGATGCCGGCGGTAGTGGTTCGGGTGGGTGGTTACGGACCGTCGTTTGTTCCAACTTTGGGTTGTGGTGTAAAGGTGGGAGGTTTTTTGTTTGACGTTGATTTTGAACGTCATCCTGTGTTGGGGATTACTTCGGTAGGGGCTTTGCAATATCATTTTTGAAAGGAAATGACAAAGAAGAAATTTTTTATAGGAATTCTTTTACCGGTGTTTGTTTTGTCTATCGGAGAGGCACAGGAACCGCAGGAAAATACGGCAGTTGTTATTTCCCGGATTTACGAGATGCTTACCGCCGACAAGGAGTCGGATCTGGATTTGACGACATTGGAGGATGATTTGAATTATTTTGCTCAAAATCGTATAAATCTTAATAATACGAGTAAGGAGGTGTTGGAGAAATTACAATTTCTTAGCGATAAGCAAATTGAAAATCTACTCTACTACCTTTATCGTCAGAAGCGGATGCAGACCATTTACGAGCTTCAATTGGTGGAGGGTTTTGATATGTTTCTGATTCGTAATTTATTGCCGTTTGTGTATGTGGGCGAAACGGGAACAAAGCAAAACGAATTTCCTTCGGTGAAAGATTTATTGAGGTGGGGTAAAAATGAGATTTCTTTACGAGGGTCGAGGATATGGGAGCAAAAGCAGGGGTATGTAAGTACGACCGATAATGTTGCTGCAGAAGCTGAAGATAAACGCTATGTCGGAGATCCGAACTATCTTTCGGTAAAATATTCGTTTCGTTCCGGCGATAAAATTGATGTTGGTCTGGTTGGGGAAAAAGATGCAGGCGAACAATTTTGGGGCAGGTATCATAAAGGGTTTGATTTTTATTCGGGGTATGTGCAGCTAAATCATTTGGGACGGCTCAAAACGCTTGTTTTAGGAAACTTAAAGGCAAATTTTGGTTTAGGATTAGTTATTCATCCGGAGGTTAGTATGGGGAAGTCGACCGATGTGATGAATGTGCTTCCGCGAAATTCGGGTCTGCAAAAGAGTTCATCTACCGACGAATATAATTTTTTGAGAGGAATTGGAGCTACCGTTAAAATCGGAAAGTCCGAATTGTCGGCATTTTATTCGTATAAATTGTTTGACGGAGATTCTACCGGAACGGCATTTTCTTACATCAAAACGGATGGTTTACATCGTACGGTGAGTGATCTGAATCATAAGGACAGGATTGCGACGCAGGTGGTCGGAGGCAATTGGAGCTGGCGGGTTACCAACTTTTATCTGGGATTTACGGTTGTCGATACTCGCCTCAGTCGTACTTTGGAGCCGGAGCTGAAACCTTACAATATGTTCTTTTTTAGAGGAAATCATCAGTTGGCAGGAGGACTTAATTATCGTTTTCGACTTAAAAAATTTACGTTTTTTGGAGAGGAGGCAATACAGTCAAAAGGTGGTTTTGCTGTGCTCAACGGTTTTACGGTCAGTCCGGTATCGAGAGTTAATCTGGTCGCCTTATATCGTTATTATTCGAAACGATATGATGTTTTGCTGGCAAATGCATTTGCCGAAGGTTCAAAAGTAAATAATGAAGAAGGCTTTTATTTTGGATTTGAAATTTATCCGATAAAACATTGGAAAATAGTTGCCTATGCGGATGCTTATTCCTTTCCGTGGTTGCGTTATACGGTTAGTAGTCCTTCGGTGGGTTACGATGCGTTGCTGGCCGCCAATTATATTCCTACTAAAAAAGTGGAAATGTACTGGCGGATTCGTTACAAGCAAAAAGAGAAAAATTTGACTGAGATTTCGATAACTGATTTTACAGGACGCTACGATCTGGCTTCGTTGCGTTATTGGGTGTCGTTTGCTGCAAATAAACGCTTTGTCCTAAAAAGTCTGGTGGAAGTTAACCGGGCGTCGAGCGAGAAAGAATCGCCTACTTGGGGTTGGTTGTTTTCGCAGGAGGTATCGTATGTTTTCAGGAAACTTCCGCTGTCGTTTAATGTGAGGTGTGAATGGTTTGATGCCGTGAATTACGACAACCGGATTTATAGCTATGAACGAGATGTGCCCTACGTCTTTTCGGTTCCAATGCTTTACGGTCAGGGTGGGCGATGGTTTGGTAATTGTAAGTGGAATTTATCGAAAAAACTTAGTGTGTGGTTGAAGGTTGCTCAAACATTTTATGCCGATAGAAACACGATTGGGTCGGATTTGGAGTTGATAAACAGCAACCATAAAACCGATATACACACGGTGGTGCGATTTCAATTTTAGATCAAACGAAAGTTGGAGTCTTCGGATTTTTGATATTTTGAGATAAAAAGCTGGGTTTGACGCTAATATTTTTGTACCTTTGTGCTCTATTTCAGAACAAGATGAATACGACCATCAATTCATTATCACATCATCATCAATGAGCTGCATCGACACGGTGGGCAAATGGGATGTTGTACCTGATTGACATGGCTTACCGTTATGCGGTGAGCTTTTTTTGTAAATGTGGCTTTGGTAATTGATTTGTGAATCAATAAACAGTAATTATAAACTCATTATTACAAGACTATTATGTTACGAATCGCAGTTCAGTCGAAAGGACGTTTGTATGAAGACTCGATGGAGTTGTTCTCCGAAATTGGCATTAAACTCAGTAGTGCAAAACGGACTTTACTGATTGCCTCTACTAATTTCCCGGTTGAGATACTTTTTCTGAGAGACGACGATATTCCTCAATCGGTTGCCGACGGTGTCGCTGATGTGGGTATCGTGGGTGAAAATGAATTTGTGGAACGTCACGAAAATGCCAATATCGAAAAACGTCTTGGATTCAGCAAATGCCGTTTGTCGTTGGCTATTCCCAAAGAAGAAGATTACAAGGGCGTTCGTTGGTTTGAAGGAAAAAAAATAGCGTCGTCCTATCCGCATATACTGAATTCGTTTCTGAAAGAACAGGGAATAAGTGCTCATTGTCATGTAATTACAGGATCTGTTGAAATTGCACCTGGTATCGGACTTTCGGATGCTATTTTTGATATCGTAAGCTCGGGAAGTACCTTAGTGAGCAATCATCTGAAAGAGGTAGAGGTGGTGATGAAGTCGGAAGCAGTGTTGATTGGCAATCCGGAACTCTCTGCCGAAAAGCGGGAAATCCTAGATGAACTCATGTTTCGTATCGATGCGGTTCAGGCGGCCGAAGGAAAAAAATATATTTTGCTGAATGCTCCGAATAAAAATATTGAAGATATTATTGCCGTGCTGCCGGGCATTACCAGTCCGACTATCATGCCATTGGCAAAAGAAGGATGGAGCTCGATGCACTCGGTATTGCCCGAAAAACGCTTCTGGGAGATTATCGGGAAGCTGAAATCGCTGGGTGCCGAAGGAATTCTGGTACTTCCGATTGAGAAAATGATTATGTAAAAGAGCAACTGTTGCTTTTAAGATAAAAACTATGCAAATTGTAAAGAAACCGTCACGACAAGAGTGGCCCGAACTACTCAAACGCCCCGTAATGGACACGACCAGTCTGTTTGGAACAGTGGGTGATGTGTTGGAAAATATTCGTCTGAATGGCGATAAGGCCGTGATGGAGTACGAACTGAAATTTGATAAAATTCAGTTGTCGTCGTTGTTGGTAACCGCAGAAGAAATTGCAGAGGCCGAACCTCAGGTTCCCCATTTGCTGAAAGAAGCTATCTCTCAGGCCAAGCGTAATATTGAAAAATTTCACGATGCGCAGAACGATGATCTGCCTTACATGAATGTTATTCCGGAGGTGCGTTGCTGGCAAAAACGGGTGGCCATACAAAAGGTCGGTTTGTATATTCCGGGTGGGACGGCACCTCTGTTTTCGACGGTGTTGATGCTCGCAATTCCGGCTCAACTGGCTGGTTGCGAAGAGATTATTTTGTGTTCGCCTCCTAATGCCGAAGGAAAAATTCACCCGGCAGTATTGTATGCGGCCAGTTTGTGTGGTGTTACCAAAATATTCAAAATAGGTGGTGCTCAGGCTATAGCTGCTATGTCATATGGAACGGAGAGTGTGCCGAAAGTGTATAAAATATTCGGTCCCGGAAATCAGTATGTAACAGCCGCTAAACAGTTGGTAAGTCTGAAAAATACGGCTATTGATATGCCTGCCGGTCCATCGGAGGTTGCCATTATCGCCGATCAGACGGCCAAACCGCGTTACATTGCAGCCGACCTTCTTTCGCAGGCCGAGCATGGTGTAGATAGCCAGTCGATTCTTATTACTACCGATGAGGCATTGATAGAAGGCGTGGAGGTTGAAGTAAAGACACAACTTGACCTTTTACCTCGCAAGGATTTGGCCGAAAAAGCGTTGGAACACAGTAAAATTATTTATATTCCCGATATTGAAGAGGCAATTGAATTTGCAAATGAATATGCCCCCGAGCACCTCATTATTATGACACATAACTACACGGTAGTGGCTGAGCGGATTATCAATGCTGGATCTGTGTTTCTGGGTGAATACAGCCCCGAAAGTGCAGGCGATTATGCGTCGGGAACCAATCACACCTTACCCACCAATGGATACGCAAAAGCCTACAGTGGCGTGCATCTCGACAGCTTCACAAAAAAAATTACCTATCAGGAGTTGTCGCGTGAAGGATTGTCGATGTTGAGTAATGCAATTGAAATAATGGCCGAGAATGAGGGACTTATGGCACATAAAAATGCCGTAGAGGTTCGTTTGGAGAGAGTGTACCGCGAAGATGAAGATTATACCGATTCGTGGAGAAGATAAGGGATTGAGAAATAAAATCAACCGATTTATATGGCTGAAACCAATTTTGTAGATTACGTAAAAATATTTTGCCGCTCCGGAAAAGGCGGTCCCGGCTCGTCGCACTTTCATCGCGAGAAATTCGTTCCCAAAGGCGGTCCGGATGGTGGTGATGGTGGTCGTGGAGGACATATCATCATGCGTGCCAATAAAAATTACTGGACGCTGATTCACCTGAAATATGCCCGACACGTCTTTGCCGGCGATGGAGAATCAGGTAGCAGTAGTCGCAGCTTTGGAAAAGAAGGCGAAGACAGGGTGATTGAGGTTCCCTGCGGAACCGTGGCGCACGATGCCGAAACTGGAGAGTTCATCTGTGACGTTACAGAAGACGGACAAGAGGTCATTTTGTTGCAGGGTGGCCGCGGTGGATTGGGCAACTGGCATTTCCGTACGGCAACCAACCAAACTCCCCGTTATGCGCAACCGGGAGAACCCCGCATCGAACGTGCGGTTATTCTGGAGTTGAAGGTGCTGGCCGATGTGGGATTGGTGGGTTTTCCGAATGCCGGCAAATCAACACTTTTGGCTGCAATTACGGCCGCTAAACCCGAAATTGCCAACTATCCGTTTACGACGTTGGTGCCTAATCTGGGAATTGTGCCTTACCGCGATAATAAATCATTCGTGATGGCCGATATTCCCGGAATTATTGAAGGAGCTCACGAGGGAAAGGGGCTGGGATTACGTTTTTTGCGTCATATCGAACGAAATGCTATTTTGCTGTTCATGATTCCGGGCGATACCAAAGATATTGTCGAAGAGTATAATATTCTGCTTAACGAATTGAAACAGTACAATCCGGAATTGCTTGATAAGCAACGCTTGCTAGCGGTGACCAAAGCGGATCTGCTCGATGAAGAATTGATTGATGCCTTGAAGGCTGAATTACCGGACATTAAATTTATATTTATTTCTGCGGTTTCCGGTTATGGAATTTCCGAACTCAAGGATTTGATTTGGGACGAGCTGAATGATGAGGCTAATCGGGTGATGACAATGACTCACCATTTGCCTGATAACGTGATTATTCCTTCGGCGCATGAGGAGGTTGACGAAGATTTTGAAGGCGACGAAGAGGCGGAGGATGAAGATGACTCTGAAGATTTCGATCCGGATTTTGTTCGATAGTCTGGTTGTTTTGAATTTAAGTTGATCTATGGGATTTTTTCTTTTTCTGTTTTTATTTATTCTCGTTCTTGGTTTTGCTTTAGTAGGAAGCATCCTGAATTTTTTTATCCGTTTGTTTTCTTTCGGCAGAAGGAGAAATACGTCGGAGGCTCATCGCGAAGAAGAGTCATCTTCTTCGGTTCGTTCCGGGAAGAAAGTTTTTGGGAATGAAGAGGGTGAATATGTCGATTTTGAAGAAGTAAAGGAATGAAATATGGTGACTATGCGTGACTATTTGCAATTGGTTCGATACAAAAACCTGATTATCATTGCGCTTCTTCAGTGGACAATGCATACGTGTGTGATCAAACCTTTATTGTTACCCTTCAAGGTGTCATCTGCTACTTCCGATGTCGCTTTTTGGTTGCTTGTCATGGCCTCTCTATTGATTGCGGCAGGCGGTTACATAGTCAACGATTATTTTGATATTAAAATAGACGAGATTAATCGTCCCGATAAAGTCGTAGTGGGCAACAGAGTATCTAAAAAAGCGGCTATGCGTCTGTATCAGATTCTTACGGGCATAGGTCTGTGTATCGGTATCGGTCTGGCTGTTTGGGTTCGAAGTGTTACTTTCGGGTTCCTCTTTGTTGCGATTACCGGACTGCTTTGGTTTTATTCTGCCAGCTACAAACGACAGTTCTTGGTAGGGAATTTAATTGTCGGTGTTGTCACGGCTTTGGTTCCTTTTATGGTTGGCTTTATGGAAGTAGCCTTCCTGCGTCAAACGTACGGTGAATTATTGGATTTTACTCCTTTGGCTCCTACTGTTTTTGCCTGGATTAACGGATTTGCCCTGTTTGCTTTTTTGGTTACCCTTATCCGGGAAATTGTAAAAGATATGGAAGATGAGGAGGGTGATCGTGAAATGGAGTGCCATACCATGCCTGTCGTGTGGGGAATGGCTCGTACTAAATGGGTCATTTACGGTTTAGTAGCTGTTGTGATAGCGATAGCAGGTTGGTATGTTTCGAAGATTCATTTTGCAAACGATTCGCTTACATTGCGTTACTATATCATTGGGATCATTGTGCCGTTTTTATATTTCGTTTATCTTGTTATTCGAGCCAGACATAAGCCGGCGTTGCATCAGGCTGCCGGTTTTTTGAAGTTTATCATGATCATCGGAATTTGTTACAGTTTCGTCTTTTATTTTTTGCAGGCAAGAGCGTATGGCTTTCCGTTGTTCGATCTGTTTATCATCAACCGGCCTGCAGTCTGAATTCTTAGTAAAAAATAGTATAGTGCTTGCCAATTTGTCTTCCTATAATGTGGTTTTAGCTTCTCAGTCGCCCCGTAGGCAGGAGCTTTTAGCCGGGCTTGATATCCCTTTTACGGTTAAAGTCATTCCGGGTTTGGATGAAATCTATCCGAAGACGCTGAAAGGTGCTGATGTGGCTTTATATTTGGCTAAACAGAAGGCCTCGGCATATAAACATCTGCTGGATGAAGACATGCTTGTAATTACAGCCGATACCATTGTTTGGTGCGACGGCAAAGTGCTTGAGAAACCAGTTGATGAGATGCAGGCGAAAGAAATGCTTGCATATCTGTCGGCGAAAACTCATACAGTGTTTACAGGTGTATGTTTGCAGTCGAAAGAGAAGCGGGTTACCTTTTCGGTATCCACAGAAGTGCGTTTTGCCAAACTGTCGGAGGACGAGATCGATTATTATATTGAAAAATATCGGCCTATGGATAAAGCCGGATCGTATGGAGTGCAAGAGTGGATCGGTTATGTTGCGGTAGAGCACATTGATGGATCGTTTTATAACGTGATGGGTTTGCCAGTACAACGACTCTATTCCGAGTTGAAAGCGTGGTAATGGTTTTTCTTCGAATATGGCGGCAATAGCCTATTGCGAATGTCGTAAAAAATCGCTTATTTTGCACCTCCAAAAGAAAAAGGTTCGGTAGCTCAGCTGGATAGAGCAACAGCCTTCTAAGCTGTGGGTCTTGGGTTCGAATCCCAACCGAATCACTTTTGATTAAAAGCCATTTACAAAGAAATTTGTAAATGGCTTTTAATATATATACGGTTTATATGCAACATTGACAGGGTTGTTAGTTTGGTTGGAGCAAATTGTCCGATTTTTCTGTCGTTGCTAATTTGATATTTATGCGAGAGTGGAAGTTTTTTTTGACTTGTCACCTGTAGAAATATTTTTTTTGTTGAGAGGTATTTCCTTAGGAAAAGTTTTTTGCTTCTATGCGAATCTGTCCTTCTGTTTTATTCCTGTCCTATCTATTGGTTTTCTCTTCTGTCTGATCCTTCTCATTGGCATCTAAAATTGATCTCTCTTTTTGATTAAAGTGTGATTCTGTTTTGAGACAATATGCCGCAGAAAATATTCTTATAATTTGGAATTTAAGATTTGGTTTATAGTATTTTCCAGCATTTGTGTAAGGCGATCGTTGGTTGAAACTAATACCGATCGTTCGTTTTTTAATAAAGAAACCTCTTTTTGGAGCTCGTATATCTTGTCTTTTAATGCGTTGATGTCGGAAGTTGTTCCTATTTGATTGCTGTCCTGAGATTGAATGGTCTCTATTTTTTTTAAGGATTCTTTTCGTAGCATAGAACCTTCTCCGGTGAGTAGCCATTCTCTATTTAAATCTGGGAATGTTTTTAGAACATTATCTAATTTTTCGATTCCAAGAGTCTTTCTTATGCTGTTAATGTATCCATTTGACATTCCACACATGCGCTCGAATTGAGATGTTGGTATGTCTTTTAATCGAATATATTTAATTAATCTATCTTTAACTGTCATAGATTCAGATTGTTAACAAATATTAACAGTCTTTAAATAGATAATATTCTAAGAAAAAGAGCTCTTTTTATAGATAATGCTCTATATTTGCAAATATTATTTTGTTCAAGTAGGCTTAGTATATTATTTAAGGATCAATATCCAGTGCAAAGATAACCAACATTAATCTTATTGCTCTATACTGGTATACTCCTATCTACTAAAAATTTATATAATTTCTTTTGCAATATTGATTATTAAGTTGTTATAAATTGTATTAGTGCAAAGCAACTTTAACTTATTGTTTTGTCAGCAGGTAATGAATTGTACTGTATAAGAAAAATGTTGTTTTGTTTGGCATTTTATTTTTCTTGCAATAATAATCAATTGTTTTTTATTGTAAAAAAAATAGGGCAAAAATTGCAAATAAAAATAGTTTATAGGCATTAAGTTTCTTATAAACAGAGTCTTTACTTTTAATTTATACCATAGCTATAAATTAAAAGTAAATTAGTCTTTTGGGGAATGTGTAAATGTTATCTCTGTATTAGGATACTTGGGCGTGATTCCGGATTATTTGTTCTTTCAGATTAATAGTTTGGGTGGATTATTGGGTATTCTCTGGATAGAACGATATGAAACGAAATTAATGGCTAACCGAGAGTTTGGTGTGTGTGGAAATATGTCATTTTGGAATGTCGTGAGTTATTAAGCAATGGGATGTAAATATACCCTATTTTTATTTGTGATCACTTCTGTTTGTCCTATTTCAACTCCCTCTCCTTGGAGGGAGGGCAATTCAAACTAGGACATTATATTGTTCTTAGGACTTAAGTAATCGTACGTTGCTATATGCTTATTTATATGATGAATGACTTTATTTAAAAGCTATTCTTTTATGTTGATAATGGAAAGTGTTAATTTGAACCTTTAGATCCAACTTAAAGAGAAAATATTGTTATGAAGCTAGTTATTTTTATACTGTCTTTTATTTTGACGGTGATTGTGTTCCCTTTGTGTGCACAAAATAAAATAGGTGATAATCCACAGGATATAAAACCTGCTTCATTGTTAGAATTGGAGAGTGTGTCCAAAGGTTTACGACTTTCTCGGATTCAGATTGACGATGTTAATTCGTGGACACCCATGGTTGGTACACCTATAAGTGGTGTGTTGGTTTTTAATGACAGCGGAACGGCTTCAAAAGGCCTATATTACTGGGATATTGTAAAAAATCAATGGGTACGAGTTGTAAATACGGCGGAATTGACAGCTTTGGTTTCTGCATCTACAACCGTATCCAATGCGGTAACAGACAATACTTTAGTCACAAAAGTGAATGGCGTGTCGTCTTTAGGCGAAGATATTATAAAAAATAATAACCTTTCCATTGTTAACGGAGAACTTACATCTGCTGTTAATGGTGTTGTGAGTCCATCGGGTGTACATGTTCTAGTCTCGGCGGATAACGGACTAGTTCAGACCAATGGAAATGTGCAGTTGGGGGGGGCATTGACGAAGCCGACTTCAATATTGGTATCATCGGGTAATACCTTATCTCTACTTGGATTGCAATCTGGAGATCAGAGCAATGATAATTTATTGGTTATTTCTCCTCTTACGGGCGAGATACGTCAAATAGGGGTTTCTTTATTATCCAATATTTATACGGTAGATGGTTCATTAACAGGACCAAGAAAGGTGACTCTGAATAGTAATCCACTTACCTTTGTCGGTGCCAATAATGTATCCATCCTTTCTTCTGGCGATTTGGTGGCAGGAGGAGCATTATCTGTTGCAGGAACTACCACCTTAAATGGAGTTAGTATTCTCAATGGTATTACTACACTTAATGGGGTGACCACCCTTAACGGAGCTACAACACATAATGCACTGAATACTTTTAATGCAATGTCTCAGTTCAACGGGTCTGTTGTGCTAAATAGCAATGCGACAGTCAGTGCTAATGCCAATATTACGTTTGCGACTGGAGTAAATCAGACAACATTTAAGGCAGGAACTCAAATAAGTAATATTAATTACACATTACCTACCTCTGCGCCTACTGACGGGCAGGTAATGATAAGTACATCTGCAGGAGACTTGAGTTGGACAACTGCTCTTAAAAACGTTACAATTCCGATCAGTTCACTGACAGCCGCGCTAAAAGATAATGATATAGATAATGGAGCCTATCAGCAGATATGGAGCTGGAATACCTTGGGGACAGGTACTGGT
>JAFNAS010000008.1 GCA_017860295.1 Bacteroidota bacterium | reverse complement strand
ACATAGAGCGATGGTGACAAAACACACGGCGATTGCAGTCAAGCACACGGCGATGATGATAAAACATAGAGCGATGGAGTGAAAGCACACGGTGATGGTAACCAAGCACACGGCGATGAAGCGAAAGCACACGGCGATGGTAACCAAACATAGAGCGATGGAGTGAAAGCATAGAGTGATGACAGGCAAACATTGGCGGATGATAACAAAGCATGGAGCGATGAAAATGCTACAGAACAATGGCTAAGCGAAACAAATAGGACTCTTCTCCAATCCTCGGGAACCGAATTTCAATAGTAATCAATCGGCATGCGAGATAATATTATCATCTTATATTTGCTTTATTATGCAGTAAATGCCTCCTAACCTTAAACGAGAAGAATATGGATGTGAAATGAGAAAATTTTGTTTGTTTCGCAATGTTATAACCTTTTCCGGAGAAAATACAGGGATAAAAAGCAAATTACCATTACATCTACCGAACAAATAACCGGCACTTATCCAGATAATTTTTGATTTCGGCGGCCACCAGTTGTGTGGCGTAACCGTTCCAGTGCGAATCGTCGGGGTGGTAGAGCAACGCACCCTTGCGGCGTTCGTTGTTATAGAGCGGCAGCAGATTGAGCGTGGTGATTCCCTGTTGACTCAAAGCTGAGTCGAGCCGGAAAAGCAGATCGGGTTGCGATGGAAACGGTACCAGATCGTAATAAACCGTCTCTTTGTTGGGCATGGGCAAAAAGAGGAAGTCGATTTTCTGTGCGTCGCAATACTGCTTGTACGAGATCAGGGCACGGGTCACCGATTTAAGTCGGGCATCGGCTTTGGCCACCGCCTTTTTGCCCTGCAAAAACAACATGTGATGATCGACCGGAGAGATCAAACCGGAGCCTTGTTGTTTGTTGATGCGTGCCTGAGCCCAGCGGATGTCGTAGAAGCGGGTCAGACGGTCGTAAAACGCATCGAAGCCCGTCAGTCCGTAGAGTTTTCGCTTCACATTATACGATGCCGTATTCACGTCGAACGGACGACTCAAATGGCCCGTCACCGGCTTGGGCACACTGCGTTCCACCATTGAAAAGATCAGCAGTTTCGGTTTGTGCATGATGCCGTTTTTCATCAAATAGATCATATCGTCGAGCGAGGAAGGGGCCATGTTGTAGATCTTCAGTTTACCTCCCGTCAGCGCCGTCAGTCGGGCCGTCAGCGTCTGATCCTGACTCAGCCCGGTACCGGCCACAAACGAATCGCCGATAATCAGCACATCGGGATCGGCAATAAACCGATCGTTCCGAAACCCCCACTCGTCGGTCTTCCACACCACCTTTTTATCCATTGCATTGGCCGTATGATGACCCAGATCACCTTGTTCGGTCATATCGAGCGTAATGTTCGGATAAAACGGTCCCACGCGGGGAATCTGACTCGAGTAACGCAAACTCTCCCACAAACGGTAGGTAAAGAAGTTAGGCGGCAATATAAAAGCCTCCGTTATCCAGAGCAGAAGTATCGGAGAGGTAAACAGCAGGAACTTCCTCAAAAAATGTTTCATTTGTGGCTGCATCATACGCGTTAGAATTGAAAATAAATAAACTGTTGACCGCTACCACGGAACAGGATGATGACAATAAAAATAGCGTAATAAAAACTCCAACGCCACACACTATGCCAGTTGTTGCCCACACCACCCAGCGCATACGAATGTTCCCTTCCGCTCCACTCGACGACAAAAAAGAAAATCACGCAGACAATCGTCAACCAGGGCCACACCTGCGGCAACACAAACAAGGAGGCATCGAATATCCCGCTCAGGTAAGAAAAAGCGTGGTTCATATCTTCGGCCCGGAAAAAGATCCAGGCAAAAACGGCCAGCACAAAAGTCAGCAACATCTCACCGGCTTCGCGCAATGAAGGTAAACTCTTTCCTTTGGCCACAATATCGATGTGATTCCGGTTCATTTTAAACACCACCAGCGGCATCATAAACAGTGCATTGAGTGCACCCCAGACAATAAACGTCCAGTTGGCGCCATGCCAAAAACCACTTACCACAAAAATGATAAACGTGTTGCGAATCTTCATCCACATGCCGCCCCGACTTCCGCCCAACGGGATGTAGAGATAGTCGCGAAACCACGATGAAAGAGAAATATGCCAGCGACGCCAGAACTCGGCCATATCGCGAGAGAAATAGGGATAGGCAAAGTTGCGCAACAGTTCGAAACCCAACAAACGCGCCGTTCCCAACGCAATATCGGTGTAACCCGAGAAATCGCCGTAAATCTGAATGGCAAAAAAGACGGCGCCTACGACCAACGTACTGCCCGAATAGGCTTCGGAATGGGTAAAAATCTGGTTGGCATACTGCGCACAGTTATCGGCAATCACCATTTTTTTGAACAATCCCCACAAGATCTGTTTCAATCCGTCCACCGCGCGGTCGTAGTTGAATTCGCGCGGACGCGATACCTGCGGCAAAAGGTGCGTAGCCCGTTCGATGGGTCCGGCAATCAGCAACGGGAAGAACGAAACAAACAACGAATAATCAATCAGATTGCGTGTCGGTTTGAGCCGGTCGTTGTAGATATCGAAAATGTAGGAGAGGCCGTGAAACGTATAGAACGAAATGCCGACAGGGAGAATAATGTTGAGCGAAGAGATTTCGGTAGCAAACCCGACGGTATGCAATAAACCGGACAACGATTCGGCAAAAAAATTGTAGTATTTGAAAAAGCCCAACGAACCGATATTGAGGGCGACACCCGACCACAACCAAAGTCTCTTTATACGCGGATTAGAAGCGTGGTAAATTTGCAACCCGGACAGATAACACAAAAAGGTAGAGCCTGCCAGCAGCAAAAGGAAACGAACATCCCAACAGCTGTAGAAATAGTAACTGGCAATCATCAGCAACCAGTTTTGACCTTTCAGTGATTTACGGAACGGAAACCAGTAAAGAAAGAAAACAATGCAGAAAAAGAAGGCAAAATCTATCGAATTGAAGAGCATATACAAAGAAAGGTCGGAATGAAACGGAAAAAAGCACCACTCACATGTCGGTGAGCGATGCTTTTCGTATTATAAAATAGAAATTATTCCAAAACGGTTACCCAACCGTGGGTATCGGCTTCATCTCCATATTGAATGGCGCGTAAATGTTCGTACAATTTTGTAGAAACCGGACCCGGAGCTCCATCTTTGGAAATAACATACGATTTGTTTTTATCAATATCGTCGATGCGCGAAATAGGGCTGATAACAGCAGCTGTACCGCATTGACCGGCCTCTTCCAACGTTGCCAGTTCTTCTTCGGGAATCTGACGGCGTTCTACTTTCAGTCCGAAATCTTCGGCCAACTGCATCAAACTTTTATTGGTGATTGACGGAAGAATTGAGGTCGATTCGGGAGTAACATAGGTATTGTTTTTAATGCCGTAGAAATTGGCCGGACCACATTCGTCCACATATTTCTTCTCTTTGGCATCAAGATAAAGAACCGACGAATAACCCATGGCGTGCGCTTTTTCACCAGCAACGAGGCTGGCAGCATAATTACCTCCCACTTTGAAAGTACCGGTTCCCAGAGGAGCCGCACGGTCGAACTGGCGCAAAATAACCACCGGCGTAGTCTGGAACCCACCTTTGAAATAAGGCCCTACCGGAGTGACGAAAATAAGGAAAAGATATTCGTCGGAAGGTTTAACACCCACCTGAGCACTGGTTCCGATTAATAAGGGACGAATATAAAGAGAAGCTCCACTTTCGTAAGGAGGAACAAAACGTTCATTCAATTTCACCGCTCGTTTTACCGCTTCTACAAATTTATCGACAGGCAACTTTGCCATCAGAATACCGTCTGATGTCGATTGCAGACGCTTAGCATTTTCTTCGATACGGAAAATGCGAATTTTGCCGTCTTTACCTCTAAAAGCTTTCAAACCCTCGAATGCTTCCTGTCCGTAGTGCAGACAAGTAGCTGCCATGTGTAACGAAATAGTGGTGTCGGTAGTTTCTTCAATTTCTCCCCATTGGCCATCTTTATAGGTACAACGTACATTATAGTCCGTTGGCATATAACCAAATGAAAGCTCCGACCAGTTAATTGAATCCATAATTATATTTGTACTGAAAATTTTCTTGCAAAGGTATCATTTATTTAGCTCACGACAATGCAAATCCATATTAATTCACAAAAAAAGCAAAGAACAAAAGACATTCTGTCCGAGCTATTGCTTTTCTGAAATATTTCTTTTGTCGGATGGTGCATCCGCTAAAAAAAGAATTATTTTTGCAGGAGATACAACAGGGTTGGACAAGCAATATACTTTATTGATTTCCAAACATTCTATCATTGTACATTGCATTCAGACAAAAACAAGACCCGTTCTCGATCCATTATTTCAAACAATTGAATTATGCAACGACATTCAATTCTCGCTCTGACATTCTTCTTTTTTTCACTGGCCATCCATGCGCAAACCATTGCCGAAGGACAAATTCTGATTAACAATCAACGCTATTCCGAAGGATCGCATATATTCTCTGCTATCTTAAAAAAGAGACCTAATGATGGTGCAGCCAACTATGGGTATGGGCTATGTCAGGACAAGCTCGGCAACAAGGATGAAGCAATCAAAGCGTTGCAAATAGCGGTAAACAAAAAAATCGGCGCCGCCTACCCTCTTTTGAGCGAGCTTTATTACGAACAATACTATTTCGACGAAGCAGTTTCGGTTATTGAGAAAGGGCTGACGTTGTTCAAAACGAATCCGGTTGAAACGGCAAAACTCAACAAGTTGTTGGTTAAAGCGAAAATTGGAGCTCAATTGATGCAACATGTCGAAGCCATTACAATTGTCGATAGTCTGCAGGCTACTAAAAAAGACTTTTACAAATATTATTCCATGGGCAAAGACCTCGGAACCATTATTCCAACCAAACAAATTCACAAGAATGCACCGGAAGGAGCCTTGGCCTATCGTTCGCAACGCGGCGACCGGATAATCTTTGCCGACAGCCTGAGACATCGGTTGGGACTATACGGCACCTTTCAGATGATCGATTCATGGAGCGACCCTACCCCATTGAGCGATATGGTAAATGGTATCGGAACAACAATCAACTATCCATTCGTATCGTCCGACGGCGTCACCCTCTATTTTGCAGCACAAGGAGCCAATTCGGTAGGAGGCTACGACCTTTTTATCACCCGTTTCAACTCGAAAGACAACAACTATTACGCTCCTCAAAATATGGGCTTTCCGTTCAACTCCACAGCAAATGATTACCTGATGGTGGTCGACGAAATCAATAATGTAGGATGGTTTGCCACCGACCGCAATCAGCCCGAAGGAAAAGTGATGATCTACAAATACCTGACCAATGCGGAAAAACGGCTGATACAAACAACCGATAGCGATTATTTGCGACTCGCTGCGCAACTGAAAAGCTACCGAAGAGGAAAAAACGTCAAATCAACCATTCATAACACCCCGGAACCGGAATCATCAGCTTCGGTAAAACCGGCTATGGAGTTTCAGATCAACGATACGATTCGCTACACCTCTATCGATCAGTTTAAAAGCGAAACAGCCCGCGCGCTCTATCAACAGGCCGATTCGCTGGAAAAAGAGCAGAAACAGTTGCAAGACGAACTGAACAAACAACGAACGCTCTATAGTACAGCAGAATCTGCAGAAGAAAAGAGTAAGATTCAACCCGAAATATTACGTCTCGAACGACAGGTAAACGGATTATTAGGAAAACCGCAAAAACTCTATTTGCAGGCTCGCTTAACCGAACTGAAAGAAAAATAAAAACCCTGCATGGAATTCATCTCCAAGGTCACATCTTACATCAAAACACACAACCTTTGCCCTCATGGAGCCAAATTGATTGTGGGTGTCAGCGGAGGCGCCGATTCAATAGCATTGCTTCATTTTTTGCACCATACAGGTTATCAATGCCTTGTTGCCCACTGTAATTTTCATCTCAGAGAAAAAGATGCCGACGATGACGAAGCATTTGTAAAAACAATAGCGAATCAATGGCATTTGCCCTTTTTCAGTATCGGATTCGATACCAATGCGGTGGCTACAGCCAAGGGAATATCGATTGAAATGGCAGCCAGGGAACTCCGTTACGATTGGTTTACCTCGTTAATGGAAGAACAACAGGCGGAAGCTATTGCCGTGGCACACCACCTGGACGATTCGATCGAAACATTTTTCATCAATCTATCGCGCGGTACCGGTTTACGGGGTTTATTGGGCATTCAACCACGACAGGGAAACATTATCCGGCCATTTCTTTCTGTCACCAGAACTGAAATAGACAATTATCTATCTGTCAATTCACTAATACACCGAACAGATCATTCCAATTTTAATCAGCTAATTATTCGCAACAGAATTCGTCACTCGTTAATACCGGTTTTTGAATCGTTCAATCCTTCTTTCAGACAAATCATGGAGGAGAATTTTACCCGTTTGGGAGAGCTCAACAACGTAACGAATGGTCTGATTGATGCATTCCGAGAGATGGCAGTCGTTACGCACAATGGTTACTGGTCTATCGCTATCGATCAATTGAAACAGCAACAACCGAACATCCATTTTTATCTTTTCGAACTGTTGAACCCTTACCATTTTAATGATGCTACGGTCAACAATATTCTTGCAAACCTTGACGGAGAATCGGGTCGGCAGTTTTTTTCGGCTACACACCGAGTCATAAAAGATAGGAATCAGCTACTCGTTGTTCCGTTAATGCCGGTTGACGAGACCAAATATATCGTTCCGGTCGGAACTTCGTCTACCGAAATACCAATCAAGCTCACCCTGTCGGATCCACTGGATGCCAACGGATTTGCCATAGAAAAACAGAAGGAAGTAGCTTGTATCGATTTTGACAAGCTTTCGTTTCCCCTTACAATAAGACATCCAAAAGAAGGAGATTTCTTTTATCCGTTCGGCCACCAGGGCAAGAAAAAGTTGAGCGACTTTTTTATCGATCAAAAATGGAATTTACTCGAGAAAGAAAATTGCTGGCTCTTAATATCTGACAAACAGATTGTTTGGATCATTGGGCATCGATTAGACGATCGTTTCAAAGTAGACGCGAATACTAAAAAAATATTAAAAATCAGTTTTTTCGGAACCCTTGTGTGATTTCTAAAAAAAATGTATCTTTGCAACGCAAAACTTCACGAACTACTTCGTCTTTTGTACCTATCATTTGCAATAATCCCTTATTATTTATAACAAGACTCCGGTTCCCACCAAAGAATCTGATATAAGAATTTTTCGTGCTTAACGCGAAATCCACTACTAAACAACAATATGTATAATATTTTAGAATTACGAGAGAAAGATCTTGCTGATTTGAAGGCGATTGCCAACGAAATGAAGATTAAACGCTTTGAATCGTTGTCAAAAGATGAACTTGTTTACAGAATTCTCGACGAGCAAGCAATTACCAAAGCTGCAGAAAAGAAAACTGAAGCAAATGATGTTGATGATGCTAAAAAACGAAGAACCCGCATGAAAAGCAGCAATAAACCAGTTGCCGGCAGTAGTGGAGACTCGCAGAAACCGTCACAATCAGCGTCTTCCTCTCCTAAGAAAGAGGCTGTAGGAACAACACCCTCCAAGCAAGAAGCTCCGAAAGAGGCTTCATTCACACAAAACCAAAAGCCCAGACCACAAAAAGGCAAACAGCAACAGCCCAAACAAGAAAACGCTAATCCGGTTTCGGTAAAAGCCAAACAACCCGTTCAGGATACTTCGGAAATCGTTATCGAAAGTACCGCTGAAGAAAACGAAACGACTCTCGCTCCCGAAACTATTGCTATCCAAGAGACTCCAGTTGTAGAAACTCCGGTTGTAAATCAGAATCAACCAAACAAACAACAACGGCCGCAAAACAATAACAACAATCAAAATAATTACCAAAACAATCAGGGTAATCAGAAACGGCAAAACAACGAGCCGACCGAAAAGCCTTATGAATTTGAAGGCATTTTGACCGGTTCCGGAGTATTCGAGCCGATGCAGGATGGCTACGGTTTCCTGCGCTCACCGGACTACAACTACTTTACCTCTCCCGATGATATTTATGTATCGCAATCACAAATAAAACTGTTCGGACTAAAAAAAGGTGACACGGTAGAAGGTGCTATACGTCCTCCGAAAGAGGGTGAAAAATATTTTCCGCTCATTAAGGTAACAAAAATCAACGGCCGTTCGCCCGAATTTGTGCGCGATCGGCTTGCTTTCGACCACCTCACTCCTCTTTTTCCTGACGAAAAATTCAACCTGACCACCGGCAAACACGATCCGCTTTCGGTTCGCGTAGTAGATCTGTTCTCTCCTATCGGCAAAGGACAACGCGGTTTGATCGTGGCTCAGCCTAAAACAGGTAAAACTATTTTATTAAAAGATATTGCCAATGCCATTTCGGCCAACCATCCGGAAGTGTACATGATTATATTACTGATCGATGAACGTCCTGAAGAGGTAACCGACATGGAACGAAGCGTAAATGCCGAAGTCATCGCATCTACCTTCGACGAACCGGCAGAACGCCACGTAAAAGTAGCCGACATCGTGCTTGAAAAAGCAAAACGATTGGTGGAATGCGGTCATGACGTTGTAATTCTACTTGATTCCATTACCCGTCTGGCTCGTGCCTACAACACGGTTGCTCCGGCATCCGGTAAAGTCTTGTCTGGTGGTGTGGATGCCAATGCACTACATAAACCGAAACGTTTCTTCGGCGCGGCTCGTAACATTGAACACGGAGGCAGCCTCACCATCATTGCCACCGCTTTGACAGAAACGGGCTCGAAAATGGACGATGTGATCTTCGAAGAATTCAAAGGTACCGGTAACATGGAACTGCAGCTCGATCGTAGACTTTCGAACAAACGTATCTTCCCTGCCGTTGATATTATGTCGTCGAGCACACGTCGCGACGATTTGTTGCATGATCCCGAAACTCTTAACCGAATGTGGGTACTTCGTAAATACCTGTCCGACATGAATCCTGTTGAAGCAATGGAATTCTTTAAGGAACGTCTCGAACGTACCGAAAGCAACGAAGAATTTCTGGCAACCATGAACGGATAATTACCGATAACAATAATTCATCTTACAACAGAGCATATAGACACTTTCTCGTCTTATGCTCTGTTCTTGTATAAAGGCCAATGTCACTACCTTACAACGATTACTCAACTCGACTGCGGGAGATTCTCGGAACGCGGATTCAGAAAATTTCCATCAATGCCGGATTTACCTGTCCAAATCGTGATGGCAAAGTAGGAGTTGGAGGATGTACCTATTGCAACAATCAAACGTTCAATCCCGATTACTGCCAACAGGACAAAAGCGTGACCCAACAAATAGCCGAGGGTATCGCATTTTTCAGAAAGAAGCATGACGAACAAAAACACCTCGCCTATTTTCAGGCATATACAAATACATACGGCGACATTGCACATTTGATCGATCTATACGAGGAGGCGTTGAGCTATCCTGGTATTATCGGTTTGGTAATCGGTACACGCCCCGATTGCATCAACAAAGAACTTTTAGATTACTTACAGGAATTATCCGGCAAATGCTATGTCATGGTTGAATACGGCGTAGAATCGACCTGTGATGAAACACTGAAAGCCATCAACCGCGGACACGATTTCGCTACGGCGCAACGAGCCATCCGGGCAACCGCGCAACGGGGCATCCATACCGCAGCGCATCTTATCCTCGGCCTGCCCGGTGAAGATCGCACCACCCTCTTGTCACATGCACATCAACTGTCGGAACTACCGCTTACGACCATCAAATTGCATCAGCTTCAACTTATTAAGGGGACGGTTATGGCTCAACAATTTGCGACGCACCCCGACCAATTCCGACTATTTTCGGTCGATGAATACATCGATCTGTGTATCGACTTTTTGGAACTACTGCACCCGAACATCTCCGTCGAACGATTCACCTCCCAATCACCACCTCATTTGCTTATTGCCCCCGACTGGAAAGTAAAAAACCACGAATTTGTGGTGAAATTGCAACGCCGAATGATTGCCCGAAATACGTCGCAAGGAAGATTATACCTCTACAAATCTTAATCCATCACCTCTACAAAAAAAAACCGACAAGAGTAAACTCTGTCGGCTTTTCTATGATATACCGTTACGGGTCAATAAAACAAGACGGAAACTTTCGCCGGATGTTGTAATTGTTGATTCCATTTCTTTACATAATCGAAAAAATCTTTCGATTGTTTGAAACCACCCTCTTCCTGCTCCCAAGCTGCAGTAATATGATAAGTAAAGTTCTTACCCTCCAACAATAAAAGCAGATTGTCTTTATCGGATACCGATTGTTTCAATACCGATTCTGGAACTGAAACTGCCATTCCCACAGTTTGAGGTTTCGCCCGGACATTGTCTGTCACCGGATATTGCAGGCCTGTTCCCCAAATAGCAACGACACCGGTCACATCGGTCATTTTTTCTGCCGTATCGAAAAATGTCTGCACACCGGTACAAAGTGTAGTCGATTTGTTTTGAGTCACCTGTACTTCCATATCGCGATGCCCCGCATAAATGATATAACGCTGCTTTATGTCAATAGTTTTACCACCATATTGCCATCCGTCGGCCTCCATTTCAATGATGGAACGGACCGGACCACTCGCAATCACCCGCCCGGTACGATTGCTTACCGGCGAGATATGAGTAACTTTTTTTCCGTCCCAGCCTTTAATGGTTCCACAACCAGCAGTAGCTTTCACCCATAAAATATCATCACCGTAACCTTCGGCAATCTGCTGATCGGTCGGATACCATTTCGTATCCATCAATTCCAACTGATGTTTCTTTTTTCCATACAAGTCAACAGTCTGTTTTTCGTCAAAGTAGAGGCGATATGCCATGTACTCCGATTCGATGGCAGGACCATGATGGTGCAGGCTACGATATAAATTTCCTGTGGGAGACGATTCTTCCACTGTTGGTATAATGGCTTTTGTGTTGGGATCTTTACGCCACATTTGAGCATGAGTTTTTTTCGGAAATTTCTTATAAAGCGAACTATCGGAAGCCACTTTCACCGACACGGTAAGTTTTTGCTTCGACTTCAGATTGACCAAAAATACCAGTTCATCCGCAGAACCGTCACGATTCAGGTCGTCAAGTTGAGAAGCGATCTGCTTGCTAGCAACATTCACTGCAGCCGACACTATTTTTATTCCGCTTTTTGTACTCAACTTACTGACAGGAACCACCACCGGAACATTATTTTGTGCCAATGAAGAAATATTTTCTACTGTCACGCGAACGACACTTGCTGCTTGAGCACTCACAACTCCGAGGCAAACAGCGAGCAATATTAAATATATTCTATTCATTATCAAATTATTGGTTAGAATCACTACTATTTCTTTTACGATTAATTTCATCACGCAGACGAGCCGCCTCTTCGTACTGCTCGTTGGCAACAGAATGTTGTAAACGCGTCTCAAGCTCTTCAAGCGAAGGCTCCTTGTCCAGCGCATCATCTGCTTCGGTCACCACCTCGGCCTCTGTCTCTTCCTCATCTATCGAAATAGCATACTGATCAAAAAGCAACTGGTCAATAAATATCGGACAAGAAGCCCTGATTGCCAGCGCTACCGCATCCGACGTTCGGGCATCAACGGTAAGGGTCTTTTCGTTGTTCAGCAAAAGTAATTCCGAATGAAAGATTCCCTTTTCAAAATGATGTATATAGACCTCTATCAGTTCTATTTTAAATCCGGATAAAGCATTCAAAATCAAATCGTGAGTCATCGGACGAGGCGTTTTAATGTTTTGCAATTGCAACGCAATCGATTCGGCTTCGGCATGTCCGATAATAACCGTTATGCGACGCTTACGGCTCTCATCTCCCAAAACCAGTGCATACGTATTGTTCTGCGTTTTGCTGCTTATCAAACCCTGTATGGTTAATTTAATACGCGAACTCATAGTGTCATGTTGAAAGTTTAAGCAAACATACAATTTTTTTCCGTTACTTCTTTCCCGTCACAGCCTATTTTTCACATCCACAAAAAAAATCAGCAGTTCCGCCATAGAAACTGCCGATTTAAATCGCTATTTCTCCGAGCGACTATTTTTCGTTCCGTTTTTGAACATTGTAATAAATCTTCATCTGATTGGCAAGGATTTTGGTAAAGCCTTTTACATCATCAGCACTCCAGGCCCGGTTCACCTCTCCATATTCACCAAAGTCAGTCTTCATCAAATCAAAAGAGCTTTCGATTCCAATCAAGGTATAACTGTACGGACGCAGCTGTACCTTGACCGTTCCAGAAACATTTTGTTGTGTACTTTCAAGAAATTTTTCCATATCGCGCATCACTGGTTCCAGATATTGAGCCTCATGCAAAAACATACCGTACCAGGTTCCCAGCTGATCTTTCCAATACTGTTGCCATTTGGAGAGGGTATGCTTCTCAAGCATTTTGTGCGCATTGATTATCAACAAAGCTCCGGCGGCTTCAAAACCGACACGCCCTTTGATGCCGATAATCGTATCACCAATATGCATATCGCGACCGATACCATAAGCAGCTCCGACTGCCTCTACTGCACGAATAGCTTCAATTTTGTCATCATAAGCCACACCATTTACACCGCAAATTTCACCTTTATTAAAGTCGATGGTAAGCAATTCACCTTCGTGTTTAGTCACCTGGCTAGGGTATGCTTCTTCGGGAAGTGTTTGATCTGACTTCAAGGTTTCTTTTCCTCCCACGCTGGTTCCCCACAATCCCTTGTTAATAGAGTATTCCATTTTAGCGAAATCAGCCACGTAACCGTGTTCTTTCAAATAGTTGATTTCATATTCACGGGTCAGAGTCATATCACGGGTAGGAGTAATAATTTCAATTTCAGGAGCCAACACCTGAAAAGTGAGGTCGAAACGAACCTGATCGTTACCGGCACCGGTGCTTCCATGAGCAACATATTTGGCACCGATTTTTTTTGCATACTCAATAATGGCAATGGCCTGAAAAATACGTTCCGAGCTGACTGAAATCGGATAGGTTCCGTTGCGGAGCACATTACCGAAAACCATGTACTTGATGCTCTTTTCGTAGTACTCTTTCGTAACATCAAGCGAAGCGTGAGATGCTGCTCCCAGTTTGAACGCACGTTCTTCAATACTCTTTAACTCATCGTCCGAAAATCCACCGGTATTAGCAATTGCCGTATGAACTTCATAACCCTTTTCAACCGATAAATATTTGGCACAAAACGAGGTATCCAAACCTCCACTGAATGCCAAAACTACTTTTTCTTTCATGTGTAATTTTCTTTATATCGTATCTCCGCAAGCGAAAGATAATTGTTATTCTTTTGATTTTACTTTGACAATTTTTTTGTCGCTCTTCTTCTTTGGTTTAGGAAAAAGCTGAGAAAAGACCTTCTGCCAAGCACTCTGTTTCTTTTTGTCCGGCGTATGCTCTTCCGGGTCGTACAACATTCCAGTACAAAGGCACATTTTATAGTTATTACGCTTTAAAATATCGAAATTTACACAAGCTTCGCAGCCTTTCCAAAAAGATTCGTCATGGGTCAATTCTGAAAAAGTAACCGGCCTGTAACCCAATTCGGAGTTAATTTTCATAACCGCCAAACCTGTGGTCAAACCAAACAGTTTCGCATTAGGAAATTTTTCTCTCGACAGATCGAACGATTTTTTCTTAATTGCTTTGGCCAGCCCCTGACCACGAAATTTTTCGACAACAATAAGTCCCGAATTAGCAACAAACTGTTTATCTCCCCAACTTTCGATATAGCAAAAACCTGCAAATTCACCCCCTTCGGTTAATGCAATAATAGCTTTCCCTTCCAGGATTTTCTTTTCTATATATTCGGGAGAACGTTTTGCTATACCTGTTCCTCTCTTTGCGGCTGCGGCACTAATGGTTTCCAAAATGGTATCAACATACCTCAAATGACTCTGATTGGCAACCACAATTTCAATTTTTGCTCCTTCTGACATTTTATATTTTACATTTATAAAAATGAAACTTGATGATAACTCTGGCCGTACCAGACGGCACTGTGACACTATATAAACGCGTTTCTTTACGTTGTTTTTTCTGTCTTTATTTCAGGGAAAAGTTCACCTAACAAAGAAAGCACATCTCTTCTCGACGATTTTTCATTGAGTGCCAAAAAGATAGTATCATCTCCTGCAATAGTACCCAAAATTCGATTATCCGCATAATTATCAATACTCCACGCCAATGCACTTGCAAAGCCGGGACTGGTTTTGATTACTCCCATCGTACTCGTAAAGTCAATGGAAATGATACCTCCCGGAATACGATTCGTCGTTTTTGAACTGCTCTTGGTACGACCATATTCCACGACTTTACTCGAGAGTGAATAGCGATAACCACTTACTGTCGGAATTTTTGCGACTTTCAATTGCTTGAGATCACGGGACAATGTGGCCTGAGTCAAATCAAAACCACTAGTTTTCAGTACATTAAGCAACTCATCTTGACTGCTAATATTGAAAGAAACAATAATCTCTTTGATTTTGTCTAAACGGTCTTTCTTTCCCATTGTGAATTTTTATTCATTTGTGGACGCAAAATTATACATAATAAATGAGCAAAGCAAGTGCTTTTGTGAGATTCAAACAATATTTTGCAAAGTTTTACAATCCCCCATTATTCTCTATTTTTTTATTTCCTCAAAAAAATATAGTTCTATGTATTGCATAGTACTATATTTTACATTATCTTTGCAACAAAATAAGGACAACATGACTGCTGAAAATGTAAAATCGCAAATGCGCAAAGGAATTCTGGAATACTGCATTCTGCTTCTTCTGGACAACAAACCTGCGTATGCCCCGGATATAATTGCTTCACTGAAGGAAGCACAAATTATTGTTGTTGAAGGCACGCTCTATCCGCTACTTACACGGCTTAAAAACAGCGAGCTTCTCTCCTATCAATGGGAAGAGTCGAGCCAGGGACCACCCCGTAAATATTACTCCCTAACAGAGCAAGGCCGCAACTTTCTGGGCGAACTTGAAAAAGCATGGGATGAACTGACGGATACGATCAATTCTATCCGAAATCAAACCAAGAGCTGAAATAAGAACTAAATTTGTAACAAATACAAAGCAGGAAGAGCTTTTCCAAAACATTAAATCATTATGAAAAAGACGATTACAATCAATCTGAACTGTACTGTGTTTCAAATTGATGAAGATGCTTACCAAGCACTGAGTGAATATTTCAATGCCGTGTCACAACATTTACAGGAGGAAAACGGACAAAACGAAATAATGAATGACATTGAAGCCCGCGTTGCCGAATTGTTTACCGAACGGCTCCACAAATCAGCTCAGGTGGTAACCATCGGCTTGGTCGAAGAGATTATTTCCATCATGGGACATCCGTCCGATTACGGTGATGAAAACGAAACTACTACCGAAAAAAGCACCAAAGAGTCCGAAAGCAAATATCGGACAACATCCAAACGTATTTACCGAGATCCCGAAAAAGCGATATTGGGAGGGGTGCTGAGCGGTTTTGCCATCTACCTAAACATGGATGTGGTATGGCTCCGTATTATTTTTGCTCTTCTGGTGATCTTTGGCGTAGGAACCATTATTCCTATTTATCTTGTATTGTGGTTGGTCATTCCCAAGGCCGAAACTACAGCACAACGCATGGAGATGCACGGGATTGACGTAACAATAGAAAATATCAAGGCCGAAGCCAACAAAGTAAAAGAACGATTACAGAATTATGTAAGTCCCGAAAATATTGATAAAAAAAAAGAGCAAATTAAAGCAAACGCGAGTAAAATAGGCGATTATGTTAATTCTAAAGATTTTCAGCATAATGTACATGATGTTGCCAACACTACTACAAGGGTGGCTCATGGATTTTTTAAAGGAGTTTTCGCTTTCATTGCCGGGGTTGTCGGGTTGGCCGGAGCTATTGTCGTTATTGGATTGGTTATCGCACTAATTCTTTCATTGATAGAGCCAAACTGGTTCTTCATACACATGACAAACGAGGCTGTAGGCACCTATTTTCTAACAACCGGTAACATAGCCATGGTTCTACTGGCATTGTTACTGTTGATTGGAGTGCCGGTGTTCTTACTGTTCTACATTGCGGTTAACATACTATCCGGCGATGTACATCTCTCTTCCACTTCCAAATGGGTTGCGCTGCTTTTGTGGCTGGCCGGGCTGTTTTTATTAGTTAGCCTCAGCTCGCAATTCGCCTATCTGCATTGGTTTTCCTGGTTATAATTGCAGCGAACTGGACTATCTATATTACAAGGCTGACTCTTTTAGTTAAGAGTCAGCCTTGTTTGTAATATTCCGGAACAATTTATATATCCGGCTTCGCTGTAATATTTTTCGGCACCGGGATGAAGCGGCACACCGAAATTCTGCCAGACTGTTTTCGGATCATAGGTGTAAATCCGGATAAACCATTTCAACGAAGATTTTTATAAATCTCTTTGGCTCAATCCACGATACGCCGAACTCAACATGGTACTGGATGTCAATCCGAAATCGACACGCGCGTTGAGACGTACATTGACTCCATCTTCCAGATTCGCTTCATCCAATGGCGGCGGGTAATCGTGCGTAGAAACAAGTCTGGGACCGTATAACCGGTTGCAATTGCGACAAATAAGAACCGAATAGCCGTACGGTTTCATCGACTCCTGCACAAAATCACCCAGTTCGCCCCACGGACAGCCGCTGTCACACGCCCCGGCAATCACCGGACGCTTGACCTCTCACCCCGTTTTGCCAACATCAATGGTCTCTTGTGCCTGAACAGCAGCAAAGGGGAACATTGTTATCACCCATAAAAGTGTAACGAAAATTAATTGCGTTGTTTTTATCATCTGACCAATTATTCAAAAATCAATCAATGGAACTTTCCTGGCACACTTCATCACGGTGAATTAATATTCTACCAATTACCGACTAACAGTTGATTAGTTAGCCCAGGCGGCGCCTTCCGGTGTGCGGCGCCATTCGAAGTACGAATCGAGCACTTTCAACGATTCGGCACTGGGCACCGGTCCTGTGTGGGGAGTCTGCTGAAAATACATCAGCACCGGAGTGGCATCGCTGAATGCAGGCCAATGAGGCAATCCGGCACCATTGGGATCGCCGTATTTTGCAAAATTGGTCCAGTAGGTAGCCATTGCTTCCGAAATCTCCAGATCGGTTTTGGATGTCTGGGGATTTTTGGGATCGAGGTGTTTGAACACGTAAGCCACCTCTTGTCCGTGAGGAGAACCGACACCGGCCCGGGGCGATCCTTCCGGATAATCGGGATGTTGATCGAAATAGTAGTAGAACACTTTCGATTTTCCGGTTTGTGCCTGCAAGCGAGCCCAACTCCATGTTTGCCATCCGAACGCGGCATCGCGCGCCAAATCACGGGCTGTTTTCGGAACTGTAGTTTCACCTACCGGATATGCTTTGATCAACGCATCGGCAAATTTACCGTACCGGGTTTTCACGCCGTTGATGTAGTCCTGCGGTGTTCTGGGAGGAGAAAAACTGGCACCTTCGTCGGAGTTATAACCCACCAAGATAGCCACATCGTTATACTTACCGGCTTCATAGAGTTTATGCTGATCGTCGGGAATTACATATCCATCCACAATGGGCCAGAACATGCCCAAACCACGGCTGGCAGGTAATTTATCAGGCGCAATTTTACGCAGTTCGGCTATAGATGAAACACCGGCATTCTTCATGTAAGTAGCTCCATCCCGTTCGGCATCTTTCAACCGTTTCATGTTCTCGCCGGGATAGGTTATCGTTTGACGCGAAGGGCCGAACGATCCACCGCTTTCTGAAATAGCGCCGGTAAACAATCCTTTTGCCTGGGGCGAAGCGCACAACATGCTGACAGCTATACCACCGGCCGATTCGCCGAAAATGGTCACTTTATTGGGGTCGCCGCCGAATGCAGCGATATTCTTCTTAATCCATTTCAAACCGGCAATCATATCGAGCAATCCGTAATTGCCGGAGACATGATTCGGGTTTTCGGCGCTCAGTTCGGAGTGAGCAAAGAAGCCCAGTTGCCCCACCCGATAAGCGATACTGACCAAGACAACGCCCTTCTTCGCCAGGTTTTCACCGCTGTAAGGCCATTCGGATGTCGCTCCGGCTCCAAAACCTCCGCCATAAATCCATACGAATACCGGAACTTTTTCTTTTGCCGTTTTCGCCGGAGTCCAGACGTTCAGGTAGAGGCAGTCCTCGCTTTTCCCCGAAGGTGGATTTCCGCCCTGTATCGGTCCGGGAGCAAATTTGACAGTTTGTTTTACACCTTTCCATTTAGCAACAGGCTGAGGAGCCTTCCAGCGAAGATCGCCGACAGGAGGTGCTGCAAAAGGAATTCCCTTGTACACCGTCAACCCATCTTCAAACGTTCCTTGTACCGTCCCATCCGTGGTTTTTACCGGAGTGGGCTGCTGCGCGTTTATGAAGCCGACAGAGAGCATCAGCAACAACACCACCAGCGTGAATTTGTGTTTCATGTTGTTTCAAGTTTATTTAGTTGAGAATTAGGTTTTATGATTGATTGCTATTTCTTGTTTTCGATTTTCCGACAGTAAAATATACCGGGTAACCCCGCTATTTTTCCCCTTCTTTTTTCAAACAGAGAGATTTTGTCAGAAAACTCAGACTATAATGACGGCTTTCAACTATCGCACAGTAACCGGCTTGCAATCATAAAAAAATACAATAATATCGATTCAACTTTCAGCAAAGCAACATCGTAAAAGTCTGTTTCTGCGACACGCTTCCACCCTGCCGTAACCGACAGCGCTATTCCGAAAAATACAATCAGTATTTGTTATTGATTAATAGTTTTTTAGCCATCGGAAGTTAAGTAAAAAACAACGATAAAACAAGTTGAAAATGAAGCACAAATAGTTCTTTTTTTCAACAGTATTTCATCCGGTCAAGCGAAAGTGCACACGAAGTTGTGGCACAAAGAAAAAATAACAACAATCAGTAGGGGTAAAAACATCTGCGGTTGTCATAGTAGAAAAGGAACTTCCATTTTTTGTGTCGCAATCGTTAATATGTACCTTTGCAAAAAAAATATGATTATCTGTTCAAAGCAGACTATTACGATCATAAAGTAACCGACATTCAGCGTGATTGAACCGAGAAAAGACATTGTAGCGGCGTTGCGACAAGGTGATTCGGTAGTCTTCGAACAATTGTTCGACGATTACTACGAGCGTTTGTGCAACTATGCCAACTCTTTTCTCGACGATATAGACGAATCGGAAGAGGTTGTCCAATCCACGTTTATTACACTTTGGGAAAAGCGAGACAAGCTGGATATTCAGATTTCGGTAAAATCGTATCTGTATCAGGCAGTGCACAATCAGTGCCTCAATAAAATAAAACACGACCGGGTAAAACAGTCCCATTTCGAATATATCACCTATCAGAACAACGTGGAAGCGCCCGACGGTTATCAGCGCATGATCGAAAAAGAACTGGCCGAAAAGATCCGTATCGCGGTGGAATCGTTGCCTCAGCAATGCAGGATGGTGTTTACGCTAAGCCGGTTCGAGAATCTGTCGTATGCCGAAATTGCCGCGCAACTGAACCTGTCGGTAAAAACGGTGGAGAATCATATGGGAAAAGCGTTACGCATCATGCGCACCGAACTATCCGATTATTTACCGTTGCTTATATGGCTATTACTTTCTTACTTTTAATTTATCGATTCATTGATTGCAGAAGATACACATATTGACCCCATTATTGCACGATTCCTTGCAAACGAAGCATCGCCAGAAGATATTCGTCTGTTGAACGAATGGATGGCTCTGGACGATGCCAACAAGCGCTATGTGGAGCAGGTGAAGTGGCTAAACGACAAAGCGGCCTCTTCGTGCCAATATGTAAAGGTTGACAAGGCGAAGGCATGGGAGAAAGTAAAAGCCCAAGCCATCGACTCCGTGCCTGCAAAACCGCGCTCATTTCCCCGAATGCAATCGACATGGATGAAAGTGGCCGCGGTCTTCGTTCTCGTGTTGGGGTTTGCCTCGTTAGGCTACCATTTCTGGTCGCTTTCGGAGAAAAACACCATGCAGTACAGCATTGCTTCTGCGGACATTTCGGTCAACAAAACCATCGGCGATAATGTGCAGGTATGCCTCAACCGTCAAACTACGATAGCCGTAACGGAAAACAAAAAGAAGAAAACAAAAGAGCTGCAACTGTCGGGCGAAGCCTTTATTCAGGTAAAACATGCGAAAGAGGAGCAATTGATAATCAAAGCCGGAGAGACGCAAATTAAAGACATCGGCACCTCATTCAATGTAAAAGCACGCCCCGGTAACCCTACAATAGAGGTTTTTGTGCAAACAGGAGAGGTGATCTTCTTTACGACGGATCAATCGGGCATTACACTCAGGCAGGGAGAAACCGGTATTTTCGATAACCAAACAAAAAAATTCCGCAAACTGGCGATGCTCAACCCCAATGTCGATGCTTACAAAACACACCGGTTCGTATTTATGGATACCCCTTTGAGCGAAGCTGTAAAAGAGATAAATGCCGTCTATCCCGGTGCCATTACAATCAAAGATCCTCTTATTGGAACAAATACAATTACCGTTACCTTTGATAATGAACGCATCGATGCTATGGCATCCGTACTGTCGGAGACGTTGGGATTACAACTTACCAAATCCGGCAACGGATATATTTTACGCTAACAAACATGTCGATAGTTACAACCAGAAAAAAGCTACTTTTCGCGCTCCTATTTCTAACCTCATGGCAGTTTCTCGCTGCCCAATCGACATCCGACTCCTACCTTGAACGCAGAGTAACATTGGCTGCAATCAAACAACCCATCGAAAAGATTCTGAATCAACTATCGGAGCAGGTGGGATGCGTTTTCTCGTACAGCACAAAAACCGTCAATGTGCAAAAGACAACCACTCTAAAAGCGACAAACAAGCCGGTAAAAATTGTTTTGGACGAAATTTTCGACAACCAGGTAGGGTATATTACACGGGGAAAATATATCATCCTGAAACCGCTCAACGACCACAAATCAACAAAAACGACCGTTCTGGAGGGGTATGTATTCGACAGAAAAACCGGACGGCAAGTGGCCGATGCCAGTGTGTACGACAAGAGAATGACATTATCGGCAATCACAGACCAACACGGCTATTTTCGCATCGAAGTTCCCCGTAAACAGCCTATTCCCAACCTACAGATCAGCAAGGAGGGTTATGCCGACACCCTGCTGTTAACCGCATCGTCCGGTTCATCATTGCACATGATGACTCTAAATTTAGATGAAAACCGTCGCAAAAAGAGCTCTTTATCTAAATTTATTCCACAATGGCTTTTGCCCCGTAAATTAAAAATCCACACGGCCAACCTCACCGATTCCATTTTCCGGAAAGTACAGTTTTCGCTGTTTCCAATGGTGAGTACGAATGCCTTGCTGACCGGTAACACGCAAAACGATGTCTCGCTCAATCTTACGGTGGGTTATGTTTATGCCATCCGCAAATTTGAAGTAGGCGGCGCTATCAATATAGTGCGTACCAATGCCAGCGGTTGCCAGCTTGCCGGAGCGGGAAATATTGTCGGAGGAACGGTATCCGGATTTCAGGGAGCCGGAGCATTCAATGTCGCACGCACCGCGTCGGGTGTACAAGCCGCAGGAGCAGCCAACATCGTATCTGAAAATGCAACCCTGCAGGTGGCAGGGGCTTTCAATTCTGCCCGAAACAGCTCCCTTCAACTATCGGGCGCAGTAAATATCGCTACCGACACAGCCGATGTACAGTTGGGCGGAGCGATGAATATTGCAAAAGAAAGCAAAGTGCAGATTTCAGGAGCGGTCAACATGGCGCAGGAATCTTCGGTACAGCTGAGTGGTGCGGTAAATATTGCGCCGAAGAGCACTACAACCCAAATTACCGGTGCGGTTAACATTGCAGGCAAAAGCAATGTTCAAATTGCGGCAGTTAATATTGCCCGGCACGTAAAAAACCTGCAACTGGGAGTTATAAACATTGCCGATTCATGCTCAGGCATTCCTCTCGGACTATTCAGCTATGTGAGGTCGGGCTATCACCGACTGGAAGCATCCATTGACGAATCGTCGTTTGCCACCATTGCCTACCGATCGGGAGTACAGCGATTCCACACCTTCTTTGAAGCCGGAGTTGCCACCAAACATACACCCGACAGATTGTTCACGTGGGGCTATGGCATCGGAACGTCGTTGGGAAAGACACCGAAGATGCTTGTCGACTTCGATCTGTCGGTGCGCCAGTTTGCCACTTCGAGCACGTTTCTGCAAAACGGAAATCATTTCAAGCTTTACTGCGGCATCGACCGAAAAGTCACCTCCCGGTTGTCTGTCGCCGTCGGAGTTGCCTACAATATGCTGGTATATAAAAACAGCGAGGCCAACCAGCAAGCCTACTCCTCAATCGCGCCCTACACGCTCACCAACAACATTGTGGGCAACAATACCTGCCTGAAATCGTGGATCGGCGGAAAAGTGGCACTTCGCTTTTTGTAGTATTTTTGAAAAATAATCAGACTTTTTTACCAATGCAATAGGGGTATGTTATTTTAAGGTTGTCATAGAGATATAATTCAAAATAAACTATCTCATGAAGCTTAAAGCAACAATGACCGTTCTTCTTGCGTCTGCTTTTCTGGCTGTCGAAACAGGCAACGCGCAAACAATCAATACTCAAAAACACGAATCCGACTCGATTCGCAGAGCCATGCAACTATCCTTTCTTCCCTACATCGGTACGGATGGCAGATCTTCCGGCAAGGTTGACTGTCATGTTTCATTCAACATTCTGGCCGGAACCATCCGCAGCGTCGATGGTTTTGAAATGGGAGGCCTGCTCAACATGGAGCGTCGCGATGCCGGAACCTGCCAACTGGCTGGAATCGGAAATATCGTTGGTGGCAAAACAAAAGGATTTCAGGCATCCGGTATTTTCAACCAATCGGGCAGCGTAGATGGTGTGCAGATGGCTGGAATCGTAAACAACACGCGAAAGATCGATGGCGTACAAATGGCTGGCATTGCAAACAACAAAACAGAGGGGAATTGTGTTCAAATGGCGGGAATTGCAAACAATGCGCAACATGGTAAAAACGCCCAAATTACGGGTATCATAAATACTGCCGACTCCGCCAGCATACAAATCGCCGGTATTGCAAATTATGCCCGTAACGTAAACGGTACGCAAATTGCAGGTTTGGTAAACGTAGCAAAACGGGTAAAAGGTTGTCAGATAGGAGTCATCAATATTTCCGATTCATGTGGCACGTCTATTGGAATTATCAATATCGTAAAAAATGGGATCCATCAACTCGACATTTATGGTGACGAACTGTTTTACAGCAATATCGCCTTTCGTTCGGGTACCTCAAAGCTATATACGTTACTGACGGCAGGTATCCGTCCCGACAACCTGAATGCACCTCTCTGGACATACGGTTGGGGTATCGGTACTTCGTGCTCCGTTGCACGCAAAACAGCGCTCGATTTTGAAGGAGTATTCTCTCATATCGTAAAAAAAGGCGATTTCCGAAACAATTTTCTGTACAAGGTCGGCGTAAACATCGATCAGAAGCTCGGCAACAAAACATCTCTTATCGTTGGGCTCACCTATAATTTTCTTTCAACCGACACGCGTAGCTCCTATTACAACTCTACCTATTCCGACATGGCACACTACTCGTTTACAGACCACACTTATAGCCGGTATAACCTGAAAAGCTGGTTGGGAGTAAAAGTGGGTTTGCGTTTCTTTTAGCACTACTTTCCGATAATCGATCCGACTGTTCGGATACCAAGAGAGAGATTGCCTCCGGATAAACAAGAGGCAGTCTCTCTTTTTCGTTCACACGCAAACAATTGCTATCCCGGCAAAAATCGTTACTTTTGCAACAAAATTGTATCTATGCGTATTGATATTGTTACCGTTCTGCCAGAGCTACTGGAAAGTCCTTTGAATCATTCAATTGTAAAGCGTGCCCAAGACAAAGGTTTAATCGAAATTGAGGTGCACAATTTACGCGAATACTCGAACGACCCGAAACATCACCGTGTCGACGATTATGCTTTCGGTGGAGGTGCTGGTATGGTCATGCAAGTAGAACCGATTTTCCGGGCCATCACGGCGCTAAAGGAAAAATACGCATACGAGGAGGTAATTTATACCTCTCCCGATGGGGAAAAGTTCAGCCAGCCGCTGGCCAACAGGCTATCGATTGGAGGGAATCTGCTGATCCTGTGCGGACACTACAAAGGCATCGACCAACGCGTACGCGATCATCTGATCACCAAAGAAATATCCATTGGAGACTATGTTTTAACCGGTGGCGAATTGGCCGCTGCGGTAATGACAGATGCTATCATTCGCCTTATTCCGGGCGCAATTGGCGACGAACAGTCTGCCCTCTCAGACTCGTTTCAGGACAACCTGCTGGCACCGCCGGTTTACACCCGACCGGCTGAATTCAATGGCTGGAAGGTTCCCGATATTTTACTTTCGGGACACGAGCGCAAGATACAGGAATGGCAACTACAACAATCGATCGAACGCACCCAGCGCCTCCGGCCCGATTTGCTCGACTGATGGTACTGGGATATTTAGCTTTCGTCAACCTGTTGAGCGGGCTGCTGTTCTGGAAAGACAAGCGGGCCGCGAAAAACGGATCGTGGCGGGTTCCGGAAGCACGGTTACACTTACTGGAATTGCTGGGAGGCGTATTCTGCAACTGGGTGTTAATGTATGCCATTCGTCATAAAAACAGGAAAATCAGTTATTACGCCATAACATACCTGCTACTCATCGCATGGATAGCAGCATTGATTTATTTTCCGAGAATAGTACAATAACAAGCAAGAAATAAACACAATGATAAAAACAGGAATTATAGGAGGCGCCGGTTACACGGCCGGAGAGCTGCTCAGGTTACTGATTAACCACCCGGAAGTAGAAATCACCTTTGTGCATAGCGAAAGCAATGCCGGCAACAAAATCACGGCCGTTCACAGCGGTTTGCTGGGAGAAACCGATCTGGTTTTTACCAATAGTCTGGAATTACTGTCAACCATCGACCTGCTGTTTTTCTGCACGGCACATGGTGACACAAAGAAATTCATCGACAGCCACGAACTACCGGCCAACCTGAAAATCATTGACCTATCGACCGACTACCGGGCCAAACGTACCGATCACGATTTCGTGTACGGTCTGCCAGAACTGAATCACGATGCGATTGCACAGGCTCAACACATTGCCAACCCCGGATGTTTTGCCACTGCCATTCAGCTGGCAGTATTACCATTAGCAAAAGCAGGTTTGCTGAACGAAGTTCATGTAAATGCCATCACCGGTTCGACCGGTGCCGGAGTCAAGCCCGGAGCAACTACCCACTTCAGTTGGCGCAACGATAACATTTCGGTTTATAAAGCGTTCGAACATCAGCATCTCGGCGAGATAAAGCAATCGATCAACCAGCTACAGACTTCGTTCGAAGCTCCGGTCAACTTTATTCCCGTTCGCGGTGATTTTGCACGGGGCATTTTCGCAACTGTCTACACAGAATGTAATCTCCCGCTCGAAGAGGCTCAAAAGCTATACAACGATTTCTATGCGGGGCATCCGTTTACTATTGTTACCGACAGCAACCCGGATCTGAAACAAGTTATCAACACTAACAAATGCCTGCTCCATGTTGAAAAACACGGCAACAAGCTGCTCATTATTTCTGTCATCGACAATCTGTTGAAAGGCGCATCCGGGCAAGCCGTTCACAATATGAATCTGCTTTTCGGTCTACCTGAAAACACAGGACTAAAACTGAAACCGGTAGCATTCTAATTCGACAGAATACAATCCCCCAAAACCGAAAAAGTCAAAATGCTTTTTCGGTTTTTTTTATCTAATTTCTACTCGAAGATTTCTCCGGTTTCTTTATAAGTTCTCTGGGTTTTTGCTTATCCAGAGGTAACTCGGTCGGATTCCAATCCTGTTCAATATCCCAATTGGCACGCAACGTGATTTTTGAAGGGAAATAATAGACCTGTTCCGGATCTCGTTTTTGCTTATAATTGCCAGTATCCCATTGTCCATTATCATTGGCATCGACATACATCCGCAAATAATAATCGCCCGGCATCAAATAACTGAATGTGTTCTGAGTTGGCTTTGCTTTGAGTGTTTTTATCACTTCATCTTTACTGTTCAGCAATTCCAACATCGCATGCTCTATGAAGGGCGAAAGGTTAACAATCAATGAAGAATATTCTTCCAACGCTCTTACTCTGAAAATTTGTTGGAAACTGGCGTTATGCAATCCCTTCCAGTTGGTAAACAGAGCCGAATCCATCTCCAGCTTATAATGTGTATCCGGTTTCCACGGATAAGCAATGGACCATGCTAAACCGACATCATCATCTTGTTTCAAATGAATAACAGCCGGTTTCCATAGAGTATCCACTTTTACAAAAAACCGCAATCTGGAAGAGTCAACCGCAACAACCGGAGATTCAAATTTAAAACGAATTGATTTGTCAACATCCATATCCGAAGCCAAATTGGAATTGACATTCCATGTTTCTACCTTTTTATTCGATTCTTTCTTGTCTTTGTTCTTTGCAGATAACAATCGTTTGGAATGAAAAAATTTAAACACAAGCGTATCCGTTTGCGACACTAACTTACCCACTGAATCCGATTTAGAATAATACAACACCATTTTCAGCGTATCCATTTTTGCCGCAACCGTATCTTTCAACCAATAAATCAACGTGTCATTCTTTAGACTCCGTTCTAGCAAAGGAGGTTGTTTCCATTTAAAATTCAACGGCTTAAGAACAGGCAACGTATCATTTTTGGCTCCGAAACAGAGTACAATCTTATCTTGAATCGGACGCTCACTTTTCACCAGCCGTTGACGATAAAATTCTTCTTTGTAATATCGCAACACAAGCGTATCAGGCAAGAATCGCACATAAGGGACCTGTTTTATCGTATCTATTTTCATCGAATCGGTACGAATGGTATCATTCCGCACAGCCATTTTGAAGGAAGTATGCACCGGTTTTGAATAAGATGCCAACCCTTCGGCCGGTTGATCGAAAAAGAAATTACCATTCATATCATTCAAAGCAAACACACGGTAATCACCATCATGAATGCCTCTTATGACAAACGTCCCCTTTTCGCCTGTTTTAGCCACGCGTAAAAGCGGAATATGCATAAAAGCAGAATCATGCAGATTTTTATGAATTCCTGTAATAATGTTTGCCATTGGGTCGAGGGTATGGGCATCCAACACGGTACCCGCAATCTGCATGGTATCAATGGATGCTCCTGTTGAAAAGCTGAAAGCAAAATTATGCAGTACGTTTTTTTCATTATTATCGGCTAAGGCATCACCAAAATCGATGGTATAAGTCGTATTTAATTTCAACGAATCATTCAATACAATCGACACCCTTTTACCGATCGCTTTAATTGATGCCGGTTCTATCTGAGCTGGCGAAATCACCACCTTTTCCGTCGGATTTGTCAGCTGAATCAACTCATCAAAATAGAGATCGACATGCCTATCTTTTACATTGATTTGCTCCAAAGCAGGAACACTTCGCTCCAATACAGGCGGAGTAACATCTTTTGGACCACCAGTAGGACCCGTTCCCCTGTTGGCACAGGCAACTAATAAAAGGCTACATAAAAGTGCCGAAAAAATTCGAAAAACAGTCAATTGAAATCCCATTCAAAATTAGGAAAACCCCGTTAGTTAATTAGAGCACAAAAGTACGAATGTTTTTCGATTTCCGATAGACTATAAAACAAACGATGGCTTTCGATCGAAAAGGCTTTAACAACACCTTCTATTACTTCAAAAGGATTGTAATAAGCAAAAAAGCTGACGACATTGTTTTTTCTTAATATTAACATCGTCCACGTTAGACTTTTTTCTATCTTTGTCTTCTATATTATGAAAATTCGCTGGAAAATAGTATTCATTTCAATCGGCTGTTTATTAGTCGTTTCTTATCTGATTTTTGCCGGTATTTCCTTTTCGGGCAAACTATCGTCCGAGGTGTGTCATGGCGTTCAGGTTACTGTCGAAGATAGTTCGCAGATCGGGTTCATCACGTCCAAAGAGATTTACCGTTTGCTCGAAAGCCGGAATTTGAATCTGGTTGGACAAACGATGAAACAAATCGACATCAGCAAGGTAGAACGGGCGCTACTAAAAAATCAGTACATTAACAAAGTTGATTGTTATAAAACACTGGATGGCAACATTAAAATAAGTGTATGGCAACGTAAGCCGATTATCCATGTCATGACAACGGAGAATTATTATCTGGACGATGATTTTCACAAAATGCCTTTCGTGCCGGGATATTCCACCTATGTTCCTATTGTTTCGGGAACAGTCAGCTTGGGCTACATTCACAATAAATTGTTTCCATTCATTCGTTTTCTGCAGAAAAATGAATTTTGGAATGCTCAGGTAGATCAAATTTATGTTCAAAACGATTCTACGGTCGAACTGGTTCCCCGAGTCGGTGATTGTATTATCAATCTGGGTTCGATAGATCGATACGAACAAAAACTTGACAAACTGATGGCTTTGTATACAAAAGCATTCAACTCGATCGGCTGGAACAGGTATTCGTACATCGATCTGCAGTATCGAGACAGAGTGGTGTGCACAAAAAAATCGGACGAGCCCGTCCCTGAAAAACCAGAAGCAGAAGGTAGCGAGCCTATACAATAAGCAAACGATAAAATTATGGATACAAACAATATATACGTTGCTCTCAATATCGGAAGTTCCGAAATCACAGCAATGGCCGCTCAAAAGAATGAAGAAGGTCAACTGCGCATTTTAGGTGTAGAAAGCGGTACCTCGGAAGGAGTTCGTTACGGAGAGATTATCAATCCCAGTAGCACCAGTGCGGTGGTGAATCGCCTGCTGAAACTGCTGCAAAACCGTATCGGTCGTGAAATCGGACAAGTATATGTGGGATTAAACGGTCGATCGCTCAAAACACTCAAAGCATCGAACGGACGTCAATTGGATAATGGAACCGAAGTAACGGACATGCTTCTTCACGAGATGATTAGTGAAGTGAAAGATGCAAAAACCGAACAAGGCGCCATCTATGAGGTCTACATGCAAGAGACCAAAGTGGATGACGAGATCGAAGCCTCGCCTATCGGTTGTCTTTGCGAAAAAATACAGGCCAGTTACCGTGTTATTCTGGGGAAACCCGAGCTCAAGACAAATATTGAACGCTGCATTGACCGGGCTTGTTATGCGCTGGCAAGTGCTCCGATACAAATTGTTGCAACGGCAGAAGCTCTCCTTTCCGCCAATGAAAAAGAACAGGGATGTGCTCTGGTTGATTTCGGAGCTCATTGCACCACGCTGGCTATTTTCCATCATGGCTATTTGCGCTATCTCTCGGTGATTCCTTTTGGGGGCAAAAATATAACGAAAGACATTGCTAGCCTCGAACTGTCGGAAAGCATTGCCGAGCAAATTAAAATACAATTTGCCAACGCCATCAAGAGCACAGTAAATCCTTCGCAACGCATCACACTGAAATCTGAAATACAAGGCATAGAACCCAAACGCATTCCGCTTCAAACACTGGCATTTATTACCGAAGCACGAGCCAGCGAAATATTGGATCTTGTGCTGGTTCATATCCAGAAATCGGGATTATACGGTCATCTGGGAGCCGGGCTCATTATCACCGGGAATGCTTCGAAGCTACAAAACATGGATGCCCTGATTCAGCAGAAAACCCAATTACCAGTACGGATCGGAACTCACAGCAGTCATCTTGAAGACGGAACAGCTGAACGGTTTCATGACATTTGCTATTCGCCGTTAATCGGACTATTATTATCGGCTGATGCCGATTGTAGCTATAAAGAAGCGGAAAAACCAGTAGAAAGCAGTAAACCTACAAAACCGACGAAAGAGCCTAAAATTAAACGCAACAACGTACTCAATAAATTTGGGAATAAATTAGCTAGCGGATTTGAAAGTTTGTTCAAAGATGAAAATTAAAATCCAGCCTATTATCTCAAAGCACAAACCGAATATTAAAGACTTGAAACACATAACTCAAGAATACTATGGGACAGGAAAACGACTTAATTGATTTCATCCTCCCGATGGAAACCACCTCTATTATCAAAGTAATTGGCGTCGGCGGCGGTGGTGGCAACGCAGTGAACCACATGTTTCATCGCGGTATTACCGACGTAACCTTTATCGTGTGCAACACCGATAATCAGGCGCTTCAAAAATCGCCTGTTCCTATCAAAATCCAGCTCGGTGCCGAAATTACCGAGGGATTGGGTGCCGGAGGGCGTCCCGAACGCGCCAAAGATGCAGCTATGGAATCGCTGGAAGACATCGAAAAAGTATTGAGTACCAATACAAAAATGGTGTTTATCACTGCTGGTATGGGCGGTGGAACCGGAACCGGAGCAGCCCCTGTAGTGGCCAAAGTAGCCAAAGACATGGGGATACTGACGGTAGGTATTGTTACCATTCCCTTTGCATTCGAAGGCAAGAAAAAGATTGCTCAGGCACTCGACGGAGTAGATGAGATGGCAAAATATGTCGATGCATTGCTTGTAATCAACAACGAAAAATTAAGACTCATTTATCCAGATCTTGAACTTTCCAATGCATTCGCTCAGGCCGATGATGTACTGACCAATGCGGCCAAAGGAATCGCCGAAATTATAACTGTACCCGGATATATCAACGTTGACTTTGCCGATGTATATACCATTATGAAAGAGGGTGGCGTTGCCATTATGAATACAGGATTTGCGGAAGGAGAAAATCGGGTCAGCAAAGCTATCGAAGATGCACTTCACTCGCCCCTTCTGAACAACAGCGATATACGCGGAGCAAAAAAGATTTTATTAAATGTTTACTGCTCCAACTCCAACCAGATTAAAATGGAAGAGGTTGCCGAAATCAACCGATTTATGGAATCCACGGGTTCGGATATGGAAGTTATCTGGGGTGCCAGTTTCGAAGACGGATTGGACGATAAGGTAAAAATTACTATTATTGCCACAGGATTCGGCATCGAACAGATACCAGACATGATAGGTGATAAAAATATAGAAGAGCTCCATTTTGCAAAGAAAGCCAAAGAACCAGAACTGGAAATAGTACGACCTGTCATAAACACGGCTCCCGTTGTTGAAACACCCAAGCCTACACCCCCACCGGTAGAGACACAACAACAGCCGATACCAAGCCATAAGCAAATGGATAAATTCTATGGCAACGCCGTCAAAAAAGATATGTCACAACTCAGTTTTATGCTGGAAGAGATAGAAAACGACGATACTTTGTCTGAAATTGAAAATATACCGGCTTACAAACGCAAACAACAATAAAAACAAAAGAGATAGATTATGGGACTTTTTGAAAAAATCAGCGACGATATCAAAGCCGCAATGCTGGCCAAAGAAAAAGTAAAATTAGAAGCGCTTCGCGGCATCAAAAAAGAGTTTTTGGAAGCGAAAACGGCAAAAGGGGCTGACGGAGAACTGACCGACGAGCATGCCGTAAAAATTTTGCAGAAAATGGTTAAGCAGCGTAAAGATTCTGCCACTATTTACACCGAACAAGGACGTCCGGAATTGGCAGAGACCGAATTGGCCGAAGCAAAAGTAATAGAAGGTTACCTGCCGCAGCAGATGAGCGACGAAGAGCTTACGGCTGCCATTCAGGCAATTATTGCTCAGGTAGGCGCTACCGGACCGAAAGAGATGGGAAAAGTGATGGGCGTTGCCAGCAAACAGTTAGCCGGTAAAGCAGAAGGCAGACTTATCTCCGAAAAAGTAAAAAGCATCCTCAATTCGCTATAAAATAAACGACTGATATAAAGCGGAATATAATATTAAATATATTCTGCTTTATTTTTTTATGTTTATTTTCCATTGGAAAATATTGCTTTTGGAAATTTACGTATTATCTTTGCATCAAAATAGAAGAAAAATGGCGCCCGAACAAAAAACAAATTGCATCTGTATGCTTCGCAACATACATAAAGCAATCGGAGAATGCGAGCAACAACTCATCAACCAATTCGGACTAAACCTGAACGAAGCTATGACGCTATGCACGCTATGCAAACAATCGCTTTGCGCATCGGAAATAGCAGAGGCGGCCGGAATGCAATGTCCGCAAACCTCCAAAGTGATCAAATCGTTGGAGAAAAAGGGCTTTTTACAACGCCAGTTCGGAGAATCGGATAAAAGAAATATGTTTTTCGTCTTAACCAATCCCGGCAAAGAGATTCAGCAACAAATTACGCGCTTTGAGCTCTGCATACCGGACATACTGAAGAAACTGATATGAAACAAAAAATCGTACTATGGGTCAAAAAGAACCGGCTGACCCTTATCGGAGTATGCGTCGGAGTCGTTGGAGGTTTTCTCTACTGGAAATTCGTCGGCTGCGCCTCCGGCCAATGCCCTATCACCAGTTCGCCGGTCAACAGCTCGCTATACGGCGCTTTAATGGGCGGATTACTATTCAGCATGTTCAAACGGAAAGAGACCAACGGAAAAGACGAACAAGAAACTAATTCCATAAAAAATTAATTATGAATAAATTAATCATCATCAGTCTTGTATTGGCAGTTGCCGTAGCATCGTGCAGTGCAAAAAAAGGAGATGTAGCAAAAATAACAGAAAACAATAAAAAAACCGAACATAAAATGGGAACAATAGAATTAACAAAAGCAGATTTTCTTACGAAAGTTACGAATTTCGAGAAGAATCCTAACGAATGGATTTTTTTGGGAGACAAACCGTGTATCATCGATTTTTATGCCACCTGGTGCGGTCCGTGCAAAATGCTCTCTCCTATTTTAGAAGAGCTATCGCATGAATATGCCGGTAAAGTCAATTTTTACAAAGTCAACACCGAAGAACAACAGGAACTAGCAGCTACATTCGGCATACAAAGTATTCCAAGCCTGTTGTTTTGCCCTATGAAAGGAAAGCCTCAAATGGCCATGGGAGCTTTGCCCAAAGAGACATTGAAGCAGGCAATCAATGAAGTTCTTCTGAAACAACCGGAACCTGCAAAATAAAAAAATATGGCATTATATGTTGACGAAAACAGATGTCCTCAAAACCATAAATGCCCTTTGATCGGAAGCTGCCCGACCGGAGCAATTTCGCAAACAGGGTTCGGACTACCCTCAATCGATGCAGCAAAATGCATCCGGTGTGGCAAATGTACCAGAATGTGCGGCATGTCTGCCATTGGCAATACTGAAAGCTAATTAATGCAGACAAAACTATGCGCGATAGCGATAGCATATCGCTATGATTGCAAAAAATTTTCCCTACTTTTGTACGTATAAAAGTAGGGATTTTTTTGTTGAATTAAATCGCAATTATGTTATCATCCAAAAGCAAAAGTACCATTAAAGCAGGGTATCTTGTCGCCTTATTTTTGATTGCAATATTCTATTGTTCTATTGTCAATGTTTTTTTTCTGAATTTTATAGCTCAGGTTTTTATACTATCGGTACCCTTTGTCATCTATTATTTTGTAAAAAAATATATCAGTACTCATTCGGAAGAAAACTTAACATTCGCTCCTGTGTTCGGACTTTCATACAGCATATTTCTTATTTCCGGTCTCATCACGGAAATAATCAAATTTTTATTTTATCAATTTGCCAACACCACCTATCTGCCGGCAAAAATCGACGAACAACGCCAGATGTATGAACGGATGGGGTTACTGAGCAACGAAGCATCCAGAGCATTCGATATTCTTTCTGTTCCCTATCAAAACACGATGCTCGAATACCTTATTATGTACATCATTTTCGGGTCAATAGCCTCATTGGCAATAGCATATATTGTAAAAAAGCACAAGATGCCTATTGAATAAATGACATGTAATACTCATCCTTGTAATCTTTGAACGAATCAACTTATGGATATTTCAATTATTGTTCCACTGTATAATGAAGAAGAATCGCTACCCGAACTCTACGACTGGATTGTACGAGTAATGACCGAACATCAATTCAGTTACGAGATTATTTTCATCAACGACGGGAGTACCGACCATTCGTGGCAGGTAATTGAAGATCTCCAAAAGAGGTCACCCAATGTGGTAAAAGGCATCAAATTCCGTCGAAATTATGGAAAATCGCCAGCGCTTTTCTGTGGATTCGACAAAGCTCAGGGAAATGTAGTAATAACCATGGATGCCGATTTACAGGATAGTCCGGAAGAGATTCCTGAGCTGTATGACATGATTATCAATCAGAAATACGATCTGGTTTCGGGATGGAAAAAGAAACGGCACGATGGCACCTTTACCAAAAATATTCCATCCAAAATTTACAATGCGACGGCACGCAAAGTGACCGGATTGAAATTACACGATATGAATTGTGGGCTGAAAGCGTACCGCAGCGAAGTCATTAAAAATATCGAAGTATACGGTGAGATGCACCGCTATATTCCCTATCTGGCAAAGGTAGCCGGGTTCAAAAAAATCGGCGAAAAGGAGGTTGCTCATCAGGCACGCAAATTCGGCACATCCAAATTCGGATTAAACCGTTTCGTGAATGGCTATCTGGATCTCTTCTCGCTCTGGTTTCTGGCAAAATTCGGCAAACGCCCCATGCACTTCTTCGGTTTCTGGGGAAGCATTATGTTTTTGCTCGGTTTTATCGCCGTACTGGTGGTTGGCGGCATGAAATGGTATGCGCTCTCTACCGGCACCCGCTCACCATTGGTAACATCGACACCCTATTTTTATCTGGCACTTACCACCATGATATTGGGGACACAGATGTTTTTAGCCGGATTTTTGGGAGAACTTATCTCCCGGAACTCTTCCGAACGAAACAACTATAACATCGAGAAGACAATTTAAGGTTTACCCTCGGGAGCTATCGATCGCTACGCGCAGGTTGCATTTTGAACTCTGAAACTTGAAATTATTCTATGGATCTTTTGCTTGACATACTGAAATATACATTACCGGCAGCCTTAGTGGTCTTTGCCGTCTATATTGTTTTGAGGCAGTTGCATAATGAAAATGAAAAGCACCGTCGCTACGAATATTTACGTACCTCGTCGCAACTGATCACACCTGCCAGACTTCAGGCCTACGAACGACTAACACTCTTCATCGAGCGAATGATGCCCGACAATCTGGTGATGCGCCAGTCGTGTGCAACGATGACAGCCGAAGCGTTGCAAAGCCAGCTTTTAAGCACCATTCGCAGCGAATACGAGCACAACGTTTCGCAACAACTGTACGTTGGAAACGACGTCTGGATTCTGGTAAAGAATGCAAAAGAGAGTATGCTGCAATTGGTAAATAGTTGCGCCATGAAGTTAGCCCCCAACGCACCGGGCATAGCACTGGCACAACTGATTATTGAAACCTATAATGCTACCAGCGAAACCACGCTCGACATAGCAATCGACATGCTAAAAAAGGAGATGACCGAACGGTTAGGATAATTGTAAAATCGCGAGACCATTCATCATACGACCCGGTTGAAATGAAAAAGAGATTAATTATACCCATTGTCATGGCACTCATCAGTACTACCTGCTTTGCGACGACGAATGCTGCTACCAAACAGTATATTTCCAACAATGCCATTACTGCGACTATTGCCGAAATGACGCAAAAATACGGCAGCAATAATCAAATGGAACGAGGCATACGGCAAACGGCCGCATTCTGGAATGCACAGGATGGCAGCGAAGCCGACTTCACCCTCTTCTGTACCGAAAATTACGCCTCTACCGAAGCACAAAAGCAAGCATTATATACCAAGCTATCCGGCGCTTTCGAAATTTTGTTCGGAGCCTACAGTACCATGGACATCCACCTGAAGATGCCGGTGCACGTGGAGGGATCGGACATCACACCAATCGATGAACTGTTCGGCGGATACGATGTATCGTCACATTTTCAGGAAGATATGTTTGCCAACAAAGTGGCTTTCATCACCATGCTGAACTTTCCGTTTTACACGCTTCAGGAGAAGAATGAAGCAGGTAAGTTGTGGAATCGCCGGCAATGGGGATATGCCCGCATGGGTGATCTGTTTGTAGAACGCACTCCAGCTTCGTTGAAACAGAATATTTCGGCTGCCGCCATGGCGGGCGAAAATTACATTGCAGGATACAACATCATGATGGGACAGTTGGTAAACAACAAAGGCGCGAAACTGTTTCCGGCAGATATGAAGTTGCTTAGCCACTGGAACCTGCGCGACGAACTGAAATCGGATTATGCCGACAAAAAACAGGGGCTCGAAAAGCAGCAGATGATCTACGCGGTAATGAAGCGTATCGTAGATCAAACTATCCCAAAAGAAATTATCAACAACGCAACATACGAATGGAATCCCATTCAGAACAAAACATGGAAAGCGGGAAAAGAAATTTCGCTGGCACCGGAAGGTAATCGCCGCTACGAGATATTGCTGAATCAGTTCAAGGCTCAAAAAGCCGTTGACGCTTACACGCCGCTCTACCCTACGCACATCCAGCGTTCGTTCGAGCGTGGCATGGAAATTTCATCGGCCGAAGTGGAGCAGCTGTTTACTGCCTACCTCTCCTCGCCACAGGTAAAAGAGGTGGCCGCGATCATCAGCAAACGGTTGGGCCGTAAATTGCAGCCTTTCGACATTTGGTACGACGGATTCAAGGCCAGAAGCATCATTCCGGAAGCCGAACTGACGGCAAAAACGCAAAAACTGTATCCGACGGCAAAAGTTTATGGCGACGATATGTTCAACATCCTGACAAAGCTCGGATTCACTCAGGCTGAAGCCAAACGGATTGCCGGAAACGTAGCCATTGACCCGGCAAGAGGTTCGGGACACGCCATGGGATCGGAATCGAAAGTGGAAAAAGTTCGCTTGCGCACCCGCGTTGGCGCCAACGGCATGGATTACAAAGGCTACAACATTGCAACCCACGAATTCGGACACAATGTAGAGCAAACTATCAGTTTGCACGATGTGGACGACTACATGCTGCACGGCGTTCCCAACACGGCTCATACCGAAGCGTTGGCCTTTGTGTTTCAGAAACGCGATCTCGACCTGTTGGGCTACACTGGGAAAAACAGCGATCTGGAAACGTTGCAAACGCTCGATACCTTCTGGGATGTATACGAAATAATGGGAGTGTCGCTGGTCGATTTGCATACCTGGCAATGGCTCTATGCACATCCCGACGCGACTGCTACCGAACTGAAAGACGCGGTAGTAAATTGCGCGAAAGAGGTATGGAACCGGTTCTATGCCCCTGTTCTTGGTGACAAAGACTCGCCGGTGTTGGCCATTTACTCGCACATGATCAACGATCCGCTGTACCTGTCCAACTATCCGTTCGGATTCCTTATTCAGTTCCAATTGGAACAACATTTTACTAAAGAGACCCTCGCTACGGAGATCGAACGCATCTATTCACAAGGCCGGTTAACGCCTCAAATATGGATGACTGGAGCCGTAGGAAAAGAAATTTCTACGCAACCGTTGCTGGATGCCACTGAGAAAGCGATTAAAACGATTACAAACAAATAAAGTTTATCATTATGAATTTCATCGATCTTGCCAATAAGCGCCGTTCGGTACGCAATTACAAAGCACAACCGATCGAACAAGAGAAATTAGAATATCTGCTCGAAGTTGCTCGTATAGCACCCTCTGCGGTCAACTTCCAACCTTGGAAAATGATCGTCATTACAGATAAAAATCTACTGAACCAGCTACAAGATTGCTATCCACGTGAATGGTTCAGCACGGCACCAGTCTGCATTGTAGTGTGTGGCGACCATACGAAATCATGGAAACGGTCGTCGGATGAAAAAGACTATTGTGATGTGGATATAGCCATTGCTACCACCTATCTCACATTGGCAGCCACCGATCTGGGGCTGGGAACTTGCTGGATTTGCAACTTTGATGTACGGAAATGTGTAGCTACACTCTCCATCCCCAAACACATGGAACCCATCGCGCTCATCCCGGTTGGTTATCCTTCCGATCCAAACGATCTGCTGGAAGAGAAAAAACAACGCAAGCCTTTATCGGAACTGGTAGAATATAAATAAGCGAATGAACCGATTCCTTTCATTGGCGTTACTTTTGATTGCAGCTGTGATATACATTGCCTGTACCAACGATAAAAGCTGTCATGAGAATCGTTATGTGGCAATGACATCCGACTTTTATACCGTGAAGAACGATAGCACAAAAGTGTTTACAATTGACAGTATTTGGGTCAAAGGACTTGGCAACGATTCGGTGCTGTATGCGAATACCAAATCGGTAACAACCATTAGTTTACCGTTGCATAAACTACAGGATACCAGTCGATTTGTTATACGCTTCAACAATATATATGATACACTGACAATTGTACACGCCAATATTCAGAAATATCTTTCTTTGGAATGTGGTTGCCTTGTAACCCATAACATCGACTCTGTCAATAGCTATTCGACCACCCATAAAGTAAAACGAATAAAAGTAAAATACAACTATGTCAGCACTACTGCGAGAGAAAATCTTCAGATATATTTTTAGTTTGCTGGCACTGGTGATTTTTATTCAGGGCGCTGTCGGTCAGCAAAACAAAGACCGCAAACCAGCCGTAATGCAAACACACAAAAAGCAGGTAAAAAAGAAAACCGAACCACAACCTCTACTTAGAGCTGTGACGGTTCAGACCGATGTTGCAGGCCCATTCATCAGCAAACTACAAGGTTCAGGAATTTCTTATTACGAAGCATCAGTGGATGTTAATCTTCGTAACAAATGGTTCCCGATTTGGGAAATCGGCCATGCCTCCATCAATCATGTTACCGATGAAGGAGGACAGTTCAATGCTAAGGGGATGTATAACCGAATCGGAATCAATGTCAATCTGTTGAATATAACTGACCCGAAACAAATTACACCGTCTATTCTGTATGTCGGTGTCCGTATGGGTTTTGCACCTTTCAATTACGACATACATAATCTACCGCTTAAGGATGAGTACTGGGGAAACAGTACTATCACAAATTTGGATAATCTGAAGTCTACTGCCAAATGGGGAGAACTTGTGGCAGGCATACGATTGAATGTACTTAAAAATATTACGATTGGTTGGAGTGGACGCTTGAAAATAGGCTTGTCGACCGGAAAGGAGAGCTACAAACCTTGGTACGTACCGGGCTACGGCATCACAGGAAGTTCCGTCTGGGGATTTACCTATAATATCGGATACACTATTCCGCTGAAATAATACGTAATCTGATGAAGAAAATAAACGACACCTTCGGATATTATATTTTCTACGTTTTTGCAACACTTCTGGCATTGATGCCACTTTCGTTGCTTTATGTAATATCGGACGTTCTTGCATTGATTGTGCACCGAGTGGTTCGATATCGGTTGAAAGTCGTGCGGACAAACCTGCGCAACTCTTTCCCGGAAAAAACCGGTAAAGAATTAAGAGTTATCGAAACTCGGTTTTATCGCCATTTGTGCGACTATAGCATGGAGTTAATGAAAATGACCCGGATCTCCGATAAAGAGTTGGACAAACGCATTAGCATCGACAACTTCGATCTTTTGTATGAACAACTGGATAAAGGCAAAAACGTCATTCTGCTCCTTGGTCATTACGGAAACTGGGACTGGCTTTCTACACTGGAGCGCAAATTCAAGCCGGGCATCCGTTTAGCCGCCGTGTATCGTCCATTGAAAAACCCCAGTATCGACGAGTTGTTTATCAAAGCCCGTGAACGGTTCGGCACATTCAACATTCCGAAAAACAACACTCTACGAGCCATGATACGGATCAAGCAAAGTAAGATTCCTCACGTTGTTGCTATGGTTTCGGATCAAACACCCTCCAGCAGCAATCTGGAATACTGGACCACCTTTTTAAATCAGGATACTCCAGTGCTAACCGGTATGGATCGCATTGCACGACAACTTGACTTTGCCGTTTACTACATCGATTCCGAAATAATCAAACGGGGTTATTACAAAGCAACACTCTCTGTTATTGAAAACGATCCGGTTTGCACACAACCTTACGAAATATGCGAACGGTTTATCCGCAAGATGGAGCAAACCATTCAACGCGATCCGGCTTATTATCTCTGGTCGCACAAGCGCTGGAAATACAAACGCGAAAAATGAAAATCAGTATTGTTATTTTGAACTATAACGGGAGACACCACATGGAACGTTTTCTCCCGTCGGTAGTACAGCATACAACGGTGCCCGATACTGAAATTGTAATTGCTGACAACTGTTCGACCGATGATTCGATCGCTTTTCTGACAACGACCTATCCGCAACTCCGACTGATTCAACTCGATAAAAACTACGGATTTGCCGGAGGGTACAATCAGGCTTTAAAACAAATTGAAGCCGAATATTTTATCCTGCTGAATTCGGATGTAGAAGTAACACCGGGATGGGTTGAAAGTTTGGTCAGGATCATGGACGAACGTCCCGAAGTGGCCGCTTGCCAACCGAAAATAAGGGCGCTGAATAACAGAACCCATTTTGAACACGCCGGAGCATGCGGCGGATTTATCGACCGGCTGGGTTACCCATTCTGCCGGGGACGCCTGTTTTCATCACTCGAAGAAGACAAAGGACAATACGATACTATCCGCGAAGTATTCTGGGCTACCGGTGCCTGCCTCTTTATCCGTTCCAAAGACTTTTTTGATGCGGGAGGTCTCGACGATACCTTTTTTGCGCACATGGAAGAGATCGACCTTTGCTGGCGTTTGAAAAACAGGGGACGTTCTATCCTCTGCATACCACAAAGCACCGTATATCATCTCGGAGGAGGTAGCATGAGCAAAAAAAACTGCCGCAAAACCTACCTGAATTTCCGTAACAACTGGTGCATGTTGTACAAAAATATGCCTGACGACGAGTTACGAAAAATCGCATTCCCACGTTTTGTACTCGACTATTTAGCCGCGCTGCAAATGGTTCTGACCGGACAATTCGAACATGCGCTGCAAATTCCCAAAGCCCGGAAAGATTACAAAGCGATGAAGATTGAGCTGGCAACAAAACGGGAAACCAATTTGCGACTGACTACAGTGCCCCACCCTACAGGGATTCTCACGGGAAGTTTGTTGTGGTTGTATTACATGAACGGCAAAAAACGCTTCAGCCAGCTGGAAAAGAAAATCCGTTGATTTTAATTTCTTCAAAATGGATAAACGATCGGTTTTTTATATTCTTGCCTGTCTTACAGGATCTATCCTGACGGCCTGTAATCCTTCATCCGGCAGTAACAAATCGGGTGCTACTCCTCCAACTGTTCAGGATCGCCCTACGCAGCATGAGACGATAAACAATGCAGCAGCCATACTGGCCAAAACCGAAGTGCCGATCCTCTGTTACCACCGCATTGAAGACGGGAGAAAAGACGATTACACGGTAAGTCCGGCACTATTTGAGGCCCAAATACGTGCGCTTGCCGACAGCGGTTACCACGCCATTCTACCCGATCAGCTCTACGGCTACCTGGCTCATAACGAAACGCTGCCGTCAAAACCAGTGATGATCACTTTCGACGACTCACGCGTGGAACATGCCACCATTGCGGCGCCGGTGCTCGAAAAATACCACTTCAAAGGCGTCTTCTTTATCATGACCATCACCTACAACAAGAAGAATTATATGACCAAGGATCAGATCGCGCAGTTGGCCAAAGCGGGACATACCGTCGCCTTACACACCTGGGATCATACGATGGTAACCAAATACAAAGAAGCGGCAGACTGGAAGAAAGAGGTAACCGACCCGAAAAAGGGATTGGAAAGCATTACGGGCAAACCTGTTGATTATCTGGCATATCCTTACGGAATCTGGAATCACCAGGCTACCGAAGAGCTGAACAAGCAGATGAAGATATCGTTTATTCTTATCTCGAAGCGCGATTCGGTTTATCCGTTACAAACAGTGAGAAGAATGGTGGCTCCGGCATGGACTCCACAAGGCTTGATAAAAGCCATGCACAAAACTTTTGAGAAGAAAAGCTAATGAGAGTATCAATCAGATACTACTCGCTATTTTTGAAATTTTTTCGGCGACATCATTTACAATACGAGCTGTAATTCCCCAGATAACACCCTGACCGGTAGGATACGCCAACACTTTGTAGAGATAATTTCCCCAAGGTGTCTTATAGCGTTCGGGCAAACCCAACTGCTCTACGGGTAACAAAACAATTTGTTCTCCGGTTGCTGCATCTACCGTTGTTGAGTGCACCTCTACCTTCACATTATACCGTTCGGGGCTGTGAGTCAGAAAATAGGAGACCGGCAACGTAATGACCCGTTCCACCTCCTGCGCATTGACCGAGAGGTCGTCGAGCGAAATATCGGCAATACCCACAAACGCGTCTACCGTTACACCCATCGGTGCCACCAACGTATTGACACGCCCGATAATTTCAATTTTTTCGGCCGGGATACCCATCTCTTCATAGGTTTCGCGCAAGGCAACCTGTTCGAGCGACGTATCGGCTTCATCTATTTTACCTCCGGGAAAACAGATTTCTCCACCCTGCCGGATATCAGCTGCCCGTTTCTCAAAGACAAAATGATACTCTCCATCTATCGGAACCAACAACACAAGGACTACCGAATTGAAATACTCCTCTTTGCCGTGAATTCCCTCTTCGAAGCCTAATTGAGCTTTAATTTTGTCAAAATCAGCTATCAACATCTCTTTTCCAAACGTTTTACTGATACTGAATATAGATAGGCTTGGGTTTGAGCTTCACCAGATCTTCCGGCGTAAGCATTTGGTGTGGTGGCCGTTTCAGATCGTTTTTGTAGAAAAGTTTGAATCCGGCAAACTGTACCGGTTCGCGATATACATATTGCTTGTAGGTATCGTGCTTGAGCACAGGAGCTCCCCACCCATCCATATTCATCACCAACTGTACCTCCTGATGATGCTTTATCTGTTTGTAATTGGTTACCATTCCCTGAGTAAAACGGTGCACAACCAATATTTTGGTCGGAAGATTGTATTTTTTTACAAGATCGGTCAGATAACCGGAACAATAATTTACATCCTCAGCATCGAAGGTTCCGATCTTCTTGCCGGGCAAACTGCCGTTTTTCATCGAAAATTCCGGATCGATGGCCAAGTGCACATTCGGTAATTTCAAATACGATTCCAGTAGCGGAACTTCATTTTTCAGATTGCTGAGAGCCACCTGTATATCCAGAAACACGATGGCATTTCCCATTTTAGCAATCGCCAGGGCAGAATCGATCTGATGCGCCGGCATCCGCATACGGTATTTGCCATCTTTGCCCGGGTTGCCCTGTGCTACCACAGCAATGTAATGAATTGCCGGCACAACCGGTGTAGAGGGATCGGCAGCCTCCCATGCTTTCATCTCTTTCCGAAGCATCTCCCATAAGGTATCCGGAGCATATTCGCCCAGTACCCCCATCTTTTTCGAGTAAAGATTACCGTAATAAGCCACAATACGTTTGTAGGGAAAAATAGCCCCCTTCATCGGATACGGAAGGTGTTTTACCGGCCAGCGCCCGGTAGTGTCGCCATTGGCAAGTGTAACCAGTTTTTTATTGTATTCCACCGTGTCGACCAGTTCAGACACCGAAGCTTCGCGAAGCACTGTTTTATCAGCACTTTTAGATACTGGCGCCGACTTGCCGCTTTGCATACAGCCGCCGGCAACGATTGTTGATGCTAAAATAAATGGGAATAAAAATTTACGCATACGAAGAACTTCTTGTGGTTATTGATTTACTCAAAAAAAGAGATCTGCCCAGTATTACTCTTACGCGTTGAACGGATGGCAGGTATCACTTGTCAACAAAGATAACAAGAAGTTATTCCACTTCCAAATGTACTATGAGCACCTCAATTTTACATAGTTCAAAATAATCTCCACCGCTTTATCGATGCCAATTTTGCCAGTATCGATACAAAGATCGAAATGGCGGGCATCGCTCCACTTATTTCCGGTAAATGTTTCAATGTAAAGGCCTCTCTCTTTATCGTTTTTTTCTATCACCTCACTCGCTTCTTCAGTGGTCATAGTGCCATCATGAGCAATGCGGTCGACGCGAAATGCCTTATCGGCATGAAGATAGACCGTAATCAGATTCGGATAATCTTTCAAAATTGCGTATCCGCACCGTCCGATAATTACGGCCGATTCTTCTTTGGCGACATGTTGCAGAATTTCACTCTCTACCCTAAACACCTCGCCCGTGGTTGTGATGCGTGTACCGGGAGGAAACGCTACCTCGGTTGCCAGAGCATTGAACTGAAAAAATGATTTCCAAAACGATTGCATTTTCTCGTCCCGTTCGTCCAGTTCTTGCTCCATCACAGAGAGCTTTTTTGCTGCCCTGCTTACAATTTCACGGTTAACGCAACGGATATTTAATTTCTCGGCCAGTTGCTGACCAACAGCAGCACCTCCACTCCCTAACTGACGACTGATGGTAATGATTAATGGAATTGACGTTTTCATCTGGAATTATCTCCTTTTATTTTTTGTTTCTTTGATGTCGAAAATATACTACAAAAAATGGCAAATTATACACTTCCGGGTACTCTTTATTGAGATCGGTATCAAAAAAACTCTCCGACTCTGCAATCGGCATGCATAGTCGGAGAGCTTATCTAAAGGTTTTGGCTTTTCAGAACACATTAACGTTCCCAAAACTCATTTTACCGGTTACCAAATCAGAGCTTGTTTTTCTTTCGGCAGATACATTTTGTCTCCGTCTTTAACGTTGAAAGCATCGAGAAACATATCGATATGCGGCAATGTACCGTTGACACGCCATTGAGCCAGCGAATGCGGATCGGTCTTTGTCAAACGAACTTTTTCCTGATCACGGATATTGCTTGCCCACACCGTAGCGTAAGCGATAAAGAAACGCTGTGCCGGAGTAAAATTATCCATTTTATCCGAATTAATATCTCCTTTTTTCATTGCATTTTGCATAGCGATATACGAAATATGAAGACCTCCGTTATCAGCAAGATTTTCGCCCAGTGTCAGTTGACCATTAGCCTTGGTACCGGGAACCACCTCAATGTTACTGAAATAGTCGGACAACACTTTGGCCCGTTCGTCGAATTTCTTCGAATCTTCGGGTTGCCACCAGTCTTTCAGGTTACCAGTTAAATCGTACTGACGGCCTTCATCATCGAAGCCGTGAGTCATTTCATGACCGATAACCACCCCGATAGCACCATAGTTGGCAGCATCGTCGGCCTGTTGGTTGAAGAAAGGAGGTTGCAGAATTGCAGCCGGGAAGCAGATTTCATTGGTCGTCGGTTGATAGTAGGCATTCACAGTCTGAGGTGTCATCAACCATTCGTTTACATCGGTAGGTTTATCTACCTTGTTAAGCATATAGGCAACATCGAATTGATTAGAACGCAGGATATTGGCAAAATAGCTATCGGAAGCGATCTGAAGTTTACTGTAATCGCGCCATTTATCGGGATAACCGATCTTAATATGAATAGCTTTCAGTTTGGAAATTGCGGTATTTTTGGTCTCCTGCGCCATCCATTCCGAAGCCTGAATGCGTTGTGCAAAGGCATCCTGCAGATTGTGAACCAGTTCCAACATGCGTTTTTTAGCTGCCGGCGGAAAATATTTTTCCACATACATTTGGCCTACTGCTTCACCAAGTGTTCCGTTGATAGTCGTTACCACACGTTTCCAGCGCGGACGCATTACTTCGCGACCCGACATTGCTTTGCCGTAGAAAGCAAAGTTAGCGGTTACGAAATCGCTGCTCAAATAGGGTGCTGCCGTGTTGATTACATACCACGCGAAATATGCCTTAACGATTTCCGGTTTTGTTGTTTTGAAAATATTCTGAACCTCTTTGATAAATTGAGGCTGCGCAACATTCAGACTTTTCAGATCGGGCAAACCGACACTCTTGAAATAGGTGGCAAAATCAACATCAGGAGTTATTGCAACCAATTTGGAGAGATCCATCTTGTTGAAGTTTTTGTGCGGATCGCGCAAAGTCACCCGGTCAAAAGAGGCTTTGGCTAATTCCGTTTCTAATCCCATCACCTCTGCGGTCAGTTTGCTTGCCGGCATTTTTACCAGTTTAGCATAACCCGACAGGTTGAAGAGCTTTGTCATCATCTCCTGATACTTAGCCCTGATCTCTTTGGTACGCTCATCGTTGTCCAGATAGTAGCTTCGTTCTCCCATACCTGTACCGCCCTGATACAGCCAGGCTATCGTCATCTTACTATTTGTATAATCGGCTTCGGTTGTCAAATCGAAGAAGGGAAAAATTCCATTTTTATGCAGTGTAATCAGCTCTTTCTGTAACTCTTTCCGGGTAGAAAGCTTAGCTATAGCTGTCAGCAACGGCTTAATCGGAGCGCCACCTTGCTGTTGCAATTTCACGCTATCCATTCCAAGCTGGTACAATGTGGCTATTTTATCCGGAATCGAGCCGGGAGCATTTTGTTGCTTGGAGACTCCTGTAATCAGATTCTTCAATTTTGTCTGATTTTCTTCGTTCAATTGATCAAAACTGCCATAGCGGGCATACTCTGCCGTCAACGGATGTTTTTGCATCCAGCCGCCACAAGCATACCGGTAAAAATCATTTGCCGGATTCGCCGTCATGTCCATATTGGCACGATCTATTCCGGACGTCTGTTCCGTCGACGGAGCAGGTTTGGAAGCTGTAAAGAGGGCAAGAGCACAACCTGCCAGAATTACACATTTCTTCATTCGTCAAAAAATTTAATGTAAATAATGAATCCAAGAGTGTCAATCATTCTCAACACGACAATAGTATTGAGATAAATCGACCTGCAAAGTTAAACGAAAAAACAGAACGGCGATCATTTTTACGAAAATATATACAAAATCAACTCCTTTCCGTCAAAAAAAATGGGCAATACCAACTTTTTGTCAGTATTACCCTCTGTTTTTTATTTATCCGGTTGCTGCTTAACGCGGCGACTCTTCTTCAAAATTGACATCGCCGAATCCTTCGCTATCCAGTTCTTCGGCGTCAAACTCCTCATCGCCATAAAATTGTTCATCGATATCTCCTGTAGACTGAGCAACGGTGACAGTATCAAAATCAATATTCTGCTTCGGAGGCTGGCCTTCGGAGCGGGTACATACAGCCTTATCGCTGTCTTGTCGTGGAATCAGTTCCTGCATCGTAATAAAAAATGCACGATCGGCCATCAAATCGAAATAATAGAGAAGCTTCTGTTTTTCTTCGGTAACATAGTCCTCAAGCACAGTAGTATCCATTACCAAATTATCGTATTCGGAGCTGGTTTCCATTTCAATCAGCGTAATCTCTTGTTGTTTCTCCCACGAGTCATCGCAGAGAAAAAAAGAGGTAATCTGATCTTTTTCATAGCCGACGGAGTCTAAAATAGCATTGTGCAAATCAAAAAAAGTAGCACTTGCATCAATGGTAATTTCACGCATAAAATCGTCCACTTCGTCTGATAGAATAAGGAATTTGTAGAGCATAAATATAAGTTTGAATTCGGCTGTAAAGATAGTACATTTTTAAATGTACTCTATCAAAAACGACCACTTTTACTTTTTCAACGGACTTTGTCTTTCCAATTTTTTGGTCTATATTTGCCTCCAATATCGAAGCAGCTCTCCCGTCGTTGCTGGCAACTGAATACCATTCGGGAAGGCTTTCAATTCGTTACAAAAACATGGAGAATTTTATCGTTTCTGCCCGAAAATATCGTCCGGCCACCTTCATGTCGGTGGTGGGTCAGTCTGCGCTAACGGCAACACTGAAAAATGCGATTAAAAACAACCATCTTGCCCACGCTTACCTCTTCTGTGGTCCGCGCGGAGTAGGAAAAACGACTTGTGCCCGTATTTTTGCAAAAACGATTAACTGCGCACACCTCACCGAAGATTTCGAGGCATGCAACGAATGCGAATCGTGCCGTGCTTTCAACGAACAACGCTCCTATAATATACACGAACTCGATGCAGCTTCTAACAACTCCGTTGACGACATTCGTACGCTCATCGATCAGGTACGGATTCCACCGCAAATAGGGCACTACAGTGTTTACATCATCGATGAAGTCCACATGCTTTCGGCTTCGGCTTTCAACGCTTTTTTGAAAACGCTGGAAGAGCCGCCGGCCCATGCCATTTTTATTCTGGCTACGACCGAAAAACATAAAATTCTACCCACCATCTTGTCGCGTTGTCAGATTTACGATTTCAATCGCATCAGCGTAAACGACACCGTAGAACATCTCCGGCACGTTGCTCAAAAGGAAGGTATTACCGCCGACGCGCAGGCTCTCAACGTCATTGCTCAAAAAGCAGACGGCGGAATGCGCGATGCGCTTTCAATATTCGATCAGGTGGTCAGTTTTTGTGGCAACAACATTACCTATCAGGCAGTCATTCAGAATCTCAATGTACTCGATTACGACTACTATTTCCGGCTGACCGATATGTTTCTTGAAAACAAAGTGAAAGATGCACTCTTGATCTTCAACGAGATTCTCAGCAAAGGATTCGATGCCCATAACTTTGTAGGAGGTCTCAGCGCTCACCTGCGTGATGTGTTGATGTGTAAGGATACCGAAACCGTACAGTTACTCGAAGTGGCCGATTCGGTCAAACAATCGTACACCACGCAGGCGCAGCGATGTCCCACCGATTTTCTGTATGCGGCGCTGGCAATCATAAACGATTGCGATCTGAATTTCAGGCTCAGCCGAAACAAACGACTACTTACAGAACTTACACTAATCCGTCTTAGCCAATTGACGGACAAAAAAAAAAATGAGTTAAGTGAAGAGGATATTCTTCCTCCCATCGAACTGATCCCGGAAATGCATTTGGGTCAACCGGTCGTTACGCAGGTTTCCCCCGCACCAACGCGACAACCCGTTCCCAACAAACCGACAGCTGCGGCTCCGGCCACACCGACTGCAAAGCCGGTAAATAAAAATATGCTGTCGACTCCGCCTCCGATCAGTATCTCCATAACCAAACCATTTGTACAACAAGAAAAGACGGTAGTACACACCACGACCAAAGTATCAACGACGGAGAAACAAGACAACCCTTTTTCGGCCGATTCGCTTGAAAAGGCGTGGAAACACTTTGCCAACGAAGTGATTCCGGAAAAGACGCATGCCAAAAACATCATGCTCAACAACCTGCCCTCTATTGAGGACAAACACAAGCTAAAACTTGTTCTCGACCAGATTCTTCAGGAAAATTCTATCAATGAAATATTGTCCGAGCTGCTTGCTTTTCTCCGGCATAACCTAATGAACGATTTCATCAAGCTGGAGATTATTGTCGACATCACTAAAGAGAATACCAAGGTGATGTCCCCTCAGGACAAATTCTCCAAAATGGCAGAATCCAATCCGGCCTTATTGCGTCTAAAAAAAGAGTTTGGTCTGGAAATCGATTGAGCAAACCCTCTGCCACGGCCTTTTTAGTATTTTTTGTCGATGCACTTGAAATAAATTATGTACATTTGCACTCTCGTTGTCACATTTCATTTTTCCTGTCAAAACGTTGTGCAGTTCGAGCAGCAAAACTGGGTGTAAACTTGTAAACAAGAGCAACAAAACATTTCTATTAATTTTTTAGATTCAAATGAAGCGTATTCTATTGCTTTTCTTTGCTTTGGGTTTCATTGCTTGTTTGGCTCAGGCACAAACAACTCCCCAAATCTACTCCCGATGGAGCGGTCGCGTATTAATCTGCAGCGACACGTTGAACATTTTCAAGTCTTATCAATGGTATGTCGACTCAATATCGCCAACCGGCATAGATTTAACACAAGAAAAACCAACACATTTTGGTCCTATTAATGGAGCTACCTCGCAATACTACACCAAAGGTGGAGCAGGAATGTATGGATATTACTATGTTGTTGCCACTTTAGCAAACGGGACGAGTCTGACTTCCGACACAGTTGCCTTCCATGTCAGTTACACATTATCAAAAGTTTCTGTTGCACCCAATCCGGTATCTAAAAACAGCACAGTGAGCATAAAGACGACCTCGTCAGACATACAATTAGCTAAAATTCAGATATTTACAATGAGTGGGGTAATGGTTCGCCAGTACACCACCTCCGATATTAGTGCAGCCGTAGAAGCTCCATCGGTAGTAGGTTGTTACATGGTTCGCATTCAACTCGAAGATGGCAGTACGTCAATCCAAAAGTTGTTTGTAAAATAATCTGTCACCCATTTTTCAATAAGACAAATGAAAAAAATAATCGTTTCTTTATTCGCGATATTACTTTCCATTTCCATGTTTGCTCAAAAGCTTCATCTAAAAGGTTTTGAATTATATGGAAGTGCATCAACCGGTATGTTTGGATACAATTACAATCCAGCGAATGGTTCGCAACTGAATGGCCCGGGTTTACGGGTCGGAATTGGCGGAGGCTTTTTTCCAACTCCTCACTGGGGCTTCACCACCGGAGTGGACTTTGCCACTTACACAGCTTTTTCAAGCATCAAAGCCGGGACTTCCTATACGTATACAACCTACGATAGTGATGGATTACCATACACAGAACAAATAAAAGTCGATAGCAAAATCAAAGAACAGGATATTCTGTATCGCATCGAACTCCCTCTGATGCTGCATTATCGTTATTATCTCCCCTCCGGAAATGCATTGTATGTGGCTGGTGGTATAAAAGTGTCGCTTCCTTTGGCTGGTTATTATCATGTAAGCGGAGGTTCAGTAACAACTACCGGCAAATACGAAAATCTCAATACCACTTTATCCGACCTTCCATGGTTAGGTTTTACCTCTACCGATTTAAAAGGCAATCATGGCATGCTTTCCACCCAAAAGTCGTACAATGCTTTATTTGAAATAGGATATCTGAAAAAACTACGAAAAACCACCTATCTTACTTTCAGTGCTTTTGGCGAATATGGACTTAACGACGCACAAAAAACAGTAGGGTCCACTAATTTAATATATCCATCTCTTCAATATATAGGTATTCCTTGCTCCAATACAGTTAATTTCAATCGTTTAATGTCATTTGGAGTAAAAGCCGCCTGGCATGTTAATATCAGTGGCGAACCTCTACCGAAAGGAAAGAAAAAAACCTACGAACAACCTCAGAAATCCATTGAACCGCCATCTAATAACCAAACAAAAGGTGGACATCAACGAATGGGTCGATAAACGGACAAACACTAATTTATCACAATTTCAGGTTGATGCAGAATCAATCTTCAAGAGAATAACATTTTATGGGAAGAGCATTTGAATACAGAAAAGCACGTAAAATGAAAAGATGGGGCAATATGGCCCGCGTGTTTACTAAACTGGGTAAAGAAATATCAATTGCGGTAAAGGCCGGTGGACCTGATCCGACCGGTAATCCTCGGCTTCGTGCTTTAATGCAAAATGCAAAAGCAGAAAACATGCCGAAAGAGAATGTGGAACGTGCCATAAAAAAAGCCATTTCAAAGGATGAAGCCGATTACAAAGAAATGGTTTATGAAGGCTATGCTCCTCATGGCATTGCTGTTGTTGTGGAAACTGCAACCGACAATCCTACCCGTACTGTTGCTAATGTCAGAAGTTACTTCAATAAATTAGGAGGTTCTCTGGGAGTAACCGGTAGCCTTTCATTTTTGTTCGATCGCAAAAGTGTTTTCAAAATCGTTCCGAAACAAGATATGGATTTGGAAGACATTGAATTTGAATTGATTGACTATGGTGTTGACGAAATTTTTGCCGAAGAAAATGAGGTAATTCTTTATGGCGAATTTGAATCGTTCAATAAGATACAGAAGTACCTTGAGGAAAACGAATTCGAAATTATCAGTGCCGAATTTGAACGTATTCCCAACGACACAAAAGAATTGAATGAAGAAGAACAAGCTCAGGTAATGAAACTGATTGAAAGAATTGAAGATGACGAAGACGTTCAAAACGTCTATCATAACATGAAATAATAACACTTGTCTTGGTATACAAAGGCCCTTCGTGTAATCACAGAAGGGCTTTTTATTCTTATTGACTATGCGCCATATTTGGGTTATCCTAATCATCGAGAGTCTGCTATGTGGAACAATTCACGCCGGCAATTTATCACGCGAAGAGTTTTCATTAAAGACATTGTTTGGTAAACTGTATCAGGCACCTTCAGACTCCCTTCGGTCTCTTTTGAACGATTCCATTTGTCAACAACTGAATGTCTCGCTTCAGAACGATTCATCTTTTGAGTATGCATTCGACTCACTTCCCTATCTGGGCAAAGTCTATTCTACCGATCGGAAGCTCAGAATTTATTCGTGGAACTACATTTCAACCGACGGAGACTATCGTTTTTTTTCTTACTTTCAATTCGCCAGCCATAAATTGGTTTATTTGGCACAAGACCGCTCAGGCTACCTACCCGAAAACGATCGTACTATCAATGCAAAAAATTGGTATGGTGCCCTTTATTACACAGCTATTCCGGTCAGCTATCAAAATGAAGTCCATTATATTTTACTGGGATGGTCGCACTATTCGAGCGATCTGAATTTCAAGGTCATGGATGTACTTTCGATAAAAGAGAATACACTCACTTTTGGACTGCCTCTATTCATCCAAAATAACCAAAGCAGTTACCGAGTAACACTACCATACTCGTCCGGGCATACACTAGCATTACAATATGATCCAAAACGCAATATTTTAATATTCAGTCATTTGAATAACAATTCAACCAAAGAAAATCGAATACCAGACGAATCTTTTTCCGGATTTCAGCTAACCTCCGATAAATTGATTTACAAGGACGAAGTCACATTCGATCATCACGAAATAACAACACCTCGTACAAAAGTAGAATATGGCCTCGAAAGGAAGAAATAATTGCACAATTTTTATTTACCCTTTGGGAATTAAGGAAAAACAGTTACCTTTGCAAACCATTTAGCCGTAATCGCTGGCAGAAGAGAGAGAACTGTTATGTTGCGTGCTAGCTCTAAATTAATTAATTGACAAACAATGGATTTAGTTAAAGTTGCAGAACAAGCTTTCGCTGTAGAGCGTAGCCTTCCTGTATTTAAAAGCGGTGATACAATCACTGTTGCTTATCGTATTATTGAAGGAAACAAAGAACGTATCCAGCAGTACAAAGGTGTGGTAATTAAAATTACTGGCCATGGGGACAAAAAACGTTTCACAGTTCGTAAAATGTCCGATAATATCGGCGTTGAACGTATCTTTCCGATGGATTCTCCTTTTATCGATAGCATTACAGTGAACAAAGTTGGTAAAGTTCGTAGAGCAAAATTATATTATTTGCGTGAACTTACCGGTAAAAAAGCCCGTATCAAAGAAAAACGTATTTGATTTGTTTCTCAAACAGTCAATGATAAAAAGGAAGCTCACGCGAGTTTCCTTTTTTTGATTGTAACGTTAGTAGCAAAAATGAATCTGATTATAGACCAAGGTAACAGCTCTGTCAAAATTGCCGTCTTCGAGCAAGACAGGTTATTATTGGTTGAGAGGCATTCCCTTTTGACTCAGGAAATCATTGCCGCTTTTTTCAACCGTTTTCAAATTACAGCCGTTATACTTTGTTCGGTCATTACTATTGATGAAACGACAAAACAATACCTGCTGAAACACCCGGCCTACTTCATAGAACTGACCCACGAGACTCCACTACCCATCAAGAATGGATATTCAACTCCTCAAACTCTTGGAAAAGACAGAATAGCTGCGGCTGTGGGTGCCAACTGGCTGTGTCCGGATACCAATTTACTGATTATCGATGCAGGAACAGCCATTACGTACGACATCGTTTCTGCCGATAATACATTTCAGGGTGGAAATATTGCTCCGGGAGCCCGAATACGGTTTCGTGCATTACACGAATTTACGGGCAAACTGCCATTGGTCGAAGAAAAAATGCCCAATTATTTAATTGGAAAAAACACGATCGAAGCAATAACGGCAGGAGTCATGCAAGGTATTGAATTTGAAATAGAAGGATACATAACTTTGTTTATGCAAAAGTACCCAAGTCTTTCAGTTTTTTTAACTGGTAGAGGCTCAATTCCTTTTGTGGCAAGGCTAAAAAACCCCATCTTTGCAGAACCAAACTTAGTACTGATAGGACTTAACCGAATATTAACTTATAATGCACAGCTATAGAATCGTTTGCGCACTTGCTGCTTTAATAATGGGTGTTGCCGTAATGGCACAAAACAATACTAATTCGCCTTATACCCGATACGGGCTCGGAGAATTGCGAGAACCGGCTTTGGGACGTAGTCAGGCAATGGGTGGCATTGGATACGGAATACGAGACCATGCCTCTATCAATCCGGCAAATCCGGCATCATACAGTGCAGTTGATTCCATGACTTTTTTGTTTGATTTAGGAATTTCCGGCTTAATATCACAGTTCAATGACGCTAGCGGGAGTCGTTCCACTCATAACGGGAATTTGGACTATTTAGCTATGCAAATGCCTCTGAATAAATATGTCGGGACAAGTATCGGGATCATCCCGTTTTCCGTCACTGGATATGACTATTCTTTAACCGGAACAACGAAGTTTTCCGGGCTTACCGATACCATCAATTATACTCGAAGCTATAAAGGCACGGGAGGAATCTCTCAGGTATATGCCGGTTTATCGGTACGACTCTTCAACCACATATCACTTGGTGCCAATGCCATTTATCTGTTTGGGAATAATACCTATTCACGTGGGTTATCTATTGACGACATATCAAATTCCTCGCTGACCACACACACTACTTCTGAATATATCAAAATAGATGTCAGCTCATTTAATGTTCGTCTGGGCACACAAATTTTCGGAAAGGTTTCTAACAAAGGATATGTCACAATCGGTGCCATGTTTGAACCAAAAATGAACTTGCATGGTTCGTATGATATGCTGATTCTGGGATTGGACAGCACAATCAAAACTCCTACATCTCACTATTTTGAAACTCCGATGCAGTTTGGAATTGGAGCAAGTTACACATACGATAACCGATTAACTATAGGCGCTGACTTTTTGCATCAAAACTGGGCCAATGCCAAGTATTTCGGGCAAACGGGAGTACTTCGTAACCGGGAGAAAGTTTCTATCGGAGGCGAATATATCGATAATCCTTATGGAAAGACCTATTTCCAACGTATGAGTTTCAGATTCGGAGCATATTATTCCACTTCTTATATTAATGTCAATGGTTATACCCCCAGTCAGAAAGCCATCACTTGTGGATTCGGCTTTCCGCTCCGGTCATCCAGAAGCTTAGTCAATACCTCTTTTGAATATGGTATAAAAGGAAAATCGACGACAAGTTCCATTCAAGAAAATTATTTCCGATTTACGCTGGATCTTTCATTGAACGAAATCTGGTTTTTCAAACGTAAACTTTAATATTGACGAGAAGCTGGCAATAGAAATGCATCGACATAGCAAATACAAAATAAAGTGCTTAACAATCGCTCTTGGAGCGGTTGTTTTGTGCTTTTGTACAGGATGTACAAAGACAGAATCAGAGGCTCCGGTCAAACAGATAGACAGAACCAAGCTACCCAGAATGTATGCTGAAAACGTAACGACACTGATCTCCGATTCCGGAATCACGCGTTACCGGATTATTACTCCGGCATGGTACATTTATGATCGGGCTACCGAACCGTACTGGGCCTTTCCAAAAGGTATACATCTACAACGATTTGACCAGTCATTCCATGTTGATGCCGAAATAAACTGTAAAAAAGCATATTACTTTCAGGTAAAGCAGCTTTGGCGTTTGGACGGAAAAGTACGGATGATTAATATACAGGGGGACATGTTTGAAAGCGAACAAATATTCTGGAGCCAACGCGATCAAAAGATATATTCCGACTCTCTAATAAAGGTTACACAGCATACAAAAATAATTACCGGAATAGGTTTTGAATCCAATCAGACGCTGACACAATATACAATTAAGCAGCCTAAAGGCATTATTCCGGTTAGCCCAGCCATGTAATATCAATGGATATTTACTTCATTATCAGTCTCTCTCTGTTATTTTCTGCTTTCTTTTCGGGAATGGAAATAGCATATATCTCTTCAAACAAATTGAGATTTGAATTGGAGAAGAGTCAGAGTCATGTCACCAATTTTTTTCTATCAATTTTTTACCGCTATCCCGAACAATTCATTACCACTACGTTAGTAGGAAATAATGTAGCCTTGGTCATCTTCAGCATCATGACCGCCGAATTGATGCATCCGCTGCTCTCAATTGTCACTGGAAGCGATTTACTGATTTCACTACTGGAAACAGTTTTGGCCACCGTTTTCATCTTGTTTGCCGGAGAATACATTCCGAAAATCATTTTTCGTTCTAATCCCAACCTATGGTTGCGTATTTTCTCGCCTATCTTCTTTTTGTTCTATATTATTCTTTATCCGATTTCAAAAATCAGTATATGGCTTTCGGTCGGCATGCTCAAATTGGTTGGAGTTAACGTAAATTCAAAACATCATCATGTTTTTTCCCGAGTCGATCTGGATCATCTTATTCAGGAAAGTATTGAACACCAGGATGAAGAGCAAGACTTGGATACAGAAGTGAAAATATTCCAGAATGCACTCGATTTTTCTTCCGTCAAACTACGCGATTGCATGGTACCTCGCACCGAAATAGTTGCCATCGACGAATCTGAAGCGTCGCTTGCGCAGCTGAAACAGTTATTTATTGAAACCGGACACTCGAAGATACTGCTCTACAGAAACAACATCGATTCCATTGTCGGCTATATACACTCATCCGAAATGTTACGCCATCCGGACACGTGGTCGCAACATATCAATAGCGTGCCTATCGTACCGGAAACGATGCAGGCCAACAAGCTAATGAAACTTTTCAACCAGCAAAAGAAAAGTATTGCCGCCGTAGTCGATGAATATGGAGGAACTGCCGGTATCGTAACCCTAGAAGATATCCTGGAAGAGATATTCGGGGAAATAGAAGATGAACACGACCGGAGTGGACTCATTGCAAAGAAGCTGGAAAACGGAGAGTATATTCTGTCAGGAAGAATGGAAATCGATCAGGTGAATGAGCTTTTCGACCTTCAAATACCCGAATCGGATGAATATAGTACTATTGCCGGCTACATCTTAAGCCATTATCAAAGTCTTCCGAAAGTCGGTGAATCGATCAAAGTGCATCAGTTCAACTTTAGGATACTGAAAGTTGAAAACAACCGTATAGATTTATTGAAACTATGCCTCGACTGATTTATTCGTAAATAAGCTGAAGTTGACATTCCCATACTGACGATGTTCCAGAAAATTGGGATCTGCACTGAAATTCTGTTTGGCCGAATGTTCCAAAACAAAAATTCCAGTCTCATTCAACAGGCTGCTATTCAGAACTAAGCCTGGCAACGACGGCAATTCTTTCATTTCATAGGGAGGATCGGCAAAAATGATATCAAATTTTTCCTTTCCTTGTTGAATATACCGAAACACATCCATCTTAATCGGAAAGATTACCTTCAACAATCCGAGGTCTTGCCTGATCTTATGGATAAATGCCAAATGTTTGTCACTCATTTCAACACTAACGATACGCATCGCACCCCTTGAGGCAAACTCATAACTAATGCTGCCGGTACCGGAGAAAAGATCCAGTGCAACACACGCTTCAAAATCAATATATTTATTCAACACATTGAACAACGACTCTTTAGCAAAATCGGTGGTGGGACGAGCCGTAATATGTGTCGGTGGAGAAAAACGACGGCCTTTGAATTTTCCGCTTACAATTCGCATAAGGGTAGGTAAAACAAATCAGTAAATAATTCGATCGGTTCCGTTTTCAGTTCCGGAGCCAGTTGATATTCCTCTGGGAAAGGAATCAGGTTCAGCTTTGCAAAATATAGTCGCAAGAAAGCCACTTTTTCATCCATCACATTCTCCACGCCTTGCACATAGAGACCTGTTTTATTAGCATTCAGACCAAACTGATCGCCCAACCTCATAATCCAATAAATAACATCTTCGCGGGTCTTAACGGAAAAATGGTTAAAAAAAATCAGCCGTCCACAATCAAACAGACATACCGACAAAACGTTGTCCTGCAAACGAATTCCCATCGTCACGTTTGTCTCCGTACGCGATAAATCAGCCATAGCAATAAGCAACGCCGACGATATATGGATAAGATTACCTTGTGGAAAATAGGGCGCAATAAAGGTTTTGAACGAAGGCGCTACTGCAAAAACATTCACCGCCGACAGCGAAGGGAGATAATGCTCAAACACTTCATATTCTTCATTAAACTCCGCAGTAAAGCTCAGTAAATCACGTTTATTCTCTTGTCGAAACAAAACATTGGGAACAAGCACAGTAGGTTGAGTGTCAAGAGAAATGAATACACGGGCAAAAGAAATTGCCGACAGTCCATCAAACAGTTCAATTGTTTTTGTCAGCGAAATATGGTTCACCCGTTTGATTCCGACAAACGATCTGGAAGCATCGTCAAGAATCACAAACGAGCAATGGTCATCACTAAGATGAAGCCATAAACTGTAGCGATTTGCCTGTTGAAGCCGGAATTCGTCAGAAATAATTTCTATGTCCATTGTACTTTTCACTTGGAAGCTGATTAGCCCTTTGTTCTACAAAAGTACAAAAATATCTTCACTTGATACAATGCAGTTTCGCGTTGGCAAATTACATTAAGAATGCGGCTTCTTCAACCAAAACGGTTTTATAGTGCAGGACGTTCCAGTTACCTTGTTCATCCTCTACTAAAGCCGAAAGACTTTCAACCCAATCGCCCGAATTAAGATAATGAATATCACCGTAATGGCAATTTGCCGGCGAATGTATGTGTCCGCATATCACACCATTACAATGCCGATGTTTCGTCAGTTTCACCAATTCCTTTTCAAAATCAGAGATATACGAAACCGCACTTTTTACTTTTTGCTTCATATGCTGAGCAAGAGAAAAGTAGGGTTTGCCCCGTTTGATTCGGAAATAGTTATACACCCTATTCAAATTAAGCAACAAGTTATAGCCGACGTCGCCTATCATCGCCAACCAGCGCATATTGACTGTAACATTGTCAAACACATCGCCATGCAATACAAAATAGCGTTTGCCATGCGATTCCAGTACGTAATCTTTCACAACCTGAATATTGGGAAATGCAAATGGAACTATTTTATCCAGAAAGTCGTCGTGATTACCTCTGACATAAATAACATCGGTATGTTCTTTTACAATTTTTGAAATCACTTTCTTAATAAACTGTGTGTTCGTTTCACTCCAGTATTTCTGAGATTTACGCAATTGCCATCCATCAATAATATCACCATTGAGAATAAGCTTGCTACACGAAAAAGCAGACAAAAAGCTCAGCACTTCGTCCACTTTGCTGTGTTTCGATCCCAAGTGAATGTCGGAAAGAATGATAGTGCGGAAACATGTTTGCTCAACCGGATCTCCGAAGCCATCAACCATTTGAAAATCTTTATTCAATTTCAAGATACAATTAAATTTACATTAAATCCATCACAACTGACTGATTTACAATACAAATAACTATCATTAAATTCAAGTTGAAAATAGACCAAATACATTACTCTTTTATTACATTTAGATTACCATAATGTTGCGTCGTTTCTAAAACGAAAGATCCGTATAAACTGGAGTATAAAATGATATTTTTCCCTACCTCAAACTAAAAACTATTGGCAAAAAGAAAAAAAGATATTACCTTTGCACCACAATTGAGCGGGGTGTAGCTCAGCCCGGTTTAGAGTACGCGTCTGGGGGGCGTGTGGTCGCAAGTTCGAATCTTGTCACCCCGACCAAAACCCTCAAATACCGCCTTTACAGGCGGTATTTTTGTCTCACGAGATATTAGCTCAGCTGGTTTAGAGCGTTTGCTTGACAGGCAAGAGGTCACTGGTTCGAATCCAGTATGTCTCACCAAAAACAGAGTCACTTACATCTTTTTTGTAGGTGACTCTGCTTTTTCTGCTGCTGCATCCGGCTTTACTTCTTCAAAAAGTGCGTTAATACTCTTTTTTACAGGTTTTATTCCATAGAGTTATTTAGTTTCACGTATACGGGCTACCTTTGCGTCAACTATTCTTTCCGGTAAAATGAAACGACTACTCCAACAAATCGAATTCATCAAGGAGATCGATAAAATCAAGTATATTCTGCGTAGAACCAAACTAATCAACAGCAACCGACGCGAAAACGATGCCGAACACAGCTGGCATCTGGCTGTGATGGCCATGATATTGGCGGAACATGCCAATGAGCCTGTTGACGTGCTGAAAGTAATAAAAATGGTGCTTATCCACGACATTGTAGAGATCGACACCGGAGATATTTTCATGTACGATACCACCCGAAGTCATACCAACACCGAAGAAGAACGCAAAGCGGCCCACCGCATTTTCGGAATGTTACCGACAGCACAAGCCGAAGAGTTGATGACGTTGTGGGAGGAGTTCGAAGCGGCAGAATCGAACGAAGCACGGTTTGCCAAAGCGCTGGATAAGCTGGAGCCACTTTTGCAGAATGCGTCGAACGACGGAGGCACCTGGGATGAATACGATGTACGATACGACAAAGTATACAACAATCAACACCAGATTGCTGAAAGCTCGGATTTACTATGGAAATATGCAGAACAACTGGTTAACGATTGCGTCCGACAGGGCATCCTGAAAAAATAGCCCCCATGCCGATGGGTCGATCTACCACATGTTAGGTAGCAAAATAGCCCAACTGCGTTATTGATTTCCATGAGAATCAAGACTACTTTTGCAACAAAAAAGCAAAACGATGTCAGAACAGATTCTATTTCCAGTGGGCGATCAAACACGCGCCATTCACGCCGGAGAAGCTCCGGATCCCGTAACAAAAGCCTCCTCTCCCAACCTTGTAATGTCAACGACCTATGTCGTAGATGCCGATACCGGTTTTTCGGTCGAAGGCCTTCAGGAGAACGATCCGTGGATCTATTCCCGCTGGGGCAACCCCACGGTTCATCAGTTGGAGGAAAAACTGGCCGCCTTCGAAGAAGCGGAAACTGCGGTTGCATTTGCCAGCGGTATGGGAGCCATCACTACCCTACTGTTTCACCTGCTTCGTGCGGGCGATCATGCCATTATCAGCGACGTAGCCTACGCCGCATTATCGGAAATCACCAACGATATGATTCCCGAATATAATATCGAAATCACGAAGGTCAACACTTCGGACAGTAAAGCCATAGCAAAAGCCATTCGTTCCAACACCAAACTGGTGTATATCGAAACGCCGTGCAACCCGCTACTGCGCCTGACCGACATTCAGGCTGTGGCTGCAATTGCTCGTGCTGCTGGTGCCAAACTGGCGGTAGACTCCACGTTTGCCACTCCGGCGGCAACCAAACCCCTACAACTGGGTGCCGATTTTGTAATTCATTCGCTCACCAAATACATCGGCGGACATGGAGACGCGCTGGGTGGAGCCATACTGGGAAGCAAAGCCGACCTTACTCCCCTGCGAAAAAAAACTGCTATCCGTTTCGGAGGAACACTTAGCCCTTTCAATGCATGGTTGATTTTGAGAGGCGCCGCCACCTTTCCGCTACGGATGCAGGCACATCAGGAGAACGCACTGAAAATTGCCAACTATTTGGAAAATCACCCGAAAGTAGAGCGCGTAATCTATCCCGGATTACCCTCGCACCCTCAATACGAACTGGCCAAACGACAAATGAAAAATTTTTCGGGCATGGTTACGTTTCGTATCAAGGATGGAGCCTCGCAGGCCAAGATATTTGCAGACAAGTTGCAAATTATCCACTATGCCGTCTCGCTGGGGCATCACCGTTCGTTGATTTTTTATCTCGATAGCAAAGCGCTGCTGGAATCCTCGTTTCATTTCGATACACCCGAACAGTTAAGTTCCTGGAAAGAGTATGCCGGAGACGGACTGTTTCGCCTCTCGGTAGGACTGGAAGATGCCGACGACCTGACCCGTGATTTGGAACAAGCACTGGAATAACGATTGGGCAGGTATTGATACGATAAAAAAAGTATCCGTATCTTTACAGCACAATTGTAGTACGATGACCATAGAAGAGGAGTTACTAAACAGTATTGAGCAGCAGTTTGAAGTGCACCGCAATTCCAACCTGTTTTATCGGAATCTTGACATTGACAATCAGTTTTTGCTCGACAGCAAGCAGACCATTTGCAAACACCGGGATGAATTACTTCGCATCGACAGTGAGCAGATGGAAGCTCCTTGGATTGACCTGATGACGAAAAAGGCTCAGCAAGCCTTTTCGCGCTGCAATCAATTCATCGATCTGCGGCAAGAGCATCTTGCACAACTTCGTGTTGTATACAAGCTGCTCTGGAAGGATATTATTACGGCTCTAAAAGAAGATGCAATCGATTTTGAGAGGCTGCAACAAAATCACATCCACAGACTGACCGCGTGGATAGAGCAAACGAATGGGTTTGTCAGCACGATTAATACACCCGACATTCCCGAAGCTATTGAAGTGATCTGCGCCGAATATTCCGCGCAACTTCAATTGCAGCTGTTGCAAATTGATGCTGACACGCTTATGCAGCCTGTGCTGGACATCGGATGCGGGGAGCACGCCTATCTCACACACTATCTTCAGAATCGTCAGATAGAGGCATTTGGCATGGATCGGATAGTCGACAATAAAAGCAACAACCGGTTGATCTGCGCTGACTGGTTCGATTTTCAGTTTGCCCCCGATCAATGGGGAACAATCATCTCCAACCATTCGTTTGCACTGCATTTTTCGCATCAAAACCTGCGAAAAGATGGCAATTACATTGAATATGCTCAAAAATACATGGAGATACTACACTCGCTGAAACCAGGAGGAGCCTTCCTGTACACACCGTCACTGCCCTTTATCGAACAATTTTTACAACCAGAGTCCTATCAGGTTACCACCTACCCTGTCACGGAACATCTTTCAACCACCCGGATTGTCAGAAAAAGATAATCGCGTTATTTTACTCCTATATTTGTTCTTGGTTATGAAACAGAATGATTACATTTGTTTCATACTATAATAAATTTTTTATCTATGGAAGTATGGAACTTCATGTTGCTGTAAATGATCACATTGCCCTTGGGTGTTGTGAAGCAACATGTTCGTTTCGTAAAAACATTTTATTTTCAACGACAATGGAAAATCAGGACAATCAAATCAACATCGAACTTTCGGCAGAAATTGCGGAAGGCACCTACTCCAACCTGGCAATCATATCCCACTCTTCTTCCGAATTTGTGGTCGATTTTGTACGTATCATGCCGGGCACGCCTAAAGCCAATGTAAAATCACGCATCATTCTGACGCCGGAGCACGCAAAACGCCTGCTATTTGCATTGGAAGAAAATGTAGCGAAATACGAAGCTGTATTTGGCAAAATAAAAACTGCCGAAGGAGCTTACAACCCTCCCATGCCGTTGAACTTCAACGGTGGTGAAGCCTAAAAATAACGTCACAAAAAAACACCTCCCTGTCTTCTATAAAAAACAGGGAGGCTTTTTTACACAGATGTACATCTGTGCTTTTCTATCCGTTAAAACTACACCAATACGGCTTTCACCGCTTTTTACTTTGCATTACTGACATACACTTTATATTGCCAGGGCAATAATGTTGCTCCCTCCAAACGTGATATATCCGTTTTCATATTTTGAAAATAGTCTGTAAAAACACCGCCCGGCTTACTCATGGTAAAGTTCACCATCCGGTTCTGATCGCTCAGGTTCAATACTACCAGCACCCTACTCCCCTTTGCCTTACGTTCAAATATGTACAAATCCTTATTGGTGGTGGCATAGCGAATAAATTTACCTCCGTTTTTGCCTACGGCAAGGGCTGCCTGTGAGTGCTTCAACTCGTTCAGTTTTTGGTAAAAAGTAAAAACGCCCGGGTTATTCCAGTTTGCAACCGTATCTTTCTCAAAGAAAGAGAGACGTTTCTTCAAACCGACCTCCTGTCCGGTATAAATGAGTGGCATGCCCGGATAGGTATAAGTCAGCACCACAAACGCATTGGTACCGGCACCCATGCGCTCATATTCCGATCCATTCCATGAATTTTCATCGTGATTGGTCACAAAATTCATTTTAAACGAAGCCGGAGAATAGAGCGAGTCGTGATGCGCGAGCAATATATCAATGTCGGCCGCAACCTTTTTTCCTTTCGCAATGTCGTTCATCGTACTTAGCAAAGGCCAGTTGTAATCGGCATGAAAAGCTTTCTGCGTCAGTTCTGCCTTATCCGCTTCGGCCAACATGAATACCGGCTTGATTTTATCGAGTTTTGCCCGTGTATCGTCCCAAAAATCGGTAGAAACCTCACCGGCAACATCGCAACGAAAGCCATCCACATCAAACTCCTTCACCCAATAAGCCATGGCATCCTGCATGGCCTCACGCATCGCTTTGTTTTTATAATCCAGTTTGGCCACATCCGTCCAATCGAAAGGAGAGAGGATACGTCCCAAACTATCTTTCACAAACCAATCGGGATGCTGCGTTACCCACGCGTTGTCGCGTCCGGTATGATTCGCTACCCAGTCGAGAATGACTTTAAAACCCATTTCATGCGCTTTTTGAACGAGCGCCCTAAAATCTTCGGCATTACCAAACTCCGGATTAACCTTGTTGTAGTCTTTTACAGCATAATAGCTACCCAAAGTGCCTTTGCGAGCCTCCCGCGAAATAGGATATATCGGCATAAACCAAAGGATATTCGCGCCCAATTCCTTGAGCTGTGGCAAGTGAGTCGTGAAAGCATTAAACGTTCCCTGCGGAGTATACTGACGAACGTTCACTTCATAAATCACAGCATTTTTGCTCCACTCTTCGGGACTTTGTGCCTGCTGTACCGACTGGCACGAGGCCAACAATGCAACAAGAACAATAAACAGAGACAAATTTCTGATCCTCATAGTTATAAAAATTAGATTATGAAAGTTACAAGTCATTCCAGCTGAAAATTAGTTGCCGCCATATACATTCAAGACCGGCAACGCTTTGTGATCGAAATCATAGAAAGCCTGATTCTCCCAGTTAGAACCATCCGTAGCGGTTGAACCTTTCCAGGCAATAAATTCGCCTCCCCAATAACAAAAGCCAAGTCCTTTGGCAAAAGAAGAGGATATATCACGAATTTTGGCTAAGAAATCGTGCTGTCCAACCGCAGTTGCGGGATACCCACTCAGCAACTGATCGTTTGTTCCTACAATGTTATTCGTCCAGTCCGACCAACCCAATGTAAACGGATAAGCCGTTTCGGCAATCACCACCTCTTTGTTATAAGTTGATGCCAGCATGCTAAGGGTAGACTGCAACAAATCGAGATCTTTTCCATGCCAAACCGGATAATAGGAAATGCCAATGATATCGTAATCGAGCGATCCGAACTGAGAAAACAACCACTGAGCATCCTTAATCCCGGCACAATGCAGAATGATTTTGCTCGTCGGGCTTGATGCTCTCACAGCCTTAATACCTGCATCCAGCAATGCCGTAAACTGACTCATATGATCGGACTTGCCCATCGGCCACAGAAACCCCGCATTAATTTCATTTCCAATCTGAATATAATCGGGTTGCATTTGTGTTACTACACGCCGGGTATACGCCGACACGCTGTCTTTGAGCGCATCAAAAGTGCAGGAAGACCACGCACCCGGCAAAGTTTGCGCACCCGGATCGGCCCAGGTATCGGAATAATGCACCGTAAGCCACACTTTCAGGCCGAGCGCTTTACTCCGCTGCGCCAGACTCTTCACCTCGGCAAATCCCGAATGACCGTCAGACGGCGCGTACCACAATCGCAGGCGAATGGTATTGCAACCCACATTTTTGAGTGTGGTAAGCATACCTTCTGCCTCTCCCGACAGATTATACAGCTTCACTCCGGCGGCTTCGATCTGAGGAAGAAACGAGACGTCGGCAGCACGGATAGAACAACTGCTCTGTGGCGTTACCACAACCGCATCGGACTGTTTGCACGAGATCAACACCATCGCGCACAGCCAGATAACGATTCTGCCGCACGAGAAGCTATTCATCACGTTTTATCTTTTACAAACACAACCGAACCGGCAGCAATAAGCAAACAAATACCCGCCATCAGAATGGCATAAACCGCATCGGAATTGAACAGATGCTTTACGATCGGTCCGTTAACCAAACTACTGATAATCTGTGGTATGGTAATAAAGAAATTGAAAATACCCATGTAAACGCCCATCTTGGCGGGAGGAATGGAACCGGCAAGAATAGCATAGGGCATTGCCAAAATACTTGCCCAGGCAATACCGACACCAATCATGGAGGCAATCAGCCAATACTGATTGGTTATAAAATAGATGGAAATAAGCCCGATTCCGCCACATATCAACGAGATAACGTGCGTCATCTTGCGATTGGTTTTAGCGGCAATCCAGGGCAGAGCTAATGCAAAAAACATGGCTACCAAGTTGTAGACTCCAAAAAGAATGCCCACCCAATCGCCCGCCGCATCGTACGCAGCCTTATTGGCAGGATTTTTGAGCAGTTCACCGTTTTCAAATTGCACGCCATAGACATGAGATGCCACAGCCGGTGTGGTAAATACCCACATGGCAAACAGAGCGAACCAGGAGAAAAACTGAACGACACCCAATTGCTTCATGGTTGCGGGCATCCTTACAATATCTCTGAATATCTGCATGATACCCGACTTCGGTTCGCCATCGGCCTCACTTTCGTCCGAATGAAACTGACGGTACTCCTCAGGAGGATACTCTTTGGTGCGTACGATAGTCCAGACAATAGTACCCAGCATCACGGCAGCACCAATATAAAACGCAATAATTACATTTACAGGCACTTCGCTGTCCGGAGTTCCTTTACCAATATCAAACCATTTCATCATGGCATAGGGCAACCACGAACCAATCACAGCTCCGATACCGATCAGAAAAGTTTGAACGGAAAAACCGGTAGTACGTTGTTCTTCGGGGAGCAAATCGGCCACCAAAGCCCTGAAAGGCTCCATAGCAACATTAAAAGAGGCGTTCATGATGGTCAGCATACCGGCACCGATAATAAGCGGCGGCATCAACGACGACAAGGCTGCTGAATTAGGCATAAACAATAGAGCAATAGCCGCCAGAATAGCACCTGTCAAAAAGTATGGTTTTCGTCGTCCGAGCTTGCACCACGTGCGATCGGAGTAGTGTCCGATAAGCGGTTGAATAATCATACCGGTAAGCGGAGCTACGACCCAGAACCACGACAAGGACTGAATATCGGCTCCAAAGGTTTGCAATATACGGCTGGCATTGGCATTTTGCAATGCAAATCCGAACTGAATTCCAAGGAAACCGAAATTCATATTCAGGATTTGTGCTGTAGAAAGTCTTGGTTTTGTTTTCATTGGCATGTTTATAGGTTCAGTATCAGTGTTTATCTTCCGGTCTCTTTGATTAATGCTTTTACCTTCTGATTGAACTCGTCATTACCCAAGAGTTGTTCAAGCGTGATATGCATCCGGTACCTCCAGTAATGGCGGGGATTAGCCGGAACGTTAATGCGCTCTTCATCCGGATTTGCCCTTCGGATATCGCCATCGATCGACAACCAATCCTGCAAAGGAAAAATGGCCAGCAAAGAGGGTGCCCACAAATGGTTGCGAACGATGTTGCTGCAAATCGACGGTTCGGCATAAACCGGAGCTGCACCCCATTGTCCCAATACCTGATTGTAATATTGCTGACGCAGCTCACCATCCTCCTCCCACCAGCCACGCAAGGTACTCATATCATGCGTCGAAGTGGTCGCCACGGATAAGTAAGGATAGTAATTCGTATTGGCGAATTTCCGAGTTGGATCTTTCGGCATTCGCTGAATTTCAAGGCTTAACATATGTAATTGTTTCATCACATAAGGTACACAAGCCGGAATCATCCCCAGATCTTCGGCACACACCAACATGTCTGTTGAAGTAATTAGATCGGGAAGCTTTTGCATGGCCTGCTCGTACCAAAAATAGTTATGCCGCTGGTAATAGAAGTGGTCGTACAAACGGTCGAAAGTATGTTTGTCGCTATCCGATAACGCCCGATAGCTATAGGTGTATTGAGCCGTTATTCGGGGATGATATTTTTGAGGTTCGCGTGGATCGGAAACAAACAACACTTCGGCAACCAAAGCATACAATCCGTCACGAACATCCGAATCGCCATTTGTCGCGGCAAAATAGGTTTCAATTTTGCGCTGCGTGTCGAATTGTTCCTTCAACTGAAATATGCCGTCGCCCTTATCCTGTAAATATTTCTGAATAATCTGATCGGTTTTCCGGCCAAACATTTCACTCAGCTGATAGTAACGAATGTAGGGTTTAATATGCCGCTCTTCGTCAATCCAGAAACCATTGGCCTGCAACTCCTGTATGCTCATAGGCAGTGCCGGACTGAAATGACCCAACAATCCCTGAACAGCATCCATCGGTATCTCCCAAATCCGGAAAAAGCCCAGCAAATGATCGATACGGTAGGCATCAAAATAGTTGGCCATCTTGGTAAAGCGGCGTCTCCACCAGCGGAATCCATCCTGCTTCATTTCGTCCCAGTTATAGGTCGGAAAACCCCAATTCTGGCCGGTTATCGAAAAATCGTCGGGAGGTGCCCCGGTTTGGGCATCCAGATTGAACAGATGCGGCTCCGTCCAGGCTTCCACGCTATTGGGACTCACTCCGATAGGAATATCCCCTTTCAGAATAACACCTTTGGAACGAGCATAGTCGGATGCCTCTTTCAATTGGCAATGCAAATGGTACTGTAAAAAGCAGTGGATAGATACCTCTTCATAGGCTTCCGAATGTTTATCACACAACTCCTTTACAATTTCAGACCGGTAAATCGCATATTGTTTCCATTGATGAAAGTCTACCGTTTGGTATTTATCTCTCAAATAGCAAAATACGCAGTACGGATATAGCCACTCGCTATTTTGATCTACAAATTCCTTATAAGCTGCCGATTTCAACGTCTTGGCCGCCTGTTCCTTGTATGCAACCCGGTATATCTGCCATTTGGCTCCGGACACAGCTTCATAGTCGACCTCGGGTAGTGCATTCAGCTCCTTCTGTCTGGAGGCTATAAATGCATTGATTTCCTTGCTTTTGAAACCTCCAAAAACCGACAGGCTTAGGTACAGCGGATGCAGGGCAAAAATAGTATTGGCATTATAGGGATAAGAGTCTGTCCAGGTATGAGTCATCGTTGTATCGTTCACGGGCAAAAGTTGTACTACCCGTTGTCCGGTCAATGCCGCCCAGTCTACCATTTTCTTCAAATCGGCAAAATCGCCAATTCCAAAACTCTCTTCAGAACGTAACGAGAACACAGGAATGGCCACACCGGCACATTTCCAGGTAGGATTATTGCCTCTGTAAACACCACAGGTAACCGTTAGAGATTCCTGCAGAGGTGGTAGTTTTTTCACCATCCGGTTATCTCCATTTTCCCACTGCTCTATAGAAAGTGTATTCGGGTCAACCACGGCAAATTTGTATTCAAAAGGAGCTTTTAGTTTGGACCGATCGAGCGTAATACTCCATAACGGGAACGCATCATTACTCATCAGCAATGCCTTCTTCACCGCCCAATTACCTAAGGTGGAATTATTACCAACAATGGCCAAACACTGGTCATCCCGAAGCTCAGGAGCAAAAACCTTAAAGGTAATGGACAATACAAACGATTGAGGTTCCGCTACCCGTTTTATGGCAGGAGCAAAAAATGCTTTCGTAAAAGCCGATGAAAAAAGCGGACTGTTATAGGGAATACCCATCCATTGATCCTCGAGATGGTACACCGATACGTGTTCTGCTTTCTCAAATACGCGAGGTTGTCCCCACTCTCGAATCACCGCTCCCTCCTGATTTTTTACATAATAAAAGTAGGTAAACGAATTTGTATCGGTGGGAATATCAATAGAGAGGTTCCACCTGTTTCCATCTGCATAAGACATTGCAACAGAATGCAATTCTGGGATTGAACCGTCTACATATACAATCTGTCCCCACGAAGTAGAATAATCAACAGAAAAAAATAGTTTCATACAGCATATATCGTTTGGCAATCAGCAAACCATTGAACTGATAAAGGTTCGTTGATTCCTCATTAACAATCAAAAAAACATTCCACTCACAACAGTCCGTCCGGGTCTCACATCGGCTATTTTTCCCTATCGTGTAGTCTCGCGGACAATCAATTTGGTCTTTATAATCTTATTCTTTAGTAAAGGAGTATCCCCCTTATACCTTATTTTTTCCACCAATAGTTCCATCGCGCTCCGGCCGACATCCAATCCGCTCTGACCCACAGTAGTAAGCTGAGGATCGGAAGCAATAGCTGCAAACCCGTCGGTAAATCCGCAAATCGAGACCTCTTCCGGAATCTTAAAATGCAACTGTTTGGTCGCGTGCAATATGCCCAACGCAGTCTCATCGTTTACCGCAAAAAAAGCATCCGGCCTGTTGTCCGACTGCAACATCTCTGTTGCTACCGGAATAGCCTCATCGTAATTGTCGCAGATCCGGATCAACTCTTTATCAACCGACATCCCGTGTTTACTCAACGCATCGAGATAACCTCCCCGACGGTTCTTCGAGATTTCAAGGTTCAATGGCGAACAGAAAAAAGCGATTCTTTTACATCCGGTTTTAATTAAATACTCCGTGGCAGCCAGTGCTCCGGCATAATCGTCAATTACCACTCGGTTCGAAGGAATGTCCACACAAATACGATCAAAAAATATAACCGGAATATGATTATCCACTAATTCCTGAAAATGCTCATAATGAGTGGTTTCTTTGGCCATGGATGTCAACACGCCACAAACATGCGACGAGATCAGTTGCTGCACGCTACGCCGTTCTTTTTCAAAATTATCGAGCGACCGGAACAACATCACACTAAAGCCCTCTTTCTCTGCCACATCCATAATTCCTTCCAGCACGGAAGAAAAAAAATGATGTATCATTTGTGGAACAATAACCCCAATAACGTTACTCTCCTGCTTTTTCATGCTAAGAGCAACCAAATTTGGCTTGTAATTATGCAAACGGGCATACTCACTAATCTGTCTTTTGGTCCCTTCACTCAAATCAGGGCTGTTATTCAAAGCGCGCGATACGGTCGATACCGAGACATTCAGTGCTTTGGCTATATCTTTTATGGTAATTTGCGGGTATGGCATATAAACTTAGGTTATTACTGTTCAAGCACACAATCAGACTCTCTTCCACCTACAAATGTAGTCTATCGCTTGCATATTTTTATCACTCTGTATGTACCATCCGTAAAAAATATCTTCCCGACATAAATACCTGATGACAGCCCGGAAAGCTCAATTTCATTCGCTTTTGTTCTCCTGCCGGCGACAATGCGTCCGCTCATATCTGCAATTTGCGCCGATTGAACGGTGCCACTGGAAACAGACAATACATCGTTCACCGGATTGGGAAAGAAGGTAATATTCCGGGTCGTAGTTGTGTCCTTCGGAGCTGGTGTTATACGAATGTTGGTATATATTTTCAAACCGAATTGAGGCAACGTAACCGGCATGGTCGTATTGGTTACCACAAGCGAATCACCCGAAAGCAGGTCATACCATGTTCCGGCTTTGTCGAACGCGGCGGCAGTAGAAATGGCTCCGGTACCAGTAAAATTGCCGAGTACTATTGCCGAAACTGTCCCATCGGTCAAATAGACTCTTCTTCCTGACGACCAGTCGCTTTGAGAGACTTGCCAGTTCCAGCTCGTGGGGTTGGAGAATAGTACTGGATATTTCAATCGCAGATTCAACACCTTAGCGTACACGTCATGCAATGCTTTCCGGGCCGGGATATCCAAATATTTCCATTCGGCAGCCATGGAACTCATTATATTGTTTCCTCCGGCATCTTTCGAATTATAATTGGCTCCCAGTTCGCCGAACTCCCACATCATACGGGGACCGGGACTCAGGAAAATAAACGCACTGCACACCGCCAGTTGTTTCATCACGTTCGTAGTATCTTTTACTTCCGAAATCCCCCAGGTGATGGCTTTATAGCCCATCCGGTACTCGTCATGGCTCTCGGCATACGCCACCCTGTTGGTAGGAAGAGAGACCAAGCCTGCCGACTTTGATCTGGATGCCAACAGAGAAAAATCCGACCCGGAAACATAACCCATAGCTGCTTGTTCAAACGCGTATGAGACGTTACGCCACAACATCGTGCTATCGTAAGCCGCCAACGCATTCTCTTCGGCATCGTCGCAGAAGTGCTCCAGAATAGTGTACGCCTTCGGATTTGCACTCTTTACGGCATCGATATACACCTTCAGATTATCGATCCGGCTTTGGTCGTAAGTACTACAGTTCAATGTCGCATTGGGATTAGACGCTCCTCCGTTCGACTGAGTCTGGGTAAACCCTTTCGTCATATCAAACCGGAAGCCATCCGCTTTATACTCGGTCAGCCAGAACTGCAAAGCTCTCGACAGCCACGCTCTTACCGGAGCATACGTATGATTAATATCGTTACCGACAAAGTAAGGATGTGGGGCTAATGCATTATAATAGGGATTCGTCGCTGCCGGACGGTTATTCGCCGCATCCCAATAGACCATACAGTAAGGACTTAAGCCCCAGGTATGATTTAGAACAATATCCAGAATCACCGCAATACCCCGTTTATGACATTCATCCACAAATTGCTGATAATCGGCTTTCGTTCCATACGCTTTATCCGGAGCTAAGTAAAAATTAGGATTATAACCCCAACTATTATTTCCGTCAAATTCCATAACAGGCATCAGCTCCACTGCATTTACCCCCAGCTCTTTCAAATAATCAAGTTTGCCGACGGCAGCCTTCACCGTTCCCTCGGAGGTAAAATCGCGTAACAACATTTCGTAAATTGTCAACTGAGACTGTAATGGTGGCGTAAAAGTTGAGGTGTATTGCCATGTATATGTGGTCGGTTCTACAGTAAAACAGGACAACACACCGCTTGTGAGGCCGGAAGGATACGATTTCAAATTCGGATAAACAGTCGGACTGATATATTGATCGTTATTCGGATCCAGAATTTTTTCACAGTACGGATCTGCAACGCGAATCGGTGTCACCCCGGTCAAGCCATCGATATAGTATTGATAGGCATGTTCCTGCGTAGGATCAAGCCCACTGACCGTTAACCAATAAAAATTCACATCAGTACCATACGTTTTGTTTTCCGACTGAAGATTCATTTGATAACTATTGTCGAGCCGATAGCGATTGAAGTCGCCCAAAAGAAATACGCTGGTTGAAGACGAAACCGGAACATTTTTTCCCAACGATAAACAAAAAGTTACCGATCCGTCTCTGTTTTTTGTTATCCCCTCTTTCAATCCGGATGGTCTATCGGCCAAATTTTGATTTTTAGGTATGCAAACGTATGATGTATCCGAAGAGGTTGATCCGTTTGCCGTAGTTGTAGCTATAATATAATAGTTGCCGGGGGTGGCAAATGTGTAATCAGAAGATAGTGTAGTCGCGTTATTTGCTTGGGCGACAGGAGGGGTGGAGGTTATATTCGACGTCGAGGTAGTACCGACAAACAGCGCCATATTTCCGCTTATGGAAGCATTTGCTGCAATTGAGATTGTGGAATTTAGCGGTACTAAGGTATTGGAGATAGGATTTGCAATTTTCACTGTCAGTCCCGATTGATACACCGGAATAAGGATGTCCGATCCGTCCGCATTGCGACCGACCAACGATCCGTCGGCATTACGAAATACGAACGCCAGTTGTTTCATAACCTCAGTCGGATCTGTTATGCCATAATAGGAATAAATATCGGGCGTAACAGACAGTTGCCATTTGTTGTTGCCGAGAGAAGTCAGTCTGTTTTTGGTTATGTTTGCCGAAGATTGATTCGTTGAAGAAGGCCAATCGGTCACTACATGTTTCCAGTCGGTCGACGATGTACTGGAGCTGGTAATTACTCCGGTATGCGCATATATTGGGCCGGCATAATCTTTTAAGACAGCATTGCCATGCGAAGCATCAAAAACCACCGTAATCGCCCCGGCATCTTTTGTAATAATTACAGGAGTTGTGGTAACTACCTGAGCAGAAAGAATCCCCGTTATATATAAACTGACTAAAAAGAAGCAATTACGCAGCATAATATATGAATATAAATACGAGGATATAATCAGATTTAAGGGTAAAAAGAGAGAACTGCCTCCCGGGTTCGAATAAATCCGAGAAGCAGTTTAAATATCAGCATTATTGCTTGGTCAAAATAATATTGTAACCAGGTTTACCATACTGGCGAACGTCTAACGTTACTGTGTATGTACCGGATGCAGTTACAGAGATATCACCTCCGCTGGTCGTATACTTACCAGAAGCCGCATCATAACCAAAGGCCACATCCCAGGCTCCGTTAGCTCTGATTTTGAACTTATCTCCGGCAGCAAATGTAACGGTAGCATTCCATAGTTTGGTGGTCGCATCGAATGTCATATTCACATCATTAGACCAACCGGAAGCAGCGAAACTACCAATAACGCCCCATTTCGTAATGGCTACATTGGTACATGTTTTAGCATTCAAATCCACATTAAATTTGTAATAACCCGAAGGCAACGAAATATTCGGATCTCCGTCAGTATGAATCAATGCGAATGTACTATTTGGTTTTGACGTAGCTATGTCGGCAGGTTTCCAGCACAAAGACCAGTCTGGTTTTTCTGCAAATTTGAAAGATGCAGCAGCTCCTCCGTTACTCATATCCAAGAAGCCTTCATATTTACCATTATTGGCCGAAGAATAAAGAATTGTATTCGGATTAGCCGGATTCCAATTTCCACCCGCATAGGTTCCCTGATAGTCTCCCGGCACATATAACAACCCATAGGTTGGATAAGGATTCACCTTAATAGTCACCACATTGGAATAAAGCGGTTGCAAATCAGTTCCGATAGTTGCCATTACGCGAACGTCAAAACTCGCTACAGTACCAGGGGTGCTATTTAGTAAGCCTTCACTGGCAATCGGCGTATTCAATTGTGCAACAGTTATTGCCAAAGTATCTTTTGTGGAAATTATTATACTTTGAGCATTCGCAAAATTATTACCCGCCTTATCAATCTGCAACGTGTATGTAACCGTCGCATTGGCGCCATAATTAGCCGCAGAGCCCTTAAAAGTTTCAATAATATTCGAGGCGCTATCCTTGCTTAAGACATATACTCCTGAAGTTGTATTATAAGAAGGAGACAAATGAGTTGGTGTACTCAACGCTGGCGCCGTAGGATTTGCAGAAATCATTATTTTGGCATCATCCGAACAAGCAACCAACAAAATCGCTACAACGAAAGACAATAATATCAATAGGTTTTTCATAGGGTTTTTATTTATTCAATTAATAGCCGGCATTTTGTTTCAAATTAGGATTAGCCCCTAAATCAGATGAAGGAAGCGGATAAACATTCAGGTGATCATCAACAGCTTTACCTGTCTTTAGACCGCCTTTCCATTCCCACAAATAATCACTGGTCGTTAATTTTCCAAAACGAACCAAATCACTACGCCGTGTACATTCCCAAAACATTTCACGAGCGCGTTCTCCCAATATAAAGGAGAGCGTCAATTGCGTATCCGTTATTCTCAGGTCTGTCGCGCCTGTACTTCCTTGTGCTCTATCACGCAACGTATTAATATAACCTAAGGCTGTAGTTCTGTCACCACTTGTTCCCCCACGCAACACAGCTTCAGCATACATCAAATAGATATCGCCCAAACGAAAGAGCGGAAAATCGGTACTTGCAAAAGAGGCTGTACTCTTGATGCCGGCACTACTCTTATTACTATATTTCAACACCTGCACTCCTTGTGTAAACTGAGAGAGATCATCTATACTCGGATGATTAAAACCTGTATACAATCTGGCATACCGTGTATCAAGTGTATAATTTGCCTCATCTGCGGTAAATCTTGCTGCAAATTCTTTAACCGCTCTATTACCGCCCCAAGCGCCCGGGGCACCTGTAAGAGCTTGAATATCGCCATTTACAGCACTACTTTCCAAAAACATTGTGCCGCCCCATGTAGTCAGATTAGAACCATCAAAAACAACCGGGAAGATAATTTCTCTTGAATTATAATTATCCGTTACATAAAGATTTTGATAATTTGGTTCCAAACTATACCCCTCAGCAATTACTTTCTTACAATTATCAATACAAGAGGTATAATACTTCGTTGTATTGGTGGTACCTAAGTACGTATCGGCATTTAAATACAGACGAGCCAATAATGCCCACGCAGAAGCTTGATTAGCATGTCCGTATGTACTACCGAATCCCACTGTAGATTTCAACATCGCCGTTTGACAATCGTTCAATTCGCTTTCAACATAATTAAAGATCTCTTGAGCTGTAGCATAAGGAGGCAAATCTGACGTTCCGAGTTTACTGGCATCAGTAACCATCGGGCCATTACGGAACAAATCCAATACATTAACATAGGCTAACGCACGCAAAAAGCGGGCTTCGGCACGGAATGTATTAATAGAATCCTTCAACGATTGAGAGACACCGCGCGCGGTTAATTTATCCGCTGTGGTCTCTTGCAGAAAACCGGTTGCAATTGTAATCTGATAATACAACCGAGAATAAAAACCATTAATATACGGATTCGTAGGTGTCCATGTCATAGGATGAAAGTCCATCAGGGTTCCATCACTTTGCCAGCAACAAATAGCTTCATCAGTTGGTAACTCTTGCAGATTCCACAAAGGACGGATATAACCGGCCTGACTACCACCATCGTATCCGGTAATGTCTACTTTATTATCTGCTCCCTGAATACCTCCGGTGGACAAGCCGGCGTAAATCTTAGCGATATATTCCACATAAGGAAGCGAAGTATTCGTGAAAGTAACTGCTGATGTCGTCACTTTCGGGTCGAGCGGTATTTGGTCCAGATCATTTACGCACGAATTAAGCGTAATAGAAGCAAATGCTACCGCGGCAAGTATTGAAAGATATTTAAGCTTTTTCATTGTATATACGATATTAGAAGTTAACTCTCAAGCCCATGATAAATATACGAGGACGTGGATAGATATTGTTGTCAACCCCATCATTGTTGTTTTCAGGATCCAAACCTTTGTACTTGGTTATGGTAAATACATTTTGTACCGTACCATATAGCGCCGCTCTCATCTTTGTTTTGAATAAGTTTTCGAAATTATACCCGAGAGTCATATTATCCATACGTGCAAAAGATGCATTTTGGATATAAATATCGGAATAGAGCTGTGATGATGCGAAATTGGTAGTTAACGTATTCGATACAATATTCTTCAAAAAACCGGAAGAATCGTAGGTGTTGTTTTTGAACCCCAGATTCGACTGTACGTTGTTATAATTGTAATTACCAATACTTGCATGCATTGCAAAATTGAAGAACCAGTTTTTATAAACTACTCTTGACGATAATCCCATCGTTACCGGAGGAGTTGCGGTATGCTTACTAATATAATAGTTATTTGAAGTACCCACATTAGCATAAGCTCCTTCAATCGGCAAGCCTTTTGAATCGTACAATTGTTTATACACATAGTACGCATTTACAGGATGCCCTACTTGGTCAATCAAAATCGTATTTCCTGTTCCTCCGGTAATTCCTTTCAATAATATACCCGGGTAGTCAGAATTAGTGGCACGCGTTAGTTTGGTAATTTCATTATGGTTGTAGCTGAAGTTGTAGCTCACATCCCAAGTAAAATCTTTCGTTACGATAGGTTTGCCGCCCAAAGTAACTTCAACTCCTTTATTTTCAAGACTACCAATATTAGATATCAGGTTATTAATAAAATTGGTTCCTGCTGCAATAGGGATTGTATTCAACAGGTCATCGGTAACCCGTTTATATACATCAACGCTTCCGGTAAAACGATTATTGAGAAAACCGAAATCCAATCCGACATTGTAGGTTGTGGTGGTTTCCCATTTCAACGATGTATTATAGGCGCTATTACGCAAAAGATGATAATAAGCGCTACCAAACTGATACATAGCATCCGTATAGGCACTCGTTTCATAAGTAGCCAAATAGGGATAAAATCCAACTGCAGCGTTGGTTATATCCTGCTGACCGGTAACACCATACCCTAAACGCAATTTCAAATCATTCAGCCAATTGACATTTTTCAAAAATGATTCTTCTTTTATCTTCCATGCAAAAGCCGCAGAAGGAAATAAACCCCAACGATTATCCTTACCAAAACGAGAACTACCATCATCACGCAGAGTGAAAGTAAGTAAATATTTATCCAGCAACGTATAATTCAAACGACCGAAGAAAGAGACTAACTGATAGGCCTCCGGATAATCAACCCGTGGAGAGTTACTGGTGGGATTGGTAGCAAAATAGTCTGCACTCCAATTCGTATCATAAAAATGTTGCCAAGAGTAGCCTCCCATCACATCCAACGAATGAATCCCTATTTTTTTAGTGTAATTTAGATAGAAATCCAACACCGTGTTACTTTTGAACTGATAGTAAGGATTATATTCGGCAGAACCCGATTTATCGTTACCCCACACATACGAAATCGGAGTATTTGCTTCAATTGACTTAGAACCATTTGTTTTGGAAATATCGTATGCTAAATTCAAATTGGCACGTAAGTCAGGGAATCCATGAACTTTGTAATCGAACTGAATTCCACCGGTACTTTGATAGACATAGGAGAGATCATGTTTCTGCAAAAGTGCCGACAATGGGTTAGCAAGTGCGATTTTATTAGGACCCGTACTCAACATGCTCATATAATATCCATTTCCATAACTCTGACCATCAGCTGTCTTAAGCGATCCATTTAAAGAATAAACTGGTTGAGTAGGATCGAACTGTATTGCAGCTCCAATAGCACCGGTATCGGCAAAACGGTTAGTCGAATAAGAGCCTTTTGCATTTGCGTTTACCTTCAAATGGTCATTCAAAAAAGTTGGATTCAAATTAATGGCCACTGTTGTACGACTATAATTGGACGTTTTCAGAATACCATCCTGGCTGGTATAACCTACTGATACACGATATGGCAACTTGCCTGTTGCACCGGCCACACTAAGGTTATGATCATGCCCTAATGCCGTCTGATAAATCTGTTTTTGCCAATCGGTAGAAGAAGTTCCCAACAGAGCAATTGCGGCTGGAGTTGTACTCCATGCTGATTTTATATACGTTCTGAATTCGTCAGCACTCAACACATCAATTTGCTTGGCAATGGTACTAACCGAAAAGCTTCCATCATATGAAATCGTCAGCTTTTGCTTCAACGATCCTTTTTTGGTCGTAATAAGAATAACCCCATTGGAAGCACGCGAACCATAGATTGCAGTTGCCGATGCATCCTTCAGGACAGTAAAAGTTTCGATATCCTGAGGATTAATGGACGACAGAGGATTAGCCTCCCCTTTAATTTCACCTGACGACAAGGGAACATTATCAATAACAATCAAAGGATCGTTACTTGCATAAATGGAAGAACCGCCACGAACCCGAATAGTAGCTCCTCCACCGGGAGCTCCACCGGCTGTCGTTACATTCACACCTGCAATTTTACCACCCAGCATATCGGTCATAGAAGTAGCCAGACCTTTCGGTAATTTATCAGCGCTGATAGCAACGACAGATCCCGTGAGATCATTTTTCTTCACCTGACCGTAACCAATGGCAACCACCTCAGACAAAGCAATGGCACTTTCTTGTAATATAACGACTACACTGGATTTTCCGGCAATTGATAGTTCTACATCTTTATAACCTATAAATTTCACTACCAAAGTTGCATTGGATGAAGCATTGAGGGTAAAGTTACCATCTACATCGGTAACCGTTCCTGTTTGGGTACCTTTTATAATAACATTGGCACCGACAATTGTTTCTCCTGTTTTGGCATCTTTGACAACACCTTTCACAGAAATTGTTTGGGCGGAAATACTCATCGCAAAGAGAAACGCAAAGAGCATTGCCCACCCTCTACGCAAGGATAGCGTAGAAAAAACGTTCAAATTCTTCATGCATAAAATGATTTATTGTTAACACTTGAATTAATTTATCATAAGCACAATTGCACAGAGATAAATTCACAGACAAAAATAGGTCGGCAAATTTCAAGATGTTTTCACAAACGTTTATTTTTAATAATATATTACAGCAAACGTTTGCACTGCATGAAAAATATACGAAAAGAAAGAAAAAAGGCAGATCAGCGTAAATCGTTTATATTTACCTTAGAATGAGCTTTTACATCAAACATAAAAGCCTTATTATCAGCGGATATTTTCTGAAAGGATTTTATTATCACAGTCGTTTTCGATCCGTCACGATCAAACAACTGCAACGATTGCGGAGCATTTGTATGTTTATTAATTTTTACAATAATTCTAAATTCATTGGCCGACTTGGAGGTTGGAAACAGATCGATGATTATCTGATTGGGAGTGGTACGACTCTCACGATTCAACATTATTTTTGTATTATTTCCACTATATTGTGATAATACCGACAATGGATTCATTTGTTTTTGATCTTTGGCTGATATAGTTGATACTGTGACTTCATTATTCTCCGGAACAAATACCCATTGTGTCTTCCCGTCAAAATAGGATTCCACCCCGTTCATGCTTAATTTGAATTTATTGCCCAATAACATCAGTGTGCCCGACAAGTTGCTTTTCTTTTTACTTGCCGATTCCATGGTCGTTGAAAATAAAATCTTGACCGCAGAACGTTTCATCATAGCCACCGTTTTTTCCAAAACGGCCTTAGCTAAAGGTTCTTGTTGTGCATACAGAAAAGAGGTTGCACATAAACTTAACAGTGTAATAAGAATATACTTTCTCATTTTTAGATACAATTAATTATCAATCAACGGACTCTATTTCTGCGGTTTCACGAACTGATTTTTCATAAACCAGTCGGTAAGCATTTCCCTCCATATCTTCCAAAAAGAAACATTGGTTCTCATCCCCCATCCATGACCACCGGTTGGGAATATAACAAGCGAGGCCGGTATTTTATTCTCTTTCAACGCATTGTAAAATTGAATACTATTTGCCGGAGGTACAGCTCCATCATCATCGCTAAGAAACAAAATAGCAGGCGGCGTATTGCTCTTCACCTGCAATTCGTTAGAATATAACCGTTCTAGTTGGGATGTCGGGTTCTGCCCTAACAGGTTGAGACGAGAACCGGCATGAGTAAGCTCTTTCTTCATAGAAATGACCGGATAAAACAACAACATCAGATCAGGACGGGAAGAGAAACGTTCAATCGCATCGGGTGACTGTGTATCGCCACTATCGAAATGAGTTCCCAGTGTTGACGCAAGATGACCTCCGGCAGAAAAGCCAGCAATCGCTATTTTTTGAGGGTCAATATTCCATTCGGCAGCATGAGCTCGTACCAACCGGATTGCCCGTTTAGCATCTATCAGTGGAATATCCGAATGTCCATTGGGCAACCGATATTTCAGCACAATTCCGGCAATCCCTAACTCATTTAACCAATCGGCAAACTGATAACCTTCATGAAAGGCTGCTTCACCAACATATCCTCCGCCCGGACAGATAATAACCGCAGCTCCTGTCGCCTTAGTAGTCGGCCGTTGAATCGTAATGGCCGCTTCCGAAATATTGACAATACGATGTTTATTTTCAACCTTTTCAGGTGCTATAATTCCGTTACTTTCTTTCGCTCCATTCGGCCACAACGGCAAAACAATCTGCTTTTGAGCCATAAGATATGAGCTACAAACACTCAGAAACAAAATTGATGTTATTATTACGTATTTCATCACCCGCTTAGTTATAAATGGTTTATCTACTCCTTGAATAAAGATTCTACAAATTCCTCTTTAGAAAACACTTGTAAATCTTCCATTCCTTCTCCCAAACCGATATAGTGTACCGGTATTTTAAATTGATCCGAAATTCCAATCACCACACCACCTTTTGCTGTACCATCCAGTTTGGTGATAGCCAGTGCAGTTACCTCTGTCGCTTTTGTAAACTGACGTGCCTGCTCAAAAGCATTTTGTCCGGTAGAACCATCTAACACCAATAGCACTTCGTGTGGTGCATCCGGAACCACTTTTTGCATCACATTCTTGATTTTGGTTAACTCGTTCATCAGATTCACTTTATTATGCAATCGCCCAGCCGTGTCAATAATCACCACATCAGCTCCATTCACCTTAGCCGAGCTAAGAGTATCGAAAGCAACGGAAGCCGGATCGGATCCCATCTGTTGTTTCACCACAGGAACCCCTACTCGCTCGCCCCAGATAACCAATTGTTCGACGGCCGCAGCACGAAACGTATCTGCCGCACCCAGATAGACACTTTTCCCTGCTTTTTTGAACTGATAGGCTAGTTTACCGATAGTTGTCGTTTTTCCAACTCCATTTACACCCACAACCATTATCACATACGGTTTCTTATCCAATGGATTGGTAAAATCAAACATTGCTCCGGTATTATTCTGTTCCAGCAATGCAGCCACTTCTTCTTTTAAAATAACATTCAATTCCGAAGTCCCCATATATTTATCACGAGCCACACGCTCTTCTATACGTTTGATAATCCTCAACGTAGTGTCAATACCGACATCCGAAGTTACCAAAACCTCTTCCAGATTATCAAGTACCTCGTCATCTACTTTCGATTTACCTGCAATCGCCCGTGAAAGTTTTGAGAACACATTGGCCTTGGTTTTTTCAAGCCCCTTATCCAATGTTTCTTGCTTTTCTTTTGAGAAAAAATTAAAGATCCCCATTGTTTTATAGTTGATTTATAATCAGATAGGATTGTTTTGTTTGAACTATCAAATGTACAAAAAAAGAGAGAGAGATACAACAAAGGCTTAGTCTCAATTTGGTTTACAAACAATCATTTATTTTGTACTTAATTTTTACAATTATAAATAATATTTACTTTGTTATTGTTCGTTATATTTTCAACTATCATCTGTTGATAACTTGTTCGTATAAAAAAAACGTACTACTTTTGTAGACCAAATCTAAAGAGGGTATTGTTGTAGAGATACCCAGCAATATCAATAAAATAATCGCCATTAGCGTATGCGTGTCAGCTCAATTTACATGTGCTTATTAGCATGTTTATCTATTCCTTTCTTTTCCAATTGCTGCATCACTCCCAAAGCCTATTGCGGCAGCAAAGTATCCGATTCTGAGATGTTTCAGGTCTCAGGAGAAAAAGATCAAGTCAACATCAATGGTAAAAACTATCTCGAGGCAACATTACTTGTCAGAATCGATTCTCAGGTTGTCGGCAGTTATCAAAAAGGATGGCCAAAATATGTTAAGGCAAAGGCTGGAGAAAGAGCAATCGAAATTCGACACTACAGAGGTTGGAATGCCAGATGCAATAAACCCACAATAGCAGTCGCGACAAAAACAGGCTGTACAACGCCCGATTATCACAAGCACTATTTATTACGTTTCAAAGCCGATAAAGAAAAAAAATATCTGATTTCATTTCGTTCTAAAACATCCAATACGGATATTCCAGATATACTTCTTATTGATAAAACGACTGGCAAACCAATCAGCTGTCAGGTCGAAATAATGAATCAAAACGAATTGACTAGTCGTTAAGAAAAATCAAAAGTCAATTCATCAATAAATTGAGAGTCGGTTTTTTGCATCTACAAAATCCGCATTACATCACCTTAACAAAAAAAAGAACGCCTCGGTATCCGAAGCGTTCTTTTTTGTTACATAAATTTATCGTTTTATTCATTACCCTTTGCATCATTATGCACAGACAAAACCGAACGTCCTGAGGGATCGGCATTTTTCTTAAAACTTTCATCCCACTCCAAAGCGATGGGAGTACTGCAAGCAACCGATGGATCGGAAGGAACCGTAGATGCAGCAGAATCGGATGGAAAGTGTTCCGTGAAAATAGAGCGATAGAGATACTCCTCTTTGGTTTTCGGAGGATTGATCGGGAAACGAAACTTGGCATTTGCAAGCTCCTGATCGGAAACCTTTTCGTTAGCACGTGCCTTAAGGGTATCAATCCAACTATATCCCACTCCGTCTGAAAATTGCTCTTTCTGACGCCAGGTCACCGATTCCGGAAGATAAGCTTCAAACGCTTTTCGTAGAACCCATTTTTCCATATTATGTTCGGCTGTCACCATTTTATCTTGTGGATTTAGGCGCATCGCTACATCAAGGAATTCCTTATCGAGGAAAGGCACACGACCTTCTACACCCCATGCTGCTAATGATTTATTAGCTCGAAGACAATCATAAAGATGCAATTTATCAAGCTTTCGAACTGTCTCTTCGTGAAACTCTTTTGCATTCGGTGCTTTATGAAAATAGAGATAACCGCCAAAAATTTCATCGGCTCCCTCTCCCGAAAGTACCATTTTCACCCCCATCGACTTAATGACGCGAGCCATAAGATACATTGGGGTAGATGCCCGCACCGTAGTTACATCATAGGTTTCAAGATGGTAAATCACATCGCTTACCGCATCAATACCCTCTTCGATAGTAAAATGGATTTCATGATGCACCGATCCGATATAATCGGCCACTTTGCGAGCTGCAATAAGGTCGGGCGAGCCTTCAAGACCTACTGCAAACGAATGCAACTGCGGCCACCAAGCTTCCTGCATATTCCCATTTTCAACACGTTTTGACGCAAATTTTTTAGCAACCGCCGAAATAATAGACGAATCCAACCCGCCAGAAAGTAACACGCCATAAGGCACATCCGACATCAATTGCCGGCGAACAGCATCTTCGAGAGCTGTACGTAAATCATCAATACTTGTCGAATTATCTTTCACATTATCGTATTGCATCCAGTCGCGGGTATACCATTTTTTCACTTCACCGTCTGGACTATAGAGATAATGTCCGGGCATAAATTCCTGAATGATATTGCAATATCCTTCCAATGATTTTAATTCCGAAGCAACATAAAAATTTCCTCGTTTGTCCCAACCCATATAAAGCGGAATAATCCCGATATGATCACGGCCAACCATAAACAGATCTTTTTCTTTATCGTACAAACAAAAAGCAAAAATCCCGCTTAACTCTTCCATGAAATCAGGACCCTTATCCTGATACAAAGCCAAAATAACTTCACAGTCCGATTTGGTCAAAAACTCATATTTACCGGCATAGCGGTCACGAATTTCCTGATGATTATAAATTTCACCATTGACAGCAAGAACCAAATTTCCATCTTTACTAAACAACGGTTGTTTTCCCGAAGCCACGTCGACAATTGAGAGGCGTTCATGCGACATAATCGCTTTTTCTCCGCAATATATACCCGACCAATCGGGTCCACGGTGCCTGATTTTTTTCGACATCTTGAGTACCTGAGCACGCAAATCTTCTGCTTTTACCTTCAGGTCGAATATTCCTACAAATCCACACATATTATCGTTTATTTATCAATTAGTTATTCTTTTGGCAATAACACCGATGCAAATGTACATGTTTTTTCTCATATAAATATCATTTTGCTTTAATAAAAAACCTAACATATTACATATTGACGCAAAAATATGCAAATCGCCATACATTTTGATATTTATTCATTTTCATATATACCCCCTGTTTTCTTACCCCGATATCAGAAAAAACAGACTATTTACATCATCACCCTATCTCAAAACAACCTTTCTATAAAAAACAACCTGTTTTTAGAGGCATACCCCAAAAAAACGACAAATCAACCCCACATCAACGATGTAAAATTGATTTGCAGTTAAAAAAGACAAAATCGATTCTTTACTCATTACTGATATTAGGACGTTCAAGCCCGTATCCTTTTTTAGCATCTTCGTGTTTCAGTAGAAATGCGAATAAAATAGCCACTACACCAAAACACGCAAATATAAGCATCGGAAGCGTATAATTATACTGTGTTACGATTTGCTCTTTACCTCCAATCATTTTTGTTGCTGTACCGATAATACAATATTTATCCAGCACATATCCAATTAAAAGAGGAACGCCCATCAATCCCCAGTTCTGTACCCAAAAAATCATGGCATAAGCCGTACCCAATTTATTATGCGGAATAATTTTGGCAACCGAAGGCCACATAGCCGAAGGCACCAATGAAAAAGCTACTCCCAAAACCATTACCAATCCAATAGCTACGGCAAAACTATTCAACGACGGGATAGAGAACAACAAGTGAACACATACCAATAAAATAGCACCCAGGATCATTATACTAGCAGCCTTCCCTTTTTTGTCCGAGATTCCACCGAACAAAGGAGTCAGCAACAATGCACTTGCCGGCAACAATGCAGGAATATAACCGGCAAAAGTATCTGAAACGGCAAATTTCTGAACAATCAAATTGGTAGCAAACTTAATAAAAGGAAATACTGCCGAATAAAAAAGCACACACAAAATAGCGATATACCAGAATGCTCTGTTTTTTGCAATTTCAGTCACATCCGAAAACTTAAACTCATCATTCGACTGTATGCCGGCTGCAGCTTCTTCCCTGTCCAATCGTTTATCGAAAATATTAAACAAGCAGAACACCAGTAACCCAAGCCCAAGTAAAACGAGCGACAAAAGCACTGGTGTGCTCACACTTTTAGTCAAATTATACAACGGTAGTGGAGTAAACATGGCTAAAGCCGTTCCGATACGCCCGGTTGAAGTATTCAAGCCTATAGCCAAAGCCATTTCCTTTCCCTTAAACCAGCGAACCACTGCCTTATTGGCTGTGATACCAAACATTTCGCAACCGACACCAAAAATAGCAAAGCCCAGCCCGGCCATTAAGGCCGAACGGGATGTTGCACCCAGAATTTCGAACGAACCCACAGCAATTGTAACTGTTCCGTTGATATGACCTGCAACAGCCCAATACTTTATCAACGCACCAACCAACATGATGAGAATAGCCAAAATACCAGTAAAACGGGTACCCAGTTTATCCAGAATCATTCCGCCGAAAACAAGCATCAACAGAAAAACATTAAACCACCCGTAACCACTGGTAAACAGTCCGTATTCGGTTGCAGACCAATGCAAATCGGCTTGCAGATATTGTTGTAACGGAGCCATCGCATCCGTCAAATAATACATACACATCATTGTAAACGACACCAGCATCAACACCAGCCATCTCATCCCTTTTGCATCGCGCAACGTTTTCTGAATCTGTTCCATTGGTTTTTCTGTCTAAAATAATTTGATTGATAATAAATTATATCCTATTTTTTTCGGGCAAAGAGTGCCTTCAAAAGTAAAATAACAATAATACATGAAGACATGTAGAGCGCAAACTGCCCGTATGGCCTTTCCGGAGTGTTGACGATAAGAATAGAAGAGCCTACAAATACCCCGATAATCAGGATAGCAGACACCATGCGATAACCGATATTTTTAAATACCCGTGTAACCGGATTCTTTTCGTCAATATGCACCTGATGGTGCATGGTGCCTTCCTTGATTTTATAGAGAATTTCGTTTACCGTAGAAGGGAGTGTATTGATTAATGTAACATAATCCATCGCTGTATCGTAAATGGAGGCCGCCAGTTTTTTAGGACTGAAACGAGTCATAACCAGTTTTTTTGCATAAGGCAGAACAATGGGAGTTAAGGCAATATCCGGATCAAGATTTCCGGCAAATTTTTGCAATGTAGCAAGCGATTTTGCCAGCATAAATATTCCGGAAGGAATTTTAAGCTGGAATAATACCACCAAATTGATACAATCCTGCATCACTTTCGAGAAATCAATCTCTTCGGTTGTAAGGTGACTATATTGCTTCAAGATCTGATCGATTTGGAATTCCATATCTTCAGTCTGATCAAAGAATTTTACGTCGCATAATGTAAGCAAAGAAGAAGCTATGGCACGGGTATCACGACGCACAAAACCCATACAGAACTGCGACAGAAAACTCATTTCACGGGGACGTAAAACACCAACCATTCCGAAGTCGATAAATGCCACAACATTATTGGGCAGAATAAAGAGATTACCAGGATGCGGATCGCCATGAAAAAAGCCCTCTTCCAAAATCATTCTCAGTAAGGCATTGGCTCCATTCACGGCAATCTGATGCAGATCATAACCTTCCGACTGAAGCCGTTGAATATTATCCGGAGCAATACCTACTATTTTTTCCATAATCAACAACTTACGTGTCGAATATTCGATATGAACAGCCGGAATATGTACCGTAGGATCATTTTGAAACATGAATTCAAACCGCTTGATATTCGATGCTTCGACCGTATAATCAAGCTCTTTCATAATCTTATCCTGAAACTCGGAGATAAATCCCAATACATTGATGGCCACCAAATCGGGATAATTTTTCACCAATTGTTTGGCGACAAAGTGCATCAGGTAAATATCCAGTTTTATTTTACTGATAATATGCGGCCGTTGAATTTTAACAATCACCTCTTCGCCCGTATGCAAACGTCCCTGGTAAACCTGACCGATAGAAGCCGCTGCCAAACAACGGTGATCGAAAGCTGCAAAGACATTCTCGATCGAATCGTTCAGTTCATCTTCAATCAATTTCACGGCGGTAGTATCGTCAATGGGAATTGCCTTCGACTGTAGTTTTTTCAATTCGACACGAAAACGTTCGGAAATGATATCGGGACGATCGGCCAAGATCTGTCCGAATTTTATGTAGGTCGGGCCCAGTTCTTCGATAGTAAGTCTTACGCGCTCGGGGGTAGTACGCACATCGAGTTGAGCCTTCGGATGGCGACGCAACCGCCGTTTTCCCATTTTAGTCCGATAGAACCATTCACGAAAGGCATGTTTCGCCAACACCCTGACAATCTGCAATGCCCTTGCAAACTGAAGCCATGTAGTGTAAATCCGAAATATTTTCATTGCTGTATACAATTTATGAAAACGAGACCCGATTATTTATTCTTCATCAGTTTTTCAACATTGGTATTCAGCCGGTTGACAGCTTCGGTAAGATCATCGAGCCGTTTTTCTATGGCATCGTCATTACGGGAGAGAGATGATATTATTTGTTCGATGGAGAGCTGATCTTTCAATCCGTCAAGACCAGTAAGAATTCGTTCTCCCACTTTTTGAGCCGTATCCGGTTCGGTACCCATCTTTTCTTCCAACACGGAACTTATTCGGTCTATTACCGCTTCCCTATCCTGCATGCTGGTTGCAATTCCCAGACGCAGCAATAAATTCAAGGCTGAGTTCATACGCGAATAATGGTTTAACGGTCATACGAAACAGACTCCACCAAAACGGAGACCGTTTCATATTCTCAGAAATTAAATATTTTATAAAAATCGGCTAATGCAAAGATACTCTTTTTTCTTATTTTTATCCGAAATTAATTCACATTAAAGTGGTCGGACAGAACTTCATGTTGATCCTTTACACCTTCCAGTACGTTCTTTTTTGAATCTGTTCATTGCGGAGAATATCTTCTCTCAGGTTTCCGTACGAATCGAAAATAAAACGACCCGACAAACGAATGCATAAAATCACACTGATCACATTGGCTGTAAAAACAGCTAGCATCATCATTATTTGATATTTAATTGCCACTGACGGATCGTTACCTCCCAGAATTTGTCCCGTCATCATTCCCGGTAACGACACCAACCCAATTGTAGCCATTTGAGCAATCGTCGGATTGAATGCCTTCTTCAACGCCTCGCCGATAAAAGGAAAAACCGCTTCGTGTTGTGTAGCCCCGGAGGCCAATGCAAAGCGGAAAGCCGTCCTATTTTTATAGATGTTGTGATAAAACGAATTGGAAGCTATCACATTGGATTGCATAATATTACCCAATAGCATTCCGGTAATTGGAATAAAATAACGGGCATCCAGCAAGTATCCGATACGAACAGTAAAGCCGAGAAAAAAAGTATCGATAATAATCAGGGTAAAAACAATTGAAATAACAAAAGGAATCAAAAAATAGTTGAGTTTCAATTCTCCCCGCCGGGCAATAGTCTGGCAGGTAACCACCAGCATTACCAACACCCACGCCATGTTCACCCAAGAATTGTTCAGTTTGAATATGTAACCCAAATAAATCCCGACTAAAAAGAGTTGAACGGTCATTCGCAATACCGAAATTATAGCGGATTTGACCAAGCGGGTCCGATAATATCCGAGAACAAACAAGGGAATCACAAGCAACAGTTCACTGATAAGCAAGCCCGTCCAACTAATATCGACCGTAGAACCCATTGGCGTCAAAGCGTTATTATTTTATTACAGTGCTCATTCCAGACAGCATCATGGGAAGTAGACAAGATAGTTATATCCGTATTACCCAACAACAAATCAACCACCTTTTTTTTCATTTTAGCATCCAGAGCAGCTACCGGCTCATCGAGAAACAGTACCGGACGCTGCAATAACATAACCGTCAGGATACCGATACGCTGTTTCTCCCCTCCAGAGACAGAACCGATCGGATGATCCAGAATGTCCGGTTTAAGATTCAACTCGTCAAACCAATATTCGATCCGATCCAAAGTTGGTCGCTTCGGCTTATTAACCTGATACTCAAATGGCATATAGATAAACTCACGAACCGTTTGTGTCGACAACACATTGATTTCCTGAGGCAACCAACCCACCGCTCTTCGTATGTCCAACACAACGGCAGGCAATAACGGTTTTCCGTCAAAAGACACTTCACCCTGATAACGACGCTCAAAGCCGAGTAATACGTTGAACAAGCTACTCTTTCCTTTACCGGATGGACCACTGACAGCGATTTTATCGCCTTCCTTCAGATCAAAGCTGACCGGTGAAAAAAGAGATTTACCATCAAAAGCAACCGTCACATCCCGAAGCGAAAATATCATTGAACAATTACAAAATTATAAATCGAAGCCAATATCGCGACGAAAGTATTTTCCATCGTAATCAATTCTCTGAGCATTGGTAAACGATTGAGCCAACGCCTCATCTTTGGTTGCGCCATAAGAGCTGACAGCAATTACACGTCCGCCGTTTGTAACCACTTTTCCGTCCAACTCTTTCGTCCCGGCATGAAAAACAATGCTACCATCCACTTTATCGAAACCGGAGATAACTTTTCCTTTTTCGTAATCTTCGGGATATCCGCCCGAAACCAGCATTACGGTAACGGCACTACGGGAATCGAATTCAACGTTTTTTTCATTCAAATTGCCGGCAGCAACACCTTCGAACAGATCCACAATATCCGATTTCAATCGTAACATAACCGCTTCCGTTTCAGGATCACCCATACGGGCATTGTATTCGATCACCACCGGTTCGTTCTTTACTTTAATCAGTCCGAAGAAAATAAAACCCTTATATACAATCCCTTCTTTGTTCAACCCTTCAACTGTGGGACGAATAATGCGATCTTCCACTTTTTGCATAAACCCGGCATCTGCAAACGGAACCGGCGACACCGCTCCCATTCCACCGGTATTCAGGCCTTTATCCCCTTCGCCTATTCGTTTGTAGTCTTTAGCTTCGGGCAGTATTTTATAGTTTTTCCCATCCGTAATAACAAATACCGAACATTCGATCCCCGACAAAAACTCTTCGATTACAACCGTATTGCCGGCAGCTCCGAATTTCCCCTGAAGCATCTTTTTAAGTTCCTCAACGGCCTCTTCGAGATCATTGAGAATTAAAACCCCTTTGCCGGCAGCCAGCCCGTCGGCTTTGAGCACATAAGGAGCTTCGAGCGTTTTCAGAAAGACAATGCCCTCCTCGATAGTATCGATAGTAACACTCTGATAACGTGCCGTTGGAATATGGTTGCGTACCATAAATTGTTTGGAAAAATCTTTACTGCCTTCCAACTGAGCCGCTAATCTATTCGGCCCGATAACCGGAATTTTATTCAACTCCACATCAGCTTCGAAAAAATCGACAATACCTTTTACCAATGGATCTTCCGGCCCAACAATAACAATATCAATTGCATAGTCATTAACAGCCTTCTTGATTGCCTGAAAATCGTCAGCCGCAATGGCTAGGTTGGTGCCTGCCGAAGAGGTACCTGCATTGCCGGGGGCAATATAAAGGTTCGACACTTTAGGACTTTGCGCTATTTTCCATGCCATAGCGTGCTCTCTCCCGCCCGATCCAAGTAGTAAAATGTTCATAATGAGATTTATAGTTATTTTAATTGTTTTCTATTTTTCATCCTTTGCAGGCTGAACAATCGCCTCAACGGACAGTGATTTCTTTGTTTTCGATTCAAAATCAACGGTTTGATGCTCCCGTTCCACATCTTCTCTCGATTTGCTGGTAGTAACCAAATAGACTCCCGCAAAGATCAATACGGCAGCCACAGGTTTGATCCAGGTAAACTGATCTTGACCGATAGAAATAGCTATAAAAGAGGCTATTAGCGGTTGTACGTAATTGTACATACCAATCGTAGTCGGACGAATTCTCTTTTGGGCAACCGGCATCAGCAAATAAGTAATAAAGGTGGCTCCCACCAACAGATAACCATAAGCCATCCATTCGTTGGCAGAGCCGTTGACAAAAAGATTGGCCGACATCAAATCTCTGTAACCAAACGGAAAAGACAAAACGGTAGAGAAAAGAAACATCCACTTCATAATAGTCACCGGCGAATATCGCTTCGACACGTCACGTGTTACTACCAAAAAGAACGCATACATCAAACAGCTTAGAGCGCACAACAAATCGCCTAACTCCGGAGCCGACTTGGACATGCCGGGTGAAGCATTGGCCGAAAGAATAACACACAACACACCAAACAAACCCAGAAATACTCCACCCGCTTTTTTGAACGTAATAGGTTCTTTCAATATGAAAAACGAAATAACCATGGCCATAATGGGCATCACGGTATTCACTATAGAAGCATCGGTGGGTGATGTGTATTGCAACCCGAAGATAAACAATGCCTGATTGAATCCCACACCAAGCATAGAACCCAATAGTAAGGTAAACATATCTTTTCGGGGGACTTTTTCTTTCTTAACAAACAACGAGACCGTCCAAAAAGCGATCGCTCCGAAAGCAAAACGTGAATAGGTCAAGGCCCAGGGCGACATCCAGTGAGGCATCAGGTGCTTGGTGATCGGGAAATTAGCTCCGAATATGATGGCAGCCACAAATATGGCAGCATGTCCTTGCAATTTTGTCTTGTTCATTTCAACATAAATTGATTATAAATCTCACAAACAACAGTTTGTGCATATTTGCAAGGCATTAGTTTTACCGGTTCAATAACGATGCAAATTTACTACAAAAAGCCCTTGTCAACACTGTTTTCCGGAAATTACTTTTCTTCTTATCCAATCACCGACAAAAAACAGAGCAGGCAGAATGGTTTACCATCCTGCCTGCTTACTCAATCAATCATGATGAGATGATTTAATATGGGTTTTCGCCATTATATTCATCAACACGATTTTCAATTTTAATCACTTTATACCAGATGCTCCCATTAAACATTACAGCCTGATACTGAATACCATCTACAATATAAAAGGTATTACCATCAATTACCACCTGTTGCCCACCGTCCGGAATAGTTTGTACCAAAGCACCCAACGGAGGCTGTACTACTACATATTCATTATTATAACGCTGGTAATAAGTTCCTGCATAATAATAATAGGCCAGATTGGCAATCGAGAAAGCCACAAATCCTACCGGCAATGTAGAAATACGAAATCCGACAGGAGGAGCAACAACCAAAAATGAAGAACCATAAGGCCGGTAGTAAAAACCGTTACGATATACATAGCGCTGTCCGTTATGCATTCTCCAAACACCCCCCTGAGGCATTACTCTTACCGTCGTTCCACGAGCCGGCCATCTTCCATAAAACCGATCATTTCTGGGTTCGTAAGGTCGACTGTCGCGATATTGCGAAGGATTGGAACGTGAACCTACAATTCGTTCATTGCCGGATGAACGCCCGTCATTTCGACTGACAGTTCCGCTGGTATTCTCTCGTGCCGGAGGCGTATTCGAACGGGAAGCTCGGTTAACCTGAGCAGAGCTACCCCGGTTTGCAGTACGACTACCCTGTTGATTCTCTGCTCTAACCTCACTACGGCCTCGGGAACCTTCCGATTTCTTATCCCGGGAACCTTCGCTCCGTTGAGCAACAGCGGGCAATACAGTTAAGAACGATAGAGCCGCAACACAAGCGATAGAAAAAAACGAATGCATCTTTGCATTGCCGTCTACCAAACGGCTTGATTTTGTTGATGTCATAGTGTTGTCTGTTTTTAGGTTGTCAGACGCTATACACGCGCCTTTACGTATTTATTAATATGACACGAGCCTGTAAGAATAGTTTAATCGACTTTCACCACCAAATAACGGGATACGCTCCAAAACTCTTTATAATCTTTGATAGTCAACACATAGTTTCCATCCGACTTATCCAACGAGTACGAACCTACCGGATGCGTAGTAAGTACCTTTGCCTTTTTCGAATAAAGAGGTATGCTCTTCACCTGACGAATATCGACCTTCACAAAATATTCCTTATCGAAATCCCTTTGAAGTACTTTGGTCGAAGAAAGAAACCCTCCACTGGTCAAAATTTTATGCTCTTTCAGCTCTTTGGTCGATCCGAAGACATACCAACCTGTGGCTAATTTCTCGTCTTGACTAACAATTTGCTCCTGTTGTGACTGGCTCTGGGTCTTCAGATTGGCCACATCCTGATTCAGGGTCTCCACATTTTTGTTAAGATCGGCAATGGCTGCATCTTTTATTTGCAACTCGTTCGACAACGACTGAATCAGGTCTATTTTCTCGTTTAGCATATTATTCAAACGCTCGATGGTTTTGCGCATCTCACGGATTTTAATAGCACTTTTGCCCATTTTATGCGTTAATGCTGCAATTTGCTCCTTATTCTTTTTCAGCATATCGGTCATCAGAAGAATATCATCATTGATCTTCGACCGGACATCCTGATTCGTATTTTCCGACGATTTATTAATCTGAATATAATTCTCCATTTGCTTTACCTTATCGAAATTCGCCTCAATTTCATTCATCGAAGCTAAATATTCGTTGGTTTCACTTTCCAATTGAGCTTTTACCTGCATCAAAGAATCGTTCTGTCGCTGCAACGATTCGACATCGGCAGGTTGTCTGTGGCACGAAGCAAATACCAAAACAGCAAGTACAACAAGTAATTGTTTCATAACAAATTGATATTAAAAAATTTAAGCTAATTGTTCTCTATCGCCTCCTCCGATTGAGGCTAAAACAAATGTATAATTAGTTTTCCAATCCGGCAACAACGACAACAATCTCTCCTTTCGGTTGTTTTTCGATAAAATGAGCCGCCAACTCCGTCACTGTTCCCCTAACGGTTTCTTCGTGTAGTTTCGACAATTCGCGCGAGACAGAAGCTTTGCGTTCCACACCGAAATATTCGGCAAACTGCTGTAGGGTTTTTACCAAACGAAAAGGCGATTCGTAAAATATCATGGTGCGCGGTTCAAGCGCCAGCTCTTTCAGTTTGGTCTGACGACCCTTTTTCTGAGGCAAGAAACCTTCGAAACAAAACCGATCGTTGGGCAAACCCGAATCGACAAGTGCCGGAACAAATGCCGTAGCTCCGGGCAAACATTCCACCTCTATTTCGTGAGCCGCACACTCACGCACCAACAAAAAACCGGGATCGGAAATGGCTGGAGTACCAGCATCCGAAATCAGTGCAATATTTTCGCCCCGCTCTATTCGTTCGCAAATGGAGGCTACCGTTTTGTGTTCATTGAATTTATGATGCGACATCATACGGGTTTCAATCCCGAAATGTTTCAACAAAAAGCCCGAAGTTCGGGTATCTTCCGCCAAAATAAAATCCACCTCTTTCAAAATGCGGATTGCTCTCAACGTCATATCTTCGAGGTTTCCCACCGGAGTGGGTACCAGAAAAAGTTTTCCCATACGTTACAAAAACTTGCGCTGAACCAATTGGTTAAATTCCACCACACAATTCGACTCTTCCGGCCAACCGAATGCCGACAAATAGGCCATCGCCTCTTCTAACGACTTCATTCCATTGAGTGTTTGCAGGGTTGTATTCAGTTTCTCTCCGTTACCGTTAAACAATTCACGCTGAAAACGGAATCGTTCAGCTAAACTTAACGCTTGCCTGAGATCTTCCACTTTGGCATTCGATAAAATGTTTGCTAATGAAGATCCTGCCTTTTCCGAAAGCTGATCGTTCAACGAATGTCCATTAGCATTCAACACTTCAGCCAATGAACTCTTCGCCGGTTCCTCTTGCGTTGTTTCAACCATCGGTTGAGCTTCGGGAGCAGGTATTGTCACTACCGGTTCGGGAATAACCTGAATTTCGGGATCGGTAACCGATGCGATTTCGGGTTTCGGTTCCGGCTCGATTTTCACTTCCGACACCGACTCTTTTTCAACCGGAGACTCCTCCACAACCGATCGTGCAACCGGTTTCGACTCTATGGCAACAATCGGTTTGATGCCGGCAAGAACAGTTTCTTGCAGCTCGCTTAATTGTGTCAGACACGTTAAAATATTTTCTGCTTTTGTTTTCGCCAGACCCAAAAAGGTAGCCGATACAAGATCACTTTCGCCAAATCCCTTATTCAGAATGGATAACTCCTTAATATCTTTATCAATTAACGCGAGCAAAACTTCTTTGTTCATAAGTTTTTTTTCTTTTTTAATGGCAAATCAAAAGGCATATTTTACCTTTGCAAAAGCAGTGTAAAGATACAGGATAATTTTAATTTACGCACAAGCCAGCATACAAAAATACGATTGAAAAAGCAGAGTTTACGATTCTTTCCGAACACATTCGCTTCTCTTTCAAATCGACACATTCCAAATTCTGAAATTGAAATGATTTATTTTGAATCGAACTTTAATACCAACGGTAAAAAAGGAAGCATTGAGGTAATTTGCGGTTCCATGTTCTCAGGGAAAACGGAAGAATTGATTCGTCGACTGAAGCGTGCCAAGTTTGCCAAACAACGGGTCGAAATTTTCAAACCGGCTATCGACACACGCTATTCCGATGGGGAAGTTGTGTCGCACGATCACAATTCCATTGTCTCCACACCGGTCGATTCGTCGGGAAATATTCTGCTGCTTACCGGCGATGTGGATGTGGTGGGAATCGACGAAGCTCAGTTTTTCGACGAAGGCATTGTGGAAGTATGCAATCAGTTGGCCAAAAACGGCTTTAGGGTAATCGTAGCCGGACTGGATATGGATTTCAGGGGCGTTCCCTTCGGTCCGATGCCAGCTCTGATGGCTATTGCCGACGATGTGACCAAAGAACATGCCGTTTGCGTTCGTTGTGGTAGCCCTGCCTATGTATCGCACCGGTTGGTAGCCGATTCACATCAGGTTCTACTAGGCGAAAAAACCGAATACGAGCCTATTTGCCGACACTGTTTCGAAGCTGAAAAGAACAAGCAAGCTGAGACGGCAAAAGAGAAACAATAGAATATCCGATTACACTATCGGCTCTGAATGCAAAAACAACACGTTACCGGTTTCAACCCTCTGCATCCGAATAGCACAATATGTTTGCAAACAAACATTCCTGCATATCATTCAAAAAAACATTATTTCCCAGGCATCCTTTTTCTCCGGCTATACACTCCATAACCGGCACTCCCTGTTCGCTCCGTTTACACTCGAAATTGCGGCAAACAACGGATGGACTGAAAGACGATGCAAAACAAACTTACCGGCTATTATCTTCCGCCGACTACCACATTTGATTTGCGGATGGATTGCATACAATCCGACCTACCCACCTATTTAGAGTATATGAGCTTTGGTATCGGATCTGTTCCCCACCCCTTCTTATGCCTATAGAGGCAGAGGTGTCCGGTCCTGACAATTACCAGATACAATTGATGAAGGTGTTTCTCGTCTAAAAGCAAAAGCGATTTTTTCTTTCGTTGTCGGACGGAAGTGACCGTAGGAAAGATACTGTTTGAAGGAGAGAAGACCGTTTGGCCGATTCAAAAAAAAGGTATGAATCCATTTTTATTACCATTTTCAGGTATAATTACTATTTCAGCTTAAGCACAGCAATCATTTAATAAAACCATTATCTTTTTCTTTCCAAATAAAAAAAACAGTGTCTGAAAAATCAACATTTCTTCGCTTACGAGTGATATGGAATACAGGCCACAACGCCACGTACAAGCATCTATCAGAATCTTTCCCTGTTCATTTTCGAGCGAATGATGATACAATTCGGTACCATCCTCATCTCTGATGCTTAAGAATAGACAAATTATACTATTTTTGCTATTTAATTTGACATAAATAACATCTTGCTGTTTATTCCGGCTTTGATTCTCTGAACAACGCAGTGTCTTTGTATCATTGTTCCTATCGACTGCATGTGTCTTATGAAACAACCCAGACAAAAATTCAATAATATTTCTCATTTGATAACATACGACAAAACCATTTACTATCTTTGTCTTTAAGCCATATTGCTATTAAAAACAACAAAAGAATTATTTATACATGAAACCGTGATCTATGCGGTTATCTACAACTAGTGGCTCTTCCGTAACGAAAAGAGTACGTTTTTTCATAAACATTCAGAGGATCAATTGATTATTTGAGAAAGTATCGACTAGTAGAATAATGTCGGATTGATATCACATCACTCCGACATCCCAAATATCTAAAGAGAAAAATAAATATATTACAAACGTCTAATTCATTGAAAATGCCAAAATCTAACGATCCCCGCCCTTGGGCATGCATTTCACCTGAAACAAAAGTCTCTTTTGTCATCAAAAAGAATATAAGACACGCCTGTTCTTATAACAATAACCCACACCCCTCCCCCTAAGGCTGTAGACCCATCTATGTAAAATTAGAACGAATCAATTTATTGGCTACAAAAAACACTTTAACAAGAAGGATTTGGATCAATCTATCGGTTGTCCATAATAAACAGGACAAAAACCAAACTTTTCTTTGAAGGATACCCTTCACAAAGTTTCTTTAGGGAGATGAAGCAAAAACAGCGATCATAACCCGATCAATAAACTTGATACGTGTCGATGACAAATTTTTACATCGTTTTTTGTATTATGAATAAGTTATCGGCGAAACTCTTTTTGACAGGAAATATACGACAAATCGTAATTTCTAAATCTTCATAGATCTTCGCTACCGATACAATTTTTTACGGTGCAAATATATAAACACAATGTTTATTTATAGCATATAAAACGTTAATTATATACATCTTGTTTATTAATTATCCATAACGCATGAACAAATCTTTGATCCTAAATAGAATAAAGGAGCATTACAACTTCAAATCGGACGCTGAATTTGCTCGCTTTCTGAAAATATCGCCACAAGTATTAGCCAATTGGCACAGACGGAATTCTTTTGATTACGATGTTTTATACACAAGATGTGAAGATATTGACCCCAATTGGCTATTTTCAGGAAAAGAGCCGATGTTGAAAGACCGGGATACCGATTTTGATAATTCATCCGACTCACTTATACACAAACTGGAAGAATCGAGAGAAAAACTGATAGAAATGGATAGAGCTATTCAGGAAGAAGTTGACCGGCTAACCAAATTAATAGAATCGTTTCATTAATTTTGTGCAGAATAAAAAACAGATTCCATACTGCAATGCACACGACACGAAAAATAATCACCATCGGCGAAACTGTTCTCGACATTATTTTTAAGAACGACCAACCGATAGCCTCCACCGCCGGAGGCTCCATGCTCAACACCTCGGTTACGCTGGGGCGGTTGGGATTGCCTGTTCATTTCATCTCCGAATACGGCAACGACCCCGTTGGGCTCCGGATCGACCGTTTTCTTACCTACAATGGCATCAGCACCGACTATGTTTACCGCTACGACGAGGGGAAATCGGCACTGGCACTGGCTTTTCTCGACGACAGCAACAATGCCAACTACACTTTCTACAAAGCCTATCCGCAAAAACGGTTTGACATTGCTTTCCCTGAGGTAAATGCCGACGACATCGTGCTGTTCGGCTCCATCTATGCCATTACGCCCGAACTCCGAACCACGCTACGCCGTTTTCTGTTGTATGCCAAAAGCAAGAATGCCCTGCTCTACTACGACCCAAACTTTCGGAAAGCGCACCTCGACGACCTTGAACAGTTGCGACCGGCAATTCTTGAAAACATGTCGCTGGCTTCGGTAGTACGTGCCTCCAACGAAGACCTGGAGATTATTTTCGGAGCCAAAAACAGTAACGAAGCCTACGAAGCGGTCTCTCCCCTGTGCAACACATTGATATATACCTCCAGCTCGGATGCAGTCTACCTGAAGACGCCGTACAAAAGCCTGACATTGCCCAACCGACAAATTGAACCGGTGAGTACTATCGGCGCCGGTGACACCTTTAATGCCGGTATTGCCTACGGACTTTACAAACACCGGATAGGAAACGAGGCGCTACAACCTATGACGGACGACATCTGGCAACAACTGATCGGCTACGGCATTGACTTTGCCACCGAAGTATGCCTCTCGTACGAAAACTACATCACCACCAGCTTTGCTGTCGAATGGAACCGCCAATTTCCCGTTACAAACCAATAGCCGACCCGGAAAGCAGGTAAAGCACCATGCACCTGGTGCTTTATCTGCCCACTATGCCACATCCGGTACCCCCACTACGTTTGGCGGCACCTACCCACTTCCGTTTATACCTCACGCTCCTGTGTGTAACGATATAAGCCCAGCGCCGTGCTTTCAACATTTCGCTCCAGCAACCCCATAACCCGTACGATCGCCCTACCATCCGACGTTTTTTTTACTTAAGAGAGACACTGGGAAACAAAATAAAAATGAATCCGGTTGAGTCTATTATAGAGAAATAGCTGTAGATTTGGAACATAAAAATAAATGTCAGTCTTACCAAACACCAACAGTATAAGCCTTTTATGTCCGATATACGGAAAGAGTAGCCATACCGTTGAACAAGGCAGCGAAAACACCAGACCAAAGAAACGGATACGGGTTCGCTTTAGCGCAAGCGAAACCGGTTTCCGACCGGACTTAATAAAGCAAAGACCGAAAAAAGGAAGGAGCAAACAGGCCGTATTCTGTATAACGTAGTTCATCTTAAGTATAAGTTACGACAACTTAAGTATAAGTTGCTTCATCTTAAGTATAAGTTGCGACAACTTAAGTATAAGTTGGGCCATCTTAAGTATAAGTTGCGACAACTTAAGTATAAGTTAGGCCATCTTAAGTATAAGTTACGACAACTTAAGTATAAGTTGGGCCATCTTAAGTATATAATGCAATGGTGGAGCTCAACTCCCGACAAAACTACTCACTTTTAAATTTATAACAGTTTTACTTCTGGAATCTCCCCCTTTTTCATTATGTTTGTGATACCATAATTCTCTGCAAGGCCATTACTGCCCATTGCATTTGGGCCAAACCCGACTACGATGAACCCGAATACTTTCATCAAAAAAACACTCAAGAACTTTAATCTTGAACATGAACTCGATGATTTCGAAAGCATTCATCAGAACATTTCAAAAGATATTGTGTTCAAAGGAATCAACCTTTGGCTTCTGATGTTTGCCATTGTAATTGCTTCTGTGGGGCTGAACATGAATTCAACAGCAGTGATTATTGGAGCTATGCTTATTTCACCACTAATGGGTCCTATCAATGGCATGGGATATAGTATTGCCACCTACGACTTCCCGTTGTTTCGTCAATCAATAAAAAATTTCAGTTTTGCGGTATTTGTCAGTTTGGCTGCATCTACCCTCTACTTTCTTGTAACACCCATCTCTACGGCACATTCTGAATTGCTGGCTCGTACAAGTCCCACGGTATATGACGTATTGATTGCTCTGTTTGGCGGACTAGCGGGTATTATAGCCATCAGCAGTAAGCGGAAAGGTAATGTGATTCCGGGTGTAGCAATTGCTACGGCGCTTATGCCTCCATTATGTACCGCAGGATATGGGCTGGCAACGGCACATTACAACTATTTCTTTGGTGCTATCTATCTTTTTACCATTAATACGGTTTTTATTGCTCTCTCCTCTGTGGCCGTGTCTCAAATATTAAAATTTCCGATACGAACCATTGTAGAAAGTGTGCACAAAAAAAAGATAAACAGGATCATTACCGTGGTTTTAATACTGGTTTTGTTTCCCAGTATCTATTTCGGTTATAAATTAGTACAAAACGATAGGTTTATCGAACAAGCCTCAAAGTACATTGCCAACATTAGCATTTTCGAAGGGAACTACTTGTTAAAAAGCAATGTTAATGCAAATACAAAGAAAATCAAATTGGTTTTTGGTGGAGTATCGATGGGCAACGAACAAAAAAGTAGGGTAAAGAAACAAGCCATGGCATTTGCACTCGACAGTAGCATGGTGACAATTACACAGGGATTGTCGTTCGATATACTTGACAGTAAAAATGCCGAGGTGGAAACACTGAAGAGCGAATTGAGCAGACTCACTTTATTGACACAAAAGAAAACCATTCAAATAGATAGTCTTGAGGCAAACAAGTTGATGGGTATAAATCTATTGCATGAGATAAAGACACTGTATCCTCAAATAGAAACCTGTTCCTACTCATCCACTTATACTTTTGCGCAGACACATGCCGCACCTACAACAACAGTAATTGTTCTATTTGGCTTAAAAAAAGACAATTTGAGCAAAACAGATCAAACGAAAATTGCGCATTGGCTCAAAACGAGGCTCAATACTAAAACGGTAAAAGTATTTTACGAGAAGTACCTCTCCACTAAAAGTGCCAATTGAGGTCGCTGTTCGCTCTACGCAGTTCCGGCACATACCATAAGTTAATATTAATATTGTCTGCAAAGAAACATCTCCAGAAGAATGAAACACAGGCACAAACCTCAATTAATATGAAAATAGGATTAATCGGATTTGGAAAAACAGGTAAAGCAGTAGCAAATGTAATATTGCAAAACACGGAATTTTGTCTGGAATGGGTACTGCGTCAAAGCACCTGTTTAAATCACAGAAGTGTTCCCGAGTTTTTAGGTATTGAGTCGGATGAACCCGGATTGATATACTCAAGTGCCACAACCGAAATGCACGAGCTGCTGGATAAACACCCGGTAGATGCGATAATCGACTTTTCGTCTAAGACGGGCATCTACACGTACGGGCAGATTGCCGCCGACAGACAAATATCCATTATTTCGGCTATTTCTCATTATACACAAGCTGAAATAGATTTTTTGAAACAATTATCATCCCAAACAGTCGTTTTCTGGAGTCCAAACATTACCTTAGGTGTCAATTATTTAATGTTTGCGGCAAAGTTTCTCCAAAAAATAGCTCCTTGGGTGGATATAGAAATTATTGAAGAACATTTTAAGGGAAAAGAAGGGGTGTCGGGAACTGCTATTAAAATTGCAGAAGCATTGGATTTAGAAAAAACAGATATAAACTCGGTTCGTGCCGGTGGCATTATCGGCAAACATGAAATCATTTTTGGTTTTCCGTATCAAACTGTTCGTCTGATTCATGAAGCCATATCGAGAGAGGCTTTTGGTAACGGGACCCTGTTTGTAGTTGAAAATCTAAAAGGTAAAAAATCAGGATTTTACAAATTCGAAGATGTGCTATTGCCATTCTTTGCTTCTGGATCAAAACCATAAGACACTCGTTTGAGCGGGACTCCGCTTCCGCGCGATTATACCTAAAATCCGCATGTATATCTGCCCGTATCGGTTAGTTGATGTCATGGAGCATTCGGCTATGTAGTAAACGATCGCATCGGTGGCTCTGCAATCAGGAGTAATCGAAAGATGTAAAAACCCGACAGAACAAAAAGACAACACGACATCAGGAAACGGGATACCTAACAATAACCTTATGAACCGGAACAACAATTTTGATAACCGCATATACCCATCCGACAGCACCATCGGATGGCAACAGAGGGACTCAACTCAGCCACTCTTGTCGGTACGACAGGCAACCCGGGATATACTGGATTGTGCCGACGATTTTATCGTTATGAAGCAATCCGTCGACACGCTTTATCAATTGTTCTGCCGCATAACACAGGTAGATGCTTCCAACCTAAACGGCAACAAAGATATCATGCTCTCTTCCGGCAAGGCGATTTCTACGTCAGCCGCAGCCCACTGCCTGCTCGAGATGAAACGTACGGCTGTTTTCCTGCGGGGAATACACCGGGCAATCAGCAAAAAAACAGCGGAGAACAAAAGCAAACCCGTTCAACTATTGTATGCCGGCACCGGCCCTTACGGAACCCTGGTTATTCCGTTACTAACGCTATTGTCGAAAGAAGAGGTCAGCGTCGACCTTATCGACATCAATCCGGAGTCGTTAAATGCCTTGCAAACGTTAATCGAAGCGCTTCGACTGGAAAAGTATATCGGAGAAGTGCATTGCACCGATGCCACCTCCTTTACGGTCGGCAAAGAGTACGACATCGTTGTCTCCGAAACCATGCTGGCTTGTCTTAAAAACGAACCGCAGGTGGCTATTATGCAAAATCTTATTCCGCAGTTATCTCCCGATGCTATTTTCATCCCCGAAGAAATATCGATCGATGCGGCACTTACCAATCCGAAAATGGAACAGGAGCGGCTGTTTTATTACGATGGCAAACAACCGCCTTTCCGGCGTATTGCATTAGGCAATCTGTTCACAGTAAACAAACAGCACCTGGATACCGATCGCATGCAAAAGACAGTAACCATACCTGACGACAAAGACTTTCCGGTGCTGAAACTTTTCACGACCGTCCACGTGTTTGGCAATGAAATGCTGAGCGAAAACGATTCGAGTATCACGATGCCCGTTATTTTTTACAACTTGCACCGACAACCGGTCAGGCATGTTGCGTTTGCGTATGTACAGGGAGAAAAACCGCATATCGAAAGCCGGATAGTTGACACCCCCGACGAGGATAACTGAACAACACAAAAAACAGGAATCGGACGGATACCATCCATCGTGATTCCCGTTTTCGTATTCGATTCGGAGTTATCGTCCCGTTTCGGGATTCCAGTCACCGAAGATAGTGGGTACTGTATAGAGCTTTGCCTCCTTATCTGTGAGCTGATGGCTCCAGGCTACCCGTTGAGAGACGTTAGCCCCGGCACCCTGACTATTGTATTCGGCATAATACGCCGTCTTTTCGTTTTCGGCATTGTCCCAGTTGTTCCAACCTGCTGGAGCAATCACCTTGTCCATCTGGCACTCCAGATAAACCACTTTGGCATACGGCCTCCAGGGACGACCCAACACAAACGCACCCTCGGGAGCCGAACCGGTAATTTTACAATGCCGGAACACGAAGCCATAGGCACTCTCTTTAGGCGTAGAGGCGGCCGTGGCATATCCTGCCGTTTTACAAAACAGAGTGCAGTGATCGAAGAGAGCCGTTGAGAAACCGAAGATATAGTCGACCGTCCCTTCGATATAACAATCCTTGTAGTATTGCCTGCTTCTATCTCCGTGAGGATAAAGCGTATCCTGAAAGCCCAGAAACCGGCAATTGAAAAAGCTGACCTTATCTCCGTCGATACGCACGGCTACCGCCTGCCCCACTGGTCCGGCCGAATTTTCGAAAGTAATGTTTTCGGACGTAAAGCCATCGCCATAAATAAAGAAAGATGACGAACCGGAAGTTCCTATATTCTCTCCGAAACGATTCTTACGTTGCGCAAAATCATCGAACGTAAGGATTGTTGTAACTGCATCTTCGCCCACAAACGAGACGTTGGTTTTGGTAGACGACAGTGTCAGTTTCTCTTTATAGACTCCCGGTTTGATAAGAATACGGGTACGATTGGCCCGCAAATCGGGCACGGCATCGATAGCCTCCTGTACGGTTTTAAAATTACCGCTTCCATCCTTTGCCACAACAAAATCGTACTTAACTTGAGCAGAAAGAGAGACGAAAAATAATAATAACAAACTCGATATAATTATTCTATGCATACTTAATTCTTCATTGATTTCAAAGTCAATCAGCACATTTCAAAATCTTCAAATTGGCACATTGATTCAATATCCCAGTTCTTTCAACCATGCCTCTACGATAGGCATCCACAAGTCGGTAGAAACGGGATTATGCGTCAGGGCTATGGCGTGTTTTCCATGCGGAAAGATATGCAACGAAGCATTCACCTTCTTTTCGCGCAGGGCAATATACATCAGAGCGCTGTTGAACGAAGGCACGGCCGGATCGTCGTTGGCCTGCATCAGCAAAGTTGGCGGTGTGGTTTCGGTCACATGCAGATTGGGTGAAAACTTATCGATCATCTCTTTGCCCGCATTCTTACCCAGCAGGTTCTCGCGCGAACCCTTATGCGCATACGGATCGGCCAGCGAAATAACGGGCGAAAGCAGAATCATATAATCGGGACGGAACGAATATTTCGATAAAGAATCCTTCACCCCGGTAAAGTTTTCGGTGTAAACGCCCAACGAAGCCGCAAGATGTCCGCCTGCCGAAGTACCGAAAACGCCTATTTTATCGGCATTGTAGTGATACCTCCCCGCCAGAGCACGCACAAGCATCATAGCCCGCTGACCATCCTGCAACGGAGCCAGTTCGGGATAAATAATATCGGGACTCTGAGGCAAACGATATTTCAACACAAAAGCAGTTGCCCCCAAGGTATTGAAATACTTGGCAATTTGCGATCCGCTCACCACACTGGCTTCGCGGGCATACCCTCCACCGGGAATCACCAGAATGGCAAAGTTGCGGTTTTCCTCTTTCGACGGTGTATAGATTTCCATATCGGGCTGTCCCACTCGGTAAACACGTTCGTTGGCAATACTATCGCTGATAACAAGCCCCCGACTATTGGGCATCGCCCCTTTTTGCCAAAGCAAGACCTGAGTTTGAGCGATTGTCGTACAAGAAAGCGTACAAGAAATTATAATTCCCAAAGAGGTGCGTATTGCAGCATTCAATTTCATAACAAATTGTTGTTTGAATAAATTTTTAAAAATCATTTTGTGGATTCCATCCGTTACAGAAGCAATAAGAAAAATAATTACAGTCCGTTTCATCAAGCGTACAACTGATGAAGTAGCCAATAATTTACAAAGTTAAGCAAAGCCATCTATTCACAAACAAGGGCTAATCAATAAATGATTTGCCCTTGCTTTAAACAACCTCTAAATAACCACACATCTTCAAAAAAGACAATACCCTTAGCTTCTTAAACAACCACTTGAAATAAACGCTCTATTAATGCTTAAAAACTTTATCTAAAAAGGAAACCATATAGTCGACCGTGGAAGAAAACCAAGGTGAATATAACCAGAATGTGTGTGGAGAATTCTCAATATTATGCAGCTCCGAATAAACTCCGTTTTGTTTCAACAGATCAATCATTTCTGACATTCCTGCCGTAAAACGAGGCTGAGAGCTGGTAATAAAAACAATGGGAACGGAGTGTTTATCAACCCAGAAAATGGACGATGCCTCTTTCCATGTGTCCGGTTTCTCGGTATAACAACCGCCCAACCATACACAATCGGGAGAATCGGACTGACGAACCAAATTTAGAGATCCCGGAGCTAAGAAATCAGGGATGCCGTCAATATCTACCACAGCCTGTACATTACTCGTACCCATGGTAATTCCCTCCACCCCTTCAAACTGGGTGATGCCATTAGTCATTCCGACCAAAGTTGCCAACTGACCGCCAGCTGAATTGCCTTCAATAGCAATACGGGTGGTATCAATCGAATATTTTTCCGCATTGGTCTTAATCCAGCGAATAGCCGCTTTAATATCGTAAACAGCCTGAGGATATAACGCTTCGGGCGACAAACGATACTCGACCGGAATGGCAACGTATCCTTTGGCCGCAACCGATTCGGCCATGGGATGTTCCATCGTTTTATTGCCCGATCGCCACGCACCTCCATGAATCATGACCAAGGCAGGAAATCGACCCTCTTTTTTCGGCTTAAAAATATCCAAATGCAAATTCCTATCTCCATACGGTGTATTCTTCAATGTAGCATATACAAGATTGAACTTAGCTTCCACATTGGAAGGAACTACAGAAGGAACGATCTTTGCATTTGGATAATTTCGGCATATATTCTTCCATGCCTGAGTCGGAGTATAACTGGTATCACGCGGAAAGGAGTCGGCAAAAACACACGTATGTATAATAGATACACACCACGCAACCAACATCATGCGGATAGTCGATTTTTGCATAAAAAAATAAGTTTGTAAAATAGCAGGGACATGTAGACAATATGTCCCTGCTATCTGTTGACTAATTAATAGTTAGGATTTTGTGTCAAATTCGGATTATTGGTAAGTTGAATAGCCGGTATCGGATAAATACCCCTCCAGGCATCTGTGGTCGGACTTTCAACAGTCTGTTTATAGAACCATGTATCTGTAAAATATGTACCGAAACGAATCATATCCGCCCTACGCTTGCCTTCCCAGATAAATTCGCGTGCACGCTCTTTTTCGATATTTGCCAATGTCAGGTCAGTTGAAGTCCAAGCCGCACAATTACTTCGTGTACGCACCTGATTAACGAGATTTAATGCCGTAGTTAAATCCTGCCCCAAACGCACCAACGCTTCTGCTTTCATCAACAACACATTAGAGTAGCGATCAATTACATAATCGTTGTTAGCATTGTAGCTGGTAAAGGTTGCACCAACAGGTGAGTATTTCAACACACGATAACCTTCATTATCGGCAGCAGCCATACGGGTTGCATCTACCAATGTAATTAAATTGAGTTGCACACCACTTGTATTGGTCAACGGAGTCACACCATCCAAATAGTATTGAGGACCATATTCAAGCAGTTTTAAGCGAGCGTCACCTGTTTCGTAACGTTGAAGAGCCTTGTCGTCAAAACAATAACCATTAGCAGGCCCAAATCCCAAACCATATTTCTTTTGATCGAGGGCTGGCTGTGCATACAAAATGTATTGATTGCCTCCTACCCCTTTGGCTGGATCTATAGAAATAGCCGAAATAACTTCCGTATTATTCTCGTTGGTCGCCAAAAAACAAGCCCCCACACTCGGTTGCAAAGCATAAGCTCCGGTAGTAATTACATTATTACACATTGTCAGACAGTCACTGTAGTGTTCCTCTCCAGCATAAATCTTTGCATTCAAATAGACTTCAGCCAGAGCCGTATAGACAGCTTCTTTCGTCAAACGTGGATAATAAGACGACCGGGTAACAGATGTTACAGAAGGCAGATCAGCTGCCGCCGCTGTAAATTCATCCACCACAAACTTATAAACTTCAGCACGCGTACTGGTTTTAGGCAAGTTGGTTGCATCCACTCTGGCCGTAGTACAGATAGGTACATTTCCCCACCAATCCATAGCACGGTAATAGCCATAAGCCCGTAAAGCCTTAACCTCTGCAATCATGGCTTTGAAATCCGCTGCTTTCGGAGATGCCTCTAAACTCGCCAATACGGCATTGGCAGCGCCAATTTCCTGAAAGATGGTTGTCCATGCCGTAACCATTCGACCATTACTTGCCGTACATTTATGCGTCATTACCTGATCGACACCCTCATCATACCAGCCGCCGCTTGCTCTACCGGGGCAAAAAAACTCATCCGTTCCGTATTCTGTGAAACGCCATCCATCGCCACCGGCTGCAAAGAAATTACCAAAAAGACTATATACCCCTGCAACAGAGGAAAGAGCTTCGGTCTCATTCTGATAGTATGTAGTGGGAGACAACTGTCCATAGGTGGTTTCATCCAAATTTGTACACGATGCAAAAATCAAACCCACACACGATAGTACTATTAAAATTTTGTTTGTTTTCATTGTCAACGATTTTAGAATGATACATTAATGCCAAGACTATATGTCCTTGCTTTAGGATAGCTCAAATAGTCTACTCCAAGAGGTGCAGTTCCGGTACTTGATATTTCGGAATTTACTTCCGGATCGAGACCGGTATAATGTGTCAGACAGAATAGATTTTGAGCAGTGACATAAGCACGTGCATGAGATAAGAACGTTTTTTTAATGTTGAAATCATAACCTATCGTCAGGTTATCCATACGAAGAAACGATCCATCTTCAATAAATCGTGACGAGTAAACTTTTGCCTGACTACGACTTACTCCACTTGTAACAGCCTCTTCGAAAACGTTACGACCCGGCAAATTGCTTAAATAGGCCTGATTGTTGCGTGTACAGTTATAGATGTCGTTTCCGATAGTTCCATGAAAGTTCATCGACAATGACCAATTTTTGTAACTCAAATTGGTACCGAAGCCATAACTTAAATCAGGTTGTGCGCAACCGATAACTTGGCTTGTTCCATTGTTGGCATATTGTTCCATGCCATTGCTGTCGAAACCGATAAATTTTTTCCCATAAAACGTACCTAAAGGTTGACCCGGAGTAATCAATTGAGAATAAGAACCGGAGAGACCCTGACCCTGGCAAGGTGCAAACTGTATGTTTTTACCAACCCACTTATCATTACTCAGGCTCAATACTTTATTGCTGTTGTGGCTAACGTTGACATTAGCTGACCATCCGAAATTTTTAGAACGAATCAAGTCGGAATTCAATGTCAATTCCACACCGGTATTGCGAACGGAACCTACATTGGCAATTTGTGTTGAAATATAGGAAGGAGAAGGCACATCAACAGAAAGCAACAAATCGGAAGTCTTCTTATAGTACCAATCTAAATTACCCTGAATACGCCCTTTAAATAAACCGAAATCAATACCAATATCCGACTGAGCGGTCTGTTCCCATTTCAAATCAGGGTTAGAATATTGCTGAGGCATGATAACGGTAACCTTTGAAGAGCCAACAATATAATATGAACCATTTGCCCCAAGTGTATTCATAGATTGATAGTTTCCAATTTCCTGACTACCTGTAACGCCATAGCTGGCACGTACCTTTAAGTCGGATAGCAAATCGCTTTTATAGAATTTCTCCTGAGAAACCCGCCATGAAAAAGCTGCCGACGGGAATAGTCCCCATTTGTTATTGCTCCCAAAACGGCTGGATCCGTCCCGACGAAGAGTTGCAGTAAGCAGGTATCGATCATCATAATTATAATTGGCACGCCCATACATCGAAATCAGCTTGTTGCACTGGGCATAGCTTGTGGGAATATAAATTGTTGTAGCCGCATTTATTTTGTACCATTTAAACTCATCGGAAACAAATCCGGATGCGCTTTCAAGCCCACCTTCATCAAAGAAATACTGATAAGAATAACCGGCCATGGCGTCAATTCCATGCTTGCCAAACTTCTGATTGTACTTTAGGATTGTTTCGAGCAACTTACTGTAATTATCCAATTTTTGCATACTTACATAACCGTTGTAGCCGTTCCCCAACAAATTGCTTTTCGAAATATAGGAATTACGATCCACCACATTGGAGTTATAACCGCCATTAACCTGAAAAGTAAACGGTTTGACGAAATTGTACGAAGCGCTGATATTTCCCAAGAACTTTGTACTTGTTCTCTTATCAAGAATATCCGTTGTATAAGATACTGGATTTACTCGATAAGGTGCTACATTATAATAACTTCCACTTGCATCTCGAACCGGATAAGTTGGATTGAAAACATACGCCTCATAAAGAATACAACTTCCCATTTCACTACCTACGGTATTTGACACGGGAGCCTGATTCGTTATTTGCTGACCATAACTCATATTCACATCTACTTTCAGTTTACCGTCAAGTTCAAGATGAGTAAGATTTATACGACTGTTAAAGTTGGTAACATCCGAAGCTTTGATTACACCTTGCTGATCGCTATAACCCAACGATACACGATAATTACTTTTTTCACTACCACTTGTCATCGACAAAAAATGGCTTGTCGATATGGCTGTACGCTCGATACGATCTTGCCAATTGGCATTATCCCCTTTATCGTCTAATGTCAAACCAAGCTTATTGACAATAGCGCGATATTCATCTCCGGTCAATACGTCGAGCTGTTTTGATGCTTTAGAAATACCTGTATTGAAAACATAATCAATTTGCGTCTTGCCGGCTTTACCTCGTTTTGTAGTAATCATAACGACACCATTGGCACCACGCGAACCGTAGATGGCCGTTGACGAAGCATCTTTCAAAATATTAATTGATTCGATATCGTTAGGGTTAAGACTTGACAATGGATCGACAGCCTCTTCATCGAAATAGTCGGTAGTACTGCTCAGTTTGGAAGAGCTTACACCTGCTGAGGTTGAAATAGGCACACCATCAATAACATACAACGGTTCGTTAGAAGCAGAAATTGAGGTACCACCACGAACACGGATCGTATTAGAACCTCCCGGTTTACCCGAATTTTGACTGATATTCACGCCGGATATAGAACCTTTCATAATCTGTTGAGCCGTTAAACCCGATCCAATTTGAAAATGATCGCTACTTATTGAAGAGACAGATCCGGTTAAATCCGATTTTTTCATTGTTCCATACCCAACCACTACTACTTCATCTAATTTTTTAATGTCGGGAGATAAGGTTACTTTCAGTGGATTTGTTTTATTAGCAGCCACTCGCTGATTTTCGTATCCGACAAACGAAAAAACCAGCATGGAGGAAGAACTTGGTACTTCAAGCGAAAATTTTCCATCAAGATCTGAAATAACCCCGGTTTTTAATCCCTCTATAACAATGTTCACACCGGGCAGTGTTTCACCAGTATTGGCATCGATAACCGTACCTGAAATACGCTTTTGTCCGCCTGTGGCTGGTGCGCTTTCTTTTTCTATTACCTTAGAAGGTGTAAGCACAATTAGATTATCGCTTTTTTTCTTCCAAGAAATACCGCTTCCATTGAATATTATTTTCAACGCATGATCAACGGGAACATTATTGACATTGATGGAAGTTTTGGTATTAAGTGCAGAAAAATCATCATTGTAAAAGAATTTATATTCCGTAGATTTTTCAATCATTTTCAAAATTTGCCGTATAGGCTTGTCCTTTACATCTAATGTTACTTGCGAAAATGCCGTAGTTCCGACACAAAAAACAAGAGTCGCAAGGCATAAAAGACGTAAACAATTTTTTTTACTTCGTAGTAAATTGTTTTTCATCGTAATTTTCATACTTTTGTTGAGTTAAATGATGACACTTAGGTGCATTTATTGTGGTGATGTTTGCACCTGAATTAAAAAATCATTATTGGGAAGGTGGTATAGCAATAGCTGTTCCACCTTTTTTTGGGGGAAGAAGGGTCAACTTGTGTTGGTCATAAAATTAATTTTAAGGTCTTACTATTAAGCTCTTTACTTGTTTGTATTTCTACTTGTTACATCATCATAATAGGGTATCATTTTTGTATTTTCCGATAAGTAAATCACAGAATCCTTAATTTTATATGACAGTGGTGAAGTCACTGCAAATATTTGCAGAATACTGGAAAGACTTGTATTGGCCAATGAACCCGAATAATGACAGCCTTTTAAAAATTCGGATTCAAAAACGAGCTTTACATTATAATTTCGTTCTAAAACAAGAGCTATATTTTCAAAAGTTTCCGATTCGAAGACTAATTGATTATCTCTCCAGCTGGCATATATATTGCTGTCTTCCACATCTCGTTTTACCATTTGACGTGCAACGCGATCATAAATAATTTTCTGATTAGGCCGCAAATATAATTTTTCATTACCGTCATTTACTTCCACTTTCCCATGCACTAAAGCGGTAGAAAATTGTTTATCTTCGCCATACGCTTTTACATCAAAAGCAGTACCTAACGCTTTCACCGAGAATCCATGACTTTGAACAATAAACGGAGCACGTTTATTAGGAGCAACTTCAAAATATGCCTCTCCGTCAAGATTTATAATACGTTCCTTCTGGTTATAGCGACTTCCGTAAGTCAATGTAGATCCTGAATTGATCCAAACTTTGCTACCATCAGGTAAAATCAACGATGCTTTTTGCCCCTTTTCCACCTGAAATTTCATATCCGACAACAATAGATTTTGACTATTCAGATGCAACAGATACACAGATAGGGAGGTGGTTAATAAAACGACTATGGATGCAGCTACGGCAATCCATTTCTTTACATTCAATGATCGTTTAGGTGCAACAATCGCGGTAATATTTTCAAAAATCTGTTTCTGAACTGTCGGATTCATGGTGAAGCTTGTTTCATCCCATCTTTTTCTCATCGACGTTTGTTCAAATTCAGGTTTGTTCATCCGCTGCAAAAGCAATTCAATTTCCTGCCGATTGGCTTTTCCTTCGAAATAACGTTCCAGTAATTCTATGTTGTCATTTGTTGCCATCCGTAATTTTCAATAGACATGTTAACCATCTACTTCCATTATATAAAACAATTTTGTTGCCCAAAACCTTTATTCAGGGAAGATAAATTCAATATTTTTAACTCGCATAAAAAACAAGCAGAGCAAATACTACCACCTCACAATAAGGTGTTAACTGCTGACGTATAAAATGAGTGGCTTTATTTAACTGAGATTCAACAGTATTCTCTGAGATATCTAATAGTGCAGCAATTTCTTTGTTTGACAGGTGTTTCACTTTACTCAGAATATAAACATTCCGTCGAGCAGGTGGTAATTGATCTATCAGCTTATTAATTTGTTCCTCGAGCATCTTGAATTCGACCTCTTTTTCCACCGAATTATCAAGTACAATCTCATTTTCAATAAGATAATCATGATAAAGAGATTCCTGTACGCGACTTTTAACAACATTCAGGAACATATTTCGTCCAACGGTGAACAAAAATGAATTAAACGATCCTTCGGTACGAATGTGCGGATGAATTTCCCAAATTTTAACAAATACATTTTGGACTATCTCTTCTGCAAGGTAACAATCGCCTTTAGAAAGATTCAAAACAAAATTATATAATCGTCCGCTATATTTTGAATAAAGGACTTCAAAACAGGTTACATCTCCTTTTTTAAGTCGTTCAAGCAAAAAAAGGTCGTGGTTAATTTCGTCATTCATAAGTAATACCCTATAAAAAACAGAACAATCCGATCATCACTTTCTCGCGTACCTCTGCAAATAGAATTCATTTCAGATTCGCAAACGAGGCAAAAATCATCCGCATAACGACAATTACTTATTTTCATGGTAAATAGACTTTAAGACAACCGCTCAATGGCACTGTAAGTATAACACAATTAAAGTACAAAAATCCATGACGATTAAATTATTAAAAATACTTAATAATATGCTAGCGCGAATTTTTATTAAAACAAAACCGATATTTCGGAGACAATAAGATCAAACTGTAAATTAATTACCCACATAATAACATTTTGCAAATTAGCATCTTAAATTTGTACGATATTCTAAACTCTTTAATTTATAATTACGATGAAAACCGGAAGTTCTATGGCTGCATTATTTTTTTCCCTCGTGGTACTCTTCGGTACCGGACTTGCTTTGCTGGTCAGCAACGACATGAGTGCATCGGCAAGTCATATTATTTTAGTAATCAGTCTTATTGTGGCTATTTTTGTTGCTTGGGCCACCAAAGTTGCCAATCAGTGGGATCGTGCCGTGGTGTTACGATTGGGTAAGTTTCAAGCCCTGCGTGGTCCGGGAATTTTCTTTATCATCCCAATTATTGACTATATCCCCTACTGGATAGATATTCGCGTTATCAGCACCTCGTTTAAGGCCGAGAAAACGCTTACCAAAGATACCGTTCCTGTGGATGTGGATGCCGTGTTGTTCTGGAAAGTGGTAGATCCGAAAAAGGCGGCCATTGATGTAGCCGACTATTACAGTGCCATCAGCTGGGCATCACAAACCGCCCTGCGCGACGTAATAGGCAAAACTATGTTGTCGGATATGCTGGAAGGACGTGAAAAGATCAGTGTGCTCCTGCGCAATATTATTGACGAACGCACCGAGCCATGGGGAATCAATGTTATTTCCGTTGAAGTGAAAGATGTCTTGATTCCTCAGGGACTTGAAGCCGCCATGTCGATGCAAGCACAGGCCGAACGCGAACGACAAGCCAGGGTGATTCTGGGCGATTCGGAACGGCAAATTGCCAGCAAATTTGAAGAGGCATCAAAAACCTATGCCAATAACCCGACAGCTTTCCACCTGCGCGCCATGAATATGTTATACGAAGGATTGAAAACAAACTCGACCATTGTGGTGGTTCCCAGTTCGGCTATCGAAACCATGAGTTTGGGCGGCTTGGCGGGAACAATAGCTCTGACCAAATCAATACAACAAGACAAGCAGAAAGAGCAGGATCAAGCTGGCAAAGAAGGGATTAGTGACATCGTTTATTGATGCTATGCTTTCTTTGAATTGAAGCACAGAGCTTCTTGAATCGATTATTCATCCATATTCTTATTCATAAAATGTCCGAAATTGTTACCAAAAACACCTTTCTGATATTACTTTTGTAAAACATAAACTACAAAACGAATATTATTATGACCAAAGATTTTTATACAACCGTTGAACAAAGACGTTCCTATTACGGTATCGGTAAAGAGGCTGTCGTTTCGGACGAAAAAATTAAAGAAATAATCGAGCATGCTGTAAAGTATACCCCTTCGGCATTTAATTCCCAAAGTGCACGAGTGATATTGTTGCTGGGAGCTCAACACAACAAGCTCTGGAGTATGACCAAAGAAATCTTGAGAAAGATCGTACCTGCTGAAAACTTCGGAGCAACCGAAGAAAAAATCAATTCGTTCGGTAATGGGTACGGCACGGTTCTTTTTTTCGAAGACAACAATGTAATTGATGCTTTACAGAATCAATATCCCCCGTATGCACATAACTTCCCCGTGTGGTCGCAACAATCGAATGGTATGCATCAGTTTGTAGTCTGGAGCAGTTTGGAAGCTGAAGGATTCGGCGCTTCGCTACAACACTATACCGAACTGATTGAAGAAGAGGTAAAAAAAGAGTGGCACGTTGCCGCATCGTGGAAACTGATAGCTCAGATGCCTTTCGGCAAGCCGACATTTGAGCCAGACGAAAAGCCGTTTCAGCCATTAAAAGAAAGGGTACTTATCTATAAATAACTGCAAAAAAACAAAATAGCACAACCCACGTATACGGATTGTGCTATTTTATTTTCAACAACACCTCTACGACAACTCTTTTTCAGACTAATCATATAGACATTGCTCTCGCATAAATCATGCTTTTTTGAATTTTTAGCCAGATGCAAACCTAATTTATACAACTCCATTGTGTAAGTACCTGAGGAATGCCTGACAACTGTACTTTGATTTTGCCTTTGCTCCTTGCCAGAAGATTGCGTACATAATCTGGTTATTGACCGAATCGTTTGGATAAGTAGTAGCACAATTCCAGAAAAACAACAGAATATCACCTTGTTTATTCTTGCAGGCATACGACCACCCACTTTATATATATTATTCACCGCTTTAGTTACTTTTGCAGCATACTGAGACCGTTCCAAATGGAACTTAGTAGCTTTCCGTAAAATATTTCCGCCGTAGGTTACCCATAGAATACTAAAAAAATCTATTCCCGAATAGAAAAAATGGCTCGACTAAACATTTTGCCGACAAATTATGCCCGTTTGTCTCTTTTTTAACCGCGATGTACCGACATAAAGTAACTTTGTTTGTAAAATTGCTGATCTAAATCTTTATTGAGTTGATAAAACTTTACCTATCTTAATAAGTCATCCAGACTTTCAATATTGTAATTGCTAAAAGGGTACTTACGGAGCTTAACAGCAACTATCCTTCTTCATTTTCAGATTCTTGCTTCTGTCTATATATGAAACATGTATTTGCATTTTATTGTAAGGGCATTTTTTCATATTTACGATTGTATTCCACAGGAAACACATCTAACACAAAGCAATAAACAAGAATTATCAGGATGATATTACAACTCAGTCATTCAACTCGACAAACAGATTCTGATAGTGATAAAAAAAAATGTATTTTCCCTTATATTTCTTCTTTTTATCGGGCTATATGCCTTACCTACAAACGATAAGCAACATTCCAACACTGTCGGCAGGTCGGCGATTATTCAAGAGGATACAACTACAAGTAACGACGTAATATCTCTCCATTTCCCTGTAAAACATACCGACTCCGGATCGGAGAACAAACTCACAGACGATAAATACCCGATGGATCTAAGAGATCCGAACAACCTAAAATCGACTGTATTCTACGATCCTGTATCAGGGCTTTACCTAATATATACTAAGGTAGGCAACATGGATATTGCGACACCAATTTCGATGACTCAGGAAGAATACAAAGATTATACCCTACGGACATCAATGCAATCGTATTGGAAGCAACGGAACGATTCGACCATCAGAAACGAGGATTCCAAATTCAAGTTTACCGATATGAAATTCAGTCTGGGTCCTGCCGATAAATTGTTTGGTCCTGGCGGAGTACAAGTTAAAATACAAGGCTCTACCGAACTGGATTTTGGAGTCACCAGTCGAACGATCCAAAATCCCACTTATTCGTATAAATTACAACATCCTTCGCCGGCATTTGATTTTACAGAGAAGATTCAGCTTAACGTTAATGGTAAAGTTGGAGATAAGGTCAACTTAAACATGAATTACAACTCTGAATCATCATTCGATTATGACCAGAAAGCCATTCAACTGGGATATACAGGCAAGAGTGATGAAATTATAAAAAAAATTGAAGTTGGTAATGTCAGCCTACCCCTAAATAGTTCTCTGATTACAGGAAGTTCAGCCTTGTTCGGAATTAAAACCGAATTACAATTCGGAAAACTAAATGTAGTAGCCGTAGCATCACAACAACAATCGCAAACCCAAACTGTCAGTTCCAAAGGTGGTGTTCAAACCACTAAATTTAATATAGCCGCCAACAATTACGATGTCAATCGCCACTTTTTTCTCTCCCAATACTTCCGCAACAACTTCGAACGGTGGATGAATAATTTGCCCTACATTACTTCAGGCATCATTATCAACAAAGTGGAAGTCTGGGTTACCAATAAACGGAGTGACTATTCACAGGCTCGTAACATCAATGCATTTGCTGATTTGGGGGAACAGAGTAACCTCACCAACTCACATTGGAGTGTGAGTAGTTCGGTCAAATATCCTTGCAACAAAGCCAATTCGCTCTACAAAGAAGTAACCGCTTTAGGCATCAGAGATATACAAACTGCAACATCAACACTGGAATCCACGTACAATAACTACGGCATGAATGGTGGTATCGATTACGAGCAAGTGGAAAGTGCCCGCAAACTCGACTCAACCGAATACATATTAAACAAGAAACTGGGATATATTTCTTTAAAAAGCGCCTTAAATTCAGACGAAATACTAGGCATTGCCTATTCGTACACGGCAAATGGAACCACCTATCAGGTAGGTGAATTCTCGACTGACGGTATCACATCGCCCAATACACTCACAGTCAAGCTACTAAAAAACTCCAATCTATCGCCGGCTATTCCTCTTTGGAAGCTAATGATGAAAAATGTTTATTGCCTTGGCGCTTCACAAATGCAAAAGACCAATTTCAAGTTGAACGTAATGTATGAAAACGACTCAACAGGCATTAACGTTGCCTATATCAATGAGGGATCCATTAAGGGACAGACGTTAATCAAGGTTCTGAATGTTGATAAGCTTGATTCCCATAATGAGGCTCATTCAGATGGCGTTTTCGATTATGTGGAAGGATATACGGCACTATCGGACAGAGGTTTTATTATCTTTCCCCAAAATGAACCGTTTGGCAGTTATCTGGCTGGAAAAATCGGCAACAACACCATTGCAAAGAAATATATTTTTCAAGAGATGTATGACTCTACACAAACAGTGGCACAACAATCGGCAAGTAAGAATAGATTTTATTTATCTGGTCAGTATAAAGGAACTTCGAGCACCCAGATTCAATTAAATGCCACTAGTATTCCCCGCGGATCGGTAGTAGTAACTGCCGCTGGACAAACACTGGTAGAAAATCAGGATTACACGGTAGACTATAATATGGGAACGGTAACCATTATTAACCAAAGTATCATTGCTGCCGGAACCGACATCAGCGTCAAACTGGAGAATCAATCGATGTTCGACCTGCAACGAAAAACACTGGTAGGAACACATCTGGAATATGCTTTCAGTAAAGATTTTTCCTTAGGAGCCACATTTATGCACCTGTCAGAACTACCTCTTACAACAAAAGTGGCTTATGGTAGCGATCCCATCTCCAACAGCATCTGGGGATTGAACACCTCTTATCGAACGGAAATGATGTGGCTGACCGATCTAATGAATAAAATACCCATGCTCAACTTGACCAAACCTGTGACATTGAGTCTCAATGCGGAATTTGCCAATCTGATTGCCGGACACTCCAGTGCAGTTACAAAGCAGGGAACCGTTTATCTAGATGATTTTGAAAGTTCCTCCACCAGCATCGATATCAGCTATCCTTACAACTGGTTTCTGTCCAGCACACCCGCCGATAACTCTTCCAGTGGATTGTTTCCCGAAGCAGCTCTAACCAATGATATCAATTATGGAAAAAACAGAGCTTTAGTCAACTGGTTTGTAATTGACAAGACTATCTTTTCAGGAACAACATCAAATGTTCCATCCTATATCCGTACCAATAAAAATCTTCAATCTAATCATCTTACTCGCCCCGTGCTAGAACAGGAAATTTTCCCGAACAAAGAGTCAACCTATGGCACTACCAGCTATCTATCGGTGCTCAACCTGAGCTACTATCCCACTCAGAAAGGGCCATATAATCTGGACGTCCATCCATCTTCATACAGTAAAGGAGTTGACATTAACGGCACCCTGTTACAACCTAGAACCCGATGGGGAGGTATTATGCGCAAACTAGAAACAACAAACTTCGAGACGGCAAACATCCAGTATATCGATTTCTGGTTGATGGATCCGTTTGTGAATGACACCGCCAAAACTAACACCGGAGGTGATCTCTATTTCAATCTTGGTGACATATCGGAAGACATTCTCAAAGATGGCAAAAAATTTTTCGAAAACGGGCTTTCAGCAACAGGCGATACCACTAATATCACCCGGACAGTATGGGGGCATGTCCCGACTACTCAGTCTTCCGTTTTAGCTTTCGACAACAGCAGCGATTCCCGTCAATATCAAGACGTGGGTTTGGATGGCCTAAGTACAGCGAATGAGTTTGCATACTCATCCTACAAAAATTATCTGACCGAACTAAAAGCCACCGTCTCGTCCGCTACTCTTTCCAAATGGCAAAGTGATCCGTTTTCACCCTTAAACGACCCTGCCGGTGATAACTTCAGACACTATCGGAATTCCAATTTCGATACAGAACAAGCACCTATATTAGAACGTTATAAACGATATAATGGAATAGACGGGAATTCAACCAATGACAACAGTTCATCCAGTTACTCTTCAACAGCAACTTCAGTTCCAGATGTAGAAGATATCAATCAAGATAATACACTCAACAAGTATGAAAATTATTATCAATATAAAGTATCTCTCCGCCGTACTGATATGGTCGTTGGCAGCAACTATATCATAGATCAAATTACACCCACGGTAACAATGCCTAACGGTTCTAAAAGCAGTGTCAGCTGGTATCACTTTAAAGTTCCCATTCGTGAATACACAAAAAAAGTGGGCTCCATCAGTGGGTTTACTTCTATTCGTTTTATGCGGATGTTTCTGACCAACTTTTCCGACTCTGCTTTTCTACGCTTCGGCACTCTTAATCTTACACGGGGAGAATGGCGAACCTATACACAAAAACTGTACAGTACAACAAGCGCACCATCGGTGACAGGCACACTCTCTATTTCATCGATCAACATCGAAGATGATGCTACGAAAACTCCGGTCAACTACGTACTACCTCCGGGCGTAACCCGTCAGGTAGATCCGACACAACTCCAAACGGTAGAGGAAAACGAACAATCTCTATCTCTCAAAACAGAGAATCTGGCTTGTAAAGATTCGCGAGCAGTATACAAAGCCACCTCTTTCGACATGCGACAATACAAACATCTGCACATGTTTACTCATGCCGAAAAGCTTACCAATGACATTACCAATCTGAAAGATTACGAGTTGTCGGTATTCATTCGTCTCGGTGATGATTACACAAATAATTATTATGAATATGAAGTTCCATTAAAACTGACTGCCGCCGGCACTTATAATGCAAATAGTTCCTCCGATCGTTTACTCGTTTGGCCATCGGAAAACGAATTGAATGTTGCTTTATCCGTCTTTACAAAAATCAAAAAACAGAGAAATACAGAGCGAAATACCAATTCTACCGTTTCACTGACCACCCTTTATTCCTACTACGATCCGTCATACCCCAAAAATAAGGTTAGTATTATCGGAAATCCGAGTTTGGCTGATGTGCAGGGAATGATGATTGGAATCCGAAATAATGGACAAGAGGTCAAATCAGCAGAAGTTTGGGTAGATGAACTCTCTCTTAACGATTTCAACGAAGGAGGAGGTTGGGCAGGTACCGCTACGGCAAGTATAGGCTTATCCGATCTGGGTACGATAAACCTGTATGGTAAGTTTGTCACAGCTGGCTTCGGTAGTATTGAACAAACTCTGATGGAACGAAGCCTCGACAATGATTTTCAGTATAGTTTTTCCACCAATTTACAATTAGGAAAATTCTTTCCCGAGAAGGCACATGTAAGCATTCCTTTCTATTTTTCTCATTCTGACGAACTAGTACGTCCTAAATACAACCCATTGGATGAAGACGAACTATTGGCCGATGCTCTAAAAACATGCACCACTGTAGCCGAACGCGATTCGATTTTATCTCTCGTCCAGACACGCCACATCACCAATAGTTTCAATATCACCAACGCAAAAGTGGATATCCGAAGCAAAAACCCCAAACTATACGATCCGGCCAATTTCTCCTTATCGTTTAGCTACAACCGAACCGATGATAAAAGCCCGGAATATGTTTACAGCTACACGAAAGACTATAGTGGAACGTTCAACTATTCTTATAGTAATACGCCGACTCCCTGGCAACCGTTCAAAAATAGCAAAACGTTGCAGTCTCCGTTGCTGAAACTGATTGGTGATTTCAACCTCAACCTGATGCCATCTTTAATCGCATATAATTCCAACATTACACGAACCTATACACAGTCGCAAGAACGAGATTACGATGCGCTGGAAGCAGGAACAACACAATCGAAATATGACCTGCTATCTTACTCTAAAGATTTTTTGTGGAACCGAAAATTCGATTTCAAACTCGATCTGACCAAAAGCCTCTCCCTTAGTTTTTCGTCAACCACCAACTCAAGAATCGACGAGTCGGATGGCCCGGTCGATGCCAATTTGTTCCCTGACGAATATAAAGTATGGAAAAACGCTATCAAAAAGAGCATTACCGACTTGGGACGCCCGCTGTTATACCAACAAGTATTCAACGCCACCTATACACTTCCTCTCAACAAATTACCCTATCTGGATTTCATAAATACAAAAGTGCAATATACAGCCAATTACGAATGGCAAACGGGAGTAACGACTGCATCCAATTTAAATGTAGGTAACACGATCAGCAGTACAGCACAAACACAAGTCGATGCACAATTCAACTTCGAAATGTTCTACAACAAAATAAAATTTCTTAGTAAAATAGCAAAAAAATCGGCTTCAGTTAGTCGAAATACTTCCTTCATCAAGAAGAACTTCAAACAAAATCTCACACTGACAAAAAACAAAACCGAAAAGATCTTTCATAAACTAAACACAACAAAGTTCACACTAGCAGCCATTGATACGCTTGGTAATCCTATTCATCTGCAATATAAAATCATCGATTCCAATACCATTTCGGTAAGTTCCAATCAATCTATTAAAACCACGGTGTACATATCATCGCAAATTCCTGTCAACAACACAACATCTAAAAGTATGATAGAATATGCCGCCCGCACACTCATGATGATTCGCAGAGGATCTTTTTCTTATCGGTACAGTCAAAACCTGACTTTACCCGAATTTACAGGCACGAGCAAATGGTTCGGACAATCATCCCTCACAGGCTCCACCGCTCCGGGATTAGGATTTGCATTCGGATTCTTCGACCAAAGCTATATAAATAAAGCATTGAATAAGGGTTGGCTGATCACGAACGACACGGTAATTAACCCAGCCACCTATGCCACCACCAAAAATTTCGAAGCTCGTCTCTCGTTAGAACCTCTGCCCCATTTAAAAATAGACCTTGCCCAACAATGGTACAGTGCAAACGAAAATTCAATAGAGTTCATGTACGAAGGAATGCCAACCACGTCAACCGGAAGTTTTCACATGAGCTACATAGCGATAGGCACATTTTTCAGAGGTGTCGGTAATGCATCCAACAACTACTCATCAGCAACCTATCGGAATTTCAAAGCAAATCAGGCAAAAGTATCCCAACTAATCGAGCAAAAGTATGCCGGACAACGTTATCCTTCCTCTGGATTCCTTACCGGTTCTGCTTTAGCAGGCACCGTTTACGACTCTAGCAACGGCAATATCAGTTCGACCTCTGCCGACGTGCTTATTCCAGCCTTTCTTTCGGCATATAGCGGACGGAGTGTTTCTTCGGGAAAACTGGGTCTTATTCCAAGCCTTTTACAATCGCTACCCAACTGGAGGATTACGTATGATGGTCTGTCGTCATTTCCATTGATTGCGTCCCACTTCAAAGCATTTACGCTTAACCATGCGTACACCTGCACATACACTATTTCATCGTATAGCTCTTATTCCAATTGGGTGAGTAACGGTGTTGTTGGCTTTAAGCCGGATGTAACCAGTGGAAATCCTATTCCATCCTCGCAATACGATATATCGTCAGTATCAATTACCGAAGCGTTTGCTCCGCTTATTGGTCTGGATGCAGTATTAAAAAATAGTCTATCGACCAAATTAGAATTTCAAAAACAACGCACAGAGACCCTAAACATAAGCAGTTCGCAACTGGTAGAAGTACTAAGTAATGAGTGGGTTTTCGGATTAGGATATACTATCAAGGATTTCAATGTCATTCTGAAACTCAAAAGTAGACAATCGAAAGTTAAAAACAACCTAACACTCAAAAGTGACCTTTCAGTTCGTAATTCAAAGTATCTTTTACGAAACATAGTCTCTGATGTTGCACAGGCCACTGACGGAGGCATCACAGCAACAATAAAAATATCAGCTGATTATGTATTTAATTCTAGAATTAATTTCAAATTCTATTACGATCGCACAATGAGCAATCCACTAATATCAACATCATATCCAATGTCTACAACCGATTTCGGAGTTGCAATAAAATTACTGCTAACTAAATAGTTATCTATTATTTTATCGCATTATTTTTTTCTAATGCACCGCCTGTACCGCCAAATATTTTTGCTATTTTCGACAGTTTTGCAAAAAAGATAATAATAAAACATTTTCAGTATTACTCTACGTCTTTGAATTTTACAATATAATAATAGATTAGTTTTTTTAGCACACCAACTTTTGCCAATTCAAAAATAATCCCGTCCTTTGCCTAACAATGTTAGATAATTTAACTGCGTTAGAATGGGACATCTGGAACGAAAGAAAAGAGAACAGAAAAACATACGTGGCAGCATCTTAAATGCTGCCATAACCATAGCAAAATCAAAAGGTTGGAATGCTGTAACCATCCGCAAAATTGCCGAAGCAATCGAATACAGTCCTCCGATTGTATATACCCATTTCCAGAACAAGGACGACCTTATTCGGGAAATTATAATTCAAGGCTTCCAAAAGTTGATCCAAACAAATCAGGAATATGTAGTGGCCAGTAAGAATGCAAAAAAACAATTGCTGGCACTGTCCGTTGCGCATTGGGACTTCGCGGTCGAAAACAGGGAACTCTATCAGTTGATGTTTAGCATCGAACGCCCGATACCCAATGAGGAGGCAGAACGGGGAAGCCTCCTGATAAAGGATATTTTTGCCCATGTGTCTGGCAAGGAAGGTCGCGAGTTGGACTCTATCATTTTCAATTGGGTCTGCTTATTGAACGGAATCATCGGAATGATTATGCAGTTCGAAGAGTCGGAGCATCCTTTTTTAGAGAAGTATGCCGTCAAGCCGCGCGATCTTTTCATGCAGTTTATGCAGCGTTTTATCAATAGCATAGCAACGACAGAGTCTCTTTCCAATTAAGTTTATCTATTTGTTATAATCTATTTACAGGTATATTTTTATGGATTTTCATTTTAAAATCACATCGTTTATGAATAAAAAATTAATGATCGGAAGCTTTGCGCTTCTTGCATTTCTCTCTTCGTGTGGCAACAAGCAAACCGGAGCCAATGCCCCCGAACAGATTAAAGCTTACTCGGTAGAAACCGTATCTTCTCAAAATGTAGAACTAAAGAGCATCTATCCGGCCACGTTGAAAGGCCAGGAGGACATCGATATTAAACCTCGAATCGACGGATTTATCGAAAAAGTCTTCGTGGACGAAGGTTCCATTGTACATCGGGGACAACCGCTTTTCAAGATCAACTCACCGGCATCCGTACAAAATGTTCAGAATGCACGGGCAAGCTATAATACGGCGAAACTGGATGTTGACCGAATTCGTCCGTTGGCAGAAAAAGGGATCTACAGTAAAGTAAAACTATCTACCTACGAGAATGCGCTGGCCTCTGCCAAAGCGGCTTTAGACGAAGCCAAAGCAATGGCGGGATGGACCACCGTTACCAGTCCGGTAAACGGCATAGTGGGAACCCTCAATTACCGTCAGGGAAGTTTGGTGAACAACACTACGGTGCTAACCTCGGTAGCCAATACCACGAACATTATCGCCTACTTTTCCATCAACGAAAAAGAGTTACTCACTCTGCTGAAAGATTTGAAAGGCAACACACAGGCCGAAAAAATCAGAAACATGCCACGTGTACAATTATTACTTTCCGATGGTAGTGAATACGAAGAAACCGGAAGAATTGAAACCATATCTGGAGTTGTGGATGCAACTTCGGGATCGGTCAATTTCCGAGCCTCTTTTCCGAATAAACACGGATTGCTGCGCAGCGGTTCAAGTGGTAAAGTGGTGATCCCTCAGCCAGTTAGCAATGCGTTGGTCATTCCACAGAAGGCAACTTTCAGTCAGCAGGACAAAGTATTGGTATTCAAAGTTGTCGGCGATTCGGTCGTACAAAAGACTATTACGGTGAAAGCAACTCCCGATGGTCAGAGCTATGTTGTATTGGATGGACTGGCAAGTGGAGAGAAAATTGTGACGGATGGCGTTGCCACACTGAAAAGTGGACAGAAAATAAAAGTAAAATCTCTTAAATAAGAATGCAATGCTAAAAACCTTTATAGAGCGCCCAGTATTATCCACCGTTATTTCGATAATTATTATAGTATTGGGTGTTATCGGATTGTACTTATTACCAGTGGAACAATATCCGAATATTGCTCCACCCACAGTCCGCGTCACTACCTCCTACAGCGGAGCCAATTCGGACGCTGTGCTCAATAGTGTGATTGTCCCTCTGGAAGAGCAAATCAACGGGGTGCAGGGTATGACCTACATGACTTCGACGGCAACCAATGGCGGATCGGCAAGTATAATTGTCTATTTCAAACAAGGTACGGATCCTGATATGGCGGCGGTCAATGTGCAGAACAGAGTGTCGCAGGCTGCCGCACTATTACCGGCGGAAGTTACGAAAAACGGAGTAACGGTACAAAAACAACAAAGTAGCAATATTTTGATGATTATGCTCAAATCGAACAATCCCGATTATGATGCAAAATTTCTTCAGAATTATGCCAATATCAACATTCTTCCGCAACTTAAACGTATTCAGGGCGTCGGCTCCGCCGGTTCGTTCGGTACACAGGAGTATTCGATGCGTGTGTGGCTGAAGCCCGACGTAATGAAAACCTACAAACTGACTCCGGCTGAAGTTACGGCAGCGCTGCAGGATCAGAATATAGAAGCGGCTCCCGGCCAGTTGGGTGCGCAGGGCAATCAGTCATTTCAATATGCCCTGCGGTTTACTGGTCGCTTAAAAACGGCAGAAGCGTTCGGCAATATTATTATCCGATCGAGTAATGCGCAGATACTGCGACTGAAAGATATAGCTACCATTGAGCTGGGCGTACAGGACTACAACTTTAAGACAATGAGCGGCAACCGTCCGTCCATTATTCTGGCCATCAGTCAGGTTGCAGGATCGAATGCACAAGATATTATCAAGGAGGTAAAAGTGGAGATGAAAAAAGTCGCAAAAGAGTTACCTCCGGGCATTGACTATCAATATGAAATGGATGCCAGCGAATTTTTGGATGCCTCTATCAATAAGGTAATCCACACCCTGCTGGAAGCATTCGTACTGGTATTTCTGGTTGTTTTATTGTTTTTGGAGAATTTCAGGGCAACTTTAATTCCTGCAGCTGCCGTACCGGTAGCCATTATCGGTACCTTCTTCTTCCTACTGGTCTTCGGATTCTCTATCAACCTGCTCACTCTCTTTGCCCTCGTACTGGCAATCGGTATTGTAGTGGACGATGCCATAGTAGTGGTGGAGGCCATCCATGCCAAACTGGATGCAGGCGAAAAAGATGCTAAAACTGCTGCCGTAAAGGCAATGAGCGAAATTGCACCGGCTATTATCTCCATCACACTAGTGATGTCGGCCGTATTTATTCCCGTAAGTTTTCTGGGTGGAACCAGCGGCGTATTTTTCAAACAGTTCGGTTTGACGCTGGCAATTGCCATTTTGATTTCGGCTCTGAACGCATTGACATTAAGCCCTGCGTTATGTGCTTTGTTCCTAAAGGCGGACGATCATTCGGAAGTTGCCAATAAAAATTTGATAAAGAAATTCTCCTATTTTTTCAATATCGGATTTGCCGCAGTAACGCAGAAATATAAAAAAGCACTTTATTTCCTTGGACAAAAGAAGCATCGATGGATTAGTGTAGCCATCATTCTGGTTTTTGCCATTATTTTCTTCGGACTGATGAAGATGATACCTACAGGCTTTGTTCCCCAGGAAGATAGCGGTACGTTGATGGGATCCGTAACCCTTTCGCCGGGTTCCTCATTCGAAAGAACCGACAGCATTACAAAAAATGTCGTAAAAATAGCCGAAACTATTCCAGGCGTCAAAAGTGTAAGCAGTTTGACGGGTTTTAGTTTTATGGGAGGTAGCGGAAGTTCTTATGGTGGTCTTATTATTAAAATGAATCCATGGGAAGAGCGTAAAACTTCAACCAACGATGTGGCTGCCATTTTGAAACAGAAGACGGCATCAATGACCGATGCTTCCTATATGTTTTTCGGCGTGCCTACCCTACAGGGATTCGGATTGAGCAACGGTGTGTCGCTCGAAATGCAGGATAAAACCGGCGGCGACATCAATACGTTTTTTGGTGTCACCACTGATTTTTTGACAAAACTACAAAAAAGACCAGAGGTGATGATGGCCATGACCACCTTCGACCCCCGTTTTCCGCAAAAAATGATTGAGGCAAATGTGGCGAAAATTAAGGATGCCGGTCTGACCCTTAGCGAAGTGATGTCGGTAATACAGACATACGTGGGTAGCTTATATGTTTCCAATTTCAATTCGTACGGAAAACAATACCGAGTAATTGTGCAGGCTGCACCCGAATACAGAACCAAGCTGGAAGATTTGAACGGACTTTCCATCAAAACTTCCAACGGAACAATGACCCCGATAACCGAATTTCTAACCATTCATGATGTAACCGGAGCCCAATCGCTCACCCGATTCAATCTTTTCTCGTCCATGTCCGTTACCATTATTCCGAATTATCCGAAGGGATTTACCTCGGGCGATGTCATAAAGGCTATTCGGGAAACACCATTGCCTGATGGCTACAGTTACGACTTCTCGGGAATGACCCGCGAAGAGGTCAACAGCAGTAACCAGACCATTATCGTCTTTATTTTGAGTCTTGTCTTCGTCTATCTGTTACTGTCGGCTCTCTACGAAAGTTACATTCTTCCTTTAGCAGTTATTCTATCGTTGCCGATAGGTCTGGGAGGAGTTTTTCTCTTCATCTTCGGCGCTATGCTGAGCGGTACGGGGATCGTAAACAACATTTATGTACAAATATCGCTTATCATGTTGATCGGGTTGTTATCCAAGAATGCCATTCTGATTGTGGAATATGCGCTTCAGCGCCGACAAAAGGGGATGAGCATTACCAAAGCTGCCATTAGCGGGGCAATGGCTCGTTTGCGTCCTATCCTGATGACCTCGTTTGCTATGATCTTCGGTTTGATGCCTCTGGCTCTTGCTAGTGGAGCCGGCGCCATCGGCAATAAGTCGATCGGTATCAGTGCGGTTGGCGGGATGTTGATAGGAACCCTTATCGGTATCTTCGTAATTCCCGTACTTTTTATTTTGTTCCAGACGCTTCACGAACGACTGAGCAAACATAAAATCGTGACGACAGATGATAGTGCTATTTAATTAACCAGTCAATCGGCAGAATCCTGTGTTGGATTCTGCCGACAAAGCATAAAACAGAAATTCAAATGACGAATCGATTTATTAAATACAAAACGTTGATCTTTTTAGCGACCGTATTGGCATTGGGAATAATCTCGTGCCGGTCATACAAAGATCTGGCCGAAGCACCTGCCCCCGATAGCAAGGGTCTGGTACGAAATATGCCGGAAAATATATCGGATACGACTTCCATTGCCGATATGCCATGGAAAGAGTATTTTACCGACCCCAAACTTCAGCAACTCATAGAAGAAGGTCTCAACAACAATCTGAACTTCAAAATAGCTATTTCGCGCATTAAACAAGCCGAAGCGACCCTGATGATGGAAGGAGCGGCCAATCAACCCACGGTATCTGCCGGTTGGCAGTTAACCCATACCCGTACCAGTTCGGGAAAACGCGGAACCGATGTGTTGGGATATTCCACCTCGGTAAACCAACTGGGTTTTTCCGCGTCGTGGGAGGTCGATCTGTGGGGTAAACTCAACAATCAGGCAAAAGCGAAATATGCTGCCCTGCTCAATAGCAATGAAAATAAAAATCTGGTACAAACCTCGTTGATTGCCAACATTGCAAAGGCCTACTACACCCTGCTTGCGTACGACGAACAACTGACAATTACGCGAGAAAACATCGCATCATTGCAAAAGAGCGCCGAAACCATGCAAAGTTTGATGACTGCCGGACAGCAAAATGCCGCTGCCGTGGAACAAAGTAAAGCGCTACTCTACAACACCCAATTGTCTGTTCCGACATTGGAAACTCAGATTCGCGTGCAGGAAGATGCACTTTGTGCACTACTTGGGCGCAAACCCGGACCGATAGCACGCTCGGCGATGGCCGATCAGTCGGTATCATCCCGTTTGTCGTATGGAGTACCTGCAAAAATGTTAGCTAAACGACCCGATGTAAAACAGGCTGAATTATCACTTCGGGCAGCTTATGCGACAGTTGATGTGGCCAAAGCCAACTTTTATCCGTCACTGACCATCAGTTCGGCATCCTTGGGTTTCGCGGGAGGTTTTACCGATTTCTTCAAACCGGCCAATATTGCAGCCAGCATTGTTGGCGGTCTCACACAACCGCTTCTCAACAAAAAGCAATTGAAGGGTAATCTGAAGATTGCACAGGCTCAACAAGAAGAGGCTTTATTGACTTTCCAAAACACGATTTTAACGGCCGGACAAGAAGTATCGGATATTCTCTTCGGCTATCACTCGTCGTTGAGCAAGAACGAAAATCGCGGCAAACAAATTACATCGTTGACCAAATCGGTGGATTATACGCAAGAGCTATTGAAAGCAGGAGAAGCCAATTACACCGAAGTGTTGTCGGCTCAACGCGACTTATTGTCGGCTCAACTAAACCAAGTAAACGACAAGCTGGAGCAGCTCACCTATGGAGTTAGCCTATACAAAGCGCTTGGCGGTGGAGTACGTTAACAAAGAGGCACGTTAAAACAAGAAGGTATTCGCAACAACAATGCTTTCAAACGAAATCGACCTATTTCCCCAACCGGCACCTATTCACGACTGTCGATTGGGGAATATATTTGTTTGAAGCAAGGTAATATTGAAAAAAGAAGAAGAAAACTATTTCTGCACATTCCGTTCCCGAAAAACGCCATCGGCATACCCTTGTATAGAACTATCGTTTGCAGCCAATCGTAATCGTTTTTCGGCCAAGAGGCAATACGCTTCATTCATTTCCACGCCACAAAACCGTCGGTTGAGCTTGCGGGCTACCACCGAAGTAGTTCCCGAACCGAGAAAAGGATCGAACACCATGTCGCCTTCGTTGGAACTGGCCAGAATCAGTTTTGCAATAAGCTTTTCAGGTTTTTGAGTCGGATGATCGGTATTCTCCGGCATCGACCAGTAAGGCACGGTAATGTCGTCCCAAAAATTAGAAGGATAAGTCAATCGAAACTTGCCCTCTTCGGTCTCTTGCCAATCTTTGGGCTGACCTTCGACCCGGTAGGGAGCCAGTACCTTCCGCTTCACCTTCACAGCTTCCACATTGAAGGTATATTGTCGGGCATTTTTCACTCCAAACCAGATATCTTCCATCGAGTTTTTCCAGTTTGAAGCGGCTCCCCTGCCCTTTTCTCGCTGCCAGGTAATACGGTTCAGCACCGTCAGATGCTCCTGCATTACCTTTTGCAAGGCCGAGGTACACTTCCAGTCGCCACACAAATAGAGTGAGCCTCCCGGTTTCAAACACTCCACCACACGCGAAAACCATGTCTCCAAATATTTCAGGTAATGAGCATCGGACATCTGCTTAAAGCGGGTACCTGCAAAATCACGGGTAAGATTATAGGGCGGATCGATGATAATCAGATCAGCAAATTGTTTCGGCAAAAGATCGAGCACTTGTATCAAATCGCCCCAAATAGTCCGGTCGGTAATTTGTTCCGGTGTTACAGGTTGTTGCAGGGTCAACAATTGTTGCCGCAGCAACTCTTGTTCGTCGGCATTGACAGTCAGCGTACGATTGCGGGGTGACCGTTGTTTTTGCATATTTTATCTTGAAATAAAATCGATTTATAGTTAAAGTCTATTCTGTAAACTCAGGAGGAATGCCTTTTACATTGAGACGACGCTCCATTCGAAGCACAGTCTCTTCCGATGCAAATGTAGTCAATTGCCGCCTGAAAATGGCATAGTCAATCACTTTACCATAGTATCTAGCATAAAGCTTTCTGAGAAAACGTTGCCATTTCCGGTTTCCCATTTCCATCCGCACAAGATGCCAGATTACAGGTCCAATGGTATATGTCACCCAGTTAGGACGATTGAGTGCTATCGGCAAATCTTCCGCTGTTCCTTTGATATTGGCAGTATAAATATGACAATTTTCACGCAACATTGCCCGGAGAGTATCATCGCCATAACTTTTCTGCAAACAGACCATCCGTAGGTATTCCGTCAACGACTCTTCCGCAAAACGGTTGTAGGGCGAATGGCTGTAAAGTGCCATAAAATAACCGTTCCCAACCCATTGATGAAGCGTTTCGTGACCTACCCAATACCGTTTATCGGGTCTCTTCACGTTAGCAATATATTTGGAACCCATCAACACGAATCCCGGCATCGACTGGCAAAAATCGAACCCCGGAAATTCGATATAGGTAAACGTAGAAGGACGATACCTACCGATAAATCTGTTTCCGAAGCGAAAAGCCTGAACGCTTTCACGAGCCACCGTATTTGCAACAGCAGTATCGGTTGTATGAAAAAAATAGTTGATTTGTATTCCCTTACACCGCCGAGAAAGTCCGATATAATAATCCACCGGAGCGATAAACAACGGCATACCTGCATTCACTTTGGCGTTGAAATGATATTGCCTGATCACCCCATCGAACTGATAATCACGCTGTTTTCCTGACGAATAAGCATAATAACGAACCGGAACCGTCAAATTGATTTCAGAGGAAGCTACATTATCGAAAAGATAGGGTACCCATTTACGGGCACGAACCAGCGCAATCACCCGATCGCTCTTGAACGAATCCGTTTCGAGCGTATAGTGAATCCTGAGTTGGAATTTCCGGCAAGAGGGCAACCGGAACTGCAAGCCATCCTGCGAACGACGGTATACAATCGAATCGCCGTTACAGGTAACGCTTCGAATGGGAATAATATCGGCAAAATGAAATCGGAGATCCGACAACGTATCGTTTTTCGCCAAGGTAAGCAGAGCCTGAACATCAAGCCATCGCCCAGTCGAATCGAGTTGCATATCCAAACGATAAGATACAATCCGCGCCCTGCGCTCTACTGATTGTCCATTCAATGCAACCAGCAGGATGATACCTAACCAAACAAGCCGTTTCATAGCTTCAGTTTATAAACCAATCTTTTTATTCGGCTTACTGGCTATTATACATATATTTCCAGAATTTCCGACGATTTTTGGGGAATCAGCGTCACATTGCTTAACGATGCCGGGAGCAATACCGTTTCACCTTTCACCATCGTTTCGTTACCACCATCATACCTAATTTCAACCGATCCTTCGATACACATGTAAATCACAAAGGAATCGAGATGATAGTAATCGCGCTCCAGCTTATCCGTCAATCGAATCAAATTGGTAGTAAAATAATTGCACTTCGCCAGTTCGCAAGGAACATTGTGTTGTGCTTCCGGATGGGTTTTGGCATCCTTCACGTAGGCAAAGTTGATGGCATCGAGAGCCAGTTCGGTATGCAACTCGCGCAGATTACCCTGGTCGTCCGTACGGTTGAAATCGAACAAACGATACGTTACATCGGATGTTTGCTGAATTTCGGCAACCAGACATCCGCGACCGATAGCATGAACACGACCGGCCGGAATAAAGAAAACATCCCCTTTCTCGACCGAAAATCGAGCCATCAACTGCTCGAGTGTTCCCTCTTCCAGATGCTTCAGATACATCTCTTTGCTAACATGGGGAATAAAGCCGGAGATTAGGTTGGCATTTTTTTTACCTTCCAGCGCATACCACATTTCGGTTTTTCCGAATGAGTTGTGGCGTTCGGCAGCCAATACATCGTCCGGATGTACCTGAATCGACAGATCGTCATTGGCGTCGATCAGCTTAATCAACAAAGGAAAAGTCTGACCATAAGCATCAAACACCTTTTTACCCACTAGTTCGTCCATATAAACCTCTATCAACTCAGGCAATGTATTGCCGGCTAACAAACCGTTTGACACCTCCGATTCGTCACCCGGCACACCCGATAGTTCCCAGCTTTCGCCGATATTCGGAAGTGTTGACGAATGTTTACCAAATTGTTCAAGGCGGTGACCGCCCCAGATGCGCGTTTTATAAATGGGGGTGAATTTTAAGGGATAAAGAGTCATTGTCGTTTAGTTTGAAAGGTATTTGAGATTGATCATTGACTTTTTTAATGAATGAGCAGCCGATATTTTGCCTGATCAAAAGCCCTAATTACACAACCACAAGTCTGCAACCTGTGCGAATATAACCGTCAAGCTGACCTGAAAGGCCGGAGCAAAAGTAGGAGTAATCTCGGCTTTTAGTTATATACTTCATATTGAATACAACTGGCATTAAATATCATACCTGCGGCACTTTATTGTATCCGGGAGCCTGTTTTTCTATAAATTTATCGTCCCGATGGAATCGAAATGCCATCGGCATGACTTGCTTATAGAAAAAAATCGACAAATCAGATAAAAAGTTCCATCGGAACGGCATGTGCTAATCTATCAAAGCGATCTATATAGTATTATGCCATTTCGTAATAATCTATTCGATATAAAATAAAATACAATCCTTATTTGGAAAACAGCTTCTGCCACCAGCTTTTATCGGACTGATTATGTTTCTTTGCATTGGCATAAGCGATTCGATAACTACGAATGTCGTCGATAATAGCAGACTGATGCTTGTCATTTCCGGAACATTCGAGCAACGATCCATCGATCGAATTCAGCGTCAGTTTATTGGATATAGGCATATACACCCGGTAGTGCCGCCAGATACCGTCCTTGCGGGCATACGACACCAGACTATCCGTTTTACCGGAATAAGTCACTTTAATTTTCAATCGATTACCGGATGCCTGATCGGTTTTGTTGAGTTTTAATTTATATGTAAGTAACAGGGCATTGCCTTTTTTAAACTGATTACTATCGAAATGAAAAAGTACTTTATTGCGCAGTGTTCCTGCCGTCAGATCAAAACGACGTGACATTGGCCACACATCCACCGTATCGTTTTCGGTAAGAACAGGAATAATTTGTTTGTATTTACCTGCATTTACATCTTTCAACAATGCCTGCAAACGAAGATTCACCTTATCATATACATCCGACTGGGTTTGGGGATGTACGGCATACCACACCATCGAGCTGTCGAAATCGGCAACTGACACATTGTATTTGTGTAAAATATACCGATAAGATTGCCGCTTGGCACTGTCGATATTTGCCACATTGCCTTTGACCGTATTACAAGCATCGGCCAAATACATATCATACAGCACATCGGTCATCGTCTTTTCCGACAGAACACCCTTCGGAGTAGAATTGCAGGCAAACAACAGCAAAACGGCCGAAAAACAAATAAGCAGCTTTTTCATACGATCATCATTTTTTCATCTAATAGAGGTAATAACACTCGATTTTGCTGACAATTATCACGATCTTTTTTGAATGTAGCACAGCAACATATTCACTTTATGCTTTTCCTTCAGACGTTAGGTCGTCCTGATTTTTTATTTCATTATCGGACAAATAACGACGGTAAAATAACAATATAAGCACCACCCCGACACTTACCGCACTATCGGCAATATTGAACACCGGACGGAAGAAAATAAAGTCTTCGCCTCCCCACAGCGGAAACCAATCGGGGAAATGACCCTCGATAAGCGGAAAATAGAGCATATCGACCACACGACCGTAGAAAAGAGAGGCATATCCCCCGCTTTCGGGCATAAATTGTGCCACCTGTCCCATACTATCTGAAAAAAGCAATCCGTAGAACATACTGTCAAGCAGATTTCCGATGGCACCGGCAAGAACCAGCGATATACTGATAATATACCCGATAGGCAACTGACGTTGAATAATTTTACGAAGATAATAGACCAGAAAGATTCCTGCTCCGATGCGAAACAAGCTCAAAAACAATTTACCGAACAATTCCATACCGAATGCCATTCCGTTATTTTCTATGAAATAGATATGAAACCAGCTGAAAATCTGGATGTCATGTCCAAGCTCAAAATGCGATTTAATAAAAATTTTGAGCGTCTGGTCGCACAACAGTATCAAAAAGACCGTCAGTATGGAAATTTTTGCCGTTTTCGAGAGTTGCATGGTGTGGTAAATGTTTTTTCGTTGATTGGATGGTTCAATTTAAAACGGTAATTAGCGGCCACCAGTAGGATGAACCGCCAATTACGCTCAATTATTGTTCGGGGTAAAAATTATCCGTAGATAATATTTCCATTTTCATCTGTAAAGTCATTTTCAAAGCTCTTATTGTATTGAGTCATTGCCCGCAGACTCATACCCATGCTTGAAAGACCTCCGTCGTTATAAAGATTCTGCATGGTTACTTTTTTAGTAAGATCCGAGAACATTACAATACAGTAGTCGGCACAATCTTCTGCGGACGCGTTACCCAGTGGCGACATCCGGTTGGAAAAGTCGAGCAAACCGTCGAAGCCTTTGATACCACTTCCGGCAGTAGTCATTGTAGGCGACTGTGAGATGGTATTGATACGCACCCCTTTTTCACGACCGTAAATATAGCCAAAGCTACGTGCAATCGATTCAAGCATCGCTTTTGCATCGGCCATGTCATTGTATCCAAAGAAAGTACGTTGAGCTGCCACATACGAAAGAGCCAAAATAGAACCACCTTCGCTGATAGCATCCATTTTCTTGGCCACCTGAATCATTTTATGAAATGAAATGGCTGAAATATCGAGCGTACTGTTCAATAAGTTATAATCCAGATCATCATACGTACGTTTTTTGCGTACATTCGGAGACATACCGATGGAATGCAAAACGAAATCGATTTTACCACCCAGAATTTCCTGTGATTTAGTAAAAACCATTTCCAGATCTTCCACTTTCGTGGCATCGGCGGGAATTACTTCGGCATTCAACTTCGTTGCCAGTTCGCTGATAGTTCCCATACGAACGGCCAAAGCTGTATTGGTCAATGTAATGGAAGCACCTTCTTCTACCGCACGTTCTGCCACTTTCCATGCAATGGACATATCGTTCAAAGCGCCGAAGATAATTCCTCTCTTCCCTTTCAATAAATTGTTTGACATACTGTTACAAATTAATAAATACTACATACCTATTTCTTGAGTGTCGTCGACAAGGCTATGACACTCAAAGTAAAACTACTATAAAAACAATCTAATTTATTCATTAGCAATATAAAACATTATCAACAATGTCTGATCCGGCTAATTTATCTTGCTAAAAAACGGTGCAAAGTTAGCAAAAAAACGTATCTTTGCAGCAAAATTCTTCACACCAGCATGACCAACAAAATCCTTATCCTCGATTTCGGGTCGCAATACACCCAACTTATCGGTCGTCGCATCCGCGAACTCAATGTCTACTGCGAAATTCATCCTTACAACCACTATCCGGCTCTCGATGCCACAGTGAAGGGTGTTATTCTCTCAGGAAGTCCTTTTTCTGTCCATCAGGACAATGCGCTGATTCCCGACCTCACTCCGTTTGAAGGCAAGATGCCCATTCTGGGCGTATGCTACGGAGCCCAGTATCTTTGCCACAGCAACGGCGGCAAGGTAGAACCATCCAATACACGGGAATATGGCCGCGCCATGTTGAACGTAACCGCATCGCACTCTCCTCTTTTTGCCGGAGTGAGCGAACGTACACAGGTTTGGATGTCGCACGGAGATACCATTACCGAAATACCTTCTAATTTCGAACTAATTGCTTCGACTGAAACGGTAAAAAATGCCGCATTCAAAATAAGTGGCGAAAACACCTTCGGCATCCAGTTTCACCCCGAAGTATATCACACCTCCGAAGGATCGCAAATATTAAAGAACTTTGTGGTGAATATCTGCGAATGTCAGCAGGACTGGACTCCCGATTCGTTTATCGAAAGTACTGTTAAGGAGTTGAAAGTGCTGTTGGGCAACGACAAAGTGGTACTTGGTTTGTCGGGTGGAGTCGATTCTACCGTAGCGGGCGTATTACTGCACCGTGCCATCGGCGAAAACCTCACCTGTATCTTCGTAAACAACGGACTGTTGCGTAAAAACGAATTCGAAAGCGTGCTCGATCAGTACAAGGGCATGAAGCTGAACGTGATCGGCGTAGATGCTACCGATCGTTTTCTGAACGACCTGAAAGGGGTGACAGAACCCGAAAAGAAACGCAAAATTATCGGTCGCGACTTTATCGAAGTATTCGATATAGAAGCACACAAAATACAAGACGTGAAGTGGCTGGCACAGGGTACTATTTACCCCGATGTTATCGAATCGGTTTCGGTAAACGGTCCCTCGGCAACTATCAAATCGCACCACAACGTGGGTGGCCTGCCCGAAACAATGAAACTAAAGGTCGTTGAACCGTTGCGCCTGCTCTTCAAAGACGAAGTGCGCCGCGTGGGCAAAAGCCTCGGCATTTCGCCGGATTTGCTGGGCCGCCATCCCTTCCCGGGACCGGGTCTGGGTGTACGCATCCTTGGCGATGTTACTGCCGAGAAGGTGCGCATTCTGCAGGATGCCGATCACATCTTTATCGAAGGGTTGAAAACATGGGGTTTGTACGATTCCATCTGGCAGGCAGGTACCATTCTGCTTCCGGTGAAATCGGTAGGCGTAATGGGTGACGAACGTACCTACGAAAACACCATCGCGCTGCGTGCCGTTCACTCTACCGATGGCATGACCGCCGACTGGGTTCATCTCCCGTACGACTTTATGGCGCAGGTATCCAACGACATCATCAACAAAGTACGTGGCGTAAACCGCGTAGTGTACGACATCAGCTCCAAACCGCCCGCCACCATCGAGTGGGAATGATGAACTACCTGTTTAATCGTTTAATCGTGGAAGTGTTGAATTGTTGAAATGTGTAATCGTTCAACCGCAAAATAACAGAACTATCCAATCGTTGAATTGTTTAATCGTTGAATCGACAGAACAGTTCAACGATTTTTTCTATTAACTGACAAGAGAGAAATGCCATGTATCTGTACAGCTTTGAAAAACTTGAAGTTTGGCAAGATGCTCGCCAACTTGTAAAGAAAATGTATCTGCTGACAAAGCAGTTCCCTGTTGAGGAACGATTTGGTCTGTCTGCTCAAATACAACGAGCAACGGTATCTGTCATGTCAAATATAGCCGAAGGAGTTTCCCGCAGTACCGTTAAGGAGAAGTGCCGTTTTATTGAAATCTCTTTCGGTTCGTTGATGGAGGTCTTGTCGCAACTCTATATGACGTTTGATCTGGAATATATCTCTGAACAACAATTCACAGAGACAAAAGCCAATATCGACAAATAGCCAATAAACTGAATGCACTGAACCGAAGCTTCCAAGCCAGATAACATTTCAGGTTACGATTAAACAATTACACATTTCCACAATTAAACGATTCAACAAAGATGCTCATAGATACCCATTCACACATCTACCTTCCCGAGTTCGACGAAGACCGGACGGAGGTTGTCAACAGGGCAAAAGCGGCCGGAGTGGCACATATTATACTGCCTAACGTAGATAAAGAGACGCTGGAACCGATGCTGGCGCTCGAAGCTACCGAACCGGAGTATTTCAGCGCGACCATCGGCCTGCATCCTACAAGCGTGAATGCTGCCTACAAAGATGAATTGGTGTGGGTGAAGCACGAACTCGACCGCCGACCCTATTGCGCCATTGGCGAAGTGGGCATCGACCTTTACTGGGACAAAACCTTTCGCAGGGAGCAGATCATGGTCTTCGAACAGCAGCTTCAATGGGCTATAGAGTACGACCTGCCGGTCATTATTCACCAGCGCGATGCCTTTGACGATACCATTGCCTGTGTAGAAAAATACAACTGCGACAAACTCAGGGGTATCTTCCACAGCTTTGGCGATTCCGTCGAATTTGCCCGTCGCATACTATCGCTCGGCAACTTCTACTTAGGCATTAACGGAGTAGTTACCTTCAAGAACTCGAAACTGAGTAGCGTACTCGAACAACTATCGCCCGACAATCTGGTACTGGAAACCGATGCCCCCTACCTCACCCCGGTTCCCTACCGTGGCAAACGCAACGAAAGCGCTTACGTACTACTGGTTGCACAAAAGTTGGCCGAAATTTACCATCTCCCCATTGGTGAAATCGGTGCGATAACCGAACAAAATAGCCGTGAATTATTTCGGTTAGATTAATACCGATCACCCCGATGGTATTGGAATGCCATCCTGACTTTTCAAACAACGCCGATAATTTATAATGAACAGCTTTTGTTGCCGTTATATATCGACAGGTGTCGTTCCTACAGAACTTTTTACTGCATGGGGCAATCATATTCTATAAACCTGTCATGCCTATGGCATTGTAGTCCCATCGGGACGATAGGGTTATAGAAAAACATGTTCCCGGGTACAATGAAGTGCCGTAGGTACGACAGTTGATACCGGTTGTATTCAATAGTAAGTATATACCGAAAAGTCAAGATGACTTCCGTATGTTTACAGCAATAGACCGCTCCCTTAGCAAATAACGTTGCAAGCCTTTCCCGACGCTTGCCGATCGGTTTGCTGCCGTTTTTTCCGTGCAAACCACCCTCCACCATCTCTTCAAATTGTCTTCGATTGTCGTGATAGCAAATTTCTATCGAACGACAACCGAGCCTGAACCGTCGATCAATGCTCCATCAATAGCCCAAACAAAACCGATCGACGCTATCGTTTTTTGACAAAAAAAAAGTTTTCAACACACTTGCACAAGCCGCAACTTTTTTATTAACTTGTCGGCGATTTATTTAACTATTATGAGATTCAAAATATCCCTATCTATCGATAAAGCGGCGCATGGCAATGCGTTACCGTTTAACTATCAATACGAAATTTCGGCGTTTATTTATCATACATTGGCCAAAGGAGATGCCGTTTATGCCCAATGGTTGCATCAAAACGGGTTTGAAACGGATGGCAAAAAATTCAGACTTTTTATCTTCTCCCCCCTGTCGATTGATAAAATTTCTATTGACAAAACAAACAATCGACTGTTATTACTGAGCGACCGGGCCGAACTGCTGATCAGTTTTCTGACTGAGCGCAGCACCGAAGAGTTTGTGAAAGGAATATTTGCCGAACAGCTATTCACACTCGGCGACCGGCAATCGAAAGTGCAATTCAAGGTGCAGGGCATCGAAATGCTGCCCCCACCCCGTTTCGATGGGGTGCTGACGGGCAATCTGCTGTCGCCCCTCTGCCTGTCGCGCAAAAACGAAGAGGGAAAGCTACATTACTTTTCGGCAGCCGACCCCGATGCCGGACGGGCGATCTTCAATAATCTGACAAACAAATACGAGGCATTCTACGGCAAACCGTTCGAAGGCAATAACGATTTCGACTGGCAAACGCTCGACGAACCCCGTACCAAACTAATAACGATCAAAGCCGGAACCCCGCAAAAGACCCGCATCCGCGCTTCGCTTTGCCGCTTTCGCCTGAAGGCCGACAACGAACTGCTACGGATTGGCTACGAAGCGGGACTGGGCGAAAAAGGGAGTTTGGGGTTCGGATTTCTATACCCCGAAGGTTTTTAAAAACCTTCGGGGTATGGGAAAACCTTCGGGGTATGGACATTCGCGTACGGATTACGGGCATCGCCATACCGATTGAAGGAATGGATATATCGATAGAGAAAACTATCGTACGAGTTCAGGGAGTTAGGATACCGGCACGAGAGGTTGCCATACCAATACGGGGGATTGCAATACCGGCTCGGAAAACGGCTATACCGATGCGGGAGATTACTATACTGATTGAGGCGATCAAGAATACGACACAGGAGAGATAACGGACTACAGTTCTATAAGACACGGCTTCCGAAGGGAAGACGATTTAGTTATAAACCTTAATTTTTTGCATTATGGAAGAAAAAAGATTTAATTGTAAAATGGAAGATGTGCCTGTAGTGGCTGGTTTTGTATTCGAAAGTTTTGAAAAAGACAAAGCCGACTTTGTAAAGTATTCCCCGATTTTTGCCGATCCGTTTCTTGCCAATGGCCAAGCCAAACAGACCGAATGTTACGGGATGATAAAATCGGGAGATGTACTGAAACAACAAAAAGCCGTTAAAGATCAGATTGATGCCCGGTTGGGCGATCTGAGGGTTAGTTTGAATCAGGTAGAGGGTTATCTCAAGTTGGCAGCCGGAACGCTGGATATAAACGATTTCGGATTGAAAACAATACGAGCGGCTATTTCGAACGACAACGTAGAGAAAACCATAGTGGAAGGACGTTCGTTGATTGCCAATCTGAAGCGAAACGAAGCGGCGCTCAAAGCCAAAGGCATGAGTGACGACCATCTCTCCACCCTGACTACGGTAGTGAATACTATCGATGAGCTGAATACGGGTCATAACACCAAAAAGAACGAACGCAGCCGGGCTTCCGGCAACAGCATCAAAACATTCAACGAATTGTGGGATCTGACGGGAACCATTCTGGATGCCGCCCGCGCCATGTACCGTGGTGTGGACGAGGTTAAACTGAAAGAATATACCCTTGCCAGTTTGCTCAAACGGGTGCACAACAGTCAGACTCCGGCCACCGACAAACCGGATACAGAGCCGAAGAAATAAGGAGGTGATTGATTTTCCAACCCCGAAGGTTTTAAAGCCTTCGGGGTTTAGGAAAAACCGGATAATCAGACAAGGGTTGAATTGAATATCATTTATATAATTATCCCATTACTGTCCCATTAAAATCTAAAAGTATTCTTTGAAATATTTGAAATTTAGTTAGTTACATCAGTTTTTCAAGCGCGACGATTTCAATTTTTAATTTTGCGGTCTAATATATAGGCTGCAATGAATAAAGAGAAATATGTGTTTGCCCAACTGATATCATTTCTGAACGAAAATAAGTTTCGTCGTATCGTTGATAAGTACCAAGGTA
>JAFNAS010000002.1 GCA_017860295.1 Bacteroidota bacterium | reverse complement strand
CAATCGTCCGTACGTCGACTTTTGGTACGATTGTTTTGAGTGTGCCAAGAAAAAACTCTGCGAATCGTTTCCCGAAATCGGAGAGTTCAGCAAAAACTCGATTCTTTGCCTCAATGCATGGACGCACGATCGGATGTGGTACTTCCGAAACAGGATGGTGGATATAATGGAAAAGTGTGACCCGCAATAAGTTTCCACCCGAACAAGAGTAGAAATAATAGTAAGATAACAACTAGATAAAAAACGTTTTATGGTATATGAAGAATGGATGATTGTAAAAGAGTTTGAAGCACAGGTTCCCGGCTATCCGCATACGATTAAAGCCCGGATTCTTCAATTGAAATCGAGAAGTCCGAATAAGATCTATTACGGTACGGTGAGCCACTATTACAAACCCAATGAGCAGGCGCTCGAAGTTGTAATGCCTACGGGGCAGGGTAATAGTATTGCTGCTATCGAACGGGAATTGAATGTGTATCTGAAGGCATTTACGTCGATAGGTGTAGTGGTGAATGATGATTTTGATTGCCTGATATATTGAAGAAACAGATCGGAACGGAATTGTACGACAATAAGGCATGTCGCAGCCGTCTGCCCTTTTTTGTCAACTTTCATATTGTGTTCAAACAAACAGGTTTAGATTGCTTTTGTAGATCAGCACCTGCCGTTCCTCTGGAACTTTTCATCTGATTTGTCGATTTTTTTTATAAGCATGTCATGCCTATGGCATTTTAGCCTCATCGGAAACGATAAGTTTATAGAAAAACATGTTTTCAGATACAATAAAGTGTCGTAGGTCGGATATTGAATGGCGGTTGTATTCAACAATAAGTACATAACGAAAAGTCAGGGCGACTTTATCATGTAAAACTCAGCTCGATCAGATAATAAGAATCGCTAAGCAGACAGGATTGGCAGAATTAACAGGCATTTTCTGTTGTAAATCGTGTAAATTCTGTCGGAATATTTCATTGTTTTGATTCGAAATGATTCGGAAGAAAAAGTCAAGACGACTTAGTAGAAATAGAGTCATTAACCAGTAAAAAACAGAATGCTATGGAAAAAAAACGTGTTTTTCTCAGTGATTTGCACATGAACGATGAGCGAAGTCTGTGTTATCCCGATGCGGAACATCATTACGGTTGGCTCACCAGAGAAGAAGCTCAGGCAATTGCCTCCTTTTTGTCCTATGTAGCCGGTTGTAACGATGTGGCCGAAGTTATTCTATTGGGCGATGTGGTCGATACCTGGGTTTGCCCGGTTCATCTGCAACCTCAAACTTTCGAAGGTATCTTTACGGCACAACAAAACGTATGTGTGGTAGAGCAACTGAAGCAACTGATAAGCAAGGGCATCAAACTGACCTACGTAATCGGTAATCACGACCTGTTACTGACCGATGAGATTTTGCAACAATATATTCCGGGTATCAATTTCATTCGCGATAAGGATACGCTGCTCGGGTATTATGGCGAGGGCAAATTGCGCGGAGAGCATGGAAACCGGTATGCTATGTTTAATGCTCCCGATGCGGACAACGGAATGCCTACAAAACTTCCGTTGGGCTATTTTATCAGCAGAATAGTTGCTACTAAAGTGTCCAAAGTCAAGGAAAATATCCATGCCTTTGCCGATTCGCAGCATGATTTGCTGACAGTAGAAGACAAGATGTCGTTGCCCGAAAGTGTGGTCGATGTGGTGTTGCTCTACAGCGGAGTAGACGAAAATGATCCGATTATTATGCCGGATGGCACTTCGGTTACTGCAAAACAGGTAAAAGAACAATATGCGGCTCTTTACAGGCAATGGGTCAAAAAATATGGTCCGGACAAAGCATTTCAGGCAGCATTGGCCGAACTGGGATATTTGGGATATGCCGCCGATGAGCTTTCGAAGGAAAAGAATCTGTCGATTGTTTTGTTCGGACACACGCATATCGAAAAGATAGAGGAGAACCCTTTGTCTTTACCTCAACATATTTATGCAAATACCGGTACCTGGTGCGAGTCACCCAAACATCCTTTTTCGTATGTCGAGACACAACAGGATGAACAGAACACCTGTCAGCATGTCCGCCTGATGAACTGGGTAAACAATAAACCGGTAACAATAGAAGAAAAGAGAATAAGCCTCTAGCCTGTTCGAAGATTTTTGCGTAGATTCTTTCCGAATCGTGTTTTAAATGGCCTCAAAGAATTACTGATGTTTCATTGAAATGCGATTCGGAAGGGCTAATTAACACAGAAGTCGTCTGGACTTTTTTATCAACTCCAATGGTTCGTCAAAACAAACAGGGTTAGGTTGCTTTGATAGATCAGCACGTGCCGTTCCGATGGAATTTTTCATCTGATTTGTCGATTTTTCTATAAGCATGTTATGCCTATGGAATTTTAGTCTCATCGGGACGATCAGTCTATAGAAAAACAGGTTTCCAGATACAATAAAGTGCGTAGGTATGCTATTTAATACCGGTTGTATTCAAAAAAAGTCAAGATGACTTCACAATAACAATAGCAAAACGTGTTTTTTGTGCGTATCTTTTGACCCGAATTTATCACTTACCTGCAGAATGTAAAAAAAAGGAGGATCCGATTATGTCACTCAACATGCCTTTTATTATTACCATCAGCCGTCAGTTGGGCTGTGGCGGAGCCTTGATCGGCGAAGCGCTTGCCAAACACTTCGGTATCTCGTATGCCGATCATGAAATCATTTCGGAAACAGCTCAAAAGTTTTCGATGCACGAGACAGATCTTTATCAACGCGATGAGAAGATTATTACGGCCTGGCAATCGTTTTTGCAATCGATTACCCGTTGTCCCGACAGGGTTGAACACCGCCCGTTGCCACCTACGAATAAAGAGTTGTTTCAGGTCGAAAGTGAAGTAATCAAACGTTTGGCCACCGAACGTTCGGCCGTTATTCTGGGTCGTTGCGGTTCGTATATTTTGCGACAGCATCCGCTGCATGTCAGCCTCTTTTTACATGCCGGTTTGGAGTTTCGCGTAAAACGGTTGTGTGAAAATTGCAATGTGTCGGAAGCCCGGGCGCAAAAAATGATTGCCGAGAGTGATAAAAAAAGATCGGAATATTTTCACCTGTTTACCGGTAAAATATGGACCGATGCCACGCAATACGATTTGGCACTGAGAACCGATATTTTGGGGCCGGAGAAAACATTGGAGCGTTTGATCATGTTGGCCGAAGAGGTGCTTGCACGAAAGGAGGCAAAAATTATTGTCTGATCAAAAAACGTGACATAAGCAGAATGTTGTCGTAGACTCCGTCGAGTTTGCGTCCGTGTTCGCGTTTGCCCTCCAGCGTAAATCCTAGTTTGCAGTACAGTGAGATGGCGGTTATATTCGATTCGAATACCTCCAATTCTACTTTTTCAAGATGATTAATGTCGCAGGCGTGTCCGATTGTCTTTGTTAACAGCACTCTACCCAATCCTTTCCCCCGATAGTCGGGTAAAAGTCCCATGCCAAGTACTCCGACATGATTCAATCCCTCGTAATGTTTGGGAATAATGTCGCACCAACCCACTACCCGGTTATTTTCGATGGCGTAGTATTGCGCCAGATTTTTTGCTTCTATCATTTGCACGAAAGCAACCGTACTCTCCAATGGGAAACCTTCTGTGGATCCCAGATATTTCCGTTCGCGGGCTACGGCATCTACCGCCTGGCAGTACGATTCGGCAAAAACCGATGAAGTGTATTGAATATTCATCATCGAATCAGGTTTTCTCCATGATGCAAGTCCAGGTATTCAGTAATTTATCTCCATCGAATAAGGCGCCTTCCGTATAGCAGTAATTTCCTCGTCTTACAATGACTTCGAACCCATTAAGCGAAGTTGTTTCGATAATAAACCGGGAATAGATGCGGTTTCGGTCGATATGAAATGTCCCTTTTTGCAGACCCAGTGCCGGATTTTTCGAAATATATTCGAACAAACGATCGTTAACTTTCGAAATAAGGTAATCGTTGGCGAGTCTTGTTCCGTTCAGGTTCACCCAACTGCAATTTTTGAAATGTAATCCATCGATTGAGATAATGGTTTCGCCCGAGGCTTTGGATATGCCTCCTTTGGCATCGGTAAATTCCGATTGCGTGATCCACGTTCCGGGTTCCGATAACAGATGTTGATTTTGCAAGTGCATAGAAACAGGTAAGAATTCTCTCGTTTGAATCGGTTGTGAATACAAATTTATAGGTAAAATTTCAAAATGCAATCTATGTGCAGTCAAAAAATCATAGAGCGGTCATTTTAGTCGTCTTTTTATAAAATGCCCTACTTCAATGGCATTTTGCATGATAGATGTATTAAAATGGCTGAATTTTCAGCCTTGTTTTAAACCCAATCGCGTATATATAGTCTTAACTTTTAATTGTATTTTTATCATTAGATTGTACTATCCGTTAAAATCCATCTTGTCATGAAAAAACCGACTCTAAAGAAGCCATTTCTTTCTCTTTTTGTAATGGGTGCATTGTTTTTTTTATCTCCGTGCATCTCGGCTCAAAAGACCCAACTAACATTAGATTTTACACAACCCGGAGCCAACGTTAGCCCTATGCTTTATGGACTGATGACGGAAGAGATCAACCACTCTTACGATGGAGGTTTGTATGCTGAACTTATTCGCAACCGTATTTTTAAGGACGACAAGGTTAAACCGGAAGGTTGGAGTTTGGTTCAACAGGATACAGCTTCCAGAGCCTCTATCAAATTAATTGCTGCCGATCCTGATAATGTTCCTTTCGACGAGAGGCGACATGCTATTAACACTGCTCTTACCACCTGCTTGCGACTTACCGTTGCCAAAGGAGGCAATCGGGTAGGGGTTGCCAACGAAGGCTTTTGGGGAATCCCTGTGAAGCCGTCGACTACCTACAAAGCATCGTTTTACCTGAAGGGAACCGGAAGTATGCAATTTCCACGCCGTCCGGGCATACCGAGAAGACCGCAAAATGCAGCTCCTCCTGTTCCCGTGATTGAAAATAATACGGCAGGCCCGATAACCGTTACCATTGAAAGCAATGATGGAAAAACAATCTATGCAACGGGAACCATTACGCTTGAAAAAAGCACTCTCTGGAAAAAATATGAAGTGACACTGACTACAGCTGCCAATGTAAAACCAACAACCGATGCTCGTTTCGTGATCTCGACCGATCGCACGGGTCTCTATTATCTCAATCTCGTTTCGTTGTTTCCTCCCACCTACAATAACCGCCCGAACGGCAACCGTATCGACCTGATGCAGATGATGGTGGATATGAAACCGAAATTTCTGCGTTTCCCGGGTGGTAATTTTCTCGAAGGACCCGACTTTGCCAATGCTTTTCCCTGGAAAACGACGTTAGGCCCTATCGATAACCGTCCGGGACATAAAGGCTCCTGGAGTTATCGTCCGACCGATGGTATGGGACTTTATGAATTCCTGATGTGGTGCGAAGAAATGAGAGCCGAACCCGTTTTGGCGGTATATGCCGGGTATTCGCTCAATGGCGACCACGTGGATGCCGGGCCGTTACTCAAACCATACGTGGAAGATGCTTTGGATGAAATTGAGTATGTTATCGGCGACAAGTCGACCTACTGGGGAGCCAAACGTGCTGCCGACGGCCATCCCGAACCATTTAAACTTACCTACGTGGAAATTGGCAACGAAGATTGGTTCGACCGCTCCAATAGTTACGACGGGCGTTTCAAGCAGTTCCGCGAAGCTATCGAAAAAAAATATCCGCAACTGACCTGTGTGTCGACCATTACCGATACGCAGAATCCTGATCTGAAAGTGACGGGTAAAAAGCCGGATGTGATGGACGAACATTATTATCGCAGTTCGTGGGAAATGTTTGCCAATGCATCTCAGTACGACAAATACGATCGCAAAGGCTCTAAAATTTTTGTCGGTGAATGGGCAACGCGCGAAGGTGCACCTACCACCAATCTTCATGCGGCATTGGGCGATGCGGCTTGGATGACGGGAATGGAACGTAACTCGGATCTTATCATTATGTCCTGTTATGCTCCGTTGTTTGTCAACATAAATACGGCAACAGCAACCGCACCCAAAGCCTGGCAATGGGATTCCGACTTGATCGGTTACAATGCTTTGAGTGCTTACGGTTCGCCTTCTTATTATGTACAGAAAATATTTAGCGAGTATCTGGGTAATAAAATCGTCTCCATGACAGCGGCTCATATTCCGACTCAAAACCCTCCGCTTTCCAAAAGAGACAGCATTAACGGAACTAAACCGGCTCCGGTTCCTACCGTGTTCTATTCGGCTACGCAGGACGATAAAACCGGAACTATTTACCTGAAAGTGGTAAACGCTTCGGGAAAGGTGCAGCCGGTGGAAATTAACCTTAAAGGGGTGGCAAAAGTGGATAAGAAAGCGACACTGGTAGTGATTAAAGGGGCTAAACCCGAAGATACCAATACCATAACCGAACCACAGAAGATTGTGCCGGCTACATTCGCCATCAAGGGAATCGGTACGACATTTTCGCAGAAACTGACTCCGTATTCGGTCAATATACTACAAATTCAGATTCAAAAATAAAAGGGTTATTCGTGTATGAATTTTGTTTGTAACAGGGCAGCAAGTAACTTGCTGTCCTGTTGTAGTGTTTGCCGATTATCAAAAATTGATGGCAAAATTGTATATTTGCAGACGAGTTAATTTGAATATCTTAAGTAAATAAAATATGCAAATTGCTATTGATATTCGATTGTCAATGCGGGCGAGCATAATTCGTTTTATATATAGGAAGAGATTTCATCATGAGATTTTCATTCGGTATTAATCTTAAAAACATGAGAAAAATAGGTGGTATTATTCTTGTATCGTTTCTGCTGATTGGGAATATGGCTTTTGCGCAGAACAAGGCTATTCTCATTACAAAAGCTGATTTGACAAAAGTCGGTACCTCGATTGCTCCTTCTCAGATAGGAGAACCTGTTGGTTCGGTAAAATTGTACGAACCCCGTTGGATTGAAGCTACAGAGGCAACGCCGGCCTATGCTGTAGTCGAGGGATCCATCTTTCCGGTCGATCCGCAAGGCTGGCCAATCAACTTTCGGGTAATTCTTCCGGCCAGTTGGACACAACATGCCATGCAGGCCGGTGGCGGTGGTATGAACGGAACCATTACCGTACGGGAAGGTAAAAATCCATTGATCAACAAAGGTTTCGCGCTCTATGGAAGCGACTCGGGACACCAGGCTGGCGGCATGGGTTTCGGTGTACCACAACAAAAGCCATTGGCTTCGGGTCCTACTCCGGGCGATGAGTGGGCGATGAACGATGAGGCGATCAAAAACATGGGGTATATGCAGATGAAAAAGACGCACGATGCTGCTATGGTGATTATGGAGCGGTTATACGGAAAACGTCCTGCTTACAATTATTATGTGGGGACTTCGCACGGAGGCCTTGAGGCATTGACCGTTGCGCAACGTTACCCGAAAGATTATAACGGTATTATTGCCAATGTTCCCATTATCAATTTCTCTAGCCTGATGTTGGCTCCCGAGCTGATCCGTATTCAGGAAATTCCGGCAAAGAACTGGGTTACTCCTGCCAAGGTGAATGCCATCCGGGCTGAATTTCTACGTCAGTGTGATGCCCTTGACGGCCTCTCCGACGGCATTATCAACAACTATATGGCAGCACGTGCTGTTTTCAATGTAAACGACGGCATCGGTACGAAAGATCCCTGGGTCGCTTTGCGTGCTCCGAACAATGTCGATCCCGATCCGTCGGATAAATCGACCTCGGCCAAACTTACCAACGAGCAGATCAAAACGATGGAGTTTGTCTACAGCAACTATAAGTTTGCTACTCCTTTAGCCAACGGTGTAAAAAGTTTCGGCATGTGGCTTCCCACCACCGAACCCGATGGTTTTGGCATGATTGAAAGTCGTCGTTACAAAGGGCAGGAAGGTGCAGATGCAAATGCACCGATCCATAATTTTATGGGTACACTGGGCGTAACCGGATTTTTGATGCAGGATATCAAAGCCAATCCGCTCGATTATGTTGAGGGTGGAAAATGGAATGATCGTCGCAAACTCCTCTCGGAATGGCTTGATTCTACCAATCCCGATCTTTCGGCTTTCTATAAAAACGGAGGTAAAATGATTCTTACCATCGGTACGATGGATAACATTGCATCGCCGGGTGCACAACTCGATTATTATCAGTCGTTACTCGATAAAATGGGACGCGCTACGATCGACAAGTTTGCCCGTTTGTATGTGGTGCCGCAAGCCGGTCACGGATTGTCGGGACGAAGCTATAAGATGAACGGTGAAGGTAAGCCGGTGGACGTGAAACATATCCCGTCTCCTAACGGAGATGACAACATGGATATGCTGGTGAACTGGGTGGAACAAAAACAGGCTCCATCAAAAACGCTGATGGTAGACACGAAAGGTCGCATCAGCCCGAAGCAACAAGGTGCTGGGTACCTGTTGTGCTCTTATCCTAACTATCCGAAATATGTCAGCGGCCCTACCGATCAGGTTTCGTCATACGTCAGCGCCGATAAATAATCAAAACATTGTTGCTGACTGCTCGGAAGCGACACACTGAAAAAGCAAAGGCTGTTCTGTATTTCTATAGAGCAGCCTTTGTTCGTTATATGGCGTTTATTTGTCGATGCGGAACCAATCCACATCAGTGTATCCAGAGTCGTTGATAGCTTTCGGTCGGATGCAGTATAGACCTACTTTTGCTCCTATCCAGAGTCCTTCACGTGCTTTGAACGATTCTCCGAAGGGTATAAATTTTTTCCCGTCCAGACTGTAGCTGAACAAGCAGGTTCCTGTAGGTTGCAGAATACCCTCTTTGTTTTTAGCGCGACTCTGCTTGATGTCCACCTTCAGATAAACCGTCGATTGATTCAGCGCAATGGAAGCATTCTGGGTTTCTGTGGCTCCCTTGTCTGCTTTCAGGCAATGATTTTGTGTCAACGTCAATCCATTTTCTCCGTTTTCGATGCCGATGGTGGCGTAGTCCATTCCCATCACCACCAGTCCGGTTTTCTCCCCTTTGTACATCGGGTTAAATGTCAGCTTAGTTGTTGCGCTGAAATCGGGTGCCGGAAATTTTTGCAGCAAGAGATTAGGCGCATCCCACATATTTTTTCCTTCGCCCAGCAATTGCCATGAAAATAGCCGCATGTAGCCTTTGTTGCCCGCATAAAATGCCCAGAGCGGATTAGGGTTGGCTTGCCATTGCCACTGTTTGCCCAGAGTCAGACCATCGAATTCGTCGCTTTCTTCAGGATTCACAATTGGATACGTTTTGCCTACGTCCGGCTTCTTGTACGTGGATACCGGAGTACCGCACCCTTTACCTTCTTTATCGATGCCGATCACTGGCCAGTCGTTCACCCATTTCATCGGTTCCAGCAACACTACACGGCCATAAGCATAGAGATCCTGAAAGTGGATAAACCAATCCTGTTTGCCGTCGGGAGTATCCACCCAACCGCCCTGATGAGGTCCGTTGATGTCGGATTTGCCCTGAGCCATTACGATGCGTTCTTCATAGGGCCCGTAAACATTTTTCGAACGCATGGCCAGTTGCCAACCCGGTTTCACGCCACCGGCAGGACACATGATGTAATAGTAACCGTTGCGTTTGTAAAACTTGGCACCTTCGGTAGTGGAATGGTTGGGATGTCCGTCGAAAACCAAACGGTCTTCAGAGATAGCTTTGGTGCCTTCTGCATTCATTTCGAATACTGCCAATACACTTTTCATTCCGGCACGGCTTCCTGCAAAGGCATGCACCATATAGGCGCGTCCATCCTCATCCCACAGCGGGCAACAATCGATCAATCCTTTGCCTTCTTTTACCATGGTGAGTGGTTCCCACGGACCGGCGGGATTTTTTGCTTTGGTCATATACAATCCGGCATCGGGATCGCCGACATAGATGTAAAATTCGTTGTTATGATACCGAATACTCGGAGCCCAGATACCATTTCCGTGTTGCATTTTGTCGAAACGTTCTATCGGCGGAACCTTATCGAGCGCATATCCGAGAATCGTCCAGTTGACCAGATCTTTCGAATGAAGAATGGGTAGAGCAGGGGTATTCGCAAAAGATGAAGCAACCAGATAGTAATCATTGCCAACACGGCACACGTCAGGGTCGGAATAGTCGGCATACAGAACTGGATTCTTGTACATCCCGTTACCCAAATCGGGCTGCCATACTTTGGATACATAGTTTTGTGCGCTCACCGTGAGCGAAAGGGAACAAAGTCCGGCAAGAAAAATTGATTTAAGCATTGGGTTCTGGAAAATTAGAATTGAATAATTGCGAGTGAGTTTGATTGTCTACTCGTTTCCTGATTATTTAAGGTCGTTAAACGGTTGGGTAAAGGTCACTTTTACCTCTTTTTCGGGACGAAGATTGTCGGTGAGTGATTTCAGACCCAGTTCTTTGAATCCGTTGATAGCCATTTTGGCCACTGCCATGGCGCCCTCTACCGACAAATGCGTATCATCTTCCCGGCCATTGGGTGCCAGTTTGTATACCCCCGGAGCAATATGCAGGAAGAGTTTTTTTGATTCTTCCGGGCCTTTGTGTTCAATCAAGGCGCGGGTTGTAACCTGCAAATCGATAAAAGCAACGTTATTTTCTTTTGCAAGTTGACGGATTTGTTCGGGATATTGTCCGTGCTGATCGACAAATCTTCCGTCAGCATCAAACTTGCGGCGTTCTATCGGGGTACAAATAATCGGTGTCGCGCCCTTCGCCCGTACATCGGCCACGAATTTTTTGAAGTTGGCTTTGAAGTCGTAGAGGGTAGTGCCGCGATCGGTATTCACCTTTTCGTCGTTGTGCCCGAATTCGATGATTACATAATCACCGGCGTCGACACGACTCATCAGCGTGTCCCAGCGACCCTCTTTGATGAAAGAGCGGGTACTACGTCCGTTACGAGCATGATTTTCAACAATGACGTTATCGTTGAAGTAGGAAGGAAGTACCATGCCCCATCCACGCTCGGGATTACCTTCTATCGGTTTGTCGGCCATGGTAGAATCACCGGCCATAAATACTTTGATTGGTTTTGGTTTTGCAGCAATCAGCAATGTAAGTACTGTGACTATAGATAATAATATTGAAAATTTTTTCATGATGAATGATTGGAAAATTTTGTAGCGTTTCAAACGATTACCCAATTCAACAGGCAAGTTGATTTACCATCCTCTGACTTCGATGGAATCTTTGGAAGCGTGATCGCTCCAGGTAATGTTTTTGTAGGTGAAACCGGGCGAATGTTGGATGGATATGTATTGGCTGGTATTTCCGTTGATATTGATTAACGGTTTGCTCGTTCCCGGAAATTGGATATTTACAAGCGTAATGTATTGCGAATTGTTGATGATAAGATTCGGCGATGCCGGCGTTTTGATCGAAATGTTGGTCAGGGTTACATTGGTCGATTCACTGATTCGTCCCCCTTCGTCGGCTATGAATGTGCCATTTTCAATTGATATGTTTTCCAGATTCATTTCGGGCAAACCATTGAAAAACAGGGCTCGTTTAGCGCCATCGCACGAGATGTTTTTCATAGTAATGTCTTTGAATGCCGGAGTCGTTTCGTCGGCTTTTACTTTTTCGTCCTTGTTTTTACTGCCTCCGTAAAATAGATCGAATAATACGGCATCACCGACAATATTGTTCATGAAAATGTTCTCGATAGTGATGTTTTCGACTACGCCACCACGTCCGCGGGTACTTTTGAACCGAAGGCCGGCATCGGTTCCTTTGAAAAAGCAGTTGGTTACTTTTACGTTTTTTACGCCACCCGACATTTCGCTTCCTACCACGAAGCCTCCATGAGCATGATAGACGGTGCAGCCGTCCACAATCAGGTTTTCGGTTGGAATGCCTCGTTTGCGACCCGATTCGTTTTTGCCCGACTTAACACAAATGCCATCGTCGCCTACGTTAAAGGAGCTTTTGTAGAGTACCACATTTTTACACGATTCAATGTCAATGCCGTCGGTATTTTGTCCCCACGAAGGATTTTGGATGTTGACATTGGAAACGATAACATTTTGGCACATCAAGGGATGTACCGTCCATGAGGGTGAATTTTGAATGGTTACACCCTCGATCAATATATTTTTACAGTTTATCAGATCGACCATAATCGGACGTAGATAATCCTTGATAGTTCTCCATCCGGCTTCGTCCTGAACGTTAGGTACGTTTTGATCGGTAGCCATCCGGCTTCCCTGATAAGCTGCTTCGGATGGCCACCAGGTCAATTTTTTGTCATCGAGGACTCCTCCGGAAGCAACAAATTCGTTCCACTGCGATTCGCTAACTTTTGACTTTTTGACCGGACGCCATGCCTGTCCGGTTCCGTCGAAGATGCCTTCGCCGGTAATAGCAATATTCTCGGCTCCATCAGCCGAAATGGGTTGTTGACAGCGGTAGGTCTCCAGACCTTCAAAGTTGGCTTTGATGATAGGATATAAATCTTTATTAGTCGAAAATTGGACAAGGGTACCCTTCTCGGTGTGTAACCGTACGTTGCTTCTCAGAACAATTGGGCCGGTGATCCATTTTCCGGCAGGTATTTCAACCGTTCCACCCCCTTTGGCAACAATGGCGTCGATTGCTTTGGCAAAAGCTTCGGTGTTATCTGTTTTTCCATCGTTTTTTGCTCCGAAATCGGAAATGGAAACCTGGGTGGCAGGAAAATTAGGAGCTTTTATTGGCTCCATTTTAAAAGGCAGATTTACATAAAGTGAGGCAGGAATTGAAGTGAGATTCTGGGCATTGACAGCCACGCATAATCCTATAAAAAGGGCAATGAAAATGTGTCTTCGCATAACTGGTGAGGATTAATTTGTTAGGTCTTTCAAAAATAGTAATTTTTCTTGGGCATCCGTAGCAAAACAATTACATAAAAACTCATTGAGCAATGTTTTTCTGTTGCTCAATGAGTTTATACATGAAGGTGACGAACGGGTTATTTCTTTAGAGGAGAGAAATTAGTCGATATTTTCTGCGAAGTGATAATCGTATTGTTGATTCGTACATTGTCAAAATTTACATCGATAGCACCTTTGATGTCATTCATATTGGTTGCGACGCCCCGGAAATCACAGTTTTTCAGATTAATGTTGCTCACGCTGTTAGCATCTTCCAATCCGTCGATGCTGACGCCGTAGTTGCTTTTTTTGCTGGTCACATTTTCTAGATTGACATTACGCACAACCGGGATGAATCCACGTTTGCATTCTTCTCTCGGTTCGTACTGAAGATCGATCTTAAGAACTGCTTCTTTGCATTGGCCGACCTTTATGTTGCGCACATATACGTTTTCAATTACTCCTCCACGGCAGGTATTCGATTTGATACGGATAACACGGTCAAGTTCCGGACTGTCCATATCACAATTTTCGACGTAGAGATTTTTGTAGCCACCGGAGATTTCGCTTCCTACAACAACACCTCCGTGACCGGCTTTCATTTGGCAATTGCGTACGATGATATTTTCGCTCGGAATATTCCAGCGACGTCCGTCGTTGTTGCGACCTGATTTGATAGCGATACAGTCGTCGCCATCGTCGAATGTGCAACCTTCAATCAGTACGTTTTTGCACGACTCGGGATCGCAGCCGTCACTGTTGGGTCCAAGGCTTTCGATGGTTACATTACGAACCGTAATATCGTTTGTAAGTAATGGATGGATAACCCAAAACGGAGAATTTTGCAGCGTTACGCCTTCGATTTTGACCGTGTTGCATTGTACTAAGTTGATGAGTTGAGCGCGGAGGTAATTGCCTTCTCCCATCTGTCGTTTCTCTACCGGTATATTGGCCTCGCTCATCTTCATCAACGCCGGACGTCCGGTAGTGCGTTGCGATGGATTTCCCTCTTTGTACCCGAAGATGGGGGCCCCGTTCCAGTCCCACCAAGCGGTATTGGAACCCTGTCCGTTGATAATGCCCTTGCCCGTAATGGCAATATTTGTGGCCTTCAGAGCATAAATCAAAGGGTGGTAGTTATAGCAATCCAAGCCTTCCCAACGGGTTAATACCGTCGGTAAATATTCGACAAAATTGGTGGTAAAACGCAGTTCGGCTCCCTCTTCGAGATAAAGATTCACATTACTCAATAAGGTAATCGGGCCGGTGATATAGATACCTTTCGGAACAATCACTTTTCCGCCTCCTTTTTTGTTACAGGCTATAATGGCGGTATTAATCGCTTTTGTGTTTTTGATGCTGATGTTTTTCTCTGAAGCTCCGAATTTTAAAACATTAAAACTTTTATCAGGAAAAGAAGGTTGTTTGATACTTTGAGCCAACCGATTCATATCTTCCCAGGGCCCGGCATAAAGGCTACAAAACGATGCAAGAAAAACGACGACGTATAGAGAAAGAACTTTCTTGTACATAAAATTTTGGTTATTGGTTAGGTGATTAAAATTCCGTAATGTAAGGTTTGCCGTCCATCCAGGCAATCATGTTCAATACTAATAGATTCCAGTTTTGAAAACCGGTGTTGAGTACCGGTTCTCCGTTTTCGGGAAGATAATATTCGTGCAAAGCTCCGAAACGTTCGTAATCTCTTCCGAGCAACAAGATGGTTTTTTGAGCCAGTTCTCTGGCTTCGGCAGTATAATTGTAGTTTACCAGTCCGCGGAATACCAGATAATTGGCAATAATCCATACCGGACCTTGCCATGACGAAGGGTTACCGCTGGCACGGACGTTGTACATCTTTTCCAGTTTGGATAGTGAGCGTATGCCAGCCGGAGCATTGAAGGTGGCGGTATCGTTGTAATGCACCACCATGCGTTTGGCCTGTTCGGGAGTGGCAATTCCGGCCCACATGGGCAAAAAACTACTCCATACGTCGAAACGTTGAATCAGACAGTCGTAGTTGCGGGGTTGTCCAACGTGGAGTATAAGTTGGTCGGGCTTAAGCGATTTAATATCGGGTTTTTCTATGGATCGAAGATTAAGATCCACACTATAAAAATTGCCGTCGCGGGGATCCCAGCAATTTTTTTGTATGGCAGAATAGAGGTTGACACTTTCTTTGGTATACTGGCGGGCAATTTCGTCGAGGTGAAGGCATCCTGCAAGATATGCCATTGCTTTCAGCTCTTTGTACATCATTGCATTGAGGAAGATGGAACCGGAACTCTCGTCGGGACGATAAAAAGTAGAAGGGTCGTTGTCGACTCCTATGGCTTCATCCGTTTCCCAGTACATCAGTCCGGTTGCTTTATGTCTGTGGAAATTAAGATATTTGTCGACAAACGATTGGAGTTGGTAAAAGTTTTCGCGCAGCCATTCGGCATCGTTGTTATTGTATTTAGTAATAAAAGCAGCATGTTGCGCCAGTTGCGGTTTGTGCATATTGCTTTTCCACGGATTTCTTTTTGCAAGCATTTCAGCCCTCGAAGGAGCATTGCGTTCAATCCAGATGGGAATCCATCCGTCCATGCCCCCATAATTCAGAAAGTTGAGAACGCAGCCTTCTTCATATTGCAGAGCTTGTTTTTTGTCTTTATCCGTTCCGTTTTCAAGGAGGATCTGTTTGAGTGCTACATTGCTTAGCCACGAATCCCAGTCCCACAACATATCGAGGTATTGAGAGCTCCCAGGTGCCAGAAACGGATATTTAAGCGCACCGCCCGGTTCGCGGTACATACCCTTCATTACTTTGTAGATATTGGTTTTGCAAATTGCTTTGTATTTTTCGACATTGGCAGGCGTATTTTCCGGCAGTTGGGCTGACACAGAAAAAATAGTCAACGTAAGTAGGGAAGATAATAATAAAGCTCTCATTTTGTGTGGAAAATAGTTTGGTAATATGAAAACTCACTTGTCTCAATTCATTCCTATGTAAGTAAGATTAAAGAGAGATAAGTGAGTTTTTTCTAACAGTCTATTAATATCCAGGATTTTGAGTGATCGAAGTCCCGTTCAAAGCAATAGCGCTTTGAGGAATCGGACGTAGAATCTTATAAGAGCCATCATTGCCCGTCATATTGACAGCACTGGAAACATCAGGATTTAAAGGCGCTAATGTTGTCAGAGTACCTGTACGTTTCAAATCGTTCCAACGATGATATTCTCCAGCTAATTCTCTGGCTCTTTCATCTAGGAGATAAGAGATAGTTGCCTCGGAAACGGTAATGGGAGTCGCTTTAGCCCGATTACGAACAACGTTGATATCGTTCATGGCACGAGTAGAGGTTCCTTCTCCGTCAAGTTTGATTTCGGCTTCGGCTCTGATCAGGTAAGTCTCTGCTAGACGCGCCAGAAAAAGATCGCGTGTACTAGTATTTTGTCCAAAAGCTGCCGAAGGATCGGTGAATTTTTTGATACAAGGATATCCATAGTCTAGAACACTTGGCCATGATATGGCGTTGGCACCAGGATAATGAACAATGGTACTTGAACGATTTGTAGGATCAAGAGCTACCCATGCAGCAACATCAGTTGTTGTAGCACCTGGTTTTGGATAATAATGTGTTACATTTTTAGTTTGAGGAGACGCTTTGAAAAAGGAATAAAAAGAACATTGAGTTGCCGTTTTTCCATATACTGTTTGCATGAATGTATCGGCAAAACGTGTGTCTGTCGGATCAGCACTTAGCAACATATAAAGACGAGCTGTCGGTTGTAGTGATGTATTGATAGAAGGACAACCATCCAACACAGAAGCATCGGATCCACCCAGATATGCTCCAAAATAATTACTTTGAGCGTTTCCGCTAGTAGTACTGGCTAAAGAAGCTGAACTATACTGCACGGAAAAAATGACTTCTGCGTTTTTTTCGTTTCCAGGCCAGAAAACACCCTGAGAAGAGACGGTTCCTTCATACGCAAGTGTTAAACCCTGATTATTGATCGCTGTTGTCGCATAGCTAATAGCTTTTGTAAAATCATCAGAAGTGCCCCCTGCAGTGCTATCCCAGCCTCTTGTTAAATAAGCCAATGCCAGATAGTGATTGGCAACTCTTTTGTTTACACGTCCATCGGGAGTCGAACCGGCAGCTGATAGGTTTGTTAATGCAGCTTCCATCTCGGAAATGATAAACGAATACACTTCTTTTGTCGTGTTGCGGGGATAATCGGTGATTGGTTTGTTAAGATAATCGGTTACCAAAGCAACGCCTCCGAATTGTTGTACTAGCTGAAAGTAATAAAATGCTCTCAGAAAACGTACTTCAGCTAAACGCGTTGCACTATGGCCGGTATTGTAGTAGATGGCGTCATTGCAACGTTTGATAGCACTGTAAAGATTCGTATAGAAGGAGAGTACGACACCATCGGCAGCTGTAAGGTTTTTATAATTTCCTAAGCCATTATTTGTTGAGCTAAGATTGCTTTTCCCTATTTGAAAAAGGTCCGTGCCGGCTTCGAATATTTCACAATTTCCTCCGAAAATCGTACGCAGGTTCGAATAACATGCATTTACCAGAGATTCATATCCGGCATCGGTTGAATAATAATCAGCAGCAGTTGTATTGGATTTGTTGTTCTCAGTCAGAAAATCAGCACAACTGACCAGTGAGAGGGAAAGTATTCCCACCAAAAATATAATTATTTTTTTCATTATCGTAAAAGTTGTGTGTTAAGAATTAAAATTTAAGATTTACACCAACCTGATAGGTAATGGTACTAGGTCCATTGTCTTTTCCCATAGATGCACTTGCCCATTCAGGATCGAAACCTTTGTATTTCGTAAATACAAATGGATTTAGCACATTGCAATATACTCTGAACTGTTGAACGCCCAGAAGCTTTAAAACTGACTTGGGTAAGGTATAACCTAAAGCAATATTACGTACTTTTACATAAGACGCATCTACCCAAGCACCAGGCATATCACGGGCGCTTTCTGATGAAGTATGCCAATATGTGCCGTAATTGTAGGGGGTAGGATATGATTGACTATTGTGCGAAGTAGCAAGGGTCGTAAATAATCCGTCATTACCCAATACCGACATTCCAGCTGGAATATAATAATCGATGTTCAATTTATTTGTGCCACGGTCGTTAAAGTTAGTGAATGTTTCCATAAACGGAGAGAACTGAGTCATACCCTGAGCCGTATAGATGTTCATGTTGAAATCGAATCCCTTGTAGGTAAGAGTTGTTCCGATACCCCCTGTCCATGTAGGATCGGAGTGTCCTTGAACTCTACGGTCATTCGTGTCGATACCGTTACCATCAAAATCTTTGACTTTGGCTTGGCCTTCACCAGCAATTACTTTCCCGGAGGACGTAACTGCGCGTGGATCTTTAGCTGCAATCGCTGCTTTCAAATCTGCGGCAGTCCAAACGCCATCGTAAACATATCCATAGATCGAATTAATGTTTTGTCCGACAATCCATTTTTGAGAACTGCTGTTGATATAGGTATACCCGTTAGTTGTGATGCCAAAAAGATCGACAATCTTATTTTTGTTAGAAGCAAACGATGCGTTGGCCGACCAAGTAAAATCTTTACTTTGAATAATAACACCATTTAATGCAATTTCTATACCGCGGTTGTTTACTTTACCTAAATTTTTTGCCATGGAGCCGGCTCCTGATTCAAGCGGCAGTGTTATATTTTGCAAAAGTCCAGAAGAGAGACGATCGTATACGTCAACAGAACCGTTGATACGATTGTCTAAAAAACCGAAATCGAATCCGAAATCGAATTCACGAGTTTTTTCCCATGTCAGTTCTGTACTTGCAGGAGAACCTATTGCCGTGCCGTTTGCTACGGTAGAACCGAAGTTATAATAAGTTTTGGTGCTGGCTAACGTTTGTGTTTGAAATGGGCTAATGTTTGTACTACCAGTGTAACCCAAACTGAGCCGTAGTTTTAGGTTAGAGAGCCATTTTTTACTGGAGTCCATAAATTTTTCTTCCGTTACTCTCCATCCAAGGGCTACAGAAGGAAAACTTGCCCATTTATGTCCTTCCGCTAATCTGGAAGAACCGTCATATCGCATAGATGCTGTTGCTAGATATTTCCCCTTGTAAGTGTAGTTGGCTCGAAGTGCATATGACATTAATGCATATTCGGAATAATAACTGGATACTTGAGTGCTAGTAGTGGTAGTCGCTGCGCCTGTATTATACCAGTCAAAATCCCAGTTATATCCAGCCGTATACATGTAGTAATTTTCATCGTTTTCTTTAGTAATACTATACAGCCCCATAATATCAAAATTATGGTCTTTGTTGATTGTAAATTTGTAATTGGCCTGATTGTCCCAAGTATATGTTAAGTCTGTATTGTTAGTTACATTTGCAACCGGATCTTTACCTAAATTCTCTTGAGCCAAGCTACTCATGTAGAAACCGCTTCTGTAGGTTGTGAGGTTTGGCGAAAACGAACTCTTCAATTGAAAGTTTTTAATTGGAGAATATTGTAAGTAAGCGGTACCTAAAACTACGTATTTTTTTGCTTCATTGGATGTGTTATTGACATCTACCAAGGGGTTGATAGTCGATGTAGGACCACTTTGTCCGATTGAGTTTGCATAAATAGCATTTCCGGCAGCATCTTTCACGCTTTCGGTAGTTTTACCCGGATAGAGGATAAGATTGCCGACTAATGTGTTAAGCGTAGCGTCAAGATTGCCGTTCGCATAGGGCACAAAAATAGGAGACATCGCGAAAGCATTCAAAATAGCCCTATTACTACCATACTGTTGTTTTGAATAGGCCATGTTGATATTCAATCCTGCCGACCAGTTTTTGTTGAGAGTTGCAGATAGACTTCCCTTCAGATTATAGCGGCTGTAATCGGTGTTTACGAAGATATCCTGCTCATTTTGAAATCCTGCTCCGATAACATAAGAAATATCTTTTGTACTACCCGAAATACCGATGTAGTGATTTTGTTGATGACCTGTTTGCGTAACCAAATTAGTCCAGTCTGTACTCTGGTTGTTAATATAACGATTTAGCATAAATTGACTTCCGCTAAATGTCCCATTGGAATAAAGAGGCTGACCTGCCGCATTAAGTGTGTTATTTCCACACCAAACAGTCTTAAGATTAGTTTTGGTGAAAGCCAAATCTCCGGTAATAGTGCTTGGAGTTGCAGTCTGATAGCACATCGTGCGATATTGCATCCACTCTTGTGTATTCATAAAATCGGGCATACGAGTTTTTTGTGTTGATCCGTAATATCCGTCATAAGAAATAGTCGTTTTGCTTGATTTTGCATTTTGTGCTCCTTTAGTTTGGATAATGACTACACCGTTGGCACCTCTTGATCCATAAATTGCACTGGAAGATGCATCTTTCAAAACGTCTACTTTTTCTATGTCCTGAGGATTCAGAAACTCAATAGAGCCTGTGACAATACCATCGACGACATAGAGAGGTGTGGTGTTACCAGATATTGAATTTTGTCCACGAACAATGATGCTGAAATCGGATCCTGCCCGGGATGAAGTTTGTTGGATTTGTACACCGGGTACTGATCCTTGAAGTGTACTGAGTACAGAATTTCTTCCCGCTTCAGTAATTTTCCCTGAATTAACGCTTGAAATAGCTCCGGTAAGGTCACTTTTTTTCATGGTGCCGTAACCGATAGCTACTACTTCATTCAGAGCAACAGAACTTTCTGTCAGTGTGATAGCTAATTGTTTTCCCGTAAGAGCCACTTCTTGTTGATCCATTCCTATAAAAGAAACGATTAATGCTTTTGTCGCTGGTGGTACTGACAACGTAAAATTCCCATTCACATCCGTAATGGTTCCGGTGGTACTGCCTTTAGCCACAACGCTGGCACCAATTATAGCTTCTCCTTTCGCATCTTTCACAACACCGCTTACTGACTTGGTTTGCCCCCAAGCCAATACGGTTATCATGAACATGCCACACATACACAGATAATGTGTAATCTTTCTTCGTTTGTTTGTCTGCATGGTTGTTAAGTTTAAGTAATTAGAATGATTGTTTTAAAAAATATGTTAACAATAGCTGGCGCTCTTCATTACAATCAAATAGGTTAACGTGTTCGAACACGAGTCAACATATATCTCTATATTTTAGGTTAACTTGATTTTAAAGTCTTTATATGAAAAAGTAATTATGCATGATAAAGAGGCGGCAGATGTCTTCTATTTAATCATTGCCAGTTGGCAACACCACAGAATAAACGGTCCAATCACTTTCGGATCATTGTCGCGTTGCGGTTCGTGAATATAATAATCGTAAGTGCCGCTACGATAAGGTGTTCCTCCTAATCCTGCAACGGCGCAGGCCTTTGTTATATTGTACGATCCATCGGCATTTATGCGGGTGGCATTCTTGATAAAAAGGGTGAATGTTTTCTTGGAAATGGCAAAATAGCTTGGGTCGATATATCCTTTGTTGGCTGCTTTGGTAATGGCGTACATAAACATGGCGGTAGACGAACTCTCTAGATAATTACCTTCGGCTCCAAGTTTATCGGTTACCTGATACCATAAGCCAGTGGTTTTGTCCTGATACTTCAGTAGACTTTTTGTTAGATTACTGAAAATGCGTTTCAGTGCCGGACGTTTCGGATGGTTGAGGGGCATATAATCAAGCACATCTACAATTGCCATCATATACCAACCTATACTGCGGCTCCAAAAGTTGGGCGAGCATCCGGTGATTTTATTTGCCCATTCCTGAGTTTTGCTTTCGTCCCATGCATGATAATAGAGTCCTGTTTTAGCATCGTATGTGTGTTTGCCTATCAGTATGATTTGTTTTGCCACATCATCAAAAGTCTCTTTTTCATTGAAACGTTTAGCATATTCGGACAGAAAAGGTGAAGCCATATAAATGCCATCAAGCCACATTTGGTTTGGGTAGATGGCTTTATGCCAAAATCCACCTTCGCTGGTGCGTGGATGTGTTTTCAGTTGAGTCCTGAAAGCCTCAATCGCTTTGTAATATTTTAGTTTGAGGGTTTTATCGTAGAGAGTGAAGATGAATTTGGCGCCATTAATGCGGTCGAGGCTATTCTCTGAAGCTTTGTAAGTGAGTACATTGCCATTGTTGTCGACCATATAATCACCGAATTTAAGTACATAATCGTAATAAGACTTGTCTTTGGTGAGCGTGCTCAACTTGAGTAAAGCCGTGCACATAAGCCCCTGGCAGTAATCCCATTTCGGCGTTTTATTAAAATCAATCATCCAACCTTCCGGATTGCGTTTCATATCCGATTTGGCTACGTCAGCAGCCCAATTGAGGTATAAGGTGCGTGATTGAGAAAATAAAGAAACACTAAGACAGCACAATAGTGTCATCAATGCGGCTTTTTTCATGGTCGTTTAAGTAAAGTTGTATGGTTGTAATATCTTGATAGTGCAAATATATGTAAATTCATGGAGAATGCCACTATTTGAACGATTAAAATATGTCTTTTAGGCTAAACTCTTTGCTTTCAAAAATGTTAAACGATATGTAGCAATCAATTCTGTTGACAAACTTTTCTTTATTTAATTTTAGAGATGTCGGAATCTACGTGTTCGTACACGAAAAAGTTTATGCAAACATAATTGATTATTTTGATTCTATTAATGAGAATGTCGTCGCTTTTTGTTATTTTATATTTATTTAAGCTATTTAGAGCTATATCGTAATAGGACGGGTGAGGCTGGAAGATAAAAAACGAACACTCCTATCCTACTTAGCATAGGACAGGAGTATTCGTTTTTTTTATTTGTCTGAAACTGCGGTGATGGATTGTCCGATGCAGCCGTTTGGCATTTGTATATGTAGTAGGGCTGCTATGGTGGCTGCAATGTCGGTCATGTATGTTGGCTTGGTAGTGTATCCGTGACGGATTTTCCATCCCATAAAAATAAGAGGTACGTGGGTGTCGTAGGGATTCCAAACACTATGGGTGGTGCCGGTTTTGGAATAGTAGGGTAGCCATCCGGGCTTGGTAATCATTACTACTGAGCCGCTACGTTGTTGGTTGTATCCGTTTATCATCATCTCTTTAATGACAGCAGGAATGGCAGTGGTCGCTATTTTGTCCTGATCGGCAGCATACTGAATGCCGTCCTGGTGCTGCAGGAAATCTACCGTTGCAATTTTTATCTTGTCAAAATCGAGAGCGAGACTGTCGATGCGGGCTTTGTTGAAGTATACTTGAAAATTATCTACTGCAGATACTAGCCCTTCGGCTCCGAATCGTTTCTGTAACATGTTGCCAATAGCCGCATCAAATCCTTTTGAAAGCAAACCGGTAGGCATTTTGTTGGTTTCGAGAAATCCTTCGGCATGAGCAGCCCCATGGTCGGCGGTAAGGAATACCAAAAAATTGCCCTTGCCTATTTTTTGATCCAGATAGCTGAAAAACGAGGCTAAATCGCGGTCGAGACGAAGATATACGTCTTCTATTTCAATGGCATTGGGGCCAACCAGATGTCCGCAATAGTCTGTCGATGCACAGTTGATAGTGAGAAAGTCGCAACTGTTTGTCTGTCCCAGTTTGTAACCGTCGACGGCTGCACGTGCAAATTGAAGGGTGAGGGTGTTTCCAAAAGGCATTTGGCGTAACGATCCGTGATCAAGGTCGTATGCTTTTTTTACATCATAAGAAAATACGGGTCGGGAGGCTCCTTTCAGAATACCTTCCCATGAAACGTCGTCGTCGGTACTTTCTGTATATTTGTTGATGGGTAATAGGGTATTCCATCCGTTGGATAGTAGCTTGTCAATGGGTTTTGATTCGTTGAATGTATTGACCCAGGCCGGCAGTTCTTTCATATAATATGTACTGGTAATAAAACGTCCTGTCGCATCATCAAGCCAAAACGCTCCTGTTGGATTGTGTCCGGCGGGTAGAATTGAGGCTCGGTCTTTTAGTGAAACTCCTACTACTTTCGACTGAAAGTTGGTCGCCATGCGCAATTCGTCAGTGATTGTGGTGGCTAATAGTTTGCAAGGTGACATTTTTCCGGCTTTGGTGTCGGAACCTACTCCTTTTTCGGTCGGGTCGTCTGTACAGTATACCGATTTGTTTGTCCTTTCATCTATCCAGTCATTACCGGCAATGCCGTGTATAGATGGGACCGAACCCGTAAAGATAGTGGAGTGTCCGATGGCGGTTACGGAAGGAATATAGTTGAGCATCGTGTTTTGGCATGCATAACCTTCGTTTAGTAGACGTTTGAAACCTCCGTTTTCATATTTGTTGTAGAAACGGTAGAGATAATCCCATCGCATCTGATCGATAACGATGCCAACTACCAGCTTCGGACGTTCGAGCTGAGTAGAAATAGTGGTTCCTTTCTGCGCAAACAGTACGGTACAAGTTGCAATTAGCATAAGAGGGAGGGTAAAACATTTTTTTGTCATAATGTTGCATTTTAAATAAAAACAAATAAGCCTCGGCGCAATTTTACTGGTGCGAAGCCTGAAAATATCGAAATCAAAAGCAATACGAAGGTAGTGGAAAATGAGATTGTCGTCAAGTTTTATTTTTGTGTTTTTGTAATCTTCATCAATTCTTCACGGGCAGTATGGGATGTTTGCATGGAAAATTGTAACATAAAGCCCGAATTGTGAAGTTAGATTGCTGTAAAATAATTGTGCACAATTAAAATTGGTATTATAAAAAGATCTTTTGTTACAATGCAAATGGTTGAAAATAAATTTATATACAATGTATTATTGTTATTTAACTACTTAAAAGATGCATTTTCGTGGTTTGAATATTAATTTTGCCAAATATAAAATAGTGATTGAAAATGTCGGACGATATAAGACTCAATAATCAATTATGCTTTCCGCTTTATGCGTTGTCGAGGCAAATTACCGGTTTTTATCGGCCTCTTTTGGAACAGTTGGGAGTCACTTATCCGCAGTATTTGGTGATGATGGTATTGTGGGAAATGGAGTCGACGAGTGTAAAGCAACTGGGGCAAATGCTTTGGTTGGATAGTGGAACTCTGACTCCTTTGTTGAAGCGAATGGAGGCCAGCGGGTTGATAGCCCGTGAACGTTCGTTAGAAGATGAACGTTCTGTAATTGTTTCTATTACCGATAAGGGACGTCTGTTGGAAAGAGAAGCTGAAAAAATTCCGACTCATATCAAATGTAGGCTTAAAATGAGTGATTACGAAATTATTACTTTACGCGATCATCTTAAAAAAATATTGGAAACAACACTTGAATCGGAATAGAATTCAGCGATAGTCAATCACAAAAATATCGTGCAAACATTAATGATGTTAATTTGAAAATTTAAAACAAAAACAATTATGGTAACAGTAACATTACAAGGTACATTGAAAGTGAACGTGGGTGGTGAACTTCCTATAAAAGGTAGTGTGGCTCCAGCATTTGTATTGGTAAAAGGGGATCTTTCCGAAGTGTCCTTAGCCGATTTTAAGGGGAAAAAAATATTGTTGAATATTTTTCCCAGTATCGATACCGGCGTTTGTGCCGCATCTGTTCGCAAGTTCAATAAGGATGCTGCAGGACTAGACAATACTGTTGTTTTGGGTGTTTCAGTCGATCTGCCTTTTGCTGCAGGCCGATTTTGTGCTGCCGAGGGAATTGAAAACGTAGTTACCGTATCGGCTTTCCGTAACCCTGAATTTGCAAAAAACTATGGTGTGCTGATGGAAGATGGACCTCTTAAAGGTTTGTTGGCTCGTTCGGTAGTGGTTATTGATGCTACAGGTAAAGTGGTTTACACCGAGTTGGTTCCCGAAGTGACACAAGAACCAAACTATGTTGCTGCTCTGGACGCTCTTAAGTAAGGCAGCAAATTAATTTTCAGTTCGCAAAATACTGTAGAATCGACTCTCGAATCAGAAGTTAATTCTGTTGAATTGATTCTGATTCGAGAGTCGATTGTTATGAAAATTCGAAATTGGAAAAAATCAAATTGGTCGTCTGGTTTGATTTACCCTGTTTGGCGATTTAAAATATTATAAGTTGATAATAAAAGCTCGTAAATAATTGATTTTACGAGCTTTTATTTTGTTACGATATCTTCTTTTTTTGACTTTTATTTTAGGGTAGAACATCCGTAATATTGCTTAAATTGGTGTATGGATATTTATTGTAATTGTGCTAATTGGCTTATAAATAATGCATTAATAATTGATATTCAAATGAAGCGATTGGAAATGCAAAATTCGAAATTATAAATATCAGGTTGTCTATGATATATGCAATTAAATATTTATGATTTACTTTATATTTATTCAAAAAATATTTGGTTGCCTGTATGACAAAATGATTCAATTTGCATCTGTTTGCTTTCTATTATAATATATAAGTCTTAACAACGACTTCTTTTGTGTTGTAAATAGTCGTATCTTTGTGCTTGTAATGCAATTAGGATAAAAATAGATGAGCAGAGATTATCCATATACAAAAACTGATGATGAGTTGCTTCTGTGCGTTAGATTAAATGATTGTGAGTCATCATTTTCAGTTCTGTATGATCGGTATTGGGATAAATCTTTAGGTATTGCTTATAATCTCACTCATGATAAATCTCAGGCCAAGGATATTGTTCAGGATGTGTTTATTAGTTTCTGGAATCGTCGTAATACTCTTGAAATAAATAATTTTAGCAATTATCTGGCTACTTCCATAAAGTTCTCGTTCTTTGTGCATATAGAAAAAGAACGAAGAAGACGAATAATTCGAGAAGAAAAATTAGACCCTCAGGATGAAGCCATATTGGACGAGCAGATAGAAACTCTTTTTTGTGCTGACTATTTCTCAAATCTTTTAGAATCTCTTCCCGAAAAATGCAGATTGGTAATTAGTTATAGCCGGTTGGATGATATGAAAATTTCTGAGATTGCGGAAAAGATGAACATATCTGAAAAAACAGTAGAAGGGCATTTGACTAAAGGCCTTAAAATCATTCGGGCTAAATTCAGGATCGATCTGCTTCTCCTGACCATACTGTATGCAATGTATTTGCATGATACTTTTTCTCGCCAATAGATAAAAAATCAATCTTTTTTCTGTACAAGCAAGGGTAATCCATAGCTTTAGGATACTTATATATAGAAATAGGTGTAAAATTGTTTTTTTTTATGCCGCATAGACTATATTTATATGAACCCTGAGGAAATAGACTATTTAGTGCAAAAGTATCTTGATGGCACTGCTACTGCCCAAGAACGTGAATTACTTGATGCTTGGTATCGCAGTCAGCAACAGAAAACGAAGATATGGGAGGCTGAGTCTCCTGATGAAGAGACGTTGGTAAAGAATGAGATGTTCGACGTTATATGCAAAAGCATTTTTCACCATCGGTTTCGTAGACGAACTCCTAACTTCTATCGTTATGTTGCTGCGGCTTCTATTATAGTTGCCATTTTGTTTACCTCCCTCTTTTTATATAAATCGTCACAGATAATTAGTTCCGATTCAATGGCTATCGAACGGGTGGTTATTGCTCCGGGGACAAATGGAGCTATTTTGACTTTGGCGGATGGCAAGGAAATAAAATTTGCAACCCATGCTTCTGTGGATATGAATAACAGTAACCTTGCTGCAATTTTCAACTATTCTGATGGATTGTTGCGGTATAAAAATATCCATCGTCCAATCAGTGACCGATTTGTTTACAACACACTTACCACTCCACACGGAAATAAATTCACTATCGTCTTATCAGATGGTACCAAGGTGTTTATGAATGCCGGTTCCACACTTCAATACCCCGAAGTATTTAATAGTTCAGAACGACTCGTGAAACTTACTGGTGAAGCTTATTTTGAAGTTGTTCATAACAGTAAGTCGCCATTCAGAGTGCAAGTTAAGAATCAGATTATTGAAGATATAGGAACTTCATTCAATGTAAGTGCTTATAATGATGAGCCAGTTGCTATCGTAACTCTGGTGGAAGGTAGTGTGAAAGTAAAAAACAATGAGAACGAGGTAGTGCTGATTCCAGGTCAAAAAGCATTGACCTCTGATGAGAGTCGTACCATTTTGGTGAAACCAGCCAATTTTGAATCGGAACTTGCATGGAGAAATGATTTGTTCCATTTCGAAGATGTTCAGTTGTCTGTAGTATTGAGACAAATTGCACGTTGGTATAATCTCGAAATAGAATATGAAGGAACTATTCCAACCAAAATGATTAATGGCGAAATTTATAGAAATATGAATGGTTCACAGATACTCATTATCTTAAAGAATTTAGGAGTTAATTTCAAATTAGATGGAAATAGGCTTATTATAAAAAACAAATAATCAATAATTTATTTACATACAACGTCGGCTTTATGAGAGAATATTTTTACAAACAGCATTAGTACAATAAATCGAGAGCCGCAAGTTAGTTGAGCGATTGCGGTAATCAAATTGGAATTTATTAATTCCCGGTATAAAAAGAAAGTGTAGACATTAGTAATCAAAACACCCAATTAAATGAATAATCATATAACTCAATCAATAGTAGGAATAAAAAAAAGACGGAAAATCTTCCATCCTTTTTTTAAGTTGACTTTATTGACTCTATTGTTGTCTTTAACCCTTCAGTCGGTAAAAGCTCAATCAGGCAATACTATAAGTCTAAATTTCAAGCATGAACAACTTACGACAGTACTTAAATCAATTAAGAGCCAATCCGGCTTTGTCTTTGTTACCGGAGACCTTGATTTGAAAAAGTATTACATTGATGTCCAAATAAAAAATGTGAGCATAGGACAAGCTTTAGCAGCGTGTCTTCATAGTCACGGTCTTCTGTTTACAATTGTTAATAAAACCATAGTGATAAGCAAAGATTCGGAAAATTCCACAAAGATTCTTGGAGCTTCTTTCACAAGAACTTATGAACTACGGGGTGTTGTACGTGCAGAAGATGATGGCGCAGCGCTTCCGGGAGCTACAGTTCTTGTAAAAGGATCGACCAACGGTGTTTTAGTAAAATCTGATGGAACCTTTAATCTACAGGGTGTAACGGCTTCTGATGTCGTTGTAATATCTTTTATCGGATACGAAAAATTGGAGGTTCCGGTTGTTGGCAGATCAAATATTGGTACTGTTGTACTGTCACAGAAAACAAATAAACTTGATGAAGTGGAAGTGCTTGCTTATGGGTTGACTACCAGCAATCGCTATGCCACTGGATCTTCAGTAAAAATTACAAGTAAAGACATTAGCAAACAGCCTGTTGAAAACGTGATGCAGGCTTTACAAGGCAAAGTCGCAGGTTTGATTATTAATCAGTCAAGTGGTTTGCATGGGGCGGATATTGATGTAGAGATTCGTGGGCAAAATTCTCTTGATCCTAGCAATTCAACGACTAATGTTCTGAAAAATGTCCCTCTTTATGTTGTTGATGGTATTGCCTTTCCGGGGGCAGCCATTAATCAACTAGCATCAAGCAAAAGTACTTCCGGATCTTACTTTTACTTGCAGGGACCGAATGGTAGTGGTAATGGTAGCCCTTTGGCAACTATTAGTCCAAGTGACATTGAAAGTATTGAGATATTGAAAGATGCTAATGCAACAGCCCTTTATGGATCGCGTGGAGCAAATGGTGTTATCTTAATTAAAACAAAGAAAGGAAACGTTGGAAAGCCTGTTGTCTCCATCAATTTAAGTTCAGGTGTGAGTATTATGAACACTAGCATGCAGGCACTTAATCTTACCGACTATCTGGCATTAAGAAAAGAAGCTTTTGCGAACGATAATAAAACACCGACAACAACCAATGCACCAGATTTGACGCTTTGGAGTCAAACAGAAGGTCAAAACTTCAAGAAAATATTAATTGGCAGTCCATCCAAATCTTACTCTGGTGGTGTATCTGTATCAGGAGGTGGTCATGGATCAACGTTTATGCTTTCTGGGAACTATTCTCGTAATACTTCTGTTTTTGATGACAATCGTTCTTCGAGCAGTTATGGTCTTCATTTTAGTTCTGGTTATACCAGCCCCGACGAAAAGTTTAAAGCAACGCTATCGATCATAATGGGTTCTAATATCAGTAATTTGGCAAGTGCCGGATTTTATCAGTATGCTTATTCTTTACCACCTAATTTTCCTCTACGTAATACAGATGGATCTTTATATTGGTGGTCTAAAAGTATACCCAACATTTCCAATCCATTAGCAGCTCTGAATTCAAGTTATCAGAATAATATGAATACGCTAAATACTAGCATTAATTTAAGTTATGCCTTAACTCGCAAACTTAAATTGTCTGTTAATGCAGGATATAATAGAACGCAATCTAATCAAAGTGATTTAAGTCCAAGTACTTCGGCTAATCCAGAGTCAACGTCTCTAGTTTCTACGCGTACGGCCACTTATACCGAATCTAACGCTAGAAATTTGGTGATTGAACCACAGTTGAATTATTCCGCGTTACTTGGAGGTGGTAATTTAACTGCTTTGTTGGGTGCAACTTATCAGGAAACGGTCAATGAACAGCCATTTTTCATCATAGCTTCAGGCTTTTCATCTGACTTATATATGAAAGATTTGTCTATGGCCTCCAGTTACATTATTCATAATGGGTATAGTGCATATAAATATGTTTCTTTTTTTGGAAACGTAAATTATATCTATAAAGAACGATATATTATCAACGGTAATTTCAGACGTGATGGTTCGTCCAAATTTGGGCCCAATAATCTTTATGCAAATTTTGGATCAGTGGGGCTCGCTTGGATATTTACCAGTGAACCGTTTCTTACCCGGAAACCGGAATGGTTTAGTTTTGGAAAAATTAGGAGTAGTTATGGGGTGGTGGGAAATGATAATGTTCAAAATTACGCTTATCTCTCTTCTTATTCAGGTACCAGTTCCAGCTATTATTCGGGGGCTTCCGGTTTATCGCCTGCAAGAGTAGCTAATCCTAATTATAAATGGGCAACTACGCGAAAGTTTGAGATAGCGACGGATCTTGGCTTTTTCAAAGATCGGTTGTTATTCAATTTTGCCTATTTCAGCAATAGAACGAGTAATCAATTATTAGATTATCCATTGTCCACACAAACAGGTTTTTCTAGCTATACAGCTAACCTTAATGCGTTGGTACAAAACACAGGATTGGAAGTGACATTAACCAGTACTAATATTCGGACTAAAAATTTCACATGGAGCACTTCGGCCAATGCCTCTCTTCCGCAAAATAAACTTCTCTCATTTCCGGGCTTAGCGTCGTCGTCTTATGCATCTACTTATGTTGTTGGAAGACCCACAACTTCTCTCTATTTGTTGCACTATACAGGAACGGATAAGGATGGAATGCCAACTTATCAAGATGTTGATAAAGATGGTAAGATAACTACAACGATAGGCGCTAATACAGGTGTAGGTGATTTAGTATACGAAGGAAAGTCTTATCCTGATTTATACGGAGGACTTTCGAATACTTTTAAATATAAAAACTTTCAACTGGATATTTCTGCTCGTTTCACTTTGGGAGCCAAGGATCTTGGTATACTATCAACTCTTAGTTCTGCTCCGGGAACATTGTCGAATTTTCCATCAGCTGTAGTTCAGGCAATGCGTGCTCTTGGTGTTCAAAAACTGTTTACCACATCCTCTTATTCTACAGCATTCAAATTATTTCAGCAATCTGATGCAATGTTACAGAAACTGTCATACGGTCGATTGACGAATGTATCATTTTCATATAATTTGCCGGAAAATCTGTCCAAACGCATAAAACTTTCCAATATGCGATTTTATATACAGGGGCAAAATTTATTTAAATTTACGCTTTCAGGAAAAACATATGCAGGTATAGATCCGGAAACAGGCACAAGTGCTGTTCCTCCGCTGACGGCCATTGTTGGTGGAATACAATTTTCATTATAATTAATAATTAGTACTATTATGAGAAAGTATAATTTCATTTCATACAAAAAAATATATGTAGGCTTTTTGCAACTGATTATGGCACTGCTTCTTATTGGGTGTGATAACCTGTTGGAAGTAGATCCTCCTACAACAGAAGTATTGGCTTCACAAGTATTTAGTTCCGACGCAAATGCAAATGCAGCTTTGGTAGGCATGTATAGCAGTATGGTTACGGCTTCTGCATTTATGAATATTGGATATGCTTGTAGTCTTTCTGCCGATGAAACGGATGGAAGTAATCCAGATTATCCATTTACCGATTTTGGAACGAATACACTAACTGCTTCCGATTACGGTGCTTCCAATTTATGGACAGGTTTTTATAAAACAATATATCAGGCTAATAATATTATAGAAAACGTGACTAATTCGACAGGGATGAGTGATTCGATAAAAACACAATTTGTTGGACAAGCAAAATTTGTTCGGGCATTGAATTTCTTTTATCTGGTCAATATGTTTGGTCCCGTGCCACTTACTGTAACACCTGATGTGAAAACTAATAATGCTTTGGCTAGGGCTGCTACTGCTGATGTCTATGCACAAATTGTCTCTGATTTAAAAGATGCGGAGACCAAACTTCCAGCTAATTATAGCAACTATAGTAGTAAAAGGGATAAACCTAATAAGCGTGCTGCTAGCGCGTTGCTGGCAAGAGTATACTTATATATGGACGATTATGTAAATGCAGAAGAAAAAGCAACAGAAGTAATTAATACTACTAGTTTGTATAGTTTACTCTCCACAGCCGACATAGGCAATGTATTCTTAAAGGATAGCAAGGAAAGTATTTTTGCTATCAACCCTCAAACGACTACAGGACATTGGCTGACTAACGAAGATTATTATTATTACTATGGCAGTCAATATCAGAGTTTATACTACATTTTGACTTCTTCTCTTGCAAATGCCTTTGAAATTGGTGATGTCCGAAAAACCGCATGGCTAGGTTCTTTTGATTATAGTGGTACTACCTATTATTATGGAGCTAAATATAGGGATTACGACGGAAGTTCCGATCCTCTAGAGTACTCAATTGTGTTAAGATTATCCGAACAGTATTTGATACGTGCGGAAGCCAGAGCACGGCAAAGCAATGTCACAGGAACTGCAGGTGCGGTCGCAGATATAAATGTGATACGGACAAGAGCAGGTCTTGCTTCTCTTGATGCTGCAAATATGACTCAAGCGCAATGCCTTACCAGTATAGAACAAGAACGACGGGTAGAACTTTTTCTGGAATATGGCAATAGGTGGTTTGACTTAAAACGAACGAACCGTGCAGATGCTGTTTTAGGTGCACTTAAACCTGCCACATGGAAATCAACAGCAGTATTATATCCTATTCCTCTAACTGAAATACAGAACGCACCTCAACTAACACAGAATGACGGTTATTGAGTTATCCCAATTTAAAATCAATAAAATTAAAAACAGAAATGGAGAAACACGTAACATATCGTTGCGTGTTTTTTCTAAAATAGAAATTCATTATATGAACATTTTCAAATGTCGCCCGATAATTCTGATGAGTCTGTTATTGACTCTCGGAGTTACCAATATTTTTTCGTTAAATATGAAAACGTCTAAAAATAAAGAAAGTAGTAAAATAACGATGAAAGCCGATAGTTTGCCGGCTCTAAATAAACCGCAGCCCTACGATAAAGTTATTACAGCTGACGCCAAATCCTCTCGAGGGGTTTTTGTCGTCAACAAAGTAAAGGACCGATATTACTTTGAAATCCCCGATTCAATTTTAGAACGTGATTTTCAGGTCATCAGTCGTATTGAACAAGGACCGGCTTTATTTCAACGTGATCCCGAAGGCTTTGCAGGTAAAGTGTTGGGAAATACGCAAATCTGCTTTTCTAAAGGGCCAAACGATAAGTTGTTTATTAAACAATTGATATACGAAGAAATAGCCAATGACAGTTCTGACAATGGATTATACCATTCGCTAAAAATGAATGATTTGCAACCGGTTTTATTTGCATTTGATATTAAAGCTTATGGCAAAAATTCGGTGGTGATAGATGTCACCGATTTTATAAACAGCGATTTGTCCATCATATCTGGCAATGTGAAAGAACTGTTCAAGGCGATGGCATTCCAGCCGGATCGGTCTTATATTGATACTCTGCAAGCCTTCCCTACGAATGTGGAAGTTTCCGGGATAAAAACATATATCATCAATCAGACAGCTCTCACTACCAAAATAAATACGTCTTTTGTATTGTTGCCAAAAATTCCCATGCAAGTGAGATATTCCGATGAACGAATAGGGTATAATTCACAACTGCAGACTGATTTCGACCAGGATAGCCAAAGAGCCAAGAAAGTTGAACGGATTACCCGGTGGCGCCTGGAACCCAAAGCGGAAGACATGGAACGTTATGCAATGGGAGAATTCGTAGAGCCTGCTAAGCCCATTGTTTTTTATATTGACCCTACTACGCCTAAAAAATGGGTACCTTATATTATTAAGGCTGTAAACGACTGGCAACCGGCATTTGAACAAGCCGGCTTCAAAAATGCAATTTATGCCAAAGAAATAGCAAAGGATGACACTTGCTGGAATACAAAAGACGGGCGATTTAATACGATTGTTTATGCTCCGTCCATGGTAAGCGGAATATTTCACAATCTTGTAACCGATCCCCGAAGCGGTGAGATATTGCAGGCCAACATCCAAATAAACCATAACACACTGTCTCTGCTGCATGACACGTATATAGTACAAGCAGGCGCTATTGATGAAAGAGCCAGAAATGTAGAATATAGTACCGGGTTGATGGGTGAGCTGCTTCGCGTGGAGCTTTCGGCAAATGTGGGTAATTCATTGGGCTTGCTCGATAATCCCGGAGCCTCATCGGTTGTTCCTGTTGCAAAGTTAAGGGATAAAGACTGGGTTGCAAAGCACGGCATCAGTCCGTCTATTATGCAAGGTACGCTGTTTAACTATGTGGCTCAACCCGAAGATAAGGTTACCCGGGATGGCATCATGGCGCGCGTTGGCGAATACGATAAATGGGCTATCTCATTTGGTTATAAATATTTTCCCGAGATGGATAATCCAATAGAAATTCGCGATTATCTGCGAAAAATGATAGCCGACAGTGTACGTGTAAATTCCCGATTGTATTATGGGGCAGCTCCTAAAAAAAACGAGCTCGTTTCTGATCCCCGAAATCTGGCAGACAATCTGGGAGACAATGCAATTGAATCCGGCACTCTTGGTATTAAAAACCTGAAGTATATCGCCCTGCACTTACCTGAATGGATGGCGCAACCGGATAAGTTATATGATGCCAAGGGAGGTCAGTTTGGTGCGACTTTCAATTTTCTTATCGCCCAATTTGATGCCTGTTTAAATAATGTCGCCAATATTTTTGGTACGTATTACTACCATCCTCATGGTACGGAATCGAATGAAAAGGTGTACGCTCCCGTATCATTAGATCAACAAAAAAAGTCAATGGCATTTTTGAAATCCGAGATATTTAACGCTCCTCCCCGGTGGATTGCCTCCGATGATATTATAAACCATATGGTAGATTTTCCTTATAACAATTATATGTACAGTGCCGGAACAAATATGCTTAGTTCATTGCTTGATTTGAAACGCCTGAAAAATATAAATGCAACAGCGGAACGATTTGGCGAAAGCAAAACTTACACACTCGTTTCGTACCTGACTGACCTTGACGCTTGCATCTGGCCGGAATTAGGAACATCACAAAAGGTTAGCAGCTATCACATGATATTGCAAAAAATGTATATCGCTAATATTGCCACCATTATTGACACCCCACGGGATATCACCAACACCGCAACAATAGCCGTTTCACGGGGTCATTTGATTGATTTAAAACAAAAAGTTGCCAATTCGTTGAAATTAATTACGGATCAAAATTCTAAAAACCATTATCGGGATATATTGGCACAAATAAATAAACTGACTGATCCCAAAAGGCCAACTCCAGCTCTGCCTGTTTTGAAAGCCCCGCAAGGGTCGGGAAATATTCAGGAAACCTCCAGCTTCTGGAAAAACGAGTCAGTTCAATATTAAATCGATAAATTAAAATCCAGTCATGTTACATAAAAGAATTTTCTTACGCATTTTAATTCTATTGCTGCTGCCTTTTGCCTTGTTTGCGCAAACAAATCCGTCACTGCCATTGCCTAATACGGAAACAACGCCTCTGCCTTTTGGCAAGCTGATAACTCCTGAGGCGAAGGTTAATAAAGGATTGATCAATGTATATTCCCTGAATAACCGATATTACTTTGAAATCAAAGATTCCATATTGAACCGTCCGGTATTGATTGTGAATCGGTTATTGCAATCTTCTGCTGCCATCGATAAAGCAAAAGAAGGGTATTCGGGAGAAGAACTAGGGTCGCATATGATCACTTTCAACAAAGGACATGGGCAACGCATTGACATACAAACTCTCGTTCAGGATGAGCGATCAACCGACTCTACTGAAAACGGCCTGAAACGGGCATTTGACAAAAATAATATTCAGGGTGTATTAATGTCTTTCGATATAAAAGCTTATGGCTCTGAAGGAAATTCATCTATTATCGATGTTACCGATTTTATTTCTGGCAATTCCGACCTTATTTCCGGTCAGTATAGTACCGCAAAAGCGTTTCAGGCAGATAAATCTTACGTCGATAAAATTTATTCCTTCCCGATAAACACTGAAATTCAGGGGCTAAAAACCTATAGCACGGGAAAAAATGACAGTACGATGAGTTTAATACTCAACACTTCGTTTTTGCTGCTGCCTTCCACACCTATGAGGGAACGCTATAACGATCAGCGGGTTGGCTATTTCACTCCTTTTAATTTTGATTTCGATATCGATCCGCAACGTGCCGGAATGGTGCTTAAAATTATGCGTTGGAGATTGGAACCCAAACCCGAGGATATTGAAAAATACAAACGTGGGGAACTCGTAGAACCCATCAAACCGATCACTTTCTATATCGATCCCACGACGCCTAAAGTTTGGGTGCCTTATTTGATAGCTGGTGTGAACGATTGGCAGGCGGCTTTTGAAAAGGCTGGTTTTAAAAATGCGATAAGGGCTATTGAAGTGCCGAAGGACGACTCAACCTGGAATATCAACGATGCCCGGTATAGTGTCATTGTATATAAGCCCTCGTTAATGGCAAATGCGGCAGGACCTACCATCATGGATCTCCGAAGCGGTGAAATTATAGGTTCGCATGTAACTTGGTATCACAATATAATGACTCTTTTGCATGATTGGTATCTCACACAAGCCGGTGCAATTGATGAAAGAGCACATCATCAGGAATTCAGCACGGAATTGATGGGAGAGCTGATCCGGTTTGTGTCGTCGCACGAGATCGGGCACACATTGGGTTTAAAGCACAATTTCGGGGCTTCATCTGTTGTTCCCGTGGAAAAACTGCGTGACAAGAAATGGGTGGAAGAACATGGTCATACACCGTCGATTATGGATTATGCACGTTTCAATTATGTGGCACAACCGGAGGATAGTATTTCTGAAAAAGGAATTTTCCCCAGAATTGGCGACTATGACAAGTGGGCCATTGAATGGGGCTATAAAGCCTATCCCGATATCAAAGATACCCGTGATGAAGCAAAAATGTTATTTAAGTTGGTTACAGATAGCTTAAAAGCAAATCCAAGGTTGTATTACGGAGAACAAGGCTTTCTGGGAATTTCCGACTCACGATGCCAAAATGAAGATTTGAGCGACAATGTAATGGTGGCAAACTCCTACGGCATTGAAAATCTAAAAAGGATACTTGAGCATTTGCCCGAATGGACAAAAATACCTGCCGACCTGTTCGGTTTACATGCCGGCAATGGATTAAGGCGAAGTTACTCGGCCTTGCTATCTCAACTTTTTATGTATCATCAACATGTTATCAATACAATCGGCAAAGGATATTACAATAACACAACAGTAGGTGATACTACAAAAGTGTTCTATCTGATTCCTAAGAAGAAACAACAGGAGGCAATGGCCTACTTAAACAAAGAAGTGTTTGCCACAGAACCGGTTTGGATTCAACCGGATAGTGTATTGGATCAGGTCTGGAGTTCCACATCAGAGCCTCTGACAAAACTGATTGCAGACGATGTGTTGGGTAATTTGTTAAATACTCAAAAGCTACTAAACCTGCAAAACGCAACGTTATTGTACGGCGAAAAAACTTATACCATAGGAAATTTCCTGACCGATTTGGACGCCGGAATATGGAGCGAACTTTTAACAAGCAAGTCTGTTAGCGGTTATCATATGTCTTTACAACAGAAATATGTTAGCTCTTTGTCAACTGTTGTCGAAAACAATCCATCCAACAGTCCGTTAACAGGAGTTTTAAGGGCACATTTGTTATCCTTGAAAAGTAAAATCAATAAGATTTTACCCACAATCAATGACAAGGAAACAATTTATCATTATCACGATATACTGATTCAGCTTAATTCATTGTCCATAATATAAATTGAGGCTGTCTCAAGATAGACCAGAGACAGTATTTTTTAGATCTGCACCTATCATATTGCAACTTGGCAATATACGATAGGGTGATTTCTACGATCTTGATGGTAACTTATTCGAGCTGTAGTATAAGAATCATTTGAGTGGATTTAAGCTGTGAGTGTCGAGTTGTCATTCTAATTTTCAAGTCCATTGCATTCAGCACCTACAGATTGATAGATATTGAATCTATTTTGTCCTTTACGGAAAAATGTACAATAATAGGAAAGCCCTACAAATTCAATGATTTGTAGGGCTTTCTACTTTTTTTACTGCTAGATATTTTCGTTAGTTGGCGGAGAGAGAGGGACTTGTACCTCCGCAACTATATTTTGAATTTCAATAAGTTATATCTGTAAAATCGGCTTGTCCACCGAGTTGTCCACCTCGAAAAAACGGCTAAAAATGTGGAATCTTTATACTTCAAAGATACGGAATTTATTCCGGATATCCAATGTCAGGAATACTGTTTTTTGGTGTAGTCTGTAAAATAAATTCATTATAATGTGTGGAATTTCAATATAAATACCTACTTTTGTACTGAAATATCGGTTGTTATAAAACGAATATCACTGAAAGTGATACGAATTCCATGTGATCGCTTCCAAAAAATTATGAGCAGATGAAATCAAAAGGAACAAATTACACTCAGAAGCAGAAGAATGTGCTTGCCACGCTGGGAGAGAATATTAAGTTAGCCCGCTTGCGCCGGAAATTATCAATGCACTCCATGGCTGAACGTGCCGGTATTGCCACATCTACGTTAAACAATATTGAGGATGGCTCTCCATCCGTTTCGTTGGGAAGTTATTTGCAGGTGTTATCTGTTTTACGCCTTGAAGATGATTTACTATTGATAGCAGATAAAGATCCTGTAGGCAGACAAATTCAGGATGCCGGATTGATCGTGAAAAAGAGAGCCCCGAAAAAGAAAAAGACACTATCGGCTATTGATCATGTTATAGACAAAGGTGATTCTGAAAAACCGGAATTTGAATAATTTGTTATGAAGCAGAATAAAGAAAAAGAAATATTGGTGTATGCGGATTGGTATATGCTCGGTACGCCTGAATTGATAGGAAAGTTGTATTTTACTTCTCTTCGGGGTAAAGCTGTGTATTCTTTTGAATATGCCAACGAGTGGATAAAAACCGGTATCTCTATTGATCCTGAGCTGCCTCTTTTCTCCGGACTACATTATGCCACTCCAAATAATAATTTCGGTATTTTCAAAGATTCATCACCTGACCGATGGGGGCAGCTATTGATGAAGCGCAGGGAAGTCCTCTTGTCAAAAATTGAGAAAACCGAACCCCGCACTTTATTCGAAATTGATTTCCTATTGGGAGTACATGATAGCCACCGTATGGGTGGATTGCGTTTCAAAGAAACCGAACAGGGTGAATTTATGAGTAATGACCAACGATTAGCTGCTCCACCCTGGACTTCGTTAAGAGATCTTGAATATGCAGTGGCACAATATGAAAAAAATGCCGATGAATTAGATGAAGCTTCCCTTAAATGGATGAATCAACTGATTGCTCCAGGCTCATCGCTGGGAGGAGCTCGCCCAAAAGCAGATGTCGTTGATACACGCGGAAATCAATGGATTGCGAAATTTCCAAGTAAAAAGGATGATTCGGATACAGGTTTATGGGAGATGGTTGTACATGAATTGGCTATTCAGGCTAAAATTACGGTTCCAAATGCCTTTGTGAAAAAGCTGGCGTCTTCCTATCACACCTACTTATCACAACGTTTTGACCGGACAGCGGATAATAAACGAATTCATTATGCTTCGGCTATGACATTATTACAGCGAACAGACGGAGATGATGCGGAAAGTGGTGTCAGTTATTTGGATTTAGTCGGCTTTATAAAGTCGGAATGTGCGAATGTTACCGGCAATCTGGAAGAACTTTTTCGACGGGTTCTGTTTTCTGTTCGCGTTTCCAATACGGATGACCATTTGCGCAATCATGGCTTTCTATATACCGAAGCCGGTTGGAATCTGTCTCCGGCATTTGACATTAATCCGAACGAAACCGGAACAGCTCTTAAACTGAATATTGATGAAACGGATAACTCTTTGGATATTGATTTGGTTATGAATACCGCTCCTTATTATCTTCTTTCTGAAAAACGAGCTGAAGAAATAAAAGAGGAAGTTACTAAAGCGGTTTTCCAATGGCGGAAAGTTGCAGCAAAATATAAAATATCACCTTCAGAAATTGAAAGAAAGGCTAATGCTTTTCGGACATAACATTTTTCATTTATATTGCAAACTGACAAAGCATTAAAACATGGAAAAGAGAGAGGAAAACTGCAAACAAATTTAGTTTATTTGTTCTTCTAATAAATCTTTCCAAACAACAAATCCTTTTTTTGTATCAGAATAATCATGCAGAATCCGACTGAAATTTTCCGGCTTTGTTTCGAGGAATGTTTGTCTTCCTTTGTTTCGAATAATTGAGAGTTGTTCGTCTATTGCTTTTAATTGGGATTTAAGTTGTGTCTTATCCTTTTCTATGTGCCATAAATAAGTTGCTTCTTCAGTATCAAGAGTTTCCAGAACAAGATGAAACTGATTCTCGCCGGCAAGTAAAAATACAAACGAAAAAGGAGTAAGAACAAATCTGATTTTGAGAATTGATCTTTCATGTTTATCAGCTAAATATCTTAATTGCTTTGAATGTCGAAAGGTTTTAAGATTCAACAAATCGCCCAACAAGGCTTGCCCGTCATTATAAAGAGTAGGTTCATTGCCTTTTCGTTCAAGCAACTCATCAATAGTTTTCAGAGTATTATCTTTTCGTGATTTTGTACCAAGAAAAGAATTTGATATAAATTTGAATTTCACTCCCTCAATTACCTCCTGATTGATTTTTTGTAAGTCGATAGAAGTGGCTAATTGTGAAACTAATTCTGTATTTTCAAATTCGGCATAAATATCACATGAAATAAACTTTGTGTTCAACACTTTTGCAAAGTATGGTTTTAGCACTTCAAATTCCGGTCTGATTTGCAGGTTTTCAATTTCAAACTCTACTGGTTTTGCTATTTCTGGAATTGAATATTTAAAAACAACACTACCATATCGAAAATCGAGATCATCAATGGAAACCTTTATTTTAATCTCAATTTTGTGGTAGTCTTGAAGAGTTGTCATTTCTTCTGTTGGGTCGTCAAACAAAGAAGTTTGTTTTTCTATTTTCCGGTAATAGGTATTCCTTTTCAGAAATAGTTTATTGAGATAGTCGATTTTGACATCTCTATAATCATAGATTGTAGGAGTAATCTCTGAACGTTGAACCCTACCTATGTACTGGACAAGTTTACCTTCAAAAGCAAATGGATATACAAGAAAAAGAGAGTTTACATTTTGTAAATCAGAACCTTCTCCAAAATACTGTCCAGTAGTAATCAGTACTTGATAATTGCCATCTTTCAGTACCTTCCATTTGAAATTCCGGCTGTTTTCCGAATCATCTCCACAAAGAGTAACGGTCTCAAAAGATTGTTTCAGATATTGGGTTAAAGTATCAATATGTTCTTTTCTTTCTGTAATTACGACTACTCTCTTTCCTTGTTTCAGCTCAGAAACGACATCTGCCAAAACGAGTTTATTTCGCGCAGAATCATGAATTAGTATTTTTGATAAAGTTTCAAATTGATCTGTCTTTGAATTAAAAGGAACATCGAGTTCAGTATTTCGGATGATAATTTTAGCTTGTTTGTACGTTGAAATTTCGGTTGGTTTGATTTCGACAATAACCTCACCCAAATGAGAAAATATAATCTTTCCATCATTATATTTTCTGAAAGGCGTAGCAGTCAAACCATACAAATAATAGGTCGACAGTTTGCCGATAGTATCTCTATAGGTCTTGGCCGGGACATGATGACATTCATCTACGATAATAGTTCCAAATACGTTCGAAAGAAGCTCAGATTCAGAATTGATTAGTTCTTTAGACAAACTTTGTATAGTCGCAATGGTAATCTTTTTGCCTGCTTTATTTTTACCTTGCCCAATTCTTCCAATTTCATGTTTTGGAATACCCAAAAATGTTTCAATACGTTCTATCCATTGCTCTACCAATTGTTTTCTATGGACAATAATTAAAGCCGGTTGTTTTCTGTCAGAGATAATTTTTAGTCCAACTATCGTTTTGCCTGAACCAGGAGGGGCTACTATTACACCAAAATCTTTTTTAGCAACAGATTCGATAGCAGCTTGTTGGTGTTCTCTAAGTTGAGCATTAAGAAGATATTCAACCGGATTGAGTTTCTTTCTTATGTCCTTGAAAACGTATTCAATGTTTTGGCCATGACAAAATCGTATCAGTTTTCCTACAAACCCACGTGGAACAACAACCTCGTTTTCCGTTTCCTCTACAAATTTAAAATAACGTTCTGTTTCAAAAGTGTTCTTTCCAGCTTTTGCCTTGATAAAGTATTCTGTATTTGCGAAATTCAGTTCTTCTTTTAAAAAACTTATCAATGATGTAGGCAAGCCATTTCTGTTGATCCTGACCACATTGTTCAATGTTATTGTAAGCTTATTACCAAATGTTGCTGGTAGTTTTGCATTTGCCGTGATTTGATTATTTAAATCAAAATTGGTTGAAGAAGAGGTTGATTGATAAAGTTCATCAAGTTTAGCAGTTGTGATTCGGTTGATGTTTTTAAGAAACTCAAATTGATTCTGAACAGGCTGAAAAGTATCTATATCAAGAAAGCAGCTATTCCCTTGTTCAACCGTCTTTTTGTACAACGGTAATGCGATGAGATTACCCAATCCTTTTTTCGAAAGAAAATCCTGATTGGGGAATAATCTGTCGAAACTTGAACTCTTGTCGAACACTGAAAATACGCCGGACTTTTCTAATAATGAAAGAATAATTTTTCGGCTTTGAATGGCAGGATATACTTGTTCAAAGAATATCCAAATATGCCCACCTTGCCCTGAACGAGAACGTTCTAAATAAGCCGGTACTTCGTTCTCACGACAAACTTTCAAAAATGTTTTACATTCCTCTAACCAATTATCATCATCAAAATCAGCCGCAACAAACCAAGATGTATTATCAGGTAGTAATGGGTATATTCCGATTAATTGTTCGCCCCTCAAATGTTTTTCAATTTCTTTATCAGACAAAGGCAAATATGTTTTGTCCGGATAGTTTTGAAATGTACCACCCCTCATTTTATGTGCACGATATAAATAAGGATCGTAACTATAAGCCGGCATATATCCACTTTTCTTGCCATTTTCCCAACGTATGGCAAACACATCATCTCTACCTTTGAAAAGTGATTTGAAAAGTTGAATATCCATTGGTCTCTGATATTGATAAAAAGTGGATTGCGTACTATTTTTTGGTGTAGTTGGGATATGTTATATAAGAAGATAACTAACTTCTAGTGTGGCTTTTCTGTTTGCTATCCGACAATGAGAGGATATACTTGTTCGGCTTTCAGCCCGGTATATTGGCAAAACTCCTCAACACTTACAAACTGGTGTTCCTGCTTCTGATAATATCCTTTAATCTGAGCCAGTAGTGTTCTGCCGTAACGTTCGCTTTTGCCGGTTATGCGCTGTACATCCTTCGGGTATATACAAATGCGTTTCGCTTCCATAAATGCTCTTTTGCAGGGCAAATTTACACTTTTTTCTTAGATAAATAATACCCTTTCGGGCAAAAACGGCAGGAATGACAGTTGCCGGAAGTGGCTGTGTCCCAAATTGCTATTGCACGCTTTATTTTTGTTGCGAACATTCTAAAATTAAGAATTATGGCACAACAAAAAAGTATTTTGAAATTGCAAGGAACCATTGGCGGAATCACTTTCTACAAGTCCCAGGACGGTTACCTTGCACGCGAAAAAGGAGGCGTTGACGCTTCCCGGATTGCGAACGATGCAAGTTTTGCCCGAACCCGTGAAAACGGGGCGGAATTTGGAAATTCGGCTTCTGCCGGCAAACTGTTGCGTGATGCGGTGCGGGTGTTGGGTAAAGATTCATCGGACGGGCGTGTTACTGCACGTTTAACGCAAATTATGGCTCAAATTAAGAATCTGGACGAAGCCAATGCCCGTGGCGAACGTAGCGTTGCCGAAGGCATACAAAAGGCGGAAGCCAAATTGCTTTTGAAGGGGTTCAACTTCAATGCGGGGGCAATCCTCGGAGCGGTTTTGTACAAACCTTACCAGGTGGATACCGCAACGGGCGAAATCAGTATTGCGGCTTTAGCTCCGCCGAACGATATGAGTTTGCCGGAAGGTGCAACCCATATTGTTTTCAAAAGCGGATTCGCCAGCGTGAATTTTGACACAGGAGAATCGGAAATTACGGTTTCGGATTCCTTGCGCATTGCCGTGAATGCTGCCGTGCAAGCCGTATCATTGAAACCGGCAGATGCTCCCGCCGTTGACGGCATTCATTTCTTTCTGTTGTCAATTGATTTTGTACAATCGGTGAACAATGCCGATTACTCCCTAAAGAACAACGCATTTAACGTGTTGGCTATTGTAGAAGTTGTGTAACCGATAATTGTTTGAAAAATGGAAACAAAAACAGATCCGAATCAAATGACGGTTGTGGAGCGTGTAAAAGCTCCCACTCCCAAATTCTTCAAAACTTTACGGACTATCGGTTTGGCGTTGGCTGCCCTTGGTGGTGCCGTATTGGCTGCACCGGTGGCAGTTCCGGCTGCGCTGGTAACGATTGCCGGTTATGTTACTTTGGCCGGTGGCGTAATGACCGCCGTAAGCCAAACAGCTGTGGCCACCACTGAATCAAAAGCAACCGACGATGAGACTCCTTGACACAACCACCAACGGCAATGTATATGCCGGAACATTCGGGGGAATGTTTCTGTCTGTTTTCAGCAATGTCTTTGTGCAAGACCTCCTGAAGACGATTATCCTTGCCGTTGTTGGGGCTATTGTCAGTTTCACGGTTTCGTTGGTCTTGAAGTACCTTATCCGGCGTAAAAAGAATTAAGAAAACTACTGTATTTTCGGTGTGGTTACCTTTTGCAGTAGCACAAAGCCTTCCTCATTTTCGGGGGAGGTTTTTTTGTGCAATCACTTTTAAACAACGATTATTTTTCCCCCGAAAAAGAGAAAGGAAAAAGGAAAAAAAGGATATGCCTTTCATTCAGCCAGTGAAGCGGCGGCTGTCAAGGTTTTTCGGCGAAATACTACCCGACCAAAGGGAGGTGTGGAGATTTTGGCGAAAACCCGGAGGGCTTGACCTTTACTACCGGTAAGCGAAACGGCTATCTTTGCATATTCATTTTTGTCGGACAGAATAATAATCAACTCTTACTATTTTACTGATTAACACCGACCGAAGGGCTTATAAAATAAATTTCAACTGCATTTCTTTAGGGGTGGGGTGGTCGGGGGCTGTGTGTGGGCGAAGCAGGATTTAAACCGAAACAGGTAAAGCAGCCTTGAGCCGGAACGGAGCGGTAAAAAACAAGCGGAGCAATAGCGAAGTTGTTTTTTTGCCTGCGTAGTGGAGAGGCGCGAGCCGTCTGCGAGTGGAGCAAGGGCGCTGGCAGCAGACAGCCTGAAGAATGAGGGCGGCGGACGGCTGCCGTTTCGGCAGGGCTGGCGGAGTTTTTTGCTTGGAGGCGTTTTGGCGGGAAGAGCAAGTGCCGGAACGAGAGAACGGAATGGAGGGCAACGGAACGAAGAGAAAGAGAGACAGCTCTTGCTTGGGATAAACAATGACGTGCGGTGTGAGTGCGGGGAGGAACGACCCTAACGAACACGGCAAAGACCGCTGAAAAGGGTTGGGAGCCAAACGCCGGAAACTGCAAAAACTGTGACAGCCCGATTAGCCCGCAGCGACCCGCAGGCGAGCAAAACAATAAGCGGCGGCTGACCCCTGTCTAAAATAATCAAGCGAAGCGAATACTTTATTGGGGTTTCAGGGGACATGAGTAGCCGCGAATGAGGAATGAGCGAGCGTGTGTAGCAAAACAAGCTGACACGCCACGAGGAGCACCTACCGGAGCGCAGGAGTGAGTGTGGAAGCGTTAGCTGTCAAGGGCAGACAGAAAAATACTACCCGTAGAGAAACGGAGGTGTGGAGATTTTTTTCAGGCTGCTTGTTTTACCCTTGCAGCTATGTTTTTTTGAGTGCAAGAATTTCGGCGACGGCTCAGCATAGCTTCAGCAAGCTGAGCTCTGCGTTCGCCTTGCACGAAATTTGCGAACAAAACGAGTGATTGACGAATACCTTTTTACCTGTTCGGTTTAAAATCCTGCGTGGGAAGGATAATATAATGGCAGCCTCTATTCGCATTGCATTGAAAATATTCTATGGTCCAATTGTACCATTTCGATTCTAAAAATACTTTTGAACTTATCTTGCTAATTCGAGCGTGATATGCCAAGATATTTTTATTTATCCTTCAAGAAATGGATGATATTTTTTACTCAGAGTAGAGTCAGTTTTAAATTTACAACCTGTAAAGCTACACCAATGTCTTGCTGTTGCCAGCATATAAGGACGCCATAAACGTTCTTGTGAAGCTCTAATAGCGTTCCTATACTGAGAATTAGACGTAATCCTATCTGCTACGTCTTTTGTGACAAAATTTTTAATTATAAAATCGATTCCTAAAATAGCATCCATTGGAGGATAAGGTAATCTTGGCGAGGGAACAAGTAAAACCTTTCCAAATACTATATTTTCATCTTCTCCTTCTCCTTTCATTGCATTCCCTCCAAAAGTCAAATGAAAATCTGGATGAATATATTCATTGCTTGGATCTTTGTCAAAGTCTAAATGCCAATGAGACAAAACTTTGTTCTGGTTAGAAAACCCAGATATTTCAATGGAGAAATTATAATTTTTTCTGAATCCAGCCCTTTTATCTACTATTATTGGATTAAATATTTCGTCTTGTTTAAAAGATTTTTCATGAATTTCAACGTTCAATACAATCTGAATAGAGTTGATATTATTTGGCATTGTTCCTCTTGGAGTTACCAAATTATTGAATACTAGCTTTTGGAGGTTATAACCCCAATAACCTGCAGGATCATGACGAGAATTTAATTCTTGAAGAGCATTTCTTATTGGTTTTGTATCATTACATAATCCTGCTTTTTTTAGCTCTGTGGATAGAAGATTTAGGGCTACCCCTACTGCACCTTTACTCATAATTATCTGCTTTTCTTGAATTGTTGTTCCAAATCAACTAAACGTCCCTCTTCTAATTTTGCTACTTTCTTCCATGCTTGATTATTCTTTCGTTTTAGCGCAGCATCTATGGAGACATATTCAGCATCTTGCCATGGATAAAGATTTTCTTGTCCTTCAATCATCAAACCATCAATAGGATCTAAAGGAGTGTTATAACCCTTGCAAATAGTCCAATACTCTTCACTATCAGCCTTTTCTATTTTTTTTGCAACTTCTATATATTCAATACCAAGTTTTTCTTTAATCAACCTTACTCTTTCTGAAGCAGGCGTAGATTGTAAATATACTTGTGCATTGATTACTGATTTCCACCATTTATCTACCAAAGGCATCCACCAACGTAGCCAACCAGCAGAAAATATCCCTGTATACTTCGAAGGTGATAAAGACTCAATAATTTTATACCAATCTGGAGAAGTTTTAATATTGATACCTAATCTAGCTGCTAAAATTTCTTCATGTATTAATAGTCCTTGTTTATTAATGAATTCGTTTAAAAGAAAATGTGTTATAACATGGGCGGGTTTATCTTTTAAATCGTATAATTCAGATATAAATCTTTCATCAATATTAGATTCCTCGATACCTAAGATGTCGGATATGCTACCTTTTTTAGAAAGCTTTTTGTAACCTTCTGCGATTGAAATTAATATAGGGGTAAGTGTGTCAAATGTTCTCGCTTCTACTTTGCCTTTATCTATACAAATATCAAATAAATCTTGTCCAGAATTTTCTAAAGATTTTTCGAGTTTGTCATTACCCGAAAAAAGCACAATAGGGAAAGATTTAAATTCACCTTCTTTCTGCCTTGTTCTAATTTCTTGTGCAAGTGAAGTTCCTCTAAAATTAGCTCTCTCTCCGTTCTCATTTGGAAAATCATCTAATCTCAAGTCTAATAACAACCCATCTAATGTAAGTTCATTTTCTTTGATAAAGTTCATTTGGTCTTCCCAAGTACCTTGATGTTGATTTGTAATTATCTTCAAATCATTTTGTTCAAATCCTTGAACCTTCTCTTTAGCAGCGTCTAAATTATCATCGTCAATATAAATATAAGTCGTCATCATGATTAGTTAAATTGTGGAATTTCTATTCTAAAACAAGTAGAGTATTTTTCATTTGGAGTATGGACAAATATAGAGCCTTTGTATGAGATAATAATGTCTTTGACAATTTTCAACCCCAACCCCGTACCTGTCATTTGTTCATCTCTTGGAGCATCAAAGCTTGCTGGAGTAGAAGTCGTGAAGAATGCATTGAAGACTCTATGTTTGTTCTCTTCCGGAATACCATCTCCATTGTCATGAAAATTAACAAATATATTATTGTCTACAATACCAACTTCAATCAGTATTCTACCCTCAACTTTGGCTCGTTTTATTGCTTTTTTGGCATTTGTATATAAATTAAATAAGATTGAACTCCACTCAGATCGGTGCATCGGTATGGTCTTGACATTAAAGTCCCATTGATCAATATCAAATTTGATTTCACTTCTTTCCAAGTCATTAGATATTGCTTGCTGAAAGTCATCAAGTACAACTAGAACATCAATAGGAGATGTTTCTCTGTTAATATTTTGTGACACAGTCGCACTAAAATAGCCAGTATAGGCAAACAGGTCATCAAAATTCTTTTCAATTCCTTTAAGTTGAACTTTACCATTTTCAGTAAGTCCTTCTTTTTGTAATTTGCTTATATGACCATACACGGAAGGTTGAAATTGTTTTATTTCATGAGTAAATTCGCCAATAGTTAGGCCAAGCCCTGCGAGTACTCGTAACATACTTGCTTCTTCCAACTCTCTCCTTATTTCCTCTACTATTCTTTTCCCTTCTTCTTTATTTTGCTCCCATTTTTCCCATCTAAATTTTTCTTGATCAGAAGATTCGTCCTTATCTTCAGCATAATCATCGAATAGATTTCTAAGTACTTCAAGTTTATCTTTTGTAGAAAGTTCCCGTTTAATGGTTTTCTGTGTAAAATCATCAATGTTAACATCTTCTTTGAAGGATGTTATTGCTTCGCTTATTCTCTGTCTTGCTGAAATAAGCGACTTGTGAATAAAGTCAGAAAGTTGTCTAAAAGCGTCATTTTCTATTAGACCTTCTCGGCTAGCAGTTTCCTCAAATATTTTACCGTCAGGAGCTGTTATTTCAACAAAGCCAAAAAGATTTTTGTTATTCAGTGGTACGTTTACAAGACCTGACTCACTAGCCCAACGTCTATCAATTCCTGTCCAATCATCAGTTGATTCACCATATGGTAAGACCCTAAAACCATTACGGTACAAACGGACACCACTTGCAGTAGCAGATGCTTGTTGAATACTATTTAAATCTTGATTTGTTATCTTTCCCTGATAATATTCTGGACGATTGTAAATAAAGTAATGAATTTTAAAATATACATCCTTTAATTCCAGATATGTTTTCTCTTCTTTAGAGTATTCTATTTCAATAATATCATTTATTCTTAAAGAATCACTCTTTATGGATAAAATACCTGAATGTTGATTATCTATATAACCTTCAAAAACAGCTAAAGATTTATCGAAAATAGAAACTTTCTCATTAATAATAGGATAAATTTCTTCATTTATAGTTTGATTGAAATTGACTTTAAATGATTTTTCGCTTTGAATAGCGGAATTATAATTTTTACTTCTCTCTGATAAATAATCAGGTTGAAACAAATCAATTACATATCTATATATTCTTTTTATAGCTGCATAGCTCCATCCATCTCGAAGACCAGCAATTGTCAAAGTTGTACCTTCCTCTTTTTCTTTTTCAACTTCTTCAATTGGAAATGTTATTGAACCCAACTCTTTATCAACACTATATTCATTCCAATCAATGACAATTTTTACAGCTTTTTTTTCGTTTTTTGTTTGGGTGACTATTGTCAACTTATCCCCAAGTCTTTGAGTAGCAAATCTGCCAATACCCTTTCGACCAGCTTTTGTTCTTTGAAACCTTTCTGAAATGGGATTATGAATTTTATCGGAAGATGAAATTCTCATAAATCCATTTATTAGTTGGTCTTCGGTCATACCAACTCCATTATCTGAAATAATAAGAGTTCCTCCTTTAAACACAGAATCGGCGAAGTTGACATCAACGATAGTTGCATCAGCATCGTAAGCATTTTTAATTAGCTCAGATACGGCTGTCTCGGCGCGACCAACAAGTTCATAGCCTAATCTTTGAATAAGACCTGCGTCAACAGTAAATCCGACTTTCTTAATATCGTGTTCTTCTGCCATATTAAAGAGTTATATAAAACAATTTGCACACATCACATTTTCACTATCAATTAATAGATCAATTAGATATGGTGATTTTTTTGAATTATTCTTTTCGTTTTGTTTTATTGCAGCTAATTTAATAGCACGAATGCGTTCAGGCTTAATCAAGTCTTCCAACCTTTCTCCCTGAATCCATGTATATCCATCTTTTTCATAGTCAATGGCCTTCCTAAACAAATCGGGATGTTGTTCATACAACCAAATCCATTCGATTTTTTGTTGAAAAAAACAGAAGAAACAACCAGAACGACTTCTGGCATATTCACCGGTCATTCCATCAACAGTAAATGTTCTTTTTTCATAATAGGAAGGAACACCAACACCACTATTTCTGAGTAAATTAAAAATATCTTCCCTATTTAGATTGTCTTCGTGTTCTATCAATGAGAATTCTTTTAAATGAGAAATTGGATAGTTTTTATCTTTTAGAAACTCAAACATTACTTTATTAAAAGTAGAAGCACTAATAGCCAGTAATGCATTAAATTTCTTTGAAAGTGTAAATTTATTATCTTTAGGCGTTTTCAAGATTTCTTTAGCACGTAAAAATATGGAATTTTCGGCAATTTCTTGATATAATTTTAAGTGCAACTCATTATTCTCATTTTGAAAGAATTTTGAAAGAATTTCGATACTCCAAATATTGCGCCTAAAAGGAAAGACAGATTGGATATTCGGTTTAGTTGAAATGTATCCTTCACGATCTTCATCACCACGTATCCCCACATAAGAAATAGCCAAATCATCACCAATGAATTTTTCAAAAGGTTCCAATTTTAGCTTTTGAGTACACCAACGAGCTTGAACCGATGGCAGAAAATTTCCTACTGATTTGAGATAATAATCAAAAGGTTCAAAATGGTCATTTTTAATTGCTTTTAATCTCGTGATTTTTTTTCCAAGATAAATCTCAATCTTATTTACAAGTTCAAGTGTTTCTGCTAACTCTTTTCCAGTGTCGCAGAAATAATATTCTATATTCAGATCAGGATATTTTTGATTCATATAGATAGCCAGTGCAGCACTATCTTTACCCCCAGATATTCCTAATACATGTCTTACTTTTTTATTTTTCATCTATTTGATCTTGTAATAAATTCAATAACAGCGCAATATTCATTGATTTGTCATTGCTTGTCAATTTACTTTTAATTTCATCTTCAAGGCTCTTTATTTCTTTTAATTTTCCTTTTGGAATACGTAGAATTTGCTTTTGCAAACCTTTCAAGAATGTGGTAACTTCAAATTTATACACATCTTCGTTGTCTAAATTTATATCCGTTTTAACAAGCGTACACAGATTATCCAATTCGTAAACCATGCTTTTGAAGTTTTCGTACAATATCATTTCGTCTTCATCTGTGATAATTTCAAGTGATTTTCCTATAACCGCCTGGCAAATTGAATTAATCCATGAATTACGAATGTCCAGTTCGGACATAAGCCTTTGATGAAACACTTTCTGTTTTGGTAATAACATGTGTTTCTTTAGTTTCATATATCTGTGCTGGAATTTCGACTTATATTCTACAAATGGGATGTTCTCCCCAATAAATTCAGTCAAAATGAAGTCTTCAATCCTATTGATTAATTCCTCGTACGCTGATCTTATTTCGCGCACAAGCGCTTGTAAATTATCAATATACTTTTTTACTAACGTGGGATCTTTAGCAATAGTGTCCAATTGAATACCTAAAGCATTTGGAATATCTTCAAAGAAAGTCTTCTCCGGATCTTTAGATAAAGCAATAGCATTACGCAAATCTATTGCCATTTTAGAAATACGTTTTGTTTTTTTATTGTAATCAGGTAACTGCAAATAGAATACTAGAAAAGGCTTAATTAGTTCAATAAAGCTTTCGTTTGTAACGTTATCTGTTTCCTCAATGTTTAGAAATGTACGATAACTATTAAATAGATCAAGTTTAATACCACTTATGTCAAATGCCTTAATTTCGAACTCTTGTGGTTGTTTGCTTATCAGAAATAAAGTTTCATCATCAATATCAGGGATATAACCATTCTCATTATACAGAGCAAAATCATCCTTGCAAATAAACAAGAAAAGCGGAACCCAAAAATCAATAAAGCCTTGACGTAGTTTTAATGGACGTTTAGACAACCGTTCAATTAAAACTGAAATGCTTATACGAGTACTTTTTGCTTCGTTTATAAAATTGATGCAAGTGCCCCATAATGTCATAAAACTGGGATCAATAGGCTGGGATAAAACTGTATCCTGATGAATACCGGTTTTCTTTAGTAGTGCTAAATAGATTGTTTTTTCAGGTGGAAACTTATCATTATCGAAACCTAAATTCGGCTTGTCGTAATCGGAAACTAATGCTTTAATCAGGTTTTTACGAGCTGGTTGCATAGCCCCTGAGAGCTTGGTTTTATTGACCAACTCGTTTTTGAAAACAGGAGTCCCAGGATAAGCCCATGCACAGATGTTTGATAATGTTTGATTTAATTTGCGTTCATTGTTAATAAAAATTTGATTACCTCGGAAGACCCAAATAACAGAATTCTTTTCGTACAAGCCACTTAATACTAATCCGTTTAATTCAGATTTCAACTGCATTAATAATATCTCCAATTCTTTTTGGGCTACTTTATCATTTGGATGTTTGTCTTTAATCACATTAACCTTTTCAATTTCGTTGATGTGATTCTTGATGTCAGCAGCATTCAAATAAAGACAATATAAGATCGGTTCGTCAATTTTGTCTGAAAGTTCAATAAGGTTGGCATCACTGGCCTCATCCGAAAAGATCAGGTTGATTATACCGTCTGAATCTTCAACAGATTCATTCAACGGCTTTTCAGTTAGCTTGAATTCAAAGAAGCGAGGTGTCCCTGTTTGATAAAAATGTTCTTTCGCTTGAATATATGGAAATTCAAAATATCGTTTTAGATAGGGTATATAATCGTTGATATTTTCAATTTCAGCTTCAAAAATTTCCTGCTCAATATCCAGATCGGTACCGTCAAGTAATTTGAAACGCCTATTGTATTTTGAGAAACTGATGATTTTAAAACTAATTAATTTATCAATTATCTCAGAACTATTCTCGATATCCAAACTTAAACGAGAATATTCAGATAGAAAAGTTTTGTCAACTACACCAGCCGGATTTGCAAGGATATTGATTAATCCAATGGTCTTTACAATTCTAATAGCCTCTATTGTATTTGAAGAAAATTCGGACTCGATGCGCTCAATAGAGTTTCTAATGGTTGCCCATTGTCCATAATCTGGATTATATTTTGATGTTATAACGGTGAAATAGTTGAACCATAGATAATCATAAACACAGCATAGATTATAGAATTGATTTTTGTCTTTATCAAAATCGGATAAACCCAAATGATCATTTGAATCAATAAATTGAAATAACGAGCGTTCATTTTGACCATAACGTTGAAAGGCAATAGTCAATGCAGATGCAGCTAAAATGTCAAATGGTAATAGCTTTTGAGCCGTTGATTTATCGAAATAATCATTTAGAGGAAAAGTTTTAGATTTTTCAATGATTTCCAGTAACTGATTTAAATTTTCGCTTTTTACGCTTTTCTCCCGTTTACTGGAAATTCTGTCGGCAGCCAATAAAAGTAACTGTTCAACAGGTTCGTTATATGTAATTTCTTTTAGTCGCCCCTTTACTTTATCCCACTCATTCTGTTGGGTTTTATTCAGATTAAGCGAGTATGAATTAAAACCTTGATGTAAAGTTGTAATGAAAATTATATTCTTAGAATTGTCATTCACAAACTCTGCCAGCTGCTGTATGAAGTACAACTCTTTTTCTGGATTATTTTTAGCTGCATACTCCAAAAATTTACCAAATTCATCAATGGCTATATACCATCCGAACGATTTTTCGCAAATAGATTCGTATCTTTTTGTAATCAGATTGAATAAATCCTGAGATGAATAATTATCCTCAACCAATCCAAATTCTTTACAAAACGTATCATACAAAGAAGAATAATCACCAATGATAGGTAAAAAATCAAATCCTTTGATATGTGTAAAATTCCCATTTAATGCAGCAAAATATTTGTGTTCATTGGACAAGTGATGTTTCAGAGCAACTAAAAAAGAAGACTTTCCAGTACCATATGCACCTACAATGTTAAATGAATGTGTTCCTGATAAATAATTGTTGATGAGTTGGTCATAAACCAAAACTGAATTAGGCGTTACAATGTAATCGAGCTCCTTGTGTGAATCTCGAATAATATTTATAGATGGTGAATATTTTATATCAGCGTTTAACATAATAGTCATTTAAAACGTCCCATTTGCTTATAGGAGATGTGAATTGAAGTACCTGAACACCGGCAGTGCTTGAAAATCTAATGCTTTTGTAACTTGTGGTAATTTTTTCTATCATATCAAACAATCCTGTTTTATTCAGGGCAAATACAACTCCAGGTGCATTATGTCCTACTTCAAGTTCTTTAAAACTGATCGATTGTTCATTTGGATAGTTATCAAGTATTGAGAATAATACAATCTCAAAAGGAAGACTTTCTCTTTTTTGATTTGGAATTCTATTTATTTCGGTTATTCCTTCATTATCAACATGCTTTAGTTTGATTATTAGTTGAAGATCATTGAAGATACTTGAATATACATCTTCTGGCTCTGATTTAGCATCCGAATTGTCCGGGATCTGATACATTCTTTGTAGTACAGAAATATCTGATTTTATGGTGTTTTCATTATATACTCCATCTTGTTCAGCAATAACTTTCAAATAACCATGAAGTTGAGAAGTCGTAAAATCAAAACGTGCCTTTCTAAAACCGTTGAAAAATAAATCATAAATGGAGGCATATTGCTCTTTGATTAGGAGATAATGTAGCAGCCAAGCAGTACCAATACTTTCATTATATTTATCTTTGCCTTCTTCGCTAAAAATATAATGAGCAATTTCCGTTAAGTTCCATTTGTCATCACATAAGCCAAAGGCTTTCATCCAAAAACCGATTGCAGAAACCATGTTTTTACCAACACCCAGTTCTACAACAGCATTCTCATCTCCAAATTTATTTCCGTTTTGAAGGAAGTCATATCCTTTCTTTAACCAGAATTGTTTACATATAAAGGTTTCGTGCCCTGAAAATCGCATATTTTATTCTTTATTTGTTGAAACCAATAAATCTTTTATATCTACTTTTAAAATAGTAGCAATCTCAACCAAAATCTCAAGCGATGGTTGAGTTTCATTTGTACACCAACGTGATACAGTCGTCAGGCTTTTGCCTAACTGCCCTGCAAGCCATTTGCTGGTTAGTTGCTTTTCTGCAAGCACTGCTTTAAGCCTGTTAATTGTCTTTATCTGCATATTATTTGTAGTATGCTGCAAATTTATCGAATTATTTTGAATTTGAATTGAAAAAGACAAATTAGATGGAATTCTATCGTTGATTCTATAAAATGGCTGCAATTATAATTAGTTTTCGGATATTATTGGAGCAAAATATACCTTTATATTGGAGGCAATCGTATAAGTAAAATATTTGTCCTGTTTTTTACGTAAAAAAACGGGACAATTTAACTTGTATTTGGCTTGACTTTAGAGACACTGAGAATGATGCTATGTCAAGTAAATGGCGCAAAATACTTGACAAATCCATTCCTGCCAACAGGAGTGATTTTTTGCGATAAATACCAATTTTTGGTATTTGTCGCAATTTATTACTCTCGGCACATCCTTTCCTTATCTGAATATACGGTAGAAATAAGCACGAATATGTCAAGTCGATAGTACAGAATACTTGATATTTTACCTCTTACGCATAAAGAACATAAAGTATAACATACTTGGCAATGAGTGGTGTTTATTGCCATATTTGTTGTGTTTTTCTTGAATTTGAATTTGCAAACCACTACGCAATTTGTCAAGGATTGCGAATGTATTTTTCATCTTCTTTTGTCCTTGGCAGTACTGTCAAAGGCAATAAGGTTGAACATTTCACGCATACGGGATCGGACACGGTTGCCGTAGTAGCTTTCGATCTCGGATGCAGAAAGGTTGGTGGTGGCATGGGTAATCATGTGGTTGTTGATAAAGTGGTCGTAACGGGAAAGAAGTATCTCGCCCATGACATTGCATTGATTGCCGTAATATTTGAGTGCGTTTTCGGCTCCCAAGTCATCGAAACAATGGGTGTGCGGTCTGGACGGAGTAACCGTGTTAGTGTAGGCATAGGTGCTGTAACGCTGAATGACTTCGTAACCGTCTTTGATAAAATCGAACGTGATTTCACGGCAGGATTTTATCCCGAAGCGTTGTTGCGGTGGAATCAGGAGGCGAATAAGTATCATCAGACTGGTTTTTCCACATCCGACAGGGCCGGTCAGCAATATGCCTTTGTGGAGATTGATCCCGAACTGCCGGGCTTGCTTTTCGTCCTGTAAAAACCACGTGAGTAATTTATGAACTACTTCGTAATCGTCGGGTATTATTTGGAAATGATCACCGAACAGTTCTTTGCCTTTGGTCTGTAATATGGACAGGTTATCGTTCATTGTTCAGGCCAAAGATTATAGAGCAAAGAATAAAGATAAGTAACAGAGTAGTTTATGTTAACTAAAAGTTGACTTGAGTAAGACACTAACAAGATCACGTTTTGCATATTCTATCAGTTGTTTTTGAACCGGTTCAACAATTATAATGGTTCGGAATAGTTTTTCTCGGCCACCGTGTTGAGGTTGCCGGGATCGGGTTGTTTTTGTGCCGAAACCTGTGGTTGCGGTGAAAACCGAGGCGTGTTGAGCAGCCAGTTTCGGGCAGCGGCTTGCCAATCGCGCATGGGGGCTTTGCCTCCAATTTTCCACCCGTTGCTTTGAAAGTAGTTGTAAAACTTGTTGGCCTCTGTTTCAGAACTGTTTTGTTCGGAGAAAAAACTTAGCACTTCTTCCGGTTTTGGAGGAATCTGGGCAGCTAAGCGATTCGGAATTTGCTTGTCCCGATTTTTGTCTGTTGGTGGTGAAACTTTTTCACCGTTTATCTCCACAACTTTGACCCTGTTTTTAGATACTTTCAACACAATATCATTTTTTGGTTGGGTGCTTTCACTCTCATTATTTTCGTTTAAAACGTTTATATTGTTTATATAAGGTACTAATGCTTGTTCAATGCTTGTTTCGATTTTAGTACGGTCTTGGACAAGAACCTGTTTCGCACCTGACTGAAAATCGAACAGGAAAACAAGGCTACCCTTGAATGGATTGTAGGATGGCATATACTGGATGTATCCGAGGTTGTGCAGATCTTTGATACACTTGTGATAGGTGGCTTTCGCGCTGATTTTGCTGATGCGCATCAGCTCCTGCCGGGAAATGGAGACGGGGTTTTGAAAGTGTCCGGCATTACAGTACTGGAAAATAGCCATGTAGAGGCTGACGTGTGTCGGGTTGAGGTGCTTGTCGGAAGCAACGCGCTGGAAAAAACCGCTGAGTTGAAGAATGTAATTCATAAAATCAATATGCTAATGGGTTAATGTGCCAATATGCCAATGAAAATCAAGGCCTTTTTTGAGAAAGAAGTTTTTCAATATCGTTGAAATTGAAATAATGTGTGCCGCCGATTTTGGTGGAGGGCAATGTGCCGTTGACCCGAAGCGTTTGCAATGTTCCGGGAGAGACATTGAGCAACTTCCTGACTTCGGAAGATTTCAACCATTTCTTTACTTTGTTTTCACCCCTATTTTCAAATAGTTTGGTGATTTCTTCGAGTAGTTCCATTTTGAACTCCCGAAGGTCGTCTGTGGTAATGATTTGTGCAGGCATACAACTATTTACGATTTCATTATTTACAATTTACGAATTAGATCAAAGAACAAAGAGTAAAGACAAAAGACTATCTGAGATATTCCAATGCCCGGATAATCCAGCCATAGAGGTATTTTTTATATATCGGCCGTTTTTTGATAATGGCTATATAGTGCGTGATTTTGGAGACAGTGAAAGCCGGTTGGAAATAGCCAAATTCAAATGAGTTGAGCTTTTTGAGCGTTTGTTCTCCTACAATACCATCCGCAGTAGTGCCGATTATGGATTGTGCCAATTGAACGCTTATTTTGACTCCGGCATTGACCGCGAAATCAAAAATGGAGTCGGCATTTGTCTGGTTAGCGATTAAATCGCCTTTGATCGGTAGCCAGAATTCATACAGATAGAAAAGTTCAACCTGTTTTTGTAGTTCCATGTTTTTCTCAAGGGAAGCCGGAAAATCCGGTTTATTCTTGTAGTTGTCAACAATCGGCCAGCCTTGCCAGTTTTTATGGTTAGGCCGCGAAATGCCTTTGTAGGTTTCTTTGCCCAAGTCGTCGGGGTCATTGACATAACCTCCTTCATGGGTAAGCGTTTTTTGAAGTGAAATTTTGAAGTTTGCCATAAACTAATGTGCTAATTTGAAAATATGCTAATGTGCCAATGTTCAGAGCAAAGAACAAAGACGATTATTAGTTTTGGCAAAATTGGTGGATTTTGGTGGATAATATTCACAAGTTATTCCCAATTGGGAGAAGAAAAAATATGAATATCAATTAAAGATCTTCCTCCATTTTATGAAGCAATGCTGTTTTGAGAGAATCAATAAATTTTGTTGGTGTAGATCGGATTTTAATTTCAAGATAAGTCCGATAAATATCTGAAAGCCTTATATTAAACGCCTGTTCAAAGAAAGCGGCTAATTCTCTGATCTCTGAACGTCCATTGTTGATAGACCCCATGGCATATAAAGCATAAATCAATTCGACTAATGCTGTTTTACTATCTGTCCATTGAAGTGACGTATTGTTACAATACCCAAGTTGTCCCCAATTGGGATTTGAGTTTTTAATTGACAGCGCTTCCAATTCTCTATTGAGATAAACCTCGAGACGGTCGTGTGCCAAGATTTTAGCGACAGCAAAATCGTGGCTTGTGGAAAAATCCGGATCAACGTAAAACATGAGGCTATCTTGAAAAAGGTGAATATCTTCCTTCCCTCTGACAAAATATCTATCGTCCAGGTAAGTTGAATTCATCCGATGGTATTGATAAAATTCCAAGTGGTTACTGAAGAAAAACGTCAGTTTTTCAAGCTCATGTTTCAGATAATCTTCTTGAATCTCTTGGCTTCCGGTTGGCCTGCGACTCTCGATATTGAAAATTTTCACGTAGTAAATAAGTTTACTGAAGAGTTCGGGTTTCGATTTTTTGAAAAAATGTATTTCTTCGGCTTCGTCAGTAAAAGTATATTGGACACAAAATGCCTTGAGTTGTGTCAAGGCATTCTTTATGTAGGTTACAGATTTTTGAGCTTTCCTGATATTATCTGATTCTTCCAAATCAATTGCTTGTAATTGGATGTGAAGGTCCTTGTTTAGCTTACTAATAAACTGTTTCATAGCACATTTGACAGATGATTATCTATTTGGGTTCATAGTTTTATGTGGAAAATTAGCATAAGAGTCAGAGATATCACTATTTCGAATCCTTAATATGTTTTCTGATATGTTATAATCAATTAGTTGTAAATATAATTTTCTAAGTTGAATTGTGCCAAAGTGACCAAAAAGCGGCTAAAATCCTTAGGTATTGCTTCGACAATATTGGCTTATTTATTTACGCATCATTGAAATTTTTCATATCACAATTCTAAATATCTTTTCAAGTATTTCCCTGTGAGTGAGGTTGGATTTTTCAAAATATCCTTGGGTATTCCTTCAAAAATAACGTTGCCACCATATTTTCCGGCACCTATGCCCATGTCTATTATCCAATCTGACTGACTTATGATATCCATGTTATGCTCAATTATTATCACTGTATTCTTATTGTCTACAAGTTTATCAAACAGTTTGATTAATTTGGATATGTCCGAACCATGAAGACCTGTTGTAGGTTCATCAAAAACATAAATATTCCCTTTCTTCCCTAATTCATTGGCTAATTTCAATCTTTGACGTTCTCCACCTGAAAATGTATTTAAAGATTGACCTATAGTAATATAGTCCAGTCCAACTTTACAAAGTAACTCGAGAGGTTTTACGATTTCCGGTTCTTTAAAAAATATACGTGCTTCGCTAATCGTCATTGACATTATGTCTGTGATACTTTTACCATGTAAACGATATTTCAAGACTTCCAGTTTGAATCCACTGCCCTTACAATGTTCGCAACGGACTTCAACTGTATCTAGAAATGCAAGGTCAGTAGATATAAATCCTAAGCCCTTACATTCAGGACAAGCTCCGTCCGAATTACTACTAAATAGCGATTGTTTTACTTTATTTTGTTTGGCATACAAAATCCTTATTATATCCAATATACCTGTATAAGTAGCAATGTTTGACCGTTTACTGCCACGTAGCGAACTTTGATCTATCATTACAATTTCTTTGTTCTTTTTTATTAGTGATTTTACAAGCGAGCTTTTACCTGAACCTGCCACACCTGTTATAACCGTTAATACTTGTCTGGGTATTCGTATAGATACATCTTTTAAGTTGTGGAGCATGGCATTATCGATTGTTAGATGGCTTGTATTTTCTCTGTATTGCATTTTTAATTGATTTTTATGTATCAAATATTTCCCCGTGAGTGTATCTGCTTCCAATAAACCTTTAATATCTCCTTCATAAACGATGGTTCCACCACTTTTACCCGCACCTGTTCCCATATCTACAACATGATCGGCAATAGCTATTACATCTGGGTCGTGCTCGATAATCAAGACTGTATTTCCCTTATCCCGAAGTTCTATCAATAACTTATTTAGTTTCTGTACATCATCCGGATGTAACCCAATACTTGGTTCATCGAATATATAAATAAGGTCAGTTAAGCTACTTCCCAAGTGTCGAACAAGTTTTACCCGTTGTGACTCTCCACCCGATAATGAGGATGTCTCCCTGCTCAGGGTCAAATACCCCAGTCCTATTGCTACTAAGTTTTGAAGGCTTTTCTTAATTGCATCTATTAGTGGCTCAACCGAATCTTCATTTATTGTGTTGATAAATTCAAGCAAATCATCAATCTGAAAATTGCAACAATCAGCTATATTTTTTCCTTTGATTTTACATGACATACTCTTTGGATTTAAGCGTGTGCCATTACATTCATGACAGGTATCTTGTTTTACAACTTCTTTATATCTTGATTCATTTTTTCCGGCAATCTCTCTTGATTCTTTTTTGAAAAATGACCGTTCAAAACGAGGTAATACTCCCTCGTATATCGATGTTTTGGGAAATCGTGGGTCTGGATTATTTAACATAATTCCATCTGCATAAATAAGATTGTACCACTCTTCAGGACTATAATTTTTTATTTTCTTATCATTATCAAATAATCCTGAGTATGCATAACGAGTCCAACGCCATCCTCCAACCTCAAAAGTCGGAAATCTTATTGCTCCTTCATTTAGAGATTTGTTCTTATCTATTAGCTCTTCTAAGTCAACAGTACTCACTTTCCCAAGCCCCTCGCAGCATGAACACATACCTTGGGGATTGTTGAAAGAAAAAATGGTAGAGTGTCCTATAAATGGTTCTCCAACTCGTGAGAACAACAATCTAAGCAGTGAGTATATATCCGTTACGGTGCCTACTGTTGAACGTGCATTTCCTTCTATTCTTTTTTGATTTACAATAACAGCAACCGATAAGTTTTTCATGCTATCGACATCTGGTTTCCCATATTGTTGTAACCTATGGCGAATAAAGCTATCGTATGTCTCATTTAGCATTCTTTGTGATTCTGCTGCTATCGTATCAAAAACCAGTGAAGATTTACCCGAACCCGATACTCCGGTGAACACAGTTATTTTGTGCTTTGGTATCTCTACCGATACATTTTTTAAGTTATTCTCTCTCGCTCCTTTTACAATTATTTTTTGCCTGTTCATGCTAGTTATTTTATATTATACTGCGAAAATATAACTTTCTAATTTACTGAACAATAAGTGATAAATCTTTCACCGGGTGATAAGTTTATCCCTATTTAATATAGAATTCATTATCTTTGTGATCTAAAAGTTTTTTATGTACATAAAAAAGAATCCAATGGATTATGCCGATTGTCCGGTACGCATCGCGATTGATATTTTATCGTCAAGTTGGAATGCATGGCTGATTTTGGAAATCCATAAGGGTATTGTAAGACCATGCGACTTACAACGCAGCATTAGCATTGCGCCTAAAAGAGTTTTGACAAAGCAACTCGGAGAACTGGAAAAAATAGGTATATTGGAGAAAAAAATATACCCCGTTTTACCTTTAAAAGTAGAATATTATCTCACAGATCAAGGAAAAGAATTGATTCCAATTATTGAAAAACTTAGGGAGTGGGGCGATAAACATAAAAATGTTTTTTTGGAAAACACTGCTTTTAAGTAATTCTGATTTGTTTTCTATTCCCGAAGATACATACTCTAACTGATCTGTTTGTGTGTATTCGGTATCCATTTTTAGGATAAAACACACTCAAATAATTGATTAAAATCCGATTAGCTGAGTAAGTTCTTCTACTAATAATTTATTTTGTGGCTTCGTGATATACTATCGGTATAGAATGAGAAAATTGATAAAACCAATTGATAAAGTTGCTATCCCACTGACTTTTTTAGTTTCATCCGATTTCCATCTCCAAACTTCTCCCTCAAAATCTTCATATCATCACTCACTTTCAAATCAAGTATCTTGGCGTAATGCTGGGTTGTTTTTATATTCTTGTGACCCAACATCTTGGAAACGCTTTCGATCGGAACACCGTTTGAAAGGGTGACGGTGGTGGCAAAGGTATGGCGGGCGATGTGAAAGGTCAGCTCTTTGTTGATTCCGCATAAGTCGGCAATTTCTTTCAGATAGCCATTCATTTTTTGATTGCTGAGTAATGGTAAAAGCTTATCCTGATTGACAACCTGGGGGTGGTCTTCGTATTTTTCCAAAATAGTTGATGCTATGGGTAACAACGGGATATTGGATCGGGTATCGGTTTTGGTACGGTTGATAAAAATCCAACGCTCACCATCCACGCCAATGCCAATATTCCTTCGGGATAGTTTCTTTACATCGGCGTAAGCCAGACCTGTGAAGCAACTGAACAGGAAAATATCTTTCACCTGATTGAGGCGGGCGGTAATGAATGTCTTGTTGTACATTGTTTCAATTTCTTCCTGTGAAAGGAATGCCCGTTCCACTTCCACTACTTTGCTCTTGTAGTTGATAAATGGATTTTTTACTATCCACCCATTGGCAAGGCAAATGCGGATAATTTTACCGAAATTTTTAATGTACTTGGCCGTGGTGTTTTGACAGCAGTTACAAACGGTTTTCAGGTAAAACTCATATCCGGTGATAAATTCGTGGTCGATTTTCCGTATGTCCATATCCGACACCTTGTACTTCCATTTCATAAAATCGACCGTGTGTTTGAGCGAAGTCTCGTAGCGTATCAAAGTGGCGGGTGCATACTCTTTTCCTATCAGGGCTTTGATTTCATCGTTGTGCTGTTGAAAGATGGGCACGAGCATATAACTTCGTTTATCAATACCCAGAATTTTGTTACGCATGTTCTCAAGGTTGACGAGTTCATCTTCCCGAATAAGTTGCTGCTGGTAATCGTACACTTTAGCTTTGAGTGCATCGAGATAAGAGTTTGTGGCTTTGGCCTCGGCAGAAGTGCCTTTCATCCGGTTGCCTTCCACCGACCATTTGTCGGGGTGGGCGTAGCGTTTGGTTGAGAATTCGATACGTGCGCCATCGACAGTTACGCGAAAGAAAATGGGCAATAACCCGTTGGAATTGGTTTTTGTTCTCTTTACGAAAAAGAGAACGGACAGCTTTGTGTTCATTGTGGTTACCTTTAAAAGTTTACAAAAATACTTTTTCTAAGATTCCCAGTCAAGACGTTCAATATTTGAACTACTTGATTATAAACACTTTTAGTCGAAATTCGGTGGACAATGGAGCTTTCAATTTCAACTCCACCGAATCTGCCACCTAAAGATTGGCAGATATTGCAAATTTTGAGATACTCCTAAAAATAGAAAATCCTGTAAATCAATGATTTTACAGGATTTTATTAGTTTTTGAAATTCTTTTGGCGGAGAGAAAGGGATTCGAACCCCTGGAACCTCACAGTTCAACGGTTTTCAAGACCGCCGCAATCGACCACTCTGCCATCTCTCCAAAAGCGGGTGCAAAGATAAAAGATTTATTTGATCGACGCAAATATTGAGCATGAAAAATACGGTTAAAGGGCGATTCTTGACCCCTTATTATCTATGTTCTTGTGTAAGCTTTTGGAAATTAATCGTAAAGCTTTTTTGACTTTTGCGTGGTAAAACGAAGTTGAAGTGTTGTTTTTATTGAAAACGGCAATTCTATTGAAAGTGAGTATGGGAAAAACAGTTATCTTTGCAACAGTTGAAAATGATTCCGAAGCCAATACAATGTCAGATAATCTATTTCCTTTCTCTAAAAAAGAACGATTGACAGGAGAAATACGAGTGAAGCGTTTGTTTACCGAAGGGAATTCTTTTTTGGTGTATCCGCTGAAGGTCGTGTTTCTACCAGATGAACCACGGTCGATTCCTTTGCAGGCGTTGTTTAGCGTGCCTAAACGGAGATTTAAACGAGCCAATAAACGCAACTTGCTGAAACGACGTATGAGGGAGGCTTTTCGTTTGCATAAATCGAGGCTGAACAATGTTTTGTGTGATAATAAACAGACGATAAATGTCGCATTTACGTACGTGGCGAATGAGCCGCTAGCCTATCCGGTAATTGAACGTAAAATGATTGAAGCATTAGATGCCTTGCAGAAAAAATCTGTATGAAAAAAATCGTATCGTGGATTGTGCTGTTGCCCATCTATTTCTATCGCTATTGCATTTCTCCTTTGAAACCACCTACCTGTCGGTTTGTACCGACTTGTTCGGAATATGCAGTGGAGGCCATACATAAATATGGTCCCTTGAAAGGAATATATCTTGCAATTAAACGAATAGCGAGATGTCATCCCTGGGGTGGACATGGATATGACCCAGTGCCGTAAGACGATAAAGCACCGAAACTGTGTCGATTGGTCCTGTGTGATGGCTTGATATAATGATGGAAATGAGCTTTTTGTATTTATTATGAAACGGCTTAGTGTTTTTTAACGGGTATGGTGGACAGGTTATGGCATAGCAGGATAATTTTGTTTTTGACTCAAATGTTAAATCAAGGTGTTTGGTATATTTCTGATATTTAGTTGTTTGGGTTAATTGTGAGTGTTGGTTTCTCTGCGTAAAATGTTAAAAGAAAGTGACAACTTACGAAAGTTAAGGTAAACATTTATTTGCATGTGGTCTGAAGCGTAGCTTCAAATCTCTATTTATTGAAATAAACAAAGAAGAAAATCCCGGAGAATCGGGTTGCTTCATTCTATAATCAACAAACTATTTTATAATGAATCCAACAGTTGATATCAGAGACTTAAATGAGCGCATAGAAAAGCAGAGTGCGTTTGTGGATGCCCTGACCATGGGTATGAATCAGATGATTGTCGGCCAAAAACATTTGGTCGAATCTTTGCTGATAGGTATGCTTTCAAACGGACACGTATTGCTCGAAGGTGTACCTGGTTTGGCAAAAACTCTTGCTATAAAAACACTGGCACAACTGATTGACGCCAATTATAGTCGCATTCAGTTTACGCCCGATTTGTTGCCGGCAGACGTTATCGGTACGATGATTTATAGTCAGAAAAAAGAAGAATTTGCCATTAAAAAAGGGCCGATTTTTTCCCATTTTGTACTTGCCGATGAAATTAACCGTGCTCCGGCAAAGGTTCAGAGTGCGCTGCTCGAAGCCATGCAGGAACGTCAGGTGACCATCGGAGATCAGACTTTCAAGCTTGAAGAACCATTTCTGGTATTGGCGACTCAAAACCCTATCGAACAGGAAGGGACTTATCCATTGCCTGAGGCTCAGGTCGACCGTTTTATGTTGAAGGTTATTATCAACTATCCAAAGAAAGAAGAAGAAAAAGCCATTATCCGCCTCAACATGTCGGAATCGTTGCCTAAGATTCAGCCGATGTTGAAACCGGAAGATATTGTGAGTGCTCGCAACGTGGTTCGCGAAGTTTATATTGACGAAAAGATCGAACGTTACATTGTCGATATCGTTTTTGCTACCCGTTTCCCGGATGAGTACGGACTCAAAAATCTTTCCAGTATGATTTCGTTCGGCGGTTCACCCCGTGCTTCTATCAATTTGGCTTTGGCTTCGAAAGCCTATGCCTTTATCAAACGCCGTGGATATGTGATTCCGGAGGACGTACGTGCCGTTTGTTTCGATGTGCTACGTCACCGTATAGGTCTGAGCTATGAAGCCGAAGCAAACAACCTGACTTCGGAAGAAATTATCAGTGAAATTCTGAATGCCGTAGAGGTTCCCTAATTGAATGTGCCAATAAGGTATTGGTCAATGTGTGCATGTGTTTATTTCTGAAAATTGGACATAAGGCATCTTGAAATTTTGGAACTTGAAACCTGAAATTGGAGTAACAATTGCATGGAAACAGCAGAATTATTAAAAAAGGTTCGGCAGATTGAAATAAAAACCCGTGGGTTGTCGCGCAATATTTTTGCCGGCGAATATCATTCGGCTTTTAAGGGGCGTGGTATGACCTTTTCGGAAGTACGCGAATATCAGTATGGAGACGATATTCGTAGTATCGACTGGAATGTTACGGCACGTTTCAACCATCCCTATATCAAAGTTTTTGAAGAAGAACGGGAACTGACGGCAATGCTTTTGGTTGACGTATCGGGAAGTCGCGATTTTGGTACTGTTAACCAGACCAAACGTAGTCTGATTACCGAGATTGCTGCCACGCTGGCTTTTTCGGCGATTCAGAACAAAGATAAAATCGGGGTGATTTTCTTTTCGGACAAAATTGAAAAATTCATTCCTCCTCAGAAAGGGAAAAAACATATTTTGTACATCATTCGCGAATTGCTCGATTTTCATCCTGAGAGTTCGCGTACGGATGTTGCAACGGTATTGCAATATTTTACAAACGCTATCAAACGGCGTTGTACGGCCTTTCTGATTTCTGATTTTATTGACGGTGAATTTGAACGTGCCATGATGATTGCAAACCGGAAACACGACGTTGTGGCTCTTCAGGTATACGATCCGCGCGAAACCGAAATGCCTGATATCGGGTTGGTTAAACTGAAGGATGCCGAAACCGGGGAACGTTTGTGGGTCGATACTTCCGATCGTCGCTTACGGATGGCGTATCATAATTGGTGGGGCGAGAATCAGATTTCGTTGCAACAGGTGCTGGCAAAATGTAATGTTGATTATGTATCGATCAGTACCGATGAGGATTATGTAAAATCATTAATGCGGCTTTTCAAGTTGAGAAATTGATGCTGAGTGAATGACTTGCTTAACAAGCTTAAAAAACATGAGAACAATTTACAGATTATTGCTTTTCTTTTTTGCCATCCTTTTTGCTCACAATGTGTATTGCCAGCAAGTTTCGGTGAGAGCATCCATCGATTCAACATTAATACTGATAGGGAAACAATCGCATTTGTCTTTCGAAGTAGCTCAACCCAAACATGTGGTTGTCCAGTTTCCGCTATTTGCCGACACCTTGGTAAAGGGTATCAATGTGTTGGGAAAACCAAGAATGGATACCGTTGATCTCGGACACGACCGTATTCAGGTAAAGCAAACTTATACTATTACTTCGTTCGATTCTGCGCTCTATTATATTCCATCATACAAATTAATTGCGGGTCGTGATACTTTCAAGACTAATCCAATGTCATTGAAAGTAATTACCTACAATGTGGATACTGCCAAGCAATCCATCTTTGACATAAAAAAAGTGTATTCACCTCCGTTCGATTGGGCGGCATTCTTTCGCCTGATGTTAATTATTGCTCTGATATTGATCGTCTTGGCGGTCGTAATTTATGTCGTTTGGAAGTATATTTTGAAAAAGCCCATTCCGTTTATCGAAAAGGGTAATGCAGTGTTATTGCCTCATCAAAGAGCCATTCAGGATCTCGATCATATCAGTTCCCAAAAATTGTGGCAACACGGGAGAGAAAAAGAGTACTATACCCGTTTAACCGAAGTTATTCGAGAGTATATGCAAGCGCGGTTTAATATTTCGGCACTTGAAATGACCTCAGCTGAAATATTGAAAGAGGCAATGATGATTCAAACCGAATATCCGGCAGCTTATGATAGCCTGGAAAAATTGTTACAAGTGGGTGATTTGGTGAAGTTTGCCAAATTGCATCCTGTAGCAGAGGAAAATGAACTGAGTCTGAATATATGCTATTTGTTTGTTAATCAGACGAAAGAAGAAGAATCTTCTTCCGAAGCAACTCCTGCGGACAAGAAAAATGAAGGCACACTACCGTCGGAGCCCAAGCTTCATTAACGTTGAATTGAAAATTTATCACAGACTATGATTTTTAAAAACCCGGAATATTTGTTTTTGCTTTTCGTCTTGATACCTCTTATTGTGGGGTATGTCATGCGATTGAGCAAATCGGATGCCAGTCTGCAAATATCGTCGACACGTTATTTTGCTGGTTTTAAAAAAACTAAGAGGCTTTATCTCCGGCACATTCCGTTTGCACTTCGGATGCTTGCATTGATTGCCTTGATAATTGTTATTGCGCGGCCTCAAACATCTGATTCGGTGACCGATTCAACTTCCGAAGGTATTGACATAATGATGGCGGTGGATATTTCGGGAACGATGTTGGCTAAAGATTTTCGTCCGAATCGCATTGATGCCGCCAAAGCAGTTGCTACGGAGTTTATAAACAGTCGTCCGAACGATAACATCGGTCTGGTGATTTTTGCCAGTGAAAGTTTTACCCAGTGTCCTTTGACTACAAATCATGCCGCCTTGATTAGTTTGTTGCATAGCGTACAATTTGGGATGGTCGACGATGGAACTGCTATCGGACTGGGGCTGGGAACTGCCGTGAATAGGTTGAGAGGTAGTAAAGCCAAATCGAAAGTGATTATTTTGCTGACGGATGGTTCAAATAATACGGGCGATATAGCTCCTTTGACAGCGGCAGAGATCGCGAAGAGTTTCGGAATCCGGGTATATACCATCGGAGTCGGGACGCGCGGCGTAGCTCCGATGCCGGTACAAACACCTTTCGGCCTGCAATATCAGAATATGCCTGTAGAATTTGATGAAAGTACGTTGTCACAAATCGCTCAGATGACGCACGGTAAGTATTACCGTGCAACCGACAATAATACGTTACAGTCTATTTATCAGGATATTGATAAACTAGAAAAGCATAAACTTGAAGTAAAAGAATATAATCGTCGAAGCGATACATACACCGGATTTGCGTTGTTGGCTCTGCTTCTCTTGGGTGGAGAGTTGGCATTGCGTTACACTTTGTTGCGCAGGGTTCCGTAAAGCGTCAGGTGAAGATTAAAAATTAGACACGATGTTTCATTTTGCACAACCACATTATCTTTTTTTATTGCTGTTGATTCCCTTGTTTCTGGCATTGTTTGTTTATAGCAACATGATCAGAAAGCGGAAATTGGCGAAATTTGGCGATCATCAATTGCTGAAAGATTTGATGCCCAACGTTTCGCAAACACGTCAACGCATCAAATTTTATCTGGCTCTAGCTGCTCTAACGCTTATTGTATTAGCCATAGCTCGTCCTCAATTCGGATCTAGCACGGAATCGGTGAAGCGTAGAGGCATTGAGGTGATGATTGCTCTTGATGTTTCCAATTCTATGCTGGCAAAAGATATTTCGCCCAGCCGTCTTGAAAAGGCGAAGCAAATGCTTTCGAAACTATCCGAAACGTTAAATAACGATAAGGTAGGCGTGATTGTTTTCGCGGGCGAGGCGCAGATGCAGATTCCGCTTACGGCAGATTATGTGGCAGCGAAAATGTTTCTTTCTTCCATCGAAACTGGCATGATTTCTCGTCAGGGTACCGCTATCGGATCTGCAATAGATCTTGGAATCCAAGGTTTATCGACTAATAGTAAGACGGGAAAAGCGATTATTGTTATAACTGATGTCGAGAATCATGAAGACAATGCTATTGATGCGGCAAAACTGGCTGCCGATAAAGGGATTTTGGTCGATGTAGTGGGAATAGGGACGCTGGAAGGTTCTCCGATTCCGGCTGCCGGTACGATGAGCTACAAAAAAGACCTTAATGGGAACGTAATTATATCGAAACTTGATGAACAGATGGGTAAAGAAGTTGCTGCCGCAGGTAAAGGAATTTATGTCAGAGCCGACAACTCTAATACTGCCTTACGTGCTGTATCTGCGTCGCTTGACAAACTGGCTACAGCTCCAGTCGAAAGTAAGATTTATTCGTCCCGTGATGAACAGTTTGCAATAATGGCCTGGTTGGCATTTTTTCTGTTGGTTATTGATATCCTTATTTTGGGGCGTCAGAACAAATGGGTGAACCGGTTTAAATGGTTTTAATATTGCAATTTGCCGAATATATTAATTGCAATGAAATATCATCGCTGAAAATTATGAGAACTCTTTTTATTTTACTCGGACTATTGGCCTTCGTTCCTTCTTTTGCACAAAAAGAGAGTGCGAATGTAAATACCGGAAACAAACTTTATAATAAACAAAAATATGTTGAGGCTGAACGTGCTTACAGAGATGCCATTAAGCAAAATAAAAAGTCTTTTGAGGCTAATTATGACTTAGGAAATGCTCTGTATAAACAAAACAAATATTCTGACGCGTTGAATGCTTACAAGCAGGCTTTGTCATTGACTCGGGATAAAAAACGAATGGCATCGACCATGCATAATTTGGGTAATTCGTTAATGACCCAACGTCAGTACGATAAGGCGCTTGAGGCCTACCGGCAGTCGTTGATACTTAATCCGAATGACAATGAAACGCGCTTCAATTATGCTTTTGCAAAAGCGATGATGAAGAATCAGCAAAACAAGAATAAGGATAAAGACAAAAATAATAAAGACCAACAAAAACAGCAGGATAAGAAAAATCAGAACAAGCCGGACCCGAAAAATAACAACCAACAAAATAATAATCAGAACCAGAATAATAAAGATCAGCAGAAGCAGAATCAGCAGCAACAGGCACAAGGTGGTGGAATGTCGAAGCAAAATGCAGAGCAGATTCTCAATGCCATCCAACAAAACGAAAAAGATGTACAACAAAAAATGAATGACAGAAAAGCCAGAGCCCGGTCGCAATCGGCAGAAAAAGATTGGTAGGCTGAATGAGAACAAAAACAAATCTTCTTTTTTGGGTTGTATTTGCCCATTTGGGTCAAAAATTGTATAGAGCGATGAAATGAACATGTTGTTGTGTAGGATGAAAACATGATTGCAGCAACAAGGAATTCCATCCGTCCATTAAAAAACAATTATATACGGATGAAAAAGTATATTTTATTTTTAGTAGCGTTGTTAATATTAGGTGTTGTCCGAGGAAATGCTCAAAAAATTACGTTTGTTGCAAAAGCACCTCCGACTGTTATATTGGGTACTCCGTTTCAATTGTCTTACGTTATCAATACGGCCGCTGACGCAGATGAATTACGTTTGCCGGATTTGAGCAACTTTGAAACTTTGGCCGGGCCGTACACCTCCAGTTCTCAGCAGATTATTAACGGGCAGTATAGTGGCTCAATGACCATTACCTATACTTTGCAGGCTCGTAAGTTGGGTACTTTTTCCGTAGGTCCGGCATCTATCATGATTTCCCGACAGCGACATGTGTCTAATGGATTAACAATAAGAGTATTACCTCAGGATAAAAATTCAAAGAACAATAGGAGAGGTGGTGGTGAGTCTCAAAATGAAGGAAGCTCGCAAGTATCCATTTCGTCAGGTGACGTTTTTATGAAAGCCAATGTCACTAAAACACGTGTATATGAGCAGGAAGCATTTTTGGTGACGTATAAACTCTATTCATTGCCCGATGTTCTTGGTGTTGAGAACTTTAAATTGCCCGAATTTAAAGGCTTTGTGATGCAAAAAATTGATTTGCCTACCGATCAGCGTCCACAGCTCGAACGGTATAACGGGCATAATTATACTACATTTGTTTTGTATCAGGTCTTATTATTCCCGCAGAGGCCTGGGACATATGACATTGAAAAAGCGTCTGGAACATTCGGCCTCCGGTTGCGAAGCCAGCGGAAAGTTCGGAGTATTTTCGACGATTTCTTCGATACGTATCAGGATGTAAAACGAACGTTGGTGGCTCCATCGATCCGTATCAATGTTACACCTTTGCCCACAGCCGGTAAACCGGCAACATTTTCGGGAGCGGTCGGTAATTTCCACATGAGTGCTCAGGTCGATAAGAACACAATGAAAACCAATGAGCCTGTAACGGTTCGGGTTACCATTTCAGGCACGGGTAACTTGAAGTTAATAAACACGTTGCCGCTTAAATTTCCAGCTGATTTTGAGGCTTATGAGCCTAAGGTTGATAATAATTACAGGCCTTCGGCATCGGGTGTTACGGGAACCAAAACTATGGAATTTCTTGCAATTCCCCGCCAGCCAGGCGATTTTGTGATATCACCGGTTTCGTTTTCTTACTTCGATGTATCCACTCATTCGTACAAAACTATTTCGACTCCAGAATATAAACTGCATGTGGATAAGGGATCGGGCAGCTCATCGACTGTGGTGGATAATACACAAAAAGAAAATATTAAGGTGCTGAACAAAGATATTCGATACATCAATACGGATAATTTCACAGTGTCGAAGCAACCCGAATTTTTTGTTAAAACGTATTGGTTCTGGCTGTTGTATCTTATTCCGTTGTTGTTGGCAATAGTTTTGTATTTCTTATTCCGCAAACAAGCTCTTGATAATGCTAATATGGCATTGGTCCGTAATCGTAAGGCAAATAAAATGGCCTTAAAGCGATTGAAGTTGGCCTCAATCCATTTGAAGGAACAGAAAAAGGAACAGTTTTATGATGAGATTTTGAAGGCTTGTTGGGGGTATTTAAGTTATAAACTCAATATTCCGGTAGCCGATCTTACAAAAGAAAAAATGCAATCGGAATTGGTTCTTCATGCTGTTGACGAGTCATTGATTAACAGGTATATGGATTTACTTAACACATGTGAATTTGCACGTTATGCTCCAGTCACTTCCACTGATGAATTGGATACTGTTTTTGTCGAAGCGGTGGCTGTGATCGAAGCATTGGAAGGTAGCATTAAAAAGTAACGAAATGAATGTTTTTAGAAATAAAACCGATATGAAGAAGGCATTGATGGCGGGTGTTTTTGCTTTATTGGCGGTAGTGGCGTTGGCGCAACAGGCATCTGTAAAAGATGCAAATGTTTCGTATGCTCAAAAAAATTATGTGACGGCCATTCAACAATATGAAGCTATTTTGCAATCTCAGGGAAGTTCGCCTGAATTATACTACAATCTTGGAAATGCCTATTACCGTTCGGGTGATATAGCTCAATCCATTTTGAATTACAATCGGGCGTTGCTTCTGAAACCTAATTATGAAGACGCTAAGTTTAACTTGCAAATAGCACAAAAAAGGGTTGTCGATAATGTAGATGTTACATCCGTCTTCTTTTTGAAGCAATGGATAAATGATTTTGGTGATTTGATGTCCTCTAACGGATGGGCAGTCTTCAGCATCATTCTATTTGTTTTGTCGCTTACTTCATTTTTGTGCTTTGTCTTCGGGCGTTATCGCTCGTTCCGAAAAACTACCTTTAATTTTGCCGTGGCATCTTTGCTGATCGCTTTGATTTCGCTTAGCTATGCATTAAAGCAAAGCAATAAAATTGTCAATTCGTCTGATGGAATCATTATGGTTGGTTCTGTTACTGCCAAAGACTCGCCTTCGTTAAATGGCAAAGATATGTTTGTTATGCATGCCGGTACGAAGGTTACAATCAGAAATAATGTATCAGGTTGGACTGAAGTTGAACTTCCTGATGGCAATGCCGGATTTATTCCGGCTACGAATATTGAAAAAATATAATCGTTTTAGACTTGCATGGAAAGGTGTCAATTTTCGTTTTGGCGCCTTTTTTTTTGGACTTATTGATGGATACAATTGTCTATTCTCTGTGATTGTAGAGCGTCAATGGTTAGTTTGTAGTGCTCTTGCTTCAGACCAAAGCCGCAAAGAAATAAAACAAAAATGCATTGAGCTCTGTTTTTCACGGATTATATACAAGAATATTCCAAGAATTAAATGTAAATCTGGTGTTAATAAAATTATTGTTGTATTTTTGTATTGAATAACCCTATAAGAGGTTAATACTACTGGTTGATAGAAGGTTGTTTGAGAACGTAGAATAATATTAATTTTTATTTATGAGTAAGTTTTTTCTGACCTTAGTCGCTTGTTCCTTTGCTTTTGCTCTTTATGGTCAATCCAATTCTTTGGATGTTTTGTATCTAAAAAATGGAAGCATTATAAAAGGAACAATAACCAGTATAGAGCAGACTGTAACGAAGACAGTTAAAACTGTAGCGGCAACGACAAGGACTATAAAATCTAAAAATGGGAAAGCACAGTCTGTGACGACCCCATCCAGCAGTGTTGTAGTAGAACAAATCGGTAAAATAGTGAAAATAAAATCGGTTGATGGGAATCTCTGGGTTTTTAATATGGATGAAATTGAGAAGATCATTAAAGAAGAGGTGCCTGTTGCTACTGAAAAAGTAGTTGTAGCACCAGATAGCCTGACCAGAGTCCGTTTGATTGTTGCTAAAAGAGATACCGTTGTTGTTGAAAAAAAGAAGGAGGAGGTTGCGCAAAAGGTAAATATTGTGCAAAAAAAGCCAACCTCAATTCCTAAGATACTAGCGGAGAGAGATCCATTGCTGGCTTGTGCCTTTTCTGCTCTTGTCCCAGGACTCGGACAGATTTATAATGGCGAACTTGCCAAAGGTGTCACTTTCATGGCTACAACATTTATCCCACTTATCATATCGGCACAGGCAAAAGAAACGAATGCGAAGTTATCATCAGCTTTTGGGTATATTGCATTGGCATCCTATCTTTGCAATATTATTGAGGCTCCTTTTCGGTCTACAACATTGAACAGTCAACGTGCAATTGCAAGAAGAAAATACAAGCGTAGTAGTTTTATAATGAGGCCGAATGTTGATTATCTTTATGCTACTAACGGGCAGTATATTCCCGAAACGGGTTATGCAGGGGTGAAAATTACGTACCAGATTGGTGGTAAATAAATTGTGATGTTAAATGAATAATGGATTTCTAAAAATAGCCACAGCAATACCTCGTGTGCAGGTTGCCGACTGCTCTTACAATACAATCTGCATCAAAAAACTGATTGAACAGGCTTCCAGACAAAATGTTCAGATTGTATGTTTTCCCGAATTATCCATTACGGCTTATACCTGTGCCGATCTGTTTCAGCAGCAACTGCTTGTTGAAGAGGCAGAGAAATCGTTGGCCCGCCTGGTTGAAGAGACGAAACAGCTGAATATTGTTTCGATCGTGGGATTGCCTGTCCGGGTCGGTTCCGGATTGTTTAATTGCGCTGTGGTTTTCGGATCGGGGCGTATTTATGCTGTAGTTCCTAAAACGCATTTGCCCAACTATAACGAGTTTTATGAGAAGCGCTGGTTCGTCTCTGCCAAAGATGCTGTTGTGGATACCATTACATTGGCAGGTCAATCGGTGCCATTTGGAATTCATTTGTTGATAGGTTCCGGTAACTTCCATTTTTCTATTGAACTATGTGAAGATCTATGGGTTACAGTTCCTCCGAGTTCGTTGCATGCGCTTATGGGTGCTCAACTCATTTTTAATTTATCGGCCAGCAACGAAATTATCGCTAAAAACGATTACCTCATATCGCTTATTGCTCAGCAGTCGGCGCGGTGCATCGCGGGTTATGTGTATGCCGGAGCAGGTTTCGGAGAGTCGAGCCAGGATGTGGTTTTTGCCGGCAAGGGAATTGTTGCCGAAAACGGTCGTGTTTTGTCGATGGCCGATCGTTTTTCGTTCGACGAGCAGTTACTCGTTAGCGAAATAGATGTGGATTTATTAACCAACGAAAGGCAACATAATTCTGGTTTTTCGCAGGATGGTACGGCTATTTTTTCTTCCTTGCCGGAGTATCGTCTGATCGAATGTCCGATACCGGCGGTAGATACGTTCGCTCTCACTCGTACAGTTTCGCCGACGCCATTTATTCCATCAGGTATTGAACTGGATAAGCGGTGCGAAGAGATATTCTCGATTCAAATCGGTGGTTTGGCCAAACGTTTTATGCATACCCAATCGAAAACGGCCGTGATTGGCATTTCCGGCGGTCTGGACTCTACGCTTGCTCTTTTGGTGACAGCGCTGACATTCGATAAACTGTCGATTCCCCGAACGAATATTCTTGGCATTACCATGCCGGGCTTCGGTACTACGGGTCGAACATATAACAATGCGATTGATCTGATGAATTCGCTTGGTGTAACCATCCGCGAAATTGATATTACAGCTGCCAGCCTGCAGCATTTTAACGATATTGGCCATTCCGAAGATATCCACGATGTGACGTATGAAAATACGCAGGCGCGCGAGCGAACTCAGATTTTGATGAATATTGCCAATAAAGAGGGTGGTCTTGTGATTGGTACCGGCGATTTGTCGGAATTGGCGATGGGGTGGTGTACTTATAACGGCGACCATATGTCGATGTATGGTGTCAACTCAGGTGTGCCCAAAACGCTGATTCGTTATCTGGTGAGTTGGGTGGCTAACCACAAGGTAGGTGGAAAGAGTGCCGATACCTTGCGCGACATTCTGGATACGCCCGTCAGCCCTGAACTTTTGCCGACCGATACCAATGGTGATATTGCTCAGAAGACGGAAGATATTATCGGTCCGTACGAGTTGCATGATTTTTATCTGTACTACATGGTTCGTTACGGATTTTCTCCTTCCAAAATATTCTATCTAGCTCAACATGCTTTTGCAGGGAAATATGCCGATGAGGTTATTCGTAAATGGCTGAAAATATTTATCCGTCGGTTTTTCTCGCAACAATTTAAGCGCTCCTGTTTGCCCGATGGACCCAAGGTGGGCTCTATCAACCTGTCTCCTCGCGGGGATTGGCGTATGCCCAGCGATGCTGTTGCTTCTTTGTGGTTGAAAGATCTTGATGAATTGTAGGGCGTGTTTTGTGCAGCGGAAGGCCTATTGTCGTGCGACAGTAGCCGTATTTGATCTTTAATGAATTTGAGCATGACTGATGATATGGAATTTATGCGGTTGGCCATTCGGCTGTCGCTTGAGAGTGTTGAGAGGGGAGGCGGTCCTTTTGGGGCGGTTGTTGTAAAAAACGGAGAAGTGGTGGCTACAGGGTCTAATAGTGTGACCCAGCACAACGACCCGACAGCTCATGCCGAAATTATTGCGATCAGAGAGGCTGCCCGAAAGTTGAATACATACGATTTGTCGGGGTGTATCATTTATAGTTCGTGCGAGCCTTGCCCGATGTGTTTGGGCGCTATCTACTGGGCTCACTTCGATAAACTGTTTTATGCCAATACCAAAACCGATGCTCAAAATATCGGATTTGACGATTCATTTATTTACGAAGAACTGAAACTGAATCCAGCGATGCGTAATTTGCCAATTAGTAGCATTCTACGAGAAGAGGCCTTGGTCGCTTTTGAAGCCTGGGCAAACAAACCGGATAAAACAGAATATTAAGATGCCGGTTTTCTCTTTTGGATGATAAAATAAGAATTTTTTTTCTGATTATGCCCTTCAAAGTTGACTTTGAAGGGCATTTTTGTATATAGATATCGCATTTTTAGACTGTTTGTTCGTCTTTTAATCTGTTTGTTATTAGTTTGTTGTATTTATTTTACAAAAATATTTTCAGATTAATTGTTTTGTAATGATAATAGTTATAATTTTGTAACCATTAATTGAGAGTAATAATTATAACAATGAAATAGTATGGATGATCTGGATCAGGAAATAAAATCGATCTCCGACAATCTGTCTCACGTGGTTCCTATTTTAGGCCGAATCTTTATTAAGGGCGTTCGGTCTAAGACAAATATGACTCAACAAACGTTACAAACATTGGGTGCTTTGTGGCATCATGGTAAATTGACGATGACTGGCATCGGACATCATTTGTCGGTTCCGAAACCGCATGTGACTGCTTTGGTGGATAGACTGATTGCCGAAGAGATGGTGGAACGATTGAACGACGAGAATGACAGACGAATTATTTATATTCAGTTGACGGAGAAAGGCAGGGAGCGGTTTTGGGAAATTAAGCAGATAATGACCGAATCGCTGCGTGCCAGTTTGTTGTTGGTAGATAAAGAAAAATTGCACAAGTTGAACGAAAGCGCACAGTATATCAACGAGATATTGACAGAGGTTGGTAAAACGATGATTCAGAATTGCAGTTCGTCTAGTGAGTGCAAGAAAGAAATAGATGTGTAACTTGCAAGCCGCGATAGTGCTTGCGTAATAATTTGAGAGACATGAGTAAGGTAAAAAAAGATTGGAAAGTGTATGTGCCTCTTGCTGTAGTAGTCATTGCAGTTGTAGTTGGAGGGGCGTTGTGGTATGCCGATTATGCGAGTTATCTGAAAACGGATGATGCCTATGTAGCATCCGATAATATTTCGGTCAGTTCGAAAATAATGGGACGTATATCGCATTTATATGTGCAGGAAGGTGATTCGGTAAAACAGGGACAACTGTTGGCCGAGTTGGATAGTGTTGACCTGCTGGCTCAGAAAAAGCAGATGATTGCCGGTAAGAGCCAAACCGAAGCCAACAAAGTGCAGACGGAAGCGAAATTTCAGTATGATGAGAAAAATATCAAAGTACTGCAAATCGGGCTGGAAAAAGCACAGGATGATTTTGATCGGGCAAAGAAACAGTACAGCGGAGGTGTTGTTACGAAAGAGCAATACGATCATAGCAAGAAAGCTTTAGAAACGGCACAGGCACAATACGAAGCTGCCAAGGCTCAGTTGCAGGTGTCGAAAACACAGATTAAAACAGCTGAAGCAGCAATTGTTGCCGCCGATGCTCAGATCGGGGTTGTTTCTACTCAGTTGAATAATACCAAATTGTATGCTCCGACGGATGGCGTTATTGCTAAACGATGGTTATTGCCGGGCGATATTGCTCAACCCGGGCAATCGATCTATACGGTGAATAACAATAAGAAGTTCTGGATTTTGGTCTATCTGGAAGAGACTAAAATGGAAACATTACACATGGGGCAGTCGGCCCGGTTTACCATCGATACGTATCCAGGTGTTATTTTTGTCGGAAAAATATTTACTATCGGATCGACCACGGCATCACAATTTTCGCTTATTCCACCGAACAATGCTTCGGGTAACTTTACCAAAGTGACACAACGTGTTCCGGTGAAAATTTCAATCGATGCAGTCGAAAACGGAGCTAAATTATCTTCGTTCAACCTGAGAACAGGTATGTCGGCTGTAGTTAAAATTATCAAGAAGTCATGAGAAGAGTATCAGCTTCGCACCGGATTCGCCGGAAATTGCGCAGTAGAGATTCCCTTTTTCATCCTCAGAACGATCGGTACAAATGGTTTGTACTGGCCAACATTATGTTGGGAACCTTTATGGCAGTGCTCGATGCTACCATTGTAAATGTAGGACTTCCTAAAATAATGTCATCGTTTGGTGTCGGTCTCGATACCATTCAGTGGGTGGTTACAGCCTATATGCTGGCAATGGCAGCCATGTTGCCTACAGCAGGTTGGTTGGCCGATAAGTTCGGGTATAAGAAAGTCTACTTTTGGGGACTGTTTTTCTTTACAGCCGGTTCGCTATTTTGCGGTTTGGCAAGCGATGAAACTTCGTTGATTGTAGCGCGCATCATTCAAGGTCTTGGAGCGGGTGCCGTACAACCACTTGGTATGGCCATTATTACTCGTGAGTTTCCTCCGCAACAGAGAGGTCTCGCACTCGGATTTTGGTCGATTGCGGCTGCGGCTTCCGTTTCATTCGGACCGTTGCTTGGTGGATATTTGGTCGATAATTTTAGTTGGCAACTGATCTTCGATGTGAACGTGCCGGTTGGCATTTTCGCTCTCTTTTCCACAATCGTGATTCAACGGGAATTTATTCATCCGAATGTGCGCAAATTCGATTTTGTGGGATTTGTCTCAGTTATCATTTTTTTGCCGGTATTGCTGTATGCGTTAACCGAAGGTAATTCGGCAAGTAATTCGGAGGGGTGGGGTGCTCCCTACATTCTGGCTTGTTTTGCCATATCGGGTGTCAGTCTGGCTGTGTTTATTACCAGGGAACTGACGTGTAAACATCCGTTGATAGAACTTCGGTTGTTATGGGATCGAAACTTCGGCATGGCCAATCTTTTTATGATGATTTTCGGTCTGGGAATGTTCGGAAGTACCTTCTTGTTACCGTTGTATCTCCAGAATTCGATGGGATATACAGCCTTACAGTCGGGAGCTGTATTTCTTCCGGTGGGTATAATTCAGGGTTTGATGTCTCCGTTGGTTGGGTTGTTTGCTGATAAAACCAATCCCAAGATTCCTCTTTTTATCGGTATCATTTTGTTGACTATCAGTTTTGCAATTAACTACAATTTGTCGTTTATGTCGGAACATTCGTTTGTCATGCTGTCGTTGTATATTCGGGGATTTGGGATGGGGCTCATTTTTACTCCACTTAGTTCCATGGCATTGTTGACGATTTCGCGCGAACACATGGGGCAGGCTTCGAGTATAATGAACACGGTTCGTCAGATCGGAGGTAGCCTCGGAGTTGCAATTCTTACCACGTTGCTTACGTCGCGTACCAGCTTTCACGGACAGGTGTATGGTCAGGCTATCGTATCGGGGTCGCAAGCGTTACAGAATACGACACAGAATATGGCTTACTATATTCAGCAACATGCCGGTAGTCCGTTGTCTACGGCGTTGAATCAAAGTCAAAGTGTGATCTTGCAACATGTCAATGCCCAGGCTTTTATTCAGGGGGTTGACGACGACTTTTTGGTGGCAGCGTTTGTTACCATACTTGGTTTTATCCCCGTTATCTTATCCCGGACAAAAAAACGGGAGGTGGCTCATTAATATGTATATTGATATTTATCGATGTAAAACAAATAAAATGAAACGTTTATCTTTTTATATATTCTCGCTGTCGATGGCTTTTCCGGTCGTGTTACAGGCTCAATCCGGCAATCCGGTTGCAGGCAGCGACTCGTTGGGGCTGGAAACGGTTATCAATAAAGTGATTGAAACCTATCCCTCTGTGAAGAAGGCAGAATTGGATATCGAAACAGCCAATGCTAAAATAGGATTGGCCAAGTCGGCGTATTATCCGAATATCGATCTTTCGTCCAATTATTCTCATGTCGGTCCGACCTCTAAATTTACTTTGCCCGGTTTGGGCTCTTTTCAGATGTATCCGGCCGATAATTATTCGGCAACTGTGAGTGTCAATCAGCAAATTTACGATTTCGGCAAAACGGATAAGAGTGTTACACTCGAAACCCAGTCGAAGGTATTGTCGCAAATGTCTGTTGAACAGTTGAAACAACGGCTTTCTCAAACGTTGGTTGGAAATTACTATTCGATTGTTTTTTTACAGGAGGCCATTCGCATTAAAGACGAAGAGCTGAAAACCCTGAACGAGCACCTTCGCTTTGTAGAGAAGAAGGCAGCTTCAGGATCGGCTACCCAGTATGAAATATTGACCACTAAAGTGCGTATTTCGAATATCGAAAATCAGAAAACCGATTTGCTGACTACTCTTCAGGTGCAACAAAGTCAACTTAACTCGTTTCTGGGTCGGTCGCAGCAATCGGCATTGACGTTGAAAGAGAATATTCATGCTCCGGAAATAGTGGAAGAGGTTGGTGTGCTTAGCAACAAAGCATTGGATCAGAGAGATGAATTGAAAATTGCCCGACAGAAGAGCCTGATGACGAATACTCGTCTGAAAATGGTGAATGTGCAAAACAATCCGGCTCTGAATCTGTTTGCTACGGGTGGCTACAAGAACGGATATATTCCCGAATTGGGAGACCTGAAAGCAAACTATACAGTCGGAGTGAGCTTCAAAGTTCCCTTGTTTGATGCGAACCGGTCGAAATACAACCGCCAGCAGGTGCAGACTGACCTGAAAGCAGTAGATCAGGATACGGAACTGATGCGGAGAAATATTGTAAATGAAGTGGTTGACTGCCGTGCAAATGTCGATGCGTCGCTGAAAAAAATTGCGCAATCGGAACTGCAATTGCAGCAGGCACAGCAGGCATATCAACTGGCCGAAACCAGCTTTAAGTCCGGTACCATTACCAATCTCGATTTGCTCGATAGCTCTACATCGTTGGCCGAAAGTCATCTGGCGGTCATGAAGGCGCGTGTCGATTATACTGTAAGTCTGCTGAAATTGAAAATTGCTCTCGGAGAGAGAATTTATTAATAAATAGATTGAAATAGATTTTTTGAGTAGTAAAGGCGCTTCCTTGTGAAGCGCCTTTGTTGTATACAGGTTTTACCGGATAAAAACCCATTCATTTTTCTTCGACATTTCGGGGCAGAAGTAGTATCCTTCCTCCGAGAATCCCTGTAGATATTCGGGGTCGGTTATCCGATTCTCAATGATAAAATGAGCCATCCATCCACGCGCCTGTTTGGCATAAAGGCTTTTCACGCTATACTTCCCATGGTGTTCCTGCTTGAATACTGGTGTGATGATGCGGCATCCGGCAGGAAGTTTCTTTACGTCAAGAAGTTTGAAATATTCGGCCGAAGCTAAATTGACCAGGACGTTATCGTCGGCTTGCACCGCTTTAATCGCAGCTTCGGTTACCGGCTTGCGCCATACGTCATAAAGTCCCTCAATTAATTGTGAATTCATATCGAGACGATAGGCCTGAATAAGGTCTAACGGTCGAAGCAAACCGTAGAGCGCGGAAAAAATGCGGAGGTGTTCCTGCGCATACTTTACCTCATTTTCACCGAAAGTAGCAGGATGGAGCTTGTCGTATACATTGCCGGTGTATGCAAACAGAGCTGGTTTGCCACAACCCGGCATGGTGGAAAACGAGTGCGCATACTCTTGCGAAGCAAAGGCTATTTTCAGGCTGACCTCTTCGCGTAGCGCAATCTCTTCGGCCGTGAAGTGACGTAGTTCTGCCATCAACCGGTTGGCTGTCGATGCAAACAGCGGTTGTGTCGTTTCAAATGAGGGCGCCGGAGTGTGAAAGTCAATTGTTTTGGAAGGCGAAAGAACGATCTGCATTTATCCTGAAATATATTTGCCGTAAGGTAGTTTGTTTACAACGAAGATAATAACCGACGAGATAATGAGGCAGACCAGTATGGTGACCGGGATGCCGACTATCGGATCGATGAATTGCCAGTTGATGCCATAGTCGCCGAGCTGGAAAAAGATGAGCACGTGTACCAGAAAGATGCCATAGCTATAGCGGCAGATGAAATCGCGTACTTTTACCAGCGGCTTGAAATGGACGTCTTTGTCCTTCAGCAGTAGAAACATCCCCATGGAATAGAGTAAAATGTTGGGCGAAAGGCATTCGTAAAATGTGGAGGCGTACTCGTGTTTGAAGTGTAAAATCAGGTAGGTGCCGGCAATGGTAGACAATAACCCGGCAAACAGTAGGCTTAGCGCCAATAAGTTTTGTTGTTTTCGGCTTTTGAATGTTTTGCTGTTCAGATAATAACCCAGTACCAGATAGCCAAGGAATCCGCTGAAATAACTCAACTCGATATCCGGTTTCAACTTTTCAAGTATCGGTTGTCCGAAGACGATAGTAAACGCCCAGATGCCCAGAAAATAGAGTTGTTCCCTCTCCGTGCTGTTGCGAATCCATTTTCCGATGATGGGAATGAAAAGGTAAACACCCACAATCATGTAGATATACCAGAAGTGGAGCGAACTGCCGTCGCGGAGCTGCACGAAAACCTCCCGGGCAATGGTGTAAGGGGTCAGCAGCACCCCTTCGTCGTGCATATCCCACAGCGATTTGGCGATGTAGATGCAGCTCCAGAAGAGAAATGGAATCACCAATCGCATCACTCTTTTTTTGAGGAAAACGCCGATGGTGTACTCCCTGGCTAACAATAACGCGCCCGACAACATGACGAAGACAGGCACGCTGAAGCGCGACAGGCTGTCGAAGATATTGCCGATCCAGAAACTATATCCTGAAATGGTGCCGCTGGTGGGTTGGTAATCGGACGAGACATGAATGCCGATCACCCCGATGGTAGCAATCACCCGCAGGTTGTCGTACCAGAGGATTTTGTTGACGGACTGATGAGGAGTATTCGCTTGCATCTCTACAATAAATTCGATTGTGAAATCGATTTATTTCGCGTTGAATACCTGATTCTTTACCAGTTTGTCCACGTCGTACGGTGCCGGGTCTCCGCCCAGGTATTTATGGAACCAGTCGAGATGCGCATCGTAGTAGAGCGGCATCGATTTTACCGTGCTGGGCCAGTGTCCGTCGTTTTTCAGGATGATGAGGCGCGATGGAATATTCAGTGTTTGTAGGGTGGTGAAATATTGCAGACTCTGGTTATACGATACCCTGAAATCGCGTTGGCCGGTGATGATCAGTGTCGGGGTGGCAAAGTTTTTTACATATTCCGAGGGCGACCATTTTTTATACAATTCAGAGTTCCAGGGTTGACCCTTCAGGTCGAAGTTCGGGAACCAAACTTCTTCCGTTGTGCCCCACATCGATTCCAGATCGAACAATCCCATCATCGATGCCAGACATTTGAACCGTTTGGTTTGTGCCTGAAACCAGTTCATCATGTAGCCGCCGTACGACCACCCCATGGCCCCCATGCGGGTGGAATCGACATACGACAGGTTGGCTAACGCGTCGGTTACCTTCATCAGGTCGACAAACGGTTTGCCTCCCCAGTCGCCCGAGATGGAGGTGGTGTATTCCTGTCCGTAACCGGTAGAGCCGTGCGGGTTGGGGTAGGCCACCACGTAACCGGCACCGGGATAGACCTGCCAATCGCCACGGAAGGAGTTCATCCACTGGCTTTGCGGTCCGCCATGCACGTTGAGAATGAGCGGATATTTCTTGTTCGGATCGAAATTGTGTGGTTTTACGATAAACACTTCCACTTTGTGTCCGTCGGCACCGGCTACCCACAGCGTGTCGGACGGACGGATATCCACCGAATTTTCAACCTCTTCGTTCAGAAAGGTGATCTGTGATGTTTTGCCTTTTGTGAGGCTCTGGCGATAGAGCGCTACCGGTTTTCCGGTAGAACTTGAGGTGTAGTAGATGTTGCCTTTGTTGTCGAGGTCAAAAGCAAAAGTGGCTTTGTCACCGCTTACAGGCGTGATTTTTTTCGAAGCAATGTCTATTTTGTAAATGGGCTGATTGCCCAGCACATCGCCCGAAAAATAGATCGATTTGGAGTCGGTATCCCATTTGAAATCGTTCACCCAGTTGTCGAAGTCGTTGGTAATGATTTCTGAAGTACCGGTCTGGCGGTTGTAGAGTGCCAGACGAAAGCGATCCGATTCGTGGCCGGGAACAAACTGTTTGCGGTAAGCAATGTATCTGCCGTCGGGCGAATAGACCGGCGAACCGTCCCAGGCTACGTTCGATTTTGTAATATTGATCGATTGACCGCCGTTAACGGAGACTAAAAACAGGTCGGCATTGGTAGATGCTTCCGGGTGGTTGGAGTGGTTCGAGGCGTAGCACAACTCTTTGCTGTCGGGAGAGAAGTTGAATCCGATTCCACCACCGAGCATAAACACCGGCGATGCGAAATTTCCGGGAGTAACATCGGTGTAGGTTTGTTTTGTAATATCGTAAATGATGATGTGCGAACATTTCCCGGCAGCATATTCGGTCCAGTGGCGGAACAGCAGATGGTCGGCAAGGTAAGCCTGAGTCGGGCCATGTGCGGCCAGCGAATCGGCAATGGCATTAGCCCTGCTGTCGGCTCCACATTCGGGATATACCTCGGCGGTAAATGCGATCAAACGGTTGTCGGGAGAGAGTACCGGCCCGTCGACGCCCATCGAAAAATCGGTTATCTTTTCTGTTTCTCCGGTTGTAAAAGTGTAGCGATAAACTTGCGGAGCACCACTCTGGGTTGAAACGAAATAAATCGCTTTGCTGTCGTGACTCCAGATGGGGGTACTGCTTTGTTGGTCGGTAGTTATTGCCGTTTTATTGCTCCCGTCGTTATGGGTGTAGCAGATGTTGGTAAAGGTTTTCCCCTTTTCCAGATTGTAACTCCGTTCTGTAAATGCAATGTGATTGCCATCGGGCGAAACGACAGGACTTTCTACCCCTTTTATTCTATATAAATCGGCGATGGTAAAGGCTCTTTTTTGAGCAAATGCAGATGTCACAGATAGGCACATCAGCAGAAAAAATATGGAAATCAGTTTCTTCATATGGGTCGTGCTAAAGTAAGGTGTAAATAAAAACGAGTACAAAAGTACATATTTACGCTTAAACTGAGAGGAAGATGGTGTGGTTGTCCGGAAATTTTAGAAATAAAAAAATGCCTTTATCATTACAATAAAGGCATTTCGAATAAAAGTATCTTCTGATTAATATCTTCTGGAACGGTCGTTACCGTAACCTCCACGGTTGCTACCACCCTGGTAACCACCACCCTGACGACGTTCGCCATAAGGACGTTCTTCGCGGGGACGAGCTTCGGAAACGGCGATGGTACGACCATCTACTTCGCTTTCGTTTAATTTGTTGATGGCTTGTTTAGCAGCATCGTTGTCGGGCATCTCTACAAACCCAAAACCTTTAGACCGACCGGTCATTTTATCTGTGATTACGGTTGCGGAACTTACTTCGCCAAATTCGGTAAAAAGATCTCTAAGCTCGTCATCATTGACGTTGAAGCTTAATTTTGCTACAAAAATGTTCATTTTGAATTAGGATTAAATAAAAAATTGATTTGTTATTGAAAAGAAAGACAGAGAAAAAAACTCTATTTGATAATCCTAATCGGGAAATGAAGTGGATTGAATAGTGAATAAACCCGGACTTGTTGTTCAATTATGATACAAAGATACGCATAATCTATTGTATTATTACCTAATGGAATAAAAATATATTTTTGAAGGGGTGAAAAAAGGGATGAATTCTTCTGTAAACGTGATTTTTACTGCATTCATTTTGCATCACCGGTGTTTCTGTCCATAGTAGATAATGTCGTATTTAACAATATTTATGAGTGAAAGAAAGCTTATGCTGTCGTTTTCAGATTGATAAAAGGGCCATAAAGTGGCAGGCGCTACCGCCGAGTACGAACAGGTGCCAAACGGCATGATTATATACCGGTTTACGGTTTGCATAGAATATCGTACCGATACTGTATGATAAACCTCCGGATATAAGCCAGATAAAACCGTCGGTGGGTAATGAGGTATATACCGGTTTGATAAAAAATACAATCAACCACCCCATCGCCAAATAGATGTAGAGCGATAGTTTTGGATGCTTTTTCCACCACACCAGTTTATAGACAATGCCTAATACCACAATTCCCCAAATAATCGATAGCAGCAGCCATTTGAGGGTGCCTTGCAGGCAAATCAAAACAAACGGAGTATAAGTTCCTGCAATTAAAAAATAGATGGAAATGTGATCGAATAGGCGTAAAGTCCGCTTTAGTGGAACCTTTTTTACCCAATGATAGATGGTAGAGATGCTGTACATTTCCAACATGCAACACGCAAATACGAACAGACTGAAACGATTGCCGGATGAAACGGCAGGGGAGAAGAGTAATTCAAAAATAACACTCACGCTGAAGAGGATGCCTAATGCATGGGTGATGCTGTTGGCAATCTCAGCTTTGCGTGGAGGAAAAATATAGGAATCGGGGATCATTGTAAAATTCAAATTAGAGGGTTCAAATTTTCAATAATTTCTGTTCTTACGTTCTTATTTTCAACCAATTGTTGCGCTTTTGTCGAAAGATAAAGCAAAACCCGGCAAGGCGCAGATCTGCCTTGTCGGGTTTATCGTAAATGATTTTTAATAACGTCGCTGGTTATATCCGCCGCCGTTTCCGCCGCGATTACCATAGCCGCCATTATCGCTACGTTCGGTTCTGGGACGGGCAACAGTCACATTCAGTGTTTTGCCTTCAAAATCTGTTTCGTGCAAAGCGTCAATAGCCCGCTGGCCCTGTGTGTCATCGCCCATTTCGACAAAACCAAATCCACGGGGGCGTCCGGTTTCCCGGTCCGAAATAATCTTAACGGAAGCTACCTCTCCGTATTCTTCGAATAATTCTTGCAAGCTATCGTCCGTTGTGTCGTAGCTTAAATTTGAAACGTAAATATTCATATTCTATAGTGTGTTATTGTACATGTTCAATTCTTACAGCATTCATTCCTCTTTGTCCTTTTTCCAGTTCAAAGTTAACAATGTCACCTTCAGTTATATTTTCGGGCGCGTTGCTGATGTGGAAGAAGTATTTGTTTACACTTCCCATATCTTTAATGAATCCATATCCTTTTTCGGTATTGAAGTGTTCCACTCTGCCTTTCAGCGGTTCCTTTTCTATCTCTTCCTGTTTGGGAGAGGAAACAGCAATAGACTCAAGTTCTACCTCTGTTTTTTTCTTCGTGGGATCCGGGGGGGTATCGGTAATCATACCAAATTCGTCTACATAGGCAATCATATCTTCAAAAGATTTACTGCCTCCACTAGCTTTACGCTCCTCTTTGCGTTTCAGCTTTTCTCGTTTTTTCTGATCTTTTTTCTTTTCTAATTCTTTTTTGTTCACAGAAATGAGTTTAAATATTAATAGTTGATTTGATGTCTTTTACGCCCGGGTTGCTACTGTGTTCAGCACCTTTCCGGTCAGCTTTTGAATATCTTTGAGCATTACGCGTTCTTCCGGAGCACAAAAAGTGAGCGCTGTGCCATGTTTTCCCGCACGTCCGGTACGTCCGATTCGGTGTACATACGTCTCGGCCACGTCCGGAAGGTCGTAGTTGATTACCAGTTCCAGATTGGCGATGTCGATCCCTCTGGCGGCAATATCGGTGGCTACAATCACTTTGGTGGTGCCCGACTTGAAGTTGGTCAGTGCACGTTGTCGTGCTCCCTGCGATTTATTTCCATGAATGGCTTCGCATCCTACACCCTTTTTTGTCAGTATCCGGGCTATTTTATCGGCACCGTGTTTGGTTCTGGAAAAAATCAGCACCGACTTGTTTTTCTCTTTTGCCAGTAACGAAATAAGCAAGTCACTTTTCTGTGGTTTTTCCACGAAGTACAGATGTTGTTCTATGGTATCTACAACCGAAGATACCGGCGCTACCTCTACTTTGACAGGTTTATGCAGAATAGTTTTCGATAGCTGGTCGATGGCAGCAGGCATAGTTGCCGAAAAAAACAGCGTCTGTCGTTGCTTCGGAAGCAGCGGCAACAGCCGTTTAATGTCGTGAATGAAACCCATATCGAGCATCCGGTCTGCTTCGTCGAGTACGAAATGGCGGATATGTTCGAGCGTGATAACTTTTTGGTTAATCAGATCGAGCAATCTGCCCGGGGTGGCTATCAGTATGTCGGTTCCGTTGTTCAACTGGTCTACCTGAGGTCGTTGGCTTACACCTCCGAAGATTACCGTGTTGCGGATTCCGGTGTGTTTGGCGTAGTCGGTGAAGCATTCGTCGATCTGTATCGCCAGTTCCCGTGTGGGAGTGATAACCAGAGCTGCTATTTCGCGTTTACGACTCTTGTTTTGAGACAGGCTCAATTGTTGAATAATAGGAATTGCAAAGGCTGCTGTTTTTCCTGTGCCGGTTTGAGCCAAACCCAACAGATCTCGACCGTCGAGAGCAATGGGTATTGCCTGTTCCTGAATAGGAGTGGGAGTTTTGTAATTTTTGTTTGCCAGAGCCTTCAAAATAGGCTCCGAAATATTAAGTTCTTTAAATGTCATGAAATGGTTGACTAAGTTATAGCCGTTTTTAATTTAAATAACAGGGGGAGAAGTGTAAGGTACGTCAGGATGAAAGGTGAGTGGTGACGTAGATACAGCCCTGAAAATGATTTTGTTGTGTTGCTAAAAGAGTTACTACAGGATGCTGCAAACTTTCGCAACAAATAAATAATAACAAGAAAGTGAATATGGGTCGATTTGACGATGAGAAGATCCGTGCATGGGCAACGGAACAAAGCATTGCTGTGAAAGAATCAATATAAACTCTATTGTTCAGAGCACAAAGGTAAGCATAATATTTCGCTTTCTGTCTATTTTACAAATGTTTATATGTGAATCGTCGGAAACGGGTGCTTGTTTTTGAATATGGAATATAACAGTATCTGAAAATCAGTCAATTATAATGATAATGTGTGGGTGTAATATGCACATTCAACGAACGGGGAAAGAAACTATAGGCGTAATGCTCAAATAGTGAATAGTATAGCCCGTTTTCTACGTCCGGGATAACTGTCGGATTAATTGACAATACCGGAATATTCATCATTTTTGTACTAATCGGAAAATAGAATTGCGCTGCAAACAAGGATGAAGAGTTGAAAAAACCGCTGTAATTTTTCAGATTGCAGCGGTTGGCGTTTAGTGTCGGCAGAATGTTTTCAGTAAACTTATTCCTGACTGTATTTTTCCATGGTGAGTCGTGCCAGCAGGTAACTCACGGTGGATTCGGCCCCCTGGTTGAGGTTGACATGTGTCTCTTCCAGACCATCATAGCATCCGCCTGTGCAGGGATTGTAAATGATTTGGTGTAGACGGTTTTTACCTAAAAACCAATTAAAAGCGATTTCCATCTTTTCGCGGTAGCTCTCCAATTGGAGTGTGTCGTAGAATTTTTCAAGCGCCAGAATGGTGTAGGCCACATCGATGGGCTGCTCGCCGAAATGTCCCGGTTTTTCTCCTTTGTGGAGCCAATGTTTGTTGGAGATAACTTCAATGCCGTTGTCATTGAATATCTGCGATAACAGAAAATCGAAAGAGGCGATGGCAATGTTTTTATATTCGGATTGTTCGCTGATTTTCCATGCACACAGCATTGCTTCCGGTAAAATGCTGTTTGCGTAGGTCAGATAGCTTTCATACCAATTCCAGTTGTCATCTTTTTCGTATTGGTACATTGCCGCCAGCCTGTCAGCCAGTGTTGTGAGCAATTTTACGTGTTTGGTAGACTTTGTTCCGGTGTGGTGGTAGTAAATTCCTTTGATGGCAAAAGCCATGGCACGTGGAGAACGGACAGATTCAAAATGTTGTACCGCTTTGTCGAAAACAGCTTCTGCCTCTTTGATGAGTTCTGCGGGTAGCAGGTTGGTTATCGACAGCATATAGCCGAGGGCCCAGATGGCACGCCCATTGGAATCATCTAAGTTGGTAGAGTTGTTTTGATCCGTAAAATGCATGTTTTTGTCCATGTAGTTCAAAAACGAGCCATCCGCTTGCAAGCAGTTTTTGATGAAACGGAAGTATCGGCGAATAGTGTGGATGCTTTTTTCGTAGCAGGTCAATTGCAGATACATGCAAATGGCTACCAGTGCGCGGGCGTTATCATCCAGTGTGTAACCCGTTGAAATGTCGGGTTGATTGTTTTTTGCAAACTGAATGATTCCGATCGGCGTGGTCATCTGTTTCATGTGATTGAAATTGATAGCCGGCCGGTTGTATTTTAATTTAATGGCGCCGTTGCCAATCTGTCCAAACAGCATGGCATGAGACACGGCAGAGTTTTCCCATGCTGTTGAAACAATTGCTTGAAGGGTGTTTGAACTCATACTCCTTCTTTGCGGTTCGTTCTTGAACAGGCGTACTACGGCATGTGCCAGTTCTGCCGAATTTTTAAAATCGAAAATGATACCGGTCTCTTTTGTCAGTACCTCCTTGGCGTGAGGAATCGGTGTGGAAATAATAGGACAAGCACAGCTCATGGCATACACAAAGGTGCCACTCACTGCCTGATTGGGATCGTTGGTGGTGAAAAGATAGATGTCGGTCAATTGCAGGTATTCCAACAAATCGGGCAGTGCCAGGTATTGGTTGATAAAGATAACGTGCTTCTGAAGTTCATGTTTTTTTACTTTTGTCTCAAGACTTTTGCGGTAGGTTTCGCCTTCCGTTTTCACCACTTCGGGGTGTGTTTTGCCAATAATAAGAAAGACCACTTCGGGGCATTCATCTATGATGGCAGGTAGTGCTTCCAGGGTTGTTTCAATGCTTTTCCCGGAACTGAGCAGACCGAAGGTAGTCAGCACCTTTCGGTTGCTTAGGTTGTATTTCAGCTTTAAGTCATTTTTGTTTACATGCGACACAAGGTGGGTGCCGTGGGGAATCACTGTGATTTTTTGTTTGGGAACATCATAGTCGTTAACTAATATGCCTTCGGAAATGTGAGTCATCACAATTAAAGACTGGCATGCAGCAGTTATTTCCCGTATTTTGCTTTTTAACTCTTCATCGGGGTGGGGCAGTACGGTATGAAAAACAATTGCTATCGGTTTGTTTATGCCTGAGAGTAATTGCAGAAAGGCTTTCTCTTGTTTTCTGAAAAAGCCGAACTCATGTTGAACCAATACAATTTTAATATCCGGATCCAGATTGATATCCTGACAAAGTGTTTTATATCCGGTTGCCCGGGAGGTGTTGAGTGTGTATTTTACCTCTTTCGGATAGAGATTATAGTAGGTGGAAGCGGATTCTAAAGCGCAGACTTTAATGGTAAAAGAGTTGCTGAATTTATTATTCATTGCCTTGATCAGATCCTGCGAGTAGGTTGCTATGCCACACTCTCTTGGCGGATAGGAGGTGATGCATAAAATTTCAGGCAGAGAACTTGCGTTGTATGTTAATGGCTGAAGTTGTGTAGTCTCCGGTGTTATTTTGCGATAAAATGGGTGGCTTACTTCCAAAACAGTTGGCTGCGGACTGAATCCGCTTTCGATTAGCTGCGATATACTTCTATTTTTCATACGATAATGTTGTTAAATGAGAGCGATTAAATCTCAGATAAGAAATCTGTGGCTTATGTCAATAACTCTTTTTTTTGTATCGACGTTTCACTCTTTTGTTGTGTAGCTTAATAATTCCGACATCAGTTCCGGTAAGCTGACGGAGGCACAGGCGATGCGTGTGTCGGCGGCTCCGTAGTAGATAAACAGGGTGGTGCCAAACAGAGCGGTCCCGGTAGGGAATACCACATTGTTTACCTCTCCGTCTGTCTCCCAGATATATTCAGGCGCAAACAATGGGTACGGCAGACGGGCCAGCTCTTTCGACGGATCATCCAAATCGAGCAGTGACGCACACGCGCAATAGACCAGCCCATGTTCAGCTTCTTCTACTCCATGGTAAATAACCAGCCACCCATGCTCGGTTTCAATAGGAGGACATCCTCCGCCGATATAACTCGATTCGTGAGGATAGATCGGGTCGAGGATAATATGATTGTGCAGATTCAGAAAATAATTTTTCCAGAACTCCGGGGTAAGTTCCTGCAGATCGTCTACAGAAACGATTTGAATGCCGGGTCGAATCCGGTGGAGAAATACCAGTTTGCCGTGAATCCTTCGGGGAAAGAAAATAACATCTTTATCCCACAACATAATTTTCCGTTCCGGGTCATTCTCCTGGTAGTAAAATTTATGATTGTGATAATAGTCCGGATGTACTTTGCCCCCTGATTCGGCCAGTGCCACAAATTCGGCATACGAAACCGGCGGAACAATAAGCCCCTGTTTTTTCAGATGCATAAAATCTTTTCCGGTGGCCAGTGCTCCTCGGGCGTTAGTGCCGTCATATCCGGTATAGGTGAGGTGGTATTCATCCACTAATTGCACTATGCGGGCATCTTCCACGCCTTGTGTCTCATAATCGAATTCAGGAACCATAAAGGGCTTATTCCATCGTTCGGCAACGGTTAAAGGACCATCCAACCGGCAATAGCCGATGGTTGAGTGATTGCCTTTCCTTACGGCCCGGTATAAAAGGTATACACTATCGCCCTGGCGTATTACGGCCGGGTTAAGTACCCCTTCATTTTCAAATTCGTAGTGTGTTTTTTGCAGCAGGATACCCTCTTTTTTTACTTTAATCATCGGATGGAAACATTAATATGTGATGTGAATTGCGTGTTGTTCAAGTGCTTTTGATGAATGGCTGATGCGAATATTTTCGTAGCCAAATGCACGCGAAGTTTTTATAACCCTATTTCACGGGTTGTATTCTTAACGAAGCAAACGGTTGCTTTGGAGATGGATGAACAGACAAAACAAGGTCATGTCTGCGGGAGTACAGAGATAGTTGGACTCTCCGCATAACCTTCATCCCTTTTGGAGTGTGCAATGTTATTCCTCGAAGAAAATTGCGGGATGTGACGGTAGTGTGATAGAAGAATGTGAAGCGAAAGCCGTATGAGGAGGCTATTCGATGCTGCTTTTATTTTTTTCTTTGCGCTTGGCTGATTTGTCAGCTCTTTTTTCTTTCAATGTTTTTAGCGCAACCTTTTTTACCGACTTTTCTTTGCCTTCTTTTTCTTTTGACATAGTGGAATTGTATTAAGTGTGATATCTTCAAAGTTAGTCATTATTATCGGGATTGATGCTACTGCCTGTTTTTAATGACTATAATATGTTTTTGAAAATAAGGAAAATGAAAGATAAATGGCCTCACTTTTGATGTAGATAGACAAAGAAGAGTTTTGTGGAGTAGTCAATGATAGAGCGTGCTTCAATGAGTAGTAAAGAAAAACCGTTGTAGTCTGGCATGATTACAACGGTTAATAAATTTTTTTCTTGGGCGGTTAGATGCAAAAAGTAATCAATTCAGATAGTCTGTATATTATAATTTTGTGGTACAAATACGGTACATATCGTGCATTTGTAAAAATAAATAATAATGAATAAAGTGCTGAATTTAAGTAGTTTGTATTTAATCTGACAGTCAATGGTAAATAGATTTTAATTCAAGCAGTTTAGTGTTTTTTGATCTTCCGGTAGTACTGCTTTTTAAAGCCACAATTATTTAAATATCAAATTGTTGTGGTTTATTTTGAATAATTGGCGAGGTCTTGTCGTTTTAATTCTATATAATACTCCCGTAAAAACTTACCCAGTGGTATCTTTTTACGTATTATACAGGAATACTACTATTCTTTTTTACTTTCCTGCAGGTGTTTCGGAAGGTCTGGAGTCGGATAAGAGTAGATGGTTCTGAGTTTTGAGTTTGAATTGAAACAGGTTGATGAAAAATCAAATCAAACTGTTGGTTTTATCTTTCGATGGATTTGCTACCAGAACCGGATTTCCGGCATCCGAAAGGTACTGTGAGCTACTATATGTTCATATTTGAGTCCCATTTACTCAAATAATTAAAAAGATAAATAAAATAGAATAAAGAATTAAGAGTGTTGCGTTAAAAATAATATTAAATGTTATAAAAAATATATTAACTTTGTCGTGTGATTTTTAGTTTTCGAACCAGTTACTGAATTATCATGCCACAAAATAAACATGCCCTGATTCGTTATCATATCATCGATGGCCTGCTACGCCAATCGAATTTTGTTAAGACATCCTTTATTGCGACTTATTGTTTTAATAAGACCGGCTATAAAGTTTCGCAAAGGACAATTCAAATGGATATCGATGCGATGAAACATGATTCCTTTCTCCGTTTTTTCGCACCAATAGAGTACTGCAAAAAGCGAAAAGCTTACTATTATATAAACCGGGACTTTCGACTGATGCCTTTTCAATTTGCCAATGAGGAAATTCAATTGTTGGAGCATATCTATGAAATTGTTGAATACACAATTGCAGATGAACAGCGCTATATACTGGGTGGTTTGATAGTGCGGATGAAAAATATGTCGGTAGAGTATATTTAATTTTAATGGCGAAGTAAAATTTCGCCATTCGATTGTAATTTTACCAAAAAAAAATGATTTTTCAAGTTTTGACATCCTTAACTCAACAAATAAACGATTATCTGAAAATGCATTACAAGCTGAAAGAAGACATTGCCTTTCTTTCTCAGCCAAAAGATAATACCAATACGTTTCCTTCGAACAGAATAAGCCTTTTTATTATTAATATTGAAAAAGAAAATTCAGGAGGTTTGAATTTCAACCGGCAATCTGTTTCCGACACAGGATTACGAAAAACCGCCCCATCGTGGCAGGTAAATATATATCTGCTGATATCGGCCATTTTTTTGGAAAAACAATACACGGAATCCATTCAGATCCTGTCGGGTGTCTTGTCGTTTGTTCAGAGAAATAACCTGTTAACCCTGCAGGGGAGAAGTAATTCCATTGCTATTGAACCGGTTAATCTCTCTTTTCAGGAGCTATCCAATATATGGAGCATTTTTGGTGGAAGCTATTACCCTTCCATATTATGTAAAATCCGAACGATAACAATTGATGAAGCAGAGACATTAGATATGTCGACAAGTATTGGGCAACAAGACATGGAATCGGGAATAAAATAGCCGGATGACACAAAATATTTCGTATAGTATCTGGATGACAATCGCTATTTCTCATAGCTTCTTTGATGTCGGCAGATGCAACCTGGGGTTGGAGCCGACATCCGAAACAGCTTTGATACTGCAAAGATCGGGGATTTTGTTTCGTAAACAAGATACACATACATGGATATTGCTTCAACCGGTAGGGGAGGAGGCTCTAAGTAGAACCGGATTGTTTTTTGAAGAACATCAGGTACTGCTGTTTAATATGAAACCGCTATCGACCGACTTTTATTTTTATACCCAATCCGAAATAAAAACCATCGGTGATTGTAGTTGTATGCACATTGGACGAAATGGTATTTTTGCACAATTGGCAATTCCCGTATCTAAAGATAGTTTAAGCAGCAGGCAGCATATGGATATTATCTGCGAGAGCAAAATGAGGTTTTGGGAGTTTATTCTCATTCCGAAGTTCAATACACAGCTATCTAATATCCTGTTGAATGAGAATAAAAACAGACTGGTGTTTACCTGTCTTGAGAAAGTGACTCTTCCCGGAGAGCAACAGCCGGTCTGGAGGTTTGTTTCGGAGCAAGAGCTGCAATTAAAAGAGAAATATCATTTTCGAATCTGTTTGTGGGATGTGCAGGATACCGGGAGACGTCTGTTATGCAGCCATATTCCATATCCACAGCCAGGTTCCGTTTCCATTTTTAGTCCGGATAATATGATTACTAACTATTTTTATTTTTAATACATAAAAAAATTATGGGTTCAATGAAAACACCGGGAGTATATGTTGTTGAAAAAAACGCATTCCCCAATTCCGTAGTTGAAGTGGCAACAGCAGTCCCAGCCTTCATCGGCTATACACAAAGAGCTGCAAATGGAAATAAATCGCTGTTAAACACACCGTGGCGTATCAGTTCCATGGCTGAATTCAGATCTTATTTTGGAGACGCTCCAAAACCAAAATTTGAATTGGTGGAAGGAGTTGGTAACTCCGTGATTGCTTTCAACGGTAAAAACTATCTGCTAAAGCGAACAGATCAATACACATTATATTATAATATGTTGCTGTTTTATGCCAATGGTGGTGGTCCATGTTATATCGTTTCAGTAGGAAGTTATACTTCGGATATCGAGAAAGGCAAGTTGGAAGAGGGGATTCTTCCATTGATAAAAGAGCAGGAACCAACTATGATAATAATACCGGAAGCGGTAGCATTAGCGGATCCTAACGACTGTTATGCCTTGCAACAAAGCGTATTGAGGCATTGCGGTTACGTTATACGCAGTCGTGTGGCATTATTGGATATTTATGGAGGCTATAAAGACCGGAAAGATGAAGCCGGAGATGTGATTAATCTTTTCCGCGAAGCGATAGGAAGTGAATTTCTTGATTTTGGAGCAGCTTATTATCCCTGGATCAACACATCCATTGTTCAGGAGAATGAACTGGATTACGAAAATCTGGATATTGCCCAATTAAAAGAGTTGTTAACCGCTGAGTTGGATTTATCTTTCTTATCCGATGATAAAAAGAAACAGATAGCAATTTATATTGACGGTCTGAAGGAGGGTTTGCCCGATGTCGACCGCAATACGCTGCATAAGATTTTTGTTCAGCTAAGTAAATTGTATGCAGAGGTAATGAAAGAAATGCGGCTGACACTAAATCTTCTACCTGTGTCTGCAGCAATGGCCGGGGTGATGACCACAGTGGATAATACCAAAGGTGTATGGAAAGCACCGGCTAATGTAGGTATTGCCAGTGCAATCAGTCCTTCGCTGAATATTTCGCACGAGGAACAGGAAGATCTGAATGTCCCGCTAAGCGGAAAATCTATTAATGCCATTCGTACTTTTACTGGAGAAGGCATCAAAGTATGGGGAGCACGTACCCTGGATGGCAATTCATTGGACTGGCGATATATTAATGTCCGCCGTACTATGATCATGCTTGAAGAGTCGGTTCGGAATGCAGCCCGTGCGTATGTGTTTGATCCCAATGAAGCCAATACATGGGTTAATGTGAAAAGCATGATAAACAATTTTCTCAATGGCATCTGGAAACGGGGCGGTTTGGCCGGAGCAGTTCCCGATGATGCTTATAGTGTGTATGTAGGCTTGGGAGAGACAATGACACCAGAGGATATATTGGAAGGAATCCTGAGAGTCACCGTATTGGTGGCCATTGTTCGTCCCGCTGAATTTATCGAGATTACTTTCCAGCAACAAATGCAAAAAAGCTAACAAATTAATCATTAATCATTAAAAAATAATACATCATGGCAGGAGAAGCACAAGACCAGGTATGGCCTTTACCCAAGTTTTATTTTTCAGTTACAATTGCATCGTTGGATGCCACTTTTCAGGAAGTTTCAGGCTTAGAGATCGAAGCACAGGTCATAGAATACAGACATGGGAACAGTCCCGAGTTTTCAACCATTAAAATGCCCGGAATCAAAAAGTTTGGCGATATAACACTGAAAAAAGGCGTGTTTAAGAGTGACAATAAATTTTGGGATTGGTTCAATAAAATCAAAATGAATACCATTGAACGTCAGTCGGTAACCATAAGTTTACTCGATGAGGCCGGAGCGCCGACCATGGTATGGACACTTAAAAATGCCTGGCCATCCAAGATTACGGGAACAGATTTGAAATCCGACGGCAACGAAGTAGCCGTTGAGACATTGGTACTTGTTCACGAAGGATTAACCATCGCAAATAGTTAAAGTGGGGAATGAAACAGACAGAGATTTACCGGTTGCGTTTTACTTTGAAGTTGAATTTGGGGAGCAAATAAAAGTTCCATTCAAAGAAGTTTCCGGTTTATCTGTAGAAATGGAAACCGAAACCATCCAGGAAGGAGGGGTCAATGAGTATGACTATAAATTTCCCAAACAACTTAAGCATGGGAATTTGGTCCTCAAGAGAGCATTATTGCCTTTGACGAATTCAATTGAGACATGGATATGTCAAAGTCTGGGAAATGATTTTACGCTACCGGTAGTCACTAAAAACATATTAATTCATCTTCTCAACGAAAATGGAAAATCATTGAGAGTATGGGGATGTTCAGGGGCATATCCTGTGAAATGGGAGGTTGACAACTTCGATTCCGAAAAAAACGGTATCATTATTGAATCCGTAGAATTTACGTATCTGAAACAAACAAGAGTGATGTAATGCCGATAGTAATTAAAGAAATACATGTTAAAACGACTATTGAAAGGAATGGGAAACAAGAGCCTGTTTCTGTGGATGTTATTCAAAGAATTAAATATGAACTCCTGAGAGATATTCAAAAGAACAGGGTGGTTGTGCAACGAAAAAGAAAGGAAAGATAAGAATGGGCGAGTTGATAAAAATGCAGATTATCAGTTTTGAAGATAATACTTTTTTAAAGAAACATGATACTATAACACTCCAGATTAATCCCTCAACACTCAAATACTCACTCGGTTTATCCTATATCAGCGATAAATCTGTAGGCAAATCAAATTCGGAGATTAAATATGACAGGAGTAATAAAACGACTCTCAGCTTTGATTTTGTTTTTGATGGTACGGGTATTGTTTCCAACCCGGAAAAGAAAACTCTGGTTGAAATGATTGGTCATCTCGAAGATGTAGTTTATAATATAAACAGTGATACCCATGAACCGAATTATTTACAGGTCAATTGGGGTAGTTTTCTGTTTAATGGACGAATGTCGTCAATGAGTTATGATTATTCGTTGTTTCGTCCGGATGGTTCACCTCTTCGAGTCAAAACATCAATATCTATTGAGGGGTATATGAATAAGCTGCTGGAGTCAAAAACTGTTTGCAGACTTTCTTCCGATCTTTCACGCTTGGTTACATTAAAAGCAGGAGAGAGTATAGCCCTTTTATGCAGGCAGATTTACGGAGATTCCAGTTATTGTCTTGAAATAGCCGAATATAACAAGTTGGGTGATTTCAGAAATGTACAAATAGGGACACAATTGATGTTTCCACCACTCAATAGCAATGGGAGAGTCACCGAATAACGTATCCAGTGGAATGGTAACCTTCACTGTTTGTAGTGAAGGTACAGCGCTGAGTAACATGTTCAGTCTGATATCTGTTTCTATTTTTAAAGGAGTGAACCGGATTGGCACTGCCCGACTGGTATTTACAGCCGGAGATATGCCCAAAGGGGAAGTTCCCGAGAGCGACGATGACAGTCTGGCTCCGGGAAAAGTGATTTCTGTCACAGCAGGATATGAAAACCAGGAGAGCCCCGTCTTTGAAGGTGTCGTCGTATCCCACAGTTATGTGATAGAGGAAGGTAGTTCCACATTACAGATAGAGTGTAAAGATTATGCATTTGCGGCTACTCAGATCCGCCGGAATCACATATTTGAGAAAAAGAAAGACAGTGAAGTCATTGCTGCAATTCTGGGGGCATATTCACCTCTGACATTGTCGGTGGATGCTACTACCACCATACACAATGAACTGGTACAATACTATTGTACCGATTGGGATTTTATTCTTTCGCGCTCGGATGCCAACGGGTTGGTGGTCATTACGGATCTGCAAACGATTACTGTAAAGAATCCGGATTTAAGCGCATCGCCAAAGTTGAAAATAACCTATGGTACGGATTTGATAGAATTCAGGGGCGAATTATCTGCGGACGAACAACAGGCAGGAATTGAGGCTGTGGCATGGAACCCGGCTGATCAGAATATCTTTAAAGTACAGGGAAAGAATCCAACCTTAAATGATCAGGGTACGGATAAACCCGAAGATATGGCGAAATGTCTGGGGGATGGTAATTATACGCTGCAAACCGAATTCTGCGCAGAGGAGTCTTCCCTTCAATCGTGGGCGGATGCACAGGCGGTAAAAGCCGGTTTATCGCGTATCCAGGGATATTGTAAATTTCCGGGAAGCGCAAAAGCCCTACCCGGTGATTTGATAGAACTGGATGGATTGGGCAAACGTTTCAATGGAAATGCATATATAGGATATGTGGAACATGAAATCAAAGAAGGGGAGTGGGTAACAACCGCCGGTCTGGGACTTTTGTTTGAGAACGTGACAGATAAAACAGATGTTATGGCTCCCGCAGCTTCCGGATTTCTACCCGGCATATCCGGATTGCATGTCGGAAAGGTTACCCGATTAGACGCCGATCCAACGTGCGAGTATAAAATAGAGGTAGATATACCTATTCTCAATGCGACAGCTAAAGTCTGGGCACGGTTAGCCAACTTCTGGGGGAGTACCGGTTACGGGGCATTTTTTATTCCCGATATTGGGGATGAGGTTGTTTTGGGATTTTTCAATGAAGACCCCTGTCATGCGGTGATATTAGGCAGTTTGTACAGCAGCAAACAAAAACCTGCTTATGAGTTGACAGCAAATAATACTATGCGCGCTATCAGCACTAAGTCGAAGATGAAGATCGAATTTGATGAGGAGAAAAAGAGTATAACGATTCAAACACCCGGCAATAACAGTATTCAAATCTCCGACGACGCGAAAGGTCTGCAGCTGACAGATCAAAATAATAATAAAATCATCCTGAATGATGGAGGTATACTGCTTGAATCGTCAAAGGATTTAACGCTTAAAGCAACGAATAACGTTGTGATTGATGCCGGAGCTGCTGCTCAGGTAAAAGCCAAAAGCGATATTGAAATGAAAGGAATAAATATTAAAGCAAACGCCAGTGCCGAGTTGACTTTAAAAGGCAATGCCAAAGCGGAATTGTCCGCAGGAGGGCAAACAGTTATAAAAGGTGCAATGGTAATGATTAATTAAAAAGAAATAACAATGCCATTAGCAGCTAGAATAACAGATATGCACACTTGCCCAATGCAAACACCAGGGTTGCCACCTATTCCTCATGTAGGGGGACCGATTGTAGGACCCAGTGTTTCAACAGTTTTAATCGGGAACTTGCCTGCTGCGGTGCTGGGTGATTCCTGTGTTTGTGTAGGGCCACCGGATAGCATCATTAAGGGATCATCTACCGTATTGATAGGTGGAAAGCCGGCGGCACGTATGGGTGATAGTTGTGCACATGGAGGATCAATAGTGATTGGTTGTCCAACGGTAATAATCGGAGGATAAAACCTATGAAGGAACTTAAATCATATCTGGGGACGGGTTGGCACTTTCCGCCTGTATTCATGAAACAAACCGGCGTAGGGTTGGTTAGTGCAGAAGAAGACATTCTCCAAAGTCTTCATGTCCTGTTTTCTACATCTCCCGGAGAACGGATTTTCCGATTCGATTATGGCTGTAATATCCGGCAATGGATTTTTGGAGGAATGGATTTGTCTGTCAAAACCCTGATGATAGATACCATAAAGCAAGCTATCCTTTTTTTTGAGCCGCGTATTATTGTTGAAAATGTAGATGTAGAGATAAAAGATGAAACAGAAGGAGTGCTATGGATTCATGTTGACTATACGATTCATCAAACCAACAACAGGAGCAATATTGTCTATCCTTTCTATTTCAAAGAAGGAACAAATTTATAAATAGAACGGCAAAAACAGAGATGAAAGATGGCCTAAGTCAATATGATAGATTCAAGCGAATTCAGGCAACCGGGAGCTTCTCGGTGTTTGATAACCGGATGGATACCCTTTTACAACAAGCAGAACAGATTGCCGGTTGGATTCGCTATTATGGCTTAGATAGTAAACCGGATGGATACTTCGACGAATTGCTGGATGAGATAAAATTGATCAGAAAGCTGCCACACTCCAAGGCTAAGTTCGATGGAGATATGGAGCCCGGACAAGCTCTGTTATATACGTTTCTATCTCAATTGCATATAATCCTGGAACGGTTCAATCAACGTTGGAAAGACTATTCTCAATGGTATATTAATCAGATATTAGGAGTGGAGTCTGACGTACAAAAACCCGACTATACATGGATTTCATTCGTAAAAAGCGTTCCCCAAAAATTATTAATCACCCGGAATACAGGTTTTAGTTATGATAAGGCCAATCCCAACACTAAAGTGTTTTACCGGTTAACTGAAGATGTTGAAGTCAATAATATCACGGTTAATAAAGTCTTGATTGTACGGTTGGAAAAACTGCCGGATATTTTTCCGGAGAATTTATTTGGTTGTCCAACCGGATTAAGTGTCGAAGACTTGTCTGACTCCGCGTTAGCGAAAAATTCAAATCCTGTTCAGCAGGAATTGGATGAAGACAGATTGCCATTGGGTATTAGCATCTCTAGCCCATCGTTGCTTTTGCGTGAAGGAAAACGGTATGTTACACTCGGATTTAAACCCGAAAAAAGTACAATCAATTCTTTTATACTTAAAAGGTATATTGTCAGGTTGATAATTGAAGTACAAAAAAACAGCAATCAGGAAATTTTACGGGATGATGCGAAAGAAATTGTTCTGATTAATTTACTTCATAATATATTCGATCTTGAAATCAGTACGGCGATTGGCTGGACTAAAATAAAAAAATATGTGGTTGAAACGAAGGGAAAGCGCTTGTGTGTCCGTTTTAATCTGGATGAGAGTTTCCCGGCAACAACGCTTTGCAATGAGCCTGTCCATGGTATTGTTACTTCTTTTCCTGTTTTGAAAATATTTTTGAATCATGATTCCTGGTTATTTGCTTATGCTTGGCTAAAAGATTTTTTTATACAGAAAATTGAAATCGAAACGAAGGTAGAACGTGCAACGCATCTTCTGTTTTACAATCAACTTGGCGAAGTTGACATTTCGAAACCATTTTCACCTTTCGGATTTAGCGCCACACGGGATGCCTGGTTTGTACTTGGTAATTATGAGATGGCCATTAAAAGAACGAAGTCAATTGATGTTCACATCAAATGGCAACAATTGCCTCAGGATGAGACAGGATTACAGTCATATTACGAATCGTACCAACAAGATATCGACAATCTGAGCTTTCAGTTAAGATCAAGATATTTATCGGATTATAACTGGACAAATACAAAAAACGGGGAAACTATATACTTGTTTTCATCAGTTTTAAAAGATATCTCCGGAAATCCGGTGTATAACAGCAAGCTGGAAGAAGATCATATTCTGAAAAAAATCTTACTTGAGGATGCTGAACCCATACGTATTCCGGAAAATGAGTATCAGTATAATCTGCGTGCTAAAACGGGATTTGTGAATTTTAGTCTGGTAGCTCCTGAAATGGGCTTTGGCGACAAAGTTTACCAACAACTTTTCGCGACATCGCTAATTAAAAAAAAGAAAAAGTTAATCAATGCTCCGATTAATCCCTTGATAGAGCGAATTACTCTGACATATGAATCGGAGGATAACATTAACCTTACCAGACATTCTTTAAACGAAGATAATCAGGTATATCATATCCACCCTTTGGGAATCAAGCAAATATATCCGGCTAAAGAAAATATACCTCATTCATTTGTGATGAAGTTTGATGCGGATACTAATATTTTGCTGGCACTTGACAATGTGGTAGGAAACGAATATGTAAACCTGTATCTTGAATTGCTTCCACTAAAAAATGAAATAGACCTGAGTTGTCCTCCCCTAATCGCATGGTATTGGGGCAATGGATATTATTGGGAGAGGTTGCCTGATACTACTATTCTCAGAAATACAACACAAAATTTGTTGACCAGCGGGATGATACGGTTGTTTATTCCCGAAATAGAGAGTGATGATTTCCGGGATGCTGATGGGTTGGTATGGATACGCCTGAGCATAGTAGAGAATGCAACAAATATAGCCGGTATCAACCGGATATTCAGCAATGTGGCAAAAGTCAAAAAAGAGAACGTGTCGGGAGGAATAAAAGAAGCTGATTATGAACTGAATTGTACTGAACGAAAATTGCCGGGTATTGAAAAAATTGTGCAGATCACTCCATTTTCGGATACGAATGCAGAAGAAAGTGACGTAAATAAGTTGATTCGTGTGTCGGAATACATTACACACCGAGGACGGGCGGTGACGGCACGCGATTACGAACGCATGGCGTTACAGGCATTTCCCGAAGTCCGGAAAATTAAATGTCTGCCTGGAGTTCCTGCTTCGCAAATGGTTACTCTGGTTGTGATTCCGGTTTGTAATACAGAGAAAGAATCCCGGCGACCCCGTTCGTCACCTGAATTGCTCTTGAAAATTGAGAGCTATTTTTCCAATCGTACTTCAGGAATGGTTAAAAGTGTTAATGCTGTGAATCCTGTTTACGAAAAAATTACGGTTAGGTGTGAGTTGAAAATGAATTGGACCAACAATTCGAAAGCAGTTTCTCGGGCTGTTATTGCCAAACTGATTAATGCGGTGATTGCACCCTGGCAACGAAAAAACGAGACTCCTGACTTTGGTTATTCGTTTTCGGTTGGACAACTTCGTGATAAATTGAGTAGGATGAAACAAGTGGATGAAATTTTCCAGCTATCAGTGATACAGCTTATCCAAACCGGTGATCTTTATCACTTAAAAGAATATATGCAGCCTGAGGATAGGGTTGTCGGTTCATGGGCGGGAGCCATACTGGTTCCGGCTGCCGAGCATTATATATTATCGGATGAGAAGCGTGGTCTGTTTGGACTAAATGAAATGGAAATGGATGAAAATTTTGTGATATGGCAAAGCGAAACCGAAAAACGCTGAAGAATTTTTTCAAGGAAGGAAAGCGTCCGACTGAAAAAGATTTTGAAGACCTGATTGATTCAACCCTGAATATGCTGGATGACGGGTTTTCAGGCTCTCCGCAAATCGGTATCGGGTTAGCTCCGCTTTCACAACACGGAACCATTATATCCATCTACCGGAATCCGGGAGATACCAATACGGTATGGGAAGTAGCTATTAATAAGAATAACGGTGATTTACAGATAAAACGATGCAACGAAAAAAATGCTCAACCGGTAATCACTTTAAAGTACGAACGGGATAATAACAGCCATGCTCAAGAAGTCTGTTTTGATGGTATTCTTTGTAGTCCGGCACGCAAGGGAACTTTTAAATGTGGTACCGTGGCAGCCGACGGCCAGTGGCACGATATACTGGGTGAGGCAGATAAATTACAGGAAGGTTGTTGGGCTTTCGAGGTGGTGGCCGGATGCGGAGAGCGGCACAAAGGGCGGTACGCATTAATGGTAGCCACGGCGCTTCATTGTTTTGGCAATAAGCCGCGAATACATAAAGTCCGTTCGCATTTTGGCTATTTTGGTCATAAAATATCTTTACGCTGGCTCAGGGTAAAAGGCACTTTTACCTGCAAATTGCAAATTAGAACACGTTCGCAATATGGTGATGGAGTATTGATTCAATATCAGATTGCTAATTTATGGGATAACCCTTTAATGGATCCATTGAAATAGTTAGGGGTTACAAGTCTGTTTGTCTTGGTTGTACCAGTGAAAAAACATGTCATCAATTATCATTGATTACTTATTGTCATGCAATTTAAGAGAAGAGATAAAGACGATAATCTGTACGGGCAACTGCAAAGCAGTTCGCTCGAAATGTTGCAAAAGCTAAGCGGCAATATTTGGACAGATTTTAATGAGCACGATCCCGGAATTACCATACTGGATGTACTCAACTATGCGCTTCTTGAGACTAAATACCGGATGGACTTCGAATTTGAAGAATACCTGGTTAATCCCGATTTGAAAGGGATTGATTATACGGCTATAGGCTTATTGCCCGGTGATGAACTGTTTGCTCCTTCCATTGTAACACCACAGGATTATGAACATTTGATTAAACAAACCCTGCCTGCAGTCAAAACCTGCAAAGTAACAGTTACCGATGATAATCATTACCGGATACAGGTTGCACTACACGAGGACGGCGATGTGACTTCGACCATACAGAGTATCCGTGAACTATATCACAGCAACCGCAACCTTTGTGAAAACCTGAAAGATATACAACTGGTGACAGCCACCCGAAATCGCGATGAAGTAAAGTTGAACGACGACCTGATATTTCATCAGTCCGACGAAAACAGGGAGATATCCCCCAGACTTCAAACTGCCTATGGTACTATACAGCATGAGTTCCCCGATTGCTACGGCATCAACCGGATGGGACTGCCTGCCGGAGCAACGCCGGAGCAGAAGGTATCTGCCTTACAGCTGAAATCCTACCTGCTTATTTTCGATTACCTGCTTTCCGGTGTGGGGCAACAAACCAAAAACCTGCACCGTTTCCTGAATTTGAAGGAGCACGAAGCCCCCCGGTTCTCGGTAGATATCAACGTGGAGGGGCTGGACTTGCTACTTGATAGGGAAAAAGTCAATGAATCGGAGTTGTTGAAAAAAGATGATTTTACCGAACGGAAATCGGCCTATTACGATTTGCTGGATGCTTTTTATGGTGAGGATTCGCACCAGATATCCATTGCAAACAAAAAGTTACCGAAAACAGACTTCAATATCCGAAGAGCCGGGTTGATTCGTCGTTTTCCAGAATTGAATACGCACCGTTTCAGATCATTCAATTTGCTGGATGAAAAAATGGAGTGTGTTGCCGGCATCAAGCAGTTCACATCTGCAATATTGGGCTGTGAACAACAATCGGAACGTGTGCTAACCAATGTATTCAGCCGCCATAATCTCAAACTGGTGAGCGATGAGGTATTTTTCGGAGAAATGCAGGGACTACTGAACATAGAATACTTCACTGCTGAGCAAAATCAACAATATATAGAGCCTAAACTTCTAAAAATAGAAAAGCAGCCCATAGCCTATAACGAACGGAAATTTGCTGCGCTGCGCAATCAACTGAATTTCTTCCGGCACAATATCCTGTTTGTGAGTTTTTTGGAACATGGAATGCATATCGAGAATTACCGGATGTATCATGTACAGGCAAATAACACCTATTTGTTGCTTTACCAGCATCCTGGCCGGAAAAACTACATCAATATGGGTTTGTTCTTCAGTGAGCAAAGGTTGGTGGAAACACTGCATAACCTCCTTGCTTTTGTGGAAAAGCTAAGTTGCGACAGTGCGGCTATCTATGTAGTGGAGCATATTCTTTTGCAGCAAGCCGAAGCAACGAAAACATCAGATGCTAACAGACTGACCATCGTAATACCTCAATGGACCGAACACCTGTACCACCGTGATAACTACGAGGGACTTATCCGGGAGCGTTTACCAGTACATTTGGAGGTAGACTTCTGCTGGTTACCCATAGAAGTCATGTACCGCTTCGAGCAAATCTATTTCTGGTGGCGAAGAGCCTGGGCAACAAATAACCAAGAATTGATTAAATTATTTTCGACAAAAATACGTACTGAATTAGCAACCATTAATTAACATACTTATGAAAGAGCAAATTCCACAACCCGCCCCCCTATCCCGCACTTTGCAAGGAAAGAGCCGGGAAGCCAATACAGCTTCTGTAAATGATGTGTTACAGGCTTACAAAAAGGACATTTCCCAGCGACAGGAAATCGAAGACGACGATGAGTTATTGCAGGGAAAGTTCGAAACCGCCCAACGGGAAGAGCTTGATGACGACGAGCTACTACAGGGAAAGTTCGAAACCGCTCAACGGGATGAACTGGAAGATGACGAACTCTTACAGGGTAAATTCGAAACCACCCAACGACAGGAAGCTCCCAACAACACAGGACTGCCCGACAACCTGAAAGCAGGAGTAGAGCAACTCTCAGGTCTGGACATGAGCGATGTAAAAGTACATTACAACTCCTCCAAACCCGCCAGCGTACAGGCTTATGCCTACACGCAAGGTGCCGATATACACGTAGCTCCCGGGCAGGAAAAACACTTGGGGCACGAAGCCTGGCATGTAGCCCAGCAAAAACAAGGACGCGTACAACCCACCACCACTGTGGGTGGTATGGCGGTGAATGATAATCCCGGATTGGAAAGCGAGGCCGATGTGATGGGGGGAAAGGCGGTGCAGATGAAACCGGAAGGGAATAAAAGTAGATCGGTTGCTAATTCTGTTGCTCAGAAACAGAATGCTCAGAAACAGAATAGTGGTAGGCAAGGATTTGAATTTGTGGATAATCGACCTGAAGCGGTAGAGCAAAGAAAACTACAAGAGATGGTAAATACTAAGCAAGTCATTCAACCTAAACTGTATATAGGAAGTAGCACTACTCCTGAATCAAGGGAAACAGCCAAAGCTGATAGATTGAATCAAAGTCCTGAAATCATGAACAGAATTTACTCTTTGATTGATTCAAAAGAGGAGCATAAGTTTGACGATTGGGTATCTGCAATTTTACATGTTCAGGATTCCCCTAGTTACAACAAAACCGGTGAAGGATTAGAGTATGGAAGAAGGAAAATTACTCTTGACGATTCCGAATCTAATACTTTTAGTTCTAAATTCAAAGATGCTATGTCTTTCATATGTGAAGTGGAAGATCTATCATCCCAAGTGGCAAGACTTTTAATTTATACAAAAGAGGCTATTTGTTATGATGATTCAGAAAGAGACACCACCTATACCAAAACAAGTCCAGCGGGTGCATCTAGTAAGGATACTAGATTTTCTGGTGATTTAGGAAGCTTACTTGCGAAAAAGGCAACCATTTGTAGAGAAAAATCTGCTTTCGCACAGGTGCTTTTAGCTGAACTTGGCATTGATTCTGTTGCTGTTTATGGAACGGGAAGTTCAGGAGCTCATGCTTGGCTAGAAATACCCAGTGCAAAAGAGGTGGATATAAATTTTGGAAGAGTAGACCCAACATGGGGACAAGCTGGAAGTTCACTGAGACAAATACATAATCAAACTTTTACTCAAAAAATGGAATATGCAAGTGGAAAAGCTGCGCTTGTACAGACTAAATACCCTAAAGATGGCGCTCAAATAATGACTGCTATTAAGGAAGCTGAACAAAAACTGAAAACAGAAGAGACGCAACTAAAAGAAGCCCTAACAAAGCACCAAAGTTCAAAAAAAAGCCAATAACAAAACCTAAAAGCCATTGAAAATGTCTTTTAGCCCAATTGTTAAACAAAAAACCAAAAAATGAACCTAATAGAAAAAGCCACTATTCTCCACTTTCACCGCCATCGGTTAAATATCTACGGCAATGGAACCTTTCGTGCCTTAGGCTGGAAAAGTATGGAAAGCCAGGCAAAGCGTTTCGAGGTAATCGCCTCAGCCTGTGATTTAAATAACAAATCAATCCTCGATGTGGGTTGTGGCTATGGCGATTTAAAAGAATACCTCGATGAGCGGTTCACCAACTTTCATTACACCGGTATCGACCAGCAACCTAAGTTCATAGCCGAGGCCAAACAAGTATATGCCAACAAGCCGGACACCTACTTCTTCCAAACCGATTTCACACAGGTTCAGTTTCCTAAGGTTGATTATAAAGTGGCTTCCGGTGCCTTGTCGTACCGGAGCAGCAACAGCCGGTTTGTTTTCGAAATGATAGCCAAAATGTACAGTGCCGCCAACCAGGGGGTCGCTTTCAATCTGTTCAATGCCGAAACCTTTCCCGAACATCCCATCCTGATGGGGCACAACATTAAAGAGGTTGAGACCTTTTGCCATACCCTTTGTCCGCAGGTACAGGTAATTACCGGCTACTTCGACGATGACTATACGTTTATATTGGAACATTTTTAAATAAAGAACATTTAAAATAAAAACACATGACTATGTATTCAAAAGCTAAAAAAACAAAGCAAGGCAACATACCGGCAAATCAACAACAAAGCCGGGCCGTTGCCAATACCGTTTCACAAAACAAAAGTGATGACAATCAGGATTCCGGCCTGGTCGATAATCGGCCTGATACAATTGTCCAAAGAAGTATGCTAAACACTACAACATCAATGGCAATAAAGTTGGAAATTTGTGTTTAGTAGAAAGATTTTCACTATTGAACTACTCGTCGGGTATTATAGAAAATAAATATAAATGAACCAAATCGCCCTTTTGAAATTCGACTTCACGATGCAAAACGAAGACTTTGCCCGCAGCCTGTATGGCCGTTGGGATAGTTTTTTTGCATCGGGTTTCGAGAGGGTGGCCGATAAGGTTCTTACGCTTTACAGTCCACCCAACGAGCATTTGGAGATAGAGCTGCTGGAGTTGGATTTAGGAACAATACTCGAAGATGAGCTGGATGAGCAGTTTCCACTTCGTCTGCGGGAAAAGCTGGAAGAGGCATTGAGTAAATGTGTTTTCGATAGCACGGTGCAGCAAAGCGTAAAACGCATTTCCGGTACTGAAAATGGGTTTCAGTTGTTGTGTCGGTTCTTATTAAACGGTTCCATGTCGTGGAATGCACAGCAACAGTACAAAAATCTCTCGCAGCTTTTTATGGTGGTATTGCAATCGCATAGCAGGGAGTTGAAGCAGTTTTTGCTTACTTACGGTCATTACAGCAGTCTGCAACAGCGGCTGGTCTATCAGTTTCAACAACCCGAGTTGGAAGCCGGTGTCCGGTTGCTGGCTCCGGGCGAGAGCCGGTTTATTGTTTCGTATGTGCAGCTGTTGCAACAGAAGTACAAGCTAATCAGCAAACCTGCTTTGCCGGAGACCGATCATCGCCTGGCTGTTTGGAAAGTGGTGTATGCCTATCTGCTTACCAACCGGAGCTCGTACTTCAATAAAAAAAGCTTCGTAGCCGAAACTATTACGCAACTGGCAGGGGAATATAATACCAGCTATCAAGCGTTGTTGGAGCTGTTCAGTAGTGAGTTAAGTAACTGCGCAGTACAGGAGAACTTGCTTCCCGAGCTGTTTCAGGTACTGGGTGAGTTGCAAAAAGAACTCGACCAACGCCAATTCGTGGCATCCGCACAAAATGCCGCACGCTTGTACAAAAGTCTGGCACTCTATCTGCAAGGGCAGTTAAGCACTGGTTTCGATAAGCAAAACCGTAAGGCATTGCTGCGTATGCTTTCCCAGCCCGACAGCTGCCGGGTTTTTCTGCAATTGCTCTGCGAAGAAGAAATAATACAGTTGGTGTCGGTTATTATTCCGCAGGAGAGCGATTTTATTATCAGCTACGCTCATAGTTTAGACATGCAAAAAGAACAGGGCGCTATGCAGGGTAGGGCAGGAGGGGAGTTTGTCAAACTTAAATGGCAACTTATTTTCACTGCACTGTTCGAAAATACAGGAGCGTCATTTAACCGCAAATATTTTGTGTACGGAGTGTTGAAAAAGTTGGCTGCCCATTATAATCTGATGGTGTTGGAACTGCTTCAATACTTTCACAGGGAGCTGGAACAATTTTCGACAGACCATTCTTTGGCGGTTATACTCAGGGAACTCTGTCCAGAACAACAAGCACGACAACAAAATAAAAATCAGCTTCCGGTTGAAAATACCTTGTTGGATGTAAAACGAATGATACTGACTGCTGAAAAATTTACACAAGCGTTTAAAACCGAACTCTGGCAACAGCTTTCGGATGCACAACAACGTAAAAAGCTGGTCATGGAACTTACCGAAGACGAACAACGACACTTGGTGCGACATTTGCTGAAAAACGACAGTGCCTTTATTCTGAGCTATGCAGCCAACCTCGATACGCAGCAAGAGCGTGGCATGTTGGAAGGAAAGGCAGGTAGTGAGTTCCGGCAACTGAAGTGGATTTTTATCTGGACGGTATTGAGTGAAAGCTACCAGACTGCTTTCAATCAAAAACAATTTGTCAGTCAGGTGCTACGAAATATGGCAGCCCACTATCATCTGACTCATCTTGAGTTGCTGAGTTATTTTTACAGCAGTAAAAACAGTTCGTTGTTGACGCCCGAAATAAAGGATATCTTGCAGTCACTCTATTTTGAAGAGCAGGAAGAAATCGTTTTCCTGATATTGGAAACAGGCGATAAGAAGAATATCCATCAACTGTTGATGACCTTGTACCCCGGGGAGCGTGCATTTATCAGGAGTCTGGCATTGTGGTTGGAAAAATCAGTACAGCCGGCTCTGGTCATTTCTGTTACGAGGCAAGCTTTTAATGCGTCGATCTGGAAGATTATTTTTCGTTTGCTCTTAAAGAACCAACAGACGGTCAATTTATCGCACAAACGTTTCCTGGAATTGATATTGCTGCAAATTGCGGAACACTACCATTTGGTTTCGGATGAATTGCTGAACCCTGATATATTGCGGACAACTCCGGCACAAGCATCACCGGAGTTGATCCGGTTGCTGCATGATATATATCGGGAGCAAACTGCAAAACATAATTCCGGATTGCGTGACGAAGCGTCGTTAATTATGGCTAAAGCACCTGAAACATTCGAAGAAAAAACGATATACGAAGTATTACAAGCCAGAGATCCGGAAAAAATATACCGATTGCTGGCAACGTTCAGTCCCTGGGAACATGACTTTATCCGGGATTATGTTCTTTGGTTGAATACATGTTGCCGGCAGGATTTACTCCCTTCGGTTACCGAATATGATTTCAGTCGGGTAATCTGGAATATCGTTTTTAGTTATCTTTTAAAGAACAGGCGAAGCGCCCGCTTTTCACGCAAAGAGTTTCTGGAGATCGTATTGGAGCAACTTGCCACTCATTACCGTTTATCTCAGGATAAACTGCTGCAATTACAAGTACTCCTGAAAAGGGCAGCGCAGCCTTTGCCTGAACTGAACCAGTTGTTACACGATATCCAGCTGGATAAGAATCAAAAGCTAAGAGAGGAACTCCCGGAACAGGAGCATTCTCTTCAAATTATTGAACATGAAATATTAGAAGAAAAATTGATGGAACTAACCTATATCGACAATGCCGGTTTGGCGTTGCTGGCTCCTTATTTGCCGAGATTATTTGACAGGTTGCAGTTGACCGAAGCGAGCAATTTTAAAGATCGTGATGCACAGATTCGAGCCATGTTTCTGCTGCAATATCTGGTATTTGAACACACGGAGTTTCCCGAGTATCAGATGACGTTCAATAAGCTACTGACAGGTTTTCAGACCGGCGTTCCCATTCCGCTAGGCATAGAGTTAACGGAGACTGAAAAAGAAACCGCCGATGGTATGTTGCGGGCAGTTATTCAACATTGGAAGAAATTGAGTAATACTTCGGTAGCCGGTCTGCGCCAAAGTTTTTTACAGCGGGAAGGAAAAATCTGTGCAATTGATGAGGGGCTGGAACTCACGGTCGAAAGTAAAGCTTACGATATGCTGCTCGATAGTGTACCCTGGAGCTACAGTGTCATCAAATTTAGTTGGATGAAAGATAGTATATCTGTGAAATGGCGATAATAAAGAACAGTAAAATCAATGGATAAAATAGTGGCTTATTTTCAACAGCTTATCTATGTGGCGGTCTCACTATATTTCAAACAGGAAAGTGAGTATGCCGATATACGTGACGTGCCACAGCCTCAGGACGAGGTATTCGGCTTGTTGGTTGGGGAGCACGAGCTATCGTTTGAGGAACGGATCGTTTTATTGCTGGCTTTGATGCCGCACATCAGTCCGCAAACGCTGGATATTTTTTTTGTGCATAACAAAGATTTCGACCGCCCTTATACCGAGTTTGGCGGATGGAAGGGCTTGTCACACGGCGGTTTTTTACCTACCGGTGAAACGGCCGCATTTATTGTATCGGTGAATGTTCCGGAGAAACGACAGGAAGTGATTCGCATTTTAGGGCGGGAACACTGGTTCTATAAAAAAAATATTCTCCGATGTGAGGGACAGGGAGAAGGTGAACCTTTTCTGAGTGGGCGGTTGGTGATTTCGGACGAAGTGTTGGCAAAACCGGTACATAATATCCGTTTTGAACATGAGTACAGCATGGGTTTCCCGGCCAGACGTATTACTACAGCATTAGACTGGAACGATCTGGTACTCCCATACCACCTGAGTGAAGAATTAGAAAATATTCTTTTGTGGCTCGAACATCAACAAACCATTCGTACCCGCTGGCAACTGGATCGTATCATTAAGCCCGGTTATCGTTCGCTTTTTTACGGACCTCCGGGAACGGGGAAAACACTCACGGCAATGCTGTTGGGGAAACAAAATAATATGGATGTTTACCGGGTGGATCTGTCAATGATCGTGTCGAAGTATATTGGCGAAACGGAAAAGAACCTGGCAAAAATTTTTGACTGTGCCCAGCATCAGAACTGGATCCTTTTCTTTGACGAAGCCGATGCGCTTTTTGGACAGCGCACGGAAACACAATCGTCCAACGACCGCCATGCCAACCAGGAAGTGGCTTACCTGTTGCAAAGAATCGAAGATTTTCCGGGAATGGTTATTCTGGCTACCAATCTCAAGGATAATATTGACGAGGCATTTTTCCGAAGGTTTCAATCATCGCTTTATTTTCCAATGCCCGATCAATACCTGCGTTATGAGCTTTGGAAAAAAATGTTGCCTCCCGAATGGTTGGATGAAAATAAAGAAGAGTTGTTGCACGAAGCAGCAGAGTTCAAACTGTCCGGAGGTAGCATGGTGAATGTGATCCAATCTTGTGCAATTAAGCTCTATAAACAGGCATCTCAAAATCTTACGGTCTCTTTTTTACAGCAAGCTATTCAAAAGGAATTATCGAAAGAAGGTATAGCTGTGGAAAAATCTGATCATTGAAATTTACAATCTTATGGGTCTGACTCCGATATGATAGTAGAAAGGATATTATGTTACATTTTAAGTTTTGATCTCTCCTAGCCGGGTGCAGGGTAAGATTTTACGACATTATTTTTAAGTATTAGTTCATTTGAATGATTGGTATAGATAGTAATGACCTTAAGACTTGTATTAAAAATGTTACTGTATGAAACAGACAATTAAACGGCCTTTAAACTAAAGATTACGATCATTGCGTGTTCTTCTGTTAAATCGGAACAAGCGATGCAAAGACTAAAAAAATGAGTAAATGAAAATTTCTATTATACTTTTTTGCGTACTTTTCGTTTTCCAATCAACAACATTGGGACAACACAATGTATCCTATTTGGAAAGAAACAGCAAAGAAGAATTAATTGATGATACAACCGAGTTAGTTTACGATACTATTGTAGTTCATGATACCGTATTTGTTTCTGATATAGATGGATTTCTTGAACAATATGGCTGTAATCTGGGAACTTTCGCTAAGAAATACGGACCAATGAAACATATGGTCGATTCGATAAATAAGCTTTCGGAGGAGAGACTTTTTTACAATTATTTTTTACCGCGAGATCATAATCATAAGCTGTCAACCCGGTTTATAGTTAAGAAATTTCGGGTAAAAGATGATTTGCTGGAACAGGAAGAAGCCACCGCTTCGGATATTGTCGATCGGAAACAATCTGTACGAAATGAAATATTATTTACTTGTAAAGGAGCTGATGACACAGATCATTTTCTGAGAAACCCGGTAGCTATTACTCGGGTTATTTCAGGAATGTTCACGTTTATGCAAAAACAGGAAAGTTTTGAGTCCACTAAAATCAAAGGAATTAATCTCTATTTCCCTGATTTTACATTTCGGGATAAACGAGCTATGTTGCAATTTGTAAAGTCAGTACGAATTATAATGGATGCTTCGTACTGTTTTAAACCTCCCAAAACAAGACTCAATGTAACATTTCTGACATTAAAGGGAACTAAGGATCTTGACAAGGCCTTTCTTTATGCACTTATGCAGGAAGCAACGGAAGTGATTTGTTTACATGAAGATTTTATCGACAGTTGTTATGTGAATGGAAACAGGATAACCTCCTTAAAAGAGTTGGATGTAAATCTGATAGATCAGATCGTCAGTCATTATTACATTGCAAGATATTATACCGGTCCCATTGATATATCCAAATCTAATCTGATCTGTTTCTCTAAACAGGTTATCGGCCCTTATTTACAGGCAGATTATTCTGAAAATACCTGGGAATTTTTTCTGCTGTTATTATTATTGACTATTTTTCTGATAATTCTGGTTGTGGTTTTATATTATACCTGTTTGTCGGTTTCTACATTTATGAATAAATATATTGAATCTGTAGTGCTTGTATCGGTGATGCTGCTGCTGGAACTGCTGGCGCTGGCAATAACTACTTTTCAGCATATGAGCGAAGACGACAATTTTTCTCAACTCCAAAGACATCCATTGTTGCTGTTTTCATTACCTTTTGTAATGGTTTTAGTTATTCCTATGTTGAAAGGTATTTCGAAGAAAAGAAGGATACCCTAAGGGAGTCTGTTCTCCTAATAATATACAGGAAAAAAGTGGACTTAGTTATTTCCCAATGCAAAATTTCCGGAAGATATTTCCCAAAATTTCGTCGTTGGTGATACTGCCACCGGTTATAAGTCCGAGGTAGTAGATCGCTTCACGAATATCCTGAGAAACGAATTCTCCTGAAAGATTGTTTTTCAGGCCGTCGATCACGCGCAGAATGGATTCCTGTGATTTCAGGAGGGCTTCGTAGTGGCGGACATTGGTCACGATGACATCACTTGCACCTATTTCGGGAATGTTGGCGGCGGCAATCAGCGCGTGTTGTAATTTATCGTAACCTTGGCCGAACTTGGCAGAAAGAAAACAGTAGGTCTCATTTTGTAATACCGGCAAAGTTTGCAGGGCAGTCCGTTTTGCTTCACTCAGCGAATCGATTTTATTGACAATGAAAATACGTTGCTTTCCTGCTGTTTTTTCTACCATGTCGGTGGCGAACCGGGTCAGCTCTGCCATGCTGCGGGTCGAATCGAGAACCGGAAGAACGATCGTTGCCTGATCGATTTTGTGGAAGGTGCGTTCGATACCGAGGCTCTCGATCTTGTCGCGCGTATCGCGGATGCCGGCGGTGTCGATAAAGCGGAACTGTATCCCCCCGAAGGTCATCACCTCTTCGATAGTATCGCGGGTGGTACCGTGAATATCGGATACAATGGCACGTTCTTCGTTCAGCAGCCGGTTGAGCAGGGTCGATTTTCCGACGTTTGTTTCACCGACAATGGCCACCGGAATACCGTTTTTAACCGCATTTCCCACACTGAACGAGTTGATTAGTTTGTTGGTAACCAGTTCGATGTGGTTGATCAGCGTGTTGAGCTGATCGCGATTGGCGAATTCCACCTCTTCTTCACTGAAGTCGAGCTCCAGTTCGATGAGAGAGGTGAAGTCGAGTAACTCGGCACGCAGCCGGTTGAGCTCTTCAGAAAAACCACCTTTGAGTTGATTGATGGCTAATTTGTGGGCGGCGGCCGATTCGGCGGCAATCAGATCGGCCACGGCTTCCGCCTGCGACAGATCCATTTTCCCGTTCATAAAAGCCCGTTGCGTAAACTCGCCCGGTTCGGCCATGCGGCATCCGTGTGCAATCAGCAGTTGAAGAATGTTTTGTTGTATAAATGCCGATCCGTGGCATGAAATTTCCACCGAGTCTTCGCCGGTATATGAGTGCGGATTGCGGAAAACGGTGAGTAGCACTTCATCCACCGTTTCCTCTTTTTGGTTGACGATGTTACCGAAAATGACGGTTTGTCCGTTTTGCGAGAGAACATCGCGGCTGTTGTTTTTAGCTTTGAAAATAGCATTGCAGGCTGCAAGTGCATTTTTGCCCGAAACACGTACAATGGCAATGGCTCCTTGTCCGGGAGCCGTCGAAATGGCGCAGATCGTATCGTTATTCATGAATGCGGAAAATCGTTCGGTTTAAGAGTTGATGGTATCGTGACCTTCTTGTTGCTGTGTCAGGGCGAGATGTTTACCCTCCCGCCGGATTCGAATGGCTAAGAAAATGCCTGAAATTCCGGTGTAAATCAATGCTCCGGAACAAAAATAGCCCAGCAGGTTGATAAGTCCTTCGGGTTTAAGCATAACGGCAATTCCGATGCCCAATAAAACCAGCGGACTCAGAAACAACAGCGCTGAGATGGAGTTGGCATACTTTCGCAATGAGGCTATTTCGAGCAACTGCAACAGCGCCAGTCCGATGATGATGATTCCCAGAACGGTTAAAAACCATTTCGCGAAAAATGAAGGAACAATAATAAAGGCCAGTCCGACAACCAAAGAGACAATGGAATTGATGGATGCGGTATGAATCAGCAGGTTGCGGACTACGTGCCGAAATGAGAGCAAAAACGAAATAACGCCATAAAGTACCAGCAAAATGCCGGCTCCGATGACTACTCCGGTGGCAAAAGCATCGGGATATATCCATAACAAAATTCCGGCTGCAATACAGATGATATGGCGAAGCAACATCCAGTCGGTGCGTGCCGTGAGGCGTTTTAAGATCGGTTCTTTCATGATTCGGAATTAAATAATCAGATTCTCTCCAGTACTTTTTCTACCAGCACTTGGATGGACTTTTTGTAATTGGGAAAAGCATCGTGTACGCGGCGGTTGGCAATGATGCAGCAAACCGTGAGGGCTTTGTGACCCATCAGTTTTGCAAGGCCGGCAATCGCCGAACTCTCCATTTCGTAGTTGGTAATTTTGAAGCGTCCGTACCGGAATGTTTCGATTTTATCGTTCAGGGTCGGATGTGCCAGCGGCAATCTCAATTCGCGGCCCTGTGGCCCGTAAAACCCGTTGGCCGAGATGGTGACACCTCTCAGCATGTCGTCGAGGCCGATGCGTTCTATCAGTTCCGGGTCGTTGTCAACCACATAGGGCGCGCACCATTGCGGATGCCAGTTGACGTGGTGTGTGAAAGCTTTTTCAAATTCGATGTCGCAAACGGTGTTTCTGTTAGCATAGAAATTCAGTACGCCGTCAAAGCCAATGGATTTTTGCGCTAAAACATAGCTTCCCGGAGCAATATCGGCTTGTACCGAGCCCGATGTCCCGATACGGACCATAGTCAGTTGCGTGTGAACCGGTTTTTCAGTGCGAGATTGCAGGTCGATGTTGGCGAGAGAATCCAGTTCATTTACCACAATGTCGATGTTGTCGGTACCAATGCCTGTGCCTACTACGGTAAGGCGCTTTCCTTTATATGAGCCTGTTATGCTGCGAAACTCACGGTTGGCCACATCGCATTCTACGTTGTCGAAATAGGATGCGACCATTTCTACACGGCCCGGATCACCTACCAGAATTATCTTGTCGGATAGCTGCTCCGGTAATAAATGCAGATGAAAAATAGAACCGTCATCATTAATAATAAGTTCCGAACTTGGAAAATGTTTCATGCTGATGATTATTTGTTGATTATAATTTCTGTGGAAAAATAGAGTTGACGGTATATGGCTTAAAAGGTTATCCGATTCGAGCCGTCAGATTCAATTAAAAATTGAAAATAAACAAAAATACGGCTTTGTTTAAGATTTTGTACCCATAGTGGTGCTTTTATTTATTATTGTGCTTTAATAAACTATCCGTCGCCTCTTTTACAAAGGGAAAACGCTCGTAATCGATATGCACAATCGCTTTGTTGCACACGATTATATCGAGATCTATCGGTACCACGCCAACTGCTTTCTGATCGGGAGTGCGCCCGAGAATAGATTCAATGGCTTTGAGTTGTTGCTTTAAGTCCACCGGATCGAGACCGGACAGAAAGCGCACGGCACCGTTGTAAAACGGGAGCTTGTAATGATCGCCGACGGGTGGTACCCATTTGAAATCGGAGAAAACTACCTGATCGAACCGCTCGGTGAGTATTTTCTTGACAGCTTCGACCTTTTGTTCAGCATCGCTGTTCGATCCGATGGATACGATATAGCTGTTGCTCATGCCGGATTATTCAATGTGAATTTACTGTCGGCTAATACTACCGAGGTTTCTATTTGTCGTTCGGGAACCGACCAGTAGGTCTGCAGTAACTTATTTTTCAACTCTTTTTCCACCAGTTTGAATCCGTGTTTCTGATAGAACGAAATGGCCCAGTCCGCATCGGCCCAGGTACCTATCAATACCGGTTTTGAAGTCAGTGTGGTGAGGTGTGAGAGTAATTTACCTCCGATGCCGAGCCCTCTCCGGATGGTTCGTACGTAGGCATGGCGAATCAGCGTGACATCGCTCTTCTCCTGAATGCCCATTACGCCCACAATTTCATTGTTTTGTTTGTAGCACCAGAATTCGATGCCATCTTCCAGCTGTTCCTGCAACTCCTTTTCGGGCATATAGGGCTCGTGCCAGCGGTCGGCCGGAATGATCCCTTTGTATGCCGACGAGGCATCATTAATGATGTCATACACAACCTGAAAATCGGCAGAAGTATATTTTTCTATCATGATTTTTGTCTTAGGGCCTCTTTCGGCGCTGTTAATTAGGATGCAAAAATATCTATTTCTTCCGACGTAACCGAGCAAAATTCCTCTTTTCTTTCGCCGGACAAACGATAGCGGGTAATGGTTTCGTGAAGCGGACGGATATGAAACTCTCTCAACAACTTGCACAGGTTGACGATAAATTGTACATTTGCAATCCGAAAAAACAGAAATTCAAAAAGCAAATTTTTCTCATATATGTTTGAAAATCTAAGCGAAAGACTTGAACGGTCGTTTAAGATACTGAAAGGGCAGGGATCGATTACCGAAATCAACGTTGCCGAAACGTTGAAAGACATCCGTAAAGCATTGATCGATGCCGATGTAAACTACAAGGTTGCCAAGACATTTACCGACGAGGTAAAAGAGAAGGCATTGGGTCAGGATGTGTTGACTTCGTTGCAACCCGGGCAGCTGATGGTGAAGATTGTGCACGACGAACTTGCCCGTTTGATGGGTGGTACTACCGTCGATGTCAATATCAAAGCCAATCCGGCAATTATCCTGATGTCGGGTTTGCAGGGTTCCGGTAAGACTACCTTTTCAGGGAAACTGGCCAGTATGCTCAAGTCGAGACGGGGTAAAAATCCGTTGCTTGTTGCCTGCGATATCTACCGTCCGGCTGCTATCGACCAGTTGAAGGTGCTTGGAGAGCAAATCGGTGTGCCCGTCTATGCTGAAATTGGTAACAAGGATGCGGTGGAGATTGCAAAAAATGCCGTAAAATTTGCCAAACAGAATAATCATGACCTGGTAATTGTCGATACCGCCGGTCGTCTGGCTATCGACGAGCAGATGATGAAAGAGATTGCAGCCGTGAAAGCTGCCATTCAGCCGCACGAAACCTTGTTTGTGGTGGATGCCATGACCGGTCAGGATGCGGTAAATACGGCCAAAGAATTTAACGATCGCCTCGATTTCGACGGGGTTGTCCTCACCAAGCTCGACGGTGATACCCGTGGTGGTGCGGCGCTCTCTATTCGTACGGTGGTTACCAAACCTATCAAGTTTGTGGGAACCGGCGAAAAGATGGATGCCCTCGATACTTTCCACCCCGAACGTATGGCCGACCGTATCCTCGGTATGGGCGACATCGTTTCGTTTGTAGAGAAGGCACAGGAGATGTACGACGAGGAAGAAAGTCGTCGCCTGAGCAAAAAACTGGCCAAGAACCAGTTCGACTTCGACGATTTTCTGGGACAGCTGTCGCAAATCAAAAAGATGGGTAACCTGAAAGATGTGGCTTCGATGATTCCAGGTATGGGCAAAGCATTGAAAGATGTGGAATTTGATGACAATGTTTTCAAAGCGACCGAGGCTATTATCCACTCCATGACTCCGTTTGAACGGAAAAATCCGGAGGTGATTAACGGAACCCGCCGTCAGCGTCTTGCCAAAGGGAGCGGAACTACCATTCAGGATGTGAATCGCCTGCTGAAACAGTTCGATGAGATGCGAAAAATGATGAAGATGGTATCGCAAAATAAAATGCCGTTTAAGAAAAGATAAATCGAACGTACAATTGATAATTTAACGCAGCTGCTTTCGGGTGGCTGCGTTTTTTTTGACAAAAAATCAAAATAGACCGGTTATACGCTTTTGTTTGGGAATTGTGTATATTTGTGTGGCTTTGAAAATGGTCGATGATGGATTGATGTCTGTCTCATTGGCATATTAGCTTCGCGGAACGTTGTTTTTCTCATTTTCAAATTGAATCCATGCGAAACGTCAATATTAATAAATTATACTTCAAGGATACTTCGTTTGCCGATCTGATGAACAAACGGGTGTTTAATATTTTGCTTATCGCCAGTGCCTACGACTCGTTTACGCTGGAGGAGGACGGACGGGTAGACGAGCAGATATTTAACGAATATGTCTCTCTCAATCTGCGCTATCCGCCGCGCATTACGCTGGTGCATTCCGAAGAGGAGGCTTTTCGCTTGCTGCAAACACGTACTTTCGAACTGATTATCTCCATGCCCTCGGGTGAACACAGCGACACCTTCGAGCTGGCCAAACGAATCAAAGCGCAGTTTCCCCAAATTCCTATCACCGTACTCACACCCTTCTCGCGTGGCGTTACCCGCCGGTTGGCGCACGAAGATTTGAGCGCCATCGACTACGTGTTCTCCTGGTTAGAGAATGCCGATCTGTTGCTGGCCATCATCAAACTGATGGAAGACAAAATGAATGCCGAAACGGATGTGCGGGCGGTGGGCGTACAGGTGATTCTGGTGGTGGAGGATTCGGTGCGTTTCTACTCATCCATCCTTCCGCTGCTCTTTAAACTGGTGTTTAAGCAGTCGCGCTCGTTTATGACCGAGGCGCTCAACGAGCACGAACGGATGCTGCGTATGCGTGGGCGACCCAAGATTTTGCTGGCGCGCAACTACGAAGAGGCGTGGGAGCTCTACCAGCGTTACAAGCACCATCTGCAGGGTGTAATTACCGATGTGAGTTTCAACCGGTCGGGAGTGAAGAACAAATATGCCGGTGTGGCGCTTTGTGAAGATATCAGGTTGGAAGATCCCTATGTGCCGATTATCATGCAGTCGTCCGATGAGGAGAATGCCGAGTACGCCGAACGATTCGGGGCTGTGTTCCTCAATAAAAATGCCAAGGCTTTTCAGCGCGACCTGCAGGAGACGGTGATTAATAACTTCGGTTTTGGCGATTTTGTCTTTATCAATCCGGTAACCGGCGAAGAGGTGGCTCGTGTGACGAAGCTGAAGGATTTGCAGGAGTTGATTTTCGCTATTCCCGACGATTCGTTGCTCTACCATGTGTCGCGCAACCATATCTCGCGCTGGCTCTATTCTCGTGCCATGTTTCCGCTGGCCGAATTCCTGCGGCGCATCACCATCGAGCCGGGCGATACGCTGGGCAATGTGCGCAAAATTATTTTCGATGCCATTGTCGACTACCGTCGTATCAAAAATAAAGGAATTGTGGCGGTATTCGAGCGGGGACGTTTCGATGAATATTCCAATTTTGCCCGTATCGGCGAAGGATCGATGGGGGGCAAGGGACGTGGTCTGGCCTTTCTCGATGCCATGGTGAAACGCAATATTGAGGAGAACGAGTTCGGCGCTTCGGTCATTGCCGTGCCGCGTACGGTGGTGTTGTGTACCGATGTCTTTTCCGAATTTATGGAACGAAACGATCTGTACACCATTGCTCTGCAGGATGAGCCCGATGAGGTGATTCTGTCTCACTTTCTCAAGGCGAAGATGGCGCAGAATATTGTGGCCGACCTCTACGCGTTCCTCGGCTCCATTGCCGGGCCCATTGCCATTCGTTCGTCGAGTTTGCTCGAAGATTCGCACTACCAACCCTTCGCCGGAATCTACACCACCTACATGGTGCCCAACGTGAAGGCAAGTAAAACCAATACGCTGCTGGCTGTGTGCGAGGCTATCAAAGCGGTTTATGCGTCGGTCTATTACAAGAGCAGTAAGGCCTACATGAAGGCCACGCACAATGTGATCGACGAAGAGAAGATGGCCATTGTGTTGCAGGAGGTATGCGGGTCGGCCTATGGAACCCATTTCTATCCCTCGTTTTCGGGGGTGGCGCGTTCGCTCAACTACTATCCTATCGATCACGAGACGGCCGAAGAGGGTATTGCCAATGTGGCGTTGGGGCTCGGTAAATATATTGTGGATGGAGGATTGTCGTTGCGTTTCTCGCCGGCGCATCCCAAAAGCTGTCTGCAGGCTAATAGTCTGGAGATTGCTTTACGCGAAACTCAAAACCATTTCTATGCCTTTGATCTTGCTCAGGAACATTTTACACCACAGGTAGACGATGGATTCAATCTGCTGAAACTGACGTTGAAAGATGCCGAGAAAGATAATTCATTACAATGGCTTGCCTCTACTTTTAACCCGCAGGCGCAAGCGCTCTACGATTCGCTGTTTGAAAATGGTCGACGGGTGATTACATTTGCCAACATCCTGAAGCACGATACGTTCCCTCTGGCGGCTATTTTACAAAAAGTATTGCAGACCGGTCAGCGCGAGATGGGTCGTCCTGTCGAGATCGAGTTTGCCGTAGAACTCGACCGCAAGAGTAAGTCAGGAACGTTTTACCTGTTGCAGATCCGCCCGATTGTCGACTCTACCGAGATGCTCGAAGAGGATCTGAGCGAGATTTCCGACAGCGAAACCATTATCAATTGTACGAATGCGCTGGGGCATGGCATCACCCACGATGTGTACGATATTATCTACGTGAAGCCCGAATCGTTTAATGCGGCAAACAACCGGAAAATGGTAGACGAGATCGATGCAATCAACCGGCAGTTGCTTGCCGAAGAGCGGGGTTGTGTGTTGATAGGACCGGGACGCTGGGGAACCAACGATCCGTGTTTGGGTATTCCGGTCAAGTGGCCGCACATCTCGTCTGCACGGTTGATTGTGGAAGCGGGGCTTACCAACTACCGCATCGATCCAAGCCAGGGAACACACTTTTTCCAGAATCTTACCTCGTTCGGCGTGGGTTATTTCACGGTCAATCCCTATATCAAAGAGGGCTATCTCGACTTCGGATTTCTCGACGCGCAACCGGCCATTCACGAAACGGAACACATTCGGCACGTGCGGTTCGACCGTCCCTTTACCATCAAAATAGATGGCCGCAAGAGTAGGGGGGTAGTGCTGAAACCGGCGAAGGCCATATCTGGAAACACTGGCGCATTTACCTAAGCGGATTTGCGCCGCAACTGTTTAGGTAGTGTATTGCTCAGATATAATGTAGGTTTTGCATGAAGGTGAATACCCTACGGGCATTTATGCATCTTTTTCGTATTCCGTTTCTATTGATATGGATGCCCTACGGGCAAAGGTATGTTGAAGGGTTATGCTATTTTGTCATACAGCACCTCGGCGCCCATTTAGTCCGTAAGGACTTGCATATTGATAGAAAAACTGGCGCTACCCCGAGTAGAGAGATCATTGACTATGGCCGTCTGCTTTAGCTGACGGTAAATAAACAACCAGATCCCCGGGCTTTAGCCCAACAACCATTCGGCTAAAGCCGGGTTGGGCGTGGTTGCATCTTATCCGTCGGTTGAAACCGACGGCAATGAATGCCTCGAAAGTCTGTAAAACTAAATGCAGATGGATTCCTTATTTGTTGTTGCATCGCTCTACTGCATGGCAGGGTCACGAGTTACAAACGCCCGCCAGCCGGAGCTCTATACTATGCAACGACCGCTCGGAAAGATGAAATCGTTTCTTCATACAATGAAACTCCGTCTCGACAGAATGCAATTGCCGCTCGAAGGTATGCAATCGTATCTCGGAAGCATGAAATGACTGCTCGATACAAAGCAACGATTGCTCGGAAAGGTGAAATCGTTTCTCCATACAATGAAACTCCGTCTCGACAGAATGCAATTGCATCTCGGAAGCATGAAATTGCCGCTCGACACAATGCAACGTCTGCTCCGAAACCTGCCTGCACGGCTTTGTAGTCTCCGATATTTCGTGCAATCGCCTACTGGTATGTTGATAAGAGAAATAGTCGGAGCGATATGATGCGTCTGTTTCTTGATTGTTTCTAATTAAAAATTTTGTTTATGAGAAAATGTGTTTTATATTTGCGATGAAAATAACTTTAATTATCCATCCATTAAAACGCACTTTTATGAACAATTATCAAATTGCAAAGTTGAAATCGTACAAGCTGATTGTAGAAAAGGCCAACAGTAGTCCTACCGAAACGGCTCTGGTTCCTAAGTTTGTTCAAACCGTAACTCGGTTGGCCACCATCACCCAACAAATAGATGCACTGGCGGCACAACAGGTAGTGAAACTGGTCGGTGTAACCGACAACAAACGCTCTGTACGCGAGCAGTTGTGCGACTTGGTCGTAGATGTGTCGGGAGCTCTCTACTCCTATGCTCACTCGGCCGGCAATAAAGAGCTGCTGGCCAAAGTGAACTATAGTGAGACGGCTATCATAAAAATGACGGATAAGGATTTGGAAAATATATCGTTTGCTATTCTGGCCGAAGCTGCAAAAGTGGCTCCTGAAGCATTGACTGAAGAGGTTATTACGGCGGAGGAACTGGCCGGATTCAAGGCATTGTGTACAACATTCAAAGAGATTAGCAACGATCCGCGCGCGGCCATTATCGACCGTGCAGGTTACACGCAACAACTGGCCGACCTCTTTGCCGAGGCCTCGGAGCTGAAACAAAATACGCTCGACCGTCTGGCATCGCAGTTCCGCCGCAAGGCTCCCGAGTTTTATCAAACCTACAAGGCCGCCGCAACGGTTATTTATAAACATAGTTCGAAACCCACGGCCGATACCACCACACCAGGTTCGGCATCCTAAAAATTTATCGGGTAGAGACGTGGCATCTGTCACGTCTCTATTGGTGTTTATATAATTGTGTGTTTTGGAGTTCTAATTAGTTTAATGAGCATCGTATGAAGAAAATCGTTTTATTGGTATGTTTGTCGTTTATAACACTGTCATCTTATTCTCAGGTTATAAAAGGAGTAAATGCGCGTTTGTTCAAAATTATTTCAGCTAAAGGAGATACTATCCATTTTTTGAAAACGGATAGCGCGGTCAACGTGAAAAAGCCTGTTATTCTTTTTTGTCAGGGATCATTACCTTATCCGCTGATTATCGGGTTTGAATCTAAAAATTTTGTTACCAATATCTCCAATTTTAATTATAATACTCTCTCTAAGAAATATCATATTGTGATGATCTCTATGCCACACACGCCTCCTGTGGCATCATCCAAACATCTAAATAGAGCATATTCTTTTGTGCGTGATACGACAGATGAACATTCATACGATTCGCTTTATTTGCGGGATAACTATTTGGATAAGTATGTGGAGAGGGCAAATGTAGTAATCGGCTTTTTGAAGAAGCAAAAATGGGTTGATTCGCATAATATTTCGGTGTTCGGTCATTCGCAAGGCTCTTACATTGCAGTGAAACTAGGTTTGTTACATCCCGAATTGAGAGCTGTGGGCTATTCGGGCGGCAATCCCGATGGACGATTTGCGCTGCATATTCGTAAACTACGACGGGCTGCAATAGCAGGTGAAATTACAGAACAGGAGAGCCAAAAACGTATCAATATTATGTATGATACATGGAAAGCCATGATCAAAGGTTCTTTAATAAATGATTTTAAATATGGTGATCCGGCTCATACATGGGTGAGCTTTACGTTATCGGGACGTGAGGATTTGATAGCACTCAAACCTCCGGTTTTTATAGCATACGGAACCAAAGATCTGGAATCGGCGGAAAGTTCCGAGCTGATGCCTATCTATTTTGAAAAAGCCGGAAAGACAAACTATAAGATGAATCCGGTGGTAGGGTGCGGGCATAATTTCGAAGAATACAAAGCGGATGGCTCTCCCGACTATGATAAAATGCACTGGGACGATGTAATGAACAATTTTGTTTCCTGGATGGAGCAACTTAAAAAAGGTATATAAACACATGAACAAACTCTGTTTTCTGCTGGTTTGCTGGGTATTTTTGTGCCCGGTATCAAAGAGTCAAACGCTAACCCAAAAACAAATGCAAGAAGATCTCCTGTTTCTTCAGAATCATATTAATCAATATTTTTCTCCATTGCCGTTGTTGAAACAACGGACAGGTATCAATGTAGATGGTGAATATGCAAAGCTTAAGAAAGAAATAACACCCACTACATCAATAGAAGCATTCACACAAATCATTCGACAGGGATTGAATATGCTGAATGACGGACATTCGCAAATTATCCCAAAATTTTCTTTGAAAAATTACATTGCGCCTGATTATTATTTGGCTTCAATCGGGAATGTTTCTTTGGCGGATACGATAAATGCCGATTATTATTACCAATTGGCAACCAGCAGCCAAACCAAAGCAAAAATCAATATAATGGTCAAATATATCAATGGAGTATATTATAATATACGACCATTTGAAGTTGACGGCATGATTTTTAATGCAGGTGAACGAATTAGTGCGATAAATGGCGTTCCGATGAATCAATTTATCAAAGATAATTTTTCCAAGATGTATTATCTGATGTGGGATCCAATGAGTCACACATACTATTCGCGTCTTTTTACAGCGGCCTTACCATTATTGGGTATGGACAAATTTACACTCACTATCGGTAATAAAGATGTAACGTTAGAAGTCGGGAAAGAGGTAAAAATGTTACAGCAAAGACATATGCAGTCTAATTATCGGAAAATGATGCTTATTGGTAACGATATTTTGTATATCCGAATGCCGGAGATGTCGGATGCCAACTGGTATATAAACGAATTGTTTCATACATATACATCCAATGTAAAAAAGATCGTTATAGATGTCCGAAGCAATGCAGGTGGTAATGATGGTGTTTGGATAGATTTATTGCGGAAAATAATAGACAAACCATTAAAATATACATATCACGTTGGAATGAATCATAATGAAGCGATAGAAAAAGCGGTTACATCTTCATTCCCTAAATTAAGAATAATCCGAAAGGGAGCTAAAACAGAACTATATAGGAAAACAGTTGAACAGCCTGATAGTAATAGTATTCATTTTAAAGGGAAAATATATGTGCTTCAGGATGAATATAGCTATTCGGCAGCAACTGCATTATCTTCTGTTGCCTGGCAAAATAAAAATATTGAATTGATAGGTGCTCCGACGGCATGTATTGCCGGATATACGCTGCCGGCAATAGCATTTAAACTTCCAAATTCAGGAATCGTATTTACGCTGGCATTTTCAGCCGACTTAGCAGGTGGTAAAGCGAATCCGTATATGGATAAGGTGAAGGTGCCTGTTTTAGAAAATGATATAGTGCCCTATTCCGATAAAGTTCTCAATCAGGATTGTTATAGTTTGGAATATCTTGCAAACAAAGACAAGCTGATAGAGTATGTGAAACAACATTGAAAAATATAAATACATGAACAAACTCTGTTTTCTGCTGGTTTGCTGGGCGTTTTTGTGCCCGGTATCAAAGAGTCAAACGCTTACGCAAACACAGATGCGCGAAGATATTAACTTCCTGCAATCGCATATCAATGAGTATTGCTCATTTGTACCGCTATTGGAACAACGGACGGGAATATCTGTCAATGATGAATATAACAAGCTCAAAAAGAAAGTGACCGGAGTAAATTCGGTAGAAGAATTTGTCGAAATTATCCGTCAGGGGCTGAATATTTTGAGTGATGGACATACCGGACTGCAAAATAGCCAACGGATAAAATGGTATGTCGCCAATAGTTATTTATCTCCTCTGAGTAACGTCTCTTTGGCTGACACTCTTCATGCAGATTATTATTATAGCTTGGAAAATGACAGCATTTATTCCCGAATGAAATGTGGATTTTGGCCTAAATATATCAATGGTAAATACTATATTTTCCGTTCTTTTGCTTACAATGGCGTTCCCATTAAAGCCGGAGCAGAAATAAAGGCTGTAGACGGTGTGGCAATAAATCGTTTTATTCAAGAGCATCGGTCTCAACTGTATCGTCCGATGTGGGATACCGTCAATAAGCAATGGTTTGACGAGTATTTTATTTTTGCAATGCCTTTGATGGGAAAAAATAAGTTCTCGCTTACCTTTGATAATCAACTGATCGATTTTGATAGTGCAAAATCCTTTGATAATCTTCAATCATTACACCCTCAAAACAACTCTTCGAAAATGTCCATTCTTAATAACAATATACTCTATATTTACATGCCTTCTATGATGGATGCAAATTGGTATATCAACGAATTGTTGCGTATATATACTCCCAACGTGAAAAAGATAGTCATTGATATTCGTAGCAATAGCGGAGGAGATGATAGTGTATGGGCAAAGTTATTGCGAAAGATTTTAGATAAACCGTTGACATATAGTTACAGCGTCGGAGTGAATCATACCGTAGCATTAGAAAAGGCGATAAGCTCTTTTGGAAACATAAAGGTAACCGGTAATGCGGCTGTATTAACGAATAATGTAACCCTTTTCCCCGATAGTAACAGCGTCCATTTTAAGGGAAGGATCTATGTACTTCAAAACCGTTATACCTATTCGGCTGCGTCAGCTCTATCATCGTTAGCGATGCAAAGCCGGAATATGCAATTGATTGGCGAACCTTCGGCTCTCATTTCGGGTTATACATTTCCGGCAATCTTATTCAAACTTCCAAATTCAGGAATTGTTTTTTCTCTTGCCTTTTCTTCCGATCTGACAGGCGGAAAAGCAAATCCCTATATGGATAAAGTGAATGTGAACTTAGAATTGAATATCAACGAGCATATTGATAAAGTACAGAATAACGATTATCATAGCGATAATTATTTGATGAATAAAGACAAGCTGATTCAGTACGTAAAAACACATTAATGGTTGTTTTTAGTACTTTGTAAGCAAAATCAAGATGACTTCATTACAAACAAATACATAAGCTACGAAATGTATAAGAAAATATTTTCATTTATCTGTCTGTTGCTGCCATTAAGTCTAAAGGCTCAGACTTTTTCATCAGATACTTTGGTCTCTGATTTCAAATCTTATGTCAAATTGCTTCAGGAAACACATCCTGATCCATATTCCAATATGGGAGGGAAAGTGCAGTTTTATAATCGTTCAGAGGAAATTATCGACAAGATAAGAGTAATGCCGAGAGGTTCGATTAATATACTGACTGATGCAATAAGAGAATTGAATGCCCAATTGAATGATGGACATACATCTGTAAATATGTCGAACCAGCAATTTGCAGATGATCTATATGCTCCGGTATCGGTATCCGTGATTCCTGATGGACTGATACTGACATCTGTTCCTAAACAAGATGCAAAATATCTTGGAGCAAAAATTATCGGTGTAAATGGCCATGCAATAGAAGAGCTCTGTCGGAAAGTGACTTCACGCTATGGCTGCGAGAATACTTATCATGCATACGATGACTTGCGTTTTTTGCTGTGTAGAAGTAGAATGTATAAGCGAATTTATCAAAGTGATTTATCTTCTCTTACCTTGGAAGTTGAAACGGTAGATGGCAAGAAGGCAATAATTGATTTCCCATTCCTTGCAAAAATGGAAGCCGATAAAGTAGAACGTTCAAAAGTAGAACATTCTATGCTGCAAGAAGATTTCCCTTACATTGGGTATAAATTTCTGGATAATAAACGAAATATTATGTATTTCAGAGATGCAACGGTAATGTCTCGTGATAATTTATGTTACATGTATGAAAATCATTGGGGGAGCCTTAAGGAATCGATAGCAGATATCTACAATAACTACCTGAAAAAGACAATGCCAGACTCTTTGGATAATGCAATAAGAGAAATACCCTCTTTTACAGAAGTCTTTTATAATATGCTTATGGATATGAAGCAGTCAGAATCTGAATATCTGATTGTTGATTTGCGTAATAATTCAGGAGGGTGGTCTCCCATTGTTTATCCGGTACTTTATCAACTCTATGGTGATAATTATTTGAAAAAAAATATGGAGGTGACGTTTTACCGCTTACTATCTCCTCTCTATTTGGCTAAAAACAATATGACGTTAAATGAATTCAATGCACAAAATCACACTAACCATCAAATAGGTGATTATCTCATTACTAAGAGTGAAGATATAAAAGGTGATATTAAATCTATTAGGAGTAAGTTTATAGCAAATTCCATGTCGGAACGAAAGGATTTATTGTTGAAACAGGATGGTAGTCCAGTATATACTCCCAAAAAAGTTTTTGTTATTACTAGTTCGGGTACGTTTAGTGCTGCTTTTCATTTTGCATTTTATTTGTGGAAAATGGGAGCTATTGTTGTTGGTGTTCCATCATCTCAGGCTCCAAATACTTACATGGAGGTAACTCCTTATCGTTTGCCTTTAACCGGAGTAATCGGTTCTATATCGAATGCGGTGCAAGAATTTTTACCATCAGATAATTCTAAAGCAAAAATTTTCTATCCGGATTTAATGCCTACGCATAAAGATTATGCGAAAAATAATTATGATGGTGATACTGAAGTGAAATATATAATCCAAAATGTCATTCATAATTCACAGAAATAAATATGTCTGTGAACCCCTTTGCAGATGCAAATATTATGGCATGTTTTCTAATTTCCTTGCAAATAACCCTCACTTTACACTGTTTGTTTTCAAAATAAGATGTAAATTTGTCCATATTTTTTCAGAGCCTGAAAAAGTTGTCAATCAAATGTAAAACAGAACAAACGAATAGAATTATGTCGGATACAGAAAAGATGGAGTTGGGCACGTACGAGGTTGCGGTAGAAAGAAGTAAGAAACTGGAGGCGGATTTGGCTATTCATCCCGAGAAATACCGGGTTTTGACCGGCGACCGGCCAACGGGCAGACTGCATATCGGTCATCTGTTCGGGTCGCTGCAAAACCGTGTCCGGCTGCACAACCTGGGTGTTGAAACTTATATCGTTATTGCCGATTATCAGGTGCTCACCGATCGTGATTCGTTCGATAAAATATCGGAAAATGTGCGTCAGCTGACGCTCGATTATCTGGCGGCCGGCATCGATCCGACCGATGGCAAAACATTTATCTTTCCGCACAGCTACGTTCCCGAACTGAACCAGCTGCTGTTGCCGTTCCTGACGTTGGTATCCAACGCCGAGCTTAACCGTAACCCGACGGTGAAGGAAGAGATTCAGGCATCGGGGCTGAAGAGCATCAATGCCGGTATGTACACTTATCCGGTACATCAGGCTGCCGATATCCTCTTTTGCAAGGGGAATGTGGTGCCGGTGGGCAAGGATCAGTTGCCGCACCTTGAGCTGACCCGTTTGATTGCCCGTCGGTTCAACGATAAATTTGCGGCAGGCAATCCGGTATTTCCCGAACCGCAACCGCTGTTGAGCAAGTCTCCGATGATTCTCGGGTTGGATGGCGGACAAAAAATGAGCAAGAGCCGCAACAATGCCATTATGCTGAGCGCGACCGAAGACGAAACGGCTGCGTTGATTAAGAAGGCTAAAACTGATGCCGAACGGTTTATTACCTACGATCCGGAAAACCGTCCCGAAGTATCGAACCTGTTGTTGCTTATCTCGATGTGTACCGGACGTACGCCGGAAGAGGTGGCCGAAAGCATTGGTAACGGTGGCGGTGGACAGTTGAAGAAAGTGCTGACGGAGTCGATCAACGAATACCTTCGTCCTTTCCGTCAGAAACGGGCCGACCTGGAAGCAAATATGGATTATGTGCGTCAGGTGCTGTTGAATGGAGCCGCCAAAGCTCGCGAAGTAGGCTCGGCTACACTCGAAGAGGTTCGCAGTGCAATGAACATGAAAATCTGATTATAGATAAAGTGATATAAGACGTTGTCGGAACATGGAACCGGAGTTGTGCTCTCTGGTGTAGTATTTGTATGATATAACCATTCCCGGCAAATTCAATTTTTTAAGATGAGACAAAAAATGATTTTAGGGCTAATTGTGTCATTAGCTCTAGCGATTACTTCGTGCGAAAAAGAAACCATAACGCGAGGTACGCTCGATTACAAGTTTGTTCCGGTTACGGCTTCGGACGGTTACTTTCAGGAGCGTCAGATTGCCTATCCGGAAAACATCACTATTAGCGGTTATGCCAATTCCATCAACGATTTTAGCTTTCTGGGCTCGATGGTGGAGGTGACAGGAAACCTGATGGCAGGTGATGTGATTCGTGGTTTGGTAATCGACATTGATGGGGTGCAATACCTGTTTCCCGATATTCCGGTATATAAAAACGGGGAGGTGATCTCTCTTGTCGATTCGAGAAGCAACGGAGTCTTCTACCACTTTATGTCCGATGCTATCAATGATATGAGGCATTATGGCAAGCAGGATATTATTGTTAGCGGATATCTGGAAGACCGCTACGGTCGTGATGTGGCCGGTGCAACGGTGGCGGTCAATATCTACAATGATCTCGATGTAAGGGTTAACAATTGATCGGTGTAAGGTAAAATACAAGCGGTCGGATTTTCAATAGAAAGTCCGACCGCTTGTATTGTATCCGGAGTTATTATCCGTTGTTGCGTGAGTCTTTTACAATCACATCGTGAGCACCACCTTCGATAATGCTGGTAGACGAAACCAATGTGATTTTGGCATTTTGCTTCAAATCTATCACCGAGGTTACCCCGCAACTACTCATGGTAGAACGAATTTTGCCCAGCGTGATGTCGAGGTTATCTTTCAGTTTGCCGGCATAGGGTACAAAGCTGTCGACACCCTCTTCAAATTTCAAACCTTCGCTTCCTCCCGCATCGTAACGTTGCCAGTTGCGGGCACGGTTCGAACCTTCTCCCCAATATTCTTTCATGTAGTTGCCGTTTACCATCAGTTTACGGGTGGGGCTTTCGTCGAAGCGGGCGAAATAACGTCCCATCATGATAAAGTCGGCTCCCATAGCTAATGCCAGTACCATGTGATAGTCCTGCACGATGCCGCCATCGGAGCAGATAGGTACGTAAATGCCGGTCTTTTTGAAATATTCGTCACGAGCGGCAGCTACTTCAATCAAGGCGGTAGCCTGTCCGCGACCGATCCCCTTCTGTTCACGGGTAATGCAGATGGAACCTCCGCCCACACCCACTTTTACAAAGTCAGCTCCGGCTTCGGCCAGATAAAGAAATCCGTCTCTGTCGACCACGTTACCGGCTCCGATTTTTAATTTATCACCATAAGTGTTGCGTACATATTCGAGTGTCTCTTTTTGCCATACCGAAAATCCGTCGGACGAATCGATACACACAATGTCAACGCCGGCTTCCACCAGTTGCGGAATGCGTTCACGATAGTCGCGGGTATTGATCCCGGCGCCAACCAGCAGCTTCTTGTCGTCATCCGAAAGTTCGTTCGGATTATCCTGATGGTTATCATAATCCTTGCGGAATACGAAATATTTGAGACATTGGTTTTTGTCAATAATAGGCAAACAATTGAGTTTGTGATCCCAGATGATGTCGTTTGCTTCGGCCAAAGAGATTCCGAATTCTCCGGTAATAAGTTTATCAAACGGAGTCATAAACTCTTTTACTTTCTTGTCGAGGTTGTCGCGACTTACACGGTAATCTCTGCCGGTAACGATACCGACCAGCTTACCGTCCGAAGTTCCGGTTTCGGTAATTCCGATAGTGGCGTGTCCTGTTCTGTCCTTCAGTGTCAGCACATCAGCCAGTGTATGGTCAGGAGTGAGGTTGGCATCGCTGATAACGAAGCCGGCTTTGTATTTTTTTACCTTGCGCACCATTTCAGCTTGCGATTCGATACTCTGTGATCCGAAAATAAACGAGAGTCCTCCGTTGCGGGCGAGGGCAATGGCCATTTTATGATCCGATACGGATTGCATGATAGCCGATACAAACGGAATGTTGAGAGAGATTGCAGGATCTTCATTCGCTTTGAATCTGACAAGCGGGGTTTTCAATGAAATCTGGTTGGGAATACACTCTTTGGTGGTTAAACCCGGGATCAGCAGGTATTCACTAAAGGTTCTGGAGATGTCATTTAAATAGTGTGCCATATCTGTTTTTTTTGGAAATAAAATTGGGCAAAGATACAAAAATAAGAGTTTGCAGCCAACAGTGTAAAATCGCCGGCTTTGAAATGTCGAAATAAAAAAACGGATTGCATAATTACACAATCCGTTTGGTTTATTCAGAGTCGTTTAGGCTGGCTTTGAAGGTTTGTTGCCAGTCATTCCCTGCGTGGACGATGGCTTCGCTATCGATTCTCGCATCGATGTGTCAGCCTCAATATTTTTCATTTTGTAGTAATCCATAATACCGAGGTTGCCACTTCTGAAGGCATCGGCCATGGCCTTGGGAACTTCCGCTTCGGCTTCTATTACTTTAGCGCGCGCTTCCTGTGCTTTGGATTTCATCTCTTGCTCGGATGCAACGGCCATCGCACGACGTTCTTCGGCTTTTGCCTGAGCAATATTTTTGTCGGCTTCCGCCTGATCCATCTGAAGCTGAGCTCCGATATTTTTTCCGATGTCGATATCGGCAATGTCGATGGAAAGAATTTCGAAAGCAGTTCCGGCATCCAATCCTTTTTGTAGAACTAATTTTGAAATTGAATCCGGATTTTCCATCACTGTTTTGTGTGATTGAGACGATCCAATGGATGAAACGATACCTTCACCGACACGAGCCAGAACCGTCTCTTCGCCGGCGCCACCCACTAACTGGCGGATGTTTGCACGTACGGTTACACGGGCTTTGGTAATCATCTGAATGCCATCCTTGGCAACTGCCGTTACCGGGGGCGTATCAATTACTTTCGGATTAACAGACATTTGTACGGCTTCAAATACATCGCGACCGGCCAGATCGATAGCAGTTGCCATCTGGAACGACAGGTCAATGTTCGCTTTTGCTGCCGATACCAAGGCATGAACAACCCTTTCGATGTGTCCTCCGGCTAGATAATGTGCCTCGAGATCATCACGACGAATAGTGCTTAGCCCAGCCTTGTGAGCTTCAATCATGCATCGTACGATGGCATGTGGTGGCACTTTACGGATGCGCATCAAAAAGAGTTGAATCAGCGAGATGCTGACACCCGAAACTTTTGCAGAGATCCACAAAAGAAAAGGAACATAATAGAAGAAGATGATCAGTAGGATAAATAGGACTACCAATCCGCCAACAACAAGAATGTCCATAATAGATGTGTTTTAGTAAATGAGTATTCAAAAAATCGGGTTATTGGAACCCTAACAACTGAACGTCAAAAATCAATGTGGAGTAGGCCGGAATGGAGCCGTAAGCGTCGGACCCGTATCCCAACGACTGGGGAATGTAAATCTCCCAACGCGAACCGGTATTCATTTTTGTCAATGCTTCCTGAAATCCGGTTACAAAATACGAAACATAACTGGAGCTTGCCGTATTGACCCACGTTGTGTCATTCATTGTAGTATCAAAAACGGTGCCATCAATAAGTTTTCCGGTGTATACAATTTTTGCATAACTCGATGTATTAGGTTTTAGTCCTAAACCTTGCGTTAAGATTTTATATTGGAGGCCGTCCTTTAGCGTGACTACACCATCTTTTGTTTTGTTGGTTTCTAAGAATTTTTCATTTAAGTCTTTCCATTTGTCACTTTCGCTGGTGCAAGCGCAAAATGTGATACCTAAAATGACAATGATAAATGTAATCCAATTTCGAGTAGACATAGAATAAATGTTAGAAGATTGTCGAATGGGCTTTATATCTTCAGGTGTGTTTTGTTATAATTCAGAATATGCTTGACAGGGGTCTTATGAAGCCTCTTTATACTGTCAAAATCAGGTTTCAAAGATAGTAAAATTTGAATGGGTGGCAAAAAAAATCCGGTCACTTCCCAGTGAACCGGACTCCCATCTAACCAAAAACCAAAAAAAATAAAGATTGCCAGCGCTGAGGCTGCCTATATAATTTTGCTGTTTAATGTTTTATGCTAGTTGATCTGATATGTTAGCGCGTAATTCATAACATTTCCTGTGTAATTTTTAGCTTCTATTACCATTTGAATATTGCTTGCATTGATATTGCTGGTCAGAGCTCTGAGATCGAACGATATAATGGCTCTGTTTTTTACTAACAGAGCATCTCCATAAGCATTTTGCCGTAGCTCCAGGTGTATCGTTCCATCATTTGCCGGTGCAATCGTTGTGTTTTTTACTAAGCTGAACAAATGCTCCTGTTTATTGCCGTAATACGAAAACGAAACATTCAAGTAGTTTCCTCCACTCCAGATTTTTTCTACATCCACGGGATCATTTCCAATGCTATCTTTATTGGTTGTGTTAAGTATTCCGATTTTCTTTATTTCAACGGTGCCAATGCTGTTGATCTGAATGATTCGGGTTTGCGAATCAGTCGAATCGGACAAAAGAGAGTAGTTTATGATTAGCCTTTCCCCTTTTGCCGTAGTAAATCCGCTGGGTTTGACTTTAGTCGCCAATGCCGATGTTCCATTATCAAGACGTACCGAAAAGGAACCGTCATTATTTGTCTGTGTAACTGTAGCAAAACTGACCCAATAATTTTCCAAAGACCGTTGTTCATCTTTCTCGCAAGATATAACTCCGCATAAAATGGCCAAAATGCCAATAAACTTTATTGTCTTCATTGATAAACATTCTTGCCTTTGTAAAGAAAGATGAATCAGGCCGTAAAACGTTGCATATGAGAATGTCAATTAGTAAATTTTAACTCTGCGTGTCGGGTGTTTTGTTTGGAGGGTACGCCATTTTCAGAATGAACGTTGTTCAGTGGATGTTTCTGAATTTACGCCAATATCCTTAACTATTCAAAAAACGAGAAGCAATCTTGAGCTGGATTCAAATATAATTGTAACTTTGCGACACAATACACCTTGCATTTTTTATATCATCTTTCAAAAAGAAAATATGAAGTTATTCTCGGGCTTTTTGCTAAGCTGCTTTGTTGCAGTGTTCGCAGTCGTGGGTTGTAGTGGATCGTCTACTTATTCCGATCTGGTCAAAGAACAGAAAGCGACAATTAGGTCTTATATCAATCGCCATGGAATAAGTGTTACCAGCACTTTGCCAACTAATTACTCGACGACGGCGTGGGGCGATAAAGCCTATTATTTGAGTTCTACCGGGCTCTATTTTCACCTGTCACAAGTAGGAGATGCTGCAGCAATTGCATCAGCTGACTCTGCGCGTACCGGTGATGTGATTGTTATAAGGTATATCAAAGTGGATTTGACAGAACCTGCCGACACTGTGGAAAGTACATGGACATCGTTGGACTCAGCCTATCCGTATAGTATGACTTATGGGTCTTCGAGTTCCGAACCTACTGCGTGGCAGGAGGCTATTTTTTACATGAAATATTCAGGAGCTCAGGCAGAAATGATAGTGCCAGGATCATTGGGGACGTCGACCGATCAGTCGAATGTAACTCCGTACTATTATAAAATAAGTATAAAAAAATTGCCAAGGTAATTTTTTGTGAATTAATATAATAGCTGCGGATCATTTTCTAGTATTTGATTCGCAGTCGTTTTTTATACCCCCTAATCTTTTATACTATGTCATTAATCAAATCCATATCAGGAATCCGTGGTACTATCGGAGGTAAGGTAGGTGACGGACTTAGCCCGCTGGATATCGTGAAATTTACTACAGCTTATGCCATGTGGGTAAAAGCGAATACAACTCAATATCCTTTGAAAGTGGTTGTCGGCAGAGATGCCCGTATTTCGGGCGAGATGGTAAATCAAGTGGTTATTGGTACGTTGCTCGGAATGGGTTTTGATGTTGTCAATATCGGATTGGCTACCACTCCTACCACCGAACTTGCCGTTACGATGGAAAAAGCAAGCGGTGGCATCATCCTCACTGCCAGCCACAACCCGAAACAATGGAATGCACTTAAGTTGCTCAACGAAAAAGGCGAGTTTTTGAATGCCAAAGAGGGTGAAACCGTTTTGAACATTGCCGAAACGCAGGATTTTGACTATGCCGAAGTGGATGCTATCGGTAAATTGACGGAAGATTTTTCGTATACACAAAAGCATATCGAGAGCGTGTTGGCACTCGATTTGGTCGATATAGAAGCAATCTACAAAGCCGATTTTCGCGTGGCCATCGATTGTGTTAACTCGGTCGGTGGAATCGCTATCCCGGAATTGTTGTCGGCTTTGGGTGTGAACAATGTAGAACAGCTGAATTGTACTCCCAACGGACATTTTCCTCACAATCCGGAACCGCTTCCGGAGCACCTTACCGAAATTGCCTCTTTCCTGAAAAGCGGGAAAGCTGATGTCGGTTTTGTGGTCGATCCCGATGTCGATCGATTGGCAATAATTTGCGAAGACGGATCGATGTTTGGCGAGGAGTATACCTTGGTTTCGGTTGCAGACTACGTTTTGTCGAATACACCGGGCAATACGGTTTCCAATATGAGTTCTACCCGTGCGTTGCGCGACGTTACACAACAGCATGGTGGTTCGTATACCGCTTCGGCTGTGGGCGAGGTGAATGTGGTGACCAAAATGAAAGAAACCAATGCCGTGATTGGTGGAGAAGGCAACGGTGGCGTTATTTATCCGGCCAGCCACTACGGGCGCGACGCGTTGGTGGGTATTGCTTTGTTCTTGTCACATCTGGCAAAAACAGGGAAGAAAGTATCCGAACTGCGGGCATCGTATCCCTCTTATTTTATGGGCAAGAAACGGATGGAGCTCACTCCTTCTATTAACGTTGACGAAGTGTTGGCTTCTATCAAGGCAAAATATGCCCAATACGATATCAACGATATTGATGGCGTAAAAATCGATTTTGCCGAAGGGTGGGTGCATTTGCGTAAATCGAACACCGAACCGATTATCCGGATTTATTCCGAAGCAAAATCGCCGGAGGAGGCCGATCGGTTGGGTAAAGAGATTATTGCCGACATCAAGAAATTGATTTGATATGGCAGAAGAGTTCCAATCGCAGGCAAAAGCGTTGGTTCGCAAACTGATAAAAGAGCGTAAACAACAGTTGTCGAAAGACGAACAGATCTGTTTGTCGGAGAAAATTGTGCAGCATATTGAGCAGTGTGAAGCTTTTCGCACTGCTCATTCTGTTTTGTGTTACTGGCCACTTGCCGATGAGGTGCAGATTGGATCCTTGATTGACAAGTACTGGCAGACAAAGCAATTTTACCTGCCCGTAGTGCGTGGCGATGAGATGGAGATACGCCTCTTTCGTGGACGCGATCACATGCAAGCTGGGGCGTTTGGTATTATGGAGCCGCTCGGAGAGGCCTGTGAGGGAGATGTGGATCTGGTTCTTGTTCCCGGGGTAGCTTTCGACTTGCAGGGACATCGTCTGGGAAGGGGGCGCGGATACTACGACCGGTTTTTACCATCGACACAGGCTCGTAAAATTGGAGTGGCATTTCAGTTGCAGATTGTAGATGCTCTTCCTGTCGATGTATGGGATATGTCTATGGACGAAGTGATAACTGAAAAATAGAGAATAGTCAGTAAAAATAAGAAAGGCTTCATCGTAGCACTGCTACCTGAAGCCTTTCCTAGTTTAAAGTGTCGTTATGTCTTATTGCAACATTTTGTTCGGATCGAGCCATTGGCTTTCGATATCCAGAAAATATTTGTAGGTACCCACTGTCAGCTCATCGCAGGCAGCATCGTCGCAAACAATAATTCCCTTTGGATGCAGTTGCAGCATACTGATCGTCCATTTATGGTTGACACCCTCTTCGACAGCCTGACGCAGTGCACGCGCTTTGTTGTGCCCTGAAATCAGAACCAGCACCTCACGGGCATCCAGAATGGTTGCTACTCCAACCGTAAGTGCAGTCTTGGGCACTTTGTTGACATCGTTGTCGAAGAAACGAGAGTTGGCAATAATCGTATCGGTAGTCAACTCCTTGTCTCTGGTGCGTGAATAAAGCGACGAACAAGGCTCGTTGAAAGCAATGTGTCCGTCCGATCCGACACCACCCATAAACAGGTCGATGCCTCCTACCGCTTTTATTTTTGCTTCGTACCGTTCGCATTCGGCGGCCGTATCGGCAGCATTTCCATCCAGAATATTGATATTCTCTTTCGGAATATCGATATGACTGAAGAAATTCTTTTGCATGAAAGTGTGATAGCTTTCGGGATGATCTTCGGGAATTCCGATATACTCATCCATGTTGAAAGTAATGACATGCTTGAAAGAAACGACACCAGCCTTGTGCAGGGCGATCAGTTCTTTGTAGGTTCCCAGCGGTGTTGATCCGGTCGGGAGACCCAGTACAAAAGGTTTTCCCGACGTGGGATTGGCTTTGCGTATTTTCGATACGATGTAAGCTGCTGCCCATTTCGATACGACATCATAGTCGGGTTCGATAATAAGTCTCATCTTAAGTGTAGTTTAAAGATTTGTAATTTTGCGTTCATCTTCACGTTTAGCGATAGTTTTGTCACTATCTCAATCATCTTCTCCATAACAAAATCATCAGCAAATCTGACAATACACTCTGTTATGATTTTGCCAATAATCGTCCCAAAGCGATACAATCTTCGTATTTGTCCTCTTTCAGGCTCTGTTTGATTTCAATTGGCAGGCTAATCACCTCCCATTTTACTCTCTCAGCAAATGCAGCCAGCAGTTTGATAGAGGCGTTAGCCCACGTCGACGAGCCGAAATAGGCAAATTTACGGTTCTTGATATCGCGGGTTTCCAGTTTTGCAAGCAAAGATGCAATCTCCGGGAACAGTTCGTTGCTATAGGTCGGACTACCGATTACAATACGGTCGTAACGGAAAATATCGCTCAGAATAAACGAGACATCCGTCTTCGACACGTTGTAGATGGTGATGTTTTTTTCTCCCTCTTCGGAGAGTCCGTAAGCGATAGCTTCGGCCATCTGTTCGGTATTGCCGTACATGCTACCGTAAATAATCACCACTCCGCGTTCGCCTTCGTAACGGCTCAGTTTGTCTGTGATGTCGATTATTTGGTCGACTTTCTCACGCCAAACAGGTCCGTGTGTCGGGCAAATCGTTTTGATCTCCACATTCTTCAGCTTGTTCAGCGCGTTTTGAACGGCCGATCCGTATTTCCCCGCAATATTTGAAAAATAGCGACGGCTTTCTTCCAAATGGTTGCCGGTTTCGATGTCGGTATCCAAAACACCTCCGTCTAATGTGCCGAAAGCGCCAAAAGCATCTCCTGTGAAAAGCAATTTGTCAACGATATCATAAGTCATCATCGTTTCGGGCCAGTGAATCATCGGTGTCAGGAAAAACTGTAACGTATGCTTTCCTATTGGCAACCGGTCTCCGTCTTTTACTTCGTGCAAACCGTCATGGATGCCGTAAAAGCCTTCCAGCATGTTGAATGTACGGGCATTTCCCACAATTTTAATATCGGGAAACATCCGGCGAATGGCACGAATGGCGCCCGAGTGATCGGGTTCCATGTGGTTGATGACCAGATAGTCGAGATGCCGATTGCCCAGTACACTTAACAGTTTGTCGAGAAAAACCTCTGCAAACGAGACTTCAACGGTGTCGACAAGAACTGTCTTTTCATCCATTATCAGATAGGAGTTGTACGAAACTCCGTGTGGTAGTGGAATGAGATTTTCAAAGAGCACCTTTTGCCGGTCGTTGACACCTATGTAATAAATGTCATCGGTTATATGTCTTGCTTTATACATAACTAAGTGATTAAAAGATAAACAATAAATATTGTGTTATCTTTTCACGGTGTCAGAAACTAAGGAAAGGTAAGTTATTACTTGCCTAGTTGTGCTGTAACCTGGTTAACTACATTCTCTGCAGTGAAACCAAATTCTTTGTCCAATACTTTGTAAGGTGCAGAGTATCCGAAGTGATCCAAACCGAATACTTTACCGTTTGCACCTGCCAGACGTTGCAATGTGGAAGGAAGACCAGCAGTCAATCCGAATACCGGAGTCGATGCGGGAATTACTTCGTTGCGATAGCTTTCGTCCTGGTTGAAGAACAATCCTTCAGAAGGAGCTGAAACAACTTGAGCTTCGATGCCTTTTTCTTTTAGGAAAGGAACGGCTTCAATCAAAGTTGCAACTTCAGAACCGTTGGCAACCAAAATGATGTCGGCTTTTGTTGCCGGTTTGTAAACGATATATGCACCTTTTGCTGCCTGCAAAGCCGATGTGTAACCGTTTTCGGCAACAATATTTTTAATGTTCTGACGAGACAGAATCAAACCGGTAGGTGTGCTGGTGTTTTCGAGAGCCAGTTTCCATGCAACGGTTGTTTCGTCGGCATCGGCAGGACGAAGTACCAACATGCTGTTTTTGCCGTGGTGGTTTTTCAACTGTTCCATCAGGCGGATTTGAGCTTCCTGTTCAACCGGTTGGTGAGTAGGACCGTCTTCGCCTACGCGGAATGCGTCATGTGTCCAAACGTATTTAACCGGCAATTGCATTAAAGCAGCCATACGTACGGCCGGTTTCATGTAATCGGAGAATACGAAGAATGTACCCACTGCCGGAATAACCCCACCGTGGAGTGCCATACCGTTAGCAATGGCAGCCATGGTCAATTCGGATACACCAGCTTGGAAGAATGAACCGGAGAAATCACCTTTGGTGAAGGCATGTGTCTTTTTAAGGAAGCCGTCGGTCTTGTCCGAGTTGGAAAGGTCGGCCGAAGCAACAATCATGTTTTCTACCTGACTTGCAAATGCAGCCAAAACGGTAGAAGATGCTGCACGTGTAGCCTGATCGGCTTTTTGAGCGATGGCGGCAAAGTCAACTTTAGGAGCCTCTTTTGAGAAGAATTTAGCCAGCTTTTTAGCCAGTTCGGGATTTTCTTTTTCCCAGGCAGCTTGTACGGCTTTCTTTTCAGCGGCAATTTTTGTCAGTTCTGCTTTGCGTTTGGCGTAGAGTTCTTCTACTTCGGGGAAGATAACGAATGGGTTTTCGGGATTTCCACCGAGGTTTTGAATTGTTTTTTCGTAAGAGGCACCACCTTCACTCAATGGCATACCGTGGGTAGCACATTTGTTTTCGTAGTTGCTTCCGTCGGCTGTAACAGCACCTTTACCCATAATGGTTTTACCGATAATCAGGGTAGGACGTGCTGTTTCGGCCTGTGCTTTGGTTAACGCTTCGCGGATTTGTGATGCGTTGTTGCCAACAATGGACATTACATTCCAGCCCCAGGCTTCGTATTTTTTTGCGGTATCTTCAACGCTTACGGCACTTACAACGGTTGAAAGCTGAATGTCGTTCGAGTCGTAGAACATAATCAGGTTGCTCAGTCCGAGAGTACCTGCAATACGACCGGCTCCCTGCGAAATTTCTTCCTGTACGCCACCGTCGGAGATAAAGGTATAAATTTTATGACTCATCCAGTTGCCGAAACGGGCAGCAAGGAAACGTTCGGTAATAGCAGCACCAACTGCCATCGTGTGTCCTTGTCCGAGCGGACCGGAGGTATTTTCAACACCGCGTTCCACATCTACTTCAGGGTGACCCGGAGTTACGCTGCCCCATTGACGAAACTGTTTCAAGTCATCGAGTGAATATTTGCCGGTAAGCGCCAAAACACTGTAAAGCATTGGCGACATGTGACCAGGATCGAGGAAAAAGCGATCTCTGTTAATCCATTGCGGATCTTTTGGATCGTAGGTTAAGAACTCGCTAAAAAGGACATTAACAAAATCTGCACCTCCCATAGCTCCGCCCGGGTGTCCCGATTTGGCCTTTTCGACCATACTTGTTGCTAGAATACGAATGTTATCAGCTGCCTTGTCTAAAATGGATGTTGTGCTCATAAGTGTTGTTCTGTGTTATTATTTTAATGGGTATTTTTGATTTATTCTTCGTCGTAAATTCCGATTGATTTTCCATATTCAAACTCTCCATTCAGCAAAATTTGAACTTCCTCTTCGGAAAGGTTAATCACTTTGTCTTTTTTTATGGCTTTCATAACGAATTTCAACATGTCTTCTTCATCAATAGAAGCCTCTTCAGTGGAATCCTCTTCAATGAGTCCGTTCGACTCATAAAAATCGTAGATAACGTCGAGAATGTAAGCAACATCATCTTCGGTTATCTTTGCATTTAGTTCCTGAGGTATATATTTTAATATAAACGAGATGGCTTCATCGTCGTCAAATTCCGGAAGATCGTCAATTTCTTTCATCGTAGTAATGTGTTTTAGTTGAATTTAATATCAAATTTTGTCCGATTATGCCTGTTTCTGAAGTTTGCCTTTGGTGTTTTATTGTAAATCCAGCCGAATAACAATTTTAATGCGAAAAACTTCTTTCATTTCAATATGTTAGCGAAAAACTGACATTATATCCATGACAAGAAGTTATTCAAATATGTGATTTTTAGACTGTAAAGATAAGGATTATTATCTTCATTTCCTAATCACAGGTTCGTTAATCCCACTTTCAGATAGTCTATTTAAAGTAAATATTGGCTGCTGATAGATTCGTTGTGGAACACTTTTTTGATCGTATCGGCAAACAAATCGGCAACTGACAAAACTTGGACTTTGCTACAACTTCCCTTGTAGGGAATTGAGTCGGTGAAAATAATTTCTTTCAACACTGAATCTTCGATACGCTGTGATGCCGGGTCGGACATGATGGGATGGGTAACGATCGCTCTGACCGATTTTGCCCCGTATTCCATCATCAGTCCAGCTGCTTTGGTAAGGGTACCAGCCGTGTCAACCATATCATCGAGAATGATGACGTTTTTACCCGTTACTTTACCGATAATTTTCATTTCGCTCACCTCGTTTGCTTTTTCACGCAACTTGTAACAAAGTACCATTGGAGCTTCCATGTGTTTGGAGTAAGAACCTACGCGTTTTGATCCTCCGACATCGGGAGAGGCAATCGCCAAATCTTCAATCCGTAACGATTTAATATATGGAATAAATAATGTCGATGCGTAAAGGTGGTCTACCGGAACATTGAAGAAGCCCTGAATCTGATCGGCGTGAAGATCCATTGTAATTAAGCGGTCGATGCCGGCTACGCTCAAAAGATCGGCAATCAGTTTTGCTCCGATAGAAACACGAGGTTTGTCTTTCCTGTCCTGACGAGCCCATCCGAAATAAGGAATGACAGCAACGATCTTGTAGGCCGAAGCTCTTTTTGCTGCATCTATCATTAGCAGCAGTTCCATTAAATTGTCGGACGAAGGATAAGTGGATTGTACCAGAAAAACATAACAACCGCGAATCGATTCGTCATATCTGACAGCAAATTCTCCGTCGGCAAAACGAGTGGTTGTCATTTTTCCCAATTCACAGCCTAAACTATTGCAAATTTTTTCTGCCAGATAGCGGCTGTTTGTGCCCGAAAAGACTTTGTATGAGTCTGCTAAGTGCATGTTGTGTGATTTTTTATAGGGGTAAAAAATTGATGTTACAAAGTTATATAGAATTTGTAATTAATTCTTGAATTTGAGTGGTTTTGTTCATGGAAAAGAGATAGAATAACAATCGGAGAATCTATATCGAATGTTTGAAGATATAAAAAAAGGGCTTACACGGAATAGTGTAAACCCTTTCGGTTATGTATTTGAAATTGAAATTTTGTAATGTTTTGATACATATATGTTTGATTCCATTTTATTGAAATTTGAGATTTGGCGTGTTTGCAAAGAAAAGCATGCAAAGGTAGCCAAATGCAATGAACTGACAAAAAAACCGCAATGTTCCTGTATTATTTTTTGTCAATAAATCGTCACGATCTCTCTTAAATTACAGGAAATAAATATTATCTCTTGTTGATTTTGACGTAATTGATTTTTCAACAAATTAAATGAGGGTTTATTCTTCGATGATATTGGAGAAGTTCTTCCACTGAGCCGCAGCTGCATAAAGAGATTTGGAACCGCTTGGTACATATAACTTACAGGTAGATGAAACATAAAATGCATCATTCCCTAAGGTGATAGTTGAAGGGTTCGTATTATTGACATGGATGGCTGTTAGTCCACTACAACCATAAAAAGCAAAAGTTCCAATGGAAGTTACCGAAGAGGGAATTGTAACCGAAGTTAATTTACTGCAATCTTGAAAAGCCACCATACTGATAGTGGTTGTAGAAGATGGAATGGTATAAGTCCCGGATATGCCTTGTGGAAATTCAACCAATGTGGTTTGAGATTTATTGAACAAGACTCCATTAACAGTACAATAGTATGTGTCGGCGGAGCTGACATTAATAGAGGTAAGTTCGCTACAGCCATAAAAAGCATTGCTTGCAATAGAGGCTACGGTAGCAGGAATATATACAGTGGTTAAGCCAGTACAATTTTTAAACGCATTACTTCCAATAGAGGTGATCGTGTCAACTACACTGCTAATTTCAACTGTAGAGGGTATAGTTACCACCGCAATTCCGTTGTTTTGGCACGAAGCAACTCTTACGGTCTGTAGAGAAGAACTTGTAACCATATAAGTAAAGGTTACAGAAGATGGTTCTTTACTGCAACTTATGCAAGTAATTACAACCAATATCACGAACAGTTTTACAAAAACATTTTTCATCTGTTTGACTTTCAGTTTTTTTATGTCAGATGTGATTTTATGTTGCCGTAATCATTCTAACTTAGAAATGATATTGTGCCGCAACATTTTTATATTATACTTGTATTTTTACAAAGGTAGCAAGTTTTTCTGAAACTCAGATTTGGATCTGGACAAATCGGGAGTGGTTTTGTCTTGGTGTGGACAAAAGAGAGATGTTTAATTGGAAACTGGTAAAGATAGTATGTTTGTGTTGTTTTTTTAAATGTCAAAAAAACAGATTCTTATGCTTTTGCGTTTTTTGTTTTTCGCTATTTTTTTGATGCGAAATTAGTGGAGCTATAAAAAAATAAAATAAAGCGCAAATATTGTAGGTGGCGTTCTGTATCTATAACAAATGCAGCTGGTTAATCCTGTTATTTAACTGGTTAAGTGTTGTTTGTTTGTGTGCGAAATGTGGAGTAATGATGTGTGGTGTAGTCAGTACTTATAACCCTTTGTATGGAGTTTCAAAGTTTCTTCATGTGTGTATGTTGGCTTGTAACTTAAAATCCCTTGAAACTATTTAGTTTCAAGGGATTTTGATAGCTGGTACCCGAAGTGGGACTTGAACCCACACAGCCGTAATGGCCACAGGATTTTAAGTCCTGCGTGTCTACCGATTCCACCATTCGGGCGGCCTTGGAGCGGAAAACGGGACTCGAACCCGCGACCCCGACCTTGGCAAGGTCGTGCTCTACCAACTGAGCTATTTCCGCAATTATGTTCCTTTTTTATCAAATAGTATGAGCCTTCTTTTGAAAGGCTCAACCTTGTTTTGTTTTGCGGTGCAAAGATAAGAATTTTTTTTAGTTGTAAAATAGAAGCTCGGTTTTTTTTGCAAACTATTCAGATCTTGGTTAATCGTTGCCGAAAAGCTTGCAGAGAATAATAATATAACGATATGAAATTTATTTGTTCTATTTTTTCAAGTAATTTTATCAAAACAGATAATGAATGTTTCAGAATTGTTATGATTTGATGCGAATTTCGTAGATAATATTCTGTAATCACAATATCTTTGTTTGTGTATTACTAGGTGGTTTTATATTAATAATTTTAGGTTTAGCTAATTAAGGTATCGTCTTTTATAGGTAGAAAAGAGCGTGTGGTTTTATTTGGTCGAACGGATCAGATATCGTTTTTGATGCTTACTCCTGCAGAAATCAAAAATCTACTTTGTGTTTCCGTTGTTTCCTCCACAGTTGATACGAGTTCACTATATTTTGCCACAAAACGTAAGCTCCCGGGCCTACTGACGAAATGGGATCGAGATAAGAAAGAGCCATCCAGATGGTGAGTACCGTGTTTTTCTGTCCCAATCCTTGTCCTCCGGTGACGGTTTGATTGTACCGGCTGCCGATTTTTCTCCCCACAATAAATTGTCCAATGCAAATTACAAAGGTGCAAGCTGCCATACTTATTTCAATGGAATAATTGGAGGCAGATTGTTTAATGACGAACGAAACCGTTTTCGCCACCACAATTGTAAGCGCCAACGCCCACAGATAGAATGACCATCCATGCAATGCCTCTATTTTTGATTTGATGCTCGGAGCGAGCTTTTCTAATAGAAAAGCAAATACGAGTGGCAGAATTAAGAGGGGAAATACCTCTTTTAGAATATAAAGAAAAGATTGAAAAAAAGTCATGTCGGTATGAGTACCGATAAATGAGAATATGACAGGTGCAAAAACAGCAACGCAAAGGTTACTCAGAATGCTGTAGGCTGTCAGGCTGGCAATGCTTCCACCCAACATTCCCGTGATAACGGCGGCCGATGTGGCGGTAGGTGCCAGCAAGCAAATCATAGACCCCTGCGCAACCAAAGGATTGATACCGGCTAATGCCAGATAAACGGCAATGCTTCCAAATAATTGTATGGCTAACAGGTAGAAGTGAAATTTTTCAAACCGAATTTCTTTGATGGATATTTTGCAATAGGTAATAAATAGCATTGCAAATATCAGGTAGGGCGTGATAATGGAAAGCTGTGTAAAGAACTTGTAAAAGAGTATACCGAGGCACATAGCGATCGGCAGCATATACGATTTGATAAACCGGATCATTGGCGTTGATAAGTGAAATGTAACAAGTTGCAAAGCTACAAAAAGAGCGTCGGATGAAAAACAGCCGTTTTGTGAGGACAAAACGGCTGTTGAGATTGGATCAAAACGAGTTTATTTAATGGGAATATAGCGAACGAAGGCTTCTATGGCCTCATAAGCCGCCAATCCCAATTGATTGTAGAATGCGGCAGTGGCTATATTTCGTTCTTCGGAACGTTGCCAGAAGAGTCGCTCGTCGTTACCTAGAAAGGGCGCGCTTTCCATTTGCGACTGGTGTTTAAGAATGGCATTTCGCTTTGAACGAAGTTCTTCTGGACTGAGAGGTACGGCCATTTCAATATGGTCGATTTCCCATTCCATCCAGGCTCCGCGGTACATCCAAATGCGGCAGTCGTTGAGCCAGGTTTCATCTTTCAGGTCGTCAATGGCGGCAAGTACCGCGTCGAGACAAACTTTGTGCGTTCCATGTGGATCGGCGAGATCTCCGGCTACATAAATCTGATGAGGTTTTAACTCTTGCAAAAGTGTTTTTACAATGTCAATGTCGGCCTGCGAAATCGGATTCTTTTTGATGGTTCCGGTTTCGTAAAAAGGCAGATTGAGAAAATGAACGTTTTTGGACGAAACTCCTTCAAAACGGCAGGCAGCTTTTGCTTCTCCTCGTCGGATCAATCCCTTCATCGCTAAGATTTCGGAAAGCGGAATATTTCCTTTTTCTCTGACCAAAAAGCACGATTGTGCTTCGTAGCGCGCTTTCAGCTCTTTATTGTCGGGTTCGAACATCTCGATATAGCCCTTTACAAAAGAGAGAAAACGGATGATTTCGTCATCGTTTACCGCGATATTTCCTGAAGTTTCGTATGCCACATGCACTTCGTGGTGTTGATCCACAAGGCGTTTTAACGTTCCTCCCATCGAGATAACATCATCGTCGGGATGAGGGCTGAATACTAAAACCTTTTTAGGATAAGGCTTGGCACGCTCCGGACGGTAGGTGTCGTCGGCATCGGGTTTGCCACCCGGCCACCCGGTAATGGTGTGCTGTAAGTCGTTGAAAATTTTTATATTGCAATTGTATGCCGAACCGAATATCGTCAGGAGCTCACTTAGGTTGTGTTCGGTATAGTCTTTGTCGGTGAGCTTTAATATAGGCTTATTGACCTGTTGGCAAAGCCATACGATAGCGCGGCGGATGAGTTTATCGTCCCAGTCGCACGAGGTAACTAACCACGGTTTACTGATTCGTGTCAGTTCCCCTGCGGCATGTATGTCGATAACGAAGGATGCATTGTTGTGTAATTGTAAGAATGAAGCCGGGAATGCGACGGACGCTGCCTCTTCGATGGCTGTGCGTACGACGGACGATTTATCTTCGCCCCATGAAAGCAATACAATTCGTTTCGCTTTCATTATGGTGTTAATTCCTAAAGTAATTGAACTTACAGGAGGCTCGGAAAAGCCCAAATGACGAGCGGCTTCTTTCCGGGAGTCGCTGTTGAGCATAATCAGTCGGGTAGTGGAATTCAGTTGCGAACCCGGTTCGTTGAACCCGATGTTACCACTTCTGCCTATTCCCAATAATTGAAAATCGATACCGCCCAAAGCGTTTATTCTCTCTTCAAACGCTTTACAGTGAGCCATTACATCTTTTCGGTCGATAGTCGCATCTGGAGATATAATATTGACAGGATCGATATCGATATGATCGAGTAACATCTCTTTAATACGAGCCAAAAAGCTTTTATCCATTGTCTTCGACAGGGGATAATACTCGTAGAGATTGACTACTGCCATTTTTTTAAAACTCAAACCTTCTTCCTTATGCAGGCGTACCAGTTCTAAATACAATTCGATGCCGGCTCTTCCGCCGGTGAGGCCTAAAACGAACAATTCTCCCTTGCTGTTCTTCTCTTTCATCAACCCCACAATTTCCGCAGCCACTTTTTTAGAGCCACGCAAAGCATCGTCATAAATTTCCACCGGCACCTTTTCAAAACGGGTCAAAGCTGCCAACTCGAAAGCATCGGTCGGACGATAGAGCCGTTCGGGAATCCTGTTCAGTGTAATTTGTGAACTTAGATTTGTTCTCATAGCTAATGTTTGTAAAAATATTTAATGGTAAAAATACCCGAATTTATAAACCCTCAGGTTTATAACAAAAGTCCCAAGTTTCGATTGGAAACCCGGGACTTGTTGTGTCATATTATGCCTTGCGCCATCATTGCTCGTGCAACTTTCATAAAGCCGGCAATGTTTGCTCCCTTCATGTAGTTGATGTAGCCATCGGACTGTCGCCCGTATTGCACACATTGAGCGTGAATGCTTCCCATTATCTGGTGAAGCTTGGTATCCACCTCTGTGGCAGCCCATCCGAGGTGCATGGCGTTTTGCGTCATTTCAAGTCCCGAAGTAGCCACGCCTCCTGCGTTGACCGCTTTGCCCGGACCATACAATATTTTATTTGCAATAAACAGGTCGATAGCTTCAGGGGTACAGCCCATGTTGGATATTTCGCCAACGCAGTGTACTCCGTTTGCAATCAGTTGTTTTGCATCGTCTTCGTTCAATTCGTTTTGAGTTGCACACGGTAGTGCAATATCGGCTTTAACTTCCCATGGCCGTTTGTTGGGAACGAATGTGGCTCCGAACTGTTTGGCATAAGGAGCCACCACATCATTGCACGATGCGCGTAACTCAAGCAGATAATCTATTTTGTCGCCCGAAACTCCATTCGGGTCGTAAATATAGCCATCGGGGCCGGAAATTGTTACCACTTTTGCCCCAAGTTGACTTGCTTTTAGAGCAGCACCCCAGGCTACATTTCCGAAGCCGGAGATGGCTACTGTCTTTCCTTTCAATGAATCGCCCGCAGTTTCAAGCATCTGTTGTACAAAATACAAACCGCCGAAACCGGTAGCTTCGGGACGAACAAGCGAACCTCCGTATTCGAGACCTTTGCCGGTCAGAACGCCGGTAACGGTGTTGGTCAGTTTCTTGTACATGCCGTTCAGGTAGCCTATTTCACGTGCACCTACGCCGATATCGCCGGCCGGTACATCGGTTTCGGGGCCGATGTGCTTCCATAGTTCCAGCATAAACGACTGGCAGAATCGCATCACTTCGGCATCCGATTTACCTCTCGGATTGAAATCAGAACCCCCTTTTGCTCCTCCCATCGGAAGAGTGGTGAGCGCATTTTTGAATATTTGCTCGAAACCAAGGAACTTCAGGATGGAGAGGTTGACGGATGGGTGAAACCTCAGCCCACCTTTGTAAGGTCCAATGGCATTATTGAATTGTATTCTGTATCCTAAATTTACCTGAACTGTCCCACTGTCGTCAATCCAGGGCACTTTGAAGGTGAAAATCCGGTCGGGCTCTACCAGTCGTTCGGCAATTTTTGCTTTTTCAAACTCCGGGTGCTGGTTGTAAATCTCTTCAATACTCATCAGCACTTCGTGTACTGCCTGCAAATATTCATGTTCACCGGGGTGTTTTGCTTCCAGCGAATGTAGTAGTTTATCTATATCCATGGCGTGATATTTTTGCTACAATTTTAAGCATTCTCGGGGCAGAAAACAACTTTTCGAAGTGTTATTTGGTAACTTTATGTGTTAAATATGACAAAAATATGTATCTGAATAATAAATGCGTAAAATATAAAAAAATGTAGACTATCAATCTGATAGTGTAATTTTTAATTCAATGAACGTCGTATAGTTTTCGGACTGTTGTTCGTTTGATTTGTTCGGAATGAAACAGATTTTGTGTAAAAGAGATATCGGGGGTTATTTTCCTAACAGAAGGATTAATGTGCCCGCGATGACACCGGCAAGACAGATAAATTTGATCTTGATGTTCTTCTCTCTGAACACAAATGCTCCGATAGAAAATGAAACAACCACTCCGGCTCGTCTCACTGTCGATAAGAGCGAAATCATAGCATTAGGATCGGATAGAGCAAAGAAATAGACAAAATCGGCCAGGGTAAGAAATACCGAAATACCGATAATCGAGTATCGCCACTGAAATGGTGTCGATGTTTTGCGCTTGGGATACCAGAGGAACAGCGTGATGATTCCCATGATAATTGCCTGATAAAAAAGGTAATATACCTGAACTCCCACCCGGTTAAACTCCCTCATCAGAAACTTGTCGTAGAGTCCACTGGCAGCTCCCGTAAGCGCTGCTAAGATAATAAAAAAGACCCATTTATTGTGATGAAAAACGACGCCCTCTTTTTTACCCACCATCGAAAAGAGGTAGAACGAAATCAGGGTGACCGATACCCCGATCCATTGATAGGGTGATAATCTTTCCGAAAAGATGATCAAAGCTCCGAGCAGCGTCCAGAGTGGTCGTGTGGCTTCGATCGGAGTGACGATTGTGATGGGCAGGTGCTTCATGGCAAAGTAACCGAACAGCCATGAAGAGAGTACCAGCAGCGATTTCAATAAGATATAAAAATGGGCTCTGCTGTCCATTGGCGGAACATACAGCAGTGTGCCTTTCATCATGTCGGGAAAATAATGCGACAACACCGGTAGCGGCGATAAAATAAGACAGGAAATGACGATAGAAGAAAAAAGTACCGGAATAACTGCGTTTTTTTGCAGCGAAACTTTTTTTGCAACGTCGTATATCCCTAAAAGAAGCGCGGAAAAAGCACCCAATAATAGCCACATAACTAATTGATAATTAAGAATGAATAATTATGAGTTGTGAGTCGGAGTTCTTTATTCATAACTCATAACTCATAATTTCTAATTATTTTACCGTTTGTTCGCCTGCTGCCTGCCAGCTATTGATCCCTTTCTCAAGGTTTAGGATGCTGACAAAACCAAGTGTCAGTAATTTCCCGGAAGCCATTACACTGCGGTGTCCGGAGCGGCAGTAAACCATCACCACTTGTGTTTTGTCGAATTTTGAGACTTTTGCCTCAAAGTCGGTATCGTTAACCGGAATATTGACGGCATTTTTCAGATGTCCGGCAGTAAATTCTTCGGGTGTTCTGACATCAAGTAGTATGGTGGTCGGATTTTTTGCCAGATACTCTTTGAATTGGCTGACAGTTAAATCTGTTCGGCCTTTTGTGCTTTGTTGTGCATTCAAACAGGATGTGCAAATGAACAGCAAAGCAGCATATACGATGAAAGTTTGGATTCGGTTCATAATTCGGAAATATAAAAAAACTGCCCCGGCACGAATGCAGTGGCAGTTTTTCTGGTTATTGGATTTCAAGATTTAGAATTCATCATTCCAACCGTTGGATAAGCTCAGTTTGTGAGACAATCTTGAATCTGTGGAATTTTGAATACTGAAATCTTCTTATTTGCAAGCCTCAGCAATAGCAACGGCAACAGCAACGGTTGCACCAACCATCGGGTTGTTCCCCATTCCGAGGAAGCCCATCATTTCTACGTGAGCAGGAACAGAAGAAGAACCTGCAAACTGAGCATCACCGTGCATACGACCCATGGTGTCGGTCATACCGTAAGAAGCAGGACCTGCAGCCATGTTGTCGGGGTGAAGGGTACGGCCTGTACCGCCACCGGATGCAACCGAGAAATATTTTTCGCCTTTTTCAAGACGTTCTTTTTTGTAAGTACCAGCAACCGGGTGTTGGAAACGGGTAGGGTTGGTTGAGTTACCGGTAATGGAAACGTCAACGTCTTCTTTCCACATGATAGCAACACCTTCGCGAACGTCGTCAGCTCCATAGCATTTTACTTTTGCACGAAGACCGTTTGAATAAGGAGTCTCTTTTACAACGTTCAAAGCGCCCGAAGCATAGTCGAACTGAGTTTGAACATAAGTAAAGCCGTTGATACGGGAGATGATCATAGCGGCATCTTTACCCAAACCGTTCAAAATAACGCGCAACGGATTTGTACGTACTTTGTTTGCCATTTCGGCAATTTTGATAGCACCTTCGGCAGCAGCGAACGATTCGTGACCTGCCAAGAATGCAAAGCACTGAGTCTCTTCGCGGAGCAGACGTGCGCCGAGGTTACCGTGACCGATACCTACTTTGCGATCGTCGGCAACAGAACCGGGAATACAGAAAGCTTGCAAACCGATACCGATAGCTTCGGAAGCGTCGGCAGCATTGGTACAACCCTTTTTGATAGCGATAGCAGCGCCAACAACATAAGCCCATTTTGCATTTTCGAAGCATATAGGCTGGGTTTCTTCACATATTTTGTAGGGATCAATGCCCTTTGCATCGCATATAGCCTTAGCTTCGTCGATGTCTTTGATTCCGTATTGATTGAGAACCGCGTTGATTTGGTTAATGCGGCGGTCGTAACTTTCAAATAAAGCCATAATATTTCTTAATTAATAATTGGTAATTAATAATTCAAATTCTACATCACGATATTACTCGTGGCGGGGATCAATATATTTTGCAGCTTCTTTGAAGCGACCGTACGAACTTTTTGCTTTTTCCAAAGCTTCACCGGCATTTACGCCTTTTTTTACCATATCCATGAATTTGCCCATGTGAACGAACTCATAACCGATGACTTCTCCGTCTTCATCCAGCCCGAGACGTGTGCAATAACCTTCAGCCATTTCGAGGTAACGAACGCCTTTTGACAAAGTACCGTACATGGTACCTACCTGACTACGGAGACCTTTACCCAGGTCTTCGAGACCGGCGCCGATTGGCAGACCGCCTTCCGAGAAAGCCGACTGAGTACGTCCGTATGCAATTTGTAGAAACAACTCGCGCATTGCAGTGTTGATAGCATCGCAAACCAGGTCGGTGTTCAATGCTTCCAGAATCGTTTTACCGGGAAGAATTTCGGCAGACATAGCTGCAGAGTGAGTCATACCCGAGCAACCGATAGTTTCGATCAGAGCTTCCTGAATGATACCGTCTTTGATGTTCAGTGTCAGTTTACAAGCACCTTGTTGCGGTGCACACCATCCCACACCGTGAGTTAAACCGGAAATGTCTTTGATTTCCTTCGCTTGAACCCATTTTCCTTCTTGAGGAATGGGAGCTGGTCCGTGGTTAGGACCTTTTTTTACCACACACATTTGTTCTACTTCATGTGAATAAATCATACCCTCTGAAATTTAAAATGTTGATTATTAAGTGATTAATTGACAGTCTTTTGATGTACAAAGCTAGCGATTTTTTTTGATAGCGACAAACAGTCGGCAGCTATAAATCAAGGTAAAAATAGTCGAGATCCGAAATTCTGAAGATTTACTTCCCGATAGCGATTTTTCGCCGGTCTGTAGCCTATTTTTTGAGTTTCCGTTGCAGAAAAAATGCCGTTTAACGAAAACACCTCCAACTGAGTCATTCAATTGGAGGTGTTTTGTTTTATTGATGTTCCGGTCTTAACAAATCATTTACCGTTTTTACCGGACTGAAAGTCTCTACCGGGGTATCCACAAAAATGGTGTTCCAGTCGCTCATGGCGCCATTCCAGAGGCCCGGTAATTCTAGCGCTTTCAACTCTTTACCACTTTTTGATTTCAAAGAAATAAAGCCAGTGTTTTTATCCACGTATTTCCGTAGGTCGAATTTTTTTCCTTTGTAATCCTTTACAGCACATACCAAATCGACAGGGTTGAAATGGGTTGCCTTTTTCATCAGTTCTGCCTTTTCGGGATCGGAAGTGTCGATTTGCGAACTTTCCAGGATTTGAGGAGATGCCGTGCCATCGGGATTGATAGCAATGTACGGCCCACCGCCGGGTTCGCCTTCGTTGCGTACCATGCCGCATACGCGTAACGGACGGTGGAGTTTGTTGCGCAGGAAGCCGATTAATACATCCTTATTTAACGAGTCGATAGCCGGATGATGAATGGAAAGCCGCGATTTGCAGAATTGCTTGATGACTTCCAACTTAGCATCAGAAATCTCTTTGTTGTCCAACTCGTGTAGAAATCCGAAAATTTGTTTCTGGGTCTGTACCAAAATGCCAGCTAACAGGCGCTTGTAGGTGATGGTCGGTTTTTTTAGTCTGTCGGTAGTTACGTTATCGATATTTTTAATAAAAACCACATCGGCGTCGATGTCATTCAGATTTTCGATCAATGCACCGTGGCCTCCCGGGCGGAACAATAATTTTCCGTTATCGCGGAAGGGTTGGTTGTCTGCGTCGGCAGCTAGAGTGTCGGTCGAGGTTTTTTGTTCCGAGAATGTGACGTGATAGCGAAGTTCGTTTCTCTTCGCCAAGATAGCCAGTTGCTCTTTTACGTGTTGTTCGAACAACCTGTGATGTTCGTTAGACACAGTGAAATGAATATTGACTTCGCCGGCATGGGTGGCTGCATAAGCCGCTCCTTCGGCCAGATGTTCCTGCACTGGAGTGCGTGTCTCGTCGGAGTAGCGGTGGAAAAACAACAAACCTTTAGGTAGATTCTGATAGTTGAGTCCTTTCTCCTCGAGCAGATTGCGTACTACGGCTTTATATTCGCCTGTTTCAATTAGTTGTGGAATGGTACGCCTTTCGTTGTGGAAACAAACCGAGTTTAGAGCTTCATAGAAGGCAAAGTATTCGATCTCAGAAAAGAACTTCTTTTCAAAGATCGAAGTCGGTGTTTCGGATTCACCTTCGAGGAATTCGAAAAGGTTTTTGAACATGCGGCTGGCTGCTCCGGAAGCGGGAACAAACTTGACAATTTTTTTATTTTCGGAGAGAAATTCGTTCCAAAACTGGATGTAATGATCGATATGAGCCGTGTCAACTTCCATAATGCCGTCGTTGATTTCGGCGGCTTTTTCTATTTGCAGAAAAGGAAATCCAGAGGCAAAACAGTTTAGTTGCTCGAAGCAGGTTTCTACCGTGATTCCCTTCTTTTTTAGTAATTCCAGGTCAGAGTCGAGAAATGTATTCATGGAAATGCATGATTAAAATGATTGAAAGCGAATGTGGTTTGACTGTGTGTCTGTTTTCGATGGGAAATGGCATATTCTGCTGTTATTCCATAGAAAAAAAGTGTAAAAAAGTCAGATAGAACCAAATAAATAAATACCTTTGCATGAATAGGCGAAAGGTGCAATACAAGGTTCAAAACCGTTGCAAGTTAGCTCTTTTTTGTTGTATTTATATTCTGTTTTCACTAAGATTTTCTCATGTTCAATAAAAAAAGTATTGTTTATACCTCAGGAACTTTTGACATGTTCCATTCCAACCATCTGAAAATGATTAATTATGCTCGTGGATTGGGTGATATTCTGATTGTGGGTGTCAGTACGGATGAATTGGTGCAGTCGTACAAAGCGGCTCCGATCATTCCTTTTAATGAACGGATGCTGATTATCGAAGCACTCAAAGCTCCGGATCTTGTCATTCCGCAGCACACACTCGATCATACGGAGATTGTAAAAAAACTGAACATTGACGCTTTTGTGGTCGGTGACGATTGGTTTGGCAAATACGATTACCTGAAAGAGCTTGGTGTGGATGTCTTTTATTTTCCGTATGGTGATGGAGTGTCCTCTTCTTCACTGAAAAAAACTATCTATGAGACGTACGACCAGCAACTACACGCCGAGCGTAGTGCAAAGCCAACCTTTGTAAAGAAAGATGAGTAATTCAGCGCTAATTACCGGAGCAACCAAAGGAATCGGCAAGGCGGTATGTGAACGTTTGCTGAAAGAAGGAATGTCGGTTGTGATGACCTATTCATTCGACGATGCGACGGCTCGTCAGGTCAGCCGCGAGTTTGAGGATCGTTTTCCGGGTAAGACTAAGCTGCTTCGGGCGGATATTTCGGATTTGCAGTCAATTGAAGTTATAGCTTCTTTTTTATCGGAGCATCATATAACTCTCAGTTGTGTCGTATTTAATGCCGGAATGACTGACCGGAGCGATTTTTTACAGATCGAACCTGATAATTGGTTGCGGGTCTTCAATGCCAATATCCATTTTCCTGTCTTTTTGATGCAAAAACTCTATCCTGTCTTTGAAGAAGGCGGATGCGTTGTGTTTACGGGTTCATTGATGGGTATTCATCCACATTCGGTCTCGTTGGCATACGGAGTTACCAAGGCATCTGTACATGCGTTGGTAAAAAATCTGGTCAAGTTTCTTGCCGGAAAGAAAGTAAGGGTAAATGCGGTGGCTCCCGGTTTTGTCGATACTGAATGGCAAAAAACGAAACCGGTCGAAATCCGGGATAATATCAATCGTAAACTGGCTCTCGGACGTTTCTGTACGCCGGAAGAACTGACCGATGTATATTGGTTGCTTATCAACAATAAGTATATGAACGGTGAAATTGTCGTTTGTGATGGAGGCTATAGTTACTGCTAGATTGACGTAAGTGCTTAACCTAAAATGCACTAAAATTTGCGGGTACTCATTCAACCTGCATACGTTTTTTTTTTCTAAATTTGCAACTGCTATTTACCCTTTTTCGATAAAGGGAAAATATCGTTACAAATCACGCACGCAATGAACATACAACAACCGATTACATTCAAGGATTCTCTGAAATCGTGGGATACAGAAAACTGGCTCGATAGAGTCTTTTATCGTCCGGTAGGTTTTCAAATCGCTTTATTACTTCGATCTACTCCTGTTACACCTAATATAATCACGATTATTTCCATTTTTGTGGGAGTATTTGGGTGTGTCTTGTTTTATCCCGACGATAATTTGGCGATCAATCTGTTGGGATTTGTCTTTTTGGTGTTTGCCAATATTCTGGACTGTGTGGATGGTCAACTAGCTCGGATTACGGGAATCAAATCAAAAATCGGGCGCATTCTTGACGGATTTTGCGGTGATATTTGGTTTTTAACTTTCTATACCACTATTTGCCTGCGCCTCATTCACGGGAATGATCGTGTATTGTCGGCTTATGGTTACGAATGGGGATGGTGGGCTTTTCTGATTGCTCTTGTTTCGGCCTATTCTCACTTCAATCAGGCTGCTATGGTGGATTATTACAAAACGTTGCATCTCCATTTTTTGAAAGGAGGGAAAAACAGCGAATTTGAAGATGCCGATTCGGTAAAGCGGAATTTTCAGTCGCTCGACTGGAAAAAGGAGCCGGTATCTAAATTTTTTCTCAAGTTGTATCATATCTATACAATGAATCAGGAACGCAGAACTCCGGAACTGCAACGCTACATTAAGCATTTACATAAAACGTATCCCGACGGCTTCCCGGAGGAAAGAATTGCGGAATTTCGTGCAGAGAGTCTGAAAATGATGCCGTTGCTCGATAGTTTTACATTCAATGCCCGCAGTATTGTGATGTTGGTAACATTGCTTCTCGATATCGAATGGCTCTATTTTGTGTGCGAAATTGTTATTCTCAATCCGTTATTGAGTTTTGCAATTCATCGTCATGAAAAGATGTGCTATGGTCTAAACCGACTCTAACCTTTTTGCATGGGAAAAATTAGCACAAATCTCGGACGAAATCTTTTCTTCGCTTTAGGCTTGGTAGCTTTGGTGGTGATTGCTTGGTGTATCGGTTGGGATACCATTGTGGCTCATGTTCAAAAGACCGGCTGGTGGTTTATTGCCATTATCGGTATGTGGTTGCCAATCTATCTTATTAACACCATGGCTTTCAATACCATTATTCGGGATGATATGCCCGAACATCGGATTGTACCGTTTTTGCATGTATTCAAAATCACGTTGAGTGGTTTTGCATTGAAAGCTGCCACTCCTCTGGGTTTTGTCGGTGGTGATCCGTATAAAATAATGGAATTCAAGTCGATGCTGGGAGTTGAAAAGGCAACTTCTTCGGTGCTGTTATATACGATGACTCATATTTCGGCTCACTGTATTTTCTGGGCTTTGTCAATTGTGGTGGCAGCTTTGTTTCTTCCGATGAAACTTTCGTTAAGTATTGTGTTGATTGCATCGTTTCTTGCTTTTGTTACCTTGTTAATGCTTTTATGGCGCGGTTACCGGAGAGGGATGGCCGTTAAAGCTTTTAATTTTTTTGCACGGTTACCGTTGTTGAAAAAATGGGTGTCTCCTTTCAAAGATAAATATCAGGAACAACTTTCGATGATCGATGCTCAGATTTCTTATTTATATGGAGCTCGGCGAAAGGCTTTTTTTACGGCACTCAGTTTAGAAGTGATTGCTCGTATTTGTAACTGCCTCGAAGTGTATGTTATACTGAAACCTGTCAATGTGGATGTCAGCTTGGTGGAGTCGGTGGTGGTTTATTCGTTTATGAGTTTGTTTACCAATATACTTTTTTTCTCTCCGATGCAGATCGGAACCCGTGAAGGTGGATTTGCGTTGGCTTTGAGAGCATTATCTTTACCGGCAGGATTGGGAATTTACGTTAGCCTCGTTACCCGTGTCAGGGAATTATTCTGGATGGGAATAGGAATATTGCTGATGAAAGTAAAGATGAAGACACATTATCTTGTAAAAACCGTACACACCGAGTCGGTTGAAACCCGTCAAAAGATGGCGCAATAACTTATATATGAAGCGAACGGTTATTGATGTAGATTTTTTAGCGCAGAAATCAATATTTTTTAGGGGGCGTCTGGGTAATTGGTTTGCCCGGATTGTGTTGCATCTTCTTGCTATCGATCGGATTAATTGGGCTTACGGTCGGTCGTGTCATTGTACGGGAGCTGCATTTGCCGACGGACTTCTGAACGATTTTGGGGTGGATTATCGTGTGGGTAATGCAGAACGATTACATAATCTACCAGAAGGAGCTTTTATTACTGTCTCGAACCATCCGTATGGTGGTCTGGATGGTATTATTCTTATTCACCTGATGGCGGGGATTCGTCCGGATTACAAGGTGATGGTGAATCAGATACTGACGCTGATAGAAGCAATGGATGAAAACTTTATATCGGTTCAACCGCGTATCGGTAATAATACAACACCCTCGGCAGCAGCTATTAACGGAGTTAGGGAAACGTTGCATCAATTGAAGAACGGGCATCCGGTAGGTTGTTTTCCGGCAGGAGCGGTATCGATGTTCAAACTCCGGACATTACGGGTTCGCGACCGGGAGTGGCAGGATGGTATTCTGAAGTTGATACAATTTGCCAAAGTGCCCGTGTTGCCGATTCGGTTTTATGATAAGAACTCCATTTTTTTCTATTTTCTGGGGTTAATTAACTGGAGAATCAGAAGCCTGCGGATGCCATACGAATTGTTTAATAAAAAAGGGAAACGTCCTCGTTTGGGTATCGGTGAACTGATACCAGCCGAAGAGGTTGCCCAGTTTTCCGGAGCTAAAGAATTGGGTGATTTTCTTAGACAGAAAGTGTACGACATGCCGTTACCGGCAGGTTTTATACCAAAAGCAGAACTGAAAGATTTCGATAAAACAAGCGTATGACGATTGTAGCTTGCTGAATATAAAAAAGATACATTACAATGCATAATTGGTTTGAATGCAAAGTCCGCTATGAAAAGACAGGGGAAGACGGACTCCCCAAGAAGGTGAATGAACCGTATCTGGTCGATGCACTTTCGTTTACCGAAGCCGAAGCGCGTATCATCGAAGAGATAAAGCCATTTGTGAGTGGTGAGTTTTCGGTGAGCAATATAAAGAGATCACGCATTGCCGAGCTTTTTGATAATCCGAGTGGTGATAAGTGGTATCGGGCAAAAGTGAATTTTGTGACACTGGACGAAGAAAAAGCGGTAGAAAAAAAGACAGCTGTTACCATGATGGTACAGGCAGCCAATCTGAAAGATGCTCTTACGCTTTTGATTGAAAGACTGAGTACGACTTTGTCCGATTGGGAAATAGCGTCGATTACCGAAACGGCCATTATGGATGTTTATCCGTATGCAGGAGCTCCTCGCGAAGAAAACGGGTCAACTCCCGAATAATGTATAGCATATTTGAGGATGCGAATTTCCGTATCAAAATTTTCTAATTATGTCGATTGCAGATAATTTGAAAGCTATCAGAGCAACACTGCCTTCGCATGTAACGTTGGTATGCGTCTCCAAATTTCATCCGAACGAATCTATTTTAGAGGCTTATGAAGCAGGTGCGCGCGTTTTTGGAGAAAATAAAGTGCAGGAGGTTTCTCGCAAACAGGAAACCTTACCAAAAGATATTGTTTGGCACTTCATTGGTCATCTTCAAACTAATAAAATTAAGTATATTGCTCCTTTTGTTTCGCTGATTCACAGTGTGGATTCGTATCGTTTACTGGAAGAGATTGACAGACAGGCTGCAAAATCAGGTCGTGTAATCGACTGTTTATTGCAGGTGCATATTGCGCAGGAAACAACCAAATTCGGGTTTTCTCCTGAAGAACTGACAACTATTTTTGCAGCCGGTAAGTGGGGCGAACTGACTTCGGTTCGGATTCGCGGCCTGATGGGAATGGCAACTTTTACGGACGATGAGGCACAGGTACATGCCGAGTTTCGTTCTCTCAAAACACTCTTCGATCAAATCAAAATCGCTTACTTCAAAGATCAACCCTATTTCGATACGTTGTCGATGGGAATGTCCGATGACTACCGCATAGCGGTGGAGGAGGGCAGTACCATGGTGCGTGTCGGTAGCTCTATTTTCGGAGCAAGAGAATATTAATATGAGAATTTGAGGATTTGAGAATGTGAAGATGATCCAAATCAGAGTGTCTATTCGTTGGTGGTAGTCAAAATTGCAGGAAAGCTATTTTGGACTTTAATCTCATGACGTTTTTGCATTTTCAAATCTCCACATCCCCAAATTTCCAAATCGAAAATTGTAAATTTCAATGACTTATTCGTTTTTTCATATTGCCCAACTACTCGGGGGAAAGTCGCTTTTGCGTACCGAGGGCAATATCAGCCGCCTTTTGACGGACAGTCGTTCGTTGATTTTTCCTGACGACACACTCTTTTTCGCTTTACGTTCCGCCAGTAACGACGGCCACCGGTATGTCCGCGATCTTTATAATCACGGAGTACGTCATTTCGTAGTGAGCGACTTTCAGTCGGATTTTGATTCTATGTCGGATGCCAGTTTCCTGATTGTAAATGATACGTTGCAGGCGTTGCAGCAATTGGCGGCATTTCACCGCAACCACTTTTCGTTGCCGGTGATTGGCATTACGGGAAGTAACGGGAAAACCATTGTTAAAGAGTGGCTTTCGCAACTGTTGCATGCCGATTACAATACCGTGCGTTCGCCTCGGAGTTACAATTCGCAAATCGGTGTTCCGTTGTCGGTGTGGCAAATTAACGAACAAAATAACCTTGGCATTTTTGAAGCCGGTATCTCTCGGAAAGGAGAAATTGAACGGCTCGAACATATTATTCGGCCTACCATTGGCATCATGACCAATATCGGGCAGGCGCATCAGGAAAATTTTACGTCGCTTATTGAAAAATGCCGCGAAAAATTGTTGCTGTTTGCCGATGCTCAATGGCTTATTTCCTGCAAAGATCATGCGGTAGTCGAAAAATGTATTTTGGAATCTGGTTTGCGGTGTCATCGGTTTGTTTGGGGATACGATCAGCTTTGCGATTTGCAGGTGCTGGGAATAGATAAAATAGGCAAAGTAAGTACCATGACATGTAAGTTTGGCGAAGAGACTATTGTTTACAGTATTCCATTTACCGACGATGCTTCGGTAGAGAATAGTTTGCATTGTCTTGCCGCCTGGATTTTGCAGGCACAGGTAATCGAACACAAAACCCTCGATACACAGTTGATTGCCGCCCGTATGAAACAGCTGGAGCCGGTAGCCATGCGCCTGGAAGTCAAGGAGGGGCGCAACGACTGTCTGGTGATTAACGATAGTTACAATGCCGACATCAATTCGTTGAACATAGCGCTCGATTTTGCCCGTCGGCAGGCTGCTGATAAGCAGATGAATATGACGCTCGTGTTATCGGATATTTTGCAAAGTGGCGAAGCTGCTGCTAAGTTGTATGCCAATATTGCCAATCTGGTGCAGGAGAGCGGAATCAACCGCCTGATCGGAATCGGAACCGAAATTTCAAAACATCTCGATAAGTTCGGAATGCCTCAGAAAGAGTGTTTCAATACCACCGAATCGTTTTTGCAGTCGGGTCGGTGGAAAGCGTTGAAAAACGAGGTGGTGTTGCTGAAAGGTTCGCGTAATTATCATTTCGAACAAATATCGGAACAGATCGAGAATGTCACTCATCAAACCACGCTTGAGGTGAACTTAAGTGCGTTGGTGCATAATTTCAACTACTTCCGTTCTAAACTACGCCACGAAACCAAAATTGTTTGCATGGTGAAAGCATTTGCCTACGGAAGCGGTGCCGTTGAGGTGGCTAAAACGTTACAGCATCATCGGTGCGATTATTTGGCAGTAGCAGTGGCCGACGAAGGAGTTGAGTTGCGCCGCGAAGGAATTACTTTGCCCATTATGGTAATGAATCCGGAGCCGAACAGCTTTAATCTCTTGTTTGAATACCAATTAGAACCTGAAATATATAGCTTTAGTTTGCTGAATGCGTTTATCAAAGCGGCAGTGCGTCATGGCGAGAGCCACTATCCGATTCACGTTAAAATCGATAGCGGAATGCACCGCCTTGGTTTTGAGAAACCGGACATGGACGAACTGGTGCACATTCTGAAAGATCAGGAAACAGTGCAGGTGCAGTCGATATTTTCGCATCTTGCCGGTGCCGATAGCCCAGCTTTCGATGATTTTACTCACCAACAAATCGATCTCTTTAAATATTGTGCCGATACCTTACAGAATGGCATTGGCTATTCGTTCCTGCGCCATATCCTCAATTCGCCGGGCATTGAGCGTTTCCCTGAATTTCAATTTGATATGGTACGACTTGGCATCGGGTTGTACAGTATCAGCGCTGTGAATTCGCCCGAGATGGAGACGGTTTGCACACTCAAGACTACCGTGTTGCAGGTGCGTAAGGTGAAGGCTGGCGAAACAGTGGGTTATAGCCGTCGCGGAGTGTTGGAACATGATAGCGAGATTGCCGTATTGCCGTTGGGTTATGCGGATGGTTTCGACCGTCGCTTCGGAAATGGTGTGGGTAAGGTGTTGATTAACGGAAAACTGGCTCCGGTAGTCGGAAATATATGCATGGATGTAGCCATGATTGATGTTACCGGCATGGAAGTGCACGAAGGTGATACTGCTGAAATTTTCGGCACCGGACGTTCCATCAGCGAACTGGCCGACACGGTCGGTACTATTTCATACGAGCTGTTGACTAATGTGTCACGGCGAGTTAAGCGTGTCTATTTTCAGGAATAATGGTGAAGACGCAAATGCTGCAAATTCTCATAAAATAGCACGATTTTCGGCAATAATGAGTTGGTAGAATAATCATTTGCGTTTCCATTGATCGATAAAAAATCCCGCAATTGTTTTTGAAGTAATTGCGGGATTCTTGTTTTTGCCTGAAAGTGAAATCAAAAAGCACTTTTGTAAATGGCTAAAATATCTTCTACGCTGGCTTCACGCGGATTGCCAGGAGTACATACGTCGTTGAAAGCAGAAACTGCAAGAGCTTGCAGGTCTTCTTCCTTCACGCCGATAGCGCTCAGTTTTTGCGGAATATTGATTGAAACAGAAAGATCTTTTACCGCTTTTACCGCAGCTTTTGCAGCTTCTTCGTCGCTCAAACCTGCCACGTCAACTCCCATTGCCACGGCAATATCGCGGTATTTTGCGATCGCAGACGGCATGTTGTATTCCATTACGTAAGGCAATAACAGTGCGTTAGCAACTCCGTGAGGTGTATCGTAGAAAGCTCCGAGCGGATGCGCCATGCCGTGCACAACCCCTAAACCGACATTGGAAAATCCCATACCGGCAACATATTGAGCCACGGCCATCCCGTCGCGGGCTTCGAGGTTATTGGGTTCATCGACAGCTGTTTTCAGATGCTTCGCAATCAGTTCGATGGCTTTCAGTTCGAACATGTCGCTGATGGTCCAGGCTCCTTTGGTGATGTAGCCTTCGATAGCGTGAGTCAGTGCGTCCATACCGGTAGAGGCGGTCAACCCTTTAGGCATGGAGGTCATCAGTTCGGCATCGATAATTGCAAGACAAGGAATATCGTTGGGGTCGACGCATACCATTTTCTTTTTATTGGCTTCGTCGGTAATTACGTAGTTGATGGTTACTTCGGCTGCTGTTCCGGCTGTTGTTGCAACAGCAATAACCGGAATGGACGCTTTTTTTGTATCGGCAACGCCTTCGAGCGAAACCACATCGGCAAACTCCGGATTGTTGATGATGATGCCGATGGCTTTTGACGTATCGATAGAGGAACCGCCTCCGATAGCTACCATGAAATCGGCTCCGCTCTTTTTGAACGCCGTTACACCATCCTGTACGTTGGTGACGGTAGGATTGGGCTTGATTTCGTCGTAAACTTCGTAGGGAATATTAGCTCCTGCCAGCACATCGATCACTTTTTGTGCGATGCCGAATTTCATCAGATCTTTGTCTGTTACTACCAATGCTTTTTTGAAACCTCTGCGAGCTACTTCGGTCGGAATGACCGTTCTCGCACTGGGCCCGAAGTAAGAAACTTCGTTCAGTACAATTCTTTGTATAGCCATAATTAATTGAAAATAGTGTGATTGTTGTGAATGAGTATGCTCTTGCGTCTGTATCGACAAAATTAAAGAAATATTTCTGTAATCGCAGGCCGACTCGTATCCTTCAGACCAAAAATATCAAAACAAACAGGCGAATGTCAATAATCAAAGGAGCAGAGAGACCTTGTTGTGGAGAAAAAAAAGGAGGTGCTGAAGCTCACCTGTTGCTTCACAATATTCAGGAGCATTGAATAATTTTCAGCAACATGAGTCGCTACATCTTGAGATGAGAAGATGATTGTCGTATGAAATATTTATCTTTGTGATGCATTGAAAAGCATGGTGCGAAAAATCATACATATCGATATGGATGCCTTCTACGCCTCTGTCGAACAACGGGATAATCCCGATTATCGGGGCAAACCGTTGGCCGTTGGGTATCCCGAATCGCGTGGTGTGGTGGCGGCTGCCAGTTACGAGGCGCGTCGGTATGGTGTTCGTTCGGCGATGGCCTCTACCATGGCGTTGAAAAAGTGTCCGCAGCTTATTTTTGCACCGCCGCGTTTTGAGGTGTATCATTCGGTATCTCATCAAATCATGCAGATTTTTCTCGATTATACCGACCTGGTAGAGCCTTTGTCGCTTGATGAGGCTTTTCTGGATGTGACGGATAATAAGAAAGGAAATCCTTCGGCAACCATCATAGCGCGCGAAATCAAACAACGGATCAAAGAGGAAACCGGTCTGACCGCATCGGCAGGCGTCTCGTTCAATAAGTTTCTGGCTAAAATAGCTTCTGATTACCGCAAACCCGACGGACTCTTTGTCGTACGTCCTCAGGTTGCTGAAAAGTTTGTGGAAACATTGAAGGTAGAACAGTTTTTCGGGGTGGGGAAGGTGACGGCGGAAAAGATGCATCGGCACCGAATCTACACGGGAGCCGATCTTAAACAACGTTCGGAACCGGAGCTGGTGCAACTGTTCGGCAAGGCCGGTCATCAATACTATCTGAATGCTCGTGGTCTCGATTACCGGGAAGTGGAATCGGATAGGATTACCAAATCGGTAAGCGCCGAAAGTACGTTCGATCGGGATAAGGATTCTGTGTTACACTTGCAACTGGAACTTTATCAGGTGGCTCTCGAGGTGATAAAACGGATGGAGAAAGAGCAGTTTTTCGGCCGTACGGTGACGGTGAAAATCAAGTTTGCCGACTTTCGCATCATTACCCGTAGCCGTACCTTACCCGAGGTTGTAAAAGATTTTCAACAACTTTGGACGACGGCCAAAAGCATTCTCCGTGCCGCTGATTTGGGTGGACAGAAAGTGCGTCTGCTCGGGTTGGGTATCAGTAATGCTGCCGAGAGCACCAACCGGAAATCGATACAACTGCAATTGGACTTGTTTTGATTTGCATTATTCACCGAAAGAAACGGATTTGCACAGAAAATATCCGCGTCTTTCGGTGAATAATGTCTTTCGATGAACAATTTATAGTTCGATAGTAGCTCCCAACAGTTTCAGAAACTCGCGTATGAACGCCGGGTGACCCGGCCATGCCGGTGAGGTGACCAGATTGCCATCCACAAAGGCTTTGTCGGCTGCAATGGCGTGGAATTCGCCTCCGGCCAGTGTTACTTCGGGACCTACGGCAGGGTAAGCGGTCAGTTTGCGACCTTTTACCACATCGGCAGCGGTGAGAATCTGAATGCCGTGACAGATGGCGGCTACGGGCTTGTTGTGGTTAAAGAAATAGCGCACGATGTCGATCACCTTGTCGTTGAGGCGCAGGTATTCGGGTGCGCGGCCGCCAGCAATCACCAATCCGAGATAGTCGCTTACCGTCACCTCGTCGAAGCTATAGGTGAGGGCAAAATTATGACCCGGTTTTTCGGAGTAGGTCTGATCGCCTTCAAAATCATGGATAGCGGTTTTCACCATGTCGCCCTTTTTCTTTCCGGGACACACCACATGTACTTCATAACCTACCATCTCCAACATCTGAAACGGTACCATCGTTTCATAATCTTCGGCAAAATCGCCGGTGAGGAACAAAATCTTTTTCTTCATGGTCGAAACATTTTAATGGTGAAACATTCTTGTTGATTTGTATAATTAATGCCGTTTTTACTGTTTGTGGCAGCTGATTCAACTTGTCGGTATCCCAATTCTGGATGGTCGATAATCTGTTTTTTGATGCACTGATGCAGTTGTTCGTTTCTGCAAATATATGTTTTTGTTCTTACAAAGTGGTTAAGATGTTGTTGCTTATCTGAAAATATTGCATAAACACTTTGGTAATAGATGCAAATATTCTGTTTGTGGAGGAATGTTGTCTCTTCGAAACACCCGAAAATAGGATGTTGTTTAATAATATGATCGGTTGATTTGAAAAATAGAGGTGTTTTATTGTGAAAAAATGATTTATTATGTTTTGCAATCAAAACATATTTCATATTTTTGTGGATCGGTTGTTGAATAATAGGCCTGTGCAATGCAAAAAAAAGCATTGTAGGCCTACAATGTGGCAGTCCGGCTCCGGGAAACGTGCTTGTAGGGGTACAATGGCATTTCCTGCCCCCGGTTTGCGTGCTTGTAGGCCTGCAATGTGACAATCCACCCCCGGGAAACGATATTGTAGGGGTACAATGTGGCAATCTGCCGCCGGGGAATGAGATTGTAGGGGTACAATGCTGCCCCCCCCCCCTCCTCGCACAATTGTCGGGCAACAACGCGGCATACCCCCCCCTGACTCCGATTGTCGGAGTACAATGCGATGGACGAATAGATGCCCGAAAACGGGCTGTGCTGATGATCTGATGCTGTTGACGTGTTTTTTTATTGATTTGTACTTGTGATGTCAATTTCAAATATTAACCAATTAAAAATGAGTGCCAATGAAGCAAATTACAGAAGCTCCTCTTTCTCGCCTGAGAAATGAGCAACACGAGAACCTGATGACTGCGGTCGACCGGATGATCCAACAAGAGACAGTTGCCAAGCTGAAACTCGAGACTCTCTATCCTTCTTTTTCAAAAGCTTTGTCGGGCGAACATTCCGCTATGGTAGTTGCTCAGGGCAGCAACAGTACCATAGAGATGAATACTCTGGACGAAGAACGCGAACAATACTACAGTGGATACAATTTTCTGATCGAATCGGGGCTGAGGCATCCCCGGCAGGAGTGTCGTGAGGCGGCCGCCCATTTGAAAAAGCTGGTTTCACAATTCGGAAACGTGCGCGAGAAGACGGAGGCGGAAGAAACCAATGCCATCCGCAATCTGGTGGCAGCTCATGCGTCCGAACCCAACAAGAGCGATTTGGCAACTATTGCCGGTGCCGAATGGATAACAGCCTTGAATACGGTCAATGAAAAGTATGACCAACTGTTCAACTCCCGTAATGTGGAGCTACAGCAAAAGCCATCGGCGAATGTTCGGGAGGCTCGTCAGGAGGTGGATGCCAGCTATAAAGCAATCGTACGGCGCGTAAATGCTCTGGCCGAACTGAGCGAAACGGATACAATGTACGACAATTTTATCGATGGGTTAAACGGAGACATTGAGAATCTGAACCGTACTCTCGCTTACCAAAAGGCGGCCGGTAAGAAAGCCACTACCGATTTGTCCAAATAAAATCAGTCACTATCTTATCCTGAATGTGGGGTACTACGCAAAGCACCTCACATTCTATCGCATTCCAATTGAAGATTCTTTGCCTATGAAAAAAATGAACAAAAGAGAATTGATCCAGAATAAAGCCCGGTTGGAAAGAGAGAAAGCGAAGAATAGGTTCTTTTCTGTATTTCGCACGGTATGCAATGAGGTCGGTGGAGAAGGAGTGATGGAACTCTTAAATCCTCTCTTTTTGGATGTATTGTATCGGTTTCGGATGTTGGATCCTAAAATTGTCAACGGGTCTTATCCCGGACTAACTGAAAGGGATATGTGCGAAATCAGAAAAGGATTTAATCGCATGATACATCTGTTTACGGTTCAGATAACAGAAAAACTGACAGTGACCTTGTTCGATTATCTGACGGTTGTAGTTAGCCTGCAAACTTATCAGAAGTTTGATTGTAAGTATAATCATGAGTTTAACCAGCGTATGTCGGCCATTATGGATCCTTCGATCAAGACGAATGGGGATCATATGATATGTGTGGTTTTGGAAATGTTGTGCCTCGATCTGTTCGATTATAGTGCAACGATTTCGTGGGGAGATTTTAACTATGAACATAAAAAAGATAAGAACCAGAGCTTTATCCCTGTTTTTTATTTGCATGGAGAAGTTCAGAATCCCAGGACGTTTAATACATCCGATGGCAAACGTCAGGCTTATCGTCTTTCGTGGTTTGAACATATCGGAGGTCCATTTGGAAGAAAAATAGATGCTGGAGTGTTAGGACTGTCCGATAAGCAGAGTGATACTCCAATAGATGTATATATTCAACAACATGCGATTAATCGGATGAACGAACGGCTCGATTGTTTGTCGAAAAGTGAAATTTACTTGATGCTTGATGCGTCGTTCCGCTCTTCCATAGTTTTATACACAGGTGATCGTCGTTATTTGATAGAGTATCGAATTTTCGATTCCAAAATAGGCTATATGCTGGGCGAATATGTAGACGGGATCTTGTTGCTAAAAACCTTTCTTTTTGTTACCAACAATGGAACGCCTGAAGGCCGAAAACTTTATGAATTGTATGGTCTGGGGAAATTGGATAAAAAATATTTGATGCTGGATAAACTAAGCAGCTATATTCGAAGTGATATTGGTAACAATGAGAAACTAAAGTCGCTTTTCGAACAAATCGGATGTGCCGGTTTGCTCAATATTGAGGAAGACGTACAAATGCTTGCTGCAAGTAGAAAAGGTAATGCTCATTTAGACTCGAATAAAATATTGGCTTATTTGCAATGTGATCGTTCTTCTAATCGGTCGGAAGTCCTTGACGAAATTGCTATGGATGACTGAATATGAGATTTTACATACAGCAATGTGTTAGAGCTCGAAACAACCGTATGCCGAACGATACATACATTCAATTATTTCTATACTTAACTATCCATGGCGAAACATAAAAAGAAAAAACCACTAGCTCCTGTCAAAAGAGGTTTTGCAGTGACTAAAACCTACTTTGACCAGTTTTCGGAGGTTGCCCGTAAGATGCTGAGGCTTTCCGATCTCGATCCTTCTTTGTTTGATTCGTTTTCCAAAAAACAGAAGCTCGATATGATGGCACTAAAGGCAGCTCCTCCAAGAGTATCCATCGTCAGGGATAGCCTGGTTCCCCGTTCTTATATACGGATAATTCAGGCCAATCTGACTGCTTTCCAAAAAGAAAACTATGTGAGGGGAAATTCGTCGATAGCGTTGACCTTTTATGATTTAATGACGATGGGCGTGGTGTTTATAGCCTATCTCGAGCACAAATATCCACCGCCTTACATCAATTTGTCGGATGCTAGAGTCACCATAGCAAAACGGATTAGTGAAGTGACTGCATGTGCACAAACGCATTTTATGCGAGAGTTGCAACAACATTTTCAGCTCATAATGATCGGTTTATCAAAAATGAACTTTCGCTTGTATGCGTATCAATTCAGCTGGAGTACTGAAAACAGGTCAGATTGTTTTATTTCATGGTTTCGCATTGAAGCTATTTCTGCCGATGTAAAAGTTTTCAGGCATAACGGGGTAGAGAGGTCGGCCTTTCGGATGGGTATAGCAACGCTAGATAACCGACAGATCGCATGGCTTTCTTTCCCGGCCAATCGGATTATTGAAGGATGCGAAGCGACACGGCAATTAAAGGTATATGTTCAGAATCATGCCTTACAAAGGCTAAAGGAGCGGATGGATACTCTGAATCCCTTCTTTAGAAATCTGGTATTGGTCGACGCTATACTGGGTGCAGAGATAGTGGATGCCGTCAATGGACAGAAGCTGCTGGTTTGTTCTCGTCGGGAAAAGGAGATTGTTGGGTATTTGCCATTTACAGTGCAGAACGATTGCTTATTAATTCTCAGTTTTCTTCCTATTTCCAGCTGGCAGACTCCGGAAGGAAGTCGATTATATAAAGCTGTCAATTTGAGCAAGGACGATGCGATCTTTCTTGGAATGGACAAGCTGAGCTTCTTTCAGAAAACTGATTTCGATGCCATCCCTCTGCTAAAAAATGCTTTACAGGAAGCCGGTATGTGGCATCTGACGAACATTAATTCTTCTGACGCATTCTCCTGGGTAGAGAGAAAAAAATCAGCCATAATCGCTCGTTTTTTTGAGCAAGACAAACAACCCGACAGAGCAAAAATCCTCGATGAAATTGCGCTGGATGATTAAGTAAACAGTAAAGGCTCCGCTCAAGCGAAGCCTTTACTGTTTTATCCTGTTTTTAATTCTTTTTCTGTCGTTTTCCGAAATTAATATCCTTTACGCTTTGGCTCCTGAAAAGCAATGCGGCAATCGAGATCCCGATAGCCAGAATAGCCAGCAACGACAGGGTGAGCATCAGGTTATGACCTATCTGTGTCATGATGTCTGGCGTTTTCCTGATAATTGCCGGATCGGTCAGTTTAATGCATCCCAGCATGGTGCGGTAGGCATAGAGACCAGGAATCATGGTTATAAAGGCCGGCATGGTAAAGACCACCGGAGGATGGTGTACTTTGTGGGCGCAATAGATGCCTATCAGCCCGATAGTGACGGAACTGATCATGGTGGCGGCAAGCAGTTCGGTACCCGTTTGCTGCAAAACGAAGCGGAGACTGTGCCCGGCAGCTCCCAGCAAGCCTGCTATCCAGAGAATCCTTTTGGGAGAACCGAAGAGAATTCCCCAGCAGAAACCGACTACAAAGGCCAGTCCGAAATCGAGCAGTACACGAAAAATAAAGTTTGCAATCATGTTTAAAAATTATTGATGCCCAACAATGCAATGCTCAGAGTCATTCCCACGGCCATACACAATAGGATGGAGGCTCCGAAGAGCGCCCGGTTCCATGCCGACGAGAGATGCCCTTCAATCAGATCGATCAGCGAATTGATCAGCGGTACGCCCGGTACAAGATAGAGTACGGCGGTGGCAAGTGCCGTTTCGGGTGCCGTTCCCCAGTGAAACACCATGTTGGCGCCCGACACCATGGTGGTGACGAACGAAGCAATCACAAACGCAATCATCGGGTTGAACTTCTGGTGCAGGATAAATACCCTAACGATCGATCCGATGAAGGCGCCCACGCAAGCTACCATACCGTCGATAAAGCTTCCGCCCGCCAATAAACAGAGACAGGCACATGAGAGGCCTACCGCCAAAGCCACCGACCATGAATTGTAATGTTTTATTCGTTTTATCCGTTCGGTCTCTTCTTGCACTTGTTGAAAGTTAAGATCGCCGTCGGTGGCTTTCCATGTCAGGCGACTGAACTCGGTAAGCAGTTCTAGGTGTACGGAGTGGGGCGGGGTAGAGCGATAACGGGTGACGGTGTGAAAGAGATCATGTTCGCTGGTAACGGTCATTACCACCCCGATAAAGGTGAGTTGCATCTGTACGCTCAACTCCCACCGTTTGGCCAGACGATCCAGATTGCGGATGATTCGTCCGCAGTGGGCTCCCGAGGCCAGCATAGTGGTGGCAATGTCGAGTGCCAGATCGGCAAACTCGGTGGCGTGGACGTATTCGTTAGTTGAAGAAGATAAAGTGTCAGTCATTTGTTAAAAGTTTCACTACGCAAAGATAGCCCCGTGAATGGGAATTTTGCAAGAAAAAGATAAGGATCTTGTGATTTGGAATTGTTGAGTTTAGACAAGTTTTCGGTGTGTCCTAATATTTCAGGTTAATTACAACCAACTCCGATTGTGTGCCGATGCGGTATTGTGGTCCCCAGATGCCTAGTCCCGATGAAATATAATACTGCGTTTTGCCTTTGCGCAGGTATCCGTGTGCCTGCTCGAACTCCCGTTTCACAATAAGGTTACCCGGGGAGAACTGTCCTTCGTGCGTATGTCCCGATATTTGGAGGTCGATGCCGTTTTGCTCTGCCTCTTCCAGATGGTGCGGTTGGTGATCCAGTAAAATGGTGGGTAATGCCGGATCGAGGCCTTCCGTCAGGTATTTTAATGGCTTACGGTGCGTGTTGGTGCGGTCGTCGCGCCCGATGAGGTAAAAAGCACTATCGATCAATGCCACATCGTCCGTCAACAGATGAACACCCGCGTTGTGATAAAAATTGTCGACTGCTTTCAGGTTGCCCGAATAGAACTCATGGTTGCCGTTGATGGCATAAATTCCTTTCGGAGCACGGATATGCCGGAGCTCGTCCTGCATCTTTTGTTTTTCAACAGACTCTACATCCCGGTCGAAGAAGTCGCCGGCAATCAATACAATATCCGGATGCTGTACGTTGATCAGGTCAACGTAGTGTTGTAACTGTTTCTTTTTAATGGAAAACCCGACGTGCAAATCGCTTACAGCTACAATCTTCAGCACTTTGTTTTGTTTCGGTTTGTTGGTCTCGAGGTTGAACGATACTATTTCGGGATGGTTGAATTTGTAGTTACCCGCAACTAAAGCGAGGGCAATTATGCCGAAACTGGCCATTAGCCACCAGAACCGGAAGCTCATCATTCCTCCCGGAGCAAAATGGATAAACGAGTTGATTGCTCGTACCATATCGGCTACCAGAAACGACAACAGCAGGTAGATCATTATCAGAAAATAGGTATCACCGGCAAACGAAACAGCCGAAGCAAGGCTTATGGACATTCTTTGCCCTAAGAAAAGAGCAATGAAAAAAGAGACAAAAAGCAGTATACTGAGTCCGGCATACGCTTGGCGCCAATATCCTTGTGAGGGCAATGCCTGCCATCCGCGACCGATTACGTAGCCGAACATGGTAAGAAAAATGGCAAACATTATGATGAAAAAGCTGTATTTCATAATTATAATGGTGTTTTGTTGTATGAGTATAATTAGTTTCTCTTCCAGCAAATTTTGTGCCGATAAGTAATGTGCGACGAATGTAAGAAGAATTTGTCGTTGACGAAAGTAATTTTCAAATAAGCAAGATCGGACAAGAGAGGTCGTTTGTCGAAGGCGTATCTTTGCAACGTCAAACAAAAATCGATTATGCAAAACAAACTTACCACGCGGGAGGAGTATCTACGGCGCATCAATATGGTGACGGAATATATCAACAACCATCTGGACGAAAAGCTCGATCTGTGCAAACTGGCGGAATTGTCCAATTTGTCGCCGTTTCACTTTCATCGCATCATCAGGGCATTCCTGGGCGAACCTATCGGAACCTATGTTACCCGGATGCGGGTGGAAACCGCAGCGCGGTTGTTGCGTTATACCGAACTCCCAGTGCAGGATATTGCTTTCAATGTGGGATATGAGATGCCCTCTTCTCTGTCAAAGATTTTCAACCAATATTACGGCATTTCGCCGATCGAATTCAGAAATAACAAAAATTTTATCATTATGAAACCAGCATTTATCAACCCGGCGCTTAATCTGAAAGTACCGAAAATAATTGATCAGGAAGATCAAAATGTGATTTATATCCGGCATATCGGTGACTATTCTTCGCTCGATTTTGGTGGAACCTGGACAAAACTCTGGGCTTGCGTGAAGTCGCAAAAGCTTTTTACGGCGGGTATCGAACATGTTTGTGTTTATCACGATGATCCGAAAGTGACGGAAGCCGACAAGTTGCGAACCGATATTTGTCTCGTTATTCATAAACCAGCCAAAGCAGAAGGTGCGATTGGTGTGAAGACTTTGCCGGGAGGTAAATATGCCGTTTTCCTTTATCAGGGATCGTACGATAAGCTGGACTCTGTGTACGATACTATTTTCGGCCATTGGTTGCCCGAAAGCGGGATGCAGTTGCGCAATGTTGCTTGTTTTGAAAAATACCTCAATAATCCCGACAAAACCGAACCAGCTAAACTGAAGACGGAGATCTATGTTCCGGTGTAGTAGGTAACAAGTAGGTGTCAAGGCATTTATGGAGAGTATGATCCGCCATGGGTTATGCTCTCTTTTTTTTTGTCTTGTGTGGTTAATGTTATAAAATCGTAACGTTTTGTTTATGGTAGGTTAATATAATAAAGCTCCCTTTGTATCGGAATTATAAGCGATAGAAAGCATTTGTAATTGCAATATAGAAAGTTAAATATTAACCAAATAAAATATATGTGTACGATGAGACTGTTGAAAAATTGGATGAGGCTGAGCTTGATTCTACTGACATTAATGCCAGTCATGCTTTATGCTCAGAGTGTGGTGAAAGGAAAAGTGACGGATAGCAAAGGAGAGCCATTGATAGGAGCAACTGTAACAGTAAAGGGTTCGACAGACGGGGCTGTTACCGATGCAAGCGGCGAATTTTCGTTCAAATCGAGAAGGACTCTTTCTTCGAAGAGTGTGATTGTTTTTAGTTATGTGGGATATAAAACCCGCGAACAGGTCTATGCCAATGGTACGATTACTATTAAGTTGGAAGAAGATTCGAAGCAACTGACTGATGTTGTCGTGACGGCATTGGGTATCAAGCGTGAAGAAAAAGGGTTGGGCTATGCTACACAGACAGTACAAGGAGAGATGATAACTTCTTCTATGCCTAATAACTGGTCGAGTGCACTGAGTGGAAAGGTTGCCGGATTAAGTATTCTATCTCCTGGCGGTCCTCTTTCGTCATCACGCATTTCGTTACGCGGGGATGTTTCGTTGAATAAAGATGGAAACAATGCGTTGGTGGTGCTCGATGGTGTTCCGATGAGTAGCCCAATGACAAACCCTGGTGTTGCTTATGGTGCCGGCACATCATCAGAGTTATCTATTGATTATGGGAATGGTTTTTCAGATATTAATCCAGAGGATATTGAAAATATTCAGGTGTTGAAAGGAGCTAGTGCCTCTGCTTTATATGGAACACGGGCCGCTAATGGTGTAATTATGATTACAACCAAGTCGGGTAGCCGATCTAAAAAAGGTGTGGGAGTAACATATAGCTCTAATTTTAGTGTAGATGGAGTGATGCGTTGGCCGGATTATCAATATGAATTCGGACAAGGTTTGCCCTCCTATATTGGCAAAACAGGCACGATATATTCCGGACAGCAATATTATTCTTACGGAGCCTCGTCGGATGGAAATACCAGTACCAGTGGTACCAGTAGTGCCTATGGACCGCAATTCAATGCAAACCAGGTATATTATCAGTTTGATCCGGTCACTCAAACCCGATCGACAACCGCAACACCATGGGTTGCCTATAAAAATAATATCAAGGGGTTGTTTCAAACCGGCTATACTCTTACCAATGCAATAGCCGTAGACGGCAAGGGAGATAAAGGGTCTATGAGGATGTCGGTTACGCATACCAAAAACGAATGGATCCTGCCTAATACTGGTTTTCAACGTATTATTGCCAGTTTTTCTGCTCAGGAGCAGGTGTCAAGAGTCCTTAAAATAAGTGCCAAGAGTAGTTATACATACCGTCAGACAGATAATGTTCCGGCTTTGGGCTATAATAGTAATTCTATCACTTATTTTATGATATTTCAGAATCCGAATGTTAATTTGGATTGGTTGCGACCTATGTGGAAAAACGGTCAAGAGAAAGTGGCTCAGTTGCAGCCTTATAGTTCTTATATCGGAAATCCTTTTGTTACCTTGTATGAAAATGTCAATCCGTCGGAGAAACACAGCAATATGACCACATTATCAGCAAATTTGCAGTTGACCCGAAAAATGGAGTTGATGGTTCGATCGGGTATGCAGCTCTCGTCCGATGTGCGAGAACAGCATCGGACGGTTAGTGATGTGGTGTATTCTACTGGGTTTTTTAGAAAGCAAAATGTCTTTGATTATGAGATAAATAGTGATGCTTTATTGTCATATCATGATAGTTATACGAGTGGGATACACATGAATGCATCCGTTGGTGGTAATATGATGTACAAATATTATGATATGCTTTCGGCTTCAGTTACTGGGTTGATTACTCCAGGGGTATATAAGCTGGCCAATGGGGTATCAAATCCTGCTGTGTCGACGGATATTAGAAAAAAAGCAATCAATAGTGTCTATTTTATTTCAAACTGGGATTATAAAAACAGGTTGTTTTTAGATATAACCGGAAGGAATGACTGGTCCTCTACACTTCCGTCTGCGCATCGTTCGTTTTTCTATCCTTCCGTGACAGGAAGTGCATTGTTGTCTGAAATATTATCAATGCCAAAACCAATCAGTTATTTTAAGTTACGAGCCTCGTGGGCTCAGGTCGGTAACGATACAGATCCGTATAAGACGTCAGCATATTATACAACTAGTGATTTTTCCGGATCGGTTACAATGCCGACAACGCTCTATAATCAAGATCTAAAACCAGAAATTTCGTCCAACTTCGAAACCGGTATGGATTTTCGCATGTTTAATAATCGAGTCGGAATTGATTTGACTTTTTATTATAATCAGACTAGAAATCAGATTCTTGATGCACCAATCGATCCTACAACCGGTTATACCCGGGCAACTATAAATTCGGGCAATGTTCGTAATCGAGGCTATGAAGTGGAATTGAATGTAGTTCCCATCCAAAATAAAAATTTCAAATGGAATACAAAGTTAACATGGTCTCGTAACGAAAATAAGATTCTTTCGTTAGCGGCCGGTTCGGACGAAAACCAGACAATCAGTTCGGTTGGTAGTGTTTCCATTATTGGAAAAGTGGGAGGAACAACAGGAGATTTATGGGGGTACAAACTGCAACGTAATGAAAATGGAGATGTTATAATCGGTTCGAATGGCCTGCCGACGACAACTAGCGAAATCCAATATGTGGGTTGCGCTTATCCAGCCTGGAAGGGTGGTCTGTATAATGAATTGTCATATAAAGGCTTTAAGTTGAGTTTTCTGATTGATGGACAATGGAAAGGGCTGGTTTATTCGCAATCATTTTATAAAATGGTAGAACAAGGAAAGCTTGCTTATACGCTTAATGGACGTTTGCCAGGCACTGCTTATTATATTGCAGCTAGCGATTCTCGCATTACAAGTAATTCATCACTTACACAACTGGGTGGTATTTATATGGTGGCGCCCGGAGTCGTTCTTAATAGTGATGGAACATACAGCGCTAATAATAAATTGGTTACAGTAGAATCGTACTACAAAGAATACAATAAAATATCGAATGTGGAAACCAATTCCTTCGATGCCTCTTTTATCAAATTGAGAGAAATGCGTTTTGAGTATACGCTCCCGCGTAAGTTGTTGGCAAAAACGCCGTTAAACAATGCTTCTTTAGCAATTTACGGACGTAACCTTTTGTGTATTACAAAATATCCGATGTTTGATCCTGAAACTGTTGCTTTGAATGGCAGTACGATTGTTCCAGGAGTGGAAACCGGATCTTTGCCTACCACTAGAACTTTCGGAGCTAATTTAAATGTGAGTTTTTAAATTGTTGTATAATAATTTGAACGTGAAGATAATAATGATTTAATGTTGCAAATAATCCATTGTGAAGATGAAAACAAAAAATAGAATATTAATCTGCATGATAGCTTCAATCTTGCTACTTACAGGTTGTGGTTCGTTTGATGAATTAAATACCGATTCAACCCGCCTTACCGATGTAAATCCCGGTACATTGCTCAACCCAGTTCTCTATGGGATGGCAACTTATAACTGGAATCGTTATGACGATTTTGCATTTCCGCTGTTACAGTCCAAAGTTTTGACATCAAGTTCTACGGGTGTAGGTTGGTACTATCTTAGCGATGCAGCCGGAGACGGTACTTGGACAACTTATTATAAATGGTTGAATAATATTAAAAAAATGGAGGAAGAGTCGGTGGCGCTCAATTTGCCGAATTACCATGCTGTTGCGATTACCTTACGTAGCTGGATTTATCAATTGTTGGTCGATTCTTTCGGTGATATACCCATGTCTGAAGCTAGTAGTGGCGACGAGGGTGTATATACTCCGAAATTCGATACTCAAAAGGAGGTTTATACTGCTTTGATTAACGATCTTGATTCGGCCAATAATATATTCAATACGGCGTCCGGCTTAAAATATAATACCGGTGGCGAGTTACTTTATTCTACGGACGCGACGCTTACATCTGGTGTTTCTACCGGGATATTGAAATGGAAGAAATTTTGTAATTCTCTTAGGATGAGGGTGCTGTTGCGTGTTTTGAACGTTGATGGTTTCGATGCACAGACAAAACTGGTTGAAATGATTAATAATCCGACCAAATACCCGGTATTCGCCTCCAATGATGATGCAGCGTTATTATATGTTTCGGGAGTTTCTCCACTATTGGCTCCATTAACAAGATCGTCCGATTTTACATCCTATACATATTTATCTGATTTTTTTGTGAGTAATCTGCAAAGTTGGAATGATCCCCGGTTAGCTATTTTTGCCACCAAGGCGACTAATAATGGGGTGAAATCGTATGTGGGTATGCCAAGCGGTTATAGCGTGGTGCCTTCCGGTAGCTATTCTCAACCTAATGTCAGTCTGGCAATTGCACCTATGAAATTGACATTGATGAATTATGCTGAAGTGGAATTGATTAAAGCAGAATTAGCGCAGCGTGGTATTATAACCGAGAGTGCACAAACACATTATCAAAATGGAGTTAGTGCCGCTATTACACAATGGGGCGGCGTAGTGCCTTCTACCTACTTTTCGAATACTTCCGTTGCGTATGATGGCAGTCTTTCACGTATTATGTTGCAGAAATTTTATGCGCTGTTTTTTTGCGATTGTCAGGCCTGGTACGAATTAAACCGAACCGGATATCCGGTACTTCCACGGGGAAGTGGTATTCCTACTGGCAATTCGATGCCTTATCGCTATAAATATCCGGCAGTTATGCAACGGACAAATTTGAAAAATTATCAAGCCGCGAAAGCTAATATGGGTGGAGATGACTTTTCTATTAAACTTATATGGCAGAAATGATTTTTAATTATCAATACGAATAACAATGAAGAAATTGCTTTACATTAGCCTGTTGCTGATGGAAGTGTCTTTGACCGTTCAGGCGCAGACTTATACGGAAATTGCAGCAGTGAATCATGCTACAAGTAAAGAAATCAGCAGTGTATCGTCTGCAACAACCAATGTTCGTACACGTTATCTCTTTAAGGTTTATGGCAGTATTCCTACCCCGAAAGCAACTTTCGAAGAAGAACATTTTCTCGGAGGTGACCTTTCTGCCAAATGGAATGCATTTAATCAAAACTATACTCATGTTTACAATGTAACGATAGGTCCGTCTACTTCAAATATCGAAATAGTGAAACCTGCCGTTTATAATGCTGTAAATAAGGTGAATGCTTATTATAAAAAAGCTGTTCGGAAAGGGTGGGTTACCAGAGACGAAGCAATCCGTAAGCTGAGTCATATTTTCGACTGTGCCAATGTGATTTGCTTTGATGACGAATCGGCACCGTTTGAGCGCGAGGTGAATAAGGCTATTTCTCCGGAGGAAATTATTTCACTGTTCGATTGTGTGGATATAAAAGTAATTTGATAATCGAACTAACGATAAATAAAACAATAAAAATGAGAAGATTTTTTCAACAGATTGCTCTGTGTGGATTGATGTTGATGTTGCCCTTTGCGGCTTGTCAGGCTCAGCCTGTAGGCGTAGAAGCAAAACAGCAACTATCGGGCCTAGTGATACCCGATAAAGAGGGGATGACCGTAAAAGGAATGGTGGTTGATGAGACAGGTAAACCGGTGTCAGGTGTGGTAGTGAACGACGGATTTCATTTTACGACAACCGATGCCGAGGGAATGTATTACTTGTCCTCCGATCTGGCTCGTAGTAAATATGTTTCTATTTCGGTACCGGCGGCATACCGGATTCAGGCAAGCAGAGGTATTGCCGATGGTTATTATGCACGGTTGATTGGCGGGCAGGCGACGAATCGATGCGATTTTGTATTGCAGTCGCGTCTCGATCGGTTATCGGCATTCGAATATGTTGCCATTTCGGATCCGCAGGTGCGCAATTATACGCAATTAGATCGTTTTCAGAAAGAGACTGTTCCCGATTTGAAAGAGACATTTGCTCAGGCCGGAGACCATGAAGTTTACGTCATGACACTGGGTGATAACGTATGGGATGCTATGGATCTTTTTCCGGCCTATAAATCGGCAATCGGTTCGTTGGGCGTTCCTGTCTTTTCCACTATAGGAAATCACGATTTCAATTTGGCATATAACAGCCTTCAGAATTCCGAAGATCCTGCAAATCATTTTGCCGAAGAGATTTATGAATCGAATTTCGGTCCGGTGGCATACTCTTTTGATCTCGGAAAAATACATGTGGTGACAATCAATGATATCGACTATTTTCAGGATAAGAAATACAAAGAGCGAATACCTCAGGATCAGCTCGAATGGTTGAAGAACGATTTGAGTTATGTGAAACCGGGAACCACGCTTTTTTTGAACATGCATGCTCCGGTTTTAAACAAGACATCGAACGGATCAGGCAATATTAAAAACAGGGCTGAACTCCTGGATTTGCTGAAAAATTACAATGTGCATATTTTTACTGGTCATACCCATTTTTATGAAAACGAAGAAGCTTCTCCGGCAGTATACGAACACAATATCGGTGCGGCATGTGGTGCATGGTGGGCAGGCGAAGTGAACAGGTGCGGAGCTCCTAACGGCTACTTAGTGGTTGATGTGAACGGAGATAGTGTGAAATGGCATTACAAAGCTACTGGACGTGACTTGGCGTATCAGTTTCGGGTTTACAAACCGGGTGATTTTCAAACGCAACCGGAATATCTGGTGATAAATGTCTGGGATTGGGATCCGTTTTGGAAGATACAATATTATGAAGACGGAGAGTTGAAAGGGCACATGGCACAATTTTCCGACGAAGATCAGGCTTTTATTGATATGAAAGGAAAGCCGACAGGATATCAGACTGCACATTTGTTCCGTGTCAAGCCGACCAAAGGGGTCAAGCAGATCAGAATCGAGGTTGTGAATAGATTCGGAGAAATATATGGTCAGGATATAAAACTTTGATTTTAATTGATTTTGTAAAAAGCCATTTGTCGTTGTTAAACGCAGATGGCTTTTTTGTGTCGTAATCGCTCTTTTTATGCAGCGTTTTATTTGTTTGAGTCATCTTATTATTGTTGTAGATTGACATATTTTAGAATAAAAAGATAGGTAGGTCTTTATTTACGTAGAAAAACTGTTTATCTTTATCCAATCAATTTAAGTGCCATTATGAGAAATTTCTTTTTGCTTTGCTTTGCTGTATTGTTGGGATCCTGCACACAATATCAGTACATTACATTGGATAGTAACATCTATCATCAGGATCAACAGTCTTTTGTCTGGGAAAATGATACGGTGAAGATTCGCTATATCTTCTCGGGGTACAACTGTCCGTTAACCGTGCAGGTGTATAACAAGATGAACCAACCGCTATATGTCGACTGGAAAAAATCGGCAGTAGTTTATGGTGACGGTTCGCGTTGGTCTCTGTGGAATGATGACTCGTATATCAATACTTCTACCACGAATAGTGCTGTGAGGGTTCGAAATAACACTTATTCATCCTCTTCAACCGATGGCGTAATTCAAAAAAGAGAACAAATCAGCTTTATCCCGCCTAATTCGTATGTGTCGGTACGTCCGTTAGCCATTGTGAACGGTTTCTTTAAGTCATTACCTCAAAACTTGAGGGAAAAAGTCACTTTTGGAGATGAAGGCAATACGAAGGTTGATAAATACAGCTTTACCCAGGAGAATACTCCATTTACTTTCCGGTGTTTTTTGACATTGTCAATCAACGATAATTTTAGCAATGTGACATATATTGACAAGCCTTTTTGGGTATCCGAAGTTATGCAAACGTATATGTCTCCTTCGTCTGTTTTGTCCTCTGATAATATGTTTTATGTAAACAAAACAACAACGTTCGGGCATATCATGGGAGGAGTTGGTACGGTTGCTATCGTAGGCGGAGTAATCTATCTCAATGAAGTGGCCGATCCAGAACCTATGCGGCATCACGGCCGATAGGCATTCGATTATGTCTATAATAAAAGAGTCGCCCTTTGCCGCAGTGGCAAGGACGACTCTTTTCACAATCACTCACTTTAATTTATCCGGATATATTTCTCAATGGAACCGGATTGATATGAATCAAATCCAATGAAATGACTCAAATTATTTCAGAATTAGCAAACTAGAACACAAAATCCATCCCTGAATTAAGAAATCGGGTATTCGTCGAAGGCATAAAGAACGGTAGATAAATAACGTTCGCCGGTATCGGGCAACAGCGCCACAATGGTTTTTCCTTCGTTTTCGGGACGCTTTGCAAGTTCTAATGCGGCATAAGCAGCGGCTCCTGACGAAATGCCGACTAATAAACCTTCAGTTTGTGCCAGTTCGCGGCTTGTTTTAATCGCATCGTCACTCTTGATGAGGAGTATTTCGTCTATAACCTCGCGGTTGAATATCGCAGGAACAAAACCGGCACCAATGCCTTGTATTTTATGAGCACCCTTAGTGCCACCTGAAAGAACGGGCGATTCGGTCGGTTCGACAGCCACTATCTTAACATTCGGATTGTGGTTTTTCAATGCCTCTCCTACACCGCTTATCGTACCACCTGTGCCTACACCGGCAATGAAAATATCGACTTTGCCGTCGGTATCGCGCCAAATTTCTTCTGCTGTAGTGCGTTTGTGTACTTCAGGATTTGCGGGATTTTCAAATTGTTGCGGGATGAATGAATTCGGAATTCCGGCGGCGATCTCTTTCGCTTTTTCGATGGCTCCGGCCATACCCAACGTGCCGGTGGTCAGTACCAATTCGGCACCTAATGCTTTTAGCAAATTTCGACGCTCCACACTAAACGTTTCCGGTAAGGCAATGATCAGACGATAACCTTTGGCTGCGGCAACAAAGGCCAACCCTACGCCGGTGTTTCCACTGGTGGGTTCCACAATCACCGATCCTTCTTTCAAAAGACCTTTCTTCTCTGCATCTTCCACCATGGCCAAAGCAATACGGTCTTTGACGCTTCCTGCCGGGTTGAAATATTCAAGCTTGAAAATAACTTTGGCCTTGAGGCCATGGTTTTTAGCGAAATTAGCCGGAGCCAATAACGGCGTATTACCGACTAAGTCTGTCAGTTGTGTTACAATTTTTGCCATGATAATATTATTTTTATGTGGTAGATACACACGGCCGTGTGTATCTACGATGTTGTAAATTAAATTTTATCCAATGCCTGAGCAATATCACCTTTAATATCTTCGATGTGCTCGATACCTACCGAAATACGCAACAGACCCGGCTCCACACCCGATGCCTTTTGTTCTTCGGGAGAGAGTTGTTCGTGGGTGGTGGCTGCCGGGTGGATAATCAACGATTTGGCATCGCCTACATTGGCCAGGTGGCTCAGTAATTTTACGTTGTCAATCAGTTTGTCGGCATTTGCAGGGTCTCCTTTTACCTTGAAGGTGAGAACTCCTCCGAAACCATTTTTGAAATACTTCGTGGCCAACTGGTGATATTTGTTGCTTTTCAGTCCCGGGTAGTTTACATATTCTACTTTCGGATGCTGCTCGAGCCATTCGGCCAGCGTAAGCGCATTGCTCACGTGACGCTCTACCCGCAAAGATAGTGTTTCTAAACCCTGCAACAAAAGAAAGGAGTTGAACGGACTGATGGTGTTTCCCCAGTCACGAACGCCTTCTACGCGTGCACGCAGGGTAAATGCAATATTGCCGAAAGGTCCGTTTGTGCCGAATACATCCCAGAATACCAATCCGTGATAACTGGGTGATGGTTCTGTAAATACCCGAAATTTGCCGTTACCCCAGTTGAATTTTCCGCTGTCGACAATTACACCACCGAGCGAAGTACCGTGACCGCCGATCCATTTGGTGGCCGATTCCACTACGATGGTAGCTCCGTGTTCGAGCGGTTTGAAGATGGCACCACCGGCGCCAAACGTATTATCCACAATCAGAGGAATACCGTGTTTGTCGGCAACTGCGGCAATGGCTTCAAAATCGGGAACATTCAGATCGGGATTACCGATCGTTTCCAGATAGATGGCTTTTGTCTTGTCGTCGATCAGCGCTTCAAACTCTGCGGGGGTGTCATTCACGGTGAATCGTGCCTCCACGCCGAGCCGTTTGAACTGATTTTTGAACTGATTATAGGTGCCTCCGTAGAGGTGAGGTGTCGAAATGAAATTCTCGCCTGCTTCGAGTATGTTGTTGAGGGCAATGAATTGAGCCGATTGTCCCGATGAAGTGGCTAATGCACTGGCTCCGCCTTCTAGAGCTGCGACACGTTTTTCAAACACGTCGGTGGTAGGGTTCATCAAACGGGTGTAAATATTGCCGAATTTACGCAGTCCGAACAGATCGGCGCCATCTTTTGCGTCGTCGAAAACATACGAACTGGTTTGATAAATAGGTACTGCCCTCGATTTGGTGGTTGGATCTGCCTCTTGTCCTGCGTGTACCTGCAGCGTTTCGAATCGTAAGTCTTGTGTAGCCATGTCTTTTTGTTTTAGAATGAATTTATACTGCAAAGGTAAAGGGTTTACCCAAGCCGGAAAATCCCCCAAGAATGGTAAATTGATACCACACGTGTGGTATGTCAGTAACACCTAAATACAATCCAACGCCCTTCTTCGAAGGTCATAGTGAAGGAATCTCCCAGCGCTTCATTCAAAGTGCCCTGCCACCACGATGATAGCGGTTTGTTAGGAATCGGATATTTCAGGTTACCCACTGTGAGCCGCGCCCGGCTGTCGAATGCGAAAACAGATATTTGCTGCCCTTTGTAACTAGGTAGGGAACCGCTTCGGGTCATCACGGTGAAAATACCGTAGTCGGTCATCATTTCAATGTCGGGAAACGTCTCGGCATAGTCGGCCAGCAGTGAAATGTTGCCCAGTGTGTGATCTTCTCGTAATCCGGTGGCTCCGATGATGGTGATGGCCGTTGCGCCCTGCTCTTTACAAAACAGCACGGCTTTGGTCTGATCGTTGGTCTCCTGATCGGCCGATGGGTAGAGTCTGTCGGCATATTTTTCTTTGAGCGTGGCGGGTAGACTGTCGAGATCTCCTACAATATAATCGGGTTGGCGTCCGAATTCAGTCAGTTTAGCCGCTGCTCCGTCACAGCATACCACGCATTGAGCATTTCGTAGATGAGTTAAAGGGGCTTCATGAGTAGGAAAACATCCGTCGGCCAGTATAGTAAACGATTTTTGAAACATCAATCAGTTAGATATAATAGTCGGACATATCTATAATTCCTGCCCGAATGGCATATTTGGTGGCTTCGTGTATGTTATTGACTTCCAGTTTCCGGAAAATATTTTTGCGGTGAGCATTGATGGTGTGAAAACTCAGGTTGCGTTCGGCGGCAATTTCTTTGGTTGTTTTGCCCAGAGCAATCAACTGAAGCACTTCCCGTTCGGTCGTGGTCAGTCTGTTTTCTTCAACCGTTGGTTCCGGTACCGATTTGTTGGTGAGAATATTGAACGCTTTGCTGCAGATAAATCGTTCGCCTTTGGCAGCCTGCTCCAGTGCGAGGATTAATTCTGAATAAGAGCAATCTTTGAAAATGATACTGAAACTTTCGCTACTATAAATTACTCTTTTCAAAAAGTCGGTACTTAGTTCTTCCGACATCAGTATCCAATGCGTATTTCTGAATCGGTCGGAGATATTGATCAACTCGGATGCATCCGAAAAATCGAAAAGGGTATAATCGAGGATAACAATGGCATCCGACCATTTTAAGAGTCTGGTCGTTAGCTCTTTCTTTGTGTCAATATCGGATATCTCGTCTACCCATCTCATTCCCGCAAGGGCATGAATCAGTCCCAACTTGGTTAAATCCTGATTATCGCCGAGTAATATTTTTTTTCTCACATCCTGCATAGCGGCGTGTTTTTTGAAATGTTGGTACTTGTCGTGTTTCGTCTAACTCTTAGGCTTTTCCTGAGTTGGCGAAATATTGAACAAAGGTACCATTTCTACGGTTACATTCGACGGATCGAGGTCTAAAATTTGAGTGTCGGAGGTAGAAAATTTCTTGATCAGGTAATAAAGGGTGAGGATGGTCTTCTTCAGTGGTGGCATTTGCATGTTGCCCCGCAATACCCGTTCTACCACAACAAACCTGAAATCGCCTTCGATATGGTTGGCGGCCAGCGATGGATAGCGACTTGCCAGATCTACCTGTCCTTTCTCTTCCATCTCTTGTGCAATTTCGTGAAGATATCGGTCGATGTGTAACCCCCTTTTGAAACCGGCTTTGATGTCGACCCTGAATATCTTTTGGGGAGAGAATGTTTTGACGGTGTAGCTGAACTCATACGGTTCGTCGCTGCGGATCAGGTAGACGAACCAGTAGGTATCGGCACGTTTCGGTTGTTTGTTTATCAGAGAGAAGAGTACTTTGCTCTCCATCTCGTTCGGATATTTTGCCCGGGTAACATAGACTAAGTGTGTGGCAAACTTTGGAATGGTAAGGTCGTTGCTGATTTGCTCCAGTACGGGAATCGATCCTTTGATCGGTTCGTAGGTCACGCAGCGATTTTTTATGCGTCGTCCGTTGTACCAGGCATACATAAAGGTAAACATGCATCCGGCTATGATTACACTGGCAAAACCGCCGTGCATAAATTTGTGCAGGTTGGCGATCAGAAACGATGTCTCGACCGTCAGAAAGAAGAGCGTGAGCGGTATGGCCATCCAGAGTGAATATTGCTTGGTGCGGAAGTACAGAAACAACAACGAAGTGGTCATTAGCATGGTGATAGTAATGGAGAGCCCGTAAGCCGCTTCCATGTTAGACGAAGAGCGAAAACCAAGCACCATGACCAGACAGAGCACCATAAGCATGTGGTTGATGGCCGGAATATACATCTGCCCCTTGAACTCCGAGGGGTATTTAATGTAGATATTGGGCCATATATCCATCGAAATTGCTTCACTGATGATAGTAAACGAACCGGTAATCATTGCCTGACTGGCGATGATGGCCGCCAATGGAGCCATGACAACTCCGAAGGGAGAGATCCACGACGGCATGATGGCGTAAAACGGATTAACATCGGCGGGAATATTTCCGCCCTGCGAGATGATCCAAGCTCCCTGTCCGAGATAGTTCAGGATAAGCATTGTTTTGACGAATCCCCAAGAGACACGGATGTTTTTTATTCCGCAATGTCCCAGGTCAGAATAGAGGGCATCGGCTCCGGTAGTAGCTAAAAAGACGGCGCCCAGAACAACGAATGCGCTGGGAACCTCCATCAGAAACCGGATGGCATACCAGGGATTGAAGGCTTTGATGATCCATGGATTGTAAGAGATGGCCATTGCTCCGAGAAAGCCCAGTAGCAGAAACCAAACAAACATTACGCTGCCGAACATCTTTCCCAACGATGAGGTGCCGTAGGGCTGCAGCATGAAAAGTATGAGCAAAATGGCAATGGTAACAGGCAGTACCGGAACGTACGGAAGATAGGCGTGTACTCCCTCTATGGCCGAAGTAACCGTGATGGCCGGTGTGGTAATGCCGTCGGCCAGCAGGGTAGAAGCACCGATGGCGGCAAACACATATCCCCATCTGAATTTCTTTCGGATCAGAGCGTAGAGGGACAAGACTCCACCTTCGCCCTTGTTGTTGGCCCGCAGAGTGATGATAACATATTTTAGTGTAGTTTGAAGGGTGAGTGTCCAGATTACACACGATATGGCTCCCACAACAGCATCGGCTGCCGGCATGTTGAGCCCGCTCATAATAGCACGCATTACATAAAGAGGAGAGGTGCCGATGTCACCGTAGACGATGCCCATTGCTACAATCAATCCGACGGAACTGAAAGGAACCTTTTGTATTTTGTCTGCCATCTGTTTTTTTTGAATTGCGGGACGCTAATTTACACAAAACTTTGATAGAATGGATAGTGCTCCGATAGAAAGATTGTGCTGAAAAGGGAAATAGCTGATTGTTAGCTTCTTTTGGATCTGAGATTTCGCTTCGAAACAAAAAAAGGTTGCATTTTGTCAGAATGCAACCTTGCAGTAAGATCAAAATAGTTCTATTGTATCTGTGCCATCGGCACGGTTTCTACGGTGACATTGGTTGGGTCGAGATCCAGTATCTGTGTGTCGGAAGTAGACATGCGTTTCATCAGATGGTATAATATCAGTATCGATTTTTTAAAGGCGGGCATTTGAGCATGCATACGCAAGATGCGTTCTACCACCACAAACCTGAAATCGCCTTCGATGTTGTGGCGCGACAGAGAGTTATAACGGCTTCCCAGATCTACCAGTCCTTTCTCTTCCATCTCCTTCGCAATCTGATGCACATAGGTATCCATATGAACGCCCAACTTAAAGCCCGATGTAATATCGATACGGAATATTCTTTTGGACGAAAACGTCTTTACCGTATAATTGAATTCATACGGATCGTCGCTACGTGTCAGGTAGACGAACCAGTAGGTGTCGGCACGTTTGGGTTGTTTATTAATAATGGAGTAGAGAATTTTACTCTCCATCTCATTGGGATACTTTGCCCGTGTAACGTACACCAGATGTGTGGCAAACTTTGGGATACCCTCGTCGTTGCTGATCTCTTCGATAATAGGAATGGAACATTTGATTGGTTCGTAGCTGACGCAACGGTTTTTGATACGGCGGCCGTTGTACCAGATGTACATAAGGGTAAACAGAATGCCGGCAATAATAATGGTGGCAAAACCACCGTGTGCAAACTTATGCAGATTGGCAATCAGAAAAGAGGTTTCCACCGTCAGGAAAAAGAGTGTGAGTGGTATACTCATCCAAAGCGGTTTATTGGTGGCTCTGAAATAAATAAAGAGTAACAACGTGGTCATCAGCATGGTGATGGTGATCGACAGTCCGTAAGCTGCCTCCATGTTGGTGGAAGATCCGAAGGTGATAACCATCAGTATGCAAAGTGCCATCAGCATGTGATTGACTGCCGGAATATACATCTGTCCTTTTACCTCCGACGGATATTTGATATAAATATTCGGCCATATATCCATCGAAACGGCTTCGCTGATGATGGTAAACGAACCGCTGATAAGCGCCTGACTGGCAATAATAGCTGCCAGCGTAGCCATAATTACCCCGAAGAGGGAGAACCAGTCGGGCATCATGGCAAAGAAGGGATTTACTCCCGGAACAATCTTAGCCGGGTTGGTAATGATCCAGGCTCCCTGCCCGAGGTAGTTGAGAATAAGGGTTGTTTTTACAAAGATCCACGAAACGCGTATGTTGTTGTATCCACAATGTCCCAGATCGGAGTAAAGCGCTTCGGCTCCTGTGGTACACAGGAATACGGCTCCCAAAACAACAAAGGCACTGGGTACTGTAAAGAGAAAATGGACGGCGTGCCAGGGGTTGAAAGCCTCAATAATGGACGGAAAAGCAAAAATATGGGTAATTCCCATCACACCCAGCATGGTAAACCAGATAAGCATGATGCTGCCGAACGATTTCCCGAGCCAGGCAGTGCCGAACGGTTGAATGAGAAAGAGTAGTAGCAATATTCCTATTGTAGTTGGTATGATAGGCATTGAGGGAAGGATGCCGTGCATCCCTTCGATGGCCGTAATGACGGTGATAGAGGGGGTGATAACGCCGTCGGCAAGTAGGGTGGCGGCTCCGATGGCGGCAATAACATAGGCCCAACGGTATTTTTTACGCAGCAGGGCAAACAACGACAGAATTCCACCCTCGCCTTTATTGTTGGCCCGCAGGGTAATCAATACATATTTTACGGTGGTCTGGAGCGTGAGCGTCCATATAATACACGAAATGGCTCCGATAATGTATTCGGCCGATGCATTATGGGTGTCGCCCACAATAGCTTGCATTACATACAAAGGGGAGGTGCCGATGTCTCCGTAAACGATACCGATTGCGACTATCAGGCCGATAGCGCCAAAAGGTACTTTGTGTTTTACGTCACTCATAGAATAAAATGATGTAGAAAATGGCTGCAAATGTACGCTATTCTCGGTATGTATGAAAATAAACCGTAAAGATTTGCCGGTTTTGGTAAGCAAAGATAAAGAAATAAAAACAAATGGAGCGTTGTGCTGTCATTCTTATATAAAAATGCTGGCTTCGGAACGAATTTTTCAAAATAGTGCTACATTTGTTCTGGGCAAATAAGAGAATGCAATCATTCTTTATTTTATTCATTCTTAAATCTAAAATAGTTATGGAAGCTGAAGTAGCTAAAAAAGGACCGTATGCCGTAGAGCTGGAAGCCGGCAAAGAGTATCACTGGTGTGCTTGTGGTAAGAGTAAAAATCAACCTTTTTGTGACGGATCGCATCACGGTACTGACTTTGTACCGGTATTTTTTACCCCCGAAAAGGCCGGAAAGTATTTTCTGTGCGGTTGCAAACATTCTCAAAATAAGCCATTTTGCGACGGGGCACATGCTAAGCTATGATTTACGGTAAAAGCTGTATGGGAGGAGGACAAGTTGCATTGCCCTCCTTTTTTATGCCTTATATCGGATTAACGTACCGTTTATTTTATTTGCTTATCTTTTGATAGTGAGTTAATTGTTCCTTATTATTTTAAACTTGTGGATGGAGATAACGTCAAATAGACAAACAGACTTATGATAGAGCTAATAGTAACGTTTAATTTTTTGACTTATGAAAAGTAACACAATTCTGGGCTTAGCCCTTTTGTTTTCGACATTGAGTGTTGGAGGAGTATCGGCACAGGGACAGAAACAGGTAAAAAATCCTCAGGAGATGGTTGCAAAGCATACCGAACGGATGAAACAGGAGTTGAATCTGACGGATGAACAGGCCGCCAAAATGAAGAAGATCGAAACCTCGGTGCTGAAAGACCGTCAGCAGATGCAGAAAAATATGCAGGATGCCCGTAAAGATTTTATGACCAAAATGAAAGGATACGAGGCCGAAATGCAGAAAGTGTTGTCGCCCGAACAATTTAAAAAATATCAGGCACAAATGCAACGTATGAAAGATCGCATGGCGGGATATCGGATGGGAATGCGCGATGCCCGTAAGATGGGTCGTCCGGCTATGCGTCACGGTATGAAAGGTGCGGGACATCGTACCCCGACAGAGGCACCAGATGCTCCGGCTACCGAAGCTCCTGCACAGAATTAACCTGCGGGTTTGCTATTCCGCTTTGTGCCGGATGTGGTTTTGACACTTGTGTCCATTTTATCGATTCCTTTTGCCTGTCACGCATTACGTGTCGGGTAAAAGGAATTTTTTATAACGCCTGTTTGCAACACCGCCGGACTTACATCTCCGTTGTGTGCTCTGTTTCGGTTCTGTTTATTGATCGATACCTCCGCATCTGGCTCGATTTTGGTGCCGGATCATAGAAGATGTGCCGAAAGGAGGCATCATTTGGAGTGATACGGTATTCGGTTTACCGTTCTGTCTATCGTCATTCGGTGGTATCTTCCTGTTGTTTCTTCGGCTGTCAGGTTATAGCAACCCCATCAGCAAAAGTTTATGTATTGCCTTTGGCATACTGTTTGTGTCGGCCATATCGCTTATCTGTTGCCGTTTATTATTGATGGTCGACTGGTCGAGGCAGAGCTTATCGGCTATCTCCTGCGAACTCATTCCCAACGATATCAGATGCGCTACTTCACGTTGCCGTTCCGAAAGAAGGGTGCGCATTGCAGGATAGATCACCGAACCGCTTTTGGGGTGGGTAATAAGTACCGGTAGTTTCGATTCACCCACTTTGCGGGCATACGGGTGTATGGCAATATAGAGTAGCCATGGATTGCCGTTGGGGTCGGTCTCGTACAACTGAACCGTATGCAGAAATCCGTTTTTCTGCTTGCCTGTCGGCTTTAGTCCAACCGGAAACAGGAGGCGAAACTCTTTGTGATTCAATGTATTGTTCGGCGGTAGCTTTTTGCTGGCATTCTTGTAATAATCACGAATGTACATGCGACTTTCTTCGTCCAGCCGGTCAATAAAATCTTCTCCCGACGCAATACCTTGTGCTTCTATTTCTTTACGGAAAAATGAGCGAAGGCGGTTGTAGAAAAAGATAAACTCTCCTTTGTGTAAATCGTAAATAAGCGACAGACAACTCATCGACTCGGTGATCTGTTCCAGATCGAAGAACCGCCTTTGTACCTGAACGTAATCGGTTTCGTCTACGGCGCAGGTGTAGAGTTTGTGTTGCCTTCCCAAAATTAAATACTTCAGATTGGTGCTCATCGGTTTTTCCTTAGTTTAAGGGTTATCTACTATGCCGCTATCGGGTAGCGGCTTTTTTATTGCTGTTGTTTCTTGCCTGCCGGTCGGTTTTCCAGCTGTATTTGCGTCGTTTTTGCAAGTCAAATATTTTTTCAAAGATAAGTGTATATGTTTATAATTTCATTTTATGTTTTAGTATTTGTTCTGGTTGAATATAATAAATCGATTTGAAACGACTCCTCTGTTGTGTTTTGTTTGTTTTGTAATATTCTTTAATATAGGTATTTGTATTGTATTCTGTCTCTTCTGTTCGCCATTTGTTTTGTTTAAGTTGGATATAGATTAAACGAAAATAATAGGGTGAAGCATGTAAAAAAGATGAAAAATAATCTATGTATACCGCTTTTCAGACCCCTATTTTTGTAGCGAAAACGATCTGTGACAAGGCTGGTTTTTTCTTACGAGAAGGCAAAATCAAACAAAATAGTGCTGTAGTATTCTATTACAACCGGAAGACAGGATGTGCAGCAGATAGCTCTCAAAAAGCAAAAGATGTTTTGTCTTAAGTATAAGTTGTCGTAACTTAAGTATAAGTTGAAGCATCTTAAGTATAAGTTGTCGTAACTTAAGTATAAGTTGAAGCAACTTAAGTATAAGTTGTCGTAACTTAAGTATAAGTTGCCGCAACTTAAGTATAAGTTGAAGCAACTTAAGTATAAGTTGAAACAACTTAAGTATATAATGGAATGGGTCTGAATAAAGCAGTGGACTCTTATTTATTAATCAATCAATCAGTTATGCTTATGGGAACAGCAAAAGTAGTAAAAACATTTTCATCGGCTAAGTATACCGACTCCGGTCTGGATGTAAAGGCAGGGTATATTATCGAACGGATGACTGGCAATGGAGCCTATCCGAATCCGGCGCCTTCGTTGGAAAGTTTGAAACTTCAGGTCAAAAATTACCACGAGGCACTGCTCAATACGCAAGGTGGTGGAAAAGCAGAGACCGTAATTAAAAACAGTTTACGCAAGCAGCTCGAAGAGGCTCTCTCGCAGGAGGCCGATTACGTGCAGGTTGCCAGCGGTGGCGACGAAGCTACTATCCTCTCCAGCGGATTCGATGTACGGAAAAAATCATCGACCGTGGGTATGCTCGACAAACCGACCGGATTTGTGGTAAAGATGGGCGAAAACAAAGGAAGTGTGGTTGCATTGTGCGATGCAGTAGACTATGCCGACTTTTATGAGTTCAGTTATACGCATGCTCCGGTGACTGCCACAAGTGTGTGGGAGACAAAAACCACCACCAAGCGCAGTACCATCATTAATGGATTGACCAGCGGGGCAGAGATGGCATTTCGTGTGGCAGGCGCCGGTAGTGATCTTTCGCGGGTATACAGTAACGTTATTGTTACCTACGTGGTGTAACCAACCGGCCGGTAACGTCACTATTCGGTTTCTCTTTTTGTCAGTTCGGTTCGATAGGGGGAATTTCGGCAACGAAGTTCTCCCTTCTGTTATGAAATTAAAAGGAACACAAGCGTAAATTAAAGGGGTGAAACTAAAAATATTTTGATATTTTTCATTTTTATCCTTGTAATGTTGAATGTATTAAAAATAAATACGTATGTTTGTTGTCTCTATACGGTTGGTTAGCTGCTCCGTATCACAAATAACCGCATCAACCGTAAATACAGCACTAGCCGCCGGTGAAAAGAAAATAAAAGAAATACGGATAAAAGGTATTTTTGATTGAGAAAAAGAAAAAATGACGATGGAATTGTTGTTGTGCTTGAAACTCAATCATAAAGGCATTTGCAAATTGTAGAGACGTGGCATGCCGCGTCTTTATGGATACCATACCACCTGTAGATTTTATATCCGGTTGTTTAATTTACAAATGCACTATGGGCTTGTTTATAAAAATAACTGCTGTTTTTTATATATGATTTATTGTGTTCTTGACTAATTTACAAAGCTATGATAGGCTATAATTCAAAATTCATTGGTGATAACTTAGAGGTTAAATTTCCTCAATTTACCGCAGCTCAGTCTAGCGATATTGCACCTTGTGCAGATGATAATTTTGGAGAGTATAAATATTTGCATCATAGTATTTTTCTTAGCAAAAAAAGAAAGTTCCCATATTTTACAGCTACGAATATTAATGGAACACTTATACAATCGATTAAGCGTAATGAGTTGTTTGATGGTGGAAGTGATAAATGGGAAATGGATAAAAGAGGTGTTGCATATCAATTTGGATCAGCTCTATATTCAGCAGAAGGGAGTGATTTTGAAAAAGGGCACATGACCAAAAGAGAAGACCCTCAATGGGGAGAAACTATTGAAATTGCAAGGAAGGCTGCACAATCTACTTTTTTCTATACAAATTGCGTTCCTCAGGTAAAAGAATTAAATGGTGTTGAATGGAGAAAATTGGAAACCTACATCTTGAATAAAGTTGCAAAACCAGAAAATCTTTTGATTTCTGTTTTTACAGGTCCTGTGCTTCTAGATTCAGATCCGTTGTTTATAACTAATGTTGAAGGTCAGAGTGTCAAGCTTCCAAAATATTTTTGGAAAATAGTATATTATTCTGAAGATGGTGAGTCTCTTAAAAGGGTTGGCTTTCTAATGGGACAGAGTGGCTTATTAGAAAAAAAGAAAATAGTTGTTTCTGAAGTCGAGAAAAGTAAGAGACTTATGTCATTCAAAACGCAAGCATTTTTTGAAGGCTTTGAAGATGCCGCTACTTTTCAGGTTTCAATATCTTCCATCGAAGAATTGACTGGACTTAAGTTCCATCCGGCAAAAGAGCCATACACTACAAATAAATCGACAAAGTTAATTTTAAGTCAAGTGAATATAAAAGTCGAAGCAAAGATGGTTTCGGGACTGCCTATAGAATATGAATTTGAAAATATAAGGTTATAGAAAAGCATAGACAAAATATAGGTATGCTTTTGATGGCGGATATATGTTACTAACGAGCTTTTCTAAAACATATTGGATTTTTTATCGTAAGAATGCAGAATTGTACATTGTAGAGACGCGGCATGCCACGTCTCTACGGGTTTTGTAACGATTGGTTGTAGTGTATCGGGTTGTTGCGATTGAAATAAATACCTTGTCTGTTGTTTTTATATTGTAATGCTATTGAAATGATGAAATTGGCATAACGTATCGGCAATCATTGGCGAACGGAGGTTTATTATGGATAGAACTCCTATCGATATGTTTTAGAGACGCGGCATGCCACGTCTCTACAGATGCCATATCACAGATTAATCGTATGTTAGGTTGTTGTAATTGATGTCAATATATTATATGTAATCTCAATGGTACAATGACATTAAAATATCAAGGAAAGTATCGGGTGCCAACGGCTCGGGCTTTATGGCACGATTACAATGGAGGTCTCTATTTTATTACCATTTGTACGGCCAATAAAATTTCTTGTTTCGGGCGTGTTGCCGATGGCATAATGCAGCTGAATCCGTTGGGACAATACCTGCAACATATTATAGAGGAGGCGTCGGTGCATCATCCTTATGCTGCCATCCCAATGTATGTTATTATGCCCAATCATGTCCACCTGATAATTTACATCCGAGTTCAGGATGATACGGAATTTATGGGCAACAATGAGGCGAATAATGGTAGAGACGTGGCATGCCGCGTCCTTACAAGCACAGATCGGATGGCCAATGATCGAATGCGATATATGGCAGAGAACCGTGGGTTGTTGTCGGTTACCGTTGGTAACATAAAATCGGCATTGAAACGTTATGCAACAAAATCGGATATCGAATTTGCATGGCAAAGCCGTTTTCATGACCATATTATTCGCAACGAAAAAGAGTGTAATTATATAGCAGATTATATTGAGCAAAATCCTATGAAATGGAATGACGATACATTGTATAATGTAGAGTGACAGGGTGCGGCCTTTGCCGAAAATCAGGCATTGTGGAGACGCAGCATGCCACGTCTCTACGGGGTTTATACGATTTTGCTGGTGTATATCACATTGTGGAGGTTGGTGTTGGTGCGAAATATGTTATCTCTGTTCTGTTAGAATGCAATTAGCTTTGCTGATCTTCGATTGTGGTGAAGAGAAGCCTGTCGAAAATAAATTATTAACTCAAATCTATTCATTATGGCACAAAAAACAAGGATTATTACGGTCGTTAATAAGTATTGGGAGTGCGATCCCGTATGTTGGGTGCTTACCAACAAGTATATAACCGATAATAGTGATGGTCGCATCGATTTGAATATTGCAAACACGATGAAACTGATTACCTATCCATCGTATGGAGCCGTCAAGCCGGCAACAGCTAAGGATTCGGTACCACGCATTGTGTTCGAAACGGATACGAAAGTGATTGAAATCTGGTGTATTTCCGATTTGCTGAGCAATAGTTCGCAAGATGACCAGTCCAGTTCGGAAGCAAAAATGAACTTAATACCTGTTATATTTGCGTATCAATATAAAAATATGCAATATGACATTGAGTTGGTTATTGCAGTGGGTACAGCCTCGGGAGGTCCGGGTCTTGCCGTCAATCCGGCGTTTCAATCGGATAATATCAATGGATCTGTGGTAATCGGCAGCAATGTTTTTATGCATAACGGGTGGGATAGCGATTCGAAGAGTAATTATCAGTGCAATTGTTGGAGCCAGATATTGCCTTCGGGTTCAACTGCCTTTATAGATACGCTGAATCCGGCTGACTTAAATCAGTACGACACACTTCTGTTGTGTCCGCCGACGAATCCCTCCCCTGAGAATCAACAGTTCTATATCAATAACGGTTATGTCGCATTGGGCGATGTTAATGTTACCGACTATACCAAGTATACGGCAAAAGATATGGAGACCGGCGATGATTTTATAACTCATTATCCGGACAATGTGAATGGAGTATCGCTCGAAACGACCCATTGCCTGATTTACCTTTCGGCAAAGAACTACCTGCAACAGAATCCTCCTTTTATTTTTATAAGTGGTGTTGTCGACCGGTATACCAAGTTCTCTCAGGATGTAAATCCGAAAGTGTATGCACAAAATGTTTCCGGAGCTCATAATGCCGGTGTTGCTGTGGCTTACATTATTTCAAAACTTATGAAATGAGATTTTTGAATTTGTCTCACAAAAAGGTTGTTGAGTGGTCGTATGTCTGTAGAAAGTAGTTTATTAGGAAAACAATATATACATGAAAGAAGAGAAGCATAAACTGACATTTCAGGATCTGGTAATCATGGTATTGTCGGTGTATGTATTGATGGCATTGCTGGTCGATTCGTTTTTTAGGCTATCGGACGAAATATCGCGGTTATTGACTATGATCGATAATGGTATTTGCATAGTTTTTCTGTACGATTTCGGGTATCGTTTTGTAAAAGCAGAGTCAAAACTGAAGTTTATGCGGTGGGGCTGGATCGATCTGGTTTCCAGTATACCTATGTTTGGCTATCTGCAATACGGACGGGTGTTTCGCCTGGTCCGAATCATACGCATTATGCGTGCTTTTCGCTCCATTCGTCGCCTTACACAGCAGATCTTTCAATCGAAGATAAACGGCACGTTTGCTTCAGCGTCATTGATTGCCTTACTAACGGTTATTTTCGGCTCGATCGCTATTTTGCAGGTGGAAAGAAGTGCTGTTTCGAATATAAAGACGGCAGAAGATGCTATATGGTGGGCTTTCACCACAATAACAACCATCGGTTACGGCGATTTATATCCCGTAACGGTAGAAGGCCGGTTGATTGCAGCAACTTTGGTTATTTGTGGAATGGGGCTATTCGGAACTTTTACCGGCTATGTGGCACACTGGTTTTTGGGTAGTAGCGAACAAGAGAAGAAAGCCGACTGGGTTTCGCGGCTCGAACAACTAAAAGAACTACATGACAAAGGTATCTTGGAAGAAGAGGAGTTTGTAGAACAAAAAAACAAGATACTGGCAGAGAATATGAATTGAAGCGTAGTTTATGTCTAAAACGCACTAAGCTTTTATGCGTTAAATATAAGCCTTTGTTCTATGCCGTACGGAAACGCAAGACATCGGGCAAGCAACAAAACCGAAGAACGATAGTAGGGCGCTGTCGTTCTTTTGGGTTAAATAAAATAGTGTTATATTTGAACGAGATTGGGCGGTGGACACTCTTTGAAAAACCATACAACAGACGAAGTCCATACCAAACGGAGAAATTGATCTTCAGTAACGGTCCTCCTGTCGGTTACTTTTTATTTTATAGCGTCGACAAACATGATTTATACAGAACCCAAGGCCGAGGTAGATATTAACGAGGATTTGGTGCATAATTTGATCGTATCGCAGTTCCCGGAGTTGTCCGGTTCGGCAATTGCCTTGTTGGGTTCGGGCTGGGATAACGAGAGTTACCGATTGGGTTCCGAATATATTGTCCGAATGCCGCGTAGAGTGTCGGCATCCAAACTGCTTCAGAACGAAATAACCTGGTTGCCGAAGCTCAAGCCTCTGCTTCCGATCGATATACCGGCACCCGTTAGGGTAGGTGTCCCCGACCGGAACTATCCTTTCTGTTGGAGCATCGTTCCCTGGTTTGAGGGGATGGCTGCCGATCGTATGTTACCCAACGAAACGGAAGCCTTCCGGGTGATACGGTTTTTGAAACAGCTCCATAGTTACAATGCAGAACAAGCACCCGGGAATAGATACCGGGACGTACCTTTGTCGGACAAGGCTGCCGACGTGGAGGCGCGCATGCAACGCCTGAAGCTTAAAACCGGACTGATTACACCGGAGATAGAAGTCGGTTGGTGTGAGGCTGTGGTAGAACCCGATGTGCAGGAGAGGTGTCTGATTCATGGCGACCTGCATCCCGGAAATATGATTGTACAAAACGGGCATGTTGAAGCCATTATCGATTGGGGCGATATTACATCGGGCGATCCGGCAACCGATTTGGCCTGTCTGTGGATGCTTTTTGAACGGGAGGAGGTGCGGAAAGAGGCTCTGAAACTATATGGCGCCTCCGAAAGCATGACGAAACGGTCGATAGGATGGGCAATCTTCTTCGGAACGATGTTGCTGGAGTCAGGTCTCGATTCTAATCCCGGACATGCCCGTGTCGGCGAGTTTACGTTGAAAAATCTGAATGGAAAATAACTTCGTATGGCGCGGTTTGGTACCAAAACTGCGTGCGATGCGGGGAAAACAAAATAGGAAATGACAGAAGAAGAGAGAATTTTTGCCGGTAAGTTGTTTGATGCACGTTCTTTGGAGTTGAGAAAGATAAAACACAACACACATGTGCTTTGCCAACAATTCAACGCAATGGATGAATATGATACAAACAGATTGCCGCTTATCAAGAAGTTTATCGGGGCAATAGGTGCGAAATATTATTTTCAGGGACCCATACAGTTCAATTACGGTACCCATACGTTTATCGGCGAAAATTTCTTTGCCAATTTTAATACCACCATTTTGGATGACGGACGGATCGATATTGGCGATAATGTGATGATCGGCCCGAATGTTTCGCTAATGGCAACTAATCATCCCTTGTTGCCGCAAGAACGAATTGCCATGAAATATGCCGATGGTCATGTCTCTGTCTCCGAATATGCACAGGGCATTCGTATTGGTAACAATGTGTGGATAGCTTGTAATGTGGTGGTTTGCGATGGTGTAACTATTGGCGACAATGCGGTAATAGGCGCAGGAAGCGTCGTAACCAGAAATATTCCAGCCAATTATGTAGCCTACGGTAGCCCATGCAAGCCGGTAAGGCTTATTACCCCGAACGATTCAAAGATGAATCTGCTGTAGCTCGTTCGTTGTCTGTTTTGCTCTCAATAATAGTATTATTTCTGTGCCGATTGATCTGAAAAATATTTGAAAATTTCATATTTTCTTAATAGCTTTGAGTGTCGGAACCTAATATACCTTTCACCTGCTATTTTTCTGCCAGTCAAACGGATAGTTATTCCGTTTTTTGAACCTGCTTGATTGTATTTCCTTCAATTGGGAATAAAATGTTGTGGCAATTCCGTTTCTTGTCCTTTGTCGCGATCTTTATAATGGGCTATTATAGAATAAAATTCCTGCGTTTTGTTGCATCCGATTGAATGTATAATGAAACGACAGGAATCGTATTAATACTTTAAAATCAAAATTATTTACACATGAAAACAAAATTGAGTTTGATGTTAGGAGTCATGATGTTCGCTTTCTTTACAGTGAACACTTCTGCTCAAAAGGTAAAAAAACCGGATCCGAAATTCTTTATTTACCTTTGTATCGGTCAGTCGAATATGGAAGCAGGTGCGCGTCCTGAAGAGCAGGATAAGGGAGCGGTCGATCCCCGGTTTCAAATGTTGGCAGCAGTTAATATGCCAAAATTGAACCGTCAGATGGGAAACTGGTATGTGGCAACACCTCCTATCTGCCGTCCGGAAAACAATCTAGGACCGGTCGATTTCTTTGGTCGTACCATGGTTGCTAATCTTCCCGCAAAATACCGTGTAGGTGTAATTAATGTATCGGTAGCCGGAGCCAAAATAGAATTGTGGCAACAGGATGCTTACAAACAATATCTGGATAGTGCTCCGTCGTGGATGAAAAACATCTGCAAACAGTACGATGGGAATCCGTACAAACGGTTGGTAGAGATGGCAAAGATAGCACAGAAGGATGGAGTGATAGTTGGTATTTTGCTGCATCAGGGAGAATCAAATTCTACCGATCCGCAATGGCCGGAGAAAGTAAAGTCTATCTATAATAACCTGGTGAAAGACCTGAAACTCAATCCAAAAAAGGTGCCCCTGTTGGCCGGAGAACTGAAGAGTAAGGAAGAACACGGCGTATGTTATGCCTTCAATACCGATATTTTGGCCAATTTGCCCAAAGTGCTTCCCAACTCGTATGTTATCTCTTCGCAAGGCGTAAAGGGAACCCGCGATCAGTTCCATTTCAATACGACCGGTATGCGTGAACTGGGCAGGCGTTATGCCGTTCAAATGCTAAAATTGCAGGGATTCAAATATAGTGAATCGTTAGGTCCGGTACCCGATAAATAAGAAATATCCGGATGAACCGGATTTGTATATACAATAAAAAACAGGCGGGAACTTATTAATTCCCGTTTGTTATTTTATTTCAACATTCAAACACTTCTGAATTTAATTAAATTGTATTGGCAATGAGAAGAATAGCCTCTTTTTTTACATTCGTATTTATTTATGCTGCTATTTTCGGACAGCAAACACAAAACGGAAATACAACCAACTGGTATGCCGACGGTGACGAAATACTGTATTCTCCTGTTTCGGGATTACAAACCGTTGCTTTGACGTCGGTAGAAGCCGATCAATACATTATCACCACCGATGTGAAATGGCGTGCCGGACAGATGCAAAGTGGAGATTATGCGGACATCCGTGTGGACGTCAAGAATATTTCAGACCAATTGAAATACCGTTTTCGCCTGCATGATCCGCAATACGAACCGGCAAATCAATCGTCGTCAGCTAGAGAGGCTACGTTTGCTATCGAAAAACAAATAACAACGGGACGAACTGGTACGGACGAAGGTTCCTGGGAAACGGTGGTAAGCGCGACCGTGAAGCCGGGTCAGATAGATAAAGCCGACACCTGGCACAACCTGTTTATTACGGTTTCGGGTAAAAACATTTCGGTCAAATGGGACGATGCAACGATACTTACCTTTTCGGGGATGGAAAGCACAGCGGCAAAAAATAATATTACTTTTGGAACCCACAGCACAGCAGCGCAGTATAAGAACATACAGGTTTCGTCTATAGACAGGTTTCTGGTTTATATGTCGGGTATTCCCGAGACGGTAGCAATACCCAAATGATGCCGGATCGGAGGTGGTTTCCCTGTTAATGCAGTGATAAAACATAAATAAATTATACCAATGAAAAAAATAGTTATTTTTGCAGTGGCTTTGCTTTTTTGCGGTTTTGTTTTCGGACAGAAAACTCAGAAGGTGGTCAAAGAAGAATTAGGCGATCACAATGGCAGTCAGGTCAGCCTTTACACGCTGACCAACAAAGCCGGTAATGTATTGAAAGTAACCAATTACGGTGCCCGGATTGTCCGGATAGAGGTGCCTGATAAAAACGGAGTCAGGGATAATGTGACCACCGGTGGTGATAAGCTGGAATCGATTGTGCGTGGAGATGCTTTCGGCGGAGCCAGCATCGGACGGTTTGCTAACCGTATTGCCAACGGAAAGTTTTCGCTCGATGGAGTAGAATATTCGTTGCCGATCAACAACCGTCCGAATACCTTGCATGGAGGACGTAATGGGTGGTATTCAAAAGTATGGAACTCTGAAATTGTGAAAGAGAGCAAGCAGCCGGCTGTGAAATTCTCGTATGTGAGTCCCGATATGGAAGAGGGTTTTCCGGGTAAAGTAACTATTTCGGTTACCTACACGTGGAACGATAAAAACGAAATTGTGATCGATTATGCTGCAACTACCGATAAAAAAACGGTGATCAACGTAACCAATCATGCCTATTTCAATCTGCATGGAGCCGGAAAAGGATATATCTTCGACCATATTCTGACACTGAAAGCATCGAAATATACACCGTTGAAAGCAACGAAAATACCGACAGGAGAGATTCGTCCGGTAAAGGATACTCCTTTCGATTTTACGACACCGCATCCGATGGGGTACAAAATAGGAGAGACCTATAACAATGTGCCGTTTCAGGGATATGATGATAATTATGTGCTTGATGGTAAAGAAAAAGTGTGTGCCACGGTTTACGATCCAGAAAGCGGAAGGACGATGGAAGTAATTACCGATCAGCCGGGTATGCAGTTCTATTCGGGCATGGGAGGTGCCCAATGGAGAAAAGCAGTTGACAACGGCGAAAAACCAACTAGTACACGTTCTGCTTTTGCTCTGGAAACGCAGCATTTTCCCGATAGCCCTAATCAGGTAGGATTTCCGTCTACGGTGTTGAATCCCGGGGAGAAGTTTAAATCAAAAACTATTTACCGGTTTTCGGTGCAGAAGAAATAGCCAGTTCCTTTGTTCATGAAGATATAAATGGGTGTGAGAAATAAAATATCTTTTCGCTTTTTACCAATTCCTATTCTGTTGTTGGTATTGGTAGGTTGTAGTAGTTCACGCCATCTTGAAAAACGACAAAGCAAAGCGGTGTATGTGTCTTTGGGGATTGAAAAAGATAGAGGAGATAACTATGCTCTCTACAAAGAAGCCTCCTCGTGGTTGCATGTCCCCCACGTAGATGGAGGAACGTCCCGAAAAGGAACCGATTGTTCTTTTTTGGTATCGGCCATTTACAAAGCTGTTTATGGCAAACCGTTGGAACGAAATTCGTCGGCCATACTGATGAAGAATTGCCGGAAAATAGACAAAGGAAGGCTGAGAGAAGGCGATCTGGTCTTCTTTAGTACAGGAAACAAAGCAAGAGCCTATGTCAATCATGTAGGCATTTATCTTAAAGAGAATAAGTTTTTGCATGCATCTACCTCCAGAGGTGTCATAGTCAGTGATCTGGATGAGCCCTATTACCTGAAAGCATGGGTGTGCGGTGGTCGGGTAAAATAGGCCAATAGACAGAAACAAAGATATTGGAATAGAATAACGATAAACTTTATACTTGATGATGATGACAAAACGACTGATTATTAGTGTTTTTATCGCGCTTATTGGCGTCAGTGTCTTTGCTCAGAAAAACAGCAGAGATACTAGTGATTATTACTGGGATGACCAGCAGGATAATGAGGTAAGAGTGAATTTTTTGATGGCAATTATCGGGTTGCCTGAAATTAATTATGAACGTTATCTGTCCGAAAACATGGGTGTGGGTATGGCCATGGCATTTTCTATCGAGAAAGTGAAAGACATGACTTTGCGTTCGATGATTCTGCCGTATTGCCGTGTCTATTTTGGCGAAAAGAAATCAAACGGTTTCTTTATTGAGGGGAATATGGCTATGGTATCACAAAAAGAGGCTGTGAATTATTATAATATCGATGGAAATTATCTTGAACCAGGTTATAATACAGCCACAGCTTTGGGTTTCGGAGCTGCTGTCGGGTTCAAGTTGCTGACACGTGGCGGAGTCACCGGAGAGTTGTATCTGGGTGCAGGCCGTTTGTTCGGCAATCCTATTGACAGGGCCTATCCCCGATGCGGAATCTGTATCGGAAAACGGTTTTGAAAGACTTGAATTATGTCACTGAGCCCGATCTGATGTCAAAGTGTTGCGGGCTTTGGATTAATAATAAATGATTTATAATGATAAAACCTCGTAAAACAGATCTGTTTTACGAGGTTTTTTTGTGTAATATACACTCTCCATTTTAGAATTTCAGATGCAGGGTGATAACATTGGATACCAGTCCGGTGGTCTGTTTGTAGTGCCCGTAGCGTAGTTCGATCGATTTGAAAAAGCCCCCTTCGAGTGGCATCCATCGTAGTCCCACTCCAAAGAAATTGGACGAAAAGGCCGAGTAACTGTAGTTGGAGGTGTAATATTCTTCTGATGTCTGATGCTGTGCATACGGGGCAAAATATTTAGAGCTTGTCTGTGTATAATAACGATAAAACGGAGAGATGGAGAAGAATGGCGACAGCTTTATCGGTGTTTCTATAGAAGCCGTATGTGCTGTAATTCCCCAGTTGTCGGTATAAAAACGGTAGTAGGTTCGGAGGATCACATTGTCTCCCAGAAAATAGTTCCACCTTACGGCTAATGGTAATTTTAGTCGTTGGCTGGGTAGGTGCTCTATTTTACTACTGTCGGCATCGGCAAAAAATACCCGGTGAAAGGGCAGTCCCAGATAGCCGAACTGACCGGTAAAGTCAGCAAGAAAAGCCATTTGCATGCGGGGATTAATCACCTGATTGAAACTCAATGCTGTGGTAAGAGTAGTACGGGGTTTGCTAGCATATCCTTCCTGGGTAGAGGCAGATGTTGTTACAATGTTTGTATTTGTATTGGTTGTACCTGTTGTTGTGGTAGTTGTTGTCGTGCCAACACTGCTGGCCGATGAAACTGCATTGGTTGTTGTGCCAGCCAATGACATTACATCATTTTCAGAATTAGAGGAACTCTGAGCAAGAGTTAAAACGGAAGCATTTTTTGCCATCGTTTCAGCATTAATCAGGGTCACCCGATCGAAGGAGGAGACCAGTTTGATGCCAAATTCTCCGTTGTTGTTATTCGTTTTGGTAAATCCGGTGTTGAGTGTAAGTGATTTATAGTTGAATTCTCCCGAGTATTGTGCCCCAACAGTATATTCCGTTTTTCGCCTGACGTTTTGCATCGACCATTCCAGCGATGGGTAAATACGGTCACCGCCGGTGCGGGAGGCTCCTGTTTTTGATACCCATGCTGCCGATGCTGCCGTATGATGTGCATAGCCGAATCCGGCCGTTAACGAATGGATATAATTGGGATTGGTATAGCCTACAAATTTCAGGTCGATGGAGGAGGAGAACTCTTTTACCTGTTCATCACCCAAACCGCCGAGTGTGGTGGAGTGATCTCCGGTTTGAGAATAGTAACCAGTTACCAGATTTACTTCGTCCAACTTAAGGCTTTTGGTTGTGTAACTTGCGGTATCTTTCCTGAAGTACTGTGAAAAAGCGCTATAGACGACACAGAAGAGAAATAATGCAATAAATAGGTATTTCTTCATTGTAAGTTTTTTTGTCAATGGTTAGTTGCAGCCGCATCCGCCTCCCGATTTGCCGGAATTGGCTCCTGCAGCTCCCTCTTTGATAACTTGAAAGTTAAGCTCCTCTTTTTCTATTTTTCGGTTGCTCAGAATCATTTCCGAATCGTTTAGTCTCGATTTCTGATACTCCTTGACCGAAACACAGGAGCTTAGCAATAGTGTTGGCATTGCAAATAATATGATTGCTTTTGTAGTCATTGTTATATAAAATAGGTGGTTAGGTGTTATTTAATCAGATTGATATTTTTCGACGTGTAAAGTTTGTCGTCATCGGTGATGATGATGGCTTCGATATTCTTGATTTGGTTAATCATGTGCAGACCGGCTTTTACGCCCATGATAGTGACAGGTGTTGCCATGGCATCAGCAACCTCGGCATTGGACGAAATGATGGTGACGCTTTTGATTCCGTTGATGGGTAATCCGGTTTTCGGATCGATGGTATGAGAGTAGCGTTGTCCGTCAATCAGCACAAATTTTTCATAGTTGCCCGAAGTGGCTACTGCCATGTCGGTGATGTTCATGTACGAAAAAATTTCTTGTGCCAGATTCGGATTGGCGATGCCTATTGTCCACGGCATTCCATCGGGTTGGTGTCCCCATGCCGTCAGATCGCCCGAGGCGTTGACCACTCCGCTTGTTACGCCCTGACGCTTCATGACATTTTTTGCCATCTCGGCCGCATAGCCTTTGCCAATGCCTCCAAACCCGATGCGCATTCCTTTTTCTTTTAGAAATACGGTTGAGTCGGTGTGGTTTATCTCAATGTTTTTGTAGTTGATGAGGCGAACACTTTTCTTAGCTGTCTTTTTGTCCGGGAGTGAGGTCATCTGCGTATCGAAATTCCACAGACTTTTGTCCACCGATCCGTACGTAATATCAAACGCACCCTGAGTTACCTCCGATATGCGCTTCGATCGCTCTATCAGTTGAATGATCTCTTCACTTACGACAATCGGTCGTATGCCGGCCAGTGCATTGATCCGGTTAGTTTCGCTTTCGTCGTTGAAAGTGGTGAGTAATGCTTCGATGCGTTTGATCTCTTTTACGCCGGCATCGATACGTTGCCGGGCCCAATAGGCATCTGCCGCTACCACCGATATTTCAAAGTGGTTACCCATCAGCTTCATTTCACGTTTATGTATAATCTTTCTGGCCATGTGAATATAGCATTGGCTTTTGTTCGGGAGTTTTACCGCTTAATTTGAAAATTACAGGGATTTTATTTCAGCTATAAAGCTCTCTGGAGTTCCCGTGTAGGCACTGTCCCATTGCTTCAACACTTTGCCGTTGTCGTCCAATAATACGGTGCAGGGAAAATGACCGGCACTGTTGTATTTATCTGCCAACGTGTTGTTTTGCCGCTCCAGTTCTTTGCTGAGCTGATTTTTTTTATTGCGTGGGAAATCGGCATCGTAGAGAATCAGGTTCTGCGAAGCAAAGGTGATGAATTGATTGGAACCGAAAATGTTTTTATGCATTCGCATACAAAGCAGGCACCAATCGGAGCCGGAGAAGTTGAGCAAAATGTGCTTATGCTCTTTTTGTGCGAGGGCGGTTGCTTCGTTCCAACTGTGTTGCCATTGCTGACCGTGACTTGGAACTACGCATAGAAATAACCCGATAAGGCCGATGAACAGACTTTTCTTTATCATGCGAAGAGTGAATTAAAAGGTGAAACTGATGCATAGGAAACCTCCGTTGCAGTAATGATTATAAAGAAAAGTAGAGGTGTGTCAGAGGCAATTGTTTTTGATAAGTGATACAAAAGTAATTGGAAGGAGGACGAAATGCAAATATTACCCGGAGAACTTAATGTTCTTTAGTATTTTATATGGCTTACTAAGATGTGAAAAAATGATGTAAACAGAGCTCAAAATGGTGAATTTTGATTTTAAAACAAACGCGTCTCTGCCTGCAACAGGCAGAGACGCGAATACTCATTTTGTGGAGAGAGGAATTATCTTACAAAGCTTGTCATTACCTTTTGGATTGGAGCCGGAGCCGGAACCGACTCTTTTGTGGCTTCCCGCATTTTAAGCTGCCATGCCATATTATTGCCCAGTACTTCCATTATTTGCACTCCTTCGGCGTCTTCGAGAACTTCGCCGGGCGTCCGTCCGTGAATAATGTTCCAGTAGTTGGATGTAGCGATCTGCATCTCCGAATAGAGAAGGTAATGGTTCAAGTTGTCGAACGTGAACGAACCGCCCGTGCGGCGAACTGCTACTACAGATGCTCCTGTTTTGTTGCGGAAGAGTCCTCCATTGCTACCCGATACGTAGAAAGCCCGATCGAGAAAGCATTTCATAGTACCTGCAATACCGGCATAGTATACCGGCGAGGCAAGAATAATACCGTCGGCATTTTTCATTTTCTGAACAGCATCATTTACTCCGTCGTCTTTCATGGCACACTTTTCATCCCTGTTTTTGGCACACATACCGCACGCAGAACACCCTCTGATGGGTTTGTTGCCGATATGCACGATCTCGAACCCGATACCGGCTTGTTCCAGTTGCTTGCCGACTATAGAGAGGGCGTGAAAGGTATTTCCTGCTTTGTGCGGACTTCCGTTGATAGCTACTACGTTCATCTTTTGAATTGTTTAGTGGGTTTACTTCCTTTTTTGTATTTTTGTGCTGCAAATTTCGGGGATTAATACTAAATATACAAGTACTTACTAAAAAGTGGTATAGTTACCAAAAGGAGTAAATTATGAATAATGAGGGAGATATAGATAAATATATTTTCAAAAAGAAAGAATATTTTTGTTCGCTGGAGTTGGTGATGGACATGATCGGGGGCAAATGGAAGCCGATAGTGTTGTATCATCTCAAAGACGGAGTGATGCGTTCGGGCGAATTACAGCGCAGTTTGCGGGGTGTTACCAATAAAATGTTTACGCAAACCGTTCGCGAGCTGGAGGTTTCCGGTTTGGTGGAACGCATCGTTTATCCGACGGTTCCGCCCAAAGTTGAATATCGACTCACCGAAATGGGTGTGTCGGTTCTGCCTGTTCTGGAAAAGTTGAACGGGTGGGGAAGAGAGATTAGCGTGAAATACAATCCTGCCAAATAGTTCTCATCCTATCTCCTGATTGTCGAATGCTCCGATGCCAAACAGAGCAAAATCGTAACGGATCGGATCGTGAGGGTCGAATTGTCGGAGGATAGCGGTGATCTCTTCAACGGCTTTCCAGTCGTTTTGCTTGCGTGTGAGTAGTCCGTAAGCGCGTGCCACATCGCCGGTATGCACATCGAGCGGAAGCATTAGCGCCGACATGGAAATGTTGTTCCACAATCCGAAATCTACTCCGGTATCATCCTGCCTTACCATCCAGCGAAGAAACATGTTGAGACGCTTGGCACTCGAATTGGCTGCTACGTCCGAAATGTGTTTCCGGACTCGCTGCTCGTGTGGAACCGAAAGGAAAACTTTCCGGAAATAGTGCAATGCGGCGAAGACGCTTTCTCCTTCCTGAAATCCTTTTGTAAAGACGTCCTCCAATCCGTTGTGATTGGCGTAGATATTTTTCAACGATTCAATAAAAAAAAGGCAATCGTTACCATTAAAGGTTCGGTGCACAAATTGCTCTAAACCAGCCAAATCGGAATCTTCGGCATTGCAAACGAAGTCGTACGGAGCATTATCCATCAGTCGCATCAGTCGGTCGGCATTGTTGATGATGCTTTTGCGTTGTCCCCAGGCAATAGTGGCCGTTAGGATTCCGGCTATTTCGATATCTTCTTTGCAGGCAAAGCGGTGCGGAATCTGAATGGGGTCGGTATCGATAAAATCCGCACAATTATATTGTTTTGCTTTGGTGTCAAGCAATCGTTTAATCTCATTTGTCGACATTGGGTCTGAATTTACCAGTGCATTAATTGACGTAAATAGGCTGTTAGTTCCTGCGCGATCAGTTTGTGTTCCGAAAGATCGGGGTGGGCATCACATCCACTGTTGTAACTGCGGCTGAAGAAAAACTGCGATACTTTTTTGTCTCCTGTTTTGTGTATCCGGTTCACAACTATAGTCAGACACTCTTTCATAAAGGGGAGTAACTTCTGGTCGGCCATCGGGCTGGTGAGTAGTACAAACTGTGTATACGGATATGCTTTTCTCAATGTTTTGATAAAGTTGATATACTCAGAACAGAATTTTTCCTTGTCCTGAATTCCATCGTTTTGACCCAGACAAATGGTGACAACGTCGGGCTGGTATAGCGAAAAATTCCAACGGAGTTTGTTCTCTCTCAGATTAATTTTGTCGTATACCTGTGGCATTACAATGTCCATGTCGCAACAGCTGTGTATGAGTCCGATACCTGAAACAGAGGTGAGGTGGCATTGCGCATTCAAGGCACGTGCCGTCAATGCTCCATAGCTTAAGTAGGCATTGTGTTGATCCTGCCAGTCGCCCTGACCGCAGGCAACCAGACTTTGGTCGCTGCCGGTTCCGCAAGTAATCGAATTGCCGAAACACTCTATCTTACGTTTGGGTGGAGCAGGACTGGGTAACAATTCACGGCAGGTTATCCCGTTGAACTGTATGTATCCAATACCGGTTTCTGTCGCTTTGCAAAGTATTACAGTGTGAATTGTATCTTTCAGGTTTGCACCTACCGACAGTTGATTGTAAGCTCCGGATAGCTTGAAACGCGAATAATTCCCATCGACAACAAGCACAATATAGTTCAGATTCTTATTGTACAGATGCTCGTCGGTGATGTCGATAATACAATCGGTACCTTTGAACGAAAAAGCTATTTGAGCTGCTGCTGCCCAGAAACGAGGATGGTCGGGGACGTGAAAATCGCCACGGCCCATATAAGAAAAGCGTTTGTCAGAGGCCTTGTAAAACGAATTTTTGTTTTGAGCACACAGGGTGGTTGTACACATCAGTAGTAGTATCCAAAATATATGTAGTTTCATACGTGGTTTCGGAATAGTTAATTTGTATCTGCAAAGGTACTTTTTTAGTGGAATATTCGGGTGTAAATGAGATCAGAATAATTTTACTCTAAATTTCGTCTGTATCCGAATTCTAATTATTTTTGTGAGATGAAAACGGTAACGTCATTTCTGGATATACGGTTCCTTTTCCTGTGGGTACTTGTTCTATTGCTTGTAGGATGTACTCAGGATCGCGGAGTTCAACCCGTGATACCAATCATTATTGCAAAGGGCGATTTAATAGGAAACGGGACGGATAAAATAGGGGAAAAGTCGTTCGTAATCTCCAGTACGGAGGAGTGGAATCAGTTGTTGTCGAATATTGATAGTGCCAATAGACGCAGAATGGTTGTCTTGGAGGATCGGGTTGATTTTGATAAATATACCGTTTTAGCCATATTTGACACCGTCTGGATGAGTAATGCCGGCAGTTCTATCAGTGTCAGCATAGTGGAAAACAGCAAAAATGTCTACGTCGAGACGGTCTATGATAGTGCCGATACAAGAACGTTAATGGCCATACAATACCGACCTTATCTTATCGTTAAAATTCCCCAAACAACCAAATCCGTTCAGTTTAATACTCAAAAATAGCACCGTAAAATATAATTCTATGCTTGCGAAAGCCTATTTTTGAGTGACGATTAAAATGACATCGATGGTCGAAGTAGATGATTGATAAATCAGTTCTGTTTTATTTTGAGGTGTTTCGTAAATCCACGATTGCTGTATTTTCCCTATAACCGGATTTTGATTTTCATCCAGAGCCGGACCTAAGTCTTGAATCGAACTCGGAGACATTTTTAGCTCTTTATTGGCAATGTCTTTTAGAATATCTCTTTTTACCATACTAACAGCACTCCACGTGTAAGAAATTTTACTGTTTCCATAAGCTTTGATAGTAGGGCTATTGCCAATTTCAGATGTGAAAGCGGCAATTAATCGATCGCTGTTTGACGAGCAGGAATTCAATATCGTCGTTAAAGAGAGAATCAGGAGAAATGAGATTTGTCTCATGGGTTTGTTTGTAAGTTGTGTCCTAAATTTATAGTAGCAAAGATAAACGATGTCTTTGAAATAAAAAAACCACCTGCAAATTTCCTTGCAAGTGGCTGATTTTTATGAGCGGAAAACGGGACTCGAACCCGCGACCCTCAGCTTGGGAAGCTGATGCTCTACCAACTGAGCTACTTCCGCGTTAAAAGCGGTGCAAAGATAATGGTTTTTTTGAAAACCTGACTTTGCACCGACTTTTTCTTTTATTCGATAATGCCTAATTCGCGGGCATTACGGGTAATTTTTTCGACAGCTTCGTCAATCTGTTCGAATGTGTGAGTAGCCATCAGCGAGAAACGGATCAGCGTATCTTCGGATGGTACTGCCGGTGATACAACCGGGTTGACGAAAACGCCGTCATCCATTAACTTTTTAGTCAACAGGAATGTTTTGTCATTGTCGCGAACAAAAAGAGGAATAATCGGCGTAGTGGTATGTCCCGTATCAAACCCTGCTTTTTTGAACCCTTCGATGGCTCTTTTTGTATTTGCCCACAGTTGTTCTTTACGCCAGGGTTCATCGCGCATTACGTCGAGTGCAGCCAGTACACAGCCGGTAGAAGCCGGGGTAATGCTGGCGCTGAATATCAATGTGCGCGAATTGTGTTTCAAATAGTTGATAATGTTTTTGTCAGCAGCAACAAACCCACCAATAGTGGCAAGCGACTTGCTGAAGGTTCCCATTATTACATCAACGTCATTGTAAATGCCTAAATCTTCGCAAAGACCGGCTCCGGTGGTCCCATAGAAACCCAGCGAGTGGGCTTCATCTACATAAAGCGATGCGTTGTATTTCTTGGCTAGGGCAACCATTTCAACCAGTTTGGCTTCGTCACCTTCCATGCTGAAAACCGCATCTGTTACTATCAGCTTGACTTTTTCTGGAGCGCAACGTTTCAGTTGCCTTTCCAACGATTCCATGTCGTTGTGTTTGTACTTAATCTGGTTGGAAAAAGATAGGCGGCGGCCTTCAATGATAGAGGCATGATCCAGCTCATCGTATAAGAGATAGTCGTCTTTTCCGGTGAGGCAGGGGATAACTCCAGAGTTAACAGTAAATCCGGTAGCATAAATTAAAGCTCCGTCTTTATGTACTAACTTGGCTAAACGTTCTTCCAATTCAATGTGAATATCGAGCGTGCCGTTCAAAAAACGAGAACCGGCGCATCCGGTTCCATATTTTTCCACCGCTTTAATTGCGCCTTCTTTAATGCGTGGGTGGTTGGTAAGTCCGAGATAACTATTTGAACCAAACATTAATACTGGTTTTCCATCAATGGTTACCACTGTGTCTTGGTCTGATTCTATCGGACGGAAATACGGATATACCCCTGCTTTCTGATACTTTTGAGGAGCATCAAACAGGGACATTTTTTCGCTAAGTAAACTCACAGTTTTCTTTGTTTTTGGTTATGGGTTGCAAAGGTAAAAAATTAATTTGGGTTTGTAATGCATTTTTCTCAAAAGTGCTTGGTGAAGCAAAAAAATCAGTTCATATTTCATTAAATCAGTTTATTATAAAATTGCACACACCAAATAAAACTCTTCTTTTTTTATTGTAATATTGCGTATAGTCGTTATCTTTGTATTTGTTTTTTCGGATCAGACCCATTTTTCGGCTCACTTTATTATTTGTTAGAGTCCTACTAAATAAATAACCAATTTGTCAGGAATATATGACCGTCGAATCTATCGCAAACAGTATCTCAGAATCATCAACCGAATCACCTTCCGACATTATTATTCGTGAAATAAAATGTCTGTTAAACAATGGAAAACTAAAACCAGGCGATCGCTTACCTGCCGAACGAAAGCTTGCCGAACAGTTTGGCGTAGGCCGGGCTTATGTGCGCGATGCGATCAAAAAGCTTGAATTTTATGGTGTGCTCAAAACTCTTCCTCAGAGTGGATCTGTAATTGCCGGATTGGAAATTCCTGCGCTTGAAGGGTTGATAACTGATGTGCTCAAACTCGACAATTATGATTTTTATTCGCTGGTGGAGACCCGTTTGATCCTTGAAACCAACGCCGCTCGGTTATGTGCTTTGCGGCGTACGGATGCCGATTTGATGAAGATCGAAGTCGCTTTGCAAAATTATATGGACAAAGATAGAACAGACTTGGGCTGTATGGAGGTTGCTGATGCCGATATGGCTTTCCACCGATGTATTGCAGAGGGAAGCAAGAATATGGTGATTAAGTCGTTGATGATGATTATCACGCCTGATATTCTGAAGAGTTTCAACGAATATAAAGTGTGCCAGTCTGTGGAAACGGTGGCAGCCAACGAACATCTGAAATTGCTGGAATATATAAGGGCGAAAGACTCGGAAGCTGCAGAAGCTACCATGAGGCTGCATCTGAATAATGTGATGGTGTTCGCCTCTTCGTTGAAAAAATAATTGGTTATAATCTTTAATCTGCTTTTATAGAATGAAAAGTTTAGAATTTATTTTTGAAAAAGAGTCGACGTGGGAACCTGCCGGTGAGGGAGTTACTCGCCAGATATTAGGTTATGATGGACAATTGATGCAGGTGAAGGTGTCGTTCCAAACCGGAGCAGTCGGCTATGCTCACCAACATTTTCATTCACAAAGCAGTGTGGTGGTAAGTGGGCGTTTTGAGGTGACAGTGAACGGTAAATCGCGGATTCTTGTACAGGGCGATGGTTTTTATGTGGAACCTAATGTGGTTCATGGCGTGGTTTGTCTCGAAGCTGGAATCCTTATAGATGGTTTCAGTCCCGTCCGTCTCGATTTTCTGAAAGATAAATAAATAAGTTAGAACGATACGATCTGGCTTATTGCAGACTCTCTTTCGTAAAACAAAGCGGTAGAAGGTCCTTAACACTATCTACAACATAAATTCCTTTTTTTCCATAAAGGAGTATTTGTAACGGTTGTTCGAACCGGCCTTCATTTTCGAGTAGTGCCTGCCGACAGGCTCCACAAGGAGCTACCGGATCTTCCAAAAAATCGTTGTGGGCATATGCCGCTATTGCAATGGCTCGGATGGGTATATCGGGACGTTGCGCATTGGCATAGAACATTGCGGTTCTTTCGGCACATAAGCCTGATGGATATGCTGCATTTTCCTGATTACTTCCGGCAAAAATTTCACCATTGTGCATTAATACAGCTGCGCCTACGGCAAAATTAGAATAGGGAGAGTATGATTTTTCGGTTTGCTCCTTGGCTATAGAAATCAATTGTTGATATTCGAGAGATAGTTCTTCAAACTGATAAAAACAAATGTGTGTTACAAGGGTCTTCTTTTCCATAAAAAGGTCTTATAATTGTTGTTCTATTTCGTTTACAATATCACATGCAACCTCTTTTTTGGTTTTCAGTGGGTATTCTTTCTTAGAACCGTTTTTGTCGAGAATGGTGATTCGATTGGTATCATATTGAAAACCTGCCTGAGGTGTTCGTAACGAATTGAGTACGATCATGTCGAGATTCTTGCGCTGTAGCTTGGACAAAGCATTCTCTTGTTCATTATTCGTTTCAAGAGCAAACCCTATCAGGAGTTGACCGGGACGCTTGCTTGCGCCTAATGAAGCTGCGATATCCTGTGTAGGTTTCAGTTTCAGAATAAAATCATCATTACCTCTTTTCAGCTTTTCTCCGGCTTTGTTTTCCGGAGTGAAATCGGCTACTGCGGCACAAAGTATGGCAATATCGTTTTTGGGAAAATGAGAAGAGGCTGCCCGATACATCTCGTCGGTGCTTTCTACGTCGATGCGTTGGATATTGGGGTGGTCGAGCGTCAGACTTACGGGACCGCTCAGTAGAGTTACCAGAGCTCCTCTTTCGGCACAAGTCTGTGCCAGCGCAAATCCCATTTTTCCAGACGAATAATTACCAATAAAACGAACTGGATCGATTTTTTCGTACGTAGGACCGGCTGTGATCAGAATCTTTTTGCCGGCAAGTGAACGTTTTTCCGCAAAATAATTGTTCAGGTAGCTGACAATTTCTTCCGGTTCGGCCATTCTGCCTTTGCCTTCCAGTCCGCTTGCCAGTTCGCCGGTGCCGGCATCAATGATGTGGTTTCCGTAACTTAACAGAGTGCTGATATTGTTTTGTGTCGCTGGATGTCGAAACATATCCAAATCCATTGCCGGTGCCACGAAAACCGGACATTTAGCCGAAAAATAAGTAGTTAACAGAAGATTGTCGGCAATCCCATTTGCCATTTTACCCAAGGTGTTGGCGGTGGCAGGTGCAATTACATAAGCATCCGCCCATAGTCCCAAGTTGACATGGCTATTCCAGTTTCCATTCGTCGGGTCGAAAAAATCGACAAGAATAGGATTTTTCGCCAGTGTAGCCAGTGTCAAAGGTGTGATAAACTCTTTGGCTAATGGCGTCATTACAATTTTGACGTTGGCTCCTTCTTTAACGAGGAGCCGGATCAGAATAGCCGATTTGTATGCAGCAATACTGCCAGTGATGCCAAGTATGATGTTTTTTCCTTGAAGCATGATCGCTTGATGTTGAAATGATGGGCGATTCTTGAATCTCTCCTCAGGATCGTTTAAAGACACTTTTTGCCGATCCGTAGAAAAACGAACCGGCAAAATTGTATGGATAGAGTCAGATTAGCTTATTTAATAGCTTTGTCTTTTGCGGGTAAACGACAAAATAGTTTGTTGTCAAGATATTCCTGAGCGGCAATTAAAGTCGGTTTTGGAAGCCTTTCATAAAAACGCGATAATTCGATTTGTTCGCGGTTTTCAAACACTTCTTCCAGACTATCGGCTACGGATGTGAATTCTTTCAGTTTTTGTTCCAGTTCGTCACGAATCAGCAAGCTGATTTGATTGGCTCTTTTACCGATAATGTTAACGGTTTCGTATACATTACCTGTCGGTTCGCACATGCTGTTCATGTCGCGAGTGATGGTGGTAAGAGGTGCTTTCGTTTTTCTAAAGTCCATAGTTATTTTTCTTTTACGTAGTTCTTTGCTTCTTTTAAGAATACTTGAGCGTCTTTGATATATTTCCCGTTTGGAAATTCATTGATGTAACTGTAGCATTCATCAATTACATCGCGATAGCGATCGGCCTTCTTTTCTTCAATACTTTCAACCGCCTGAGCATGTTTTGATTTCATGACTAATGCCGTCAAATCGTCTCTGTATTTACTTTCGGTATATATTCTTAAAGCATTATTGGCTGTAATTACTGCCGATGCATAGCAGTTTCTGCCGAGATAACTACCCAGATTGTAGTATGTTTTTGCATTCAAATAGGCTTTGTATGCCAGCTTGTCTTTCATCTCGGTAAGGTATTCGTAAGCTTGTTTCGTTCTTTCGCTTTGAGGATAACTTTCTACAAAGTTGGAGAAAGCTACAATGGCATCATTCGTGCTTGCTTGATCCAAACGGGCATCGGGCGAATCGAGATAGGCAGAATACCCTATCATAAAGTAACTCTCTTCGGCGTATTTGCCTCTGGGAAAGGACTTAATATAGCTTTTGAAATTTTCGCTGGCACTGTAAAAATCTTTCTGTCCGGCATACGATTTGGCCAGATAATACATTACATCTTCGGCGCGGTCAGTTCCTTTGTAATAGGCCGAAATGTCTTCGAAAAGTTGTGCTGCGTGATTGTACTCCTTCTTGTCGTAAAAAGCTTTAGCTTCATTGAACTTTAATTCTACATCGTTGCTTTTCAGTAATTTCTGAAATTGACTGCAGGAAGATAAAACCAAAATAACGGACAATAATAAAAGCGGTAGTTTTTTCATTGATTGATGTTGTTTCATTTAATAGGGCTAAAGCTCGTTTCGATTGTCGGTTTGTTCGGTGTGTTCAATGTAAAAACGAATGCAGCACAATCCTGAAATGACCTGCAAAGGTAGTGAATTTATGACAAATACCGAAAAATATTTTGATAATCTTCTCGATCAATAATTTACTGCTATGCAAGGCAATATTCAGGAGTATTTAACCTTGTTTGCAAAGATAAGTTGAATTCGTAGTCTGCCAAATACGCGAATTGTTCTAATATTTTCATTACTTAGTGTTTCTTGTTTGTAATTTTCTTGTAATTAGTCTATTGGTTGTTTTTTTTATGGAATAAATGAACGAGTGAATGATTATTAAAGTTTCTGATAAAAGATTACTGTGGATGGAACTTATAACGGAATTCGGATAAGAGGTTTCGGTTGTGGGTTGCCGATTTAGTTTGTAACTTTGCATAATCCATTAATTTTGATGTTCTTCTTGTGAAAATTACATTGCTACTCGTCGGAAAAACGACCGAATCTTACCTAAATCAAGCTATTGAAGAATATTTGAAGCGGCTTCGCCGATATGTTGCGTTCGAAACAAATGTTATACCAGAGCTGAAGAATGCAAGAAATATGTCTTTTGACCAGCAAAAAGAAAAGGAAGGAGTGGCAATTCTCAATTCGATAGAGCCCTCCGACGAAGTTATTTTGCTGGATGAAAAGGGGGCTCAATACGGTTCTGTCGAATTTGCATCGTTGCTCGAAAAGAAGAATCTCTCTTCAGTGAAACGTCTGGTTTTTGTGGTGGGCGGACCGTATGGTTTCTCTAACGATGTGTATACTCGGGCAAATGGTAAGCTTTCACTTTCCCGTATGACATTTTCTCATCAAATGATTCGGCTTTTGTTTATAGAGCAGGTATATCGGGCTATGACTATCTTAAAAGGAGAGCCCTATCATCATGAATAAATACATGACAAAAGTTCAGGATTGATTTTTGACGGCTGACAAAATGGAGTACGAAGCTTTTGTGGTAGACTTTTTGTTGTGACAGATAAATGCGGAAGTCCGCTTTGGAATGAATGAATAAAAAATACGATAAAACAGGTATGAATCAAGAAAAAAAATCAGAAGATATTGTAGAAAAAGAGGATCAGAATCAGGAAAATACCTCTCAAGAACCCAAAGTGTCTGAAGAGGTAGCATCTGAAAATGTATCGAATGAATGGGAAGAAAAGTACAACCAATTGAATGATTCTCATTTACGCTTGATGGCAGAGTTCGATAATTATAGAAAACGGACTTTGCGTGAAAAATCTGATTTGATTAAATCGGCCGGAGAATCGGTTCTGGTTAATTTGTTACCACTGGCCGACGATTTTGAACGAGGTCTGCAAGCTTTGAAGGATAGTACGGATGTGGAAGCTGTCCGTCAGGGAATGGAACTGATTTATTCTAAATTGGCAGCTTTTTTTCAACAGAACGGAGTGAAAGCGATTGAAACGGAGGATAGTGAGTTTGATACTGAATTCCATGAAGCCATTACAACGATTCCGGCTCCAACGGAAGAACTGAAAGGCAAAATCATAGATTGTGTCCAAAAAGGCTATTTGTTGAACGATAAAGTGATTCGTTTTGCCAAAGTAGTTGTGGGAGAATAAACAATCTTCAGTTTTTGAGATCCAAAATTACAACGATTCAAGTGTCGCTATAGCGTGTTTTATCCATGTTCCTTGCATGCGCGAATCGTTAATGCATAAATTGTAAATTTGATAAAGATGTCTAAAAGAGACTATTACGAAGTGCTTGGAGTGTCTAAAAGTGCTTCGGATGAAGAAATAAAGAAAGCCTATCGGAAAAAAGCTATTCAATATCACCCCGATAAAAATCCGGGCAATAAGGAAGCTGAAGAAAAATTCAAAGAGGCAGCCGAAGCGTATGAAGTGTTGAGTGATTCTCAAAAACGTCAGCGTTATGACCAATTCGGCCATGCCGGTGTTGGTGGTGCAGCCAGTAGCGGTGGCGGATTTTCCGGAGCCGGAATGGAATTTTCCATGGATGATATTTTTAGTCGTTTCGGAGATATTTTCGGAGGCCATTTCGGAGGTTTCGGCGGATTTGGCGGAGGGAATGCCCCTCGTTATAATCGGGGAACCGATCTGAGGGTAAAAGTCCGTCTGACTTTGCAGGAGATTGCCAATGGAGTTGAAAAGAAGATTAAAGTCAACAAATATGTGGCATGCTCGCATTGTGGAGGGAGCGGGGCTTCCGATCCAAGCGCAGTTTCAACCTGTTCTACATGTCATGGAACCGGTCATGTGACCCGTGTGCAGCAGACCATTCTGGGTGCTATGCAAACGCAATCGGTCTGTCCGTCGTGCAACGGAGATGGAAAAACAATCACCAAAAAATGTCCGCACTGTAATGGTGAAGGAATTGTTCGTCAGGATGAAGTAATCAGTATCAATATTCCGGCTGGAGTGGGCGAAGGAATGCAACTTTCGGTAAGCGGAAAAGGCAATGCAGCGCGTCGTGGTGGTATAAGCGGAGATCTGCTGGTACTGATCGAAGAGGAAGAACATCCGGAACTGATTCGCGATGAAAACGATTTGGTTTACAACTTGTTGTTGCCGATAACCACGGCCATTCTCGGAGGAACGGTTGAGGTGCCTACCGTTGATGGGCGTGTGAAGGTGAAAATTGATGCCGGAACACAGCCGGGAAAAGTATTACGACTTCGGGGGAAAGGTTTGCCCAATGTGAACCGGTACGGACATGGCGACTTGTTGGTACATGTTGGGGTGTATATACCGGAACAACTTAGCAAGGAGGAGCAAAAACTGATTGAAAAATTGAATGAATCGCCCAATGTGAAACCGAACGGGTCGACCTCGAAATCTTTCTTTCAGAATTTCAGGCGAATGTTTGAATAAAATAGATCAACAAATTCTGGTCTGATCTGGAATTTGTCGCAATTTTATATCCTTGTAATTGCTTTGAAATTACATTACCTTTGTTATTCTCATAATTAACAATAGAAACAGCGGTGATATTTATGGCGTTTGCCGTGTTTCGCAAATAGAATATTTTATGAATGACTTTAGAAATTATGCGACCAAACATTTGAAAATGAATGGACTGGCATTAGATCAGTATTCGCAGATCATCGACAATTATATTTCTCCGTCGATTTTGGAAGAGCGTCAGCTGAATGTAACTCAGATGGACGTTTTTTCGCGTTTGATGATGGATCGTATTATTTTTCTGGGAATGCCCATCGACGATTATGTCGCCAATGTGATTCAGGCCCAGTTGCTTTATCTAGATTCAGCCGATCCTGGTAAAGATATCTCCATTTATATTAATAGTCCGGGTGGCTCCGTTTATGCCGGTCTGGGTATATACGACACGATGCAGTTTATCAGTAGTAAAGTGGCAACTATTTGTACCGGAATGGCAGCTTCGATGGCGGCCGTATTGCTGGTTGCCGGAAGTCAGGGTAAGCGTTCGGCACTGAAACATTCGCGGGTGATGATTCATCAACCGATGGGTGGGGCGCAAGGTCAGGCTTCCGATATCGAAATTACAGCCCGTGAAATTCAGAAATTGAAGAAAGAGTTATATACTATCATTGCGGATCATTCGGGTAGTACGTATGAACGAATTGAAAAAGATTCGGATCGTGATTACTGGATGACGGCAACTGAGGCTAAAGAATATGGTATGGTTGACGAAGTATTGTTCCGCGATAAGAAATAAGGCATAATTTATGGCAAAAAAGAATACGACTGAAAGATGCTGCTCAATGTGTGGAAGGGCAGAATCGCAGGTGGGTGCTCTGATAACGGGTGTCGACGGAGCGATTTGCTCGCAATGTGTAGAAATGGCTTATGACATTGTTCAGGAATTCTCGAAAAAATCAGGCTCGGAGGATCTCAAATTCAAAAATGGAGCTCCTCCCAAACCAATGGAAATTAAACAATTTCTCGATCAATACGTGATTGGTCAGGAAGAGGCAAAAAAATTCTTGTCCGTGGCGGTTTATAATCATTATAAAAGACTGACGCAACGTGATCACGGAGATGATGTGGAAATTGAAAAATCGAATATTATCATGGTCGGGCCAACAGGCACCGGTAAAACGTTGCTTGCTCGAACTATTGCCCGCCAGTTGCATGTCCCGTTTACGATTGTAGATGCGACAGTATTTACCGAGGCCGGATACGTGGGAGAAGATATCGAAAGTATCCTGACACGCTTACTTCAAGTGGCCGATTACGACGTGAAGGCTGCAGAACGAGGAATTGTGTTTATTGACGAAATAGATAAAATTGCGCGTAAAAGCGATAATCCGTCCATTACCAGAGATGTTAGCGGCGAAGGGGTTCAGCAGGGTTTGTTGAAGTTGTTGGAGGGATCTGTGGTGAATGTGCCGCCTCAGGGAGGACGTAAGCATCCCGAGCAGCGCATGATTGCGGTGAATACCCAAAACATCTTGTTTGTTTGTGGTGGTGCTTTCGACGGAATCGAGAAAAAAATAGCACAACGGCTCAATACACATGTGGTAGGGTATGGTGCCACACAGGCTTCTCATGAAATAGACCGGAATAATTTTTTGCAATATATTGCGCCACAGGATTTAAAAGCATTTGGATTGATCCCTGAAATTATCGGTCGTTTGCCTGTTCTGACCTATTTGAATCCATTAGAACGGAACTCTTTGCGCCGAATTCTTACCGAGCCTAAAAATTCTATTATCAAACAGTATGTGAAATTGTTTGCCATGGACGACGTCCAGCTTTCATTTGAAGATGCTGCGTTGGATTATATTGTAGACAAGGCTATCGACTTTAAGTTGGGAGCACGCGGTCTGAGATCTATTGCAGAAACGATCATGATGGATGCAATGTATGAAGTCCCGTCGGGAACCAAAAAAGAGCTGGTTATCACTTTTGATTTTGCCAAAGAAAAAATGGAAAAATCGGACAGAATCTCAGCTTGATCGGACTATTGCAATAATAAACCTTTGCATTTTAAATAAAAATGGTGTATAATCGTGGAGATTCATTACGATTGTACACCATTTTATTGTGTCTTGATGAAAAATGTAATTGTGTAAATTGTTTAATGATAAAGTATTATGTGTTTGTTTCGTGCGGAAGGAAAACTTTTGGGTTTTTATGGGCTTTTTTTTCTCAAAATATTAGGGGGTTTGGGTAAGTTGTTTATAAATTTGTTCTACGAAAGAAACCTCCTTTATAGGGAGGTGTTTTATTGTATGAGGAATATGACCGATGCGTTGTAAAGACAAGTTTGGCCATTATTTTTGAAAGCAGAAAGGTTTTTCATCAGAAAAATAGTCGTTGTAATATTTGAAAAAGAGTAGAAATATTCTGTGTGAATTAAATTTTGATCGGGTTCAGCCTGTTGTGAAAATTGTCCTATTGCATAAATTGAAATATTTGGAAAATTGTTTTATCTTTATCCTGACAAACTAAACCTTGATCTAAGAATATATGGTTAATAAGCATTCAGAACTGGCAGAACAATTAAAAACCTATTTTGGCTTCGATCTCTTTAAGGGTAATCAGGAAGAGATTATCCTTAATGTACTTGCCAAAAAGGATACTTTTGTTTTGATGCCAACGGGGGGAGGCAAGTCGCTCTGTTATCAACTTCCGGCGCTGATGATGCCGGGGACTGCTATTATCATCTCTCCGCTTATTGCTTTAATGAAAAATCAGGTTGATGCCATGCGTAGCTTCAGTATGGAAGATGGTGTGGCTCATTTTCTGAATTCTTCACTCAACAAAGCCGCCATTGATGAAGTTAAGGCGGATATTCTCAGAGGAAAAACTAAATTACTTTACGTAGCTCCCGAATCACTTACAAAGGAAGAGAATATAGAATTTCTGAAGCAGGTGGAAATCTCATTTTATGCTGTGGATGAAGCGCATTGTATTTCCGAATGGGGGCATGATTTTCGTCCCGAATATAGGCGGATTCGTCCTCTTGTGAATGAAATAGGGAAAGCACCTCTGATAGCACTTACGGCAAGTGCAACCCCCAAAGTACAACATGATATTTTGAAGAACCTGGCTATGCCGGATGCTATGGTGTTTAAATCATCGTTCAACAGGCCTAATCTTTATTACGAAATACGACCCAAAACCCACGATATAGACAAAGAGATAATCAAATACATTAAGTCTCAGCCGAAAAAATCGGGGATTATTTATTGTCTGAGTCGGAAAAAGGTGGAAGATTTGGCGGGAACTTTACAAGTTAACGGTATTGCCGCTTTGCCTTATCATGCAGGCATGGATGCTACTACACGTGCCGATAATCAGGATAAATTCCTGATGGAAAAAGTACAGGTTATTGTAGCCACCATTGCTTTCGGGATGGGAATAGATAAGTCGGATGTCAGGTTTGTTATTCATTATGAAATACCCAAAAGTCTGGAGGGATATTATCAGGAAACCGGACGTGCCGGACGCGATGGCGGAGAAGGCGTATGTATAGCATTTTACGCAGCTAAGGACTTGCAGAAAATGGAGAAATTTATGCAAGGCAAACCCATTGCCGAGCAGGAAATAGGCCGACAATTATTGATTGAAACAGCGGCTTATGCAGAGACATCAGTGTGTAGAAGAAAAATATTGTTGCATTATTTTGGAGAAGAATATATGGAGGAGAATTGTGGAAGTTGTGACAATTGCAGCCATCCTAAAAAACAGGTGGAAGCTCAGGAATTGTTAGTGTTAATATTAGAAACTATTTGTGTGTTGAAAGAGAAGTTCAAGGCCGAATATGTTGTTAACGTACTCAAAGGTATCGAAACGGAAGATATCAAATCGTACGGGCATGATGAGCTAGAACAGTTCGGTACGACACAGGAAGAAGACGATAGTTTCTTGCAGGCTATTATGCGGCAGGCTATGCTGTCCGGTTTCATTGAAAAAGACATTGAAAATTATGGTTTATTAAAAATAACATCCAAGGGTAAAAAATATTTGGCTAAGCCGACATCGTTTATGGTAGTCAAAAATAATGATTTTGACGAAGAAGAAGAGGAAACGCCGTTAAAAGGAGCCGGTACAAGTGCTGTCGATCCGGCTTTGTATGCAATGTTGATCGATCTTCGGAAAAAAATGTCGAAGCAACTTGAGTTGCCGCCGTTTGTTATCTTTCAGGATCCGTCGATCGAAGCCATGGCGACGACTTATCCGGTATCTATTGACGAGTTGCAAAATGTGCCGGGTGTCGGTGCCGGAAAGGCAAAGCGTTATGGTGAAGAGTTTGTAAATCTTATCAAACGGCATGTTGTTGAAAATGAAATTGTTCGTCCGGAAGATTTGCGAGTTCGTTCCGTTGCCAATAAGTCCAAATTAAAAGTGTCAGTGATTCAGTCTATTGACAGAAAAGTTGCGTTGGATGACCTTGCCGAATCAAAGGGACTCGATTTTAGTGAGTTGCTGGATGAAGTGGAGGCTATTGTCTATTCGGGGACTAAAATCAATATCGATTATTTTCTTGAAGAGATAATGGATGACGACCATATTGCAATGATCGAAGATTATTTTCGCGAAGCGGAAACCGATGATATAACAGACGCTTTGAAAGAGCTTGGCGAAGACGATTTTACAGAAGAGGAAGTCAGGTTGGTGCGTGTCAAATTTTTGTCGGAAATGGGCAACTAAAACAATCTGCTGTCATAAAAGAGAGAGGGCTTCAATTCGTAGACTGAAGCCCTCTCTCTTTCTATACCACTTCGATATTTTGCTCTTGCAGCAGCTGTAGCCCAATATCTTTTAGTTTGTATTTTTGTATTTTTCCGCTACCGGTCATCGGAAATTCATTAATAAAGAAAATATATTTCGGAATTTTGAATCGAGAGATTTTGCCTCTGCAAAAATCACGTACCTCCTCTTCAAGTAATGTTTGTCCTTCTTTCAGAATGATAAAGGCACCGACTTGTTCTCCATATTTTTCGGAAGGAATACCTGCTACCTGCACATCCTTGATTTGGGGTAGCTTGTAAAGGTATTCTTCTATTTCGCGCGGGTAAATATTTTCGCCTCCACGGATTATCATATCTTTTATGCGTCCGGTGATGCGGTAGTTGCCATCTTCATCTTTGACGCCCAGATCTCCTGAGTGAAGGAATCCGTTTTTGTCGATGACTTCAGCAGTAGCTGCCTCGTTTTTATAATACCCTTTCATGACGTTGAAGCCCCGGCAACACATCTCTCCCTGAACACCGACCGGGCATATTTCTCCGGTTTCGGGATCGATAACCTGTACTTCTACGTGCGGATAATCGCTTCCTACTGTCGTGCAACGTATGTCGAATGAGTCGTCGATACGAGTTTGCGTCATACCCGGTGACGTTTCGGTAAGTCCGTAAACACTGGTAATTTGCAGGTACATTTTTTCGCTTACTTCGCGCATCAGTTCGATGGGGCAGAGTGATCCGGCCATAATACCGGTACGTAGCGAGGTGAGATCGAAAATGCTGAACATCGGGTGGTGGAGTTCGGCAATAAACATGGTTGGAACGCCATACACGGCCGTACAGCGTTCTTTATGAATCGAGGCAAGTACCACTAGCGGATCGAAACGTTCGACCATTACCTGAGTACATCCATGCGTCAGGCAATTCATGGTTGCCAAAACGACGCCGAAACAGTGGAATAACGGAACGCAAACACAAAGTTTATCTGCTTGCGTAAATTTCATATTTTCGCCTGTAATATAGCCGTCGTTGGCAATGTTGTAGTGCGATAGCATGACGCCTTTCGGAAAACCGGTTGTACCCGAGGTGTATTGCATGTTGGTGACATCGTGGCAATGTACCAGCTTTTTTGTTTCGAGTAATTCGGTGTCGTCAAGATTCTGACCCAAAAGCAGAAGTTCAGCAGTGTTGTACATGCCTCTGAACTTCTCCTGCCCGATATAGACCACATTTTTCAGAAAAGGGAACCGGTCGCTTTTCAGGTGACCTCGTTCGCAGTTTTTTAATTCCGGGAGCATGGTATACGTCATGTCCACATAGTCGCTGTCGAATGTGCCATTGGTAATAAATAGCGTGTGCATGTCAGAGTTTTCCACCAAATACTCCAGCTCATGTTGTTTGTAATTGGTATTGACGGTTACGGCAACAGCGCCTAATTTTGCACAAGCATAGAGAATAGTGAGCCAGTCAGGCACGTTCTGAGCCCAGATGCCAACATTGTCTCCTCTTTTAACACCGATTGAAAGCATACTTTTGGCTAGGTCGTCGACCCGCTCGTTAAATTGTTTCCATGTAAAACGTAGGTTCCGATCGGAATAAACGATGTATTCGTGATCGGGGGTTTCGGTTGCCCAATGTTCCAACCAATCGCCTAAGGTTCTATCAAAAAGCTGCATGGGATTATTTGTGTTTTAGTATAATTCGTTGTTTACTAGTTCGATGAAAAGTGTACATAATTTGTCGGATACTGCTGCTGCATAGCGTTTGCCTTTGGCAACTGTAGCCATTTTGGGATTGCCGATGCCTGTATCAGCGGTGGCTTTTGCCCAATGGCGCGGAGTCCATGCTGTTTTGTCGTTTAGCGATTCGATAGCAAATGGAGTTTCGGTTCCATCTCCGGCTTCGGCTAGCGACAAAACCAAATCGGGGTAATAATGCATCATGACGGATGTCTCCATTTCGCCGGCATGATCGTCGCGGTTGTCGAAATAAGCCTGCTGCGGGATGATTTCGTACCAGTTGGCAATTACTATCGTAAAGTTGGGATAATCGACGGCCAGATCACGGATCATGTTTTTGAAATTGTTGCCACCATGTCCGTTTACAATGACCAGTTTGCGAAAGCGCTGGCGATGCAGTGATGCTACAATATCAGTCAAAATGGCTTTTTGCGTTTCGTAGCGGGCGTGCAGGCACAAAGGTATCTCGATTTGTCCCGGATTTTGGGAGCCAAGTGGAATGGACGGTAAAACCATACAGCGAATGCCCTTTAAGGCGGCCTTTTGGGCAGCATCAGCAGATATGGATGCCGACGCGAAGCAATCGGTTCCGTAAGGTAAATGTAAATTGTGAGGCTCTGTTGCTCCCCATGGTAATATGACCAAATCCACTGATGATTGCCGGACTTCCTTCAGAGAAGCGGATGCTAATTCGTAATGCACCATCTCGTATTAAATTGGGGCATAAACAACAGCCAGTATTTTTGCCGGTTTTTCGATGGCAGAGCAGACTAAGTGTGCCACAATCGAGTCGTAATAGATGCTTTCGCCTGTATTCAAAATATACTCGTCTTTTCCGTAGTGAATTTTTACGGTGCCTTCCAGTACATACAGAAATTCTTCTCCTTCGTGCGAAGAGAGTATAATCTCTTTATTATTTGCCGGAAGAATATCGATTAAAAACGGTTCCATGTGGCGTCCGGATTTGTTACCGGCCAATGAAAAGAAATTCAAGTGCGAATGCGAATCGGAAACCTGACTGGAAAAACTGATGGTGCGGTGCGTTTCTTCGTTTCGGATTACAACCGGCCATAGGCCTAAATCATCATCGAGGAAAGTGCCCAACCGGACACCCAACACACGGGCTATTTTGATTAAAACAGCAAGAGAAGCAATTAAATTTTGTTCTTCTATCGCTTTGAGTTGAAATAATGATAGGTTACAACGTTCGGCTAATTCTTCTTGTGAAATATTTTTTGCATCTCTTATGGAGGCAATTTTTTCGCCTACCTTACTCTCTGATTTCATAAAATGAATGTTTTTGTGGTTTTAGGGCGTAGTATAAAGCAATGCATTACGAAGCAAACAATAGTTTGCATACCTATGTTTCGCTGAAACTGCTATCCAATAATATCTTCTTGTTGTTAGTGCGCATTGCAACGCTCATTATAACAATTGATTGAATTGCGAGGTTGATCTGTAAACAAAGGGATATTTTGCTGCTCTGAATGTTACGGATTGAAACTTATAAGCCGTTTTTGCTTTTGCTTTAACACGAAACAAAGGTAATAAATAATCGGCTAAATATAGTTATCCGACTACTTTGTAAACACTTCCGGGCAGACAACGAATGTATCCTTTAAACTCAAGCTCGATAAGCAGAGAGAACAACCTTTCTATCGGAAGTTTTGTTTTATTTGTCAATTGATTGATTTGTAGTGAATCATGTTTTCTCAGAATTTTAATGATCTCTTGTTCGTCATCGGTCAGATCGGAGAAAAGCAACGGTTGCGTTACGTGTTTGCTTGCATCGGGTTGCCATCCCATGGCAGCAATAAGGTCGGAGGACGATTCGATAAGAGCAGCCTTGTTTTGTCGGATCAGATCGTTGCATCCTGCCGAGCGACTGTCGCCCACACGTCCGGGGATTGCAAACACTTCCCTGTTGTATTGGTTGGCAGCATCGGCCGTAAGTAAAGAACCGCCTCTGATGGCCGATTCGATGATTACAACAGCATCGCATAGTCCGGCAATAATCCGGTTACGTTGTACAAAATTGGGCTTGTCCGGTTCTGTCCCGGTTGTATATTCAGTGATAATAGCGCCGTTGGTTGCCATTTTTGCTGCAATAGAGGTATGTGCCGAAGGGTAGAGTCTATCGAGGCCGTGAGCCACCACTCCGATCGTCGGTGTTTGGTGCTTTAATGCTGATTTGTGTGCAGTGATATCGATTCCGTAAGCCAGGCCGCTGACGATAACTGCATCCGGTATCTGCTGAACAAGATCTTCGATAAGCGTTTCGCAGACAGAACGTCCGTAGTCGGTAATGTTTCTTGTACCGACGAAGGCGATAAAACGACCTTTGTTGAAGTCGATATGGCCATTCGAATATAAAACAACAGGCGCGTCGGCGCATTCCTTTAGCCGGTATGGGTAGGTCTTTTCGGTATAAGCAGTGGCTCTAAAGTTGTTTTTATCTAAGAAATCCAGTTCTTTGTCGGCGAGCGTCAGTAATTCGGTTTTACCAACAATGGCTTGTGCTATAGAAGTTCCGATGCCCGGAATTTTCTCCAGATTCTGTTTCTTTTCAGTAAAAACAGCTTCTGCATTGCCGAGATATGCTATCAAATTCTTTGCCAGAATAGGACCGATACCTTTAATCATTGATAAGGCAATGAGGTAACGCATAAAATTGGTTATTTCAGTTTCCGTTTCAGCATTGTGGGGAGAATCCATCGACCGACAAAGAAGCCGGTAATAGCACCAAGCGTATTTGTGAGTTCATCCAGCCAATCTCCTGATCGGCTTGCCGTAAAATACTGTTGGAGCAACTCCATGCAACCGCCCCAAATAATGGGTATTCCAATCATGAGAAACCATAATTTTCGACGTTTCATAGCAGTTATGCCGAAGCAGATGATCGAGTTCCAAAAAAGAACAAATGCCAAACCGCAGTACATCACGAAATGAACCACCTTATCTTCGTTCGGAAAACTCGGAATCTTCGAAAACTCCGATCCGGGTGCTAACGAGAGATACAATATTACGATTGCGGTGATAATCGATACCCAGTAATATCGGATAAATGTCATTATTTTGGGAGGGTTTTCAGCCATATTTTAGAGCTTTTGTCCAAAAGCAAGATCGCCGGCATCGCCTAATCCTGGGATAATATACGAATGGCTGTTGAGCTCCGGATCGATGGTGGCCGTCCATAATGTGATGTTGTCGTCCGTAAGATTGGACTGCATGTAATCGATTGCCGGTTGGCTGGCAATTATGGTGGCAATGTTGATACGAGTGGGCTTGCCTTTGGTTTGCAAGGCTCCGATTGCCAATTCCATCGAGCTTCCTGTTGCCAGCATCGGATCGGTAATGATCAGTGTTTTCCCGTCCAACGAGGGAGATGCAATGTATTCGATGAAAATATCGAACTTAAGTGCATCTTTGTATTTGCGATAAGCAGAGACGAAAGCATTTTCGGCATGATCGAAGTAGTTGAGGAATCCGGTGTGGAAAGGCAATCCGGCTCTTAAAATGGTACCGAGAACCACTTGTTCGTTCGGAATGTCGGTAGGTGCTACACCCAGCGATGTCTTAACGTTCTCGGTTTCATAGGCCATTTCTTTACTTATTTCGTATGCCATTACCTCACCGATGCGTTCGATGTTGCGACGAAAACGAAGACTGTCCTGTTGTATGTCGACGCTGCGTATTTCTTTGAGAAACTGATTGAGCAGCGAATTTTGTTCTGATAGATTGTGAATTTGCATGATTGAAATATTTATGCAAAACAACAAAAAAAAACGACGTAAAACAAGTGGCGCTGTTGAATTGAATAATAAGTTGTAAGTAAGAGCCTACCGACCTGCTGTTTGATGAAAAATGGTGTATTGCTAATTATTAAAATGTGGCGCGGTGGTAAAAAACATGCCCGACAGTTTGAATGGCGGGCATATTTTCATAATTGCGGTGTCAGTGAATCTTATTTTGTTTTCTCAATCCATTTTCGGGCGTTGACAAAAGCTTCGATCCACGGAGTTATCTCATCGCCGGCTTTACGGCCGAGAGGGTAGTGAGGCCACTGCCATGGGAAAATAGCTCTTTCTAAGTGCGGCATCATTGCCAGATGGCGACCGTTGTCGGAACTGATACCGGCGGCTGCAAAATCGGAACCGTTGGGGTTGCCGGGATATTCACCGTAGTTGTATTTGGCTACGATGTTGTATTTGTTTTCGGCATATGGGAATTTGAATTTACCTTCGCCGTGAGCCACCCAGATACCAAGGCTGCTTCCGGCCATCGAGCCGAAGAGCACGGAGTCGTTTTGCGGAATATTCACGCCAACGAAACCCGATTCGAACTTGTGCGAGTCGTTGTGTAACATCTTCGGACGTTCGGCGTGGTCGGGGTGGAGCAGATTGAGTTCCACCATCAACTGACAGCCATTGCAGATACCCAGACTCAACGTGTCGGGACGCGCGTAGAAGTTGTCGAGAGCCGCTTTCGCTTTTTTGTTGAACAATAAACCGCCGGCCCATCCTTTGGCCGAACCCAGAACGTCGGAGTTGGAGAAGCCACCGCAGAAGACGATGAAGTTTACATCTTCCAGCGTTTCGCGTCCTGTAGCCAGGTCGGTTGCATGAACATCTTTTACATCGAAACCGGCAAGATAAAGGGCGTATGCCATTTCGCGTTCGCCGTTGGTGCCTTTTTCGCGAATAATAGCCGCCTTGATACCCGAAGGCTGGCGATCCGGCGAGATGCCGTACTGGCTCATTTTTCCGCTGAAACCGTTGTTGAAACGGAATTGGAGCGGTTGATCCTTGTAATTATGGAAACGGGCTTCGGCACATGCTTCTCCGCTCTGTTTGCGGTCGAGCAGGTACGACGGTTTGTACCAGAGGTAACGCAGACGATCGATATCGAAACGGAAACTGAAGTTGTTGTAGTCGACCGAAACGTATCTTTCGGTTGTCGGTTTGGCAATTGCGGCATAGTAGATGCTGCTTTCGTTCAATATGGCTTCTACCGTTTTCGTATCTTTTACCTGAATCAATACGGCAGGGTTTTCGGCAAACAAAAGGTCTACTTCACCGATAATTTTCTCTGAAACATTATCGAGGTTCACTTTCAATCCACCTTTGGTGTTGGCGAAGCACATTTCGAGCAGTGCCGTGATAAGTCCGCCGGCAGAGATGTCGTGTCCGGCCAGTACCAATCCCTGATTGATTAAAGCCTGTACCGCGGTAAATGCACGGCTGAAGTAGGCAGCGCTGCTAACATTGGGCGTTGCATCGCCCAGCAAGTTCATTGTTTGAGCCAGAGCCGACCCTCCGAGCTGCAATTCGGTATTCGAGAAATCGATCAGGTAAAGAGTTGTGTCGGGGTCGTTGCTTAAAACGGGAGAGATGGTCTTACGAATATCGCTCACTTCACCGGCAGCCGAAATAATGACCGTACCCGGGGAAAGAACTTTTTCATTACCATATTTTTGTGTCATCGAAAGGCTGTCTTTGCCGGTAGGAATGTTGATGCCCAACTCGCAGGCAAAACGGCTACACGCTTCTACCGCACGATACAAACGTGAATCTTCGCCCGGGTTTTTACAGGGCCACATCCAGTTGGCGCTCAGCGATACGCTTTTCAGTCCGTCGGTAAGCGGAGCCCATACCAAATTGGTAAGCGCTTCGGCAATGGCAAGTACCGACCCGGCTTCAGGATCGATCAATGCGGCAGCCGAGGCGTGACCGATGGAGGTGGCGATACCGGCTTTCCCGCGATAGTCGAGAGCCACAACGGCCACATCGTTTAGCGGCAATTGAATTTCACCGGCTGTTTGTTGTTTGGCAATTTTGCCGGTTACCGAACGGTCTACCTTGTTAGTGAGCCAGTCTTTGCAGGCAACACTTTCGAGTTGCAATACATTTTCGATGTATGTGTAAATCTGAGTAGCGTCGGGAGCTACCAGTGCATATTTATCGTCGTTGGTGGTGTCGGTAATGATGGTGCGCGGCGGTTTGCCGATCATGTAGTCGAGGCGCAGGTCGATGGGGCGTTCGCCATCTTTTTGCTCGAATACAAACTGCATGTCGCCGGTAGTTTCACCAACCACATAAAGCGGAGCGCGTTCGCGTTCGGCAATCTTGCGGATGTGATCGATCTCTTTTTCTTCGACCAGCAAGCCCATGCGTTCCTGGCTTTCGTTACCGATAATCTCTTTGGCCGAAAGGGTAGGATCGCCCACCGGTAGCTGGCTCATGTCTATTTTGCCTCCGGTAGCTTCTACCAGTTCGGAGAGACAGTTGAGGTGTCCGCCGGCACCGTGGTCGTGAATAGAGACAATCGGTGTTTCATCAGCTTCAGCCAATGCGCGTATCACGTTGGCAACCCGCTTTTGCATTTCGGGGTTGGCACGTTGAACGGCGTTCAATTCGATAGAGTTGTCATATTGGCCTGTATCGACTGACGATACGGCGCCACCACCCATTCCGATGCGGTAGTTGTCGCCACCCATCACAATTACTTTCTGACCCGGTTCCGGTTCGCCTTTCAAACAATCTTTCTTTTTGGCATATCCAACACCACCAGCCTGCATAATCACTTTGTCATAGCCATATTCTTTACCGTTTTCGGTGTGTTCGAAGGTGAGCAACGATCCACAGATAAGGGGTTGTCCGAACTTGTTTCCGAAGTCGCTGGCACCGTTCGAAGCCTTGATCAGAATTTGTTCCGGAGTTTGGTAAAGCCATTTGCGGGCCGGAATATTTTGTTCCCAGGTGCGCGAAGCGTCGTTGCGGGCATACGATGTCATGTAAACTGCCGTACCTGCAATCGGTAAGCTTGCTTTGCCACCGCCCAGACGGTCACGGATTTCGCCTCCGGTACCGGTTGCAGCCCCGTTGAAAGGTTCTACGGTGGTGGGGAAATTATGGGTTTCGGCCTTCAGCGAAATAACCGATTCGAAAGGTTTGGTTTCGAAGAAACCCGGTTTTTCGCTTTCGTTCGGAGCAAATTGTTCGACTACAGGGCCTTCGCTGAAAGCGACGTTGTCTTTGTAGGCCGAGACTAATTTGTTCGGATTGACCTTGGAGGTCTTTTTGATCAGTTGAAAAAGGGTCGACGGCTTTTCTTCTCCGTCGATAATATATTGCCCGTTGAAAATTTTGTGGCGGCAGTGTTCCGAGTTTACCTGCGAGAAACCGAATACTTCGCTATCGGTCAATTTGCGTCCGATTTTTTCACTAACGCTTTTTAGATAAGCTATCTCATCGTCGTTAAGAGCCAGCCCTTCGCTTTTGTTGTACGATACAATATCGTCGATGTAGCGGATCGGATCGGGAGTTTTGCTGATGGTGAAAATGTCTTGGGTTAAACGTGTGTAAACTCGCTGAAGCATAGGGTCATGATCATCCGAAACCTCGGCAGGGAAGAACTCTTCTATACGCAAAATGCCGCCAATTCCCATGTTCTGAGTAATTTCGACGGCATTTGTACTCCACGGCGTTATCATTTCGCGGCGGGGACCTATGAAGGTGCCAACTATTTCTTCGTCCTGAACGACGGTGGCATTCTCGAATAACCACGTTAATTTTTGGAGATCTGGCGAGGTGAATGCCTCTTTTGACTGAACAGCAATAATGTGACTGTCAGTGGATTTGAAAAATGTAATCATGTGAGGTGTTGAAATGATTTTCAATCCTGCAAATTTAGCAAAAAAACAGTTACGGTACAATGCTAAAAGGTGGTAATCTTGCCCGAAACATAAGCAGGCTATCAGAAAAAAATTCTCAGATAAAATAGCGATGCTAACCCGACAAGAAATTTGGGAAAAGATTGCAAGAACTTCTTCAAAAATAGTACTTTTGTAACTTAATATGGCAACAATGCTGCGGTTTTTGTTGCTTAATCCGAAATGATATGAAGAAAGTCGTGATAGTCGTTTTGTTCCTGCTCGATGTTTGTCTTGTAGGAGCTTTGCCTCCGGGTCTTAAAAAATTTGTGGATGCGCCTAATTTCGTTGGTGGAAATCTAGGGGTGCTGGTGAAAGATATCAGAACAGGTAAGACTGTGTTGGATTATCGTAGTGAAAAAAGTTTGCTTCCTGCTTCCAATATGAAACTGGTGACTACGGCAACGGCGCTTGAGTTATTAGGCTCCGACTATCGGTTTGAAACGCCGCTCGAATACGATGGAACCATCGATGGACAGGGTATCTTGCATGGAAATATTTACATTGTGGGTAGCGGCGATCCTACTATCGGTTCAGAAGTATTTAATGATCAAGATTTTATCAATCGCTGGGTGGATGCGGTACGTAAGCTCGGAATCAAATCGGTATTAGGTCATGTAATTGCCGATGTTTCGGCTTTCGATAAGGAGGTGACTCCGCCCGACTGGACATGGGAAAATATGGGGAATTACTTTGCTGCGGGAGCGTATGGGCTTTCGATCTATGATAATATGTATTCCCTTTATTTCAAAACGGGCACGCCGGGTTCGACGCCTCTGATTTTAGGAACAACCCCTCCGATGTACGAAATGACGTTTCATAACATGGTGAAAGCAGGGAAAACCGGCGAAGATGATGATGACGGATATATTCACGGGGCTCCCTTTAGCAATGAGCGAACTATTACAGGAGTAATTCCGTGCAACAGAGAGACATTTCGTATTAAAGGTGATATTCCCAATCCGCCGCTTAAACTGGCAGCGGTGTTTACACAGCAACTGAATAGTGCCGGAATTGTTGTTTCGGGAGCTCCTCTCGATGATGGACAGGGAGGTGCCAATCATACCCGTTTTTATGTCCATCAGTCGCCAACCCTTGCCGAAATTATTAAGGAGACAAACATGCAGAGCAATAATATGTATGCCGAACATTTGTTCAAACGTCTGGCATTGATACATCATGCCGTGGCAACCCGTGATGAGGCAACGCAACAGGTGCGTACTTTCTGGAAACAACATGGGTGCGATGTCGCGGCATTTTTTCAGCACGACGGATGTGGTATGTCGTCGATGAATGGAGTAACGCCTCGCTTTTTTGTACAATTGCTTACCTATATGCGCACCCAAAGTAAATATAAAGATGCGTTTTTTGCTTCGTTGCCAGTGGCCGGACAAAGTGGAACTTTGAAAAAATTACTGGCAGGAACATCTCTGTCCGGAAAAGTGATGGCCAAGAGCGGTTCTATTCGTCGGGTGCTTTGTTATTCAGGTTATATGGAGTTGAGCGATAGAGAATATGCATTTTCCGTTATGGTGAATAATTATACGGGGAGTTCTGCAGATGCCCGTAAAACTATAGAACAATTACTTTTAAGTGTTCGGTAAATGGTCTGTCATTTTGCTAAATGCGTTTGCTCTGGAAATAAAACGGGTAAAAAATAGAGTATCTTTGAGGGCCGAAGCCTAAAAGTTTTTATGTCGACGGCATCGTAATGTATGGAGGAAAAATACAAATGATATGTAGATAAAACCTTAAAATTAATGCTTTATGACGCAAGATTCAGAATTAAATCCGGTTGAAGTTTTTGCTGGTACATCGTGGGAAGCCGGCATGTTGATTAGTCTGCTGGCGGATAACGAAATTGATGCTTATTTCAATGACGAAATTGTCGGAACGGTAGCTCCGTGGGTAGCTGTTCCTGGCGGCGCCGGGGCTGTAAAAGTGGTAGTCGCAACCAAAGATTATGAAAAAGCGATGGAAATAGTGGCAAAGTTTGATGCAACATTACAATAAAAACTACCACTGCGATCGAAGTCCTTGCTTCCTATGAAAAACATAGCGGGATTGGGACAATAGCAGTGGTAATTTTCTTATCATAAAGATGCTTATGCCCTTCTCTTTTGTGGATATTGTCTGAAAAAACTTTTTAGCTTGAGTGTTAAAACACCTAAAAAAGCTTCCCCGAAAATGCCTCCGTTCATTTTCGAAATTCCCAGAACTCTATTTGAAAAAATAATAGGAACTTCTACAATGTTGAATCCGCATTTAAATGCGGTAAATTTCATCTCTATCTGAAAGGCATATCCTTTGAATCGAATTTTGTCCAATTCAATGGTTTCTAGTACTTCACGTCGATAGCACTTAAATCCAGCCGTTGTATCGAATATTTTTAATCCGGTTACAATGCGTACGTAAGAAGATGCAAAATACGACATGACAACACGTCCAATCGGCCAATTGATTACATTTACTACATGTCCTACATAACGGGAGCCAATGGCAACATCGCCACCTCCTGTAGTACAAGCTTCATAAAGACGGGGTAAATCTTGAGGATCATGCGAAAAATCGGCATCCATCTCGAAAATGAAGTCATACTTATGTTCGATAGCCCATCGGAAGCCGGCAATATAGGCTGTTCCCAGTCCTAACTTTCCTTGGCGTTCTACTATTTGAAGCGATTCCGGAAATTCTTCTTGCAACCTTTTTACTATATCGGCAGTCCCATCCGGAGAACCGTCATCGATAATCAAAATATGAAATGATTTCGGCAACGAAAAGACATTGCGGATAATAGCTTCGATATTCTCTTTCTCGTTGTAAGTCGGAATGATAACAATACTATCAGACACGTGAATAATGTTTTTGGTTAGTGGAGTGGTGATTACGGTGCGAAGGTAAGAACAAAAGCCGACAATAAGGATAGCGATTTCCGATAAAAATTAACAACAACTTTAAATGGAATGTTAAAAATGAAAGAGGCAGGTCAGTTTACTCTTCCAGTAGTTCTTTGATTGCTGCAACGATGGACTCTCCCCATCCTTCGGAGATGTTTTCAAAAGCCTCATCCGGGATATTTGTTTGGTTAATTTCCAGATCGGTCCCTTTTTTATTGGTGTGAGTTTTTATTGTAACCACAGAGGTTTCGCCTTCTCCAAAATACCATTCTTGAACTATTTTTTTGTCTTGTTCAAACTCAATATTTGTGCCGCAAATATCTCCGCCCAACCATTCGAATTCAGAGCCCGTGGTTGTACTCATTATAGCCTTTTCGCCGGTCCATAAAAAAATAATTTCGGGATTGGTCAGTGCTGCATACACATCTTGCGGTGCGGCCTTAACAATAAAATGTTGTTTGTACTGTTTCATTCAATGGAAAATTTTCAGCTAAGATATATAAAGGAAATGACAAAAAAGAGAGCTGTGGCAACAATAGTTCCTCTGCAGGCATGCCAATAGTCGGCTTTATAAAAAATAAAGATGAGCCCAAGATCAGGGAATGTGCTTAATAAGATCAGTTTTCCAAATAGAGGTAGTCCCGATTTGGCGGTCAGGAACAGAGCTTCCCACATAGATTGATCGCCTCTGTAGGCCATATTGAAATAGGTGAGCCCGAAAACGATTGGTAGAATAATTGAAATTAATAATCCAATCCAAAACTTATTAAAAACCTTCATGGTATTATAGATTCCAGTTTGTTAGCTCCTCTATTGCTTCGTAGGCAGTCATGTCTATTTTGGTCGGCACTACGGCTATATAGTCGTTTGCCAACGCCCACTCATCCGTATCCGAAGCGTCTGGTTCATGATTGGTGAAGTTGCCAGTTAACCAAAAATAGGGATGTCCAGCGGGATCTTCATGTCGGACGAACTCTTCGGTCCATAAACCATTGGCTTGTCGGCATATTTTGATTCCTTTTGGTAGATTTTCCGGCATATTGACATTCAGACAGACACCTTTGGGTAGTCCTTTTTCGATTACCTTTTTTGCAATAGTACCGACAAAAGGGATTACATGTGTAAAATCGGCATCCGCACGGTGGTTGCATAATGAGAATCCAATGGAAGGAATTTTATTGATGCAACCCTCTATCGCAGCTCCCATTGTTCCCGAATAAACCACACTGATGGAGGAATTGGTACCGTGATTGATGCCGGTTACCAATAAATCGGGTTTTTTTTCTTTAAAAAGGACATTCAGAGCCAATTTGACGCAATCGACAGGAGTACCGGAACAGCGGTATATTTTCAGTCCATTTTCTTCATGCACCTTGTGCAAGCGCGTAGGTACTGTAACGGTGATGGCACTCGACATCCCCGATCTCGGTCCGTCGGGTCCTACCACTACCACATCGCCTAACGGCAACATGCAGTCTTTTAGTTCTTTGATTCCTTTTGCGGTTAATCCGTCGTCGTTTGTTATAAGTATTGTCGGTCGCATATCAATGTTTCTTGCTGCTTATAATGAATTCTTCTACAAAAGTAGGCAATTTAACACATTCTCGGAATACGAAATTGTAATCTTATTGAAAAAAGATGTGTTGAAATTGATATTTTTTCAAATAATTCTCTATATTTGGCTTTTAAATCGATGTTAAAATAGTATCATGATAAACTCTGAAATTTTACACGAAATTACGCCTTTGTCAGAAAAAGATTGCTTTTATGTTATTGAGCGAAATAAAACAGAATTTACGTTTCCTTTGCATAAGCATCTCGAGTGTGAACTTAATTACATAGAACATGCAGAGAATGCACGTCGTACCGTAGGGGATTCTGTTGAAGTAATTACCAATTTCGATTTGGTGCTTATAACTGGGAGTGAATTGGAGCATACATGGGAAAATTATAAATGTACTTCTGACGAGATTCGTGAGATCACAATTCAGTTTTCTCCGGAGTTGTTTTTTAAAAACTTTATAGATAAGCACCAGTTTCGAAGTGTCAAAGTAATGCTGGAACAAGCACAAAAAGGATTGGCATTTCCGTTGAATGCCATACTTCATGTGCGTCCTTTACTCAATTCGTTATCGCATGAGAAGCAGGGTTTTTATGCTGTAATGAATTTTTTGAGTTTGTTATATGAATTGTCCCTGTGTAATGATATTCGGATCCTCTCTAGTAGTGCTTTTGCTCGGGTAAAATTACCGGCAGATAGCCGACGGGTTCAAAAGGTTCATGATTACATGATTCAAAATTATACACAAGAAATACGACTAGGTCAATTGGCTGATATTGTGGGAATGAGTGAGGTGGCGTTCAGTCGTTTTTTTAAATTGAGGACGGGAAAGAGTGTTACCGATTATCTTCTTGATATCCGTATTGGAAATGCTATCCGACTTTTGGTCGATTCGACGCAGTCTATTTCTGAAATTTGTTATAGTTGCGGATTCAATAATTTGTCTAATTTTAATAGAATATTTCTCAAGCGAAAGGGTTGTACCCCCAAAGAATTTCGGGAAAACTACAATAAGAAAAAAACGATTGTATGATATGAAAATGCAATGAAAGACATTGACTAGTACAATTCATACCAGTTAAAAAAGTATTGTATTTTGATAAAATTGTATTTGAGATAGGCGGGGAAACTCGCCTATTTTTGTGTCGTTGATTATTGGAGCCCAAAGCTTGTTGTTTTATTAATGTTTTTTAGGGGAGATGGCAATGATGCCATGTGCGTAAAGTCCCAGTATGAAAGCAAAGCGTCAAAAATAAAACTGAAAATATAACCTTAAATTAGATAATTAATGAGATAACACATTCTTCTCTACTTTAACTACACCATTTGTATTTAATTATTCGAAAAACAAACTTCAGTAAATCATTTCTATTGGAGGTGTTTTTTTGCAGACTAAGTTGATTTTAAACCAATTTTTCTGATTTGAGCGTCGGTCATCCGACAAAAATGAGCAAAAAATCATTCAATAATAAATAAACGTTTTTTGCATCATTTGTTGATTTTATAATTCTGAAACTTTAGATGAGTAATCATTTAAAAACCACGAACAATCTTATGAAAAAAACCATGAAGTCAGGAGGGACGGATATTCCTCTACTAAATCAATTCCAGAAATCTTTACTGTTAGCATTTTTGTTGACATTAGGGATGTTTTCATCAAATCTTTTTGCTGCCGGTATGGTATCAGTGCCACCGGCCAATGTAGTCCCTAATGATGGGGAGAAAACCGTTACGGGTAAAATCGTTGATGTGTCAGGCAATCCTATTCCAGGGGCTACCGTCGCTATCAAAGGACAGAAAACAGGGACGGTTGCCGATATGGACGGTAAGTTTATTCTTAGGGCTCCGGCCAATGCAGTTTTGAAAGTATCATTCATGGGAATGAAGGGACAGGAAATTGCACTGCAAGGTCGTAGTTCGGTAAGCATCACTCTTGAAGATGAATCCGTAAGTCTAAACGAAGTTGTAGCTATTGGGTATGGCGTTCAGAAAAAGAAACTGGTTACCGGAGCTACAGTACAGGTAAAAGGTAGTGATTTACAGAAATTAAGTACTACGAGTGCTTTTACTGCGCTGCAAAGTCAAACTCCGGGTGTTAATATTACCCAAAGTTCAGGTCAGCCCGGAGAAAGCTTTAAAGTGAATATTCGTGGTATGGGAACTATTGGGAATTCAAATCCTCTCTATGTGATCGATGGTGTGGCTGGTGGTGATATTAATAATTTGAACCCATCAGATATCGAATCTATTGATGTGTTGAAAGATGCCGCTTCTTCTGCTATTTACGGTACCCGTGCTGCAAATGGTGTAGTATTAGTAACGACAAAACAGGGGAAAAGCGGAAAGCTGCAGGTGACTTATGATGGTTATTATGGGGTACAGAATGTGTATAGAATGCCATCATTGTTAAATGCTCAACAATATATGTCAATTATGGATGAAGTGGCATTTAATGAAGGTAGCTCTGCATACAACTGGAAGTCTATTCTGGGGTCTAAATATGATGCAGTGAAAGATGGTTCTTGGAAAGGAATCAATTGGTTGGATGCTATTCGTAAAAAAGATGCTCCTATACAAAACCATTCATTCAATCTTGTTGGTGGTGGCGATGTGTCGAAATTTTCTTTGGGTGTAGCTTATACGTCACAAGATGGTATCTTAGGAAATCCGGTTCAGTCAGAGTATGAACGAACCTCAATTCGATTGAACTCCGATCATATTATTTACAAAAACTCAGCAGGACGAGAAATTGTGAAACTAGGAGAAAATGTAAATTATACATATTCTGTAAAGAGTGGTATTGGTATTGGCAATCAATATTGGAATGATGTCTCGAATATGTTAAGAGCAATGCCGATTATGCCAATGTATAATGATAAAGGCTCTTATTTTAATTATGCCGATAAAACAACCATGGGTTTGAATGCTTTTGACGCTCAAATGGCCAATCCAGTTGCCGATATGGTATACGAAAGAGGTTACAATAAATCGAAGAATCATAATCTGAATGCAAGCGGATATTTGCAAATTACTCCGATTAAAAATTTGATCTTGAAATCGCAATTTGGGTATAAAATGAGTGCAAATTCTTTTCGTTCTTACAAACCGACGTATTCTTTATCATCAACAGTTACTAATTCGGTGTCAAGTGCTACTCAAAATATGGGTATGGGCTGGAGCTATACGTTAGATAATACTGCGAATTATAAATTAACTGTTGATAATCATCATATTGATGCTTTGGTCGGTCAGTCTTTGGAAAAATGGGGTATGGGAGAAAATATGCAAGTTTCAAATGGAAATTTATTGTTTGATGGATTTGAATATGCTTATTTGCAGAACACTCAGGGTGTCGCAGCCGGCACTACGAAGATAAAACAGTCAGATAGTGCCGGTAATGGTGCATGGGGGCAAGGTGGTCTTGCTTCATTCTTTGGACGTGTGAGTTACGATTGGAATGAAACTTATATGCTGACTTTAATTGGTCGTGCAGATGGCTCTTCAAATTTTGCTAGTAATCACCGTTGGGGCTTTTTCCCTTCTTTATCTGCAGGATGGGTTGCTTCTAATGAAAAATTTATGGCGTCTACGAAAAGTTGGCTTGACTTTTTGAAGATACGTGGAAGTTGGGGACAGAATGGAAACTGTAATATTAGCTCTTTTACTTACCTTGCTTTAGTCTCATTTGATGCCACTGCGGCTTATTCGTTTGGAAATACCAAAGATTCCCAAACAACAGGTGCTTATCCTTCTAATCTGGCAAATCCGGATGTGACGTGGGAAAAGTCAGAACAATTGGATTTGGGATTTGATTCCCGATTTCTCAATTCAAGATTAGGTTTGAGCTTTGATTATTATGATAAAAAGACTAAAGGTTGGTTGGTTCAGGCTCCAATAGCCCTTTATTATGGGGTTGGAACCAGTGGAGCTCCTTACATCAATGGTGGTGATATCTCTAATAAAGGAATTGAGGCCGTTCTGACTTGGAATGACCATGTGGGTAAAGATTTTACCTATGGTGTGAACGCAAACATGTCATATAATCAGAATAAAGTTACACGTATTGCTAATTCAGAGGGAATTATTCACGGTGATGCCAATATTTTAGGACAAGGCACCAGTGAAATGTATCGTGCTCAGGTAGGTTTCCCTATTGGCTATTTCTGGGGATATAAGACAGCCGGAGTATTTCAAAACCAAGCAGATATTGATGCTTGGAAAGCCGCCGGTAATGGCATTTTACAATCGAATGTACAACCTGGTGATCTGAAATTTGTTGATCTGGATCATAATGGAAAAATAGATGATAAAGATAAAACTAAGATAGGAGATCCAAATCCGCATTATAATTTGGGTTTAAGTTTTAACTTTGGATATAAGGGATTTGATCTTACAGTAGCAGCTCATGGCGCTTTCGGTATGCAAATCGCAAAATCATATCGTCAGATCTCGTTACATGATAATTATACAACGGAGGTGTATCAGCGTTGGCATGGTGAAGGTACTTCGAATAAATGGCCGCGATTAACGTCTAATAATAATACTAATTATACAAATATTTCAGATCTTTATATCGAAGATGCAGACTATGTAAAGTGTCAAAATATAACTGTGGGATATGACTTTAAGAAATTGTTTCCTAAGATGCCCTTGCAACAAGCTCGCCTGTATTTTACAGCCCAAAATTTGTTTACTATAACAGGTTATTCTGGCATGGATCCGGAGGTTGGTGCATCCGGAGGATCAACGAGTGGCTGGGCTTCAGGTATTGATGTTGGCTTTTATCCAAGTCCGAGAACTTATTTGATGGGTGTAAATCTTAAATTTTAATTGAGACTAACTATGAAACAACTTAAATATTTAGTAACAGTAGTTGCAGTTGCCTCACTTTTTACAAGTTGCAACAGCTTTCTGGATACACAAAATCTTACTCAGGCAACCACGGCAAACTATCCACAAACGGTTGACCAAGCTAAGCAGGTTTTATCCGGTATTTATAATACATTGTCATTATGGAGTGCTAATCCTCACGAATCGTTTATTTATGCATCGCAGCTAGCTTCCGATGATTGCCTCGGTGGTGGTGGTGCGCAGGATTATGCTATGCAGGCAGAAGATTTATTGATGTATAATAGTAATAACAAATATGCTAATTTCTGGGCCGATACGTATAAAGGAATTCATCGCGCCAATTTGGCTATAGAAACATTAGGTAATTGTACCGGTTATACTAGTGATGATCAAAAAAATCAAATGTTAGGAGAAGCTTATTTTTTGAGAGCATATTATTATTACGAACTAGCTTCGATGTTTGAGAATATACCATTGACAACATCGTCTGTTGTTACTACTTTGCCACAATCAACTCCTGATGCGACTTGGAGTCAGATTATTTCTGATTTGAAACAGGCTATTACGTTGATGCCGGCTAAGAAATTTGGTAGTGGTTGGGTTGAAGCAGGGCATGTTGACCATTGGACGGCTGAGGCTATGATGGGAAGAGCATTTCTTTTTTATACAGGTTTTTACAGTAAAACAGATGTCACTTTGCCTGATAATTCCAAGGTGACAAAAGATAATGTGATAACATGGATTGACGAATGTGCTACACAATCAGGATATTCATTGACGTCGGATTATCGTAACCTGTGGGCATATACCAATAGATTGACAGTGGATGATTATGCTTATACAAAGGGAAAAGGGCTGAAATGGGTGGAAAACGATAATGCAATCAATCCGGAATCGATGTTTGCAATTAAATATTCTAAATTTGCAGATTGGGGAACTACCATCGGATATTCTAATGGTTATGCACTTCATTTTGGAATGCGTGGTGATTTGGATTATAGTAAGTCTTATCCTTTTGGAAATGGCTGGGGTGCTGGCCCTGTGGCACCAAATTTATGGTCGGATTGGGTTGCTGCAGAGCCTAGTGATATACGTCGGACGGCAACTATTTGTAATATTCCGAATGAATTGACCGGTTATACCCGGGGAGGTGGTTCCTGGAAAGATTTTGTACAAGAAACGGACTATTATGATAAAAAATGGTCTCCAATCTTGACCTCTCATGTTACCAGTACATCTAAAAAAACATACCAGTCATTTGATGCTGTAATGTATAGTTTCACTGCGCAAGAAGATAATATGCAACTATGGAATATTCATGATTTGGTTTTGATACGTTTTGCCGATGTATTGCTGATGCAGTCAGAATTGAAATCGGATGTTTCGGGAATAAATCAAGTAAGAAGTCGTGCAGGGTTACCCTCCATTGCTACTTATTCATTAGCTGCTTTGCAGAACGAACGCCGGTGGGAGTTTGCTTGTGAGGCGGTTCGTTGGAATGATATCCGCCGTTGGCATATTGCAGCGGATGCATTGGATAAACAATCCGGTCAACCGACCTTCTATAAAGGTAATCCGGATACTAACACAACGTCTAATAACGGAGGGGGATATAAGGCCAGATATAATGCAACAAACGGATTTTTCCCAATTCCCGATACAGAAATATCCCTTTCTAGCGGATTATTTAAACAAAATGCAGGATGGGGAACTTCTGCCGCTAACTATTCAGGATGGAAATGATTTATTTTGCCAACACTTTAACTGCAAAAAATTATGAATAATATAATAAAAATGGTCTTTGTCTTGATGGTTGCATATTCATTTGTTGCATGTAGTCCTATCGAGAAAGACTTTGGAACCGGGGATGTCGTGACATCAACAGACCAACTTAATGTTACCATAACTCCCGTGATGTATAAAACGTATAAGACAAATAAATATAAAGTGCATTGCACTAGTCCCGTGATATGTAAATGGACGACAACCGCTTCTTATATTAGTAATGATACAACGGTCATGATCTTAGGTAAAGGTTCTCAGAATATTAAGCTGACTGCTTTAGCCGCTGACGGATCTATTTTGACGAAGACTTATAGTGTTACGGTGGATTCGTTGTATTATCCGGTGCCTCCGCAATGGGGTTATTTATGTGGAGCAAGTGCCCGAACCTGGGTATGGGCTGTTGATAATACATATAGCGGGTCTAAATGGATTTGGGGCAACGGTGGTCTGACTGATACGGCTCCGGCCTGGTGGGGTCGAACTGCTTCGGATGCCGCTTCTGACGGTATTGATATAAATGGTACCATGAACTTTAGTCTGGATGCAGCTACTTTCACTAAAGTAGAAAGCGGAGTTACATCAACAGGTTCGTTTTCGTTTGATATGACACCCAGCACGACTACAAAGGGCATTGGAACATTAACGATTAATGGAACTACAATACTGCATGGTATTAGTCAGAATGACGATAAAAAAGTGGTTTATAAGTTTAATATTATTAAGCTGACCAATGATGAGTTGATTCTGGAGTATTCTACGGAATCGAACACATACGAGGGTTGGTATTGGGTATTTAAACGACAGGGTTTTAGTTATTGATAAGGCATTTTAGAGTACAGGTAAAAGAAGACGGACTTTAATGTCCGCCTTCTTTTTGTTATTTATTGAGGATGATGGTGAATTATAAATTGAAACAGTATCGGGAAGAGGGTGTCGATGTGCATATTGCGGGTGTAATGCCGCCTAATAAAGTGGGCGAATTTCAGGTGATGCTGAATGTGTTACCGAGTGTGGGTGACTTCGGACATCAGTTGAGACATATCGGTAAAGTGTTGTCCTTTTTGTTCAACGAACATAGTTTAAAAAATGCCCGGCCTTTGTTTGCCCGGTTTTTTCTTAGCGATGTGGTCAATCAACAGAAGGAGATGCTGCATGTGGTGGGGCGTGTTCTTAGTTGTCCGGTGAGTTACATTCAACAGCCCCCGTTGGATGGAAGTAAAATTGCCGTCTGGATACAGATGCAAACGTCCGTATCACCGGCGGAAGGCTTTCCCGATGAATTTGAACATAACGGGTATGTGCATAGTTATTTTACGTCGCGTCCTGATGTGTCTGTTCATCCTGAAGCTTCTTACGTGCAAACGCATATTTTGTTGCGCGAATATGAAAATAGATTAAAGCAATCCGGTTGTACGCTTGCGGAGAACTGTTTAAGAACCTGGTTTTTTGTTCGGGATATCGATTGCGATTATCCGGGTGTGGTGGAAGCTCGTAAGGCACATTTCGAATTACGAGGGTTAAGCCCCGATACCCATTTTATTGCAAGTACCGGAATCCAGGGGGGCACAGTCGATAATCGTACGCGAGTATTGATGGATGGCTATGCTATCAAGGGCTTGAAAGCAGGACAGATTCGATTTTTGTACGCCTCGGAATATATGAGTCGGACTTATGATTATGGCGTTACTTTCGAACGGGGTGTTGCTATCGATTTCGGAGACAGACGCAAGGTTTTGATCAGCGGAACGGCAAGTATCGACCGGCAAGGTGCCGTGGTGCATCCGGGAAATGTAGAGTTGCAAGTGCTGCGTATGTGGTCTAATGTGGAAGCGTTACTCAAAGAAGCCGACTGCTCGTTCGACGATATGATGCAAATTATAGTATATTTGCGGGATATAGGAGATTATCGGCAGGTCGTAAAAATGTTCGATTCTAAATTTGCTAATGTACCACGGGTAATTGTTCTTGCACCGGTTTGTCGCCCGGGGTGGTTGGTCGAAATGGAGTGTATTGCGGTAAAAGCCGTCGATAATCCTCAATTCAAAGATTTGTAATAAAGTTATCCTTAACACAGAAACAAATTTTGATAATGGGGAATAAAACAGGTATGTTGCCTCTTTCGGTTAGTGCGATTTTGGCAATTGCGACACTGGTTTATCGGTTATATGGAAGCTCTGTTGCGGTTGACCGGATCTATCTCTCCTGGTGGTTTCTGTTGGTGTGGATTGTTTTTATAGGAGTTTCTGCTTTCGTTTTTATCCGGCATAAAAACCTTACGAAGCCGGTTCTGTTATTGCATTCGTCAGTTCTCTTTATCTTGCTGGGCGCTTTAGTCACCCGGAGCGTGGGTGAAAACGGTTCCCTTCATGTCCGGATTGGTATGCCGGCCGTCTGTTTTCTCGATAACCAATCGTCCGATTGTTATAACCTTCCTTTTTCAATGCGACTCGATGCGTTTGCGGTTGTGAGCAATCGGCTAAATCGCCATCCGACGGATTATGTGAGCCGGATAACGATACTCGACCGGCAGCAACAGATCCGGAAAACGATTTCCGTCAATCGTCCGTTGAGTTATCGCGGTTATCGGTTCCTACAGGGTGGGTATGACGAGGACAGGCAGGGGGTGATGCTGCTGGTAAATCACGATCCGTGGGGCATCTGGCTGGTGTATGGCGGGTATCTTTTGTTCTTGATCGGAGGTGTTTGGTGGCTTGTTGCACGGGGGGAACGTTTTCGGGTACTGAGCCGTTCGTTGAGCGATTCGTCTCGGCGGGTGCTTCGAAGAATCTTTGTGGTAACGGTTCTACTTCTGCCGTTGGCAGTGATGGTTCGCATGGAATTGCACCGCGCGTCGATGCCGCCGGTCTTGTTGTCGGGTTGGTTGAGGCCGCATGTGTGGACGATTACCGCCGCCTATGCGTTGTTCTTCGGGTTGTTGCTTCTCTCTTTACTTGTTGAGGTATGTTATCATAAAGGACAGGATCAGAGGGTGAAAACGCTGACAATTATGTCGAAGGTGATGTTGTGCCCGGCCATTATCCTGTTGGGAATTGGCATCTGTCTGGGTTCGGTGTGGGCAAACGATAGTTGGGGAAGCTATTGGTCGTGGGACCCGAAAGAGGTGTGGGCGTTGATTACATTGCTTGTTTACACCGTTGCTGCACATGCCGATACGATCCCGTGGTTGCATTGTCCGATCCGTTTTCATCGCTATCTTCTGTTTGCATTTCTCTCGGTTCTCCTTACCTATTGGGGGGTGAATTGCTATCTGGGCGGTATGCATAGCTACGGTCCATGAATGAGGCAAAAGAATCTGCTATCTATTTGCCGACAGCGCTTTGATTGTCGGATGAAATTTTGTTTCTTTGAATTGGAAAAATATAAATTCGCCGGGGCGTAAATCGTTTTCCCCGGGTGTTAACCAAATACCATGAATAAACTGTTGACCTATTCCGAAAAGGGATTGTCTTTGCTGTTCGGCATTGTTGTGTGGCTCTTTTTTACGTTTTTCTATAGCAGCCATCTTCACTATCAGGAGCAATTTCAGATGTTCCTCTTTACTTCCGATTATTGGAGCGACCTGATGAGTCGTCCGGGAGGTTTGGCCGATTACATAGGCACCTTTCTTACTCAGTTTTACTACTATGCGTGGCTTGGAGCGTTGATTATTGCCTGCTTGCTGGTATTGTTGCAGCAACAAATTTATCGGATCACACAAGAAATCAGGACGGAGCCCCTGTTGTATCCCCTTACGTTTATTCCTTCCCTTCTCTTTTGGTCTCTGCTGTGCGACGAGAGTTATCTGTTGGCTTCACTTATTGCGGTTCATCTGATTCTGGTGGCCGTGCAGCTCTGTTTTTATATTCGGAGGCCGTGGTTCCGCATCGGGTATGCCGCTGTTGTGCTGTTGCTGTTGTATTGGTTGGCGGGTGGCGCTTTTTGGATTGCAGCCCTTTTGTTTGTATTGCTGGAGTTTGCCTGTTTCAACCAATTCACCCGGCTGCAATGGACACTCTTTTTACTGGTGGTGGTGGCCTGTGTGGTTGTTCCTCCGTTTATCGCCAAACAATTTTTGTTCTATTCCTTGTCCCGCTTATGGTGGGGGATTTGTTATAATCGTTATCCGGTTATTTCTCCGATCCCGTTGCTGGTTGCCTGGAGTAGCCTCATTCTTATTCCATTGTTGTTCCGTTTTGTATCGGTGAAGAGCCTCAAGCCCAACACAACACTGATCTGGTTTTTGCTGGAGGTGCTGGTACTGGCCATTAGTGGCCATTGGCTTATGCAGCGCTCGGTCGATTGGAGTAAAGAGTCGGTTATGGCGTATGATTACAGTGTACGCATGGAGCAATGGAACAAGGTGATTGCAATGGCAGACCGGAAAACGCCCGACTCTCCGCTTTCGGTGGCTTGCCTCAATCTGGCTTTGTGTCAGCAAGGGAAACTCAACGATACGATGTTCCGTTATTTTCAGAATGGACCGGAAGGGTTGTTGCCCGGGTTTCAGCGCGACTTTACCGTCCCGATGATTGTGGGCGAAATCTATTATCATCTCGGTTTTCTGAACACTTCCATGCGATATGCTTTCGAAGCTATGGAGGCTATCCCCGATTATAAGAAAAGCAGTAGGGCTATTAAACGAATGGCAGAGGTGAATCTGTTGAATGGCGAATACAAGGTGGCCGAAAAATACCTTCGTTTATTGCAGCATACGCTTTTTTACAGTCGATGGGCAACCGAAACCCTGAAATGCCTGGGAAACGAAACGTTGATCGACAGGAACCCCGCATGGGCTCAATTGCGCAAATACAGAATTACCGATGATTTCCTTTTCAGCGAGCAACAGAAAGACCAGATGCTCGGGTTGTTGTTTGTTCATTGCAAAACAAACCGGATAGCCTATGAATATTTGATAGCTTACACCTTACTTTCCAAAGATTTGACCCGCTTTGTGCAATATTTCCCACTGGGTAAAGAGTTGGGGTATTCATCCATCCCGGTTCATTATCAGGAGGCTTTGTTGGCCTTCTGGGCCGGATCAGGGCGTAACCCGTCCGAGTTTCCCTGGCCGGTGAGTCAGGCCGTCGGGCAGCAGTTTACCAATTATGTCCGGTTAAGTACTGCCGGCGGGTATGCCGAAACTCAAATCAGGGATCTATATTCTCAAACCTACTGGTACTATCTGCAATTCAGAAAATAAACTATCGCGCTATGAAACATTCTATTTTATACTTTCTGTATTTTGTATTTCTGTTGTCGGCCTGTAACGAACCGGTGCAGTCGCCGGTGATGGTGAATGCCAAACCGTTGCTTTATCCCGATTATACCGACGTGACGGTGCCGGCTACCATTGCGCCGCTTAACTTTACGCTGGCTGCGGAGAAGTTCGACCGCATCGATGTGGTGGTGACCGGGAGCCAAAAGGGCAAATTGCATCTGCAAAGCAAGGAGGTTATCCAATTTCCGCTGCAGGATTGGAAAAAATTGCTGGCCGATAATAAAGCTTCGGATCTGAAGGTGGTGGTGAGTGTGAAACAGCAAGGCAAGTGGAAGCAATATCAACCGTTTGCGGTTCATGTCAGCGGCTATCCCATCGATTATGGACTGGTATATCGTCTGATTGCCCCCGGTTATGAGGTGTATAGCAAGATGGGAATCTATCAGCGCGACCTCTCGTCGTTCGAGCAGAAGGCGATTGTTGAAAATACGCTGGTCCCGGGCACGTGTGTCAATTGTCATGCATTCAACCGGAACAATCCGGCGCAGATGAACCTCCACGTGCGGGGGGCGAATGGCGCTACCATGCTGCAGGTAAACGGAAAAATGGAGCTTTACAATACCAAGACCGATAGCACGATCTCTCCCTGCGTCTATCCCTACTGGCATCCTTCGGGACAATACATTGCTTATTCGGTCAATCAGACGCGGCAGGCCTTTCACGTGGTGAAGCACGAACGGATCGAGGTGTTCGATCAGGCTTCCGATGTGGTGGTATATGATTTGAGAAACAACCGGCTGATAAGTTGCCCGCAGCTCAAAACGGAGGCTTTCGAGACCTTTCCCGTCTTCTCGCCCGATGGTAAGAGCCTCTATTTTTGCTCCTCCAAGCAGCAGGATATTCAATCCAATTATAAACGTATTAAATATAGCCTGTGCCGGATTGCATTCGACGCCAAAACGGCCACTTTCGGCAACAAAGTCGATACGCTGATTTCGGCCGCTAAAACCGGAAAGAGTATTTCGTTTCCACGTCCTTCGTTCGATGGCAACTACCTGATGTATACGCAATCCGATTACGGTAATTTTTCGATTTGGCACCGCGAGGCCGATTTGTATCTACTCAAGTTGGCCGATGGTACGAGTCGTCCGTTGACCGAAGTCAATAGCAATAATACGGAGAGCTTTCACGATTGGAGCAGTAATTCGCACTGGTTTGTTTTCAGTAGCCGGCGGGGCGATGGTTTGTACACCCGGCTCTATATTGCCTCTATCGACGGGCAGGGTAGGGTGTCGAAACCGTTTCTGTTGCCGCAAAAGGATCCCCGTTTCTACGATGCCACCCTCTTTTCGTACAATATTCCCGAATTTGTGACGGCTCCGGTAAAAGTAAATGCCAACGAACTGGAGAAAAAACTGTTGCAAAAGGATCGGAAGAAGATGTACTACGCGCATTGAGATACATCTTTATGTGTCGCCGCACTAAGGCCGCAGCGTTACCGGATCGATCGTGTCTGACGGCACTGGGACATCTCGTTACAGATAAATGGTCCTGTAAGAACGGCGCATAAGGGGGTGTTGGGTTTTAACCCGACGCTATAAAACCAGACCGAAAGCAGGGAATAGATATTCCAAACGGCGCATAATAACAGCCCTGTCCCGCATGCGAAGAAGATTCGCCCGGGGCAGGGCTGTTTACGTACTGCGGAGCCGGCTTGTTACCATTAGCCGGTCGGTCCGCAGCCTTTCTTTCTCTTTTGGCCTACAAAATGAGGGTGGTCTCCAGCGCGCACCACGGCCCCGCCAGTTTGGGGTAGTGGGTATCGTACCACCTGAAGTAGATGTAGAGATATTTACCTCCCGAAGCCGCACCCAAATCGAGTTGGAACGATCCTTTGGTCGACAAACCGTTCTTTAGTCCGTCGGCCTCTGCCGATTGGGGTGGGGTGGTACCCACGGTGTAGACATATTGTACACTGTCGGCCTCTTCGAAGATACCGGCCCGTTGTCCGGTAGGGGTGTAGCACTTGACCTGCACCACGCCGCCGCCTATCGGTAGCAGGGTGACGGTAATTACCTCACTGATGGGGGTGTTCGATTTACTGCGTGTGCTCTTTTTCAGCGCTCCGCTTTTAATGTTAAACGTTTCAAAATCTGTAATGGTTGCGTTAACCGAAGAGGCGATCCTGTCGAGGATGTGGTTCGACTGGTCGAAACTGACCGTTTGATCGATAACCTGTGTCAGTTGATCGATCACGGCCGTGGTACGACTGTTCTTCTTGTCGGCATACTTGGGATACAACGATACCCAGGTAGTTGCGTGCGAAGCCCATGTAGCGGCTTCGGATTCGCTGATGCCGAGGCGCGACGCATTGGTCGGCGTTCCGGCTGCCAGATAGGCAGCCGTAGTAGTAATGTACGAGTTGAACTCGACAATACTCCTTGAAATTCGGGGCGATCCAGCCATAAGCATTAGAATTAGTTTTATTTAACAATAGCGATTTTATAACTGTACGGCGAGCTTCCACCCTCTTTTTTGCCCTTTTTTCGGCTCGATTATAGCCGTAGGCGGATAATGATTGGGAGGCTTTTTTGTGCAATTATATTTTATACAAATATAATTGTGCGTATATTCGTAAAACATAGCGAAAATTCATCATTTTTCATACCTCTTCGTTTAAAAAAAACCTTGCTTATGAAAAACGGATTACTTCATTGCCTCTATTATCCGACCGGAGCCGACGACCGGCTGCTCGACGGAACCAATATCCGGCTTTTACAGCTATTGTCGGATGTAAAAAATATACTGATAACCATTTACGACCGATGTCGTGACGAATATCCCTTCCGTAGCAAACAGTTCGGCACGCTGCTCGACACCAGTGTGCCGCATGGGGTGAAGGCCGGCTCTACCCAGCACTTTTACCGACTGATACATCCCGACGATGTGGCCTTTGTGAAGCAGACCGAATGGAAGGCTTGCCAGTTTCTGCAAGACCGCCCTTCTGCCGAACGCAGCGATTACATGCTGGTGTGCGAATTCCGAATGAAAAACCGCAAGGGGAGCTACTCCCGTTTTCTGCACCATGTAAAGGTGATGCAGTCGGACTCCAACGGCGAGATACGGGGATTGTTTATCTGCTCCGAGCTGATAGAAGAGGAGGTATTCACCGACATTTGCCATTGTTACATCGTTAACCGGCGAACTAATAAGTTTTATGAAATTAACAAAGCCGGCAATACAAGCAGTCTGAAGCACCTCTCCTCCCGCGAACGGCATATTATGCGACTGCTCGCCAGCGGAAAAGACAGCCTGTCCATCAGCGCGGCGTTGTGCATCAGCAACAACACCGTCAACAACCACCGCCGCAATATACTCGATAAGACCGGAACCGTTAACTGTGTGCAGGCCGCCGTCTACTGCAAAAGTGTGGGCGATATATAGCCCGGTGCGCAGTTCGGTACCAGGCGGCCGGTATCCGGTAGGCTTTTTGCGAACACTCTCCTCCTTTTCGTTTCGCCAAGTAGGCGATTCGTTGCAACTCTCTGGCTTTTAATCCCGACTCTCCTCCCCGAAGGCCGAACTCTCCTGTTTGTAGTTTCACCAAGGAGGATTTTAGCCGTAACCCTCCTCCTTTTAACTCCAACTCTCCTGCTTCAAGCCCGGCAAAGGAGGAGAATTTTTTATAAAATCTCCTCCGAATGGCAGCGTAGCCGGAGTTGTCCGGCTATCTGCCGGAGAAAAGCGGCGATGGGGAAATAATTAGCATAAATTATTTATTTCGCGGTAATTGTTGACTTAATATTAAATATTATCGGTAAGTTTGCGGGGCGAAAATTTAAAAAGGAGAAGAGACGGTGGGGTAAGAGTGTGGGTGGTGATGTTTTTTTTACAATTGTTTGAGGTTGAAAATTTTATTTGTTTTCAATGTGCCTAATGATATTGCTCACAGTGTGCTATGTGAGATTCTACAGCTTATGCAATGTCTTCAGATAGAAAAGGAAATACTAATTTCTACGCAAAGGGTATACATTACATTGAAGCCAAGGCTAAATAAAAGTATTTTTAATTCATCAGTTTAAAACTGAAAACTAGAAATGAAATTATGGCTAAAATTTATTCATTAAAGATTTCTAATTTTCGAGGTATTAAAAGCTTCGAGCATACATTTGGATATAGTGATTTTGTTTGCCTAGTGGGTAGAGGAGATTCTGGAAAGTCGACGGTTCTCGAAGCAATTTCTTTTGTTTTATCTCCAAGTTGGAATTTGACTTTTTACGACACTGACTTTTTTAAATGCAATATAGATAATCCAATTGAAATTGAAGCTTCATTATATGATTTGCCCACAAAGTTAATGAAGGAGGATAAATTTGGTTTATATGAACGTTTTCTCAATAATAATTCGGGTAAAATAGAAGACGAACCAATTGATGAAAGTACTCAGATATTAACGATTCAATTAAAAGTTGAAAGGGATTTAGAGCCAAAGTGGTCCATTATTAACCAAAGACAAGCACCAAAAGAGATTAGGAGCAGTGATAGAGCAAGTCTCAATGTCTTTCTTGTTTCAGATTTAATTAATCAACATTTTTCATGGACTAAAGGCAATCCATTATATTCAATTCTAACACAAGATAAAGAAGTCGAAACTGAAAATAATTTTGTAATTGATGCTTTAAGACAAGCAAAATCTCAAATTGATAGTATAGATTTTGAACACCTAACAACTGTTGTAGATAAAATTAAGGAATCAACTCTAAATCTTGGAGTAAATATTCAAAACACAAATACTACAATTGATTTTAAAGATATTACAATCAAAGATGGTCGCGTATGTCTGCATGATAATAATATTCCTTTTAGATTAAAAGGGAAAGGCTCAAAGCGATTAATCTCAATCGCAATACAAACCACATTGACAAGTTCCGGAGGAATTATTTTAATTGATGAACTTGAGCAAGGTTTAGAACCAGATAGAGTTAAGCACTTGACAAGGACTTTATATAGTATGAACAAAAAGAATCAAGGTCAAGTTTTTATTACGACTCATTCACAAGGAATAATTGAAGAATTAGAATGTGAGAATTTATTACGAATTAAAAATACAGATGGGATTCTAACCAGTCAATTTGTTCCTGATGGTGACAAATTTCAAAGTTTAGTTCGTTCTTGTCCTGAAGCAATATATGCTTCAAAAGCGGTTGTTTGTGAAGGCAAAACAGAGGTTGGAATATGTAGAGCAATAGATTTATACAGAATAAAAAAAGGACTTCCAAGTTTTGCTGCAAAAAATGTCGTTTATTCTTTGGGAGCAGGTGATGGTTTTGTTGATAAGGCAATAAAATTAAAGGATTTAGGTGTTGATACCTGTGTGTTATGTGATTCCGACAAGGATGAAAAGCTAAAACCATCTAAAGAGAATTTGAAAGAGAAAAGTATTCAAATATTTGATTGGAATGTTGGGTTTTCTCTTGAAAAACAATTGTTTGAAGATTTGCCGTGGGATGGTGTTAAAGGATTAATTGATTATGTATTAAAGGAGAAACCACACTTGGAAGAGTCTATAAAGGCTAAGTATGTTGGAGAATTTCCAGTCGACTGGAAAAATATAGATAATACATTAATGCGAGAAACTCTATACAAAGCCTCTGTTGTGAAAGATAAAGAGTGGTTTAAAAGAATTGACCATGGAGAATTTCTTGGCAATGTATGCTTGAAATATTTGAGCGACATGGCAAAAAAACCGTTAGGAATACAAATTAGTGGTTTATTAAATTGGGTAGATAATGCTTAATATAGAGGATTTTATCGTTAGTCCCAAAAGTATGATTATTGCTCCAGCAGGTTATGGAAAAACATATTCAATTGGCAAATGTCTGGAATATATTCAAGCTCATCAGTTGGGTAAACATTTAATTCTTACTCATACGCACGCTGGGGTTGTATCAATAAAAGAAAAAGTGGCGAAACTCAATATTTCTCCAAATTTTTTCCATATTGAAACAATCACGAGTTTTGCTCAAAAGTATGTATTCGCATTTTCAAGTAAAGAATTGCCAAAACAGGAAGATAGTGGTAGATATTATCCATTTATTCTTGAGACAGCAAATCAAATTATAAAAATAAATTCGGTATCTAAAGTTATATCTAATACTTATTCTGGGTTATTCGTTGATGAATATCAAGATTGCACTTTAAAACAGCATGAACTTATCTTAAGCCTATCTAATATTTTGCCTACTCATATTTTGGGCGACTTTATGCAGGGTATTTTTGATTTTAAAGAATCCATTGTTGATTTAAAAGACCCAATGATGATGAATGGTTTTATTGAAAACAGCCAAGAATTAGTAATTCCATGGCGCTGGAAAAATAGCAAGAATGAGAATTTAGGAAATCAATTAGCTTTAATTAGAGCTAAACTGATTAGTGGAACTGTTATCAATTTAAGAAATTTCAATTCCATTGAAACATTTGTTAGTAATGATGTCTATTCTGAGAACTACAACTTTATTTTTAGATTAATTCAACAAGAAAAAAGTGTATTATTTATTGACCCAATTTCAGAAAATATAGGCTCTAGAATTAATTTTATCCAGAGGTTTCTAAATATGCCAATCCTTATAGAATCAATTGATAATAAAGATTTTTATAAACTTTCGCAAGCAATCGATACTTTAAATAGTCAGAATGTAATATTTACCATTAAAAACATTTGCATTGAACTTTCAAATAAAACAATGATAAATAATTGGTTTAATGATAGTGGATTAAAAAGAAAGACGAAAGATAATGACAAAGAATTATTAAAGCCATTGCAAGCAAGTTTTTCCGAACTACAAAAAGGCATTTCATTACCAATCGTTTTAGATGCAATTAGAAAAGTCATGAAATTGCCAAATGTTAAATGCTATCGAAAAGAATTGTTTGGTTCTTTATGTAAAGCAATTGAAGAGGCCGCTGTAGACAATATATTGGTATATAGTTCTATGGTAAATCGAAGAAATAATATCCGAAGATTTGGCCGGAAAATATATGGTAAATGTGTAGGAACAACTCTGCTCACAAAAGGTTTGGAATTTGAAACTGTTGTAATTCTCAATGCTCATCAATTTAAAAATCCTAAGCATTTATATGTTGCAATGACTCGAGCATCTCAAAGATTGATAATTTTTACGAATTCACAAAATCTTGATCCAAAATAAAAAGTGTCTGGTAGATAATATATGTTTATGTAGCTGGAGCTAACCCGGAAAGTTTCCGATAATTGTTATGTTAGAAGCCAGGATAAAGCAGTAAGAAGCTAAAATATACCTAATAGAATAGCAAGAGCACGGGTCGGGAGACCTGCGCCAGCTCATAATTCAGATTGGAATAATATACGGACTCTATAATACCGGATTGATATTATAGAGTCTGTCCGATTGAATGTATAAAAGATGCCTTGGTGACAAATCTCTGCTTATATTGACCTATTGCTATCCAAATACAGTAATGTACAACCTATCGGGATGGCGGCAAATGGTAGAGACGTGGCATGCCGCGTCTCTACGGGTACATAGTGCGTCTCTACGGGTACACGGCCTCATCCGTTGGTGGAGGTCTCCCGACTCGTGCCGGAGCCGAACCGGGAAGCAACCGATCATTGTTACGGTAGAAGCAGGGAAAAAGCAGTAA